>JAEYOE010000003.1 GCA_023412005.1 Bacillota bacterium
AATCGTAATTACTCGATTTCAATATGTTTTTCGTGTGCCTTTTGTTTGGGCAGCGTCACATACAAAATACCGTTTTCGAGCTTTGCCGAAATATTTTCTTCCTCAATGTCTTTAAGCGCAAACCGCCTGATCAGCTCTCCCTCCGTGCGTTCTTTGTGAATATAGCGGCCCTGCTCGGTGTCTTTTTGCTCCTGCGCCTTGGCGGTTATCGTCAGCACGCCCTTTTCGCAAATCAGCGTGATGTCCTCTTTTTTAATGCCCGGCAGCTCGGCTTCCACCACATATGCCTCTGCTTCTTCCTTGATGTTGGCTCTCACCGCAGCCACAGAAGTCTCGTCGAAAAAATCTTTCCACAGCCTTCCGCCAACCAATTGTCCCTGATATGGTAAAAATGTCATGATACATTCCTCCTCGTTATTTTTCGTTTGTGTTAATTGAATTATAACTATTTGGTCAAAGTTAGTCTAAGTCTATTATTGGTCATTATTTTCTGCATTTCGTGAAATATCGCCAATACAGCAGGTTATTCAAGAAAAACTTAATCATTCGTCATTTTTCTTTATCGCTTGCATGCGGCTTGTGACTATCCGTCGTAACCATTTTCTTGATAGTCGAGCCAAATAAAAAACGGCCGAATCAGCCGTTTTTGAGCTTTTTTATTTAAGACTGTCCACAAAGCTTTTGATGCGGACAAGGGCCTCTTTAAGGTTCTCAAATGAGGTTGCATATGAGCAGCGCATAAAATTATGCATCGTATCCCCAAAAGCAGTACCCGGCACGCAAGCCACCTTTTTCTCAAACAGCAGCCGCTTACAGAACTCATCGGATTTGAGCCCCGTTGAACTGATATTGGGGAAAACATAGAACGCGCCTAGCGGCTCAAAGCATTTTAAACCCATTTCGTTAAAAGATGTGTACATCAAACGCCTGCGGCGGTTGTATTCTCGCACCATCTGTTTTATCTGCACAAAATCATGACTGCACTCATAGCGCAACGCTTCGGTTCCTGCATCTTGGCTCATACCTGCCGCACACAGCATTGTATACTGGTGAATCTTGACCATCGCATCAATAAACGGCTTCGGCCCGGCCGCATAGCCAAGACGAAAACCCGTCATTGCAAACGCTTTGGAAAAGCCGCTGATGACGATGGTACGCTCCTGCATACCCGGCAGCTGGGCGATAGAAAAATGCTGTTTCTCGTAGGTCAGCTCAGCATATACCTCATCCGCAATCACAACCAAATCGTGTTCAATGATGATATCCACGATTTTTTCGTAATCCTCTTTCGTCATGATGGCGCCTGTCGGATTGTTGGGAAAAGCGATGATTACCGCTTTGGATTTGCTCGTAATCGCTGCCTTCAGGCTTTCGGGCGTAATGCGGAATTGATCCTCTTCCGTTAATATCATGGGCACGGGCTTTCCGCCCGCCAACGTCACACCGGGCATATAAGCCACATAAGACGGTGCCGGCACAATCACCTCGTCACCCGGGTTCATAATTGCCCGAAACGCAAGATCAAGGCCTTCGCTTGCACCCACCGTGACAACAATCTGGCTGATATCATACGTCAGCCCGAAACGCATATCCATATAATCGCGTAGGGCTTTACGCAGTTCGGTGCTGCCGTGATTCGATGTGTAATGCGTCCGCCCAGCTTCCAGTGAGTATATGGCGCTTTCGCGTATATTCCACGGCGTGTCAAAATCCGGCTCGCCGACGCCAAGCGAAATACAGTCTTTCATTTCGCTGGCGATGTCAAAGAACTTGCGTATACCCGAAGGCGGCATATCTTTTACGACTGTCGATACTTTTTGTTCCATCGTCATGGCGATACCACCAGCCTTTCCTCCTGCTCTTTCGCTGTGAGTATAACGCCCTGCTCTTTGTATTTTCTCATGATGAAGTGCGTCACCGTGCTCGAAACGCCTTCGAGCACCGCCAGCTTTTCAAAAACGAACTGCGATATTTGCTTCATGCTGCTTGCGCGTATCACCACAGACAGATCATACGTGCCGGACATCAGATAGACGGATTTGACTTCGTTAAAACCGTAAATCCGTTCCGCCAGATCATCATATCCAAGCCCGCGCTTGGGAACAACTTTAACCTCAATCAGTGCCTCGGCTTCCTCCGAAGCCACTTTTTCTCTATTGACAATCGCCGTGTATTTGACGATGATCTTTTCCTGCTCCAGATTAGAAATGGCTTCTTTTATCTGCTCTGCCGAAGCGCCGGTCATCAAGGCCATATCGTCTATGCTGGCTCTGGCATCCTGCTCCAGCATGTCGAGAATTTCACAATATAAATTATTCTTCATTGATATACCCCTCCGTGCACACTCCGTTATTTTTCGTATTGTACCACTGCCGCCCATTCAGCGTCAAACACAAATATACGGTCGTCGGCAAATGTTCACTCTTTCGAAGAGAAATCAATGTACTTAACGCAGAAGCCCTTCTGTATAACGCGACTGATTCCGCTAGCGACAGGAATGAATCGTCACCCTGCCATCAACACACAGTCGTATTGATAAACTCGCTCTATCCATTATCGGGCTTGCGTGCGATAAATACCACTTCTCTCCCAAGAGACTGTCCCGCAAGACGACTGAGGGAGGAATGATGGGCAGGTAAGACAACCGATATGACTTTACAATCATCAGTCAGCTTACATATACGTTCTACTGGATTTCAAACAAAAAACGCCGCATTCACATGGAACACGGCGCTATTGTGCTGATTAACCTTAGTAACGATCTCTTCTTGCTCTGAAGCAATCGCTGCAATATACAGGTCTCTCGCCCGTGGGCTGAAACGGAACCTTGGTCGTGGTACCGCACTCTGCACAGGTGGCATCAAACATAGGACGATCGCTCGTTCTCTTCTGATGCTTTCTGCTCTGGCGGCACTGCGGACATCTCTTGGGTTCGTTCTCAAAACCCTTTTCCCGATAGAATTCCTGCTCAGACGCGGTAAACACAAAATGAGAACCGCAATCCGCACACGTCAGTGTCTTGTCTTCAAACATTTTTTCTCCTTTTTTGTAACCATGGTACTTAAAGACGAGATGACATTTCTTAACTCCGGATACATGTTTGAAACAAACACGCGGCTAGAAACTCTTTTCTTCGGCTTCGGACGACCATAGGATTTATATGCGGTCTATCACAACCGCATAAACCTCATTAGCATCATCATATCATCAAACTATTTATCCGTCAACACCGATACGATTAAATTCGCCCATTCCATGCGGTTTTTAAGCATTTTGACAACTTTTTTATGCTGTTGGCACAGGTGCATTCGGATCTGGCACCGGTATCACCGGAATAGACGGGTCAGGACCATTGACATACACCTGTCCAGTATACGATCTGTAAGTATGCTTTTCAAAAACGTCTCTGCTCAACTCTTTACCCTGCAGGTCTTTAATAATTTTATAGGCTGTTGCCGAAGTAGACCCACGCGCTTCCCGATACGTTACTGATGCACCGGGGGTTATCGGCGTACCGTCGGGCGTTGCTACAGCGTTATAAAAATAGTCTGTCGCCGGCGTTGCACCCGTTCCGCCTCTTTTCGACTCATAGGTCAGTATCACGTCGCCGTGGGTGGGGTCTACCACCGGTGTCCCGTATATCTCAACAGTTACATTCTGCTCGTCTCTGTTCATATACGTAACGATATACATCGGTGTCGCATTCACATTCTTCAGCTTTAAGTCAGGGCTGCCTGTGCTGATCGTCGCATCGAGGCCGATGGGTATATAATCGGAGATGATAGAATGGTGCGTCGCACTCTCAATCCCAACACCTGCGCGAATACATGCGTTATAAAGCGTGCTCGATACCTGACAGACACCGCCGCCCGGATCGGGCACGTAGGCGCCGCCTTTGATTCCGGCCGCTTCGTACCAACCTTTCGAAATGCTTCTCGGCCCTGCCGTCTCATTGATAGACCACACCACGCCCGGCTCTAATACCGTTCCGTTCACAATGCCCAGCATTTTGGCAACGTTCTTAATACGGTTTCCGTTGTTATGCTTGGAATAGCTGCTTGTCCACGATGCAATCAGCTGCGTCTGTGCCTTGATTTGATCAAGCTTTACGGTCGGTTCCGTCACAGTCGTCGGCGCGGTAATCACAGAGCTTAAATCGCCGTCTTCCACCGCCTTGAGAACCAACGCGGTCAATTCGGCCACATCTGTGGCCAATCCACGCTTTTCTGGCGTATATAAAAACCGTGAGATATTGGCTTGTGTGGGGATGTATCCTTCAACGTATTTGTTGTTGTTCCAGTATTCGTATCTGAATTTGTTCGGCTTTTGATCGTCTGCCAGCATCACAAGCTGCGGCGCCCCTTTGGTGGCCGCATCATAAGTGGCCGGGTCATAAGGCGTGCCATCCGCAAAGTAGCCGTCTTTCATAAACACAAACGACGCATCCTGTGCCGCCACGTTAAGTGAGGTATCAAGAGCGGCTAATGCCGATTTTACTGACTCTTCGTCCGCATTCACACTAACCTCAAAATTCTTTCCGCTTTCCGCCGCTGCAAGATCCGTCATACGCGTGGCAAAGTCGCCGGTGCGCCCAAACTTAATGGCCTGTTCAATCACATCTTTATAATCAGTCGTCAGCCCGACAGACGGTGCATCCAGCATTTTTATCTCGCCGCCGATGTCGAACTGAAGCTGGGTTCCGCCCATTATCTGGCTTTCCACGTCTTTGGTGGCTTCAAGAGCCTGCTCCTCCGTCATGCCGGAGATATCGATACCGTGTACCGATATGCCCTGGGCCACTGTATTGAACTCGATAATGCGCTCAACATTGGCTGCACTGGTATTGCCCAGCAGCAGCACAGCTGCCACACCGAGCCCCACAACGAGCACACCAGCAGCCACGATTAAAATAACTTTAAGTTTATTGTCAGGCTTTCTCGCGCCTTTTTTCACCACGGTGATTGTTGCCTCTTCGGCCATTCGTTCTTCCTCCAGTTAGCTATGTCCAGCTTTATCTATCATATAATAATCAAGCCCGTTTGTAAATCGAAACAAAAATTCACAGATACGGCTTTAGCCCGTTATTGTGCAGGAGGTGCCACCGGTGCATCCGGATCAGGCCCGTTTACATATATCTCACCTGTGAACGATTTATAGACGTTGTGAGAGAAGGGCTCCGAAAAACGCTTCACCACATTGCCTTCGGCATCCTTATAAAGCTTATAAACGTCCCACGTCTGGCTTGCGTGGCTTTCTTTCCAAACCACCTTCTGTCCAACGGGAATCGGAGCACCTTCTTTATCGACCGCCGCATTATAGTGAATAACCGGCTCCGGCGCGGGTTCAAACGCCACCTTCTTGTTCTCGAAATCAACGATGTAGCCGTGTGCCAGCGGCGGCCCGTAAATATTCACAGTCAGCGTTTTCTCGTCTTCATTGAGCACCGTCTCAATGTATATCGGCATATCGTAAGGATTGCTGAGCTTCAAGTCGGGGCTGTCGGTACTGATTGTCGCATCCATGCCCTCGGGGATATAGTTCGACGGCCAGCTGTGCGGCCTTCTGGCCACGATGGTTAATTCCGCACGAATCGCCGCGTTATAAAGCGTGCTTGATACCTGACACACACCGCCGCCCACTTCCATGCGGTATTTACCGTCCGCAATGCCCGGCGCATACGCCCAGCCGATCGTCTTGGCCGTTTTGTCGTTTCTGGGGCCGGCTGCATCGTTGATAGACCATGTAACACCCGGCTCTATCACGGTGCCGTTTACAACGTCTGCCATGATGCGAATGTTGGTCACTCGGTCTTTGTTTTCAAGGCTGCCGCCTTTAAAGCTCGACTGATAGCTGCTGATCAGCTTCGTGTTCGCTTTCAGCGTTTCGATATTAATCTTTGGATTCGTTATAATGGCGGGCGCTTCCAAAGGGCTGACATCACCGCTGTTGATTTTTTGGCACAGCAGCTTTGCAAAAGCCGCCGCGTCAATATCCACACCCGTTACGGCATCGATATATTCAAAGCGTGCCTCACCCTGCACATCGTCTCTGATATTTAGCGTCGCATCCTGCGGCAGTTTATCCATCGACGGCTTCAGTGCAGTCAGCTTTTCCAGCACAACCGCTTCGTCGCCATGCATACCGAGCTTGAAATCGTAGCCGCTTTCCTTGGCCTGCTGCTTCTGCTCTCTGAGTGTCTCGCCGTCTGCCAGCTGCCCGTACTTCATTGCCTCAATCAGCGTTTGCTGCAGGCTGGATGTGATACCGAGTTCCGTAGCACTGTATGTGTATTGATTGGAACCGGCCGTAAATGTATAGGTGAAACCGGCTTCTTTTTGCTGTGCGATCGACTGTAATGTCGCATCCGCCAATGCCTCTTCCATCGTCTGCCCTGAAAGATCCACACCTTCTACGGAGACACCGCTTAAAAACCGCCCCGTTTCCACGAGGCCGGCTTCCCGCTGCTCGGCCGTTTTATCCACGCCAGCCAGCAGCAATATCAGCACCACAATCAGCACCACGATCAATATGCCAAATGCCATCATCAGCATTTTATACGTGTCGTTTTGTTTCCGTCGTTTTTGCAACGCTCAGACTCCCCTTTCTGCTATGCAACAACTCAGCTTAAGATACAATAAATTAATGCCGTTGTAAATACGAAAGCATGTATTGTCATTGATTTTACAATTTTGTCATGACTCATTAACCGGGACTTTTTATTATCTTAATATGTGCCTTACGCTGACGCGGCCCGTCGTATTCGCAAAAGTATATGCTCTGCCATGTTCCGAGAATCAATCGCCCTTCTTCAATGATCACCGTTTGGGAAAACCCGGTCATCAGGGCCTTTGTGTGGGCATCTGAATTCCCTTCTCCGTGATAGAACCCGGCATCCGGCACTGCGCGGTCCAGCGCAAACAGCACATCGCGTCTCACGTCCGGGTCGGCATTTTCATTGATGGAGACACCCGCCGTGGTATGCGGCACAAACACACACACCAACCCGCTTGTCGTATCGCTTTCCTTTACCGCCTGGCGAACTTCGGGTGTAATATCAATCAGCTCACATCTCTTTGAGCTGCTTATGTTAATTGTTTTCACTTTGTTCCCTCATATGATAGGAAAGAATATATAAGCTGTCACTCAGGTGCACATTCTGCACGCTGACTCCGCGCCTGACTTCCACATCCACGGGCGCGAAATTCCATATCCCCTTAACACCAAGGCTGACGAGCATATCGGCTGTTTTTTGCGCATTGGCCTTGGGCACCGTGATAATGCCGATATCCACATTGTTTCCCTTTACAAAATCGTTCAGTTCAGACATGGGGCGGATTGCCTTGCCCCCGACATCTTTACCGATCTGATGCGCGTCGGAATCAAAAACCGCAATGATGTCGTAACCCTCATCCGCAAAATGCCGGTATTTTAAAAGGGCTTGCCCGATATTGCCCGCGCCCACCACCACGGCCCGGTAAGTTGAGCCGATACCGAGTATCTTCATAATCTCCTGTTTTAAACGGTTCACCTGATACCCGTATCCCTGCTGCCCAAAACCGCCGAAGCAGTTAAGATCGCGCCTGATTTGAGACGCGTTGAGGCTCATATCATGGCTCATGCGTGACGACGACACGCGTTCAATTCCGGCGGCTTCCAGCTCGGACAGGTACCGGTAGTACTTGGGCAGCCTGTGTATGACCGCATCTGAAATCCTGTTATCTTGCATCATACGCCCCTCCTTTTTGTTTATTATATCATATTTTACTCGGCCAAACCAAGCTTTTAAGCCATCCCCGGCCAAAATGAAATTATGTAAAGGTTTCAGAGCGGCAAACCGAAACCGTTTGACGCAAGTGTTTTCATAAGGTAGAATTATTTTGTCAATTTGAGCGTATCCTGTTCTTTTTGCCATCTCAATGATGGCTTTCACCAAATTTATCGGAGGCTTGTATGAATCAAAAAGGAAAAACATCTGCATTTATCATGGGTCTTATTGCAGGCATATTCAACATTATTCTTGGTATCATTTTTCTTCTTGGCGGTTTGGTCGCCTCCTCTTTTACTTATATGCTTAACTTATCTGCGGAAACGAGCACGATTTGGATCATACTCGGATTGGTGTTTATCGTCACCATCGTCAATCTTGTCGGCGGCTGCGTTGTCGGCAGCAACCGTATCGCCGGCGGCGTGATGATGATGGTGTCCAGCTTGCCGCTGCTTATCGTGTCTCTTATCAGCGTTATTGGGTCAGCGATGGCTTCCTATTATGATTATGACAGTGCCGGTTTGTTGTTTGGTGTTTTCATATTGATAATAGAATTGCTGTCCGTCATTGCCGCGATTATTGCATTCAGCGGCCCGAAAGCCTTTTCGGTTCCCTATGGTCAAGGCTACGGCCAGCCGCCGTATCAGCCGTATCCGGGCTATGGCTACCCTCAGCAGCCGTACCAAGGCTATGGTCAGCCGCCACAAGGCTATGCGCAGCAACCGCATCCATGCTATGGCCAACAACCATATCAAAATTATCCTCAGCAGGGCTATGCGCAGCAACCTGCATCTGCTGCTCAGCCCCAATCGGCAGAGCAGGCATCTGGCCAGCCGCAGCCGACAGCTCCCCCGGATGACAGCAGCAGTACGACTCAGGATATGTAATTTGAACGGTTAAAGGCCTGTATCACGCGGTACAGGCCTTTTGTGTATCAATTAAGGCGCTTTTGTCATTGTTATGTAAAGCAACTATTTATGTCATCCTGAGAAGCGAAGCGACGAAGGATCTGTTGAGACAGATTCTTCACTTCGCTACACTCGTTCAGAATGACACCCACCGTAACTTTTTCGTTTATTGACACTTTGAAGCCTGTATCACGCGGTACAGGCTTCTCATTTTTGAATGGATTTTATTCAGTCAGATGAACAGGTTTGTATCGCTGCTCTCGGCCGCGCCGAGGTAAGAGGCCACACCGGCAAGCTCCACGCCGTCTATCAACTCCTCGTGATGAATACCCATCACATCCATCGACATCGTGCAGGCCACCAGCCGCACGCCGCTCTTCTTTGCCTGCGCAATCAGCTGATCCAGCGTCGCGACATTTTTCTTTTTCATGATGCCCTTCATCATCTTAGAGCCCATGCCCATCATGTTCATTTTGGAGAGCTTGAGCTTTGCTGTACCGCGCGGCATCATCGCCCCAAACATTTTCTCTATGAACGACTTTTTCACCTTCACCTTTTCATGGCGGCGCAGTATGTTGAGTCCCCAAAACGTGAAGAACATCGTCACGCGGCGGCCCATCGCCGCCGCACCGTTCGCAATAATGAAGCTCGCGAGCGCTTTATCCATGTCTCCGCTGAACACCACCATGGATTTGTCGTTCCCGCCGCTTGATTTAAGCACATCGCCCGATTTATCGCCTTCTTCAATACCTTTCTTTATCCAGACAGAAAAACCGGCATCGGTTTTCTCACCCTTCAGATACGTGTTTTGCGTACGCGCACACCATGAAGCGGCATCCGCAAAAAAACCGGGATCTGTCGCGGTGATGTTAATCACATCACCGTCCTTGGCATCCAGCATGGCTTCATACAGCTTGATGACGGGGCCGGGGCATTGCAGCCCGCACGCATCCACTGTAATGGTATTGCCCGGTGCCGCTTTGGGCACGCTTTTCTCAGGCTTGCCGGGTTTTTGGGCATCCGCGCTCATTGTGTAATCCTTGCTGGCGATGCGGTACGTTGTGTATCCGCCCGCCAGATTGCGCACATCCTTAAAACCGTTTTGGCTCATCAAGCGCGCCGCAATATACGCTCTTATGCCTACAGCACAGTAAACAATATAGGTTTTATTTTTGTCGAGCGTCTGCATCTTCTCCCGGAAGCTGTCCACGGGAATATTAATGCTGCCGGGTATCGCGCCCATCGACACCTCGGCAGATGTGCGCACGTCGATAAACACCGCGTCGCTGCCCAGCGCTTTGAGCTCCCCGAATGTAATGTTTTTCAGCACGCCGGATAGAATATTATCCGCCGAGTAGCCCGCCATGTTCACCGGGTCCTTCGCGGACGAGAATGGCGGCGCGTAACAGAGCTCGAGCTCCTCCAGATCGTATACGGTGGCATTGAAATGCATGGCCGATGCCACCACATCAATGCGCTTTTCAACACCCTTATAGCCAACAGCCTGCGCACCCAGCACACGGCCATCCGGTTTTGAGAACAGCAGCTTCAGCGTCAGCGGCATGCCGCCCGGGTAATAGCCCGCGTGAGACAGCGGATGAATGATTATCACACCAAAATCCTCATGCAGATTTTTGCCCGCGCTTTTCAACTGCTTTTCGTTGAGCCCGGTGGAAGCCACCGTCATATCAAACACCTTAGCCACCGACGACCCGAGTGTGCCTTTGTATTTCCTTTTCATCCCGCAGATGTTGTCTGCGGCCATACGGCCCATTCTATTGGCCGGGCCCGCGAGCGGTATCATCGTTTTTTCTCGTGTCACAAAGTTTTCCACTTCAATCGCATCGCCCACCGCGTATATGTTTTCATCTGAGGTTTTTAAATGCTCATCCACCACGATGCCGCCGCGTTCATTCGTTTTAAGGTCGCTGTCAATTGCCAAAGACGAATTGGGACGCACCCCGATAGCCAGAATCACAATATCCGCAGGAATGCTGTGTTTATCCGTTACGACCGTTACGCCGGTCGCTGTCTCGTCAAAACGCTCCACGCGCTCACCAAGCGCCAGTGTCACACCGTTATCCACCAGATGTTTATGAAGAATCTGCGCCATCTCATAATCAACAGGTGCCATCACCTGATCGAGCATTTCGACCAAGGTCACCGAAAGCCCCGCGTGCTTCAGGTTTTCCGCCATCTCGATACCGATAAAGCCGCCGCCGACAACGACAGCCGTTTTGGCCTCCGACTGATTCATGAGCGCGATGATTGCGTCCATATCCGGAATGTTCCACAACGGCTTGACTTTATCGCTGTCTGCGCCCGGAATGTTCGGCACGATCGGCGTCGATCCCGGAGACAGCACAAGCACGTCGTAGCTTTCGTCATACGCATGCCCATCACGAACAACCGATACGGTTTTATTGGCTCTGTCGATGCTTTTCACTTCACTGTTAACGCGCACATCCACATGAAACCGCGCGTTGAACGATTCGGGCGTTTGCAGCAGCAGCTTTTCACGCTTTTCAATCACGCCGCCGACGTGATAAGGAAGCCCGCAGTTTGCAAACGAGATATACGGACCTTTTTCGATCATGATGATTTCAGCAGACTCATCGAGCCGCCTTAAACGCGCCGCGCAGCTGGCCCCGCCGGCCACACCGCCCACAATGACAACTTTCATATGTTTACCTCTCTTCCTGTAATGACAACGCACCCATCGGGCAAAAACGCACGCATTTTCCGCATTCGATGCATCTGTCCTGATTCACATCAGGCGCATTGAAACCCTGCTGAGATAACGCCTCGGCAGGACAGACCCTGACGGACGGACACGGATGATTTTGCGGGCATTTGTGCTTAATGACTTCTAATTTCATATATAACACTCCTTAGGAAGTCGAATCGGTATTTATTTCACAATTCCAACTATAGTTTAAGTGTGAACGGTTTTCTGTAACTATATCACCGTTGTTCGAAATACATTATTTCTTATTACTGTTTATATTTAACGGATAGCTTATCTATAATATATTTCATTAGCCTGTGTATAATTAACAGCTTTATTTTTTCCGTTTCTGCAAAGACTAAGCTCAAGAAAAAATGTATTGCAAGCAGAAAGGAATAAAAAAATGGCATCAGGAAAAAGAAAATACGGTCCCGATCATCCGTGGACGCAGTTTAAAATGGAATGTGCTTCGGAAATCGGCAGGACGCAGTATTGCAAAGAAAACAACGATGAGTACAAAGGCAATCTGTCAGCCAAAGAAAACGGCTCCCAAGGCGGGCCGATCGGTGGCGAAATGGTGAAGCGGATGATTCAAATGGCCGAAAAACAAAAGGGCCTATAATAAAAGCCCCGGTACATCGACCACAAACTTAAAACGCCCCAAAATAAGGGCGTTTTTTTAAGCTTCTTTGTGTTGTTCCGATGTGATTTCTGTGATACGGACACCGTAATTATCGTCGATAACCACAACCTCGCCTTTGGCAAACAGCTTGCCGTTCACAAGCACATCAACCATCTCACCCGCCAGTCTGTCAAGAACGATGATCGACCCACGGCCGAACTCTAAAATTTCTTTAATGCTCTTGCGGGTTTTGCCCAGAACCACCGTCACATGAAGCGGTACATCGATGATCAGATCAATGTTCTTTCCCATTTCGGGATGCTCCATTAAATAGTCACTGCCTTTGTTATCAAACGATTCGAATTTAACCGCTTTTAATTCTACCTTCTCTTCGTTTCGCATCCGTATATCATCCTTTTCCTTTGCCGCCGGTGCTTGGTCCATCGGCGGTGCTGTTTGCACAGGCCTTGCCGGCTGTGGCGGCGGGGCCGGCTGTGGCGGCGGGGCCGGTGGTGTCGGCGGCGCTGCCGGTGGCGGCGGGGCCGATTCCGGTACATCACCGATCAGCTTTCGCGCAAGATTTTTACCGAATTCAAAGGGCATAATCTGCACAAGGTTACTAACCAGCAAACCTTCAATTTCCAGACGAAAACTTACTCTTATCAGCAGTTCGCCGTCTGAAACCGTTACTGTGTCACGCGTCAGCTCGCGAACAACCGGCGGTGAGATATTAATGCTCACATGCAACAAATCAGCAAGCGACGTGGACGACGATCCAACCATTTGGTTCATCACTTCGCTGATGGCACTTAAATAAAGCTCTTCTACATCCGCATCCGGCCCCACCAAAACCTGCGTGATAGCCAGAGCGTCTTCCTTCTTAAGTAAAAAAACATTGGTGCCGTCAATACCCTGTGTGTAAGAAACCTCGGTTGCAACCGTTGGCCTTTCGTAATCGTTCAGATACTCACAGCCCCTGCAGGTGCTCACGCGCGGCGTGGTGATATTGACGCGTTTGCCCAGCAGCGTCGATAACGTGGTTGCCGACGTTCCCATGCATATATTGCCGATCTCTCCGAGCGTATCCTTTTCCTGATCAGAGAGTGTCATGTCCATATCGTTATTGACGGGATCACTATCGCTGCCCAGCATCTGACTCATCCGCTAGACCCTCCTCCAAAATATCCACGATTTTGACAGCAAAGTTTGAGCCCTGCATACCGACAAACCCTTTAAACTTGGGGATATGCTCAACTTTTACCGTCACCGGGGTATGTATACTGTGTTCTATTTTTATTACATCGCCAACCTGCGTGTTCAGTATGTCACGAACAGTGGCTTCAATTTGATTAAATACGGTGCTCATTGTTAACGTAACACCCGACAGCCCTTGCTGTAATTCGCTAACATTCAGCGAGCGCTTGCTGAAATCCTGTTCCGCATACCACGTTTTCATAACCAGCTTTTTGGCAATTGGCTGCACCGCTACGTTGGGAATACAAATGTTGATAATATCAGATATGCCGCCAATCTTCACATTCATGGTGATAATGGCAATCGGCTCGTTTGAGGATACAATTTGCACATATTGCGAGCTGGTTTCAATTCTTTCCAGCCGCACGTCAATCTTGTTGATCTTTTCCCATGACTCGTTCATAAGCGTGAGCATTTTTTTTATGATGCGTTCCATTAAAGACAGCTCAATCTCAGTGAACGGTTTATCAAAGGCTTGCATCTCGCCCGCCCCGCCCAGCAAACGGCTGATGATCTCATAAGATACCGCGGATGAAATCACAAAAAGCGAATTGCCTTGCAGCGGCGGCATACTGATGATGGATACCACCACCGGTGAGGGCATGGAGTTGCTGAGCTCAGAGAAAGACTGTTCCTCAATGGAAATCACGTCTACTTCGCATAAAGCTCGCAATGTGCCCGAGAGATACGTAGAAAGACGGCTCGCATAAGTATCATAAATAAAATGGAGCGTCCTCATCTGTTCCTTGGAGAATTTGTTGGCTGTGCGAAAATCATATTTTTTAACAGTCTGAGTGTCCTCAGCCGGCGCTTCCTCCACATGGGAGTCTTTGCCCGACGTTAAAACGCTCAGCAGTTCATCTATTTCATTTTGGGATAAAATGTTCGCCAAGTTTGTTCTCCTTTGAGAGCAGCTGTTTACACTATTGTATCACATAATCATTAAAATAGATCGTTGTAATATAGTCAAGCCCCATCTTTTCCTTCAAATTGCTCACAATTTCTGTACGCAGCTGATCTTCAATCCCTTGGCTTCGCAGTTCCTCTTCGGTTTTGCTTCTCAGCGTAAAAACGATGGCATCGCGCAGAATATGATTATTCTCAGTTAAATACTTGGTAACCTCGTCTTTCTGCGTTGTGGATATTTCCAGCACGATCGTGGCCTTTAAAAGCCGTGTGCTGTCGGCAATGTTGGTCACAAAATAGTCGCCGGGCACGTAAAACATCGTTTCAAGCTCAGGCGGCGGTGCCAAAAACAAGAAATAGACAGCAGCGCCCGCTACCACCAATACCACTCCGACGATAATCAAAATCTTTTTCATAGGCTTATTCCTCAATATTCTTTAATAGATTTGCATTATCCTTAAGTACACTTTCGATAACAAAATCAACCCGGCGGTTGTGGGCTTTCCCTTCATCGGTATCATTGCTGGCGATAGGGTGTAATTCTCCCAGACCAGCCGGGTAAAGCTTGTACCCGTTAACATTTATTTGCAGAAGAAAATCACGCACACTTCCCGCTCTTGCATCAGATAACTCCCAATTGTTTTTGAATTGACCGTTTTGTATTGGCACATTATCCGTATGTCCTTCAATACGTATCCAACTTATCAAAGAATCGTACTGTTTAAGAATATCGCAAATTGCAGGAAGTATTTCCTTCGCCTTGGGCATAAGCACGGCACTGCCCGAGTTAAAAAGCGCCGATTCATTCATCGTCATCAATATCGCGTTGTCCTGCATTGTCACATTGAGATCTTCCTGCAGCCCATTAATCTCTACGTGTGATTTAATCTTATCGTACAGCTCATTAAACTGCTCTTTGATCTCCGCAATCCGCGCCTGATTCTCGGCGTTAATCGCTTGCTCCGAGGGGTCTGGCGACGGCGTGGGTTCAGGTAAATCCCACGATGTCTCATCAAGCGGCTGTATGTCTGCCTTCACGTCACCCGGGTCCAGCGCCTGTATTGCCACAAACGGCGTGCCCGAGAGCGAGCTGACGATCTCTTCCCATTTTTGAGCATCGATCGTGGAAAAAGAAAAAAGCAGAACAAAAAAGGTCAGCAATAATGTGACCATATCGCCATATGTATCCATCCAATATGCGCCGCCATCTGACGAATCATCTTTTTTTCTTCTTCTCATAGGCTCGCCTCCGTTTAACTACAACTCCTTGACCTCGTCTTCGGCGCTTGATTTCAGATCACGCCGCGATATAAAAGCGGTCAGCTTATCTTTGATAATACGGGGGTTTTCGCCGTCCTGTATAGAGAGTAAGCCTTCCAGATAGAGTTCTTTTTGTAAGCATTCCATGTCGCTTTGCATTTTGAGCTTTTTTGCGATGGGTGTAAACACCAAGTTTGCAAGTACAACACCATAGAAGGTTGTAACAAGCGCAACGGCCATGCTCGGCCCCAGCTTATTCATATCACTTAAATCCTTAAGCATATTGATAAGGCCGATCAACGTACCGATCATACCATACGCGGGAGAATAGGCAGACATACTGAGGATAATTGCCTGACCCTGCGAATGCCGATCCTCAATAAATGAAATTTCTGTTTCCAGCACATTTTTAACCAATTCTGCGTCAGCACCATCAACAATCAACATAATTCCTTTTTGCATAAACGGATTGTCAACGTCCTGTATAGCATCTTCAAGAGCGAGAAGTCCCTCTCTTCGCGCAATATTGGCAATTCGAATAATCAATTCAATATCTTCGTTAAGATCGATTTTAACTGTTTTAAATGCTTTCTTCATCACTGTTTTAAGGCTTTTTAGCGCCTTGCCGGGGTAGGATACAACCGTAGACGCAATGACGCCGCCAAATACGATAAAAATTGATGGAATGTTAAAAAATGAATCCAGCTGCCCGTCAATCAATATGGATACACCGATACAGCCAAGCCCGGCCAAAATACCGATTAAGGTCGTTTTCTCCACAAAATCTTACCTCAACTTTTCCTCAATACTGATTCCGCAGAAAATCTTGCGTTTATGCTCAATGATCAGCCGCACAACTTCCTCACTGGTCTCTTTCACCACAATTTTGCGCCCTGATACCATCGATATCACAGTGTTCGGTGTTTCCTCAACAAACTCAATCAACTCGCAGTTGATTAAGAATTCCTGTTCGTTTAAGCGATGAACGCGAATCAAATGCATCATCCCCCTTAGTTATTCTATAAAGCGGGGGAAACACTCCCCCGCTTTATCTGCGGGCCAATTATCTAACCATATTCACCAGTTCTTCGAGCATTTGGTCTGTAGTTGTGATAATTCTCGAGTTGGCCTGAAAGCCTCTCTGTGTGACGATCATGTCGGCAAACTCTGCCGTTAAGTCGATATTCGCCATTTCCAGTGTGCCGGGATTCAGCTTGCCTGCGCCGTTCGTGGCCGGTTTCACATACTGAGGTTCGCCCGAGTTCACCGTTGTCCTGTACGAGTTTTCACCGCTTTTTTCAAGGCCGTTTGGGTTTGCGAACTTCGCAATGGCCACAACGCCCAGCTTCTGGCTCGTGTTTGTTGCATCAAGCCCCACAACCTCACCGTCTTTGTTGATCGAAATATCGGTGTAGCCTGCCGGAATTGTCAGATAATGCAGATCGCCCGTCACATACTGCGTATCCGGAAGCGTCTCGGGAATGTTATCAGGATTGGGCAGCGGCGGAGCCGGGTAAGCGGGATTGGGTATGGTCATGTTCGCATTGACGCACATAATATAGTTGCCGTTCGCGTCAACCAGCCGATTCGAAGAATCGGTATACAGATTACCGGCGCGCGTGTAGGTCATCTCCGTGCCGTCCGATATCACGAAATAACCGTCGCCGTCAATTGAAAGATCCAGCGCGTAGCCGGTGTACTGCGGCGTGCCTTTTGTGTGCATCACGTCGATAGTCGCAACCTGCACACCAAGACCGATCTGCTGCGGGTTTGTGCCGCCGCTGGTGCCGCCCGATGTCGACGCCGGCTTTATCGTCTGGCTGTAAATATCCTGAAATATCACACGGCTCGATTTGTAGCCGATTGTGTTAACGTTGGCAATGTTGTTGCCGATAACATCCATCTTTGTCTGATGGTTACGAAGTCCGGTTACACCGGAATATAATGAACGCATCATAGTGGTTATTCCTCCTCATTCTCAGTTGGGGTTTCGGTTGCCGGCGGCGTATCGGTTACCGTCGGGCTTTCTGTCGCGATTTCCGTAATGCTGGAGATCGGCACGTTCTTCCCGCTGACCACGGCATACAAAGCGCCGTCCTTCACAATCAGCTTATCGACCTTACCGGTGACTGTTGTCGTTTGGTTATCGGTGCCGGTTATCGTTGCTGTCACCGTTTTGCCAATCAACCCGGCTCCCTTAAGAATCTGGTCATCAAGGTTCTGTCCGCTCGATGCATCCATCACACCCGTGACTTTTGCCGCGTCGAAATACTTGTCACCGATCAGCAAATAGTTGATTCCCTTCTCACTGACCACGCCGCTCACGATGCCGTGCGAGATAGTCGATCCGTCCTGCACGTAAACGTGTTTTCCAATCATGCTGTACGCTTGCGTCAGCGCAAAGCTCGAGCTCATCGCGTTCATGGCCTCAAGCGCCGAAAACTGCGCCATCTGTGCCATGAAATTTTCATTGCTCGTGGGCTCCATCGGGTCCTGATTCTCCATTTGAGCCACAAGAATTTTCAAAAAATCACTCTGGTCGAGCTTGCTGCCTGTTTTTCGCTGGCTTTTCTGATATTCCTCAAGCGACCTTGCCGCCGATGACGACGATGCCGCGTCTACTGTTGACATAACGCAATCTCCTTTTAGGCAAGATATTCAACGGAACTTCCGCCCTGCATATAACCGGTTATTTGCGACATCGTCTCAAATACGCCGGTTCCGGCGATCTGATCCAGCGATACCTGGCTGCGCCCGCTTTGCTTCTTTGAGCTGCCGCCCTGGCTGAACGACCGGTGATCCGGGCTTGTCTGCATCTGGCTTTGATAAGTCACGTCGATGTTGGTAATGGCAATCCCCTTATCTTTGAGCGCCGCCTGCATTGATGAAACCTGATCGGCAAACATGCTTTTCACATTCACATCGTCTGTTTTAATCTGCATGCGGATCTCGCCGTTTTGCATCGACAGCTTGATACTAACCTTACCCAGAAAATCGGGTTTCAGCTCCACATCGAAATCGGTCTTGCCGTCGCTGACCTGCGTGCTCAGCTTGTCCACGATGCGCATCACATTGTCTTTCACAAAGTCCGAACCGGTGTTTGGCTGAGCCTTCTCGGTTGTTATCGTGGTGTCTGTTTGTGCTGCCGATACGGAAACGGGCGGCACAGTCACCGCCGCGTCGGGTTTTTGCGCTGTCTGCGTTTCAGACGCAGTTGCTTGACTTGACGATTTTGCCGTCTGTACCGTGTTTGCCTTGTCATCTGCCGGCTGATCCGTCGGCTGCACCATAGCAGGCCCGGATACCTCCGGTTTGGCTTGTGTCGGTTTCACCGTCTCGGGTCCCGCCTGCGCGTTTGCAGGCATCACCGCTTCTTCTGCCGGTGCTTTCACCGTATCCGCAGCCGTTGTCTTCGCGTCCTGGGAAGCTTTCAGCTTGAGGAGCAATGCCGCAATTTGGTCCGGCAGAGCCGAAATATCCGCTGCCGTACCGGCAGCCTTCGTTATCACCGGCGTTGTATCCGCATCCGCGGCATTGGATACCGGTGCATTATTGGTACTCTCGAACGAGCCCAAATAGTCGCCAACTGCTTTGGCAATGGCCTGCTGCAGCTCAGGAGGGAGCTGGCTCAGTTGGTCTTTGGACAGCATCCTTGCATATGTCTCCAACGCTCCTGCTTGCTCTGTGGTCTGTGTCAGGCCTTGGAGCAGCTGCTCCAAAATCTGATTGACAGTGTTCGTTGCCGAACCGTCCTGCACAGATACGGAGGAGAGGTCAGATTGATAATCCAGCAAACCGAATCCTTCGAGAATGCCAACAATTTGAGTTTGCGCCTGCTCGTCCGTCAAATCGGCGGCCATGCTGTTATCCTGAGTATTGTCAATCGACTGATTCGCGGCCGCAGCAGGGTTTCCGTACGGCGCTTCGTCCGCCTTGATGCAGTCTTCCAGCTTTTTTTTGAATGCCAGCGGTTCCTTCCGGTCGGCATTGCTTTTCTGCACCGTTGCCGCTTGTCTGCTTGTATCGGTACCGGTATTGATCGGTGTCTCGATTGACATCAAAGGCAAGTTTGACAAAGACCTTCCTCCTTCCTGTTCAGTTTTCGTTGCATCAAAACGCCTCCTTCTTAACTGCTTTGTTTCATCATCTCCGACAAAACTTTTGATGCAGTCTTTGAGTTCATATTGGAGAGTATTTTTGACGCGCTTTCACTGCTCATATTGAGCAGCAGATCCACGATATGCTGCGTTTCCAGCGGCGTAATCATTTTTGCGGCTGCCACAGGGTCCATCTTTTCAAACACCTTGGCAGCAGTCTGAATATCAGTCTTTGCCTGCTCGTCCTGAGCCGCCGTATCCGTTTGCTGCTGCTGCGTCTGTTCTTTTTCCGCCGCCGCAGCCTCCCTTGCCGCAATATCCTTTTCTCGCTTGTCTAACTCTCCTTTTGTATTATCGAGCGTTTTTTGCTTTTCCTTAAGCTTTGCTTTTTGATCAGTCAATTTTGTTTTTTCGGTTTCCAGATCCGCCTGCTGTTTTTCAAGGTCAGCCTGCAGCGCCCGAAGCTCGGCATCGGTCATTTTGCCCTCCACTTTGGGCTGGCTCGCCT
The DNA here is from genome assembly GCA_023412005.1 of Bacillota bacterium. Lineage (GTDB taxonomy): Bacteria > Bacillota > Clostridia > Christensenellales > SZUA-584 > SZUA-584. Next base: position 20,049 of record JAEYOE010000003.1, read on the forward strand.
GCAGAAAATCAATCACGATCTGCTTAATTCCGCCCACGTCAAAATAAACGCACGCAGCGCCCGCAATGATCAATATAATCAAAAAAATGCTGAACACAGCAGCTCCGGATATCTTCTTTTTTTCTTTTTTATTTTGTCCGGTTTTTCCGGGTCCCGCAGAAGGCTGCGGCCTGGACGGTGGTGCGGGTTTGATTGGGTTGGCTTTTGCTTGGGCCTGTTGTTTTTTTGCGCCTTTTTCCGCGCCCGGTCTTTCGTCTCTATCTTGAATATCCATATTCGTTTCCTTACGTTATCGATACTTTATATGAAACCAGATCGTCAATGAACTTGTTTTGCTGCTTCTTAACCTCAGCAAGATAGTCATTGTACTGGTTATCACGCAGATTATCGAGCAGCTTAATCTCTCTGCGCACATTCACAAGCTTTTGCATCCATTCTTCCTTTTCTTCCTCAAGCTGCGCGATGTGCGTTAAGATAGCGGCCATTGATGTTTTGGCGCTTTCGAAATAATCGCCGTAATGATGAGCGCGGTGCACCACCATGCCGTGACAGACTTCGCCAGTAAACTCGCATGTCGTTTTATCAAAGCAGCCGTTCAGCGCCGCAAGCTGATCCTTGCTGGCGTTGATTCTCGCTTCAATCATGCCGATTTGCAGCTTGTGCTGCTTTTCAAGGCTTATTTGCATGTCGTACCACGACTGCAGCGAAAATACAAATTGCTTCATGAGCGTTCACTTCGCATTTCGTATATTTGATTGACGATATCCATCGTTTGATCAAAAGAAAACCGTTCGTCCACCTGCTGGCGCAGCAGCCCCAAAATCGCATCATTCAGCGCAATCGCCTCATCAATTTTAGAGCTGGAGCCTGCTTTGTATGCGCCGATTGAGATCAGATCCTGCGCGTCTTTATAGGTAGACATGACGCCCTTCAAATATGCCACCTTTTTCAAAGACTCCCGTTCCATCACATCCGGCATCAAACGGCTGACGCTTTGCAGCACATCAATCGCCGGATAATGGTTGCCGTTGGCGAGCTTGCGCGTCAGCACAATATGCCCGTCCAATATGCCTCTCACCGTATCGGATATCGGCTCGTCAAGATCATCGCCTTCCACCAGCACGGTATAAAGCCCGGTTATGGAGCCTTTGCTGCACATGCCTGCGCGTTCCAGCAGCTTTGGGAGTATCGCGTACACCGACGGTGTGAATCCGCGCGACACGGGTGGTTCACCGATCGCCATACCGATTTCGCGCTGCGCCATCGCAAAGCGCGTCAGCGAATCCATCATCAGCATCACATCAAGGCCCTGGCTGCGAAAATACTCCGCTATCGCCGTCCCAACCATCGCCGACTTCAAACGCACCAGAGCGGGCTGATCCGACGTCGCAATCACAAGTATGGAGCGCTTAAGCCCCTCTTCCTTGAGGTCCTTTTCAATAAAGTCGCGAACCTCGCGGCCTCTTTCGCCAATCAGTACAATCACGTTGATGTCTGCCGATGTGTTTCTCGCAATCATACCGAGCAATGTGCTTTTGCCAACGCCGCTGCCTGCGAATATGCCGATTCTTTGGCCCTTCCCAAGCGTCAGCATAGAATCCACCGCCTTCACACCAAGCGGCAGCTTCTCTGTGATGCGTTTTCTCTCCAGCGGGCTTGGCGGGTTGTTCATAATCGGGTAATAGTCGTCCGGCTTCACAGGCCCACGCCCGTCCATCGGGTTTCCGAGGCCGTCGAGCACGCGGCCCAAAAAGTCGTTGCCGACCGGCACCTTCAGCGCTCTGTTGTCGGATACCACGTAGCTGCTCGGCCCCACGCCGGACAAATCGCCGAACGGCATCAGCAGCACTTTCTTTTCTTTAAAACCGACCACCTCGGAAAGTATGAATTTCGATTTATCGTCGGTGTAGATGCGGCAGATATCGCCAAGCTTGGCGGAAAGGCCGACGGCTTCAACAGTCAAACCGTAAATCTGGCTGACGCGGCCGCCGTATTCAAAAAAATCTTTATTGTTAAGCGCATCCTTGAGGCGCTGCGTTTTGGCAAACATCACTCAACCTGCTCGTTCAAATACTGGCTGATTTTATTAAGCTGCATCGGTATGCCCGCATCCACAATCTCGCTGTCGGCCTCAATAATGCAACTGCCCGCAGGCAGATTTGCGTCTGCAATGATATCGACGTTTTTAACCGGTGCTTCGTCGCGGAGCCATTGGCCGCCGTCATTAAAATATCTGTCGTATTCGTCTTTACTGATATAGAGCGAAAAATCATCCGCATGGCGGATGCTCGCAATCGCTTTTTTTATGATGTCTTTAAACACTTGATCGTTTCTGTCGATCTCAATATTTACGATTTTTTCGGCAACATCCATCGACAGCGACAGCACGTCCGACTCAAGCGTCTGATACAGATTCTGCCGGTATTGTTCTATGCGGGCCAGCACGCTTTGCACCTCTTCATTGTTGGCTTGCAGCTCGGCTGCCGCGGCCTGCCTGCCCTCTTCCAGCCCCTGTGCATAGCCTTCGTTGCGTGCCGCTTCTTTGAGCTGCTCCGCTTCGACCCGCGCATTATAAATGATTTGCTGCGCTTTTTCGTTGGCCGTCTGTATATAACCATGCGCCATCTCACGCACTGCAGGCGGAAGCTGTTCCTCTTCTTGCGCGCTGAGTGCTTTTTCGAGAACCTTCTCTTCGCGCCGTATCGTCTCTTTCGGGGTAATCACAATAAACGACCGGTTAAGATTCATATTGTCGATCAACGTTTTATCAATCTTATACAATCAGCTCATCTCCTGAATTCCGTGCAATGATAATCTCTCCGGTGTCATCCAACCTTCTGATCACGTTGACGATCTTCTGCTGGGACTCTTCCACGTCTCTGACCCTGACCGGCCCCATGTATTCCATGTCTTCCTTGATCATTTCCTGCAGACGCTTACTGATGTTATCGAAGATAACCTTAGCCACCTCATTGGTTGCGCCCTTAAGCGCAATGGCAAGATCCCGATTGTCGATTTCCTTGAGGACGCGCTGTATCGACTGATTTCCGAGCTTGACGATATCCTCGAAAATGAACATGCGTTTTCTGATCTCTTCCACAAGCTCAGCATCCGATTCTTCCAGAGCCTCCAGCAGATGTCTTTCCGTACCGCGGTCTACGCTGTTGAGTATGTTGACAAGGCTGTCAATGCCGCCTGTAATCGTCTGATCTCCGACACTCAGGGTCGAGAGCTTCTTCTCCAGCACACGCTCGGTCTCTTTGATATACTCCGGCGATGTAATGCCCATGTTGGCGATGCGCGCGATAACACTCGTCTGCTTTTCCAGCGGCAGCGCGGAGAGAATCTGTGCCGCGTTCTTCGGGTCTACATATGAAAGTATCAGCGCAATGGTCTGCGGGTGTTCACCCTGTATAAAGTTCAGCACCTGTGTCGTATCAGCCTTGCGTATGAAATCAAAAGGCTTCACACGAAGTGAAGCGGACAGTCTGCCGATTAAATCATCCGTACGATCTTGTCCGAATGCTTTGTTTAATATGTCGCGGGCGTAATCGATACCGCCCTCGGAAATGTACTTTCTGGCAATGCACATCTGCATGAACTCATCAACCACCGATTCTTTAACCTCAGGGTCAACGCGCCGCATGCTGGTGATGCTTAAGGTAAGCTGCTCCACCTCTTCTTCTGTTAGATATTTAAATACCTTGGCAGCATAATCCTTCCCCATCGTGATCATGAGAACAGCCGCTTTTTCTTTTGTTGAAAGCTTTTCACGCGCCATGTCTGTTCTCCTTAATCTTCATTCAGCCAGTTGCGAAGCAGATTCGCCACCGACTCCGGATTTTTGCCGATATAATCTTCAAGTATGTTCAGCTTGTTGTCTGTTTTTTCAAAGTCCTCCAGCTTGATATCGTCGAACGATTCAATTTGCTGTTCTCTTCCGCCAGGCATGGTCTCTTCATCAACTATGTAATCAAACCCACCCTCAGCCAATACGGGCTCTGGCTTTTTTGTGAACATCTTGAAGATCATAAACAGGAAAAACATAACGATGAGCACGGTTCCCAATATGATCGCAAGGCGCATTGTTTCCGCCCTTTGCATGCTTGCAAGCATGCCTTGCTGTTGATCAATGCTGTCCTGAACGGCAGTGTCCTCAATCTGAGCAAACGGCAAAGGCAGCACGGTGATTCGCTCTTGATCCACACCCACGGCGGTGGCTACCAGCTGCTTGATCTCCTCCGAATAGTCGTCCACCGCATCGCTGTTGATAATCACGCTGACCGATAGTTCCTCAATTTGTCCCTTGGCCTGCTCAATCTGTGTTTTGGTCTGGTTCAGTTCATAATTGGCTTCGCGTGAAGCCTGATAGTAAACCGAATTATCGGCGTTTTCGTTCAGCGCATTCAGATACTGGGACGCGGTGCCGTTTGCGTCGATACCGGCAACAGCGCCGGTTGTGTTGTTGGTGATTTCTTCGACAAGCTCTTTCATGCTGACGGCCAAGCCTTCGGTGCCGTTTACCGGCGGCGCAAATTCCACCGACTCGGTCGATTTGGAATCGAAATTCAGCTTTACGTTAACCGTGGCTCTCACATTTTGTTCGCCGACAATCGCCGACAATAAGTTGATAATTTGCGTCTGAAGCTTTTGCTGAACGGCATCCTGAATTCCCAGCTGCGTATCCACCGTGCCGGTTATATCATTCGCGTTGGTGGAATAAACGTTGCCCTTGGAATCCACAATGCGCACATTCTCGGTCGTCATGCCGGATACGGCACCGGAAACAAGCTCCGCAATTGACTTGGTTTCGGACTCGGTCAGCTTTTGATTGTTCTTCAGTATCAGCATCACAGAAGCTGTCGGCTCCGTGTTATCGTTCGACAGCACAAACGAACTGGATTCGCCCAGATCAAGATTGACAGATGCGTCTTCCACCTTGTCCATTTTCAGAACATCCTGCCGTAACTTCTCCTGTTGCTGCATCTGCCAGTATTTATTCTTTTCCATATCCGTCATGCCAAGGCCTGACGCTTTGTCGAATATTTCTGTGCTAAGTCCGCTGCTCGGATACCCTTGAGTCGCAAGCTGCATTTTAACGCCGGGCGCTGCATTCTCCTCCACAAGTATCGTGCCGGCGCCCTGCGGCATGTAATCCACATTCATCTCATCGAGTGCTGTCATCACTTCGCCCGCTTCAGCCGCGCTGCCCGAGAAAACCACCACATAGTTTTTCTGGTTCAGCACCACGGACACCACAATGATGATAGCAATAATAATGGCAATCAGCACAAACAGCCGTGTCTTTTGCCCTTTGGTCATTTTTTTGAAGGATTCCGCTATTTTTGCGGGTAATGTCGTCAGTACATTTGCCATATTTCTTCCTAAACCAATAAAAAATATATAAATATATGTGGAGCCGATTTATTAATAAACTTTTTCGCCCCGATGAATCATTTTTTTGTTAAGTCTACGTGAAATGTGCCGATATATCAAGTGTAATCACTCAGCCTGTTTTACAATGGCGCCGTAAAATCGGCACGGGTGTTACAAAAGAGCATGGATGCTCAATTAAAATTTCATGGAGGAAATATATCATGAGAATTAACAACAACATTATGGCGTTGAACACTCATCGTCAGTACGCTGTCAACAACAACAGCGTTTCAAAATCGACCGAGAGACTGTCTTCCGGTTCCAAGATCAACCGCGCCGGTGACGACGCTGCCGGTCTTGCGATTTCTGAGAAGATGAGAGCTCAAATCCGCGGCCTGAACATGGCTTCCAAAAACAGCAGCGACGCGATCTCTCTCGTGCAAACTGCTGAAGGTGCGCTCACAGAAACACATTCCATATTACAGCGTATGAATGAGCTGGCTGTTCAGTCGGCTTCGGACACCAACGAAGACGATGTTGATCGTGACGCTTTGCAGGATGAGTTTGATGCTCTCCGCAGCGAAATTGACGACATTGCCAGAAAAACAACCTTCAACAACAAAAACCTGCTTGACGGAACATTCGGCTCCACCTCGTCGATCGCAGCGGCTTCAGCTGTTAAGGTTGAAGGCGCCGGTGCCGGAGCGGTGACAGGTCTTGTCAGCGTGAGCTTCAAGGGCTTCAGCGCGGGCGCTGGCCAAACCATTGTCTTTGCTGATAATGCCGGGAACCCCTATAGCGCTACATACGATGGCGTCACCGTCACGGCTGACAACACAGACGAGGCACGCACAATGACGCTTGATTTCGGCGGCGGCCGTATTGCGACCTTTGAATTCAGCGATGCCGTTTCGGAAGACGCGTTGGTTGACTCAACGCTCACATTTGATGTGAGTAACCAAGCTGCCAAAATTCAGACAGGTGCCAATGCGGGTGAGACGCTGGATATTTCCATCAGCGCGATGACTTCTGCAGCGCTTGGACTGACCGGTTTAAACATCAGCACACGCGGTGAAGCCGCAGTAGGTGCCACCCCGGCAACGGGTGCGACGCTGGCGATTACGTCTCTGCAGAGCGCTATCAACACGGTATCCACCCAGCGTTCCAAGCTCGGTGCGATTCAGAACCGTCTTGAGCACAAAATCAACAACCTCGACACATCGGCCGAAAACCTGCAGGCTGCCGAAAGCCGCATCCGCGACATCGACATGGCCAAGCAGATGACTGAGTTCACAACTCAGAACATTCTTGTTCAGGCTGCCACGGCGATGTTGGCTCAGGCGAATTCTGCGCCGCAGAACGTGCTCTCGCTGCTTAAGTAATCTAAAAAGAGTTTTTAAGCTCTTAACAAACAGGCGCCAAAACAGCCGTCGGGTATCCCGGCGGCTGTTTATATTGACAGAAAATATTATTGAAAATAGGCCCCGAATTTTCGCGAATGTGAAATTCTTTTGTAAAGTTTTGTTTCATACTGACGATATAATAAATGTACAGATCAACAATACGGAGCTGGGGCTGTCAACGATGCAGCTGTTGACACGATACGGACACCCTCAAATTGTATTCATGGAGGAATTTTTTAATGAGAATCAATAACAACATAATGGCGATGAACACGCACCGTCAGTACGCCACAAATAACAACAGCGTTTCAAAATCGACCGAGAGACTGTCTTCGGGTCTCAAGATTAACCGCGCCGGTGACGATGCTGCCGGCCTTGCGATTTCCGAGAAGATGAGGGCGCAGATTCGCGGCCTCAATATGGCTTCCAAAAACAGCAACGATGCAATCTCTCTCGTGCAAACCGCTGAAGGCGCGCTCACAGAAACACATTCCATATTGCAGCGTATGAATGAGCTGGCTGTTCAGTCGGCTTCCGACACCAACGAAGACATCGACCGTGACGCTCTGCAAGATGAGTTTGATGCTCTTCGCAGCGAAATTGACGACGTTGCCAAGAAAACAACCTTCAACAACAAAAATCTGCTTGACGGAACTTTTGGCTCTACCTCGCAGATTGCAGCGACTTCAGCTGTTAAGGTTGAAGGCGGCGGTGCCGGAGCAGTGACAGGTCTTGTCAGCGTGAGCTTCAAGGGCTTCAGCGCGGGCGCTGGCCAAACCATTGTCTTTGCTGATAATGCCGGGAACCCCTATAGCGCTACATACGATGGCGTCACCGTCACGGCTGCCAACACAGACGAGGCACGCACAATGACGCTTGATTTCGGCGGCGGCCGTATCGCGACCTTTGAATTCAGCGATGCCGTTTCGGAAGACGCGTTGATTGACTCAACGCTCACATTTGATGTGACGAACGAAGCCGCGAAAATTCAGACAGGTGCCAATGCGGGTGAGACGCTGGAAATTACCATCAATGCGATGACTACGTCTGCACTTGGGCTGGATGGTTTGAACATAAGTATACGCGGTGAAGCCGCAGTAGGTGCCACCCCGGCAACGGGTGCGACTCTCGCGATTACGACGCTGCAGAGCGCTATCAACACGGTATCCACCCAACGCTCCAAGCTCGGTGCAACCCAGAACCGTCTTGAGCACAAAATCAACAACCTTGACACATCGGCCGAGAACCTGCAGGCTGCCGAAAGCCGCATCCGCGACATCGACATGGCCAAGCAGATGACTGAGTTCACAACGCAGAATATTCTTGTTCAGGCTGCCACGGCGATGTTGGCTCAGGCGAATTCTGCGCCGCAGAACGTGCTCTCGCTGCTTAAGCAATAAGCCACACTCGAATCCCGTAGGGGCCGGTTCCATGCCGGCCCTTTTATAATTTTGCCATATCCACGAATCCCGTAGGACCCCGTTTCCAGAGCCTGCCCCTTAGGGTATACCGCCTGTTTAAGTCAACGCTGGCGGGCATACCCCATTCGGGGCACAAGCGGAGACCCGCCACTACGGTTTGTCGCATGGATTGGATTACATGTTGGTGCGTTCATACGCTGGCGGGCATACCCCATTCGGGGCACAAGCGGATACCCACAACTACGGTTATCCATAGCCGTGCATTTACAGCGTTTGTCACTATGGGGTTGTCCTCCATTCGATAGAACAAAAAAGAGCCCTTATTCTGGGCTCAGCGGATTATACGGTTATTTGCCGAACGATATGGCCGGTGTTTTGGATGCTTCGCGGTTTAAATCGATTGTTTGCACCAGCAGCTCTTTGCGGTAAATGCGCATTTCTTTGGGCGCTTTAATGCCGATGCGCACGCGATCTCCCTCTATTGACAACACCTCAATTTCAATGTCTTGATCAAGCGCGATCCCCTCACCCGTTTTTCTCGACAACACCAGCATCGCTTTGTCCTCCTTTGGTAAGGCTCTTCATGATCGCATCGTATATGGGCATCCTGATCGGCATTGTTGTCGCGTCGATAATAATCTGTTTACCGATTCCCTTAACCGCGTTGATCACAATGGGTGCCGCGAGATTTACCGTCATCTTTTCAATCGGTTCGGGTATCACCACCACATTCATAATCAGCAGATCATTCTGGCTTTGCACATTCAATTCATCCAGCTCATTATCGCGAATGTCGATATAATAATCGTCCAGTATCTCAAATGTGAGTATCACAGGCAGCGCAATATACTTATTCTCTGTGGATTGCAGCCAATATATCGGTTTGGTCTGCGCGACCTCAAGAATAATAAAATTATGTAGATCTTCAAAACCCGGAAGCCCCTGCGGGAATTCGATGAGTTTGCTGTCCTTGGTATCAAATGTACCGAAGCGGTCTGTGTCGATTAGCACGAAAAAGCCCTCCTTTTGTTACCTGCCTGCTATTTAAGAAAATCCACCAGCGACAGCTGGATAATATCGCTGCCAATCTGCAGCGATGCCTGATACACAGTCTCAGCCATTTTGTAATTCATGATGGCCTCGGCCTCGTCCACATCCTCAATTTTCGATTTGCGCTCGGTATACGTTATCACGTCATCCTCAAACCGATTCTGTATCAGCTCAAGACGGTTTGTTTTGCCGCCGATTTCCGCTTCAATCGCAAGAACATTATTCTGAGAATTCTGTATTTTCGTAATGTACCCGCTGAGTTCATCAGAAGGCGCATCGTTTTTCAATGCTTTGTAAAAGTTATCTAGCGTGGTGTAAAGATTATCGTCACCGGTGCCGAAAAGATGCGCACCGTTAATCGAAATCCCAAAAGTAATATTAAACCCCACCGAATAATTGATGCTGTCATCCGCCATATCAATTAATGCTGGGTTCGTTTCGTCTGTCAAATCAATGCCATTATACTGTATATTCCCTGCAGCGTCCAGCGTGAATGGCGCATTGGTCACGTTATAACCGCCGAAAATGTATTTATCACCCGTTTTTGCGTTGCCCACGGTCAGCAAATGATCGCGCAGTTGACCGATCAGGTCCGCAGCGGCAGCCTTATCTGTCGCATCCAAGGTGCCGGTGGACTGGTTGACCGCCGTCTCATAGGCGGTTTTCAAAATCTCGTTGAGCTCCAGCACCGATGATTCGGTTTCGTCCAGCCACGAAATGGCCTTGTCAACATTCTTCTGATACTGCTCTGTTTTATATAATTTTGTACGCACCTGCATTGCCGAAATCGCACCGATGGGATCGTCGGAGATCTTGTTGATCCGTTTGCCCGTAGCCATTTGCCGCTGCATATCACCCACAGAATTCAGATTGTTGTTGACATTCTTAAGGTAATTGCTGAGCAGCATACTGTTTGTTACCCGCATTGTCTTTGCTCCTTCCCGTCTGTTACAAGCCGACCTTGCCCGTGCGGTTTATGAGGACTTCGAGTGCCTCGTCTAAAGCTGAAAGCACGCGCGATGCCGCACTGTAAGCGTGCTGGTATGTCATCATCTGAACCATTTCTTCATCCAGCGATACCCCGGAGATCGAATCTTTTCTCGACTGTAAATTGTCGACGATCGCCTGCTGGCTGTTAAAAAGCGTTTCTGACGTAGAGCTTTGTATACCAAGTTCCACCACAACGCTGTTCAAATACTCTTCAAAGTTGCCCACATCAACCATATTTGTACGAGACGAAAGTTCAGCCAGCTCAAGCGCTACTGTGTTGTTGCCGGAATTCGTTGCCGTCACCGGCAAGCTGGAGGCGGCAATATTTCTGACGCTGGCCAGCACATCGGCAGACAGCGACAGATTACCTGCTGTGATATTTGCATAGCCGCCTGTCGGTATTTCAAAGAATTCTATACCGGTTAGTGAAGCGGCCGTTCCAATCGGCTTGGTGTGGCCTGTTTCGTGGATGGCATTAAACTCTTGAGCAAGACTCCTTGCAAGCCTGTTTAAGTTATTGATGATGTATGGTATACCGATGTTGCTGGATGTGTTGCCGTCCCTTAGGTTCTTAAAAGCCATCAGCTTGCCGTCGTTATAATCAAAATCGGTTGTCGTCCCCTGATAATAAATATCGTAAAATCCCGTTGCTGGGTCGGCAACGGCCTCAAGCAGCTTTGCCGTTGTGTGATTAACCAGCTCGGTGCCTTCACATGTGACTATCAGCTGGTTGTCCGCATTCACATGATATTCAATATTAATTAACTGAGATAAATCATCCAGCAGCAAGTTACGCTTATCGCGCAAATCGTTGGCCTGTTCTCCCGAAAGTTCGAACCCGGCCACCTGTTGGTTATAGCTCGCAATTGATGTCAGCAGGTCGTTGATGTCGGTGACTGTGGCCTTCATATTATCATTGTATGTTCTTTGAAGACCGGTCAGCTGATTATAATAGTGATGGAACGACTCGATCATTTTCTGAGCGTTTTCCTTCACACTTGTGCGAAACTCATCATTAACCGGATCGTTGGCGAACTCACTGATGCTGTTGAAAAAATCCTTCATCGACATCGAAAGCCCGTTTTTAGAAAGCTCGTTCATCACTGTCTCAATATAATCGAGTTCCTCAGCTTTTGTTTTATAATTACCCAGCGTTGCGCCTGCATTGCGGAATTGTCTGTCAAGATAGTCGCTGCGAACCTGGTCGATCATCGTAATTTCCACGCCGCCGCCGATCGTCCCTTTGTTAACCTTGGAAATGCGTGTCAGCGAATTGCTTGGGTCGATACTGTTTTGAATGATTCGCTGACGCGTATAGCCCACCGTGTTGGCATTGGCAATATTGTGGCCGGTAAGGCTAATGCCCTGCTGGCTCACGCTGAGTCCCGTTTTCGCTATTTCCAGGCCATAAAATAAGCTTGACATCTATTTCACCTTCATATCGATTGGTCTATCAAAAAAGTTTTTTCTTCTTTATCATTCACCTGGCCGACAGGTGAGTATGTACCCAGCGGACCGGTATGTCCTGCCAACAGATTCACACAAAAGCTAGCGTACTGAAGCTGCGTTTCAATCAGCCCTTTGTTGGCTTTGTTGCTGTTTTTAAGCTGAGACACAACATCCGACAGTTCATCGCGAATCCTGATAAACTCGGTGCGCATATCATCGCTTAAAAACTCGATCATGTCGGATAGGCGCATGGTGTTTTTGGGCCTGTGGCTCAGCATCGCGGCTCTCGCAATCAGCAGCTCGCGCTCGTTTTCCAGCTGTTTTATTCTTTTGAGCACAGTCATTTCCCGAGCCACAATCAGCTCCAGGCCCTGCACATCATTATTAAACAGCACCTCTTTTTTTTGAGCCGCCAGGATAAGCATCTGCTTATATTCAACTGTTTCCAGCTCAAGCACCGATTTGAGCGCATTCAAAACTCTAATCACTTAGAACCGCCTCCTTGGTTATCTTCCGAGAATTTTCTCAGCCACTTTGGAACCAGATACAGAATAGGTTCCGTTCTTTATCTGTTCAGAGATTTCGTTAAAACGCGAAACCTGCTCGGCTGAGCGCGTGTCCATCAGGTCCTGAGCCGCTTTCAATGCGGTGGAAAACGTTTTTGCGCCTTCCGTCAGTTCCGTTTTATCGGATATGTACGGCTGCTGCTCCGTCGTCTTTTTGGCCCGAACAACATATTCTTTTAAGAGTTCGCTGGGGCTTACAGAATTAATTCTCATCTATCATCACCTCAATTATTATTCCTGTCAGAAAAGTTCACGTGCATCTTACCCAGCCCATGCGAGCTGCTCTTTTTTTGCATCGCGTCGGCGATTGTAGAACTCAACTCTCTTTCTAGCTGCTTTTTACACGATTCACAGTATTTCCCTGTTATAATCGAGCGGCCGCAGCTTTCACAAAGCAGCATACCGTTGTTCTCAGATATCGAAAGACGGCCCTCTTTAAGAAAGTAGAATATCTCTTTCTCCGGCACATCTGTTTCCCGAGATATCTCAACCACATTGGCGAGCGGATGCGCATAGATATACTCTTTAACCAAATCAAAGCTCTTTTCGAGATCTTCCATGCATGTGGGGCAATACGGTGCTTTGCCGAAAGATTGATAAAGCCTTGCGCATTTTTTACACTGTAAAACCGTTGCCATAAAAGTCTCCCCTATCGCAGATTGTAAGCTTTTTCCGTCATATCATTCCAAGCCGAAACAGCACGGGATGCCAATGTAAAGGCCCTTTGGGCACGGATCATCCGTGTCGTTTCCACTGACAGATCCACATTCGATGCCTCCAGAACACCCTGTCTGACGGTCGCCGTTGACTCTACCGCAGTACCCGAAGATGCAGATTCAATATAACATCCTTCACCCAGCAGCAGCAAGCCGTCTTTGTTCGGAAAATCCACAAGGTTCAACGTGCCAAGCTCAGCACCGTTAGCCGAAAGCACGCCCTTTGGGCTCAGCTTTACCGATGAAACATCAGCCGGAAGCTTGATACGGTTCATATTGATGTCCATCACATACTGCCCGGATGGCGTTGTCATATAGGCACCGTCGGCTTCCCCGGAGACCGTGAAATTGCCGCTGCGTGTATACATATACCCGCCGTTGCCGTCTGAGACGGTGAAAAAGCCGTCGCCGTCAATGAAAAAATCCAGCGCGTAGCCGGTCATCTCCGGTTCTCCCAGAGTAAAATTTCTCGGTGTCGACGAAACCAGCGTGCCGGTGCCCTGCTGCAAATTCACGGTGCTCTGCGTGTTGGCGGGATCGATCATCGCTGTATACAGCGCGTCTTTAAAGTCGGTACGCTGCCCCTTATACGCAATCGTTTGGCTGTTGGCAATATTGTTACCGATGATGCTCAACCGTTGCTGCTGTGCCTGAAGGCCAAGTTTGGCTGTATATAACGCTTGCATTCTTATACCCTTCCCACTTCGTTAACTGTTTTTTCAAGTGACTGATCCACCATGGACAAAACGCGCTGATTGAAGCTGAACGAGCGTGTGAGCTCCATCATACGAACCAGCTCCTCGGCGGTATCCACATTGGATGTTTCCAAATAACCCTGCTTCACAGTCGTCCCGGCCGGCGTTCTCACCGGCTGATTTGTATAGTTTGTATAAAGGTTGTTCGCGTTTTTACGCAAACCATTTAAATCATCAAACGCCGCCAGCCTGACTTTATTGACGATGTTGCCGTCTACAATGACTTCACCGGCTCCGTTAATCGCAAATTCTCCGGCTCCCACGCGAATGCGTCCGTTTGTTCCTGCCACATAATGCCCGTCAGCGTTCACCAAGTCGCCGTCGGCATTCACAAAGAAGTTACCGTCGCGCGTATACATATTACCCTGCGGGGTTTCAACCACAAAAAAACCCGCTCCCTCCAGCGCCAAATCGGAAGGTCGTGCTGTTTCATCAAAACCGCTTTGGCTGAAATCGGTAACGACTTCATCGATATGTATTCCGTTGTTCTGTAACCCAATCTGATTGGTGACGCTGATGACATACGGATCGTTCAGCCGTTCCATCAGCACATCAGAAAACGAACGGGAGATCAGCTTGTCTTTTTTGTATCCCGTCGTATCAACATTGGTGAGATTGTTCGTCAGGACATCCATCCTGTCAGTTTGGGTTGCCATTGCCGTGGCGGCAATATAGAAACTGCGAATCATATGGCCTCCTTGTTGTATGGTTCCTGCCAAGGCTTACGCATTGCAGGAATCCTACATATTATTTATCGGCACATATGGCATCCCACTTTAGAGCTTTATTTATCTTCTCCTGCACCGGCTATTTTCATAGCCAGCGATACTTCTCTGACAGAAATGCCGAGTTGTTTGGCGATTTCATTTTGTTCCAAACCGTTAGCGCGAAGTTCCAGCACCTTGCTGCCTGTTCTCGACAGCTTTGGCGGCGACGCTGGTTTCCTCGCCTCATCGGATATTTTAAGCGGCATCGGAGCCACCAAATGCAAACTCTCGGTCCGCTGAACCGTCGATTCGTCATGTGTTTCAGCAACAGCCACCGGCTCTGCTGCTTCAATTGCCGCACTGCCCACTTGTAAAGATGCTGCAAGCCGTTTAACCTCTTGAAGTATCTTTTGCATCTCTGTGATCGTTTTATCTGTTTCGCTTTGAGTTTCTTCCACATATTCCTCAAAACTGGCGAGCATATCCTCCACATTTTGATAGAGTGTAAACAGCTTTTTTTCCTTTTCAAAACCGGTCTTTTCTATTTCTCTTGCCTTTTTGCTTTTTTTCAGCACTCTGCCAAAGAGCCAGATTGTTACACACAACAGTATGAACACATACGTTGCAAACAAATAAGCCGATAAATCCATCATATTAATTCCCCACAATTTTTTTTTCAGTTTGCGCAACCCCTTCATACATACCCGCAAACTGCATCTTTGTCCTCATCTTCATAACCGCTTTGGAATGAATCTGCGACACCCTCGATTCGGAAACGCCGAGCACCGCGGCAATTTCCTTCAAGGTCATCTCTTCGTAATAATACAGTGTAATCACCAGTTTTTCTTTTTCCGGCAGATTGTCGATGATGCCGCCAAGCACCTCCACCATCTCTTTGCTCTCAACCTCTTCTTCAAGCGTACCGGACTGCATCTGTATCGACTGCTCCCACATGTCGTTTTGAATCATTTCCTCGAAATGAATAATATTGAACATCTGAGATTTGCCCATTGTGCTTTGCAGATCTTCTTCATCCATTTCAAGATGCTGGGCCACTTCACTGTCTAAGGGTTCCCGCCCAAACCTGTTTTCCAGCTCATAATAGGCATTGCTTATGGATTTGATTTTACGCCTTAGGCTCGTCGGTGCCCAGTCCTGCTTGCGTATGCTGTCAATAATTTCTCCCTTTATACGCATCGCCGCATAGTATTCGAACTTAACGTCGCGCCTCAAGTCATACTTTTCTATGGCATCCATCAGCCCCAATATACCGCAGCTTAACATATCATCGTAATTGCTGTATGCTTTATAGGTGGGCATCAGGCGCAGCACAATGCTTCTGACCTGCGGTAAATAGTGCAAAACCAGCTCATTTTTCAGCTCAACAGTTTTTTCTTTTGTGTACCGCTGCCATAGCAGGTGCACATCAGAGCCTGTGTTCATTGTTTCACTTCCCCGGTCCTCTTTTTTTTCTGGCCGCAATCTGCTGACGGATGATGAACCGCGCCAGATATGTCCGGTCTTGCTGCGAACAGTTTAAAAACAGCAACACCATATTATGAGGATCATTATCGTTAAATGGCCTTTCACACCTTAAAACCTCTGTTTTAAAAATGCGCGACTCCATATCCGGCAGCTTAATTTCAGCGCTGATCGGCGTGCCGTTTGGGAAGCTATGGAAGCAGCTTAAAAGCATACCGTCTTCGGAAATATCAATCGTCTTGCCCTTATATACCTTTTCTTGCTCTTCCTCATCGCCATCAAGCCGTTTGAGGACTACGTTCAGCATAATCGGCAGCCGAAAGCTCTTGCGCCTCTGATATTTTGTGACCTCTGTCACGGCTTCCATTTCACACAGTCGAATATGGTTCTTCAAATACCAGTTGATAATCTTCGCCTCAAACGAGAAAATACCGTTTGGGCGATAAAAACAGATCTTGACAATATCTTGCCTCGTTATTGGGATAGGTACCCCTTTTAACGTGGGATGAAACACCGTAAACTGATGATTCTCCAGTATATCCTGAAGTTTTGTCTTCACGGTGACCTCGCCGATCTGCAATTCCATGATTTCTCCGACTGTTACAATCTCATCAAAATGCAAAGTCACTACTCCTTCGTCATATCGCTTCTCATAATAAACCGATCGAGGAAACCCGCCAGCCCGGGCTTCTTGCGTTCCGGAACCGGAATATCGAGAAATATGCTGACAATCTCATTGATATCGGCCGATGCCGCACAAGACGGGTGGCTGACGAGAATCGGAACCTGTTTTCTCACAGCACTCAGCATATTGGGGTCGCGTGATATTACACCGAGTTTTTTCATCCTAATTTCGGTGTTTTTCTCCACAATGCGAACAAGGCCGTCTATCACGGAGTTTGCCTCTCTTTTGTCTTCAACTTTGTTCAGAACCAGGCTGACGTTCGGGTGAACGCCTTGCTCATTGACGATTTTCAACAATGCGTAAGCATCCACAACGGAAGTGGGCTCGGGCGTGGTCACCAGAATCGTATCGTCGCTCGCGCGAATCAAGCGCAGTGTATTATCGTTAATGCCCGCACCGGTATCAAAAATGATGGTGTCGCACACGCTTTCGAGCGTGAGCACCTTGTCGACAATGCCCATCAGCTGCGACGGCCCGAGCTTCGTCAGCTGATAAACGCCCGACCCGCCGGAAATAAACTGCACACCTTCCAGCCCGGTTTCGATGATCTCGCCTATTTCCTTGTGCCCGTCAATCAGATCCATCAGGTCGAATTGCGTTCTTACACCCAGCATCACATCGATATTTGAAAAACCAAAGTCGGTATCAATTATCAACGTACGCCGACCGAGCCTGTTGAGCGCAATACCGATGTTCAGTGCCAAGCTCGATTTTCCCACGCCGCCCTTACCGCTCGTGACGGTGACGATTTTCATCTGCTTCTTCTGCAAGTTCATCAGCATGCGCAGTCTTTCCGCCTGATCCTTCATATCACGACCTCATGCCTTCCGACGATATTCTCCGCCAGCATCGCGGGGTCTACCTGACTGATATCATCGGGGACGTTTTGTCCAATCGTGATGTAAGACAGCGGTTTTTTCGCATAATCCGCAATGTTCAAAATGTTGCCCCACACGCCCACTTCATCCAGCTTGGTGACAATCAACTTGTAGTTCGGAATAAACGCGTAATGATGAATAATTTCCCTGCAGACCTTGCTGCCGGTTACAATGCTGATGACGAGATAAACCTCGTCCACATGGGCCGTGGCGATATACTCCTCCAGTTCCTTGCGGTACGAGGGATCGGTCACGCTGCGCCCCGCCGTATCAATGAGAATCACATCCCTGTCGGCCATCTCTTCCACGGCTTCCTTCAAATCGCCGACATTGTAGGCAGTTCTCATCGGAATATCCATAATCTCCGCATAGATGCGCATGTGCTCCATCGCACCGACGCGGTAAGTATCCATGTTCACAAGTCCAATGCTCATGTTCTGGTCCAGCGCCAGCCGTCCGGCGAGCTTCACCAGCGTTGTTGTTTTTCCCGCACCGGTCGGGCCCGCAAAAAGCAGCACGGTCTGCGCGTACTTTTTCAGCTTGATCGGCACAGGCTCTCCGAGCCTGTCGATTATGAGCTGCTGTGCCACCGCCTTCATCTCCACCGGCTGTTTTTGAGATGCGCCATGGGTCAGCATCGCAATTTCCTTTGCGATACCATCATTCACATCACGATCCACCATTTCATCATAAAGCCCCTGCACATCTGCGGGCAGCGGCGTAGAATCTTCTTTGGATACCGTGCGGATCCTGTTGGAAATATCGGTCACCAGCCCCTTTAGCGATTCGATCTGGGCGGCAAGCGGCGCAATCTTGGCATCCGGTACGGCATCCGAAGACGCGTCGGTATTCATCGGCGCTTCGCTTTCCAGGCTGGTTTCGTTCGTTAAGGGCATTTCGTTTGAAAAAGCGGCTTTCGGCTGATATTTGGGCGGATTCGTGTCAAAGCTCCGTTTGGGTTCATAAGCGGCCACCACCTCAAGGCCTTTCTTAAAAAGCCCCGAAATTCCTTTGCCACGCACCACTTTGCTGTCGAGAATCACCGCGTCGGGGCCGAATTCTTTTTTTATTTTTTTCATCGCGTCCTGCATATCGCGCGCGGTAAATCTTTTTACAAACACCTATATACTCACCGTCCAGTCCGAAAATATTTCTACGTTAGACTCCAGTTCGTTGTATGACAGCACCACCAGCTCGGGATAAACCTGTGCCGACAGATTTTTCAAATGCCGCCTTATCTGCGGCGATGTGATCAGTATGGGGGCAATTCCGAGGCTGAGGAAATGATCGACGCCTTTTTTCAAGCTGATCAGCAGCAACTGAACTTGCGAAGGCTCCATGGCTGTCCCCACACCTTTTTCCGACTGTCTGAGACTCCCCGATACCACCTTTTCCGTATCCGGATTCAGCGTCATCACGCGGGCTCTTCCGTCCGGAATAAAGTTTTTTGTAATCGCGCGTTTCAATTTCTGGCGCACATACTCGGTTAACACATCCGTGTCTCTTGTAATTGTACCATAATCGCCCAATATTTCCAATATAGAAGCAATGTCACGAATCGACACATTTTCACGCAGCAGATTGGCAAGCACCTTCTGCACCTCGCCAATTGTGAATATCTTCGGCACCACTTCCTCCACAAGCGCGGGCTGAGTCTTCTTCAAATTGTCGATAATTGTCTGTACCTGCTGGCGTCCGAGCAATTCGTCCGCATGTCGTTTGATAATCTCCATCAAATGTGTGGAAATCACTGACGGCACATCGATTGTTGTGTACCCCTTGATCTCGGCTTTCTCGCGGTCTTTCTCCGTTATCCAAAGCGCAGGCAGCCCGAATGTCGGCTCCACCGTTTCAATGCCGTCGATGGGATCATCCACTTCTTCGGGCTTCAGCGCGAGATACCGCCCCAGCATGACTTCGCCGTGTGCCACCTCAAGTCCTTTAATCTTAATCACGTATTCTTTGGTTCCGAGCTGTATGTTATCACGCAGCCGCACAATCGGCACGATAATGCCAAGATCAATAGCGCATTGCCGCCTTATCATCACCACGCGGTCCAGCAGATCGCCGCCCTGCGACGCATCCACAAGCGATATCAGCCCGTATCCAAATTCCATTTCAATCAGATCCACATGCAGCAGCGCGGTGACATTCTCGGGCTTGCGTTTCTCCGTCGCGCTGATTTCCGCCTCAGATTGTATTTCAGCCTCCTGCTTGCGCTTTTCATTGCGGCTTCTTATGTATCCGATAATCGGCATCGCAACACCTAGAATTAACAGCGGTATAACCGGCAACCCCGGAATAAGCGCGATCAGCAGCAGCATGCCGCCGAGTATGTAGAACACAAACGGCTGCCCGAACAGCTGCTTTGACAAATCCTGCCCAAAGCTCGTTTTGGTGGCCGCGCGCGTCACGATGATACCGGTGGCTGTCGACACCAGCAGCGCGGGTATCTGGCTGCAAAGGCCGTCGCCCACAGACGCGAGTGTGTAGACCTCGATGACCTTTTCAAACGGCATCGTTTTGCCGCCCACACCCAGCACGCCCACGATGATGCCGCCCACCACGTTGATCACCGTGATGATGATACCCACGATGGCATCACCCTTCACGAACTTGGATGCACCGTCCATCGCGCCGTAAAAATCTGCCTCGCGCTGAATGTCTCCGCGGCGTTCACGCGACTGCTCTTCGTTGATGATGCCGGAACTCAAGTCCGCGTCAATCGCCATCTGCTTGCCCGGCATCGCGTCCAGCGTAAACCGCGCCGCAACTTCCGAAACACGCTCCGCGCCTTTGGTGATAACCACAAACTGCACGATAACGATGATGAGGAACACGACAAACCCCACAACGAGATTGCCGCCCACCACGAACGTGCCGAATGCCTTAATCACGTTGCCTGCGTCGCCGTTGTTGCCGAGTATCAACCGCGTGGACGATATGTTCAGTGCCAGCCGAAACAGCGTAACAATGAGCAGCATGGTGGGGTATGTTGAAAAATCGAGCGTGCGCTTGGTATAAAGCGTGATCAGCAGAATCATCAGCGATATCGTGATGTTTGTAATCAGCAAAACATCCATAATCCCTGTTGAAAGCGGAATGATGATCAGCAATATGATGGCCAATACCAGCACAGCCACGAGAATATCCGTGATCTTCAAGCTCGTCCTCCCCTTTTCATACGGTACACATACGCCAGCACTTCGGCCACAGCTTTATACATGTCCTCGGGAACCTCGTCCCCTACCTCACAAAAGAAGTAAAGCGCTTGTGCAAGCGGTTTGTTCTCCACAATCTGCACATTCTCTTCCTTTGCTTTTTCTTTTATCTTCTGCGCCAGATAGTCCTTGCCTTTGGCAACCACCACCGGCGCGGTGCTTTTGCCTTCTTTGTATTCAAGCGCCACCGCGTAATGCGTCGGGTTGGTAATCACCACATCCGCATCCTTCACGGCCTGCACCATGCGCATACGGCTCATTTGCCGCTGCTTCTGTGAAATTCGGCCTTTAATCTGCGGATTGCCTTCGGTCAGCTTGTATTCGTCCTTGATCTCCTGCTTGGTCATCATGAGATCCTTGTTGTATTTCCACCGCTGATACATATAATCGAACGGTGCGAATATCGCAAACGCAATCGCAAGATTAAATGAGGTCGAGATGATGATATCCACAAAATTCGCGATAGCCACCGCAACATCCTGCCCCATCAGGCCTTTGAATTCTTCCATGTGCACCTGATAATCGTTGTAGGCCACCACCGCCAGAATCGTTATCTTGATGATGGATTTCACCAGATCAAGCAGTGTCCTTGTGGAAAAAATCCGCTTGAAGCCCGACATCGGATTGATACGGTCAAATTTCGGAGCCAGCGCTTTGGTGGTAAATATGAACCCCGACTGAATCACGTTGGTGACCACACCGGCCACGAAAGCCGCAATCAGCAGCGGCGCTATGATGCCGATGAACATGATCATCGCATCGCCGTACATCTTCATCGCAGAAGCTATGTCAAAGGTGTCTGGCGAGCTCATCGTAAAAAAATATCGCAGCAGGTCTTTTATATTTTTAACCATCGTCGGGCCGAAAATTGACAGCACGCCGAACAGCACGAGCAGCGTCAAAGCCGTATTGACCTCGACGCTTTTGAATATTTGCCCCTTCTCCCTCGCTTCTCGCTTTCGTTTCGGGGTGGCTTTTTCCGTCTTTTCCCCCGTTGACTGCGGGCTCATGGCGTAAGCCCCGAGATCATCTGATCAATGGCCCCAAACATGCGCTCAAACAGCACATCGGAAAAAGACACGAAGGCCGGCAATATAATCAACAGCATCATCAGCCCCAGCACGATTTTCAGCGGAATACCCACCACAAATATGTTCATCTGCGGCACCGCCCGCACAATAAACCCGAGCGCCACTTCGCCGAGCAGCCCGGATGCAATAAGCGGCATCGCCACACTCACCGCCAAAACAAACGACAGTGAAAATATCTCAACCGCCGTCAGCCCCAGCAGAGGATTCAGCGCCACCTGCCCCACCGGTATGTGGTTGAAGGAGGCAATCAGCATCCTGATGAGATGCAGATGACCGTTTACACCGAAGAATGTGGTCAGCAGAATGATATTTAACAAATTACCGCTGACCGGCACGCTGATGTTTGAGTTTACGTCAAACACGTTCACCATGCCAAAACCCATCTGCATATCCATAACGAGCCCCGCCGTCTGCACAACCGAAAAAAACAGCGTGGTCACATACCCCAGCACCAGCCCGAAAAGCAGCTCCTTCATGCACATCAAACCAAATTCGAGCACGCCGCTGTATGCCACCGGTTTTGCTGATGGGGCTGCCGCAAACACGGCATAGGCAATCACCATACAGAAAACGATTTTGACGATATTGGGCAGCGCTTTTCTGCCGAATATGGGTGAAGCCATCAGCAGCGAGCTCACCCGGAGCAGTATCAGTATGAAATAGTCGATATTGGCCGTTACCGAGCCGAGCACCTGTTCCATCGTTATTTCAGCATCGTATCCACATAACCGTACATACGGTGGGTGAAATCCGTCAGATTTGTCAGCATCATGCCCCCGAAAACGAGCAGCACGATCAATATAGCCACGATTTTGGGCACAAACGCAAGCGTCTGTTCATTGATTTGCGTCGTAGCCTGAAATATCGATATGATGAGACCCACCACCATCGCCACTATCAATATGGGCGCGGAAACGGTGATGATTGTCATCACACCGTCCTGCATCACGGTAATGACCTGCGCTTGCTCCACCCTTCATAACCTCCTTTGCCGAGCTTAACGATACGCCGTTTTTATGCACTAGCCGAAGCTGGAAACAAGCGTTTGAACAGTCAGCATCCACCCATCCACCAGCACAAACAGCAGCACCTTAAACGGCAGCGATATCACAATAGGCGGCAGCATCATCATGCCCATCGCCATCAGCACGCTCGCCACAATCATGTCGAGCACAATAAACGGTATGTACAGCAGAAAACCGATCTGAAACCCGCGTTTGATTTCGCTGGTGATGAAAGCGGGAATCAGTGCCGTGTTGGATACATCCTCCACCTTTTCAATATCCTTGTCAGCGTCAGATACGGAGATAAAGTAGTCCAAATCGCTTTTGTATGTTTGCTTAAACATAAAATCTCTGACCGGCTCCATCGCGCGTTCAAACGCTTCGTCCTCACTGATCCGATTCTCTATATACGGCTGATAAGCATTCACGTTGATATCATTAATAACCGGTGACATCACAAAAAACGTTAAAAACAGTGCCAGCCCGATCAATACCTGATTGGGCGGCATCTGCTGCAAGCCAAGGCCGTTTCTGACTAACGACAGCACGATGATGATGCGCGGGAAGCATGTGAACATAATGAG
Organism: Bacillota bacterium; assembly: GCA_023412005.1. Classification (GTDB taxonomy): domain Bacteria; phylum Bacillota; class Clostridia; order Christensenellales; family SZUA-584; genus SZUA-584. The sequence goes on from JAEYOE010000003.1 coordinate 43,427, forward strand.
AACAGACGGCAGCAGCGACAATATCGTGAGCAGCAGCACAATGTCCACCGTGTCGCTGCGGTCGCCGAGCAGCCCGCCGAGAGCCCCTTTGTCGGTATCTGTCCCCGAACTGTCCGTGCCGGCAATCGCACTGCAGCCTGCCATGAGCACAACAAGAGACAGACACAGCAGCACCGCAAGCCATATTTTCATTTTTAACCGACGACGCCGCCGTTTTGGAAGCGGCGGCTGTGCGACAAGATTATTCATTCGGTTCCTCATTGTCTTGGGATTTTGCGTTTTTTCGTCTTTCTATCGCGCGCGTAATTTGATCGATATAATCGTTCTCAACGGCATCGGGCGGTTCAGAAGATTTGCTTTTCCGTTGCCTTTCCTCCCGCCTTGCTTTGGCAAGCACCTCCGGCGCTTTTCGCGCATTCGATAAAATTTCGGCAAACTTTGACAGTGCCCCTTGGGTGGTGTTTTTGGGCTGTTCTTCAGCTGCCGGTGCTTCACCCACATCCACTTCCCCAAGTGAACTGATGTTTTGATTGGTCACGCCAATCAGCAAGCTTTTGCCGCCCACCTTTACCACCATCAGCATCTTATCTTTGGCGATGCCCATACGATCAAGAACGACAATATGCCTGCTTTTCATTATGTGTCTTGCTTTTCCCGATAGATATTTGGTCGTAAAATAAGCCGCAATCAGAACGGCTACCATAACGAGAATATAAAAAAGTGCAGACCCGAAATTGTCCCCCATGAGATACCCCTTTCAGTCTACACTTTAATAACCCATATTAAAATATGTGAAACAGATTTTATACTGCCAGAAATTACACTTGCATGTTCATAACCTGATTGTAGGCATTGACCACTTTGTTTCTGATTTGTATTGCAAGCTCGAGCGCCAGCTCCGCCTTTTGAGATTCGATAAGCGGCGTGTGCAGGTCGTCCGTCTCGCCGGTCAGCAGCGCGGCATTTTGATCCTGCGATATATTTTCCGACTCTTTTGCGTTGTTGATTGCATCGTTTAAAATGTCTGTAAAGCTGCTTTCGCCTTGTGTTTTGCCGGTGCTGCCGATTGATCCGATCCCGGTTACACCGCTGATTCCACTGATCTGCATATCAAATCACCTCTTTCTAGCCGCTGATTTCCAGAGCCTTTATCGCCATGCTCTTGGTGGCGTTAAGCGCCGTGACATTCGCTTCATACGAGCGCGTTGCTGACATCAGGTCGATAATCTCCTCGGTTTCATCCACATTTGGATAAGCCACATAGCCGTCTGCGTTCGCATCCGGATGCGTCGGGTCGTATTCATACTCAAAAGCCGATGCGTCTTCCACGATGCCTGTGACCATCACGCCGCCGCCCGTGGCCGAGTGCAGCGCGTCAGCAAACGTGGACGGTCTTTCGCCCATCGTCACCACCCGTCTGCGGTACGGCTCGCCGTCTGCGGTGCGTGTGGTATCTGCGTTGGCAATATTCTCACTGATCACATTCATGCGCATACGCTGGGCCGTTAAAGCCGATGCGCTGATATCAAGCGATGATAAAAATCCCATGCTTTATTACTCCACATTATTAATCGCCGCGCTGAGCTTTCTGAACTCACTGCCCACCTGCTCAACCAGCGTGTTGTACAAAATTGAGTTTTTTGCCAATTCGGCATTCTCGTAATCGATGTCGACATTGTTGCCGTCCAGCCCCTCAGACGTACCTGTGTTTTTCTGTACGGCCGCCTGTATACCCTGTGAAGAGAAATCCATGTGCCCTTCTCTTGTCTTCTTTGTGGAGAAATCGCCCTCATTGACCGCCGCTTCAAAAGCCTTCTCAAAGGTTACGGACGAACTCTTAAAGCCCGGCGTGTCCACATTGGCGATGTTATTGGTAATAACCTCATTTTTTAGCCACGAAGCATCCAGCCCTTTTTGAAGCATATTCACATTGTTAAATATCTTATCGATCATTGCTTGTGCGCCCCCTAAACAGCCGCAAACTGGTTATAATACTTCAGCACCTTATCAACATACCCCCGCACGCCTTCCGAAATTTTCGAATACTGGGCGGGATCATTCGCATTCGTGATATCCAGCCGTCCGATACGCCCCGGGCCTGTGTTGTAGGCCGCCAGCGCGAGCCGAACGTCTCCAAAACGATTGAGCTGCTGCATCAAATACGTGCTGCCGCCCATCACATTCTGATAAGCGTCAAACGAATTCGTCACACCCAACGATTTTGCCGTGCCCGGCATCAGCTGCATCAACCCCTGCGCCCCGCAGCCCGATTCTGCATTCGTGCGGAATGAGGATTCCACCTGTATCACCGCTTTAATCAGCGCCGGATCCAGCCCCGTTTTGATGGCCGCTTGCCGCACCGCCGCATCTATCTCTTCGGTAGATGCGCTAACCGCCAGCTTTGAACCGCCTGTGTATGGGCTGTAAGCATCGGGTGCGAGGTCTGTTTGCAAACTCTCAAGCCCCATGCGCTGCTCCACGTCGCTCAAAATATCGCTGAATGCTCCGGAAGCGCCGCCGAGTTTGGCGGCCTTTGTTGCAAGAACGCTCTGGAACTTTGCGAGCTTATTCATATAAATGTTTTCAACATTGCTCATACATTTAAAATATCGGCTTTTTACGCTTTTTCCTTTAGCGATTTCTTTCAGCGCGAAATTCGGCTGTGCCATGCATATATCTCGCGGGCAATCGCACCGAGCGGCAGCTCTTTTTCTACCGCGCCGATTTTATTGGCAACGGCGGGCATACCGTACACCACACACGTTTTCTGATCCTGCCCAATCGTGGACGCACCGCTTTGCCTCATGGTGAGCAGCCCTTTGGCTCCGTCGCTGCCCATACCCGTCATAATCACACCCAATCGGTTAATACCCTTTAATTTGGCAACCGAATCAAATAAATAATCTACCGACGGGCAATGGCCGCTGATTTTTTCGCCTTCCCGGCATTCCACCACAAACCCGCTTGCGCGTTTCACCACACCCATGTGCAGCCCGCCTTCGGCAATCAGCACTGTGCCGGGCTTCACTTCGTCATTGTTCTTGGCTTCTTTAACCTCCATCGTGCAGATGTTGTTAAGACGCTCCGCATAAAGCCTCGTAAAAACAGGCGGCATATGCTGAACGATAACGATGCCGGGCAAATCGCTCCCCAGCTCACGCAATATGGAAAGTGTCGCTTCTGTTCCGCCTGTGGATGCGCCGATGGCAATAATACCTTTGGATGCCGGCGTTCCCGACTTTTCCAGCGATTCGCTTCTGGCCGGACTGTGCTTATACTGCCCCACCTTCGCAATCGACGCAATCTTGATTTTCACCGTCATTTCAGATATAAACTGTATTTTGTCCCGCTCCGTCCTGAGCTCGGGTTTGGTGATAAAATCCACCGCTCCCGCATCCAGCGCATCAAAAACATTGCTGCTTACCGCGCTGATAACCACAACCGGCAGCGGGTACTGAGGCATCAGCTTTTTTAAGAACTCAATACCGTTCATCTTCGGCATGTTGATATCAAGCGTCATCACATCGGGCTTAAGCTCTAGTATCTTGTCTCTCGCTTCAAAAGGGTCGCCCGCTTTGCCCACTATTTCGATACCCGGGTCAGACGACAGCGCGGAGGAAATATACTCCCTCATAAACATGGAATCATCAACAACCAAAACCCTGACTGCTCTTGCTGGCATACGCGTCACCCTACCTTCTTATATACCGATGGTATCAGACTCTTGAATTGAAACTCTGCTCTGTCAACCGTTTCAGACTGCCCGACAAAAAGATATCCGCCGGGCTCCAGCGCGTTGTAAAACTTCTGTATCAGCGTTTTTTTGGTTTGATCGTTAAAGTAGATCATCACATTCCGACAGAAAATCACGTGGAATTTTTTCTTGAACGGAAACCGGTCTTCTATCAGATTAAACCGCCTGAAAATCACTTCGTTTTTCAGCGCGCTGTTCACCTGCCAGTTGCCGTCCGGCATTCTGTTAAAATAATTCAGCTTCCAGTTTGCAGGCACGTTTTTTAAGCACTCGTCGTCGTAAATGCCGTTTATCGCCGCATCCAGCGCCTTGACCGAGATATCCGTCGCAAGCACTTTTGAATCCCACTTGCTTTTTTCGGTACCAAAAAAATCAGCGGTCAGCATGGCAAGGGTATACGGTTCCTGTCCCGTTGAACACCCGGCGCTCCATATTCTCAAATCACGGTCTTTCACACCCGCGCTCAGCTCAACAAGCACCTTGTCCTTGAAAAACTGAAAGTGATCCCATTCCCTCATAAAATAAGAGTAGTTTGTGGTCAATCGATTTAATACCTGATTGATCTGCTCCCCTGTCGGATCATTGAAAACAAAATCCAAGAAAGACGAATAGTCGTTAAATCCGCCTGCCACCAAATAGTTATTAAGCCGGCTCTCAATCAGCGTCCGCTTCTTAATAAGATTAATCCCGTAGGATTTTTGCATATAATCAACCAATGTATGAAATTCTTTGTCTTTTATCTGTATCATTTTTTACCGTTGTGCAAAAGAAGGGGAATGAATTCCCCCCTTTCGCAATTATCGTATTATTTTCTGCGTTTATTGCTTTGATAAAAAACACGGCAGGATATGCCGGTTTTTTTGTTGTTATTCTATTTCGCTGATCTCTTTGGTTTCTTGGTCATCAAAGAGTTTTTTACAGTCAAGCAGCAGCGTCACTTCGTCTCCGATTTTACCGATGCCGCGAATATACCGGTTGCGGATGCCCGATTTGTAGCTCGGCGGGGGCGCAATATCCTCATCCTCAATGCTTAGCACCTCTGCCACCTTGTCCACAATCAGCCCGACAATCATATCCTGCGTGTCGACCACAACGATGCACGTCCGGTCATCATACTCTATCGCTTCTTTGTTGAACTTAAGACGCATATCGATGACGGGAATGATTTTGCCGCGGAGGTTGATGATGCCTTTAATGTATTCGGCAACTTCAGGTATTTTCGTAATATGCTGCAGTCCGATAATCTCGGTGACATATTCAATTTCAATGCCGTAAATCTCTTCACCCAGATTAAATGTTAAAAACCGTCCGTGTTGAGTATCCTCTTCCTGCTCAAACAATTCGTTTTCCAAGTTCATCTTTTTTCCCTCCTATAATATACTGTCTTATTCATTACAGAAACAGATCAACCAACATCCCCCGAATGTCGTCTACCATTTGCAGCAGCTTTAAGTTGTCCTTCTGATCTGACAATATTTCGCGCGCAAGTTCCTCCAGCTTTTGATTAACATTTCGAATCACGAGAAAAACCTTATGCCGTCCTCTGGAATCGAATACGCTGGATTTGGTACAGGCAAACGCATTACCTGCCGCCTCGCCGAGCAGCTCGCCAATCAGCATCCTGTATTCGGCAAACGCCTTGATATCTGCCTTTGCCTTTATCTTTTCTCCCTGTTTGTATATCTTCTCCTGCAGTTCTCCAAGATACTGCATGTACTGCGCCTCATTGAGCGTGGTCAACTGGCGAAAAAAAGCCCTGCCCGAATCTGGGGCGGCCTGTCTGTCAACTGCCGTGTAACGCTCCATATTATCGCTGACGATGTGGTTCACATCCGAAACTTTCATGCTACCGTGTCCACCCTGGCCGTTTACTTCTTTTCATCGAAATAAAAGGCATCAGTCTTCTGATATGCGTTAATATACTTGCCGATTCCTTGCTTTTTCTGATTCAGATTCTTCAGTTCATCTTTATACAGTTCTATCTTTATTTGAGCCCGCGCCGTGTTTTGCTCATCAAGCTGTATGATCTCTTGAATAATACCACGAATATCTTGCTTTAAAACAAGAATTTGTGCATCATCCGCAGCAGAAATTTGTTTTTCCATTTTTGAAAAGGCATCAATCTTGACGATGATGCCTTCACGCGCTTCGAGACTGCCTGCAAAAGCGTCGACATCATCGTTTTCGAGCATACCGGCGCATTGCCGGGTTATGTCGCGCATTTTAGTCAGCCATTCTTTTTTCTGCTCCAGTATATATTGCAGTTGATCACGGTCAGTCTGGCTCATTCAGCTTCCTGTCCGGCCGCATACAGGCCGCCTTTGTATTCTTTGTGCACCTGCTCCCAAGCATCGCGCAGGCTGGACATAATGCCAACCAGCGGTTCGATCCCGGCCGCATCCTTGGATGCGTTGATGCTCACGATTTCGTGATGAACATACTCGTAAATCTTCAGCAGATCCTGCGCAATGCCGTAGCTTAAATCCAGGCCCATCATAAGCTCCATCACAATGTCCTGCGAGGCCTTCAAATGCTCATTGGCCGCCTCCGCACTCGTTTTTCCGATGGCGATTTCAGCCAGATGCAAATGCTTGATGGCTCCGTTATAAAGCATAATCACAAGCTCTATCGGGTTGGCCATCAACACATTCTGTTTTTTATACTGTTGGTATGAATTAATCATCGCGCTCATATTCATCTCTCCTTTGTAGTGCTATGTGTTGTTATGATTATTTTCCGGAAGAAAACATGGATGCCATCCAGTTCGACTGGCTATTCAGCTTTGCGAGCGCGGCCTCCATCGCGCTGAATTTTTTATAAAGCGCCTCTGATTTGGTGTACATCTTTTCTTCGAGCGTTTCCACCGCATCCTTGGCATCCGAAATGTTTTTATCAAGCGACTTCAGCGATACATCCGTCGCGCGCGACGTATAGTTCAACAGCGTATCCGATATACGCGCCATAAATCCCGATTCATTGAACTTCACGCTTGCATCGGTCGACTTCGACGTTTTCGTGAAAAGGCTGGTCACGGCATCCGGGTTCGTTTCCAGTGCTGTTCTTAACTTGTCTTTATTAAGCGTAATCTTGGCACCGTCGGCATAAGCCCCTGTTGTGAGCCCGATATCCGAAAGCTTCATACCCGTGCCTTCAACGGTGGTGTACAGCGCTTTTCTAACATTTGTGAGCAGCTGCTGGATCCCCGAGTCGTTATGAAGCAGACCGCTTTTGGCTTTCTCTTCCCATTTATTAATATCGGCTTCCTTCATACTGTCTTTCTGTTCGTCTGTCAGCGGTGCGTAGGCCCGGTAAACAGATTCGCCGACCAGATTTTGAAGCTTGCCGACCAGTTCGTTGTAAGAATCAACAAATTTGGATATCCTATCAACAATGGTGTCCACATTCTTTTTGACAGTGAAAGAAATTCCCTTGTCGTCTGCACCGGCCGGAATATATTGATCGTTTAATGTATACGTAATACCGTCGATTGTAAACGTATTGCTCGATTTAACCACATCAATGCCGTCGATCTTCAGCATTGCGTCTTTACCGGGTTTGGTCTGCTCCGCAATGCCGATAGCGCCCGCCACCGTGTTGCCTTCGCCGTCCTGATACGAGAACAGGTTGCCCGATGTGTTCTTTATTTCAATCTTGCTTGCGCTTCCTGTCGTTTTGGATATGATATTAAAGCCGTCCTTCAAGCTGCTGTAGCTGATTTTAACGCCCGCATCCGACGCGTTAATCTCGCTCATCATATCGTTCAGCGTCGTATCCTGCGAGAATGTGAACGACGCCCCGTTAATCGAAAATTTGATTTCACCGTTGGCGTCAAAATTCAACGGCGTTTTGAAGCTTAAATCTTTAAGCGCCGCATTTCTGTTGATTTCAGCCGAAAATACATCTGTGCTGTCTAAGCTCGCCGCCTCAGCCAGCTGTGTGATGCTGTTGATGGTCATTTTGCCTTCCAATGCGGCAGACCCGGCCTTTATCGTCACCGCGCTGGTGGTGGTCAGCATCGTCACATCAAACGCGCTGTAAGACGAAGCGGAAAGCATATTGTTTGACGCATTCAGTACGCTCATATTGCTTTCTCTGAACGTCTTTATCAGCGAATTGACGGAACGCAGCGCATCGGCCTTCCATTGCATCTTCGTGGTCGACTGATTTTGCTTGTCCAATCTCGACTGATATGACGCCAGCATACTCTTTACGATGGTGTCGGTTTCCAGGCCGGAAGCCAGTCCGGTCACACGGTTTGTGTTTACGGGATTTATAGCCATTTTACATACCTCCTTGTATCCGACTGTTCCTTATGCATGGGCAAAGTAAGAAACTTTTGTTAAACTCTTCTTATATATCGACGTAATCGGCGTATAACTTGAGAGTATTCGCCCGGCCTGAGCCACGGTTACGCCGCGTTTTTCGTTATAGACGCCGTCTTTTGACGGGCACACCACCTGCACATGCCCATGACCGCCCGAATTCTTCCAAGATGTCACCACCGGTCTTCCGGCGTTGGCCAGCTGCTGGGCCTGCTCCGGTGTCACTTCAAACCAGCCGTAGTTGTTTCCTTTCTCGTGCAGCCAGTTGTATATGCTGTTTGCCGACATCTGCTTTGCACCCTTCACATCAGGGTATGTTCGCGGCGCGCCGGTCTGCACATCCACATAATGCGGAATCTCGGCCCCCATCGCACTCGTCACATCCCACAGGAAGATGTTGCAGTATGTATCTCCCCGCCCCTTTTTATTGACCTCGTAGCGTTTGTTGTTCTCGACATCAAACTGATCAATCACCTGCCGGTATAGAGACGCTGACCTGTTGTTTACACTGCTTGTCACCGCGGGTGTGCATGGTTTGGATGCCGCCACCGGCGTTTCCGCCACACCGGTTGATACCGGCACACCGTAAGCGGCAGATATTGATCTAAGAAGCGGTGACGATAACCCACCCTTGTTTTTCAATGCGCTGCCGAGGCTTATCATCGCCAAATCCGAGTTTTTGCCCAGCATAGAGAGCAGCATCAGGCTCGACATCTCGCTTCCAAAGCCGGAAAACCCCTCGGTTGAGCCGGAAGCATCGCTCAGGCTGCCAAGCATCTGAGCCGACAGCAAACTGGAAAACAGACTTGTCCCGCTGTTTTCCGTTTCTTGAGTTTTATTAAGCAACCGCTCCAGCATCGCCTGTTTAACGCTATCCGCACCGCTGACAGCCATTGAATTCCCCTTTTATTTTCTGTTCCGCTCAACGCGTTTTATGCAGCCCAAACCGCAAACCGTACTTGGAATCCATATTGTTCACAAAAACGAGTATTTCCGCTACCACTTTGTAAAGCTCCTCGGGAATTTCATCCCCGACGCTCATTTTTTGAAGCACAGCCGACAGCTTTTGGTCCTGAACCACCTGAACATGCTGCTCATGCGCTTCCTCTACCATCCGCTTGGCAACAAACCCCTTGCCCAGCGCCACGATATACGGAGCCTGTTCGTTGGTTGCGTCATACTTGAGTGCAGCCGCTTCGTTGACGTTGTCTTTTGCGTCATTCCGTGTCATACTCTGATATCCAAATTCCCGGCACTGCCGTCCGCCTGCTTATCAAAGCGTTCCTCGGCATTCAACACCGTTGTTCGCGATGTCAGCTCTTTCACGCTGATTCCCAATAGTGAATACCCGGCTTGCTGTACCGCTTCTTTAAGCACCGCCGCATCCATCCGCATGTCGTCTGCCAGCCGCATATCCTCCACATTAAACTCGATGCCGAGGTTTTTCCCGCTCGTTTTTATCAGCGTTTCCACGCGGCCCATATGCTGCATATCCAGCCCGACCAATATCATGATATTGTCCGGATCGACACTTTTCTTGCCGCCGCGGTACCGATACACAAATAGCTCTGCCGTATCTTGCTGCTGCGGCCCCGTCTGCAGCGGAATCTGATAACAGTCAAACCGCTTCACCTCGTTCATCAGCGACAGCTGTTTGTCCGCCCGGTCAAGACTTTGGGTGACAGCTTCCCTGACCTTAATATCGGCATCTTGTGCCAAAAGCTTTAGCTCTTTTAGCTGTTCGGGCATTTCTTTTACCGTTTTTTTCAAATGCACAGCCAGTTCATCCGCGTTGTCCATGCGAACCAATATATCCAGCGCTTTTTCCGCCAGTTCCCTGTTCTTCGGCTCTGCGGCATCGAAATTTTCTATAATATTAAAAGCGGGTATGACTTTCGTTTTGGTGCCATCCGCACGAAAGTCCGGCGTTATACCGGGCTGAGGCTGCGGGATAGGCTCCTCGGCATTCGGCCTGACAGCTGCCCCGGTTTCTGCCATGACATCGGGCGATAGCGCAGCTTTCACCGAGCCAATCGTCTGCTCGGCTTGCGGCTGGACAGCCGCTGGCTGCGGCGTTACCGGCAAAGCCGGGCCGTCAGGGTGAGCCGCCCCCGGCTGATTGGCTTGGGCATTAACGGTTCCGCCAATGTCAGCCGTCGATACAGTCTGTGTGTTAGGTATGCCCGCGGAGCGCTCAGCCTGTACCGACGGCACATTGATCGTATTTGGCTGTGTTCCAGCCTGACTTTCATTATTCTGAACAGGTCGGCCAACGCCACTGCTCTCCTCATTAATCGATACAGGTTTATTCAAAGATTGGCTTTGCAGGCCGATGATCGGCGAGCGGCTTTGTGCTGCACTTTGCTCCGTTGCCGATGTGAGTGAACGCCCCGCTTCATCGCCGAGTACCGGCAGTTGAGCTGTGCTGCCTTGGGTTGCATTTGCCTGCGGCACCCCCGCCGCATCGGCAGCGGACGATGCTTGACTGCCCGGCAAAGCAGCCTTTTGCATTTTATCGAGACCGCCGATGAGCTGTGAGAGCAGCTCGGTGATCGGCCAAACCCCCTTGGCCATTTGCGCTACCGATTCAATGTTCTCTGCCGTTCCGGCGATACCGTGTCTCGACAGAAAAGCGGCGGCTTTCGGATCGGCCCCCGGGTTGTTTTTCAGCATGGCGAGCGTGCTCAATAGCATCTGCGTTTTTGCCGCCTGATTCATCGCCGATGCATCCCCCGGCGCGCCAGATTCTGTTAAAAAAGGCGATTGGCGTGAAATATCAATCACGCGCAGCACATAACGCCCGCCGTCCGCTTCATCAACCACGGTCTCCACATAATCGCCGACAGCCACACCGATATCGTTTAACAGCTTGGCGGTAAAAATCGCGCCGCTGTCCTGATTTTTCAGCAGCACCTTGTTGCCCTTGATATCCGTTACCTCAGCAATCAAAACATCGCCCTCGGCCAAACCTGGGCGCTGCGCACTGTCGGGTATGTTTCTTGACGAGCCAATATTCTCTATTCGCATAACTTTCGCCCTTTTTTTGATAAAATTTCGCCGGTTTTGCGTTTCTGTTGATTCAATTTGGGTTATATGTCTAATGCGTCACAACGTATCGCATCTCATATGATATATCGGATTTTTTTAAAAAGCTTAACAGTTTTATTGGTTTATTCGATAGATTATATGAAAAACGATCGGAGCGCTTTGTCGCACTGGTTTTGTTTTTGTATATTGGGAATTTAGATAACGAATGGAGCCTTTATGTTTAATTCGGGAGGAGTTCCAAGCGATCAGCTTGATTTTTTAAAAGAACTCGAAAATATCGGTGCCGGTCATGCGGCAACGGCGCTCGCTTCAATGCTCGGGCATGAAGTGAATATACAGGTGCCTCACGCGCAGTTCTGCGAATACGAGCAGATCTGCGACATACTCGACGGCCCCGAGAACGTGGTTGCCGGGCTGCTTGTGGGCATCTCAGACGATCTCGATGGCTATATCCTTCTTGTGCTCAGCCGTGATGATGCGTATGAATTAACCAAAACTTTCGTCACTCAGATGGGTGCGGAGGTTGATGACAGCGGAGAATTCAACGAGCTTCAGTTGAGTGCGCTCAAAGAGCTGTCCAACATCCTTATCGGATCTTATATTTCAGCCATATCATCCCTGACGGGGTTGCGTATTGATGCCTCTGTGCCGGAACTTGTTATGGATATGGCAGGTGCGGTGCTCAATCTCTTGGTTTCCGCTTACGGAGAATACGGCGATAATGTGCTGTTTATGGAAACGGAATTTGTTGAGGACGCGCACAGCATATTCGGCCATTTCTTCTTGATCCCGGACGTTGATTCGTACAACAGATTGATGGCACAAATGGGGCTGGCATGAGAATATTTACAATTGGAGTGGCAGAACAAAAGGTAGCAAAAGCGCCGGACAAACTGGTTACGCTGGGGCTTGGTTCTTGTATCGGCCTAGTGCTTTACGATCCCATCGCAAAAATCGGCGGCATGGTCCACATTATGCTGCCCACTGCGTCCATACGCTCCGAAGTGACGAACCGGTTCAAATTTGCCGACACCGCTATCGTTGACATGCTTGATCTGGTTGTGAAAGAAGGCGCGGCGCGTCAAAGACTGCGCGCCAAAATAGCAGGAGGCGCTCATATGTTCCGCACATCGGGAACGATTGATATCATGAATGTCGGCTTGCGCAACATTGCGATGTGCCGCAAAGTTTTGGAAGAACAACGGATTATTCTGGACGGCGAGGATACTGGAGGCTCCAGCGGACGTTCCATCGAGTTCTGCTGTGAAAGCTGTACGCTTTCGATACGCACCGTAACGCCAAAAGCCGTCAAAGTTATTTAAGCCGTAAGCCCCAATAAAATTTTCAAACCGTAATAACAGGAGGTCACTTAAAACCATGAAGAAAGTACTAATCGTCGACGACGCAGCTTTTATGAGGGTTTCCATTAAAAACATGCTTGTCAAAAACGGCTATGAAGTCATCGGCGAAGCCGAAAACGGCAAAGTCGGCGTACAAAAATATCAGGAACTTGGGCCTGATATCGTGACAATGGACATCACAATGCCGGAGATGGACGGTCTGACCTGTCTCAAAAAAATACTTGAGGGCGACCCCGGAGCCAACGTGGTTATGATCAGCGCAATGGGCCAGGAAAGCATGGTGAGAGAAGCCGTTCTTTCGGGAGCCAAGGGCTTTATTGTTAAACCGTTTAAAGAAGATGTTATCATCGCCGCACTTAACAATCTGCCATAATGCACACGGTTTCATCTTGAACTGATTATAAGGAAAGAAGGGAACTTTCATGTCAGCGAACGATTCGATATTGGATGTATATCTGTATGAAAACAGCCAGCTTCTTGACAACCTGGAGTCAATGCTTTTGGTCTGTGAGAAAAGCGGCTCATTTACATCTGAACAAATCGGCGATATTTTTCGTATACTGCATACGATAAAAGGGTCATCGGCGATGATGAATTTTGACAACATCACAGGACTTTCACACGCACTTGAAGACCTTTTTGGTTTTCTGCGTGAGCATCAGGCCCGTAAACGGGACTACCGCAAAATCAGCGATCTTGTCTTTTCTTCCGTCGATGCGATAAAAGCCGAATTCGAAAAAATTCAACACAGCGGACTTCCCGACGGCGACTTATCTCTTATTACCGAAAATGTACGCAAGTTTTTCAAAGTTCTCACTTCCTCAGACAGGGTTCAGGAAACCAAAGACGACGATATTAACGATAGCAAAGCGGAAGCGATTCTCTCGCTGGGCGACAGTATTCCCGGCGTTCATCGATACAAGGCTCATGTGACTTTCCAGAGAGACAGCAAGATGGAAAACATACGCGCTCTGGGTATTGTCAAATCACTCGAAACGCTGTGCCAAAAAATTGTGACTGTGCCGAGCGACCTCCTCGGTGAACACAGCGATGACGAAATTACTGCTAACGGCTTTGATATTTATATAGAATCCGAGCAGCCTTCTTCGGTGATTCACAGCAAAATTAGAGAAGCCTTCTTTATCAACGATCTACGTTTTGAAGTCATATCCGAAACAAAAACAGAAGCGGCGGCACCTGCTGAAAAAGCAGACGCTACCAAAAGGGTTGACAATACGGTGCCGGCAGCCGATGCCGGGCACAACGTTAAGCAGCAAAATTACATGAGCGTTAACTTAAGCAAGCTTGATATGCTTATGGACATCGTCGGTGAAATCGTTATCACGGAATCCACTGTGACCAAAAACCCAGAGGTTTTAAAGCTCGGTCTTGACAGCTTTGATAAGGCATCCCGTCAGCTGAGAAAACTGACTGACGAGCTTCAGGATATCGTGATGGCCATCCGCATGATTCCCGTATCGGCGACGTTCCACAAAATGGAGCGCATCGTACGTGATATGGCAAACAAATTTGAAAAGCAGGCCGATCTGGTTATTATCGGCGAGGATACGGAGCTTGATAAAAACGTAATCGACAATTTGTCGGATCCTCTTATGCATATCATCCGCAACTCGATGGATCATGGCCTTGAAACAACCGAAGAACGCATAAGGCTCGGAAAGAACCCTACAGGCCGTGTTACGCTTGAGGCTCACAATTCAGGCAGCGACGTTCTGATCAGTGTTTCCGACGACGGGCGCGGGCTCAACAAAGAGGCGATTCTTGCTAAAGGCGTCAGCAAAGGCCTTGTAAAGAAAAACCCCGCCGATATGTCTGATAAAGAAATATACTCGCTGATTTTTGCCCCCGGTTTTTCCACCAAGGAAAAGGTGACCGAATTCTCCGGGCGCGGTGTCGGCATGGATGTGGCGCAAAAGAACATACAAAAGCTCGGCGGCACACTGACGGTAACCAGCACACCCGGCCAGGGTACGACCGTACAAATTCGTATTCCGCTTACGCTGGCCATAATTGAAGGCATGCAGGTGAGCGTCGGCGGCAACGTGTTCATACTGCCTCTGCTGTCCATCAAAGAATCGTTTAAACCCAAGAACTTAAAAGATATTGCCAAAGATCCGGACGGCAATGAGATGATCACCATGCGCGGCAACTGCTATCCCATATTGCGGCTGCATAAGGTGTTCAATCTGGAAACGGATATTCAGTCCTTTGAAGACGGCATATTGGTCATACTGGAAACGCAGTCGTTGACGTACTGTCTGTTTGTCGATGAACTAATTGGCGAACAGCAAACTGTTGTGAAGCCTCTGCCCGTCTATATCTCAAGAGTGCTCGGTTTAACCAAGAGCATTGCGGGCTGCACGATACTGGGAGATGGGAGTGTCAGTCTGATTCTCGACGTGAGTGGACTGATGAGCTGATAGATGAGATACATCCCGATTAGCCATCTGCGCCCCGGCTATAAACTTGCATCCGATCTGGTGCTATCAAGAAACCGCATTCTGCTTCGCAAAGGGCGATTGTTGACTGATTCATTTATAAAGAAAATCACGGATCTTGGTTATCAGGGGCTTTATATTGATGATGATCTGTCCGAAGGTCTCTATGTGAATGATATCGTCAGCGCAGAGCTCAAGATGACGATGAAAAACGAGCTGCAGGCCATGCTCGACAACACCAAGCTCAATCGTCCGTCGGCATTCCGGTCGCGCATACAGACAATCAACAAGCTGCTGCAGTGCACCGTTGATGAAATACTGCATTCAAGCCAGGTCATGGTCAATATGATTGATCTGAGAACCTATGACGACTATACCTACAGCCACAGTCTGAACGTGGCTATTTTGTCTATTGTGATTGGCATTTCGCTGGGTTTGAACAAAAAGATGCTGCACCAGCTGGCATTGGGTGCGCTGCTTCATGATACCGGCAAAATGTTCATTGAAAAAGACATTCTCAACAAACCCTCAAGGCTGACGCCCGAAGAGTTTGAAGAAATTAAGAAGCACAGCGAACGCGGGTATGCCTACCTGTGCGACTATATGGATATTCCCGATGCCGCGCGCAACACGGCGCTGCAGCATCATGAGCAATTCAACGGCAAGGGCTATCCTCAGGGGCTCTCCGGCGAGTCGATTCATCTTTTTGGCCGCATTGTGGGCGTGGTCGACGTTTTTGATGCACTGACCGCAGACAGGCCATACCGAAAGGCCATGCTGCCCTCTGATGCCATCGAATACATCATGGGCGGATACAACTCGATGTTCGATCCGACGATTGTCAACGCGCTGACGCGAAAAATTGCCCCGTATCCGGTGGGAACGTGCGTGCTGTTAAGCACCGGCGAAACAGCCATCGTCACCAAGAATCAGGAATCTGCGAGTTTGCGGCCAGTCGTTAAACTCTTGGCAGACGGGAAGCCGACTGAAACGTTTATGGATTTGGCACACGACCGTTCTTTACTGAACATCACGATCAAGGAAATCGTCAATATTCAATAAAAACAAAGCAAGCCCTCATATTCAAGCGTGCTTTGTTAGTATCGATTAACCCCAAACAGTCACTTTTTTTAGTTATCCAGTCCATTACAACGCAAATCAGTATCCGGACAGATTCTTTTCCACTTCGTAGTCAGTCGCTTACGCGCCATCAGAATGACGCTAGACCATAGCTTTCGGTTTACTGTGGTGTGGAGCGATGATTTGTTCTGAGCCTGTCGACTACGCTCCAACGGAATGTGATAAGTCTTTTCTTTGGCAATAAAAAAGCACACCTGAAGATTTAATTCATGCGTGCTTTTTTATTGACGACTATTTAAACTTCACAGCCGTGCCGTACGCGGTCACCTCGGCCGCCCCCTGCATCACCGAGCTGGATGTAAACCGCATCGCGATAACAGCGTCTGCGCCGAGCATCACAGCCTGATCCACCATGCGCTTAAGGGCGATTTCGCGAGATTCTTCCATCATCTCCGTATAACTCTTGAGTTCGCCGCCCACTATCGTTTTAAACCCGGCCATCATGTCTTTACCGATATGCTTGCTCTGTATCATTGAGCCTCTGACCAGCCCGAGCACCTCATACGGCTTGCCGATGTTCTCCACAGTCATAATTATCATCGCAAAACTCCTCCGCTTTATATTATTTACAAAAGTATACCACGTTTGTATGTGCTGAAGAAGCAACAAAACGTCAGATTGTCACAGCCTCTCCCACTGAGAGATAGTAGATAACCTTTTCCTTTACATCGATGTGTGTAATCCGCGCCAATGCCTTGGCATACAGCTCCAGCTGAACCGCGTATTTTTCAGCCGCTTTTGCCGCGTCCTTTTGGCTCACACGGTCTGTTTTATAATCGACGATCACCCAATGGCCGTCTTCTATAAAGCACAAATCGATCACACCCTGCACAATCACGCTTTCATCGGAACCGCCAGGCAGCCCCGCCTCCTTGGCGCTGAGCCGCAGGCAAAACGGCTGCTCGGCGCGCCGCACCAACGCTGCTTTTGCCCGCTGCGCCAATGCGCTGTGCAAAAAGCGTGAAATCGCCGCCGCATCCACAGCCGACACATCCGAGGGATCGATCAGCCCTCTTTCCCCCATTTCTACAATGCGGGTTTGTACCTGCGCCTCATCCAGCGGCTCAAAGCCGATGTTCTCCATCACGCGGTGCATCAGCGTGCCACGCTGCGCGGCATCCATGCCGTCGTCCGAAGACGGTAGCACCGCCGGGCGGAAAACGTCGTTATCCTGCATGCGCTTCAGCGCCGAAACGCTGACCTTAGACGGCACGCCGGTATCGCGCTGATGCGTATACGCTTCAAACAACGCCTCGGGCGGCCGGCTTTGTGCCTGCTGCCAGAATTCCGATAAAGCCCATGCTTTTTCTGCGCCGGCCGGCTTAGCACTCTCGTCCCGCTCGATGCGCACAATACCGGTTATATCCGTTCCCTGCTCGCGGCACATCATGGCCACGGCGGGCATCAACAAATCAAAGTGTGTAGACGCACCATGCTGCCAAAGCGGCGCTTTTGGCTCGCTCCACTTGTCCTTTATCTCACAGCCCGCACCGAGTATAATCAGCCGTTCTATCGCGCGCGTCATGCCCACATACAAGAGTCTCACCGTTTCGGATATCTTCTCGCGCCGCAGCCCCTTCGCCACGGCCATCCGGTGCAGCGTGGGCTTACGAATGTGCGCCGTCTCATCGAGGCTGTCGAGCGCAATGCCGAGGCCGCGCCCCACGAGCACGCTGCCATATGTATCGCGCTGGTCTATTTTTTTGTGCAGCCCCGAGAGAATCACCGCACGAAACTCAAGCCCCTTAGATTTGTGTATTGTCGTCATATACACGCCGTTTGAACCGGCGGGGTTTTGCTGTGTGTCCTTGGTTCGCCCAAGCCTGTCGGCCACCGCCAGCAGATCAAATACCGACGAAACGCCTAAAGCGGACGCTTCGTTCACAAACGCACTGATGGCTGCTTCGGCAGCTGCCCCGCCCGGCGATGTCAGTGCGTAGTCGCGCAGCCTCATATCCAGCCGCAGCTGCATCAAAAAATCAGGCAGTGTCATGCAGGCCGAAAGCAGGCGGTAACGCGCCAGCGTGTCGCGGAACAACTTAACCTTCTCTCCAAGCGGTGATAACTGATTAAACGCTCTGACGGCTGTGCAAAAGCTCTGCGCTTCGGGTGCCGCGAGACGAATCTGCGCCAGTTCCGGCTCCGAGAACCCAAAATGCGGGTAACGCATGACGCTCAGCATCGCGATATCGTCCGTCTCGCTCTGAATCAACTTTAGCGCATTTTTGAGCACGGCCAGCTCGCCCGCTGCGATATCGGCACCGCCCGGCCCGCCTGCCACGGGAATGTTCATGTCGGCAAGAGCCTTGGCAATGCGCTTGCCCGATTGCGTAATTTCGGGCCGCAGCACCGCGATATCACCGTACGCATACCCGTCTGCCAGCAGCCGCCGTATCTGAGCGCCGATCTCGCGCGCCTCGGCCTCCACGTTTTCCTTGTCCTCGCGGTGGGCGATAATAATCTCTGCCTTCCCGTCACCCTGTGCGCCGGGGTCAAGGCGCTGGCCGCCCGTATAATCCACACCGCCCGCGTCCTGTGTCATCATGTGCGCCATCACACCGTTGATAAACGCAATCACCTCGGGACGGCTGCGGTAGTTGGTGTTCATCTCGATAAGCCCGCTTGCTTCCAGCTCACGGCAGCGTTTGATCAACAAATCGGGGTTCGATTCGCGAAACGTGTAAATGCATTGCTTCACGTCTCCCACGAGAAAATCGTTGCCGCCGCGCTGAACACTTAGAATAATCGCATGCTGCGCCTCGTTGATGTCCTGATATTCGTCCACAAACACATGCGCGTATTTGGCACGGTAACGAGCGGCCACATCCTTCACGCTGAGCGCCTTTAAGGCAAAGTGCATCGTGTCGTCGTGATCAATCAGGTTCTTTAAGCGCTTCGCCTTTGCATAAAGCTTCATGAAAAGCCGCGTCAGTTCAATGAAAAACCGTCCATCGCGCGCGGTCTGCCGCAGCTCTTCGGTCACCTTTGCAGTGAAATCCCCGGCACAACCGCGTAAGGTGTCAAAACATCGGTTGGCACGGTTTGTCAGCATGGCGCTTTCGCGGTTCGGCGCGCCTTTTTGCTTGCAGGTGATTTCCTTTGCCTCGGGCAATATTACAAAATCCTTGACAATGGCCTGCGCCGCGCGCAAGACCAGCAACCGGTCGGTCTCGCTTTCGTCGGCTTCGTCTGCAAAGCCTTTTTCGGCCCAAAGTTCGCTTCGTTGCATCAGATACGCATTGGCTTCCGCCGCCGCCGCTTTAACCATGCCTGCAAATTCGTCAAACAGCACGTCCGTGAACGGGCCGCCGTCGAAATGCGCATCGGCTTCATCCAGCCACTTGTGCGGGTTTTTAAGGCTCACTGCTCGGTTGTATATCGCACTGACAATATGCGCAATCTGCTCTGTATCGCCGCGCCCTGCGTATTTTTCTGCCACCGGGCGCATAGACGTATCCGCTTTGGCCAGTTCAATGGCCTGCTCCATCGCATCCTGCCTGAGCCTAGCCATTTCGGCCTCGCTGGCAATGGTAAACGATGGCGATGTGCCCGCATACTCAAAGTTATCGCGTATCAGCCGCCCGCAAAACGCATGCAGCGTGGATATATCCGCGAAAACGCATTTTTCCGCCTGAGCAGCAAGGCGCGGCGACGCTGCGCCCGCTTCCTGCAGCCGTTTATAAATGCGCTCACGCATCTCACTCGCCGCAAGATTCGTAAACGTCACAATCAGCATGTTTTCTATATCTTCGCCTTCTTCAATCAGGCGCAGTACGCGCTCGGTCAGCACGCTTGTTTTGCCGCTGCCCGCCGCGGCGGATACCACCACGCTTTTGCCGCGCGTATCAATCGCCATGCGCTGCCGTTCATTCCACTGCCTGCCGCTCATTTAAATCACCTCCCTATTGAGGCTTTCCCTGTCAAACACCTGCTGCTCTCGCATTTGGTTTCCCTCATACTCGGTGTTGATTTGGCAAACGGACAGATAGTTGCAGCCGTCACACACCTGTGCGTTTGCGGGGCATATCGCCGTATTGCCGCTGTAAATCTGCTCCGCCGCATTTTTAATAAAACCGATGCTCATATCCAGCAGTGCATCCAGCTCCGCTTCGCTGAACAGTCTGGACGCGCCGCGCCCATTGAGACCGCCCGAACTCGTCAGCGCCTGATCCACCGCCTTTAAGCTGCCGCCTTGCAGCGTATCCGAAAAGGCGCGCTGCACCGTCGCGTCGCACAGCGTCAGCCCGGACATCCGCGCGTCCTTCGCGGCTTCGTCCGCACTTTCACAGTACCTTTCACCGATGCGCATGTAATAGCCGCCGGCTGGCTGCAGGCCACTGTGGTTCAGCAGCCGCCGCGCCGCCTCGATATAAACGGGCAGCTGCAATGATAGCCCCATCGCAAAATCACTTAACGAGAATTTGACTGCGGACGATTTGTAATCGACCACGCGGTAATACCCGTTTGACGTATCAATACGGTCGATCTTGCCTGTGATCTGCACGCTGCCGAACGCTGTTGGCACATCAAACGCAAACGTCTGCTCGCTTGCGTGCAGCGCTGCCTCGCTGCCGACAAAGTGTGACCGTATGCGCAGCGCCGTATCAACCAATTCGCGTGTTAACACAGATGCCTGCATCGCAAAGCGCTCGTCCTCCAGCAGCTTGGCGTTGTCGTGCGCCTGCATGGCCTGGCTTACCGCGCGGCGCATCCGCTCAGCGGTCTGCGCTTCGCTCAGCGCTTTGATATCCGTCTGCTCTTCTATGAGACCACGCACAAACAGATCCAGCGCGAGATGCATAAATGTGCCGATGTCGATGCGATCATTCACATAATCGCGCGGGATCTGCGCCTTGATGCCGTGATCGAGAAAATGCCGAAACGGGCATTTATAGTAGTTTTCAATGCGCGTTGCGCTGCACCGAATACCGCCGTAAAGCGCTTCGGCTTCGCCTGCGCTCATGGCTTTGGCCGCGTTGCCGCGCAGCAGCAGCGCCTCGGCGCTTTCGCGCCAGCCGCTTCGGTTCAGATAGCGTGCTGCTGCCTTGAGCAGGCTTTCATCCGGTGTCCTGCCGCGCAGCACATCCGCTGCCGCGCCGAGCACATCCGCCTCCATACCGCGCAGCGACGGCACGCTGTTGCCTGCCGTTTGCACAGTGAGCGTCGGAAACAGACGTTTGATACGGTCAATCAGCACAGAGGGCTGCCCGGTCTGCACGTTATAGCTCAGAACCAGCTTTTCTTTGGGTTTTGCAAGCGCCGTATACACCTTGAGTTTCTCGGCGCTCAAATCGTATACACCCGTATCGAGCCCGCACGCAAGCAGCGCGTCGCGCTCCGCCGCCGAGAGAATACCCGGGCCGTCGTCGCGCGCGGGCCATACGCCGTCGTGCACACCCACGGCGAACAGCACATCGATACCCGGCAGCCGCGACAACGTCATATCAAACACGCCCACCTCATCCGTGGCAGGCGGAATCACCGCAATTTTCACCGCTTCGAAGCCCGTTTTCACCATCGCACAGAACGTCTGCGCATCCAGCGGCGCATCGCCGTAAACACGCACGATGCCATCCAGCACGTCGAGGCTCTTTTCATAAACCTGCCTGAAATACGCGCACTCGCCGCGCGTCTGTTCGCTGTCAATCGCATCACAAAAAGCGGTCAGCTTGTCCTCAATGGCGCAGTCCGCCAGAAACGTCTTCACAGCGTGGGCAGACGTTTGCGTATTACACGACTTCACCGCCTCAAAGAGGCGTTGCAGCGGCGTTGCCACGGCAAGGCGCAAGCGTTCCGCTTCTGCCGCATCTTCGCCGCGCCAAAACGAGTTCATGTAATGCCAACCCTTGTAGGCATAGCGCTGCGCGTACCGAAAAAGATGATGGCGCTCATCCTCGCTCAGCGGAGAAAACACGCTGTAAATACAGCCCGTCACTGCGGTTAAATCGCCCGCTGCCGCTTGCAGCGCTTTATACAAAAAATCAAAAAAAGCGTTATCGGACAGCTTTCTGCGTTCATCGATAAACACAGGGATTCCGCATTGCGCGAAAATGGATTTGATAACAGGCAGATAGGCACCAAGGCCGCTGCCTGCCACGGCGATATCGCGGAAGCGTTTGCCGCGCTGAACCTCACTCAAAATGCCCGCCGCAAGCGCCTTGACCTCCTGATCGAGTGTCTGCGCCTCCGTTATGGCGATACCCTCCGGTTCGCCCTCAAACGGACGATACGGGTAGCTGTATAACGTCTCTTCCAAATAGCCGAGTGCCGCGGTGACATGACGCGTTCCAAGTCTTGGCTCAACTGTTTGCACCGTATGCCCGCTGTTTTGCGCCGCGCGGATAAACCGCTGCATGTCGCGCTGCTCCGATTCGAAAATTTCGGCATCACTGCCGCCGCCCGCGCCGCGAAAGGCCGCCACCGTATCCACTGCCAGTGCCATCACCTTTTCCAGCAGCTGCATCACCGCGGGTGACGCGCTGTCGAGACCATCGATCACGATGTGGGCGCCATACAGGAACGCGGCTTTATGCGCATTTTGAGCAGCCAGTGCGTACATATCCGCGCTGTCAAACCGGCCCGCGCTGAGCTGGTTGAATTTTTCATAGACGTCTGCAATATCGGCTAGCTTTTTGGCCAGAGCGGCATCATTGGTTTTTTTAGCCGCGTCGCGAAGGGTGTGCGGCGTTTGGCAGTGGCTTTTCAGCCGCGTTAACAGATCGGCCACGCACGTGTCAAAATCGGGCAGCTTTGAGACGCCGCCGAACGGGCTTTGCAGTGCGTCCAGCGCGCGTCGGCAGTAAACCGCCTTCTCGGCGTGTGTCATAAATTCGAAATGCCCCGCGCAATCAAGTATGCGGTAGCACAGGCGCTGACTGCTCAACACCTCAAGACCGAGAATGCCATCGACCTCGCATGAAAGCATGATGCTTTTTTCCGTCTCAAACGTCAGCGCGCCGGGCACAATCACAATAACCTTGTCAAAAGGGTTCTGAATCAATTTTTTGATATGCGCCGTTAAGTAGCGGCTTTTGCCGCTGCCCGCGCGCCCTGTCACCACTGTGACGCCCATACCCCGCCTCCTTTGCTGCCATTATGTTATATCGGCCGCTGTTCGAAAAAAGGGACTTGCCCAAATACCATTCTATTGGATTGTTTAGTTTAAGATAAGTCGCTGTCAGCTGGTTTTGGCTGATGCTTGTTTGATGAGGTGAATGGGCATGGCATTGATGATAAGACACCTCATCCGGCGCTGCGCGCCACCTTCTCCTCTAAGGAGAAGGCTTCAAGACATTATATAATCAACGACGTTGTCATCCGGAGCTTGTGGACGACGAAGTGAGCTAAGGCGTTAACCCATGGGATACCTCAACTCCGCTATCGCTCCGCTCGGTATGACATAAGGAACCAGCTGCCGTTCACGCGGACAACGAAGTTGTCATGCTGAGCTTGTCGACTACGAAGTGGACGAGCATCCCCTGATCAAGGCGCTAATATATGGGATATCATTCCACTGCGTAGTCGACTTCGTTATTATACCAATCTAAATCATCAGGAGCTAACGCACCACAATGAACGAAAAGTTACGGGAGTGGTCATTCATTCCACTGTCGTAGTGAACGAGCGTAGTGACGTGACTATGCAGTGGATAAGAATCTGTCGCAACAGATCCTGGTCCACTACGTAGTCGTTGCTTCGTTCCTCAGGATGACTGAATAGTGACTATTTATAATTATAACAGATACTTTCATATCAACCTTGTTTTTTGCATTAAAAAAGCCGCCAAACAGCGGCTCTCGTTGTAAGATTTGAGACTATCCTCTCACCAGATAGTTAAGAAGGAGGTTCAAATCTTCAGGCTCCGAAACCAGCAGCTCAAGTTCATCGATCTTGGCTTCAGAAAACATCTGTGTCAGCATGATGTACTGGCAGAGTGTCGATTTCAGGTTCAGCCTGTCGCCTTCAGAGGTCACGAGCTCAATCTTGCCTTTGCAATTCTTGAGAACTTCGAAAAACTTCTGGGGCTCGTTGATGTTTTTAATCTTCATACATTGCCTCCTTTTTTTATTACTGATACAACTTATGTATCCACTAGAATATAACACACCTGTTGCATTTCGTCAACAAGATGTCCCCTGCTATTTACACCGAATTTACCTTGGTTTTTAGGCCGATAAGTGCCGCCAGCCGCGCGTTTTTAACCGACAGCGTCTGCGGCAGCGGCGGCACGGTCTGCCCCGTTTGACGGCACGCATACGCGTAAAGCACCTGCGATAAACCCGAAGCCAGATTGCGCTTATCCCGCGCGGCAGCCTGCAGCGCGAGCCTTGCCTGTTCAAACGCTTCAGCTGTGCCCGTCAGCATCAGCGCAAGCGCATATGTGTTGACAATGTAGCCCTGCTTTGCGCGCTGCAGCAGCTTCGCGGCACGCGCGTAATCGCCCGTCGCCATATACGTCCAAGCGATTTTCTCGCTGATATGCCATGTGTTGTGCTTGCGGTCCGTATAGCTCTCGGTCACGCGCTTTGCCGCTTCCAGATATTTTACCGCTTTAAGCGCGTGGGCTTTGGGGTCGTCTCCCGATGCCTTTGCCACAAACGCCAGACCGCTATAGGCGCACCCGAGCCGATACAGCTTTTCAGACGGCGCGCGCGTCCATTCCTTTTGCAGTGCCGCCAGCGCCTTGGCGTCAAGCTTTTCGAGCGACAGCTCGGTTTCTGCGGTGTAGC
Source organism: Bacillota bacterium (assembly GCA_023412005.1). Lineage (GTDB taxonomy): Bacteria > Bacillota > Clostridia > Christensenellales > SZUA-584 > SZUA-584. Next base: position 68,240 of record JAEYOE010000003.1, read on the forward strand.
ATTTCTCCAGCAGCTCCGCCGCGCTATTCAAATCAAGCTTGGATATGGTTTGCAGCCTGCACGGCTCCTTCACACCGGCGATGATGCGAAGACAATAATCGTGCAGCGGCAGATACGCGTCATCTAAGTAATACCCGCCCAGTACAAACAACGCTTTGGCGTATTCGCGTTTGTTGCGCTGTCTTTCTTCCTCGTTATCCAGCCCCTCATACAGTGCAATAGCGGTGGCCAAATGCTCCTCGCCCACCTCACGAATCTCGCGCAGCAGCTCGGCCTCGCGCGCGCCGAACGCACGCTGCCCAAACAGCAGATACGGTGCCTGTTTTTCGATGATCAGCTTGCCCTTGCGGTAATTGTTGCGAATGCTCTGAGGATAAATTTCGAGTGCGCGGTTCAGCCATTCGTTGGCGCTGTCAATCTGCTCGCCAAGGTCTTGATCGCGCCGCTCACCCTGGCGCATCAGCTCATGCACGTTTGAGTAATATCGGTAAGCAAGCGCCGTCGCGCAGCGCGCATTATCCGGCTCTAGCTCTGCGCCGCGTTTTAAGAACTCTTCACAGTAGCTTCGGTACAGCGCCGCTTCCTTCAGCTTCGCCTTTTCACTGGCTATCACCAGCAGCGTGACTGAAAGCTTGCTGCACGCCCGCCCGATGTTGTACAGCGCGTCCGGATTGTCCCATATCGTCTCATCGTTTTTGGCCTTGCTCAGCGGTGCGTACAGCATACACACGCCCTTATAGTCGCCGCTCTCCATTCGCGACAGCGCCTGTTCGTCACGCTTGAGGCTGTTGCAGAGCGTTGCAAACCTTTCTCGTGGCATCACAAACAGCAAAGGTGCGTGCCCCATGTCGTTCAGCATACCCTTTTGTACAGCCGCACGGTAAACCTCCATGCTGACCGAGGCGCTTTTCACGCCGAGTTTTTTCGCCGCACCAAGGTGCAGCGTCAGTCCATCCTTCGCCGCTTCAACCTTTTGAATAGGCAGCGCAAGCGCATGGCTTTTCTCACCGTTTATGCCCGCCTGATAGGCGATGACTGTCTTAATGTTTTTCAGCGTGTCGTCAAGATGCGGGAAAACTTTTTGGTTGTGCTTAAGCGCTTCGCCGCTCAGCCGATAGGTGTCTTTAAACTCCGCCGCATTAAACACCGCAATAATTGCCAGCATAGCCGTTTCCCTCTCTTAATGGCGTTATATTCCATTCTATTTTAACATATTTTATCACTTTTTGTCACATAATTTTTACATATTGCACACATCAATTTCTTTTGTATTATTTCCCACAGTGGTATATAATCTTAGTCGATACTGGAAGCGAGGCAATATGAATGAAATACTCTGTGGTGATACCGGTCTTCAACGAAGAGGCCGTGCTGCATCTGTCATATGAACGGCTTAAAAAAGTGATGGACACTTTGGGTGATTATGAGCTGATTTTTGTTAACGACGGTTCGAGGGATGATACGCTCAAACAGCTTCGGCAGCTGGCGGCGAAGGATAAGCACGTTAAGGTGTTGAGCTTTTCTCGCAACTTCGGTCATCAGGAAGCGGTGACAGCCGGTATGGCCAAAGCAGCCGGTCAGGCCGTCGTCATCATCGATTGTGATTTGCAGGACCCGCCCGAGCTGATTCCCGATATGGTGAAAATGTGGAAGGACGGTGCGGACATTGTTTACGGACACCGCATCAAGCGCAAGGGTGAAACGGTATTTAAAAAGCTGACCGCATGGCTTTACTATCGCGTGCTTAAAGCCTTTGGCGGCCAATATATCCCCGCAAACACGGGCGATTTTCGGCTGATTGACAAAAAGGTTTGCGATACGCTTAACAGCATGCCCGAGCGTAATCGGTTCCTGAGAGGCATGGCAGCATGGTCCGGCTTCAAGACTGTACCGATTGATTACGTGCGCGACGAACGCGCCGCAGGCGAAACGAAGTATTCGCTGAAAAAAATGATGAAGCTGGCGGGCGACGGCATCACGTCGTTTTCCAACAAACCGCTCAAGTTTCCGTTTGTGTTCGGTATCGTTTTGGCCTTTGCCGCGTTTGTGTATCTGGTGCTGGCTGTGGTGCTAAACTGCACCGGCACATGGGAGTATCTGCATATCGTGTTTTCGCTGATACTCGGACTGATCGCCTGCTTGTTTATCGCAATCGGGATTTTCGGGCTTTATTTGGGCAGAATATACGATGAGGCCAAGGCACGACCAATATATATTATTGACGAACAAATCAATATGGAGGAAAAATGATCGATCCGAGACTGAAAACGCTTTGCCGTTCGCTTGTTCATTACTCTATGGCCGTTAAAAAGGGCGAACGCGTGCTGATAGAAAATTTCGACTGCCCCGAAGAGCTCTCAACGCAGCTCATAAAAGAAGTGTACGAAGCAGGCGGCGTGCCGTTCAGCTGGGTGCGAAACCAGCGCATACAGCGCGCGCTGCTGCGCGATGCCAACCAAGAGCAGATTGAAGAGATGACGCGTTATGACGCGACGCTGATGCAGGATATGGATGCGTATGTGGCGTTTCGCGGCTCACTCAACACCTCGGAGCTTTCGGATGTAGACGAAGATAAACTGAACCTTTACCGCTCTATTTATTCCAGGCGCGTGCATCATGAGCTGCGCGTAAAAAAAACAAAATGGGTGGTGCTGCGTTACCCGAACGGCTCAATGGCACAGCTCGCGGGCATGAGCACCGAGCAGTTTGAGGATTTTTATTTCAAGGTTTGTAATCTTGATTATTCGAAGATGGACAAGGCGATGGACGTGATGGCCGAGCGGCTGAAGAGTGTGGACGAGGTGCATATAACGGGGCCCGGCACCGATCTTCGTTTTTCTGTGAAGGGCATTCCCTCTAAAAAATGCAGCGGCCATATGAATATACCGGACGGCGAGATATACACCGCGCCCATTAAAGACAGCGCTAACGGCCGCATCACGTACAACACGCCGTCGTTCTCGCAAGGGTTTAAGTTTGAGAACATATCGTTTGAGTTTAAAAACGGAAAGATCATAGACGCGAAGGCGAACAACACCGAGCGTATCAACAAGATTCTGGATACGGATGAGGGCGCGCGTTACTTGGGCGAGTTCTCGTTCGGCGTCAACCCATACATTCTGCACCCGATGTGCGATACGTTGTTTGACGAAAAGATTGCGGGCTCTATCCATTTAACGCCCGGTTCGTGCTATGAGGACGCTGATAACGGCAACGAAAGCGCCGTGCATTGGGACCTTGTGCTGATTCAGCGCCCCGATTACGGCGGCGGTGAAATCAGCTTCGACGGCGAGGTCATCCGCAAAGACGGCAAATTCTTGGGCGACCTTGCGGTGCTCAACGAAGAAAATTTGGTATGATCAGAGTAGGCTCAGAGTCGCCTTTCGGCGACTTTCAGCCTGTCGATAAACCCTGTTTTGTCATTCCGAGCCTGTCGACTACGTAGTGGATTGGAATCCCATGAGAAACGCCCTGTAAAAAGTGATTCCGACGTAGTCGATCGCTTACGCTTCGACGGAATGACACGAGTCCCTTTTTAACAGACTGTCGGGCGGCTCACACGGCTACCCGTTTTTTATTAAATTTGCTTCCATGCCGCGTCAATGATATCTATCGCTAAATGGCGATCAGACATATTAACAAGAGTTTGCCTTATTCTATTGATAGTCAGCTTTCTGGTATCGCTCAAAATGCGATAATGCGCAACCGGTGGCTAAGTGTTTGATATGCAATAAAGTAGTAAATAGCAACGAAGATGGGTTTGACTCAATAATTGCTCGAACAATATCTTTCACCAAAACAGCGGCGCGTACTCCGGCTTCAGCCATCTGCGAATAAACAGCGTCGGAATCGCAAAATCAGGTTCCCCCGTCATCCCGGAGGCAATTTCGTATTTGCCAAAAGCGATGTGCAGCTGCCCGCCTGCCAGGAAAAACGCTGTCGTTTCCGAAACGCCCTTAAAATAATCCGCAAAATAGTGCGCGTCGTTTCTGACGATTTTACGAATCAGTCCATCAATCACTGTGCGGTATTCCTTCGATACGAAAAGGTCATCCAGCGTCAGCTTTCGGTTTTTTTGTATATCGGCATTGTAGTAAACGGTATGCGGAAAGCCCGTGCCGCCGTTATCAAGATCGTTCGTCACGCGCAGCGACAATATGCCTTGGTTATTTTTTACCTCGTCGCGCACTCGCAGCACAAACACCCAAGACGGATCATTCCTCGCTTGATTAAACGCACCGGCGATTGCACCGTTCACCTGTCCGCCGATATTGACATTCAGTTCATTTTCAAATAACTCATCGTCAAAACCCAAAACCGTCGGGTATTCCACGTCAAACACGATGTTTTGTGCACCCCTGTTGATCGGCGTTTGTATCACCAAAACCTGCCTTGGCGGCAAGCTGATATACGGCAGCAGCCTGCCCTTTAAGCTGCCCCCCGCAAATCCGCAAAGCACAATCAGCATGATCGCTAAAAAGGTGATTCTCCTCATCATGGGCTATCCCCTCACATATCACACCCGTCATAAGAATATACTTAGGCGGAGGGTAAAAATATGCGTAAACAGGACAAAATCATTCGAATCGTCTGCTCGGTGCTTTTTTTCGCAGCTGTCGCGGTGCTTGGTACACTGTTTGTAAACACGTCTGGCGAATGGTATCAATCGCTGATTAAGCCCGCCCTGCAGCCGCCTCCTGTGGTGTTCTCAATCGTCTGGACGGTATTGTATGCGCTGCTGGCCGCATCGCTCGCATTGGTCAGCATTCAGCCGGATATTCAAAAAAAGACGCTCGGCTTGTTTGCTGTCACCGGCGTCCTCAATGTTCTTTGGACATATACGTTTTTTGAAATGCAAAACCCGGGCGGTGCGTTTTTCATACTGATTATTACCATTATTGCAGCCATCGCGCTGTATTCAAATGTCTACAAATTTGAGAGAACCGCATCGTTTTTGATCATCCCGTATTTAATCTGGCTCTGTTTTGCACTGTATCTGAATTATGAGGTGGCTTTTTTCAATTAAAGCAGCTGGTTAATCTCCAAATGTTCACCGTCTGGCCCGCGGAAAAATGCATATCTCACGCCGCTAAAAATCATCGGCAAATCAACAGGCTCGTCCGTTTCAAACGTCACTCCCTTTGCGCTAAGGTCCGCCATAGCCGCATCAATATCGTCCACAAGCATCGTAATGTGGTCTATAGACCCATCCGGTTTTTGAACGGCATCCGGCTTTTGCACCAGCTCGATGATGCATGATCCATTTTTTATAAAGGCCAGCCTGATAACACCCGACGGGTCCTCAATGTCAGCCTTTTCGTAACATTCGAAACCCAGTATTCTCTCATAAAACGTGACAGATCGCTCGATATCGCTGACATAAACCCCGATATGTGCCAATCCCGTCACTTTTCCCTTTATGTCTGGCATTTTTGCTCCTCCGGTTGTTTAATAATTTTATTATATCATCCGGTGATTATTGTGTCATCACGTTTTGATCTGTGCCCAGTGATGTCAATTTATGCGAACAGGCTTATAAAAGCGATCAGTTAAAGATGAGCACATATTTCAAACAGAAACAATCAACCATTCGGTTGGTTTTTTGCCCGTTCTGTGATAAAGTCACAGAACCCAATGTTTACATGATATTAGAATAGATTTGTAATGAGTATGACTAACTATAAATCTTCTTTTTCTTTTAATAATCATTCTTATTAAGTGACAAAGTTACAGATACTTTCTGATTATTGGTTTAAACTGGGATTATGATAATAAGAGAAAGGGGAAAAGATGCTATGGAGATTTTACTAAAACACCAGCGCCGATCATAGGTGATATCTCGTCGTTGAACAAATTGGCCTTTGTTCAAAAGCTTACTTGCTTCATATTTCATGGCGGTCTCACTTTTAGACACGATTGATTTTTTAATGAACAAATGACTGAAGCTGCAAAAGCATCTGCCAATTTCATCTATGGCCGCTTTATAAGCTTTGCAAACATAACGCTCTATGTCTAATTTGCGAATCAGCGCATAATTTGACCGTTCTAACAAACAATAACAGCATAACCACCGATAATTTTTAAGGAGGAATCTTTATGAAAGCAACAGGTATAGTCAGACGCATTGATGAGCTTGGCAGAATCGTGATACCCAAAGAGATTCGTCGCACCCTGCGCATCCGCGAGGGAGATCCGCTCGAAATATATACCGACAGAGAAGGCGGCATTATATTAAAGAAATACTCGCCCATCGGAGAGCTTGCCTCATTTGCGCTGGATTTTGCAGAGGCGCTGTCTTCCACGCTCGGACTGACCGCGGTCATCAGCGATCGCGATACGATCCTTGCGGCGAGCGGCGAGCATAAACGCGAATATGCAGAACGCCCGGTTTCCGGCGCTTTTGAAGACGCGATCAACGCGCGTAGCGTTAAGAAAACCACGGGTACCGATGTGATTCCGCTGGTCAGCGGCGAAAACCAGGCGCTCACCTCTTCTCAGGTAATCGCCCCCATATCGATGGACGGACAGCCCATCGGCGCGGTCGTGCTCGTTTCGCGCAGCGGGTCTCTCGGAGAATCGGAGCAAAAAGCGGCGGAAGCGGCAGCAGCCTTCTTGGGCCGGCAAATGGCCCAGTAAACTTAAGCTGTAAAGATCAACTTGAGACACAAATCAACGTTTCAAGTTGATTTTTTTTGCATCAAAAGGTAGAATTGAAACAAACTATTTTTTGGAGGGGCGTTTGTGAGCAAGACACTGGCAGAAAAAATAATACAGAACCATTTGGTATCCGGCGAGATGAAGGCCGGAGAAGAGATCTCTATCAAAATAGATTATACACTGACTCAGGATTCCACGGGCACAATGGCCTATCTTCAATTTGAAGCGATGGGTGTGCCGCGTGTGAAAACCAAGAAGTCGGTCGCTTATATCGATCATAACACGCTTCAGTCCGGCTTTGAGAATGCAGACGACCACAAGTTCATAGAAACCGTGGCAAAAAAGCACGGCATTTATTTCAGCCGTCCCGGCAACGGCATCTGCCATCAGGTGAATCTGGAACGCTTCGGCGTGCCCGGCGCGACGCTCTTAGGATCAGACAGTCACACCCCCACAGGCGGTGGTATCGGCATGATCGCAATCGGCGCAGGCGGCCTTGATGTGGCTGTCGCGATGGGCGGCGGCGCGTATTACATCCCGATGCCCAAAATACTCGGCGTGGAGCTCACAGGCAAGCTGCCCTTCGGCGTTTCCGCCAAAGATGTTATTTTGGAGGTGCTGCGACGTCTCAGCGTGAAGGGCGGTGTGGGCAAAATTGTTGAATACTTCGGTGACGGCGTCAAGTCGCTCTCGGTACCCGAACGCGCCACCATCACCAACATGGGAGCGGAGCTGGGAGCCACCACCTCGGTATTCCCGAGCGATGAGATCACGCGCGCGTTTCTTGCTGCTCAAGGCCGCGAGGCAGATTTCACGCCGCTCAGTGCCGACGAAGACGCACAGTATTCCGAAACAATCACGATCGATCTGTCGGCGCTGGAGCCAATGGCTGCTATGCCGCACAGCCCCGACAACGTTAAGTCCATACACGATATCGGGCCGATTCATGTGGATCAGGTGTGCATCGGCAGCTGCACCAACGCGTCTTATCTTGATCTGATGCGGGTTGCCTCCATACTTAAGGGCAAAAGCATTGCGCCCGATGTGAGCCTTGTCATCTCCCCCGGCTCCAAGCAGGTGATGACAATGATGGCGCAAAACGGCGCACTCGCGGATTTAATATCGGCAGGTGCGCGCATACTCGAATGCGCCTGCGGCCCGTGCATCGGCATGGGGCAAGCCCCGCGCACCGATGCGGTATCCGTGCGCACGTTCAACCGCAACTTCTACAACCGCTCGGGAACGGCCAGCGCGGGCGTGTATCTCGTGAGCCCCGAAACGGCGGCGGCAACAGCGCTGACCGGTAAATTGACTGACCCTCGTGATATCGGCCTTGATGCGGATGCGCTCTGCATCACCATGCCGAACGCGTTTTTGATTAACGACAACCTTGTGGCAGATCCCGATGAGAACGGCGAAACCGAGGTGGTACGCGGCCCGAACATCAAACCGTTCCCGCTCGGCAAAACGCTGGAGGACACCGTTACGGGCGAAGTGCTGCTGAAGATGGAAGACAACATCACAACCGACCATATCATGCCGTCCGGCGCGAAGCTGCTGCCATACCGCTCAAACATACCGTACTTAAGCGATTTTTGCTTAACTCCTGTCGACGAAAAGTTCCCGGCACGGGCCAAGCAAAAGGGCGGCGGATTCCTCATCGCGGGGCACAACTACGGGCAAGGCTCCTCGCGCGAGCACGCGGCACTGGTGCCGCTGTACCTTGGCATTCGCGGTGTGATTACGAAGTCGTTTGCGCGCATCCACATGGCCAACCTTGTGAACTCGGGCATATTGCCGCTCGTGTTCGCCGACGAAAGTGATTACGATAAGATCGATATGGGCGACGTGCTCACAATTTCGGGCGCTCCCGCCAAGGTGAACGGGCAAACCGAGTTCACCGTAGAAAACCAGACAAAGGGCTTCACGTTTACCGTGCGGCTGGACGTTTCGGACCGGCTTAAAGCCGTGCTGGCAGACGGCGGGCTGTTAAACCATACAAAAAGAAGTGGCGGTAATGACTAAAAACACAAGCCTGCTGCGACTATTCCTCACCATGCTGAAAATCGGCGCGATCACGTTTGGCGGCGGTTATGCCATGGTGCCGCTGTTCCGGGAGGAATTCGTTAACAAGAACGGCTGGATCAGCGACGAAGACATGCTCAACATGATTGCACTCGGGCAGTCGGTGCCCGGCGCGATAGCGGTGAACTGCAGTATACTGATCGGCTACCGGCTCAAGAAGTTCAGGGGCGCGCTGGTCGCGATTACGGGCGTTGTGATTCCGTCGCTGATTGTGCTGACTGCAGTCACCTGTGTGTACGCGGCCGTGCGCGACAATGTGTATGTGGCGGGTGCGCTGCGCGGCATACGGGCCGCTGTGGTTGCACTGCTCGTCTCCGCGTTCCTCACATTTATGAAACCGTTTTACAAAGACGCCGTCTCAATGACGGCGTTTTTCGCGGCGTTTATACTCTCGATTGTTTTTGATGTGAACAGCATTTATATCATACTCGGCGCGATTGTCTTCGGCATCACGGCGGGTATTTTGCGTGTTAAAAAAGAGGCCGCCAAGGAGGACAAGCCATGATGCGGTATCTGCTGCTCGGCTGGATATTCTTCAAGATCGGCCTTTTCTCCATAGGCGGCGGCTACGCGATGCTGCCGCTGATCAACAGCGAGCTGGTGGGCTACGGGCTGATGACATCGCTGGAGGTGACGGATATCGTGGCCGTTTCGCAGATGACGCCCGGCACGTTTGCGATCAACGCCGCGACGTTTGCGGGCGTGAAAACAACGGGGCTGTTCGGCGGCGTGGTGGCCACCGTCGCTGTGGTGCTGCCCTCGCTGATCATCACCACACTGCTCGCAAAGTACTTTTTCAAGTTTGAGGACAACATCATCGTCCGCCGCGCGATGTGGGGATTAAGACCCGTGGTGACCGGGCTGATTGCGTCGGCGGCCATGCTGGCTGCGCTGCCTGCGCTGCTCGGCGTGGAAAGCACCGGTGAGCTGCAGTGGGCCACGCTGCTGTCGGGTGTGGATATTCCGTCGGTGATTATTGCGCTGCTTTCCGGCGTGGCCATCATCAAATTCAAGCGTTCGCCCATACTGATTATTTTCATTGCGGGCTTTGTCGGCTTGCTGCTTTTCGGCGTGCTGGGGATAAAATAGTGTTTGACTCAGCAACTGCTTCAAACCGTTTTCTCTCCCTCAGTCGGCTTCGCCGACAGCTCCCTCATCAGAGGGAGCCAAGGAACAATCATTAGTCTTGGCCCCCTCTGAGGAGGGGGCTGTCACCGATAGGTGACTGGGGGAGAGAAATTTGTTTTGAAATGATCACTTCAAATCTTCGTGTCCTCTGATTTATATATTTTTTGTGTATGTTCTCTCCCTCCGTCACAGCTACGCTGTGCCACCTCCCGTTCCATCCCTCGGGATAGTCTTCAGAGGGAGGCTTTTACACCTACATCGCTAATGCTTACAACAGAAAAATTTAATAACTAATCTAATATAAATGTGGTATATATAGTATATACTATTTCACCATACCCACCGCATATTGAAAGGGAATTAAATTCGATGATATTTCCGGAATTCAAGGATTACTATATGATACTTCAGGTGCATCAGGATGCCGAGCCCGAGATCGTGAAAAGCGCGTACAAGCGGCTCGCGCAGATGAACCATCCCGATATCAGCGCGAACGCAAAAGCCACTGAGCGTATGCAGCTCATCAACCAGGCCTACGCGGTCATCTCAGACCCGATCAAGCGCAAAAGCTATCACCGCCAATGGCTGGTTCATAACCACCGCCCGATGCAGACCGCGCCGCAGCCGCGCCCCGCAACGCCGCCGGCCGACCCGTGCGCGGAGGCTCAAAAAGCGCTGGACACGTATTTTCGCAGCCTGCTCAGTGAAAACTGGGCATACGCCTATGAGCACCTGTCTTTAAAGGATCGCAGCCTGTGCACGCTCGATGAGTTCTGCGACTGGAAAACCGCCGTGAAAGAGCTGTATCAAATGGGCTCGTATGTCATCAAGCCGTTCCGTGTGTACGACAAATGCGTGGTCAATGAGGTGGAATACGAGAGCGTGCATATCTTTTCGGTGTTTTTAACCGACCGCGACACCCGCACCGGCAAGGTGAACGAAGAAACGTACACCAAATATGTGGTGAAGGAAAAAGGCCGATGGACCGTGTGTCTTGGCTACGCGCAGTTAAAGCCGATTATCTACAAGCTCAAATATCTTGCGACGCAGGCCCCCATGATGGACCCGGATCGCGTTTACCGCGAGGCGCTGCTCAAGCACGACAAGCTCACCGGCTATTTAAGCCGCAAGGGGCTGCTCGATGTGATGGAAAAGGAGATCGCGCGCGCGCGCCGTTTCAAGAAAACGTTCTGTCTGCTGCTGTTCACGATTGAGCCGCAGGGCAGCGTGGCAGGTGTCAGCGCGAAGGACTATGTGCAGATGTGCGTGGCCGACGCGGCGGCGCAGCTGAGCGACGTCCTGCGCGATATCGACAGCGCGGCACGCATTGCCGATAATCAGCTCGCGCTGCTGCTCATTGAAACAGGCGCGCTTTCGGCTCAGAAAGCGCTTAAGCGGCTTACTGATGCGGTGAGCCCCGGAGACGGGCTTTGTTACCGGATGGACGGGCACATACACGCCTACCGCGGCGAAACCGCCGAAGACACGCTGATGCAGGCCGAGCATGAAACGCGCATGCGCGTGGTGACCGGCAAGGACAACGTGAAGCGGTATTATATCAATCTTGATGACCAGCAGGTTTAGAATGAGGTGATTAAGTGGATCACAGATCAGCACAGACTCTGTGCAATATTCTTGCGATATTGATCGCCATACTCGGATTTTCAGCAACACTGTCGAAAGACAAGGCTTATCTGACGATCATATTCGTCATCGTTTGTGTGCTGCTCGCTGCCGGAATTTTTATTACTTATCGTTATGGCCGATGCCCGCATTGCCATCGTATGCTGCCCCTCAGAAGCGCTACGAAACTGAAATACTGCCCAAATTGCAGCAAAAAGCTGGATTCTGATGACTAAAACCATTACCTATAAATCGGCCCACATATTGCCCGAACTGCGGTACGAACATTGAAGAAAAATAACATTAAAAAAGGAACGTTAGTATGAATTACCGGCGGTCGCGTAACCTGAACAGGATTTTCTCTTTGAGCCTCTTTGTTCTTTTTATTCTGATACTCGTTTTTCTCAAATTCTATGAGGTTCAACTGATATTGTTTATTGCCTTTTGTACCCTGCTTTTATTAAACGTACTGAACTTGATTCTGTTTTTCCGTTGTCCGAACTGTGTAGGAAGTCTTCCTGTCAGACTTTTCTCTATTCCCGATTGCTGCCCGCACTGCGGAAAAGAGCTTGACCCCAAATCTTGACGCAATTTTACCCTTTTTTATATTTTTTGCACTTTTTTCATCATTTTACGACAAAATACCACAATATTTTGTATAATACCGTTGACAAAAACGCAATATCTTTTTATACTCAACTCTAGATGATAGTTCTTTCGCGGCGATTGTCCCGCTGATAACGGCAAAACAGCCGAAAGGCTGCGGCGCAAAGCTAGAGGGCCTAAAGGCGCAGAGCCCAAGGCAGCCAGTTACCGAAGCGAGACTATTTTAATGCCTTGAAACGGTATGAAAGGCGCGTGAGCGTCTTATGATAGGGTGCGCAACTGTGCATTCAAGTTATCTCCATTATATTACTTTATTTACACCAGGGGGATCGTAATAGAACGTGCGCAAAAAACCGCCAAGGCGGTTTTTTGCATCTTCAGCAGAAACCCATACACACCTGCCCTGTCACTCTGCGACTAACTACGTACTGAACCATAACCCCCTTACATCCTGTCATTCTGAACGAGCGGAGCGAAGTGAAGAATCCCATGGCTTTTCCTGATAACAACTAAACTGCCTCCAAAACATATATTTTTTGGAACGAAACCGTGTTGATATATGGGCATTTGTGCTATAGTATTTTTAAGATATTTTTTAAACATTTCAGCAAGTTTATGATAAAAGGAGATTCGCCGATGTCTAAAATCGATGTGGTCAGAAAAGATATGATGGAGGCCTTAAAGGCCAAGGATGCGCCGCGCAAGGATGCGCTTTCGCTGCTGCTCGCCGCGCTGAAAGCTAAACAGATTGATAAGCGCAGTGAGCTCACCGAGGATGAAGAGAACGCTGTGGTGATGAAGGAGATTAAGAGCGCGCAGGAGGCGATAGATACCGCGCCCCCCAGCCGCACAGATATTATTGACGAAAACAAGTTTAAGATTGCGGTATACAGCGAGTATGCGCCGAAGCTGATGAGTGAGGATGAGGTGAAGGCGGTGCTGAAAGGTGTGCTGGGTCAGCTGGGGATTGAGAAGCCGACACCGCAGGACAAAGGCGCGATTATGAAAAATTTGATGCCGCTGGTGAAGGGCAAGGCGGATGGGAAGATGATTAATAAGATTGTGGAAGAGGCATGTAAATAGGCAGGACAATCGGATATAGCGCACCGCTAAGCGGTGCGTTTTTTGATTCTTTAGCAAAAATATTGCCATTATATATTATTAATGGTATATATATAAATAAGAATTTTTTGGGTTCTATATTTTTTTGATGATATCATGGAGGGGCAAAATGCAATTCTTAACAAAATTCAAGGAACAAACTGCTTTAATTGAGAAGTTTAAAGAAGATAGCGCTTATCTTTGTTGGGTTTTAGGAATGTATCTCGAACGAAATGATATCTTCGAAATGGCAACTGACGATTTAATGGATGGTCCCGATGATAAGAAAATCGATTTTATCGATCTCGATATTAGTTCAGGTAAAATCGTTTTAGCACAAGGCTATTACTCTCAATCTACAAAAAAAGATGAGGCTCCTGCAAATAAAGCGTCAGATTTAAACACTGCTGCAGCATGGTTAATTTCAGGAAGATTGCAGGATATTCCTCAATATCTACGCGAAGTAATAAAAAACTGTCGAGATGCTATTGAAAATGATGATATATCAACCATAGAAATACTTTATGTTCACAACTTACCTGAATCCGATAATTGTAAGAAAGAATTATCTACTGTTGAAGCTCATCTAAATTCTTTATTTGAAGATAAAGGCATTGATGTTATTTGCAAGGAATTGGGTCTGCCTACAATTGAAGCTTTATTTCTATCAAAGGAAACTCAAATTACTGTTAAGAAAAGAATTAAAATTGATTCAAAACCTTTATTTGAAGAAAAATCTGATGGATGGATTGCTTATATATTTTCAGTCACAGGTGAATGGATTTATAAACTATATAAAGAGTATTCTGGCGACCTATTTTCAGCAAATTACCGGGGGTTTCTAGGTAGCGGTAAAAGGAAAAAAATTAATAATGAAATAAGACAGAGTGCAGAAAATGAACCCCAGAATTTCTGGGCGTATAACAATGGGATTACGATTTTAACTTTGCATGTTGATGATAAAGATGAAACGGTTACTTATATTACCGGCGCGTCAATTATAAATGGTGCACAAACTACAGGATCAATTGGTTCAATCGACGAAAGCAGACTTAAAAGTCTTAAATCTTTAAAAGTATTATGTAGGGTAATTCAATGCTCCGAATTAGACCTTATTCCGAAAATTATTAAGAATAACAATACGCAAAATGCTATTACTTCATGGGATGTATACGCTAATGATCCTATTCAGATTAATTTGAAGAAGGAGTTTAAAAAATACGGACACATTTATTCACTCAAAAGAGGGTTTGATGAATCTACATTTGATTTAGGAATCTATACTGTCGCACAACCAGCATTGGCCTTTGAAGGAAATTACGCAGAGGCTAACCGGGGAAAAAACAGTATTTTTCTTAATAAACACTTATATAAATCAGTTTTTGAAAACAGAAAAGCTCGACATTTCTTGCTTACTTTTACTTTGTCAAAAGCAGTAGATGAAATAAAATATAGTATAAAAGAAGATTTTAAAACCAAACAAAATCCGACTGAAAATGACAAAGTAAAAATCACCTTGTTTAGAAACTTAAAATTTAAAATGTTCTTTATTACAATAATTGCAGATTGTCTTGAATCAATAATTAATTCTAGTGTCGATAAAAAGACAGTATCAATCTCTAAAGATTATGCTGATAAACCTTTAAATGAAGTAATTAATTTGTGGATAAAAGCTGTGAACATTGTATTAACTGCTTTGGTCGGCACTTTGAACAGTGATGATATTAATGACTATTTGAATAATAAGGATAAGTATAATGAACTTCGTAAAGGTATTGCTACATTAATTTCAATGCTTAAGGTCAACTTAGACTCAAAAGCATTTGACGACGTAAGATCAATGATAAGTAATAACTAAAAGTTCCTTGGTTAATATCAAGGATTTTGTAAATTCGCAAAGAGATATCTATAAATCAAAAAAGTCCGAAGACTTGTGTCTCCGGACTTTGTCTTTTCCCTTAGTTCCCCACGTACATATTCCCGTAAGGCCTCTTGCTCTTGGGCGCATACTTCACAAACTGCGTCAGCTTCACCTTCGAAACATCCGCATCAAAGTACGCCGCATAATCCTTAATCACCTGCGTTAAATACGCCTTATCCTCTTCATCCAGCGGCTGTGCCGAAATCTCCCGGCCCATCAGCGCCTCTCTCACCGGCCCGCGAATATACATCCGCCCGCCGTGCATGCCCGTGCCGAAAAACTTGCCCGCCGCAAACTCGCCCTTCTCAAGGCCAAGGCCCATCACCACAATGCGGCCGCCCGCCATATACTCTCCGAGGAAGTCCCCGGCCTTGCCGCCAATCACAATCTTCGGAATCTTGTCCATGTATTCCTTCATGTGAATGCCGCTGCGGTACCCGGCGTATCCTTTAATAAAAAGCTCGCCGCCGCGCATCGCGTAGCCCATAATGTCGCCGCAGTTGCCGTGCACAATCAGCTTGCCGTCGTTCATCGTGTTCGCAATGCCGTCCTGCGCGTTGCCGAAAACCTCCACCGTCGCGCCGTCCATATAGCACGCGCTGTCGTTGCCCAGCGTGCCATGAATGTTCAGCTTCGTGTGGCTCGTCAGCCCGCAGCCAATATAGCGCTGCCCGTAAACCTCACGCACGGTGATCTCACGCGGCTCTTCGGCCAATGTTTTTATCTGTTTGTTCAGTATGCTGTAATATGTGTTGCCAGCGATCAAATCCATTATGCCTAACCTCTTTCTTAAGAAGAAATTCTCTGCTTCATTCTCTCATACCCCAGCGCATTCAGGCCGAAGTTGTCGTCCGTCAGCGCCTTATCCAGCGAGGAAAGCGGAATCTTCTCGCTGATCAGATACGTATAGATGCCCGCGCGGTCCACATCGCCCACGAGTATCATGCCCACGAGCTTGTCGTCCTTCACGAAGAAGCGTTTGGCCGCGCCCGTCTTTGCATTCTGCTTTGTCAGCACCTCCACGCCGTCGCCGCCCTGCACGCCCGCCGTGATGATCGACAGACCGAAGAACCCGACAGCGTTCATTGGGAACAAGCCGTCAAACTCCTCGTCCTTGCGGCCGCACATATCGTAAGCCGCCGCACGCCCTTGGGCATAGGCGTTCGGCCACAGCGCCATGATTTTGCGCTCGCCCGTAATCATATCGGTGCCCTCGGTCACGTCGCCCGCCGCGTAGATGTCCTTCACGTTGGTGCGCATCGCCTCGTCCACAATAATGCCGCGGTTCACGTCCACGCCCGCCGCTTTGGCTTCCGCCACGTTCGGCCGCACGCCCACGCCCATCACCAGCACGTCGCAAGCAAGCTCGGTACCGTCTTTGAGTATCACTTTCTCCACCTTTTCATCGCCCACCACGGTCTCCACCGTAAGCCCAAGATGGAACGTGATGCCCTTCTCCTCAAGGCGCTGCTGCACAGGCGCTGCCGCCTGCTCGTCGAGTATCATCGGCAGCACGCGCGTTGCCATTTCCACCACATGCACGCTGCCCGTTACGGGCGCTAACCCCTCGGCGGCCTTCAGGCCGATCAGCCCGGCCCCCACCACAACCACGTTGCTCTGCGGATTAATCAGCTTCTCAATACCGAGCGCGTCGTCGTATTTTAAGAATGTAAACACATTGCTTTGGTTTTTCAGCCCGCCGGTGGGCGGCACAAACGGAGACGACCCCGTCGCAATCAGCAGCTTGTCGTAAGGCACGCTGCCGCCGTCGCTGAGCGCCACGGTTTTCTTCTTCGGGTCAATCGACACCGCCTTCACATCAAACAGCGTGGTCACGTTGTTTTTTTCATAAAAATCCTTTTTGCGGTACACCATATTTTCCGGCTTCACCTTACCCGCAAGATAGTACGATATCAGCGGACGCGAGTACACATGGTGCTTCTCGTCCGAAATCACGGTGATGGACCCTGATTTGTCACATTTGCGCAGGCCCTCTATGCACCCCACGGCAGCGGCGGAATTGCCGATAATCACATATTTCATGCTCATTCCCCCCTGTCTTCGTATTTAAGCGCGTTGTTCGGGCAATGCTTCACGCACTCGGGCTCGCCCATCGCGGCACACAGGTCACACTTGGCGGCTACCTTGTGGCTGCCTTCGTCGCGCACAATCGCACCGAACGGACACGCCAGCACGCACGTCCAGCAGCCCACGCAGCGCTCGGTCTCGTTCAGCACAAGGCCTGTTTCCGGGTCCTTCTGCATCGCGCCCGTTATGCATGCCTGCACGCACTTGGGGTCGTCGCAATGGCGGCACTGCAGCGCAAAGTTAACCTTGTCGCCCGTCTCAATGTGCAGCCGCTCCACAGGGCGCGGCTCTTCCATCTTATGCGCCTTGATGATATCAAGCGTCTGTGAGTGCGATGTGCGGCAGTATACCTTGCACAATCCGCAACCGAGACACCAATTTTCGTCAGCGTAAACTTTTTTCATTTTATAACCCCCGTTTATTCACCGGCATGCTTGATGCCGAGAATATCAAGTTCTTTTTGGTTCAGCCCCACACCGCGCAGCATCAGCCTGTTGCCTCTAAGGCTCTCAATGGCGTTGATGCCCATGCCACCCAGCATCTCCTCGATCTCATGCTTCCACGCACCGATCAGGTTCACAAGGCGCTGCGTCGCGATATCCGGATTGAGGCGCTTCACAAGATCGTCGCGCTGTGTCGCAATACCCCAGTTGCATTTGCCCGAATAGCAGTTCTGGCACATATGGCAGCCGATCGCGATCAAAGCGGAAGAACCGATATAAACCGCGTCTGCGCCGAGCGCAATCGCCTTGACGATATCGGCGCTGTTGCGAATGCTGCCCGCTACCACCAGCGAAACCTCGTTGCGGATACTTTCTTCTCTGAGCCGCTGATCAACCGCTGCCAGCGCCATTTCAATCGGTATGCCCACGTTGTCGCGCACGCGCTGCGGCGCGGCCCCTGTGCCGCCGCGGAAGCCGTCAATTGCGATGACGTCGGCACCCGCACGCGCGATACCCGAAGCGATGGCGGGCGCGTTATGCACCGCCGCGATTTTAACGGATACCGGCTTTGTATAATTCGTCGCTTCCTTCAGCGAATAAATCAGCTGACGAAGGTCTTCAATCGAATAGATGTCGTGATGCGGTGCGGGAGAAATTGCGTCGCTGCCCTGCGGGATCATACGCGCCATCGACACCTGCTCGCCCACCTTTTCGCCGGGCAGATGGCCTCCGATGCCGGGTTTCGCGCCCTGACCGATCTTAATCTCAATCATCGCGCCCGCGTTTAAGTAATCGGCATGCACGCCGAAACGTCCCGATGCCACCTGAACGATGGTGTTGGACCCGTATTTATAGAATTCTTGTGCGAGGCCACCCTCTCCCGTGTTGTAAAGGATGCCAAGCTCCGTTGCCGCACGCGCCAGCGCCTCATGCGCGTTGCGCGAGATAGACCCGAACGACATCGCGGAAAACATCACCGGTACCGACAACTTCACCTGCGGCGGCAGCTTCGTCAGCAGCTTGCCGTGCTTGTCGAACTCAAGCTTTTCGGGCTTGCGTCCGAGTATGACGCCCGTTTCCATGGGTTCGCGCAGTGGGTCGATTGACGGATTTGTGACCTGTGATGCGTTGATGAGCATCTTATCCCAATAGATCGGAAAATCGTTTGGGTTGCCCATGCCCGTCAGCAATACGCTGCCTGTGGCCGCCTGCTTGTAAATCTCCTTAATCGCGTTGCTCGTCCAGTTCTTGTTGGGCTTAAACTCCAAATCATTCACGCGAATTTTGAGCGCCCTTGTGGGGCACAGCGCCACACAGCGATGGCAGTCCACACACTTCGCGTCGTCCGCCACCATCTTTCCCGTATCAGGGTCTAGCCTATGCACCTCGTTGGCGCACTGCTTCGCACACACTTCGCATTGTATGCATTTATTTTCATCTCTCTCGACCAGATAATCCGGCCAGCCAAGTTGCAAACTCATTGATTACCCTCCACCAGTCCTATAATTGGTTCTCCGCCCGATGGCGACCAAACGCGGTCGGGCGAATCGCAAATAATGCGTATTGCGGCTTCCTCGCTGGCCACATAGAGCATATCACCCTTCTCCGCCGCCACGAGAGATCTTAGTTTTATTCTATCGTTGAGCGCCAGAAAACCACCTTGGAAGCCAAGTATAATAGAAAACGGGCCGTTGACCAGCGCCGAGCCGTAAACCGCTCGGATCGCCTCAAACTTGCGTTTCTTTTCTTCATCCATCAAATCAATCTCCCGCCAGAAAGGTGCTGCCACAATATTCACAGCTTCCTGAAGCGTCATGCCATGCTTGCGGACAAGCAGATCAAACAAATAGGTGATGACCTCGGTATCCGTCATCAACGTGCATTTATAGCCAAACATTTCAACGAAGCGCCTGTTTGCATCATATGACGATATTTCACCGTTATGCACCACCGACCAGTCCAACAGCGTGAAAGGATGCGCACCGCCCCACCATCCGGGCGTGTTCGTCGGGAAACGGCCGTGAGATGTCCATAGGTACGCGTCGTACGTTTCGAGCTTGAAGAAACGGCCGATATCCTCCGGATAGCCCACACCTTTAAAAGCGCCCATATTCTTTCCGGAAGAAAAAACATAAGCGCCTTTGTAGTTATCATTGATGTTAAATACAAACTGGGCGACAAACTCTTGTTCATCAAGCCCAGACCGTTGAAGACGCTGCTTGCGCGGGTATACAAAATAGCGCCAAATCAAAGGGCTTGAAGGAATCTCCTTGCTTTTTCTTGTCGGAATCACTTCCGCTTTTTCTATTTCAAAATGCCGTTCAATCACCGCGTCAACGGCTTCCTTAGAAGGCAAATCATCATAAAACAGATGCAATGCATAAAGATCCGCATAGTCCGGATATATTCCATAGCCGGCAAAACCACCGCCCAGGCCATTGCTTCTGTCATGCATCAATTCAATTGATTTGATAATCGTCTCCCCTGAAAATCTTTCACCTTTGCGGTTCAGTATGCCGCTGATGGCACAGCCAGACGGGATCCTAACTTGCCCCTCTTTTACCATGTATTCTCCCCCTCGGATTTTGGGCAGGTGCTTCTCATTGACGATATAAACGCCTGCGATAAAATAAAGACGCCAACAAGACTTGTGTGAACCAAGTCGTACGAAATGTTCGTTCATACTTAATGCAAGAAAACGAAAACTAACCATTTCCCACGTTAGCTGTATCATTATACTAAATGTGTTATAAAAAATCAATAGCAAAAGGATAGCATTTTTGCAACATTTCAAACTCGCAATTGCAAATACGCATGCGATATACGGCGATTTGTGTAATTTGTATCAATGTTGTGCATGTGACGTCCAGCATTCTTGCATTTATTTTCATAACCAAATGTATATAGCACTATCATGGCAAAAAATGCATTCATAACAAAGGCTCAAGCTGAACAAAATAATGCTGTAAAACGAAATGAGAACCGTTTGCAGCCGGAGTTTAATGCGTGTTCGGCGAAACTTTGGAAAAATGCCGATGAAGCGAGCCTGCGGCTTGCTGGGGGTATGTGGAAACACAAAGATAAGCGCTTCACTGCGCGAGGGCGAAAAATGCGCTTTTTGGCGGCGGAACCGGTTGTCCGCTTGTATGCCAGAATCCGAACGCGGGACTTCCGCAACAGCCCTTACAAAATGAACACACAATAAGCAGCGGTCATCAAAAGTTTTACTTACAAAAAGCAGCGGCGCGGTACATAAATACCGCGCTGTTGTTGTCTAAAGGGGGTCCAAATAAAAAAACTCCTTTGATATACGAAAACGGTCTAGCAGCCGCTGAAGTAAAATCAAAAGGAGGTCATCAAAACGGATGACATAAAAAGCCTGGCACATACAAAATGGAACTGCAAATATCAAAGTACAGAAGAAAGATAACATTCGGGAAACTGTTATTGGCTGATGATGAGCTCCAGCTTGGAAGCACTTTCTTTATTTCCTGCAATAATCAGCATATCGCCCTTTTCCAGAATATCCGCGCTGTTTGGCGATGTGTTGATCTGCTTATTCGGCTTTTTAATGGCGATAACGTTCACATTGTATTTTTGCCGGAAGTTCAGGTCTCCCAGCCCCTTGCCAACCCATGCGTCAATCACGTCGATATCCATGATACGAAGATCATCCGCCATCTCCACATAATCAAGCACCCGTGAATCCGCGAGCTTATGTGCCACGCGCATGCCCATATCGCGCTCCGGGAAGACGACTTTGTCAGCCCCCGTTTTGCGCAGCACCTTGGCATGAAGCTCGTTTTGCGCCTTGGACAGCACGAAGTTAACGCCCATTTCCTTGCACATCATTGTGATGAGAATACTGGCCTGGAGGTTGTCTCCCATGGTTACCACGGCCACATCAAAATTTTTGATGCCAAGCGTCGCCAGCGTCTTCTCATCGGTCGCGTCTGCCTGTATGGCATGCGTCACAAATGGAGCTACTTCATTGACAAGTTCGGCGCTGCTGTCAACCGCAAGCACCTCTTTCCCGAGATTCGTTAAGCATTTGGCCACCGCCTGACCAAAGCGGCCCATGCCAATCACAACAAACTGTTTCTTAGCCATATTATCCTACCATAAACCTTTCTTCCGGATACCGAATATTGGCATCGTCTTTGCGCGAACGCATCGCAAGCGCCACAACCAGCGTGAGCAATCCCACACGCCCCACATACATCATAAAAATCAATATCAAACGGCTTGCCGTGCTCAGCAGCGGCGTGATGCCGGTGGTAAGCCCGACTGTACCGAAAGCGGATGCCACTTCAAACACGATGTTCTCAGATGTAAACAACCCGCCGCGCTGCCCTTCTATGCCCATCATGGCCAGAGAAGCCGCCCCCACCAGCAACACGGCCATCAGCATAATCGTCAGCGCACGCCTGACGGTTTCCGTGGCAATCCGTCTGTCCTTCATTGTTACGTCGCGCTTGCCCAGCATGCTTGCCCATAAAAACATCAGTACAATTGCAAATGTCGTCGTTTTGATACCACCGCCCGTGCCGGCTGGCGATGCACCAATCAGCATCAGCAGAATAACGATAAATTTTGTTGCAGGCAGCAGCGCACCCTGATCAAAAGTCGCGTATCCTGCCGTACGTGGTGTGACCGACTGGAAAAACGAGTTGAGCATCTTGTCCCCAAAGCCCATATTGCCAATAGTTTTCGGATTGTTTTGTTCAAACAAAAACACGCCTGCCATACCAACCACTATCAGAACGCCCGTTGCGACGAGCACGAGCTGCGCATGACGGGAAATGCTTTGTCTGGTTTTGATACGCGTCGGGTTGAAAAGCTGGCTGATCACCATGAAGCCAATACCGCCAACGATGATCAGCAGCGATATGGTTAAAATCACGAGAGGATCGTTTGCAAACATAGCCAGGCTGGCATACGGGGCTGATGCGGGGCCAAGAAGATCAAAACCCGCATTGCAAAAAGCGGAAATGGCATGAAAGAGGCTGAAATAGATGCCTTTATCCACGCCGAATACGGGAATAAAGCGAATAGCCAGCAGTGCTGCGCCCAACAGCTCGGTCACCAATGTCACCTTTAATACTTTGAGTATCACTTTAACCAGACCCGACAAGTCGAACTCATTGAACGATTCTTTAATCACCATGCGTTCGCTTAAGGTGAATCGTTTCCCCACAAGTAAAAAGACCAGTGACATCATGGTCATGACGCCAAGGCCCCCTATCTGAATCAAAAGAATTACGACGATTTGGCCGAACAAGGAGTAGACAGTTCCGGTATCCAAAACAACAAGACCTGTTACACACACCGCCGAAGTGGATGTGAAAAGTGCGTCAATATACGGAACAGCATGGCCTGAACGCGTGGCGATGGGCAACGCCAGCAAAACCGAACCCAACAATATGATAATGAGAAAACCAATGATAATAATTTGGGCAGGCTGCAGCTTGACAGCGCGAAATAATTTCATAAATCCACCAATCAGCCAACGTTATCCGCCCATTATAGCATACACAATTGATGTGTCAAATATTATAAGCCCGTGTGCGAATGATATCAGCCGACTATAGCTGCAAGAAAATGGGCTGGCGTTTTTCAAACGTGCATACATGCCGAAAACCGATGGATTTGAGCATTTCCAGCGTATCGGGAACCGCATGCCCGACGACCGATTCGTAATGCGCATCCGAGCCCACCGTAACGATTTCACCACCCAGCTCAAAGTAGCGTTTAACAATCGCCGTCTCCGGCATTGTGGAAGGTGTCATGTATAGCCCGTTCGTGTTGATTTCGATGCCCTTACCCTTATCGATCAGCGTTTTAAGCAAAGCGTCAATCGCATCGGTGTAATCGGCGTAACGCAGCAGCTTATCGTCGAATGGACAGAACTTTGACACGTAACCGATATGCCCCATCACGTCGTAATCATCGATCCGCGCGGCAGACTCGAATGATGCGCGCAGGTATTCATTGAATATCTCAGACTGACTGTGCCGCTTCCATATCTGTTCGTAATACGGATCGAGCCCGAACACAACGTGCTGAGACCCGATCACGAAATCAATCGGCCTGTTTTCCAGCATCGCCTTCATCTGCGGCGCGGTTTGCGTGTCAAGCCCAGCCTCTATGCCCATTCTGATCTTTAGCTCCGGGTACGCGGCGCGAACCTCTTGAATGACGGCAGAATACGCGTCAAAATCCACGACGAAATCAGGCCCCTCCGCCAAATTGAGGTCAATATGCTCTGTGAAGCAAATCTCCTGCAAACCGGCTTCTTTCGCAGCCTGTGCCATTTTCATCATGGGCACCTTGCAGTCTGCCGACAGGCTGGAATGAATGTGATAATCAACCATACGTTATCCCTTTTTTATAAGCTTTCTGATGCCTTTGACGATTTCACTAACGGGGATAATCGCAAAGGCCAGCAGCGCCGTATATAGCCATTGCTCGCCCGAAAGTGCCGATACACCGAAGAATTCATTCAGCGGCTTCACCCAAACAACCGCTGTTTGCAGCAGTGCCGATACGATAAACGACAAATGCATCCACTTGTTTGTGAAGAACCGATGAACAACGCTTTGTGTGGCCGAGCGAATGTTGAACACATGGAAAAGCTGCACCAGCCCCAGCGTTACGAACGCCATTGTTTCACCCACCAACGGATCACCGTATACCAAATCTCCGATGAAATAGGCGCCCAGTGTTAAAATGCTCATCACAACGCCGTAGAACACGAGATTGACCGCCATGCCTTCGGCGAAAAAGCTTTGCTTCGCGTCGCGCGGCTTGCGGTGCATGATGTTCGCGGGTGCGCCCTCCATGCCGATAGCCAGCGCCGGGAACGTGTCCGTCACGAGGTTGACCCACAATATCTGCACCGGAGACAGTACCGTGATGCCGATCATCGTGCCGACAAACAGCGTGATAACCTCCGACAGGTTGGCCGACAGCAGGAACTGAACAGCCTTCTTGATGTTGCGGTAAATACGCCTGCCTTCTTTAACGGCCTTGACGATCGTCGCGAAATTGTCATCGGTAAGCACCATGTCCGATGCGTTTTTAGATACCTCGGTGCCCGTGATGCCCATGCCGACACCGATATCAGCGGTTTTAAGTGCAGGCGCGTCGTTCACGCCGTCGCCCGTCATCGCGACAACGTTGCTTCTTGATTGAAATGCTTTCACAATGCGCACCTTGTGCTCGGGCGCAACGCGCGCGTAAACGCGAATGTTGTCAATCTCTTTCAGAAGCGCGGCATCGTCCATTGTATCGAGTTCACGGCCCGTGACGGCTTTGTTGTTCTCGGCCAATATGCCGAGGCGCTGTGCAATGGCCACCGCGGTTATTTTATGGTCACCCGTAATCATAACCGGCTTGATGCCTGCCTGCCTGCAAACCGAAACGGCGGCAGCGGCTTCCTCACGAGGCGGATCGATCATGCCCGCAAGGCCGATGAACACCAGGCCGCTTTCCAGCCCTTCGGATTCCGACGGCACCAAATGAAGCGGTTTGTACGCCGCGCCGAGCACGCGCAGTGCATCCTGCGCGAACCGCTCATTGACGGCATAGACTTTCTTGCTCAATTCTTCCGTCATCGGCACAGCCTCGCCGTTTTTCGAGATGTGCGTGCAGCGTGCAAGCAGCTCGTCGGGCGCGCCTTTAACAAACAACACAGGGCTTTCCGAGCCGTTCACCGTGCTCATGAGCTTGCGTTCCGAATCAAACGGGATTTCATATGTGCGCGGCATTGATTGCATGAGCCCGGCGGGCTTCAGCCGTGCGGCGGAAAACGCATACAGCGCCGTCTCAGTGGGGTCACCGAGCAGCTTGCCGTCCGCTTCCTTGGTATCGTTGCAGAGCAGAAAAGCCTTGTCGAGCAAATCCAGCTCCGCCGCGCTGTTTACCGAAGCGGCGGCGTGCTCTTCATCGTTGTAATAAACCTTTTGCACCGTCATCTTGTTCTGTGTCAGTGTGCCGGTTTTGTCCGAACAGATCACACTTGTGCTCCCAAGTGTCTCCACGGCGGGCAGCTTGCGCACAATCGCGCCGTTGCGCGACATCTTTTGCACGCCCATTGTGAGCTGCAGCGTTACCACGGTGGCCAGCCCCTCCGGAATGGCCGCCACGGCCAGGCTCACCGCTACGAGGAACATATCAAACGCTTGACGCCCCGTCAGCACGCCGATGGCAAAAACAACGGCCGCCACAGCCAGCACCGCGATAGACAGCACCTTAGAGAGTGAGTTGAGCCGCCGCTGCAGCGGCGTTTCACTTTCCTTAGCGGCACCCAGCGCGCTGGCGATTTTGCCGATCTCTGTGCCCATGCCCGTTAAGCACACCACGCCTTTGCCGCGCCCGTATGTTACGCTGGTTCCCGAATACGCCATGTTAATGCGGTCGGCCAGTGCGTCATCATCGTTCAGCTGAGCTTTTGCGTCCTTTTCCACAGGAACGGATTCACCGGTGAGCGGCGCTTCCTCAATTTTCAGCGACGCGGTTTCAATCAGGCGGATATCGGCGGGCACATGGTCGCCCGCTTCGAGCAGCACGATGTCGCCCTGCACGAGGTCTGCCGCTTTTACAAACTTAACGGAACCGCCGCGAATCACATTGGCTCCCGGTGCGGCCATCTTTTTCAGCGCATCCAGCGCGGCTTCGGCGCGCGCCTCCTGCACAGTGCCCATCACCGCGTTCAGCAGGATAACGGCGAATATGATGACGGCATCCGGCACTTCGCCCAAAATGGCGCTGACCACCGCAGCGGCCAGCAGCACAATGATCATCAGGTTTTTAAACTGGCTTAATATGATACCCGCCAGTGTTTTTTTGCTTGCTTCCTTTAATACATTGGCGCCATGCTCGGCGAGCCTTTGCGCAGCCTCGGCTTCCGATAGCCCATCCTTTGTTGTGGCATACGCCGCAAATATCTGCTCTTCGCCCAGCACATGGGGCCGTTCTTTTTTCATCTTCTCGTCTCCAGCTTGGTTTTCTTGGCGCAAGCGCCTTATTTTCATATAATAATGAAAACATTGTAATTGTACCGCTTCTTCTTTGTCAATACGAAAGACGGTTATGCGCTCATATACCACCAAACGAACACCAGCAGCGTTTAGCAGGGGTGGTTTTGCAGCGCAATGCAGACTCCTGCTTGTATATTGAGAGGGTTGTTTGCTAAATTGAACCTGAAAGGAACAGTATAACGCTCATCTTTTTTCGGCTCAGTGTTTGACCTCTTCACGCACCTGTCGTATACTATCAAAGACGAAATATTTACTCGCTGACATAGACAGATAAACAATGCGTAGAAGCCGCCCGACATAAACAAAGCCGCTTTTGCGCTTTTCACTCAATAAGCGAAAAAAGGAGCCGGACATGCAGCTGCAGCTTAAAAACCATACCGCCGAAACACCGGTGCCCAACCGGTTTATCGACTGCTGCATCAACGCGCCCGATGGGTTTATTAAAGCCTATTTGCTGTTTTTAAAACACAGCACCGTATCCGCCTCGGTCGATTTCAGCCGTTTGTGTCAGCAGCTGGGTATGAGCATGGAAGATGTCCTCAGCGCGTTTGAATACTGGCAAAAGCAGGGTGTTGCGCGCGTTGTCAACGGCAAAGCGATGTGCATCGAATTCGGCGATTTCTCCATGCCCGCCGCCGCTGACGACAACCTTTACACCGAGCGCGCGTTCAACCAGATGCTGCAAACGCTTTTCGGCGCGCGGCAGCTCTCTCCGCACGACTATTTAAGAATATACGACTACACCGATACCTTTGGCCTTGATAAAAAGGTGGTTTTGAAGCTGGTGGAATACTGCGTTTTGCTCAAAGGGCGGCGCGTATCCATCGCCTATATCGACAGCGTGGCCAAAACATGGGCCGACGAAAAAATTGATACCGAAGAAAAAGCGCAAGGCTATATCGAGTGGCAGCAGATGGAATCGTCCGGCGTGATGGATGTGTTAAAGCAGCTCTCGCTATCCGGTCGCAGACCCACCAAGGATGAATTCGCGCTGTTTCAAAAATGGACTCAGGAATGGGGCTTTACAACAGATGCGGTGCTGACCGCCTGTGCGCAGACCACCGCCGCACGAGAGCCGAGCTTTAAATACCTTGATAAAATTCTCGAACGGCTGAAAAGCCGAGGTCTTACAACGTCGAGAACGATCACAGAGTCTCACACCAAAACCGAGCAGGAAACGTCCTCACTCAAGGAGATCATGCATCTTCTGGGTGAGCCGTCGCTCAAGCCTTCGTTTGAGCACGAAAGCCTGTATCAAAAGTGGACAACCGTTTACGGCTTTGACAAGCCGATGCTTATTCTCGCCGCCAAGCAGGTGGGCGCACGCGGCAAAAGGCCATTTGCGGCGCTGGACGAGCTGCTGACCGACTGGTATAACAACCGCGTCGTCACCATCACCCAGGCCAAGGCACATATTGCGGCGCAAAAAGAGCTGGATGCGCGCATCGTCACGGTGTTTGATCAGGCGGGTATCGCCAAATCGCCGACGGAAGCACACCGCAAAATCTACGCGCGCTGGAACGGCGAATGGGGCATTGCGCACGACGCGATACTGCTGGCTGCCGATGTCAGCACACTGTCGGACAAGCCTTATTCGTATCTGAACTCGATACTGACCAACTGGCATAACCGGGACGTGAAAACGCTGGCCGACGCGCAGCGAGAAATGAAAAAGCACAGCGAAACGTACACAGCCGTGCGCGAATCGTTTGAGCGCCCAGTGGAAAACTACGACCATCTCGCCGTCAATCTTTTTGAGGACGAAGGAGCATAATGAGTATTTCCGATGTGCTGGCGGAATACAGCCGTATTCGGCAGCAAAACGAGAATGAAACAAAACGCCGCAGAGACGAGGTGTTCTCTTCAATCCCGGCTCTCGCAGCGATAATTCAGCAGCTCGAAGCGCTGCTGATCGCGCGCCCGAGGCTGCGCCTCAAGGGCGAGCCGGATGGCAGCACGCAAATTGCAGCGCTGCGCGCGCAGTGTACCGCACTGCTGACCGGCGCGGGTTATGCTGCCGATTACCTGTCCCCCGTTTATTCATGCCCGCTGTGCCGCGACACGGGCGTTTTAGCGGACGCCACGCATTGCGGCTGTTTTACAAAGCGCGTTTTAGAAGACAAGCTGGATGCCGCGCGCTTAACCGACGATGCCGTCAGCTTTGAAAAGTTTGACCTGAACCGATTCGGCACAGAACCGATTGAAAACGGAAAGTCTCAGCGCGATATGATGCAGCGCATCCGTGAGCTCTGCGAAGCTTACGCAGACAGCTTCCCCGCATGTTCCTCGCTGCTGCTGCTTTCGGGCAGCGTGGGGCTTGGCAAAACATATATCTCCAAGTGCATCATGCGCCGCGTGATTGAGCGCGGCTTCACAGCGGCGAGCTTTACGGCATACCGCCTCTTTTCTTTGTTTCACCAGCACCGGCTCGGCGAGGAAGTGGACCTTGACCCGATACTCGAAGTACCGCTGCTCATCATCGACGATATCGGCACCGAACCGATGACCAAAAACGTCACCAAGGAATATTTCTTCGATTTGATCAACGAGCGCAGCGCGGCGGGCCGCAAAACCGTTATTGCCACCAACCTAGGCTTTCACGACCTGGATGAGCGCTACGGCGAACGCATATTTTCGCGTTTGATGGATGCACGTTTTTCTCAAAAGATACTGTTTAAGGGCAAAGACATACGGTATTAGGCTCTCAAACAGGGCATAATGATAGGCATAAGAAAGTTCGGAGGAACACCATGAAACGCAGCGAAATAGACGACAAGTACAAATGGAATTTAAGCGATATCTACGCATCAAACGACGAGTGGGAGAAAGATTTTGCGAAGCTTCAGGGCCTGCTGCCCACCGTGAAGGATTTAAAACAGGGCTTTGCGGACAGCGCAAAAAATCTGTCAACAGCGCTCCAGCGTATCGATGAGCTGTCACTGATGTGCGAGCGGCTATACGTTTACGCCAAAATGCACCGCGATGAAGACAACGCCGCAACGCTTTATCAAGCCATGACTGACCGTGCGATGTCGCTGTATGTCGCGGTATCGGGTGAAGCGTCGTTCGTGGCCCCCGCCTTGCTGGCCCAAAGCGAAGAGACACTGGAGGGCTACTTAAAGGAGGAGCCATCACTCGCACCTTACGCGTTTATGATTCGCGACGTGATGCGCCAAAAACAGCATGTGCTCAGCGAAGGCGAGGAAAAGCTGCTTTCGATGAGCAGTGATTTTGCCTCGGGTATCCGCGACATATTCACAATGCTCGACAATGTCGATTTAAAATTCGGGACTGTGACCACGCCCGAAGGGCCTGTACAGATCACGCATGCCAAGTTTATTGAGCTGATGCAGCACCGAAACCGCAACGTCAGAAAAGAAGCTTTTGAAACATATTACAGCGCTTTCAAAGGTATGATCAACACCATCGCCACCACTTACGCCACCAGCGTTAAGAAAGACGTGTATTACGCGCGCGTGCGCCAATACGAAAGCGCACTGAGCAAAGCGCTTTTCGGAGACAACGTGCCCGTTTCGCTCTACGACGGCTTGATCGGCGCCATACACGACAACCTTGATATCATGTACGATTATATCGACACGCGCCGCAGAATTCTCGGCCTTGATGAGATGGCGATGTACGACGTGTATGTGCCGCTGATTCCGGACACGGGCAAAAAATACAGCTACGAAGATGCGATGGACATGGTTTTGGAGGCGCTCGCACCGATGGGCAACGATTATATCGCGCTGCTAAAGCGCGCCTACCACGAAAACTGGATTGACGTTTACGAAAACGAAGGCAAAACGAGCGGCGCTTATTCGTGGGGGGCCTACGGCACACACCCGTATGTGCTGCTCAACCACCGCAGCGACTTAGACAGCGTGTATACCATTGCGCATGAACTGGGGCACGCGCTGCATTCGTATTATTCCGATGAGAACCAGCCGTTTGCGCTCGCGTCTTACACCATTTTTGTCGCTGAGGTCGCGTCCACGGTGAACGAAGTGCTGTTAACGCTGCATTTACTAAAATCAGGCGACGACGCGCTGAAGAAATACGTGCTCAATCATTATCTCGATCAATTCCGCACCACCGTGCTTCGGCAAACAATGTTTGCAGAGTTCGAGCGCATTTCTCATGCGATGTGCGAATCGGGCGAGCCGCTCACGGGCGAAGCGCTGTCTCAAAAATACGCGGAGCTGAATAAGCTATATTATGGCGAGGGCATTCAAACATGCGACACCATCGCCATTGAATGGGCGCGTATACCGCATTTCTACAACGCGTTTTACGTGTATAAATACGCCACAGGCTTCAGCTCAGCCGTCATGATCGCAACGGGTATTTTCGAAGAACGGCCCGGCGTGCGCGAGGCGTACCTTGAGTTTTTGAAGAGCGGCGGCAGCGATTTTCCGCTCGCGCTGCTCAAAAAGGCGGGTGTCGATTTCGAGGGCGGCGCGCCGGTTCAGGCAGCGATGGACGTTTTCCGCAAAACGCTCGGCGAGTTTAAAAAAGTGATGAACGTATAAAAAAAGTTTATCATTTCCTTTTTCGCCCGAATACGCTATAATACACCTGTGTCTATAGCATTGCTGTTATTTTAAGGAGGCCGTACTGCATGAAGATCAGCTTTTCCACTCTCGGATGCCCCGAATGGTCGTTTTCAGAAATTGTATCCGTTGCTTCCGATCTTGGTTACAACGGCATCGAAATCAGAGGAATACAAAACGAGCTTTTCGCGCCCTCCATGGAGCCGTTTTCAGCCAGCCACATTGAAGACACAAAAAAGACGCTTTCGCGCTTATCGCTTGAGATACCGTGCCTCACATCCGCGTGCAACCTGAATGAAGAAGCCGATATTGAAAAAGCCAAAGCCTACATTGATACCGCAAGTGTGCTCGGCACACCGTATATCCGCGTTCTCGGCGATTTATCCCCCGCGCCGTCTGCCGATGTGAGCCTCAAAGAGATCACCTCCAACTTAGAAGAAATTGCATCCTACGGAAAAAGCAAAAACGTGATGCCGCTTGTGGAAACCAACGGATTCTTTGCGAAGACCAAATCCTTGGGAGCCATGCTTAAATCGTTTGGCC
Organism: Bacillota bacterium; assembly: GCA_023412005.1. GTDB lineage: Bacteria > Bacillota > Clostridia > Christensenellales > SZUA-584 > SZUA-584. Next base: position 100,029 of record JAEYOE010000003.1, read on the forward strand.
ATCCGAATGTGGGCATACTTTTTGACATCAATCATCCATACCGTTTCTTCGGCGAAGAGCCTGCTTATACAATCGACAACTTAGGGCCGTTCATCAAGCATGTGCATATCAAAGATTCGGTGATGGAAGGCAAAAGCATTCGCTACAAGATGGTGGGAGAAGGCGATCTGCCTGTCGCAAAAACGATCAAACTTCTTGAAAAAGCGGGTTTTGAAGGATACTATTCGCTCGAATGGGTCAAGCGCTGGGATCTGTCGCTCGAAGAGCCGGGCATCGCATTCGCGCAGTACATGGAGTTTATGGAAACACTCTAAATTGATTAACCGACGGGAGGGAATACACCTCCCGTTTTTTATAGGCTTCTTTATACACTTTGAAAGGAACACGCCATGGGGCTAATCACGATCGGAAAAACCGCGCTGCGCGCGGAACAGAACGGCTTCGGCGCGCTGCCGATTCAAAGAATACCGATGAAAGACGCGACGTTTCTGCTAAAAAAAGCATACGACGGCGGCATGACGTTTTTTGACACGGCCCGCGCCTACACCGACAGCGAAGAAAAGCTGGCAGCTGCATTTGCCGGTATGCGGCATGAAGTGATAATTGCCACCAAAACCATGGCCAAAACCACCGAAGCGTTTTGGCACGACATAAACACAAGCCTGAAAACGCTGAACACCGATTACATCGATATCTATCAGCTGCATAACCCGGATTCTTGCCCAAGGCCCGGCGATGACAGCGGGTTATATGAAGCCCTGCTTGAAGCCAGGCAGCAAGGGAAGATTCGCTTTATCGGCCTGACCAACCACCGAGTGGATGTGGCCAAGGAAGCTGCGGAATCCGACCTTTATGATACGCTGCAGTTTCCGCTCAGTTATCTCTCCACCGAGCAGGAAATTGCGCTGGTGCAGCGATGCAAAGAAAGGCAGGTCGGTTTTATCGCGATGAAAGCGCTGTCCGGCGGGCTGATCACTCATTCCGCTGCCGCCTGTGCGTGGCTGATGCGCTTTGAAAATGTGATTCCCATTTGGGGCATTCAACGCGAGCGCGAACTGGATGAGTTCTTATCGTATATCCCACAGCCGCCGGTGCTAACGGATGAATTGACAGCTTACATCGAGAAGGACCGCGCCGAGCTGCAGGGCAACTTCTGCCGTGGCTGCGGGTACTGTATGCCGTGTCCTCAAGGTATCGTGATCCATTTATGCGCGAGAGCATCGCTGCTGCTCCGGCGCGCGCCCACGCAGATGATCCTCTCGAAAGACGGGCAGGCGATGATGAAAAGAATTGAAGACTGCACGGAATGCGGGCAGTGCGCCGCGCAGTGCCCTTATGGGCTGGATACGCCGACGCTGCTCAAGCAGAATTATCGCGACTTTCAGGACATTCTGGCGGGCAGATAGTGTTTTTTTATTGCCTAAGAAATTCGCTCCATCATCCGTTCTATCGCTTGGCGATCAGCGAAGCGATGATTGACGAAGTGGTTAAGAAAAGTATTTAAGCTATTCTGCTATGCTTACATAAAATATTGCAACATCTGCTTTCCATTCCACTGATATTGGAGCTTGCGTTACGCAATGGGCTATAGAGCCATGCCGATGTTGACGGCAGGAAGGGGAAAAACGACAGCCTTTTGCTCTCACCCATTCGGCTGATGCTGACGATATTGCTTTGCTAAGCAGAGTCAAGCCAACCGATGGCTTGATGTGTGAATGGTGGCATCTCTCACATTGACAGCCGCGCATACAGCCGGCGCGGCATCAGCTTTAGAATAACGGCGATAATGCGCCACCGCCTCGTCACGTACCCATGCACCTTGCGCCGCCTGATCAACCGGCCGATTTGCTTCGCTGCCTCGTACGGCGAGGCTACCCAAAAAAGCCCATCGCCCTGCGCCATCGGTGTATCCACAAACCCCGGTTTAATGTCCGTTACGATGATCTCTTTGCCTGACTGCCTCGCTTTCATACGAAGTCCTTCCAGATAGTTGGATACATACGCCTTGCTCGCGTTATACGCGGGGCACACACCACTGCCGCGCAGCGCGGCGACGGACGATATACCCACCAGATGGCCTGACCCCTGCGCAATAAATTGATTCATCAGCGTATCAGCAAGGCATGTAAATCCGTAAACATTGACATCGATGGTCTGCCGTTCAAGCTCCCACTTGAGCTCGTGATTAAGAAAACCTGTACCGGCGCAGATGACAGCCAAGTCCACCCCGCCCATGTCTGCAATCAGTCGGTCAAGATGATCGCGTGCTTCCTCAGGCCTTGAAACATCCATGCCCGCGATATGCGTTTCTTTTCCGATTTCGGCAGCCAGCGCCTCCAGTAACTCTGTCCTTCTGGAAGCCAGTCCAATCACGTCGCAGTCTTCCGCCAGAACTTTCGCAAGCGCCGCGCCTATTCCGCTGCTCGCGCCGATTATGAGTGCCTTCTTCAATGCCTGACTCCTTAAGAAACCATTATTTATCTTATCTTCGATAGTTATGCACAGTTTTCCTGCCGCATTCACATGAGCACCTTTCTCGTTAGTGCATATTTGCTGCTGATTGAATCATTGACATATAGAATCCTATAGACTGTTTTGTTAATGACCGCTGTTTTGTTAGCTATTGCCGACTGGCGGTTGATGAGGTACATATCACTTTCGCGTTCCATCTCATTGCTTTGAAAAGCAACAAGTTCAGTTATACAGTCCGCTGCGCAGTGGACAACATGACATATTCAGGGTTTAGCATGATACCGATAGATAGGTTCTCGTTATACTCTTTCATTGATGATCATAACTGTTGCCAACACACAGCTTAAAGTGGCAACCCGATATGGCTTACCGCCTCATAAGCTGCATACAAAAAAGGAGCGTTTCCGCTCCTTATCGTTACTTATTCGCCTTGCGCCTGCTTCTCGTCTTCCGATCCCTTCAGCGCCACAACCACGCTTCTGAACGGGTCTTCTCCCTCGCTGTAGGTAAAAACGTTATCGTAATCCTGCAAGGTTGAATGCAATATGCGTCTTTCATACGGGTTCATCGGCTCCAGCACCACGCGCTTGCCCGTTTTCTGTACTCTGTCCGCCAGCCTTGCCGCCAGCCGCCTCAGCGTGTCTTCACGCTTCTTGCGGTAGTCCTCGGTGTCGAGCATCACTTTTGTGTAATCCTCTTTACCGTTGTTAAGCACAAGGCTTGTTAAATACTGCAGCGCATCCAGCGTTTCGCCGCGGCGTCCGATCAGCATGCCCATGCCGCGGCCGGACATATCAATTTTCATCATGCCGTCTTCTAAAGACGATTTCAAGCGCACGTTGATGCCCATCTTGGCGAACACACCAAGCAGAAACTTTTCAGCTTCGTTTTCGGGCTCCTGCGGCACAAAATTCGGGTCTGCCGCATAGTCTTCATGACGCTCTCTTCTCTGATAGTCGCTGCGGTCACGGCGTGAGCCGTTGTCACGGCGCGGGCCGTTGTCGCGGCGCGGGCTGCTATCGCGTCTGTCTCTAGAGTAGGAGCCTTCGCTGCGGTCGCGGCGCGGCCCGTTGTCTTTTCGCTCATATTGCTCGCGAGGACGGGAATGCTCTACGTTTCTCTGTTCTTTAACTTCCTCGTGCTGCCTGTTTATCGCCGCTTTGATATCATCTTCCGTCTTTTTAGTAAGCCGTACCTTGGCGCTTTTAAATAGGCTGCCGCCCCCATCGAGTATTTCTATGTTGACTTCGTCTATGGACAAATCCATTTTGATGAGACCGCTGAATACGGCTTCATCAACCGTTTTGCCCTTGCTTTCTATCATGTCCATCAAGTTGCCTCCTGAGTGATAACAGGCTTTTGCTTTTCATCGCGCCGCTTGTAATACCAGTTAACAATCAGAGACTGAACCAGCGCATAGAGGTTGGCGAACAGCCAGTAGATTGAGAACGCGGTATTGGCGGTTGCACAAATCCATACCGAAAACAGCGGGAAGAACCACAGCATGAATTTGCTGTTGCCCGCCTGAGGCGTTTGCCCCATCGTAAGCTTTTGCTGAACAAACAAAGACACACCCGCAAGCAGCGGCAGTATAAACCAGCCGTTCGTATAAAGCGGGCCGTTTGCATCAGCCAGATGATTATTCTGTAGAATAGTCGTAGTTAAAGCGTTGTAATCCGTTCCGGCCTGCAGACCGTTAACCAAGTCAAAATTCAGCAGACCCGAATGCGCCATCATATGCAATGACTGCGGTGTGATGGTTACGTTGGTTTGTACGAAATTAACGAAGCTGGCCGCTGTCGGCAAAACCGGCTCAAGCATCGAATCCGGCTGCCAGAAGTTATGTACCCACAACCAGCTCGGCAAATTATATGCCGCCTCACCCAAATGCTGTGCATTCAGCATCAGGGCAACCGTCTGTTCCGCAGCCAGCACGCGCATCGCGCCGAAAAACGCGAAGAAAATCGGCATTGTAATCAGCATCGGCAAGCATCCGGCAAGCGGCCTGACACCTTCCTTTTTAAAGAGCTCTTGTTGTTTTTTTTGCAGCTGCTGCGGATTGTTGGCATAGCGCTTCTTCATCGAATCGATCATCGGCTGAATCTGAGCCATTTTACGCGCGCTTTTTTTCTGCCTTAAATCAAGCGGTAAAATGAGCAGCCTGACCAATATTGTAACAATAATAATGGCGACAGAATACTCCTGCACCATGCTGTAAACCCATTTGAGCACCAGCACAAAAAAGTCGGAGATAAAGTTATTATTTAAAAAATCCAATCGATAGGTCCTCCATTATCATTTAAAACGCTTAAGGAACGGGGTCGTATCCGCCCTTTCCAAATGGATTGCACCGCAGTACGCGCCATATGCTAAGCCCCAAACCTTTGAGTGCCCCATGCTTTTTAATCGCTTCCACTGCGTAATCTGAGCAAGTGGGTGTAAATCGGCAAGACCGCCGCGTGTATGGCGATATGGCAGCTTTATAAAACCATATTATACCAAGTAATACGCGTTTCATTCTTTAAATTGCCCCGCTCTTTTGAGCAGCTTGCACATTGAAAAAAGTATTTCCTGATACGTCATATCCCGAATTTCTATTCGCGGCGTAAAAATGAGCAGACAGCTCGGATTGACATTGTCAAGCACCGAGAAAAAAGCCTCTTTCATCCTGCGCTTAATCCGGTTTCTCACCACACTGTTTCCAAGCTTTTTGGAAACGGAAAAACCGATTTTCAGATGCGGCGTTTTGGTGGGCACATACACGAGCACCATGGCCTTATCAGAAACGGACTTGCCCCTTCTGTAAACATATCTGAATTCTTTGTTGCGCCTTAGCGAATATTCACGCCTCAACTGTACCTTCCATTCGTGCAGCTATATCTTTTGTACCGAAAAAAATTGCCGAAACATGCTCGGCATCCGGCAATTATGCGGTCAGTTCTTTTCTGCCCTTCGCGCGTCTGCGCTTCAAAACGTTTCTTCCGGCCTTTGTCAGCATTCTTTTTCTGAATCCGTGTTCCTTTTTGCGCTGCCTCTTCTTGGGCTGTAAAGTCATTTTCATGGGAATTAAATCTCTCCTTCATATTATGAGCCGATTAAGGCCAAATCTCTATAGCAAGACGGATATATTATATTGAAGTCGTCTGATAATGTCAACAACAATGATATCATGCAATATAATCCACTGCTGCTTATGCATGCACCACTATATACTGCGTTCGGCCGATAATGTAGTGCCAAGATAAGCATCGAGCAACCTAAAGAGCGCAATTATTTACTATATTTCTCATCTTCTCTTTTAATACAATACCGACAATATGAAGGAGGATATATAAACATGGATCTTTTTAAAAGCTTTGAATTCGGAAAACTTTCTTTGAGCCACGAACAAATCAACTTTGCCTCGGTGCCGTGGACAAAACACCCCGCTTTCGAAGGCGTGGAATTAAAACACATTGTAACTGCCCAGCGTACAGGCGGCGTGTTCAGCTATCACCTCGTACGCGTTGCTCCCTTCAAAACAATCGGGAGACACGTTCACGACACACAGCTGGAAACCCATGAGGTTATTGACGGTGACGGTCTATGTATTCAAAACGAAAAAGAGTTGGTTTATGAAAAAGGCGTGATATCCATTATACTCTCAGGCCAACAGCATGAGGTGCAAGCCGGTGAGAATGGCCTTTGTCTGTTTGCTAAATTTATTCCCGCTCTTTGCTGATGACAGTGCGGCAGGCCTGTTTATATTCTAAAGGCGTGAGGCCCACAGCTTTTTTGAAACACTTGGTAAAGTGACTTTGGTCAAAAAATCCGGCTGTCAAAGCAACGTCCGCAAGCAGCATGCCATTTTCAATAAGCTGCTGGGCTTTTCTTACCCTGCTTTGCAGCACAAACCGATGCGGAGTTAAGCCTGAAAAACGTTTGAATTTTCTGATAAAATGAAACTTGCTTAAGTGATCGGCCTTCGCTATTTTGCCAATGCTCAGCGGGGCTTCCGGGCTCATATGCAGTGTTTTTGCACTGCCGGATAAAGCTGTTGGTGCTTCGGCAGCGGTTACAACTTCACACAGTGCGTCCAGCGCTTCTTGCAGCAGTGAACCATTTGCTTGAGCCAGCCGTTTTGAGCTACGGTTTAACATACAGCGAATTTGAGAGGATGTGTGGGTTACCGCAAAATCGTAATCAAAACAAATCGTCAGCAATGTGTACGTCTCGGGCAGTATCAGCTCATGCGTTTTAAGCGGCGGTATGATAAAAAAGCTGTCATGTAAATAGTCGATACTGGTATTATCAATTTTGAGCGTAACAAGCCCATCTAAGACCAACCCCAGAGTAAAAACCGAAACATGATTATGCTCAGTGTAATGAAAGGGCTTGTTGGTGTACTCAATGATTTCATAGCCTTGCGCCTTATAATACCTCGCTTGAGCCATTATGGCAGACCTCTATTCATTAATGTGATGTACCGCATCTGTTTAAACGAAATACTGCCCCGCCAGATAGATGATCGGCGGCAGTGTGAGCGTACAAAAAACGGTGGTCACCACCACAATCTGTGCCGCAAACGCCGGCTCGTTGTTAAACTCTCTGGCGAGCAGCGCCGAATTGATAGCGGTCGGCGTGGAAATCCCGATAATCAGCGCCTGCGCCAGCATTCCTTTAATGCCGAGCAGCAGCACAAACAAAAACCCGAGAACGGGTGCCGATATCAGCTTCAGCAGGCTGATGCCCAGCACTTTTTTAAAACCGCCTTTCTCAAAAGGCACCTCCGCGAGCTGGATACCTATGCCGATAAGCGCCATAGCGAAAAAACCGTCGGCCATGTAATCAAGCGGTATCATGATTGTTTTGGGTATCTGAACATGCAGCAAATTGACAATCACGCCGGCAATCATGATGTATATCACAGGCATTTTAACGATGCTTTTCAGCGCATTTTTCGCATTGCCGCTGCCCGAACCCGCGAGATAAACCCCCAGCGTGTTCGTGGTGATATTCTGCATGATAATAATGAATATCTGTGACGTGGCTGCAAGCGGGCTGCCTCTAAAAGCAAGATCAATCAATGGTATTCCGTAGTTTCCCGTATTAAAAAGTATCAGCGCGTTAATCGCCGCGTTTGTTTTGCTCTTCGTGTAGCGCAGCAACCGGCAGTAAACAATGCTGATGAGATACATGGCTGCCTGCATCAGCAGCGCAAAAACGCCCACGAGCAAAAACAGCTCTCCCGTGAATTCAACATCCAGTATTTTTACGAATATCACGACCGGGGTCAACACGTAAATCAAAAGCTTGGTGAATGAGCGTACGTCCGTCTTGAATATCTTTTGAAAAATATAGCCGGATGCGATAAGCAGCAGTATGGGCAGAGATACGTTGAGAAGTATAAAAAGCAATTCCGTCATAATGGTTTCCTTGTCATTGATACGTTGTATTATAACAGAAATGTCGTCGAATGTCCCGACACGTCTTTTTGATGATATTAAGCAGTTCATCATTAAAACCAGCCCAGCTAAGCCCACGGACAAGGACGATGAATAGGCTTAATCGCATTCTTTACAAATCTTTTCGTTGCCTTTATAATAAGGAATACTGTGATTGGGTATTATGAAAATGCCATGATGCGGGACACGGCCGATGCCACACCATTGGCGGCTAGCGACGGGGAAACGGTGAAAGCCCCGGCCAATGCGGCAGCTGCGTCATCACCCGCTACGCTTTTCTGCCGAAGCTTTGAATAAGCAGAAACGGTTTTGCGCCCGTTACCGCGCACAACAGAGAGTCTCTTTGAGTCTCATTTGGGTGGTACCGTAGAAGATTGCGTCTTTTGCCCCATGGGCAAGGCGTTTTTTATGTTAAAGCGAAAAAGGCGAAACTTTAAGAGGAGACAAGTATGCTGTACAAACAGGTAGACAAGAATCTCAACTTTAAAGACAGAGAAATCGACGTTTTAAAGTTCTGGGAACAAAATGAGATATTCAAAAAAACCGTCGAAAAAAACGCAGGCGCCAAGGCCTACACGTTTTACGACGGCCCGCCGACAGCCAACGGCAAGCCGCACATCGGCCATATTTTAACGCGCTGCATTAAAGACCTGATTCCGCGTTACCGCACCATGCAGGGCTACGATGTGCTGCGCAAGGCTGGCTGGGACACGCACGGCCTGCCGGTGGAGCTTGAGGTGGAAAAGCTGTTGGGGCTTGACGGCAAGGAGCAAATCGAAGAGTATGGCGTGGAGCCGTTTATCGCGGAGTGCAAAAAGAGCGTCTGGAAATACAAGGGCGATTGGGAACGCATGAGTGAACGCGTGGGCTTCTGGGCCGACATGGAGCATCCGTACATCACTTATGACAACAACTATATCGAATCCGTCTGGTGGTCACTCAAGCAGGTGGCCGATAAAGGCCTGCTGTACAAGGGCCACAAGGTGGTGCCTTACTGCCCGCGCTGCGGAACGGCGCTGTCGTCTCACGAGGTGGCGCAAGGCTATAAGGACGTTGAAGAAGAATCGGTATTCGTCAAGTTCAAGGCCAAGGACGAGGACAATACGTATTTTCTCGCCTGGACGACGACGCCGTGGACGCTGCCGTCTAACGTGGCGCTGTGCGTGAACCCGCGCGAAACGTATGTGAAGGTACAGCACGAAGGCGAATACCTGATCATGGCGGCGGCGCTGGTGGAGACGGTGCTCGGCGAAGCCAAACAGGCGATTGAGCAATACCAAGGCAAAGACCTTGAATATAAGGAATACGAACCGCTGTACGATTTCGGCGCGGCAGACAAAAAAGCATGGTTCTTAACCGTCGACGACTACGTGACGCTGACGGACGGCTCAGGCATTGTGCACACCGCCCCCGCCTTTGGCGAGGACGACGCGCGCGTGGGCCGCAAATACGACCTGCCTTTTGTGCAGATGGTGAATGAGCAGGGCCGGTTCAAGGCGGAAACGCCGTGGGCAGGCGTGTTTGTGAAAGACGGCGACCCGAAGATCGTTGCGGACTTAAAGGACCGCGGGCTGCTGCTGTATGCCAAAGCGTATGCGCACAGCTACCCGTTCTGCTGGCGCTGCGATACGCCGCTGCTGTATTACGCACGCAGCACATGGTTCATCAAGATGACCGCCGTGAAAGACCTTCTGATGCAAAACAACCGTGCGGTCAACTGGCTGCCCGACAACATCAAGGAAGGCCGCATGGGCAACTTCCTCGAAAACGTGATTGACTGGGGGCTTTCGCGCGAACGCTACTGGGGCACACCGCTGCCCGTTTGGCAATGCAAGTGCGGGCACCATACCGTGATCGGCTCGATCGCGGAGCTCAAAGAAAAGGGGCAGAACGTGCCCGAAGAGCTTGAACTGCACAAGCCGTTCATCGACGCGGTCACGATTAAATGCGAGCAGTGCGGGGGCGTGATGAAACGCGTCTCCGAGGTGATTGACTGCTGGTACGATTCCGGTTCGATGCCGTTTGCCCAGTGGCATTACCCGTTTGAAAACAAGGAAGAATTCGAGAAGCGCTTCCCGGCCGACTTCATCAGCGAAGCGGTTGATCAAACGCGCGGCTGGTTCTATACACTGCTTGCCATCGGCACGCTCGTGTTTGAGAAAAACCCGTTTGAAAACTGCATCGTGCTTGGGCACGTTCAGGATAAGGATGGCCAGAAAATGAGCAAGCACAAGGGCAACGTGGTAGACCCGTGGACCGTGCTTGATAATCAGGGTGCCGACGCGGTGCGCTGGTATTTCTACGCGGGCAGCATGCCTTGGCTGCCAAGCCGCTTTTATGCGGACGCGGTTTCGGAGGCACAACGCAAGTTTATGGGCACGCTGTGGAACACATATGCATTCTACGTGCTTTATGCTGATATCGACGACTTCGACCCGACAAAGCACACGCTTAAGCTTGATAACGTGATGGATAAATGGATTCTCTCTCGGCTGCACACACTGATTCAAACAGTCAGTAAGCACCTTGACGAGTACCGACTGACCGAACCCGCGCGCGAAATGGACAAGTTTGTGGACGAGCTTTCCAACTGGTATGTGCGCCGCTGCCGCGGCCGTTTCTGGGCCCCCGGCATGGAGCAGGACAAATCCGACGCGTTTCTAACGCTTTACACCGTGCTGGAAACGCTGTGCCGCCTCGCCGCGCCGTTCATTCCGTTCATGACGGAAACGATGTATCAGAACATCGTGCGCAGCGTGGACAAAGCCGCGCCCGAGAGCGTGCACCTTTGCACCTACCCCACTGCCGATCAGGGCATGATTGATAAAGAGCTCGAAAAGAGCATGGATGCCGTACTGAACATCGTGGTGCTGGGGCGCAGCGCGCGCAACACGGCGGTGATCAAAAACCGTCAGCCGATTGCGAACATGTATGTTGCGGGCGTCGATACGCTCGGCGCTATGTACACCGAGCTGGTGGAAGGCGAGCTGAACGTGAAAAAAGTGCACCTCGGCGCGGATGTAACGGCGTTTATATCGTATAACTTAAAGCCGCAGCTCAAAACGCTCGGGCCGCGCTACGGCAAGCTGCTCGGCGCAATCAAAACGCATCTGACTGAGGCCGATACGGTGGCCATCGTCAACACGGTGCGCTCGGGTGAAACCTATTCGTTTGAAGCGGATGGGCAGACGGTATCGCTGGTTGAAGAAGATCTGCTGATTGAGCCGGTTCACAAGGACGGCTTCGTGGTGGAAACCCAAGGGGCGTTGAGTGTGATTCTCGACACAACGCTGACCGAAGCGCTGATTGAGGAAGGGTTTGTACGCGAGCTGATCAGCAAGATTCAAACCATGCGCAAGGAAGCGGGCTTTGAGGTGATGGATCATATTCGCTTTGCGGTCACCGGCAGCGAAAGGCTTAACAATGTAATTGCGCGTAATGCGGAGGAGATTAAGGCCGAAGTGATGGCCGATGAAATTACCGCCGCGCATACGGGCTACACGAAGGACTGGGATATCAACGGTGAGCCGGCCACGCTGAGTGTGCAGAAAATATAACGTTTACGACATGATAAAGCGGAGGGCAACCCTCCGCTTTTTGCGTAACAAAGACTTGTCGTGCCCCGTCACTCCCAACAGGATGGATTAGGGGCTGTCACCGATAGGTGCCTGGCGGAGAGAAAGTGCCCTAAAATCGGCTTTTACTCACAGTCAACAGGAATACACTTATCATCAATGTGTCCCGTGCTTTTATGCTGGCTTTCAAGGCTCTGCCATGGTAATTTAAGCGCCAATTGGTTTTTCGTGTTGTGTTTTGCATGGGTTTTGTATAGAATAAAAGCTGTCATGTCGGGCATCGCTTAAACTATCCAAAGATGTTTCGGTAACGGGTGAATCATCCGTTTTTTATCATATAAGGGGAGCATACTATGGAGCAACTTTACCTAATGAACGGAAGAAGCGCCTATTCACGAATCGGTTTTGCCGCGGCCTTGAATATTGCCGTCACAACAGGGCTGCAGTTTCTGCTGCAATGGCTCTTTGGGCGGTATCTGCAGAATCCGTGGCTTATGTATGCAGTGTTGGTGCTGCCCATTTATTTGATAGCCATGCCAGTCTCCGCACTGCTTGTGTGGGATATGCCGTCTATGCCCCTCATAAAAAAGAAACTCAGCGCGGGGCGCTTTATCATCGTCATTATGGTGTGTTTCGCCATCATGTATGCGGGCAACTGGGTGGGAGCCGGTATCAATCTGATTTTTCAAGCCATTTCGGGTCAGCCAACGTCCCAGGATCTGCTGAATCTGATATCCGGATCAGGCGTTTGGGCAAACCTGGTGTTTATCGTGATTCTTGCACCTGTTGCCGAAGAGTTGTTTTTCCGTAAACTCTTGATTCCGAGATTGCTGCCGTTTGGAGAAAAACCCGCCATTGTCATCAGCGGCCTGCTTTTCGGGCTTTTTCACGGGAATTTCTCGCAATTCTTTTATGCGTTCGGGCTGGGTATTGCGTTTGGGTTTATATTCGTCAAAACCGGCAAGGTGATTTATACAATCATTCTGCACATGGTCATCAACTTCTTCGGCAGCGTCATTTCTTTGCTGATTATTGATTCCCCTGTGGTCGTCACGGCACTCTACGGTGTGTTCGTGCTTTGTCTGTTTGTGGCCGGTCTCGTGTTGTTTTTCGTAAATGTTAAACGCACGAAGATGGTTCGCGGTCTATTTGCTCTTCCCAAAGGAAAAGCGGCGGTTTATTTAAACCCCGGCATGCTGCTCGCTTTCGCCTGCTGCGCCGGGCTTTTTGTGATGAGCCTGCTGCCGATGTTTAGCTGACATCCATATTGAATTTATAAGCGAACTTGTATAAAATGAATCCATGCTTGTCGCACGCCGAGGCGGCCTGTTTTTACATCGATTTGTTTCGAAAGGGATCAGTATGCAGAAGAAAAAGGTTGTTTTTATCGTAGGCGGTTCCAGCGGTATTGGGTTGTCAGTTGCCGCACGTTTGGCCTGCGGCGGCATGACGGTTTATTCTGGTGCCCGTTCTTTCAAGGGCCAGGAGGGCGAAAGCACTTTTGCTGACGGATCCGGTTACCGAAAGCTTTATGTTGATGTCACCAACGAGGAAACGCTTCAATCTGCCGTTGCGGTCATACTTGCGGCCGAAGGGAAAATCGATGTACTGATTAACTGCGCGGCTCAGATATGCCTCGGGGCGGCGGAAGACCTCTCCGTTGGCGAATATCATAACATCATGAATATCAATTATTTGGGTGTCATCCGGTCATGCCAGGCTGTGCTGCCAGTCATGAGAAAACAGCAAAGCGGCCGTATTATCAACTTCAGTTCCATCAACGGTCTGCTGGCCACGCCTTTTACCAGCGCCTACGTGGCCTCCAAGCATGCGATAGAGGGCTTCACGGAAGCCTTGAGCCTTGAGGTGAAGAAATGGGGCATACAGGTTACCCTCATCGAGCCGACCGATCACCGCAACGGCGCCAAAGCCAGCCGCAAGCACGCCAAGCGGGCTATGGATGAAAACTCGCCGTATTATCAGGAATACAAAAAGGTCACCGAAAAGATAGCCCACGATGAGGAAACGGGCAGCGACCCGGCCGATGTGGGCCGGCTGATATATAAAGTGCTTCAAAAGAAAAAGCTCTCGCTGCGTTATAGAGTGGGTAAATTTGACCAAAAGCTCATTGTTACACTAAAAAAAATACTGCCCACACGCATGTTTGAACGCATTATCTACGACTACTATTTAAAATGACCGCTGCACTGACGCAGCTTTTTCATATAACAACGATGAGAAGGAGAACTGCAAATGGATGCTTTAACCGCCATACTGGAAAGACGCAGCTGCCGTGTGTATCAGGATAAACCGGTCAGCGAAGAGGTGATTCACAATTTATTAAAAGCGGGCATGTATGCGCCGTCTGCGATGAATTCACAGCCTTGGGAGTTTCTCGTGATGCAGGATGCCGAAAAAAAGGAAGCGGTGTCGCATATCGATTCACACTGGAGCATGCTGAAAAAAGCGCCGCTCGGCATACTCGTTTTATCGCGCGTGAACGGCTACAAAGCCAAACCCGATGAGTTTTTCATTCAGGACTGCGCCAACAGCACCACATGTATTTTGCTGGCGGCGCATGCGCAAGGGCTCGGCGGCGTTTACTTGGGGCTGTACCCGCACGAAAACAGAATGCAAAAAGTGCGCGAGATTTATGGTATACCGGATGACATCATTCCGTTTTCCGTGGTGTCGCTCGGGTATCCGGATTGCGTTTCGCAGCCGCATACAACGTTTCATTCGCATAAGGTGCATCGGGATCAGTACTGATTTGAAATACAACTGATATCTGCCATGCCCCGTTCACAAGCGGGGCTTTATTATGCATCAATGCACCTTAATGGGGAGATAAAAGCCTTCTCCTTTGAGGAGAAGGTCAGTCTGTCAAGAAAGTTACTTATGTCATTTTTGAGAGGCAACGAAGTTGTCATACTGAGCTTGTCGACTACGAAGTGGATTAGCATCCCATGACCAAGGAGAAAACCCATGGGATACTTCGACTACGTTTCACTCCGCTCGGTATGACAACAAGAGAAAACAAGCTCGGTATGACTGAATAGGGTTTATCGACAATCCGGAGCGGCATTACACCGCTCCCCTTTGTTTAGCCTCATTTTGTTTTAAATTCGCGCCCCTGCGCCTGAGTGATGCGGTGCGCCGCATACCGGCCCGACGTGGCCGCACCCGGCAGCCCGCCCGGCGGCAGCGTCCACATGCCTGCGAGCAGGAAATTCTCAAGGCCCTCCAGCTTGCCGGGGAAGTAACGCGGAATGTCTTTGCCACCATCGCCCCAGCTCATCCACGCGCCGCGCCACGCGTCGCAGTAACGCACATACGTCATCGGTGTCACCACATCGGTCACCTCAATCTTTCCCTGCGCCTGCGGGTACCGCTTCAGTATTGTATCGATCGCGTCCTGCTTTAAGCGTTCCTTCTCCTGCTTATATTTTTCTTTATCCTGATGAACGTCTTTCCAGTAATCATAATCCGCTGAGTAGTACACAGCAAGAACCGTCTTTCCCTTGGGCGCCAGCGTCTCATCAAAAGAATAGTTCATCAACGATATTTCGGGCATCGTTTGTCCGCCGATGCTGACGGGCTGCTCCCTGCGGATATTGACGCTGCGCCAGTTTTCCTTGATGTCGCAGCCAAGCCCCAAAAACACAAGCGAGCAGGTCGGCGTATAATGCTTCTTCGGGTTCTCAAACAGATTGCGGTAAAGCTCCGGTGTATATTTGTTGTTGAGCATTTTATAGAGCGTGGCATAGGCGTCCGCGCACGAAATGACCATATCGCCAAACACTGCGTCGCCGCTTGTGAGGCGAATGCCCTTCGCCTTGCCGTCTTCAATGATAATCGACTCCACGCGGCTCTTATATGTCACCTGCCCGCCAAGCTCGATATAACGTTGATCCATTCGTTTCGCTAACGCGCGGGAACCGCCCACGGGGTACCCCGAATCACCGATATTCATGCCCGCCATCGACATCACCAGCGAATTAGCGTTGTAATCGCCGGGAATGGCGCTCCTCAGCGCATTCTGCAGCAGCGGCTCTTTGAAAAGCTTTACATAATCATCCATCTTTATATTATTAAAGAAATTCAGCTGACCCAACTTGGTGATGTTGCCTGCGGCAAATTTAAGGCCGTCTCCCATCGTCATCTGGTCCATCGGCTTGTCAATTGGCATACCAAACGCGCTCAATGCGCGCAGCGCCTTGCAGAGCCGCTTGATCTCTTTTTTGTCCTGCGGCGAAATCTCCAGCAGGTGCTTTTCGAGTTTGTCGGTATTCGTATACAGATTAACGGCGCGTTTTCCTTCTTCATACCGCACGAAAATCTCGTGGTTGACGATCTTCACATCGTCATCGAGCGCGCCGGTGGTGCGCCAAATATCGTGCAGCGATGTGCCGGGCTTGGAGCCCATCAGCCAGTGAATGCATCCGTCAAAATGATAATCTCCCCTGTCCCAGCCAGTGCACTCTCCGCCCGGAATGCTGTTCATCTCATAGATGTGTGTGTCAAATCCGTTCATTTGCGCGTAAACCCCGCAGGTTAATCCCGCTATACCCGCACCGATAATGATCACCTTCGTCATCGTTTATGCCCTCCAATATATAATCAAATTATTTTTTAACCATGGCCACAAGCAGATTCGGGTCTGGCAGCTTGAAGTTTTTCATACTCAGTTTGTAAAACGCCACGCCCTGTATCGCCGCAAAAAACAGGATGGCCATCTCGCGCGTGTCACCGTCCCTGACCTCGCTAAATTCCTGCCCCTGCTTCAATATTCTCATCAGCGATTCCACGGCAACCTCGGAATCCGCAAACACCTTCTCATTGTCGCGCGCATCCATCAAAGCGGCGTGAATCACGATCAAAAAGTAATACGAGGTGTCTTCCCATTGGTCAATGCCGGTCAGTATGTATTTAGCCGTCTCGTACACTTTCTGCAGCGGGTTTATCGGCAGGGCTTCCACCATCAGCAACGATTCACCCGAGGTGGTAAGCGCCCTGTGAAGCAGCTCATAAAAAATGTCTTCTTTCGATTTGAAATAATGGTAAACAAGGCCGTGGCTTATGCCGCCCTGCGCCACGATGTCGCTGATTTTCGTGGCCGCGAAGCCGCGCCGCGCAAATACCTTGAGCGCCGCCGACAATATCTGCTCGCGCCTTTCATCCTTGATCAGCGCGTTTTGCTCTTCATTACGAGGACTCATTTGTATCTCCTTTGATTGACTTATCAGTCAATCAAAATATAACCGTTTTTTACCTCTTTGTCAACACCTTTTAAAACAAAAAAAGCAAAGAATCAAAAAGTTCTCTGCTTGGATTGGTAAACGAATTTTAGTCTCCTTATGATCTCTGCTACCTATTTGGCCTCAAATATTAACACCGCATCAAAACCGGCTTACAAACGTCAACCATCATGTGCATCTAGAAGCAGGGCTTCGCATGGTCCTTCGCACAGCCCGGCTGTTTGGCGCATTGATAGCAGATCTCATTCGGCAAATCGCCGTTATCAAAATATCTTTTTAGGTTATCCAGCGTCACATGTGCGATCTTCTCGAGTGCCTCGTTGGTTAAAAACGCCTGATGCGACGTGAGTATCACGTTAGGCAGCGACACAAGGCGCGCGAGGATATCATCCTGCACAATCGTATTCGAAAAATCCTCGAAGAATAACTCGGATTCCTCCTCGTACACATCAAGCCCCGCGCCATGCACGCGCCCGTCCTTCAGCGCCGCCAGCAGCGCCGCCGTATCAATCAGCCCGCCGCGCGATGTATTGATGATGGTCACATCCTTCTTGGCGACCGAGAGAGAATCCTCGTTGATAATGTGCTTCGTCTCGGGCGTGAGCGGACAATGCAGTGAAATCACATCGGCACGCTGCATCAGCTCCGTGCAGGAAACGTACTCAAAGTCCGCATCCTTGGCGGGAAACGGATCGTATGCGATCACGTTCATGCCAAAGCCCTTGCAGATATCGATGAACACGCGGCCAATCTTGCCCGTGCCGATCACGCCGACGGTTTTACCGTGCAGATCAAACCCCGTGAGGCCATTGATGTTGAAGTTAAAATCACGCGTACGGTTGTAGGCACGATGCACCTTGCGGTTCACGGCAAGCAGCAGCGCCATTGCGTGCTCGGCCACTGCATAAGGCGAATACGCGGGCACGCGCACCACATGCAGCTTCTCAAACGCCGCCTTAAAATCAACGTTGTTAAAGCCCGCGCAGCGCAGTGCGAGAATGCGGATGCCGTAATCATAAAGCGCCTCCACCACCTCTGCGTCCACGGTGTCGTTCACAAACACGCAGACGGCGTCGCTGCCACGCGCCAACGATACCGTGTCGGCGTTCAGCTTGCTGTCGAAATACTTAATCTGCAGGCCGTACTCGCCTTTAAGCGCGTCCATCCACACCTTGTCGTACGGTTTCGTATCGTAAAATGTGATCTTCTTCATGGCTTGTTTCCTTTCTTGTAAACCGTGATTAAATGAGGAATAAGGGACATTTGCTCTAAATAAATGCGCGCAGCACTTTTGCCAGCCGCTTCATGCCCTCCACGATTCTCTCTTCAGGCATGTTCGAGAAATTGAGGCGCATCGTATTTTCATGGCCGCCGTTCGGGAAGAACGATCCGCCCGGCACAAACGCCACTTTTTCTTCAAGGCTCTTTATCAGCACGTCGCGCGCGTTCACGTGAGACGGCAGCTCCACCCACGCAAACAAGCCGCCCTGCGGCCGTGTGAACGTGACCCCTTCGGGAAATTCGTTTTCCATCATTTTCACCATCAGATCGCGGCGCGTTTTGTAAACACTGCGGATGGTGCGAATGTGCGCATCGATATCATACAGCTCCAAGTATTTTGCTATCTGCATCTGCGCAAGCGTGTTGCACTGCAGATCGGTGCCCTGCTTAGCCAGTACATACTTTTTGATGATGTCCTTGTCGCCCGCTATCCAGCCGATGCGGTAACCGGGGCAGAATATCTTTGAGAACGTGCCGGTAATCAGCACGTTTCCGTCCGTATCGAAAGACTTCACAGACGGCAGCGCCTCACCCGCGAACCGCAGCTCGCCGTACGGGTTGTCTTCTATCACCACCACACCATATGCCGCGCTGAGCCGCGCCAGCTCCTTGCGGCGCTCTAATGCCCATGTGCGCCCGGTGGGGTTCTGGAAGTTCGGTATCACATAGATCGCCTTCACACGGTCTGTTTCGTTGATTAGTTTCTCAAGTTCGTCTGTTTTCATGCCGTCATCGTCGGTCGGCACGCTCACAAAATGAACGCCGTAGGCGCGAAACGCTGTGATGGCGGCAAGATACGTGGGGCTTTCGCACAGCAACACATCCCCTTCGTCTAAAAACACCTTGCCCGAGAGATCGAGCGACTGCTGTGACCCGTGCGTTATCAGTATGTTGTCTGCGTCAAAGGCGGTGCCCTGCGTTGTGTTCATGCGCTCGGCAATCCAACGGCGCAGCGGCGCAAACCCTTCGGTGGTGGAATATTGCAGCGCCGAATCGGCGGCTTCCTCCAGCACGATGCGGTTCACCTCGATGATTTCTTTCACAGGAAACAGCTCCGGTGCGGGCAGCCCGCCCGCAAACGATATCATTTCGGGTGATTCTGTTACCTTGAGGATTTCTCTGATTTCCGACGCTTTGAGTTTGCTCATGCGTTTTGCGTATGTTACAGCCACGTTGCTCATCTCCATTTTCCGTTTATTATTGACATGATTATACACAAACAGAGTCTGAGAATCAAATGATAATCGCCAATTATTTCTTTCCTGATGAGCCGTCATCTTGATTGTATCGATATATCATGTTAATGTATCCTTGTTAATCCATTATGGATAGAAATGGTATGGATATGAAGAAACTAAGGAAACGAAAAATGCTATTCGTTGTGATTTTTCCCCTCGTATTAATTATCGCAGTCTATATTATATTAAAGCTGATCGTATTCATGCCGGCTATAAGCGGTGAGAACGCCATTGTATCTTTGGAGACCGTTGAAATTGGCGGTATTGATCAGAAGATGCTGATACGGGGAGAAGACACAGCCAATCCGATACTGCTCTATCTGCACAGCGGCCCGGGTTCTACCGAAATGGTCTCTTTCAGAACATATCATCGCGAACTTGAAAAACATTTTACCGTCGTACTTTGGGAACAGCGCGGAACCGGAAAATCATATGACCCCTCGATTCCGAACACTTCGATGACAATTGATACAATGGTGTCCGACACAGGAGAGGTTATCCAATATCTTTTAAATAAATTCAATCAGAAAAAGTTGTTTGTAGCTGGTCATTCATGGGGTTCGCTTCTCGGCATTCTCACAGTTCAAAAATACCCCGAGTATATCTATGCCTACGTGGGCAGCGGACAGGAGGTTAACCCAGTCGAAGGTGAGGAGATATCATATCAGTATGCACTCGATGCAGCCAACGCACGAAATGATGCTCAGGCTGTTAAGGAGCTTGAAGGCATTAATAGCTCATATGCTTACCTCGATGTCGAAAGCAATTCCGACTGGTACGACGATTTAATGGCCGAACGCAAATGGCTCGTTA
The DNA here is from genome assembly GCA_023412005.1 of Bacillota bacterium. Taxonomy (GTDB): domain Bacteria; phylum Bacillota; class Clostridia; order Christensenellales; family SZUA-584; genus SZUA-584. Next base: position 120,110 of record JAEYOE010000003.1, read on the forward strand.
AGTATGGCGGGGAAACGTACAAGCAGGGCAATTCGTTTTTAATCCTTCCTTCTCTGCTGCCCAGCGAATACACGCTTGGGGATTTCATCCGGTTCGGTCAAGGCGTAAAGTTTTCATTAAAAGCGCTCTGGCCGCAAATCATGCAGGTCAACCTAATAGAATCGGCAAACAGCTTATCTGTTCCGGTCTTTTTCCTTCAGGGACGACACGATTTCAACACACCATCGTCCCTCGTTGAAGACTATTTCAATGCGCTTCAAGCGCCACAAAAGGAATTCATCTGGTTTGAAAACAGTGCCCATCACCCGATGTATGAGGAAGCGGAGAAATACGATCAGGTATTAATAAATAAGCTGCTGCCTCTGGCTCAAATCACACCAACCTCTACAGAGTATTCTTACGCCGACTTGAAAGCCGTTCAGAACGATATTGATGACTACTTTGAGAGCTTTGATGAAGAAGGCGCTCGAAACGATAAGATTTGCCAAGTTACAAACAGAGTCTCTATCGTTGATGGTTATGTCGAAGTGAATTTAAAAGAAATAACCGACGATATCATCAAACTCTTTAAGGAAAGAGTTAGTGACTCCGATGCGATTAAATTCAAACAGGGACCACCGGGTCATGAAGACAGTGACCAGAAATGAGATTTTCGCCCTTCGAATCCAGTACTTTAATGTGGAAATAGCTGGTTCGTGAAAACCGACTCCGCTCGTCCACGACGCTGCTGCATTGCTATCGTTGCTGTCGTCGCGGAGCCGGGTCGGGCAGCCCGCCAGCAAACGATAGCATCTCGGGCGATTCTGTTACCTTGAGTATTTCTCTGATTTCCGACGCTTTCAAATTTCTCATGCGTTTTGCATATGTCACAGCCATGTTGCTAATCTCCATTTTTCGTTTGATATTTACATTATTATACACAAAGAGAATGTTTTAATCAAATTAGTTGATAAAAAAGTTATTGGTAGAGATAGCTTTTGATTGCAGAACCGGGGCTGGAAAACGTGCCCCCGGCACGTTTGCGTAATCCGCCCGTCGAGTCCAGCTGCGTCAAAATAAAACAATACCCACAAGGGATGCTGTTTTATCAGGCTTTACGGGCGTAGGACGAGCAGCAGAGCGGTACGAAAGCTGTTTAAAAATGAGCAATCTGTAAATCCTAAAAGCTGAATGGAAAATGCCGTTCCCAATAATTTGATGGAGGTTTATATTATGGAGAAAATCAAAATTGTACAGTACGGTTGTGGCAAGATGGCCAAGTTCATCCTTCGCTACCTGTATGAACACGGTGCACAGATCGTTGGTGCGATTGACGTGAACCCTGCTGTGGTGGGTATGGACGTAGGTGACTATGCTGAGCTGGGCGTGAAGACCGGCATCACAATCAGCGACGATGCCGATAAGGTATTGGATGAGTGTGATGCCGATGTGGCAGTTGTGACACTGTTCAGCTTCATCAGCGACATCTATAGCCATGTGGAGAAGTGTGTGGCACGCGGCATCAACGTGATCACCACTTGCGAAGAAGCCATTTATCCTTGGACAACTGCTGCTGCCCAGATTAACAAACTAGACGCTTTGGCAAAAGAGACCGGCTGCACAATAACCGGTTCCGGTATGCAGGATATCTTCTGGATTAATATCGTCGGCTTGGTGGCTGGTGGTATCCACAAGTTGACCAAGATCAAGGGCGCTTACAGCTACAATGTGGACGAATACGGATTGGCTCTTGCTGAGGCTCACGGCTGCGACCTGACAGCTGAGGAGTTTGAAGCCCAGATTGCGCACCCGGCCGAATTTGAACCTTCTTATGCGTGGAATGCTGCTGAAGCTATCTGCAACAAGCTTGGTCTGACCATCAAGTCCATCGAGCAAAAGCATGTGCCTTATATTATCGACCATGACATCTATTCCTCCACCTTGGGGAAGCCCATCCAAGCAGGCAGGTGCATTGGCATGAGTGCTGTGGTGACAATCGAAACCATGCAAGGCATTACAGTGGAAGAGGAGACCATCGGTAAGGTGTACGGCCCCGAAGACGGCGATATGTGCGATTGGCAACTGACCGGTGAGCCCAACACCGAGTTCCATGTTGTGAAACCCGCTACCGTGGAACACACTTGTGCTACCATCGTCAACCGTATTCCTACATTGCTGAACGCCCCCGCCGGTTATGTCACCGCCGATCAGCTTGAGCCTGTTTCTTATCTGACATATCCCATGGAGTACCATCTGTAATCAGAGAACTTGGGGGGCTGTAACAACGGAGCAATCCCAATTTTGTGTAAGCCTTCGATGTGGTGTAGAATAGAAGCACCACATTGGATGGTTTTAATTATGGCCAGAAAGAATCGCAGTACAGGAGAAATCGAGCGCAGAGTATAAATCTGAGGCCGGTTTTCTGATCAGAGCTTTCAGTATACTTTGGCATAATGCTTTGACTGTTTAGAAGCTGCCTCGACGCGGGGGGAAATACCGCGAACCACTCTCGATGATTCGCGATATTGGCTGCGGGTCAGCGAAAGGGGCCCCGCAAAGATGTCAGGCTTTGCGGGGAGAAGGAAGAGCAACGGAGCGGTACGAAAAAGCCCTGGTCAGTTATCCGATCAGGGCTTTTTGAGTGGAGCACAGTTTGCTCCGACGTGGTGGAGATAGCTGGATTCGTGAAAACCGTCTCCTCTCGTCCGCGACGCTGCTGCGTGGTAATTGTAACTTTGGTCGCAGAACCGGGGCGGGAAAACGTGCCACCGGCACGTTTCCTTCTTCCGCCCTTCGAATCCAGCTTCATAAAATAAAACAGCACCCACAAGGGGTGCTGTTTTATTTTTGGTGGAGATAGCTGGATTCGAACCAGCGACTTCTCGCATGTGAAGCGAGCGCTCTAACCGGCTGAGCCATACCTCCGCTTTTTGGTGCGTAAGCTATTATAATATATCGGTCAGCGTTAATCAATCCCTTTTTCATTTTTTTCGGACGCTTCACCGGCGAGCTGCTTTTTCTTTTTCTGGTAAGAGCTTAGGTTTGCAAAAAGTATCGCCAGCGTGCTGAAGAAGATCGCTATCCCCGACCAAAAGAAAACCGTGTTGCTCACAAAACTTGCGACAATCAGGTTGGCTGTGGATACCAAAACCGCCACAGCCGCCACTATCACACCCGCTTTTACCGATTTCAGATGCTTTTCTTTGCTCATCGTCGTCCCTCCAATTTGTTTTCTCAGTTTAACACGAATGCATAAACGCAGCAAGCCGACAGTTAACGCCGGCTTGCTGCTATATAGTTATTATTGGAGGGATCACTGCTTTTGCTGCCATCAGTTGGGCGTGACTTTCAGCGCATTTTCCACCGCCTTTAAAAAAGCCTTGCTGTCGACTGTCGCGCCGCTCACCACGTCCACATCCGTGCCCTGCTGCGCCGTAACACGGTCTGTCAGCTCGGCAACGGCCTCATCCTTCATAAACACCTGCGGCTGCACCACCTTGATATCTGTAATCTGATGATTTTTCACCGTGACGTTTAATGTGTTGCTGAAACGAAAGCCGTCGTACTTGCCTTCGTAAACGCCGTCTGCCAGCGTATCAAGCGATATCTGCTCCGGCATAAGATTGATCGCCGCATCTTTGCCCAGCATTAAAAACGTGACGAACCCGCCGATAATCACCGCAAAGCCAATCAATATGCCAAGCAGCACGCGCCAAAACGGTCTCTTCTTTTTCATGATATCTTCTCCCCCATCATTGCTGTGATCTGCTCTGCCAATGCGTCCACAGCGTTCCAATCAATCCCGGGCGCTGCGCCGTTTTTCTTTTCATATTCCCTCATCGCAAGCTTCGCTAAGCCGCTCATTTTTTCGGCACGCACCTCACCGCCCATATGCCGGTAAATGATGGGTCCAGCTTTAAGCGGCTCAGGCAGGCTCTTTTGCAGGTATTGCCTGTCTTCTTCCTGCGTACCCACGCCGCATGTGAAAAACACGGTGGGTTTATTCGCCAGCGCGTCCTTATGCTTTGCCACAAACGCTTTAAACGTCTTCATCGGCGCACCGATGTACATGGCCGTGCCCAATACCACAATATCATAATCGCTGACGTTGAGTTCTTTGTGCGCGTCCTGACCCGCTTTGCGGCAGCAGTCGAAAGCTTGGGCGGATGGCAGCTTTTGTGCCAGCGCGACTGCCACATCCTGTGTGGTACCCGTTTTGGACGCATACACGATTAATACACTTTTCATACCGATTCTCCTTCTCTAAACTTAAAACTAACAATGTTAGCCTCACTATAAACTAACGTTGTTAGTTTGTCAATAGCTATGACAAATCTAAAGATACCGTACCGATGATATGTCCAATCTCAAGGGGTATCTTGACGCACTAACATTGTTAGTTTATGATGAGTATGTGATTTCTCGGGAGGGACAGAATGAACAAAGCGGAAGAACCAATATCCAACAAGGCAAAGATTTTGCAGGCGGCGATTGATCTTTTTTCGGAAAAGGGCTATACGCATGTGACGATGCGCGAAATTGCCGCAGCCGTTCAGATAAAGGCTGCATCCATCTATAACCACTATGCCGGCAAGGAAGCCTTGCTCGACGCGATTGTAGACTATTTCAGCGAGCTGCTGCACAGCGAAATCTACCCGCGTTTTGAAATCAGCCCGGATACCGATATCCATCGTTTTATTGAGAGCGTGATTACCGCCAACGCGCGCTTTTTCACGAACCCGCACTTCGCCAAAATCGGCGGCATTATGCTGCGCGAGCAGTTCACCAGCGAGAACGTTCGCCGATTGCTGCTGCAAGAGTTGATTCGCAAGCCGCGCGAAACATTCGCGCTGTATTTTGAGCAGCTGATGGCTGCGGGAAAAATGACCCCGGCCGACCCGCATTTTGTGGCCAAAGAGTTTCACGCGTTTTTTATCGACAGCTTTTATGAAAACAGCCTTGCGATGGACAGCCCCCCGCCCGACCCTGCCAAGGCACAGGAGGAGCAGGAGGCGCACATTGAGCATTTTTTGAAGGGGTTTTGTTTATAGAGCGCACTTCTCACCAATTGAAAAAAGCCGCGAACCATCTCGATTCGCGGCCTTTCGTTATTCTTTCAGTTTTATTGTGCGCCGTCTGTGGCAGCCGGGGGTGTGCTGTCCTTAACCACGTTGCCCGCGTCAATAATCAGGTCGCTCGTGTCGCCCATGAATGTTGGGAGCTTGCCGTCCCATTTATTCCACTTGATATATTCGATATATTCGGGAGCCATCGCCAGCGTTTCCTGAATCAGCTTAATGCTCTCGGCCTCGGCCTGTGCCTGCGCCACCTTCTGCTGTGCCTCCACCTGAATTCTCGCAAGATCCTGCTCGGCCTTCAGCGCCTGCTGCTCTGCCGTCTGCTTGGCTTCCACAGCCGAGTTAAACTCCTCTGAGAAGTTGAAGTTCACGATGTTGAAGATTTCGATGCTAAGACCATACGGCGTGATTTTATCCTGCAGTGAGCTCTTTATTTGATCGCCCACCTCCGCACGCTTCGTAATCAGCTGCTCAGCGGTATACTGTGCGGTAATCGCCTTAATGCTCTCCTGAATAGCCGGTGTTATGATGATGGACTCGTAATCTACGCCGACGTTTTTATACAGGCTGGCCGATGAGCCGCCCAATACGCGGTAGTTCACCGCCACATCGCACGTTACCGTCTGCAAGTCTTTAGATGCAGCGCTGCCTGAGCTCTCCACCTTGTGTGTGCGGTTATCAATCTGCACAACGCTCTGAACGAACGGCGTGATAACATGCACACCCTCCGAAAGCATGTTGTCGCTCACAGCCCCCAGTGTAATCAACACGCCCGTGTGACCGGACTGCACCACCGTAAAGCTGGACGCACCTATGATAATCACCAAAACAGCAATGATGGCGACCAGAACGATCTTGACCTTTTTGTTCATTAACCCACTACCCCTACTTTCTTTTGTTAATATGTAAAAACAATGTATTGAGTGTTATTATACAATACAAATACTGCTGTATCCAGATTTATTATGTAAAAGAAGTGAGAACACTTGGCTCAACGGATTATTTCAAGAAGCGCCGTTATCAAAGATGCCAGCTTTATTTATAGGACATGACGAGCAGGCCTGTTTGCCGGTGGTCTAATCCATAACCAATCCCCTCTCCGCGTGCACAATTCTATCAGACTTAAGATGGCTTTGCTTGACTTTTCGGCTTGACGCTGTCAGAAAGCACTAATAATCACAAAGTGGCGCCAGAGAAAATTCCGACGCCACAGCTGTGGTAAACTGGCCAATGGCTGCGCAGCCATGTCCAATTAGAGGACCTTATTCAAGAAATTGATCGTCCGCGGTTCTTTGGGGTTAAGCAGCAGCTCTTGGGGCGGCCCTTCCTCCACAATGTAGCCGCCGTCCATAAAGATCACCCGGTCCGCAACTTCCCGGGCAAAACCCATCTCATGAGTGACGATGACCATGGTCATGCCGTCAGAGGCCAGCTGCTTCATCACCTGCAACACCTCGCCCACCATTTCCGGGTCCAGCGATGAGGTAGGCTCGTCAAACAACATGATGTCCGGATTCATACACAACGCCCGGGCAATGGCCACCCGCTGCTTTTGACCGCCTGACAGCTGGGCCGGATAGGCCTCGGCCTTGTCGGACAAGCCCACCTTTTGCAGCATCAGCAGCGCCTGTTCCTTGGCCTGGGCCTTGGATGCCTTTTTCAGGTCCACCGGCGCCAGCATCAGATTGCGCAGGACGTTAAGATTATTAAACAAATTAAAATGCTGGAACACCATGCCGATGTTTTCCCGCACCTTATTGATATTGGCCTTTTTATCGGTAATGTCATTACCATCCACGATGATCTGGCCGTCGGTAATCTCCTCCAGCTTATTGATACAACGCAGCATGGTCGACTTACCACTGCCGGAGGGACCGATGATCACCACCACTTCGCCTTCGTAGACGTCGATAGAAATATCATTGAGCACCTCCAGCTCACCGAAAAACTTTTTCAGATGAGAAATATGAATTTTTATGTTGTCATTAGTCGCGACCACGGCTGAGTCTCCTTTCCACTCGCTTGGCCGCAACAGAGAGGGCTGTGATGACGATGATATACATCACCGCAACGATAGCCCAAACGGCAAAGGAGTTGAACGTGTTAGCGATAACATTTTTCGCTGAATTGACCAGCTCGGGAAACCCAATGACCGATAGGATAGACGTATCTTTCAAGGTAATGATGAACTGGTTGATGATGCTGGGGATCATGGTGCGGATAGCCTGCGGTAATATCACCCGCTGCATGGCGCGCCAATAAGGCAGGCCCAGACTGCGTGACGCTTCCATCTGGCCTTTGTCCACAGATTCGATACCGGCGCGGATGATTTCCGCCATATAAGCGCCGCAGTTCAGCGCCAAACAAATAATACCTGCTTGCAATGCGGTCAGCATCACATTGCTGCCTAAAACATTATTGGCAAAAAACGGCACGCCGAAAAACACAAAAAAGGCCAAAACGATCATTGGCACACCGCGGATCGCATAGACGAAAATCGTGGCAACAGCCCGGCAGACGCGGCTATGCACCACGCTGAGGATACCAAAGATCAGACCGATAATGCAGGCAAAAATTAAGCCGAACAAGGCCATCAACAGGGATTGTCCCATAGCCTGGAGCAGCATGCTGCCGTATACCGACAGAATATTGACCATGGATGCATGGCTCCTTCCAAAAATGCGGGGCACATGTTGGTGCCCCGCCTCATGATTTTATCGCCCCTACAAGGTGGTAAAAAGTAGCTTAGCCGAGGTATTTGGCAACGATCTTGTCGTAAGTGCCATTGGCCTTGATGTTGGCCAGACCAGCGTTAAAGCTGTCGATCAGGGCCTGCTTGTCGGCGGAGAACACGGCAAAGCCATAGGGTGCGCCTTCGTTTTCCGAACCGTCAACAATCTTCAGTGCCAAGTCGGCGTCTTTGATGGAAGCAGCCATGATGGGAGTGTCTTCAAAGCAGGCCACTGCTTGGCCGCCCAAAACTGCCTGATACATGGTGGGAGAATCTTCAAAGTAGTTGATCTCGAAGCCATACTGTTCCTGCAGGCTTACAGCGTAGTCAGCGCCGGCAGTACCGGTCTTGACAGCAACCATCTGACCGTTCAGATCGTCAAAAGAAGCGATGGTAGAGTCGGCAGCCACGGTCATGCACTGAGTGGCAGTGAAATAGCCATCGGAGAATATCCAGCCGGAATCAATACGTTCCTGCTTGATGGAGGCGCCGGCGATCATGCCGTCAGCCTGACCTGCCTGGCAGGCAGCAATAGCAGCGTCCCAACCCAAGCTGCGCAGTTCATAAGTAAAACCCTGATCGGCAGCAATGGCAGCCAGCAGGTCCACGTCGATGCCCACGAATTCGCCGGCTTCATTGGTGTATTCAAAGGGTTTGAATACGGTATCAGTAGCGATGAAATAATCCACCGCACCTTCCTTTCCCTCAGCCGGACTATTTTCCGGGGTAGCATCCTGTGCAGCGCAGCCCGCGAATGCCAGGACCATCATGGCTGCAACTACAAAAAGAGTAAACAGCTTTTTCATAAATATTTTCTCCTTCTAAACTTTTTCTTTATAAATATTATATTATACAATAGTCATTTAGTACAGGCTTTTTCCGTATATAATAAAAGCGAGACTGAACCGGCGTTTTGCCCCCCTTGTCTCGCTTTTCCCTTGTATTACGGGTTTTTCTGATAGGCAAAATTAAAAGGTAGTCAGTCAACTTGTATCATTGACTGACTACCTTTGTGGTGGAGAATACCGGATTCGAACCGGTGACCTCTTGACTGCCAGTCAAGCGCTCTAGCCAACTGAGCTAATCCCCCAAGTATTCATTTCTACTGAAACGGACAAACACAATTGTAACGGCAAACCCTATGTCTGTCAACACCCAAGTTTAGATAAAAGCGGCTCCCCGAAATCCGGAGAGCCGCTGTGTCTGATTAGCCTTTTACCGTCTTGACAATCTGCGCAACCGCTTCGTCCGCGGTCAGCTCCTTGGCTTCCTTCTCGCGGCGCGGCTTATACTCCACAAGCCCTTCCGCGGCCCGGCGGCCCACATTGATGCGATGCGGAATACCCATCAAATCGGCATCCTTAAACTTCACGCCCGCGCGCTCATCGCGGTCGTCCAGCAGCACGTCGATACCCTGGCATTTCAGCTGCTCGTAGATCTGCTCCGCCAGCGCCATTTGCGCCTCGTTCGCGGCGCTCACCGGCACGACAATCGCGTTATACGGTGCGACGCTGTCCGGCCAGATGATGCCGTCGTCGTCGTGAGACTGCTCGATGATGGCCTGCATGGTGCGGTTCAGCCCGATGCCGTAGCTGCCCATGATGCACGGCTTTTGTTTTGCTTCCTGATCAAGGAACATGCATTCCATGGCAATGCTGTACTTGGTGCCGAGCTTAAAGATATGCCCGACCTCAATGGTTTTGGCCAGCTTCGCGGTTGCGCCGCACACCGGGCACGGATCGCCCGATTCAATCAGGCGGATATCGCACACGTCTGCGGAGATGAAGTCGCGGTCGTAGTTGACGCCCGAGTAGTGATAATCCGTCTGGTTTGCGCCCACCAGGAAGTTGCGCATGGCGGGCACCTCTTTATCCACGATGAGCCGGTCCACATCCAGGCCGATTGGCCCCGCAAACCCGACTTCAGCGCCCGTCGCTTTTCTCACTTCGTCAAACGAAGCCAAATCAAGATGCGCGCATTTCAGATAATTTTTCAGCTTTGTTTCGTTCAGCTCGCGGTCTCCGCGCACCATCGCGGCGATGATCTTACCGTCCGCGTTGTAGAGCAGCGTTTTCACGAATTTATCCGGCGTGGTGCCAAAGAAGCCCACCAGTTCCTCAATCGTTCCGGCATTCGGCGTGTGCACCTTCTGCACGGCCACCATCTCTTCGGTGCTTTCTGTCGGTTCGGGGCAGGCCGCTTTTTCGGCATTGGCCGCATAGCCGCAGCTGTCGCACGAGACGATCGTGTCGTCGCCGATGTCTGATTTGATCATGAACTCCTGCGACCCGGAGCCGCCCATCGCGCCGCTGTCTGCGTGCACCACCACATAGTCAAGCCCGCAGCGATCGAACACCTTGCAGTATGCGTCGTACATCTTCTGATACGACACATCAAGGCCCGCTTCATCCACGTCGAACGAGTATGCGTCCTTCATCACGAATTCGCGGCAGCGAATCATGCCAAAGCGCGGACGGCGTTCGTCGCGGTATTTGTTCTGTATCTGATAGATGGTTTTCGGCATGGCCTTGTAAGACTGCAGCTCGGGCTTCAGGACATGCGCGAAAATCTCCTCGTGCGTGGGCCCAAGGCAGAAGTCGCGGTTGTTGCGATCTTTAAACTTGATCATCTCGGTGCCGAAAACGTCCCACCGGCCCGACTGCTGGTAATACTCCGCAGGCAGAAATGCCGACATGATGAGCTCCTGCGCACCCGCCGCGTCCATTTCCTCGCGGATGATATTTTCGATCTTTTTAAACACCTTAAAGCCAAGCGGCATCAATGCGTAAACGCCCGCCGCCAAGCGGCGGATCATGCCGGCTTTTAAAAGCAGCACATGGCTTTGCGCCTCGGCTTCCGAGGGTACCTCGCGCTGCGTGGAAAACAACATCTGTGATAGTCTCATGAGAAAGTAAACTCCTTCAAAGTCAGTTCGCCTGTCAGTATACCACAATAAAGAAAGCTGTACAATGCAAGGAGAAACGCATTTTTTTGAGATTATGAAGTGCTTTTTCTTACGCTGTCCCAAATGTCTTGCTTTGATAAAGAACGATATCGGATAAACAGTCCATTACGTAGTGGGAGCGAAGCGACGACTACGATAGCGGATCAGGATCTTTGCGACAGATTCTTTTCTACTGTGTAGTCATTTTGCTTCGCTCATTCACTACGACAGTGGAAAGAATGACAGTAACCGTTGCTTATCGTTCACTTTTCACGTCAACGCGTGACAATTCTGAAGCGACAAATGCATCCCACGGCTAACCGCTTGATAGCTTCAACCCATCACGGGCAGTATATACGTCTTCCCATCCTGCTCAAACGTGTTGACGGCGGTGCCGTATACGCTCTCGATATTCTCCTTTGTCAGAACATCCTGCGGTGCGCCCTTCGCATACACCTCGCCTTTTTTCAGCAGCACAATATCATCGCAGTAGCTAAGGGCCAAATTCAAATCGTGCAGCACGCACACCACGCTGATACCGCGCTCTTTCGCCAGCCGCTTCACTGTGCCCATTATGCTCACCTGATGCTTGATATCGAGCCCCGTCACCGGCTCATCGAGCAGCATAATATCCGCCTGCTGGCACAGCGCCCTTGCGAGTATCATCATCTGCCATTCGCCGCCCGAGAGCGAGGTAATCAGCCTGTCCTTCAGGTGCGCGATGCCCGCCTTTTGCAGTGCGTCATTCATCATCGCGTAATCCCTGTCCGTTTCACTGCGCCAGCGCTTCACATACGGGTTACGCCCCGTCAGCACAATGTCACCCACGGTAAAATCGTACTCCAGCGTGGTTTGCTGCTGCACAAGCGCCATGCGCCGCGCAATCTCGCGCACACTCAGCTTCGCCACATCATGGGCGCCGATGCTCACCAATCCGTGGTTCGGCGTTAAATGCCCCGAAATGCACCCGAGCAGCGTGGATTTACCCGAGCCGTTCGGCCCGATAATGCCGCAAAAACGCCCTGACGGTATATCAAAGCTCACATTATGCAGCGCCCAATGCGGCGGCTCGTAGCTGTAATGCACACCGGTGATGTGAAGATCGCTCATCTTTTCACCCCTCTGCCCCGCCTCAGCAGAAATAAGAAGAACGGCACGCCGATCAGCGCCGTAATCACGCCCACGGGAATCTCCTGGCTCTGCACCACCACACGCGAAATCGTATCCGCAATCAGCAAAAAGATACCGCCCCCGAAAAACGAAACGGGCAGCAGCCGCCGATGATCCGGCCCCAATATCAGCCGCATGATATGCGGCACAATCAGCCCCACAAACCCGATGATGCCGCTGACCGACACCGCGCTCGCCGTGGCGACCGTGGTCAGCAATATCAGGCGGCGGCGCACCTTGCCCGCATCCACGCCGAGATGCCGCGCGGCTTCGTCGCCCTGCAGCATGATGTTCAGATCACGCGCGAAAAACAAACACAGCACCGACGAAACCAGCATTGCTGGCACGCCGACGATCACCTTGTCCCACGAAGCCGAGGAGAAGCTGCCCATTGTCCACATCACAATATGTTCCATCTTATCGCGAAACAGTATCATAATGCAGTAAACAAGCGCCGAGCACAATGTGCTCACCGCCACGCCCGCGAGCAACAGCGAAAACGTGGACACCTTGCCGTGTATCTTCGCAAGCCGGTACACAACCGAGACGGCAGCCAGCGCACCAAGAAACGCCAGCAGGCTCACCGCGCCAAACCCGAGGAACGCCACCGCCGAGCCGAAAGCGAGCGCAATTGTTGCGCCAAGCGCCGCGCCGCTGCTCACGCCAATCACATAAGAATCTGCCATAGGGTTTTTAAACATACCCTGCAGGCATGCGCCCGATATCCCGAGCGCACCGCCCGACACCAGCGCGAGAATGGCCCTTGGCAGCCGGATGCTGAAAAAAATGATCGCGGTATACGGCTCCGCAGTGCCGGTTATCAACCCAATAAGTTCACTGAGGCTGACACCTGAGCTGCCAAACAGAAAAGCGGACAGAGCCGCGACGATGCCCAGCGGCACCATCACAGCTCCTATCAGCATTTTTCTTTTGTGCCGACCTTCGTTCAAGATTTATTCTCCCGTCAGAAAAGTTTCAATATGTCCCTGCACCGCCGTCAGCGCCTCACCGATACGCGGGCCGGGCAATTCGATAACACCGGCATCAACAATGTAGTAATGTCCCTCTTTAATCGCGGTCATATCGCTGTAGCCTGTCGCCGCCTTCAAATCATCCTCTGCAACCCGGCTTGACACGAGCAGTATATCAGGATCCATTTTCACGAGATCTTCCACCGGGTATTCCAGCCATTCGGAAGTCGCGTCGTTCGTAATGGGGGTGCCGCCCGCCATTTCGATGATGGTGTTGATAAAGCTGCCCTTGCCGGATGTCCAATTGCCGTATTCGCCGATGCCCATCACATAATACACCGACGGCTTTTGCGTGAGTGCGGCCGTTTTTTCTTTCACGGTTTTTTCCACATCGGCAATCTGCTGGTTCAGCGCCGCGGCCTCGTCTTTCTTCCCCACCACGTCACCGATCATCGTGATGCTTTTTGCGATATCGTCGTAGTACGTGGCCTCCACCGCCACCACATTGAGCCCCGCTTTTTCGAGTGCAGCTATATCCTCATGCTGCAGACCGTTGCCTGCAAACACCACGCTTGGGTTCAGTGCAATCACCTTTTCCACGTCAAACCCGTTGAAATCGCCGACTTTTTCAATGGCCGCCGCCTCTTCGGGATAGATTGAACTGACATCAACGCCGACAATGTTGTCGCCGCAGCCGAGCGCGAAGAGTATTTCCGTTGCGCTGGGTGCTGTCGATACAATCGTCAGCTCAGCTTCGGGTATCGCCGAGGCCGATACCTCGTTGCCCATTGCGTCCACGTTTTCGTCCAAAATATCCTTGGGCACAGGTGTGCCGGACGGTTCTGATGCACCGCCGCCCGCAGCACATCCGCAAAGCAGTCCCGCAATCATCACGACCACGAGCAAAACTTGCATCCATCTTTTCATTTGTCTTTCCTCCGTTTTAAAATTATCCCCCGAAACGAAGAAAGAATCAGGCTGGTTTCACCATGACTTGTCTAACAATTAAAAAACGCCTGAAGCGTTGATGCTTGGGGCGTCGATCCGTCAATGAAACGGCCGTCTGCATCCTTCCCTCCGAAGAAATCTGACATAACGCATCGGGCAGGTTTACCGGCTCGGCTTCATTCCGCTTAAAACGCCTTCCCAAAGCACTTGGCTTCAGTGGCTCATTTGTTTATAGCAGTCTGCCATACGGTAGCGGGGGCTGCAACGGCATTTCACCGTTTTCCCTATTATCCTTGTGGAAGCATCGTTTTTACTGCGGCTTCAACAAGGCACCAGATGGTTCATATTCGATTTCAGTCAGCATATCATATGAGCAAAGCGCGGTCAATACATAGGGGGCACAGGCGTGATTGAGCCTTCCTCTGTTTATCGTAAAATTCTTTATAAAACGACATTTTGTTTTTGACATGACTGGCAAAACCAAGCCATTTCGTGTATGATAAAATTGTTGGGCATAATCGCCCCTGCCATAATATTCATTTTTTAGGAGGGTAACATGTTTTGTGTTAAATGCGGTGCACAGCTCCCGCCGGACAGCCAGTTCTGCACGGTTTGCGGCACCAAGGTGGAAAACGCCCCCGTTGCGGCTCAGCCTTACGTGGCGCCGATTGCGCCTATGGATCAGGCTTTTATATCCGGTCAACCGCCGAAGAAAAAGGGCAAAGCCCTGCTGTGGGTTCTTATCGGAGCCGGCGTTGCGCTCATTGCAGCCGCTGTTCTCATTTTTGTGGTGTTCGCCCCGGGCGGTAGCGCAGGCCCGTTCAGCGGCAACACGGTGCAAACGCGGTTTGCTAACGATGTTGTGGGTGTGTTCAGCGGAGCCGTCAGCGGACTCGAAGCTGAAAACGATATGAAAAAAATGCTGGATAAACCCTTTGAGCTGACCATGAACTCCGCTGTGGATATGTCCGGCGTGAAAACCGACGCGGATGTTGCTTACGTTTATGACGAAAAGGCATTGGGTATCAACGTCAAAACCGTGACCGATTATAGCGCCAGCGAGTATGCCGAATTTTTCGGCGATGAAGCCGCGATGGAAAGCACCATCAAGCTTTTGCTGCTTGAAGACACGCTTTATATCGATCAGGAAGGTTCTGTGACCGGTATTAAGTTCAATTCAAATTCCGATTTATCCAAGCCAATGCCGTTAAAAGACAGAATCGCGGCGTTTTTTGAGAGCAAAGAACTGAATAAAATCGATTTTCTGAAACTGACGGAAATGTTCCTCAACAGCATTGACGAAAGCAATTTTGACAAAAGCGCGACCGAAACCACGCTGACGCTGGATGGCAAAGCGCTTGCGCAAACGCTCGATACTTTCGCCGAAAAGCTTGAAGATGATGACGAGCTTAATGACACCTTATCCGACATAATCGAGGAGATCAGCGATACTCCGGTTGATGTTGCGAGCGCCATCAAGCTGGCCGCGCCTATGCTTGAAGAGTCCGAAACCGTGCTGACGATGACGGTTTCTTATGAGAATAATCGGCCCGTCGGCTTCCTAATTGCCGCAGAAGAATCCGGCAGCGAACTGCTTTATGTTGAATTCGGCTATGAAAACGAAAAAGACGGCAAGTCGATCGCACTTGAGGTGTCGGCTTCAGGCAGCAATGTTTTATCGCTGGATTTTAACATCTTAAAAACCAAGGACGGCTTTGATTTTGAGGGAACCTTCAGCATACCGGGCGCTGATGACATAACAATGAGCGGCAGCCAAACCGTAGACGGCAACAGTGTGTCCGCCGAAATCGAGATGACTTTGGCCGGCCAAACCGTGCTCATCAATACCGATGAGACGATTAAAGTCGGAAAACCCGCCGATGATGTTGCCGACGACCCCCGCTTTGATATCGACACCGGCAATGCCAATATCATCGACGTTAATGACATATTCAGCGGTGATTTGGGCATGGGCATGACTGACTTGCCTTCTTTGACAGATTAATAACACGTTAATCTTTCAATTCACGGGGCCGAGCAAATCGGCTCCGTTTTATTATTTTTGCAAACTGATGGCAGAGGTTTGAATAATGACGCACCTGTTTATAATAATGTGTATAATACAGCTAAATTGTTGTATAATCTCTGAAACCAAAGAGTCATCTATTAATTTTTATATAAACGGAGGAAATACCCATGGCCAAGCGAATTGGAATACTGACGAGCGGCGGGGACTGCCCCGGGCTCAATGCCGCCATACGGGGCGTCGCCAAAGCATCGTATCAGTTTTTTGATGACGCTGAGATTGTCGGCATTATGGACGGTTTCGGCGGGCTAATCGATGCGAACTACCGCACAATGAGCAAAGAAGAGTTCTCGGGCATTTTAACGCTCGGCGGCACGATCTTGCGCACCTCACGCCACCGTGACCAAACGATGCGCCAGAACAGCGGCAAGTACCTCGACGCGTTTAAAACGATGGCAAAGAATTACGAAAAGATGGAGCTGGATTGCCTGGTTACGCTCGGCGGCAACGGCACGCACACGGCTGCCGGGATATTGGAGGAACACGGTCTCAACGTGATCGGTCTGCCCAAAACCATTGATAACGACATCTGGGGCACCGATGTGACGTTTGGTTTTCAAAGTGCCGTTGATATTGCGGCAGACGTGATCGATAAAGTGCACACCACCGCTTTCTCACACTCTCGCGTGATCATCGTGGAACTGATGGGCAACACGGCGGGCTGGCTCACGCTGAATGCCGGCATTGCAAGCGGTGCCGACGTGATACTGCTGCCTGAAATTCCGTACAACATCAACGCCGTCGCCGATGCCATCAGTGACCGTTACGAAAGCGGCAAGCATTTTTCGATTATTGCCGTGGCGGAAGGCGCGCGCTGCTGCACCGATGCCGAGGATCAGGATCTCAAGGGCAAACATTATTCCATCGGCTATAAGTTGGCGGATGAACTCAACGAGGTGATTGATATTGACACGCGCGTGGTCGTGCCCGGGCATTATCAACGCGGCGGCCCGCCGTGCCCGTATGACCGCGTGCTCGCTACCGAAATGGGCGTGTATGCCGCCAAGCTGATTGAAAAGCGCCAGTTTGGGCATACGGTAGCCGTGAAAAACGGGCGCGTCACCTCCAACCTGATGAAGGATGTGGCGGGCAAAACCAAGGTGATTCCGCTGGATTCGGAGCTGCTGCAGGTAGGCCGGGAGATGGGCCTGAATTTCGGAGACAAATAAGCATAGATTTACAAAGGCGGTCGGCCAACCCGATCGCCTTTTCTATTTAGTAAGAAGCCCGCGGATTATTGATAAAATCATTTGACTTAAAAGATGTTATCTTAATATTAAGAATCATGCAGGCATGCCTTCTCCTCAAGTAAACAATGATTAAATGAAGAATGATGCATTGATAGGCAGACTTCGTGTTCTGCAAGGAGCGAAATTGAGGAATAGCAGCGCAATTTTGAGATTTCAGCGACACCGCAGGGCAAGAAGCCAGTCGGCATTCCAAATGAGTTAGCGTTTATCCAAAAAAGAAACGATATTGCCGGTTAGCATATCAAATACCAATTGATGACGTTATATCTTCACGTCTGTTTGTTGACATGCCTGCTTTCATCTACTAATATCTATATAGCCAAACAAAGACAATTGATTGGAGACGACATATGAGCAACACAATCGCCATCGTGCTCGCTGCCGGAGAAGGCAAGCGAATGAAATCTGATACACCGAAAATATTACATAAAGCCGCAGGCAAGGCGCTTTGCGAATGGGTGGTAGACGCTGCCGCGCAGGCAACCGGCGAAACGCCGGTATTGGTTGTGGGCAAAGCCGCCGATACTGTGAAAGAATACTTTGGGGAGCGAGTGCATTACGCACTTCAGAGCGAACCGCTCGGCTCGGGCCATGCGGTGATGGCAGCAAGCGACTACCTTGAAGGTGACGGCTATGTGATCATCGTGGCGGGCGATATGCCGCTGATTCGTGCCGAAACATTAACGCGTCTTGCCAAGGTTACCGCGTCTGCCGGGCTTGGCGCTAGCCTGCTCACGGCCACCGTCAGCGATGCCACGGGTTACGGGCGCATACTGCGCGGCGAAAACGGCGGCGTGACGCGCATTGTGGAGCACCGCGATGCCACAGACGAGCAAAAGGCCATCCGTGAAATCAACCTGTCTATATACTGCTTCGATAGGGCATTGCTCCGTGAATCACTGAAGACTTTGCAGCCCAACAACGTGCAGGGCGAGTATTACCTGACCGACTGTATCGCCGACATGTCAAGCAAAGGCCACTTCATTGAAGCTGTCGCCTGTGTGGACGACGACGAATGGATGGGCGTAAACGACCGCAGTCAGCTTGCAGATGCCTCAAAAAAGCTGCGCGGACGCATCAACCGTGAGCTGATGCTCTCGGGCGTTACGTTGATTGACCCGGATGCCGTCTATATCGACGCATCAGTCACGGTGGAGCCGGATGTCACCATCTACCCGGGCGTCACACTCGAAGGCAAAACGATGATTAAAACAGGCGCGGTGCTTTACCCCAGCAGCCGCATTGTGAGCAGCACCATCGGCGCCGGTACCAGCGTACAAAATTCTGTCGTGCTTGATTCCACCGTGGGCGAAAATTCCACCATCGGCCCGTACGCATACCTGCGTCCGCACAGCATCGTCGGCAACGGCTGCCGCGTGGGCGATTTTGTTGAGCTCAAGAATGCGCAGATTAAGGACGGTGCCAAGGTATCGCACTTAACGTATGTCGGCGACGGTGAAATCGGCGAAAAAACCAATATCGGCTGCGGCGTCGTTTTTGTAAATTACGACGGCAAGAAAAAAAGCCGCACAGTCGTTGGCAAAAATGCGTTTATCGGATGCAACGTGAATCTCGTCGCGCCCGTCACCATCGGCGACGGCGCTTATGTGGCGGCAGGCTCCACGGTGACGAAGGACGTAGAAGAGGATGCTCTGTGTGTGGCGCGCAGCCGCCAGACCAACATTGAAGGATGGGCCAAGAGAAGGAGAGAAGAATGAGGAAGGCAGTCTTCTTCGATCTGGATGGCACACTGCTCTCACTGGATATGGAGCAGTTTACAAAGATGTATTTCTCTTTGGTGGAAAGCCGTGGTTTTTACGATCTTTTTGGCAGTGACGGCCGAAAAGTATTCGGCAGCGGCATCTACGCAATACTGAATAACACCGGTGAAATGCTGAACAGGGACATATTCTTAAAGGTGGCTTCGGAAGGTTCAGGCGCAGCCCCGGATGCCATTCTGCGGCATATGGATGCGTTTTATATCAATGAATTTCCGAAAATCAAAGAATGTGCCCGCAGCGAAGACTGCGCCATCGAATCGGTCAGAATACTCAAAGAGAAAGGCTATCGGCTCATACTCTCCACCAACCCGATATTCCCGTCAATTGCCACAGACGAGCGAATAAAATGGGCGGGGCTCGATGTTAATGATTTTGAGTACGTGAGCTACTACGATAATTCGCATTATTGCAAGCCAAATCTGGAATACTTTAAAGAGATACTCGATTGCACAGGGCTCAAGGCGGATGAATGCTATGTTGTCGGCAACGATGTGCTGGAAGACATGTGCGCCGTCAGCCTCGGGTTTGAGGGCTTTTTGCTGCTCGACAACGTGATCGGGGATTTGGGAAAGGTGCCGCCATGCGTGCAGGGAAACTATTCGGATCTGCTAAGCTTCGCAAAAAGTCTTCCGCCGGTTTAGCCGCCGACTACTACATTGTGGGCCTTGGGAACCCGGGCGGAAAATACGCGCATACACGCCATAACGCGGGCTTTGACGTGATCGAGATTCTCTCGCAGCGCCACGGCATACCGGTGCGCATACACGATTTCAGCGCGCGAATCGGCAAGGGCGAGATGTGCGGCAAGCGCGTGGTGCTCTGCATGCCCCAAACCTATATGAATAAATCAGGTGAAAGCGTGAAGGAAATGGCCAAAGCGCTCGGCATCAAAGCAGACCGGCTCATACTGGTGTATGACGATGTGGATTTAAAAACAGGCACGGTGCGCATTAAGGAGCGCGGCAGTGCGGGCACACACAACGGCATGAAGTCGGTCATCTATCATCTGCAAACGGAAGAGTTCGTTCGTGTGCGGGTGGGCATCGGCAAGCCCGAAGGCGACATTATCGACCATGTGCTCGGCGAATACGCCGACAAGCAGGCCGCTTACGACACACTGACCAGAGCCGCCGACGCCGTGGAAGCGATACTTGAAGGCGGTGTGACGCAGGCACAAAGCCGGTATAACTGACAAAAAAGGATATAAAAATGCACATCACGGCACACCTCACCGAATCCGAGGTGTTTTCACAGCTCATCGCATCATTGCGGGCGGGACAGAGTCCTTGCTCGCTTTTTGGCGTTCCCGACAGCCTAAAGCCGCATCTGGCGCTGGCGCTCGCTCAGCAGACTCAGCGCGGCGTGATTGTGATCTGCCCAGACGAAGGCAGCGCGGAAAGCTATGCCGACGCGCTGGATGAAGCAGTGTTTATCCCCCGCCGTCCGCTTCAGCTGCGGGCCGCAGTGGCACGCAGCCGCGAGGTGATGTTCCGCCGTATTGACGGCATATCCAAAATACAGCGCAGCGAAAAACGCATCGCGTTTTTAAGCGTAGAATCGCTGCTCGCGCGTCTCATTCCGGCTTCAGATTTCTCCGGTGCCCATCTCACGCTGCGCAAAGACACCGTTTACGACCCCGAGCAGCTGATTCAGCATCTCGTGCTCTTTGGCTATGAACGTGTGGGGGCGGTGGAAACGGCGGGCCAAGCCGCGCGGCGCGGCGAGATTCTCGACGTGTTCTGCCCCGGCGCAATCGCGCCATACCGTATCGACTTTTTTGATACCGTGGTGGAGAGCATCCACGCGTTTGACCCCGGCACCCAGCGGCGCAGCCGCGAGAGCCTAACTGAGGTGACGCTGCCGCCTGCCGTGGAGCTTGTGCTAACACAGGCTGCCGCCAAAAGCAGCATGGATTATTTCGCAGCTGCCAAGCCGAAAAACGTTGTGCTCGCGCAACGGTTTGACGACTATGCGCAGCATTTAAGCAAACACCAATACTTTGACGACCTCGAAAACTACGCGTATCTGCTCGGCAACGCAAGCCTGATTGATTACGTGCCGGATGCGCTGATACTTTTTGATGACCACCGCCGCGTGACGGATACGGAGCAGCAGCTCACGGCCGATTTTTCCGATCGTCTAGAAACGCTGCTGAAAACAGGTACCGCGCTAAAGGATCAGCAATCGCTGTATCTTTCGCTGCCCGCGTTGACACAGCGAATGCCAAAAATCATTGACCTGTGCACAATCTCCGAGTCCCCCGATCTCAAAGCCAAAACCACGCTGCATTTGAAAGCTCGCAGTGCGCTCTCTTATCACCGCAAGCTTGAGCTGCTGCAGGACGACGTAAAAGGGCGCTTAGGTGCGGGTTGGCGCGTGTATTTAATGACGGGCAGCCTCGCGCGCGCGGAACGCCTCTCGTCCGAACTGTCGGACGCGTCTTTCAGCGTACCGTGCATCAAAGATGAACGGTCATTAAGCCACGGCGAAGCGGGCGTTTACCCCGAGCGGCTGCTTTCGGGCTTTGAGCTGACAGCTGAAAAAACGTATGTGCTCGGCGAACACGAGCTTTACGGCTTTGCGCGCAAGCACCGCCGCACATCGTCGCGCGCACGCATGGACATTTTTACAGACTTAAAGCCGGGCGACATCATTGTGCATGATATTCACGGCAAGGGCAAATTTTTAGGGCTCGTTACGCGCACCGTGCAGGATGTTTCGCGCGATTATATGGAGCTTGAGTACCGAGACGGCGATAAACTGTTTATTCCAACCGACCAGATTGACCGCGTTCAAAAGTACATGGGCGGCGACAGCGAGCGGCTCAGCAAGCTGGGCGGACGCGAATGGAGCCAAACCAAGGCAAAGGTTAAAAAAGCGGTTAAAGAGCTGGCTGAAGACCTCGTTTCGATATACAGCGAGCGGCTCAGCAAAAAGGGCTACCAATACGGAGAGGACACGCTTTGGCAGCGGCAGTTTGAAGACAGCTTTCCGTATGACGAGACGGAAGGCCAGCTGCAGAGCATTGAAGAAATCAAGAAAGACATGCAGCAGGAAAAGGTGATGGACCGGCTGCTGCTCGGCGACGTGGGCTACGGCAAAACCGAGGTCGCGATGCGCGCATGCTTCAAGGCCGTGATGGAAGGGCGGCAGTGTGCCGTGCTCGTACCCACCACGCTGCTCGCACGACAGCATTACCACACATTCTGCGAACGCTTCAAGGAATTCGCGGTGTCCATCGAAATGGTCTCGCGCTATGTGTCCGCTGGCGACCAAACGCGCATTCTCAAGGGGCTTAAAGACGGCACGGTGGATATCGTGATCGGCACGCATCGGCTTCTCTCCGGCGATGTGAAATACAAGGATTTAGGCCTGCTGGTGATCGATGAGGAACAGCGCTTCGGCGTATCGCACAAGGAACGTATTAAGGATATCAAACGCAGCGTGGATGTGCTGACACTTTCGGCCACACCGATCCCGCGCACGCTGCAGATGGCGCTGACGGGCATTCGCGATATGAGCGTGCTCGATACGCCGCCCGAAGAGCGCAAAGCGCCCGAAAGCTACGTGATGGAATATTCAGGCCAGCTGCTGCGCGATGCAATCACCCGGGAAATGAACCGCGGCGGGCAGGCGTATCTTGTGTGCCGCCAAATCGCGCTGCTGGACCGGCTCGCGGCCGAGCTGCGCCGCTATGTACCCGAGGCACGCGTTGCGATGGCGCACGGGCGCATGGGCGAAACGGCAATGGAAGACGTGATGGTCGATTTTTTAAACGACATGTACGACGTGCTGCTCTGCACGACGATCATCGAATCGGGTATCGACATTCCGAATGTAAACACGGTGATCGTCTACGAGGCTGACAAATTCGGCCTCGCTCAGCTCTACCAGATCAAGGGGCGCGTGGGGCGTGCCGCCAAAACATCGTACGCGTATTTAACCTATCTGCCCGGCACACACATGACGCCGGATGCCGAAAAACGGCTCGCCACGATAGCCGAATTTACCGAGCTCGGCGCAGGCTTTAAAATAGCGATGAGAGACCTTGAAATCCGCGGCGCGGGCAATCTTTTGGGGGCTGAGCAATCCGGCCAGATGGCGGCCGTGGGGTACGATATGTACTGCCGATTGATGCGTGAAGCCGTCGCTGAAATCCACGGAGACCGCGTTGAGCGGCCTGCCGATACGTCGGTGGAGATTGGCCTTAGTGCCCATGTCCCTGCCGCTTATATCGATGACGAAATTCAGCGCATCGAAATGTATAAAAAGATCGCCGCGATTGAAAGCGTGGGCGGCGCCAAACAGCTTAAGGAAGAGATTGTGGACCGGTACGGTAAGATGCCGCGCAGCGTGGAGAATCTGATGCTGATTTCGCTGATCAAGCGGTATGCCGCGCGCGCAGGGTTGGTTTCGGTCACGCGCAACGCGCACGCATTTACGCTCAAATACCCCGAGGACTGCACGATAGACGGCCAGCGGCTGCTCGGTATTTTGCAAAAGCACAAGAACACGGCGCGGCTGCGCAGCGCCCAGCCGCCGTATATCACATTCAAGGCACCCAAGAACGCGCTGGACGCGCTGCTTTCGTTCCTGCATGACATCCGCTATTGCTGCTTGGCCAAGGCGGAGGAGTAATTCGCCATAATTCTTTTTATTTGTCACATTAAAGCGATTATTGTGTTATAATACCATCAGCACGCTTCTCATTGCATAACGTGTACGTATATGCCTTTATTCATATATAATTTAACGAGTAAAGTATAGGGAGAATCCCCATGCAGAAAATATTTATATTTTTTCTCTTGATATCTGTCCTGACTTTAACAAGCCGCGTTGAAACTCAATTGCCGGTATCTATGCCGGAAACCGAAGATACTGAGCCCGCTGTTCACTACGACGGCAGCTCTTTGGTAAATAACGAAGATCCTCCGCCAACGGTTGTCAGCTGCGAAATCGAAAAAGATCAGTTGCTGCTGAATGATCAAGGCGTGATTATCAAAACGCTGAGATTTGAAAACGATGAAGATATCGGCCCAAAGATATGGGTCAATGTTGAGAATCAAAATGATAATCCGATTGACCTGCAATGTGTATACATCGTTATCAACGGCATTATGATACCCGATATTTTTTCCTGCCGCGTTGATGCGAACAGCACTTCTGATGAATTCTTCTTTTTTACGGATGATCCTTTTGCCAAATACGGTATTGATACCATCGCGGATATACAGGTTGTCTTCGAACTGCTTGATCAGGAAACGCTTGAACCGTATTATACATCGGATACTGTTGAGATCAAAACATCACAGTCTGGTCGGTATGCACAGGAGTACGACTCGTCGGGCGATGTCGTTTATGAAGACGAGAACTTCAAGGTGGTTTATCAGGGTATGTCCGATTATCAAGGATATGACCCCACGCTCCATTTCTATGTTGAAAACAACTCCACAAAGCCCATTGCCGTGTCCTCCAGTGATTTTTCCTTAAACGATGGCAAATGTGATTACTCGCCGTTGATGTGGTGCGATATGCTGCCGCAAACCAAAGCATACGCCACGGTGACGCTCGTTAGCACAGAGATGAACCAACTGGACGCCGGAGAGCTTGAAAACATGGCTTTCTATATTGAGCTCATCGAGCCAAATACCTATGAGCATTACCTTGATATCGGGCCTATTGTTATCAACATGGAAACTGAATCGGCTTCAGTAAACGACACCGGCTTATAAACAGCCACTCACTTTTTCAGTGCGTTAAGGAGAAACAGTATGCTGAAATTCAGAGTCCTTTTTTACATTTTAATCGCTGTTCTGGCAATGAATACGGCGCCGGCTCAAGATATGATGGCAGACATCGATACGCCACTGCCCGAGGCAGCCGACTCCGCTATTGCGGAAGATGAACAGGCCGAATACTCCGAGCCTTATATTGTTAACTGCGATATCACCAAGGGCCAGATTGTAATGGATGATCAAGGCCTTGTGATTACTACTCGAGAATTTGAAAACAGCCCCGAATACGGAATCAATATCTGGTTTGATATCGAGAATCAAACAGACAAGAAAGTGACGATCATCAGCGATTCGGCTTACATAAACGGCTATGAAATAGGCGGATGGATGGTGTGCGATGTATTGCCTAAAGCAAAAATGGGCGGCTGTATGACTCTGGGCAGCAGCGATCTTGCCCGGTACGGTATCGATACCGTTTTTAATATTCTAACGGTTTTTCAGTTTGTGGACCCTACAACATACGAACCGTATTATGTATCGGACGTGATTAAGATTGAAACCACCACCTCGGAAACCGACGGTAAAACCATCAATACAAGCGGTTCTGATGTTTATGCAGACACGGATTTTAAAGTTGTTTATCAGGGAATATCCGACAGCAGCGGATACAACCCCACCGTGCATCTTTATTTTGAAAACAACTTTGACAAACCCGTCGATGTCACTGTCGACGAGATCGACCTCAATGACGGAAAATATAAGTATCCTGTTTCTTTTCAATGCGCCATGCAGCCGGGCTCCAAAACAAACGAAGCCATCACATTAAAATCCGACGACATAGAAAAAATTCTATCCGGCGAATTGAATAACTTCGCTTTTTATATCAATGTGATTAACCCGGATACGAAAGAAATCTATCTTCATATTGGGCCGGTGGTACTCGGTAAAGATCATAACATGCCTGCCACTGACTCAAGTCAGTTATAAAAATCGCTCACTCATAATCACGCTGTCCGCCAAGGCCAGCGCATTCTCGTCGCCCGGCAGCTCGCCGTTCACAACGAGAACAGCAATGCCGTGTACTAGGCCCCAGCAATAAACGATCATTTCATCTTCGGTTCTCTCATCGTTCGGATAGGCTGCCTTGTAATTCTTCACCGCTCTTTCGAGCGCCGAATACGGATGCTCGTCTGTGCAAAGGTATTCATTCTTAACCGCCTCACGCATCCAAGCCTGGGCTTGGCTGAAAAACAGCAACCGCATGTATTCGGGTTTTTCTGCGAAAAACCGTATGTAATAACGCCCCATCGCTTTAAGCTGCGCTTTTGGGTCTCCCTCTTCTAAAAACGCCCGCTCAAGGCTCTCATCAAACTCGCGCATCGCGTTAATTGCAATAGCCTTTATCAGCTCGTTCTTGTCTTTAAAATGGCGGTAAGGCGCCGTTTGGCTCACGTTGCAAACCTTTGCCACCTTGCGCATTGAAAATGCTTCGTACCCTTCCTCATCGAGTATCTTAAGCCCTTTTTTAATCAATTCTGTCTTTAAATCGCCATGATGATAGCTGTCTTTGGGCATATTCGCTTCTCCGTTGATTCGTAATATAAAAACAATAACACATCATGTTGACAATGTAAACATTGGCTGGTATTATGTTTACATCGTAAACATCAAGGAGTTTGAATTTATGAAAGCTTATATCTTGTCCGACAAGGATTACCAAACAGACGCGTATGTGCGGCTGTTGGCGCAGGTGAAAGAGGCGCTGGCTGGTTTTGAGATTGAGGAAAAGCAGCTGGGGCGCGGTGATATTCACTATTGCGTCGGCTGCTTTGGGTGCTGGATTAAAAAGCCCGGTGAATGCGTGATCGGCGACGATATCGCAAACATTAACCGCGCGATGATGACCAGCGATGTGGTGGTTTATCTTGTACCGGTTGTTTTCGGCCAGTTCAGCGCGAACATCAAATACGCGCTGGACCGCTGGCTGCCCAACATGCTGCCGTTTTTTCAAACGAGGAAGGACGGCTCAACGATGCACCCGCGCCGGTATGAGAGCTACCCGAGGCAGATTATGATCGGCTACGGCGACGATTTAAGCGCCGAAGACGCACAGCTGTTTATCGACATCACCAAAAAGCACCGCAGCAGCGTAAACATATTGATAGACGACGGCAGTGACAGCCTGATTCTAAATGAGCTCCGATCGGCTGATCATAAGCGCGTTGTGGGAGGTGCGTTATGAGAAAAGTGATATTACTGAGCGCCAGCCCCAAAAAAGGAGAGCCGTCGGTATCCGCCCTGCTCTGCAATCTTGCCAAAGAGCGCTTTGTGTCCGCCGGTTTACAGGCGGATATCGTGGACGTCGGCAAAGCGCTGAAAAACAGCGAGCCCTTCTTTGACGCGATGCGAAACGCCGATGCGCTGTTGATTGTGTTCCCGTTGTATTTCTTCTGTCTGCCCGGCATGCTGACGCGCTTTTTGGAGGATTACGCTCAATCCGCCGGGGAAAAACGTGCCGGTCAAAAAATATTTACCATCGTGAACTGCGGCTTCCCGGAGCCGGACATCAACGAAGAAGCGATCCGCGTGATTGCCAGCTTCGCGCGTCACGTTGGCGGTGACTTCGGCTTTGGGGTAAGCTTTGGCAGCGGCGGTATGGCGCTTGGGGCCAAGGATGCGCCGTTTATGAAAAAGCCGATGGCTGATTTGAACAGTGCGTTTAACCGCATGGCACAGGCCATACTGCAAAACACGCGACCGTCCTCCGACACCGTTTTTATCGGTGTTAAGATTCCGAGATGGATGTATTTCCTAGGCGGCAATATGGGATGGGGACAGATGGCGAAGAAAAACGGCCTGAAGAAGAAAGACCTGTATCGCCAGCCGTATCGGGCAAATTAATCAGATATACCAAAAAGACAGCCGCAGAGACTAACGGCTGTCTTTTCTTCTACGATCAATACCCCTGCTGCACATCAATCACACTGCCGTCAATGGCATTGATGGACAAGTACGGCATAAACGGTATATCACTCGTGTGCTTTTCACCAGCGTCGTTCCAGCTTGTGTGTGACCCATAAAAATTCCAGACAGGCACAAGCAAACCCATTGAGTTCGAATCCTTTTCCACGATACGCTGCAGCGACAGCGTCACACGCGTAATGTCGATTTGCTCTTTTTGGTTAGGATCGGTATATATACGGGTACTCATCACAATCATCTTCTCGAATATGCCTTCAATATCGCCAAAAGGCAGTATGGCCGTATCATCTGTGATAACCTCTTTCACATCAAGCGGCCCCATCCAGTAGACACCCCCGATTCCCTGATCATCCACCAAGATCGTCAATTCCTCATAATCCCACTCGGCTCCATAGGCCGTCCCGTCGATGCTCGTTACACTCGTGTCCTGGGTGCTTTCCGTTTTCACGCCGTTGAGATTGCGCAGCAGCCGAAACGCGTAAGCATGAGTTTCGGGAGGCTCCTCCTCATACTGGCCTTCTTCCTTCATACGCTCAATAATTTCCGGTGGCATGCTGCTTTTGCTGGAATACAAGCTCACCGTATCGATCATCATATCGTCAATCTCCGCTTTTTTCAGCAAGGCTTCAACGGTATCCCTCGCCTGCTTGGGTGTTGTGCTGAGCAGACAATGCTCCGCTTGGCCGTCCGTGAGCGAGAGCGCCGTCACATCGGCAAGCTTGGTGCCGTTCTCGCAGTATTTTAGGCACGACGTATCGTACCCGCCCCGATTGTATTCCAGCCAAGACCCGCTTCTGGGTATCATGACTTGAGAACTCCCCTCCTCATCAGCCCATGAAGACGTTTCTGATCGGGTATAATCCGAATCATTTTGAACATAGAAATTCGTTGATTGATCATAATTGTGAGGATCCGACGCGGCGCAGAGCATCATGGTTGTGCCGGATAAAACGCCGTTTTCATTGATCTCAAAATCGCGGCTTTCCATCGTTCCATCAGTGGGGATCATCTCAATGGCTTCCGGCGCTTTTTCGTATCGCGCCTGAAAACCTTGCAGCAATGTCTCAAAATACTCAACAGTTTCTTCGTTGGTTTCCTTGGCAAGTCTGGCCTGACAGTCTAAAATCCTCTGTTCATAATATGCCTTATCCTGAACTTCGGGTAAAACATACATCGGCGTATCTGCACAAAGTGCGTTGAACAGCGCATAGACCTGCTCCTGAGAAAACCGCCCGGCTTCCACACGCGCCATCGGCAGCTTGTAAGTTTCGGGCAGCTCAACAGCCGCATCACAATTGATGGTGAGGTTTCCCTCGGTAATCGTCTTTTGAAAACGCTTCGGAACGCCGTAATGTGCGCTCAGCCCGGCATAGCTGACGGGCCCTTGTGAAGTCTCCGGTTTTGCGCTGCCCGATGTGCCTTTTTCAATCATCTGCTCCGAATCCTTTTGCACCACGACGGGCTTGTCTGGTGTGGCTTGACAGCCGGCACACAGAACAGCCATCGCCGCAGCCACAAAAATCAATGCTTTTCTTATCATAACCCTCACCTTCTCAATTGGATGGAACTATAATTTATTGCGCGATACTGCAATGGATATGATATGTCTAGTTTTTTTTTTATTCCTGTATATCTTTTTATTTCCATAATGATTGTATCACAAAATTGGAATATGGCCAATATTTCTTCCACATTCCGAAAACTCGTTTCAAAACAACCATTTGGGAGTATGTCCCACCCTATAAGAACAGACGGCTGGCTACTTCTTCTGAAATACCCCGTCAATTGCACAAGATGCCTTACGTCTGCTTAAGCAGACATCCATAACGAAGCACTGCTTTTGATGACAATTCGTTTTTCTGGTATTCGTTCCGCTACATGCTTCTGATGATATTGTCTTATTATACACACCAGCGTCGCTCGTGAATTTTTTACGCTGAACCACAAAAAAAAGAGCAGCCGTACACTGCTCATGTCGATTGACTACAGGTGAAACGCTTTTTTAATATCCTCTATTTCGCCGTCACTGATATGCACAATCTCTCCCAGTTCACGCGCGGCAATGATGGATTTCGCAGTGAATTCGGCCACCTCCAGCCTGTCAAATGCGTTAAGCAAGCTGCTGCCCGTCACAATCACACAGTCGTTCTCGCAGATGAGCATCGGCGTTTTGGCGCTTAATAGCCCCGCCGTCTTTTTGGGCTGCCGGTAGCTCATGCCGAACGGCACCTTAACTGTCTCTCTGAGCAATATATAGCTTTCGGGAATCGTCCGCGGGTCAAACACCGTCTCTGTCACCGCGAACGACATGATGCTCGGCGGATGTGCCACCAGCACCGACCCGATATCACTATGACGCTCGTATATCTCCTGATGCAGCTGCACCGAACGGCTCGGCAGTTTGCCCTTTTCTTTTTTACCGTTGCTAATCAGCACGAGATCGTGCGGCTCCAAATATTTTCGGTCCATCCCGTACGGTGTAATGAGAAACGTTGCGTCGCTGACGCGCGCGGAATAAGTGCCCTGTGTGCTGGTGAACAGCCCCTGCTCATACGAGCGGTGAATCAGCTTAATCAAATCGCGACGCAGCGCGTTTTCCTCGCTGGTATGTACATCCGGTTCAAACTCGTCCATCTCGGTATTTTTCTTGGTGGATATCTCCATTAGCTCAGGGTCCAGCGGCTTAAGCGGCCCGAGCCGCCGTGCATTAATGCCGAGCATAGCGCACGATTCGAGCGTTTCAAACGCCATGAAGGCTTTTAATATATCGCTGCCCCCTATCACCACACCGTGGTTTTCGAGCATCACCACGTCGGCCCCTTTGTCGAATTCGGCTGAGATGTTGTCACCCAGCCGTTCACTGCCCGGTACCGCATACGAAGCCATGGAAATCTTCCCGCAAATCAGGCTGATATTCGGCAGCAGGTTCACCGGCGGCATTTGGCGTACAATGCTGTAAGACACAAGTCCCGGCGAATGCGTGTGCAGCACAGCTTTGATATCGCTTCGGCGGCGGTAGACCGACTGGTGAAACGGGTATTCCACCGATGGGCGGTGCCGGCCTATGATGGTGCCGTCCGGCTTGACGCACATGATGTCGTCATGCGTCAGCATGCCCTTATCGATACCGCTCGGGGTGATCCACAAATCGCCGTTTTCATCCATGATTGACAGATTGCCGCCCGATGTGGTGGTCATGCCGCGGTAATAGATGCGGTTCATGATGATAACAAGCTGATCGGCCGGGTGCAGCAGTTCAAATCGCATTGTTAAGTCTCCTTAATATCGTATCAAGCTCTGCTTATTAATTGCCTCTTTATCATCATGTAAAACATAAGATGAAAAAAATGCGCCTATCGGTATTGACATACCGGCGCAGCGGACTATAATTATGACTGAGTACTCACTCATTTATTATGGAGGATGATTCATGAACCAAAACAACGATTACAATTTTCAGCAAACCCTCAGCGATTATATGCAAAACAGCCCGGATAAAGAGGTGCGTATCATCAACGCGGCGATTGAGATATTCTCCGAAAAGGGCTTTGAAAGCACCAGAACCAGAGAGATTGCAGATAAGGCAGGCATCGCCGAGGGAACGATATTTCGGTATTTCCCGAGCAAGGGTGCTATCTTAGAAAAAATGGTGCCGTTGCTGATCAAGGTGGTTCTGCCTAAAATAGAAAAGCCTGTGCGCGATATACTCGAGGAAAAGAAGGATTCATCCGTTGATGAGATATTATCGGCCATCATACTCGACCGGCTTTCGATCCTGCACAAGAACAAGCTGTTTTTCAAATCGGTGCTGCCCGAGGTGGTGCACCGCCCCAAGCTGTTGCAGCAGCTCAGCGACAGCATCATTCCGGCAGTGAAAGGCTATGTGGCTCAGCTGCTTAACGCGGCCCAGCAGCGCGGTGAGATCTCGCAGCAGGTTAACGCCGACATCATGTTTAATCAGCTGTTCGGATTTATCATATCATACGGATTGTTTCATAGCGACATGGACAATGCCGAGAACGACGTGAAACTATTTATCAGTTATGCGATGAAAGGATGGAGAAGCGATGCACATCATTGAAGCCAAAAGTGTTACCAAGCAATTCGACGGCGAACCGGTGCTGAAGGGCATTGATTTAAACGTTGACCGGGGAGAAATACTCGGCGTGCTCGGCCCATCCGGCTCGGGCAAAACAACGCTCGTCAAATGCCTGATCGGGGCCATCGGCTTAAATCAGGGTCAAGTGGATATCAAAGGCGTAAGAATTCCTAACCTGCAGCTGATGGACAGCATCGGCTACATGGCTCAGCAGGATGCGCTCTATGAGGATCTTTCGGGTCTGCAGAACATCGTGTTCTTTGGTCGGCTCAAAGGCTTATCCAAGACCGAAGCGCTCGCTCAAGCGCACGCGCTGCTCGATTTGGTTGATCTCTCCAAAGACAAAACCAAGAAGACCGAGCATTATTCGGGCGGTATGAAACGGCGGTTGTCGCTCTCGGCCGCGTTGATCGGCGACCCGGATGTGATTGTGCTCGATGAGCCAACGGTGGGTATCGATCCGGTACTGCGCGAGCTGTTCTGGGATGAATTCAGACGGCTTAAAGATCTCGGCAAGGTGATCATCGTTACCACACACGTGATGGACGAAGCGGATAAATGCGACAGGCTGATACTGCTACGGGACGGCAAGGTGATACAAAACGGCACGCCGCAGATGATTCGCTCGCTGACAGCGCAGGGCACCATTGAAGCGGCGTTTATAGAAGCCGCCGCCAAAGAGACGAAAGAAGGTGCTGCATTATGAAAAGCTTGATCGTTGCGGGGCGGCTGATCCGCCAGATCAACGGCGACAAGCGCACGCTTGCGATCATGATCGTCGCGCCGGTGCTGATTATGACGCTGATGTATTTTTTGCTCGCCTCCGGCATTTCCACGGTGAATATCGACATTGTGGGCACCGACGATGCGGGAGCGGATGCGATCAGCGATTACGCCGCTGTCACGCTGGTGGAGTCTGAGGACGACGCGGCGGGGCGCATGATCTCGGGCCAAAGCGACGGGTACATCAACGGCGACGAATATGTGGCCGAAGGGTCTGACCCCGCCATCGCCTCGCTGGTGAAACGCGCTTTTTCTGTGTACGCGATGCAGAAAAACCTAGCGTCTCTGCCGCCGCAGGCCAAGGGCATGGTCGGAGAGTTTGAGGAATCCCCCGAGGTGACGCTGTATTACGGCAGCGACGATTTTGATCAGTTCGATTATCTCGCGCCCAGCATGATGGGTTTTATCATCTTCTTCTTGATATTTCTGCTGGCGGGCATCGCGTTCTTGCGCGAGCGCATCAGCGGCACGCTCGAGCGCGTAATGGCCACATCGATACACCGAAGCCAGCTGGTGCTCGGGTACTTCTTCGGGTTCGGCGCGTTTGCCGCGCTGCAAACCATTGTGATACAAGTGTTCTTGGCGTATGTGCTCGGTATTCATACGAACACGAATTTTCTGCTCGTGCTGCTAATCAATCTGACGATTGCGGCTACATCGCTCTCGATGGGCACGCTGTTCTCCGCCTTCGCACGCAACGAGTTTCAGCTGTTTCAGTTTATACCCATCGTCATCATACCTCAGGTGATGTTCTGTGGGCTGTTCAGTCTGCGTGAAACGCCGATGGTATTTCAATATCTTGCGAAGATATTCCCGCTCTCTTACGGCGCGGATGCGCTCCGAAATGTGATGCTGCGCAATCAGGGCTTTTCGGATATCTATCCCGATTTGCTGGTGATGCTCGGGTTTATCGTGCTGTTTTTGGCGCTTAATATTCGCGCGCTGAGGAAGTACAGAAGCATTTAGTTCATATGTTGCCACTCCCCCGGCTTTTGCCGGGGGCGATCTTTATCGTTATATGGAGGGGTTATGACATTCACAGTCTTCTATTTCAGCGGAACAGGAAATACGCAGTGGGCCGTTAACGAATTCAGCAACAGAATAGAACAAAGGAATCATGACTGCACGGTTTACGCCGTGGAAAACAAGATAGAAGATCTTCAATCGATCATTGATGAAGCCGATTATATCGGATTCGCTTTCCCGGTATATGGTGCCGATATGCCGATTATCATGCGTGAATTCTTTGAAAAGAGCATAGGGAAACTGGCTATTGATCATAAGAAATATTTTATTATGACCACAGTCGGGTATGTGGATGCGATGGGCCCGTTTGTCGTCAAGAAAGCATTGACGAAATATCATTTTGATATGGCCGGCTATATAAGTCTGCGGGTATGCAACAATATATCTACCCCCAAGCTGAAGTCAAAGCCGATATCGCGCGAGGCTTTAAAAGCGAGACTGGTAAAGGGGCTTAAGAGCATCGACAAGCTGATAGAAAAACTGATTTCTGAACAAAAATACATCACAAATATCAGGCCGTATCTTGTCCCGGGTATCATTATCAGAAAAGCAACAGCTAAGGGAAAAAAGAATCATGCCGAGTATCTGAGTGTGGATACCGCCAAATGCAGTGCTTGTATGCGTTGTGTGAACAATTGCCCGACAAAGAGCATTGTTTATTCTGACGGTGGATTTACGTTCTTATCGACTTGTACCGTTTGCATGAGGTGCTACAATTTCTGCCCTGTGAATGCTGTTTGGTATGATGGGAAATTTGCTGATCCAAGTGTTTATATAAGATATAAAGGCGTACAAGATAGGCTTAAAGGTTAAAAGCGTTTTCAAACAAACTTCGTTGTCTAGGCTTTTTGTCTTGCCTTAAAACCCGATATCCTTCGAAAAATGCTGATAATCCTTATCGCCCTTCCAGTCTCCGCCCCATGTCCAGCCATGCTTAATAAATATCTTATAGCACGCATCATCATGGTCTATCTTGCCCGCAAAATCCTTGCTCCTGTCCGCATACGCCGCGCCGTTTTCGGGCGCCACACGGTCCCCGTCTATATACGGATTCAGCTTCGGGTTGATATCGATCGCCGCGCCGTAGCTGTGGCGCGAGAGCTTTTTGCTGCCCGTCACCTTGCGGTAGTTAAACGCCGAGGTGTTGTTCGCCGCCATCGAAGCGTTGTCGTCCCCCGGCTCACCGTAATCGTCCACCAGCCGCACGGATTCCACCGGATACTGCGCCTGATACAGCTCATAAAAAATCTGCGTCACCTCTTTGGCAAGCTTCTTGTTCACAATCAGCTCTCCGTCCTTCTCGCTGCCGCTAAAATCCACATACTTAATTTTAATATAGCGCAGGTCATCATAGCTGATGGCTATATCTTCATCGTCCGCCGGATAGCTCATGCCCGTGATGCGCTGTTTGAGCGCGTCATCCAGCTTCATGTAATAAAATCCGTCGGCAATCACCGTTTTGTCCTCCGATGCTTTGTCCTCCCCTGCCGGTTTATCGGTCGGCTTGGATGTGGCAGACGGTTCTGCCGATTCGCTCAGCTGCGGCGTGGCAGCCGGTGTTTCCGTCACATCCGGCGGCGTGGTGGGTATCGGCTCGGCAACCGGCGTGGGGGTCGGCTGCGGCGTGGCAGCAACGGTCGGCTCAACCGAGGCGCTTATCGATACGGAAGGTTCTTCCGATGCACAGCCGGATAATGTCAACAACGCAGCAATCAACACAGCAAGCAAAAACGATAGGCGTTTCACAAATATTTCTCCATGTCACGAATTTATACAGTGTATTATATCACGCTCGCGCGGTATTTGGCTAATCCGGCTTGCTGCTTCACTGTTTTACAATCCTGCTCCCATCGCGGCAAAGCCGCCAACAGGACTCTTTTTTTTAGATTGATGAGCGCCTCATTCCTCATAACATAACAAAAAGAGATACCCGTATCCCGAAAGGGATATACTCGTTCCCTTTAATGTAAACAAAAACTCAAGAGCGCATTGCGGCAAGCGCCGCCAACAGGACACTTTTTAAGATTAATGAACGCCTCATTCCTCATAACACAAGAAAAAGAAATACCTGTATCCCGAAAGGGATATACGCGTTCCCTTCAATGAATACAAAAACTCAAGAGCGCATTGCGGCAAACGCCGCCAACAGGGCTCTTTATTTTTTTTGATTTCAATGAACGCCTCTTCCAGACAAAAAAAGCGCGGGTGCTGTGTTGTTCCCGCGCTTACTTAAAATGCTATTGCTGTTTCTCGCTGTCCATCTGGCGAATCACATTGCGCCTTATTTTGTCGCTCGTTGTTTTGGGCAGCGCCGCCACAAACTCCACAATGCGCGGGTATTTATACGGCGCGGTGGTCTTCTTCACGTGGTTTTGCAGCTGCTTAATCAGCGCGTCGCTCGGCTCATACCCTTTGGCCAGCACAATCGTCGCCTTCACCACCTGCCCGCGCACCGGGTCCGGCGCGGCTGTGACCGCGCATTCCAGCACCGACGGATGCTCCATCAGCACGCTCTCCACCTCAAACGGCCCAATGCGGTATCCCGAGCATTTAATCACGTCGTCGCTGCGGCCCACAAACCAATAATACCCGTCCGCATCGCGCCACGCCATATCGCCCGTGTTGTAAACGCCGTCATGCCAGCTTTTCAACGTGGTCTGCTCATCTTCCCAATAGCCGTGAAACAGCCCCAACGGGTGCTGCTTATCCGTGTCTTTCACCACAATCGAGCCGACAACACCGTCCTCACACGTACAGCCGTCCGCGTCGATCAGGTCAATATGATACAGCGGCGAGGGCTTGCCCATCGAGCCCGGCTTAATATCCATCCACGGGAAGTTCGCAAGCAGCACCGACGATTCCGTCTGCCCGAACCCTTCAAACACCGTGAGGCCGGTCAGTTCCTGAATTTTGCGGAACACCTCAGGGTTCAGCGGCTCGCCCGCGAGGCTCGCGTGCTCAATAAAGCTCAAGTCATATTGCGAGAGGTCTTCCTTTATCAGATAGCGGTATATTGTGGCCGGTGCGCAAAACGTGGTGGGGCGAATGCGCAGCAGCGCCGAAAGCAGCTTGTGCGGTACAAACTTTTCGGTGTCGTATGCGCCGATGGCCGCGCCGCATATCCACTGGCCGTATATCTTGCCCCACGCAAACTTGGCCCACCCGGAGTCTGTCTGCGTCATGTGAACACGATTGTTCTGCACACACTGCCAGTACTTCGCGGTTACGATGTGCCCGAGAGGAAACGCAAAATCGTGCCAGACCATTTTCGGCATACCGGTGGTGCCGGACGAGAAATAGATCAGCATCGGGTCGGTATTCACCGCGGCGTCGCTGCCCGTCGGGCGAGAGAAAACTTCGCTTGCTTTTTGCACGGCGCTTTCAAAACTCTCAAAGCCGTCCGGCAGCTTGTTCCCTACGCTCAACAAGAACTTAAGCGTGCCGCATTCAGGCCTTGCGTCGCTGATATGACGCACCACCTCATCCTCATCCACGCTGATCAGCATTTTTACATGTGCGATGTTGCAGCGGTATACGATGTCCTTGGGTGTTAATTGATAGCTCGCCGGAACACAAACCGCGCCAATCTTCATCAGCGCCGTCATGCATACCCATACCTCGGGGCGCTGTTTGAGTATCAGCATTACAACATCGCCTTTTTTAATACCATAATCTAAAAACATGTTCGCGGTGCGGTCGCTCAGCGCCTTGATGTCGGCAAACGTGTAGCGCTTCATCTCTTCGGTATCGTCCGTCCACACCAGCGCTTGTTTTTCGGGCTCCAGTCGTGCCCATTCGTCCACAATGTCGTACGCAAAGTTAAAGCTTTTCGGCTCATTGCAAATGTAATTCTCTTTCAGATCCTCATACGAATCGAATGCGGTGCGCGGGCAGAATCTGCTTAAAATCTCGTTCATTTATCAGCTCTCCGTTATTTTTCGTTTATGATTGTGATGAATTTGGCCGGTGCGCCCACGGCGCTTTGCGCGTGCGGCAGCTGCGGGTCGAAATAGATACAGTCGCCCGCGGCCAGCTCATAGACGTGCTTGCCGAGTACGATGCGCATTTTGCCTTCCAGCACATAGTTGAATTCCTGACCGCCGTGCACCACCAAGGCCGGGGGCTTGTCGCCCGGTGCCAATGTCACGAGCAGCGGCTCCATATCGCGCCCGATGAAGTTGTACGCAAGGCTCGAATATGAGTATCCGGGATACCGTTCGATGTCCACACCGTGCCCGGCGCGAACGATGCAGTGCGTGTCCATACGCGGCGCTTCCCCGGTGAGCAGCACTGTCGGGTCGGTATTGAGCCGGGCTGCAATTTTATAAAGCGCGCTGATTGGAATATCGAGCTGCCCGCTTTCATAATCTGCATACGTTTTTTCGGGCACGGCCACGGCAGCGGCCATATCCGCAACGGAAATATCGAGAATCTCCCGAAGCTCTCTGATTCTGCTGGAAATCTGACGCAAATTATCGTCCATGCTAACGCCTCCTTTGGCAAAATTCATTTTTTTATGAATGGGTTTATTATACCACGCATTATCGATGTGTGGTTATAAAACAATGGATTGTGTCACTTTTTGCTGTCGAATTATTTCGGGGTAAGCGCCGCGGTTTTAAAATGGTGATCAGTCTTAAGGCATCGGCCATTTTATTCGATATCTGTACACACAGAAAAAGTGTATGGTATTGTAATTAAGCCGTCACCAAAGCCCCATCATATCTTGTATCGCAAGGCTCACCGCCGCAATGCCCACCCAGCAGCACAAGCCCGCAAGTATCGGCTTACCACCGTTTTTTAAGAGCTTTTTGATATCCGTATTCAGCCCAATTGCGGCCATTGCCATTACAATAAGGAACTTGCTTAATTCTTTCAGCGGCGCAAACGTGCCTGACGGAACACCAAGCGACACACAGATGGTGGTTATCAGCGACGCGAGCACAAAAAACTGTATGAAGAGCGGAAATATCTTTCTCAAGTTAACTTTTGCCGCATTCGTTTCCGCCGCCTTTTTCGAGCGGTACAGTGCCAAAGAAAGCGTAATGGGTATGATGGCGAGTGTGCGCGTCAGCTTAACCACCGTCGCTGTATCGAGCGTGCTCGATCCATGCATCGCGTCCCATGCGGCGGCTGCCGCCGTGACGGAAGAAGTGTCGTTCACGGCCGTGCCCGCGAACAGGCCGAAGCCGTAATCGGAAAGCCCCAGCAGCGTCCCCAGTGTGGGAAAAATAAGCGCGGCAACCACGTTGAACAAAAACACAACAGAAATCGACTGCGCGATTTCCTCGTCGTTCGCGCCGATCACAGGGGCTGTGGCCGCAATGGCCGAGCCGCCGCATATGGCCGACCCCACACCCACCAACGTGGATATCTGTGACGGCATTTTTAACAGCTTATAAAGACCAAACGATATCAGCAAAGAAACGCTGATCGTCGACAGAATGATGGGCAGCGACTGCACGCCGGTCGACACGATCACCGACAGGTTCATGCCAAACCCGAGCAGCACCACCGCCAGCTGCAGTATCTTTTTGGAGGTGAATGAAATGCCCGCCTTCCAATGCGTTTTATCTTTGATGACGATAGCCGCCAACATACCGAGCAATATGGAAAACACAGGCCCGCCCACCACCGGCACCAACGTTCCCAAAAACCAAGCGGGTACCGCGATAATCAGGCACAGCAATATGCCTTTTGCATTTGTTTTGATCAGGTTCATTTTAAGCCTTCCTTTCGTTGTCACCTTATCATAGCATAAAGCGGGCATAAATATAAAAAAACAGGCACCGAATTTCTCGATACCTGCTCCAGATTGTTTTTAGTCAACCCGTTTCGCCAACTGCCAGAATTCCTCAGGCGTTATTTTCAGCCCATTACACACATATATTGGCACATCGTTGATGTAATACAGCGCGTAATTGGTATGCGGCCCTTTCACCACTTTCACCTCGTCAAACAGTTCGAGCATCTGGGATGTCAGCGTATGCTGCATGCCCACCATAATAATAGGCCCGCCGTTATAATTGTCGTCTCCCCAGTAGTAAAAGCTCAAATGCCCGCTGATCGGCGAAGGGATGTTATATTTCTTTGAATAATAATCAATGCCTCCTGCCTCAAAATAGTGCAGGCAAAATATTTTGCACTCTTTTTGCTGCTGCTCCGGCAGCGAATGATACGTGTCGGATACCAATTTCGTCATCTCGTCCCAGCCTAGACGCCCCGCCAACATCGACGAAAACCCGTTTGTGCTGTCATATTTTACAAAGCTGGTGAAATCCACATATCTTGCGTAAGCAATGGTCTCCTTCGGCGTTAAAAACGGCACGGTCAGCGGCACTTGCGCGATGCCGAGCAAACATAACAGCGTAAGGAAGACCGCTTTCAGCGCAACAGCGATTTTGCCCTTCTTTTTGACCGGCTGCGGCTCGGTGTTTTCCGACAGCTGCATGGCTGCTGTTTCCCTACGGAAATTCTGCTCCATACAAACAGCGCCGAATGCCGTAATCGGAACCAACACACCGGCCAGCGCGTAGAACTTCACATAGATCACAGACGCCAGCACAAAATATACCAAAAACGCCCAGGCAAAAGGCCGAAAAATCCGGCCTCTTTTTGTGAACAACATGATGAGCCCGCCCAGCCACAGCACAATTGCTAAGATGTTCATCGTCACCGCAATATTTAAGAGAAGCTGCGTCGGAGACGGCATGAGCGTTCTGTGCTGCCGATACCCTTGCAGATAATCGGCGATGGGAAATCCGTGAACGGCCTGCCAGATAATATAAGGAATGACACAGCCAATCGCAATTGCTGCCGCAATCCAGAGCCATTTGCTTTTTAAATATTTGCGTGCACGTGTCAGCAGCAAACCGGCAAAAAGAGCCAGTATCAAAAAGCCCATCGTGATTTTTACCATAAGCCCAATGCCAAGGACAAACCCGAAGAGCACCCACGTTTTTGGCGCATCCTCGCCGCTAAGAATACGCGCGGCCACGTATATGGCGGCGGCAGACATCAGTTGATCGAAAACATCGTAGGTGAACATGCTGGCCACAGCCATAAACAACGGTGCCATCATCACAGCCAGCGCCGTTACGCATTGGGCAAAGCGGCCGCCGCCCATTTTCCGCGCTGTTAACGCGGCAAACAGCATGATGAAACACCCCGCCAGCGCCGGAAACACATGCATCGCATGCACCGAATCGCCAAGAATCAGCCTGGAAAGCGCCATGAGCCATGCGGTAATCGGCGCGACATCCACATAACCAAAATCCAAGTGATTGCTCATGGAATAGTAATAGGATTCATCAAAAAACAATCCGTATTGCCACCCGGTAACCATATGGAGAACGAAGTTGAGTATCATAAGATAGATGACGAGAGCTGTGGCGCTTAAGAGGGTGGTTTTTGAGAAGAACTTGTTCATAACACTGCCCCTTAAAATATTGATAATGACTGTATTTATTTACAAGATATATTATTCCGTCTTGATTGACAATAGATATCATATTTGAAAATAAATTACGATGGGGCGTAAACAAGTCATGGTTTCTTGCTTTTTCACAGGACATTTACAGCAATCGTCTGACGAAAGCTGTTATCGGCCATCCCATAAATGGGACAGACTTATTACTGACGGCTGAATTTTTTGACACGTTTTTTTTGGGTTTCTTCTCTGAGAAAAGCGCCGCCGACAAGCGACTGATGCGGTGTTTGTATTCACATAGAAAAAGCTCCGGCATTTGCCGGAGCCTTGATTAGATCATGTTTTAAATGATCCTCTTATTTTTCAAACGCTACATTCACTTCAATAACGTTATCATCCGCAATCAGTTCCATGCACAGCACCTGATTTGAGCTCATCTTAATCGAGATGTTCTCACCCTGCAGCAAGGTGGGCGTGGAAATATCTATGGGCAGCCCAAGGTCGTAAAAACCTGTTGCCGCGCTGGCTGTCAGCATATTGGCAAGCTCCGACAGCGCGCTTTTAGACATGTCATCCAGTTCCTCGATGGGCATGCCCATCATCATGGTCGATGCGATATTGATTGCGCTTTGTGTATTGAGATTATAAACAACGTTGCCCCTCACCTTGCCCACAATGCCGATGATAATGCTGACCCCGGTGTTCGTCAGCTCCTGCTCTTTTACGCTCAAATTCCCTTTTTGAACGTTTGTATACCCAAGTTGAGGCATGACGGAGATAAAGGACTCCAAAAACGGATTAACATATTTTACGTCCACTTTTCCTCACTCCTTTGAAAACCGACACTCAGCAGCACTTTGCCGTAGTCCGTTTGTGTCAGCACATTTGATGTTGTGAAATTAGGTGCCGATATCAAAACGCTGTCTCCGCGCAGCATAGCCGGAGGCGCCACACGCAGCCCCAACGCTTTGTTCTTTCTGTTCAGCAGCGAGCAGGCATTGCCCGATATAATATTTGCGAATTCTCCGAGTACGGCGGTCACCTCATCCTTGCCCCTGGGCTCTCTTTTAAGCACGGCGGTCGCAAAGCTTTGCGCCGTTTGAAGCGGCAAATCAAGCAGCATACGCCCGGAGAACTTGCCGATGATACCGATAATCACCGTCATCCCCTGCGATTCAAACTCGCTGGCTGATACATATTCGTTTTCAAACGCCGGGACGGTTTTCGTCATTCTGTTAAAGCTGTCCATCAGCGCTTCTTTGAAAACCGTAAAATATTCAGCTTGCAGAAAGTTATACAGCTCTTCCGATGCCATCACCCTGTTGATGGTCGTCATCAGTTCGTCCGCATCAACCGGCTTTTGCACATAGGCCGATACCTTGTTCTTCTTTGCCTCTCTAACAATCTCTTCATCCATCATCGAGCTGACGACAATAACTTTGATGTTTTCGTCAATCTCATGAATGGCACGTGTGCACTCAAGGCCGTCTGTGCCGGGCAGCGTCATATCCATCGTGACCAAAGTGGGTTTTTGCGCTTTAACAACTTCCTTAACCTCTTCCAGCGTTCCGGCTTCGCCGACCACCTTGAGCCCATTTCTATCAAAAATGTCCCTAATAAAAGCTATTGAAAACGATGAGTCATCAACAATGACGATTCTAATATCATCCATACAGCGACGCCGCCTGCCTTTCGTGAATTTTGATTAAGTACACACTTTTATAGACTCAATTGACTTTATCTAAACAGATTTCCGAATAAATAAGTACAATTTATCATGCGCAATTTACTCCTTTGCCAAATACAAACCATATTGTCATCAAGCAACCAAAAAAGCCCCGACAAACGTCAAGGCTCTGCTATTTGAAATCACGTTCGCTGAATCACTGCCTCTCGTTCCACTCCAGCTTTTTCAGCCGAAGAAGTGTGATGACCATGAACATCAGTATAGCGAACAGCGTGACGATGAGCGTATACAAAAGTGTGTCTGACGGCACACTCAGCAGCTGTGCCTGCGCAAACAGCGCGGATGGCAAATATGTTTGGATACCAAGCGCGCCGCCTATGAAATGCAGCCCATATGCGCAAACGAGTGTCATAAATCCGGCTGCAAGCGGCTTTTTGAGTATCGCTCCCCACATAACGATCATAGCGAGCAGAAAAACCATATAAAGCCCGATGAGCAACCCTGAGTCAATCGCTGTACTGATGGACACGTCAAACGCAAACAGCACACCGGTGTATACGTAGTTTACCAACACCGACAGAACAGGGGCCAGAATCAGCACCGCTGCAAACACAAGCGTCTTTGCGCCGACAATGCCGCCAAAACGCTTGCCCGAACAGATGGGCAGCACCAGCGTGTTCTCTTTGATCTCCTGTGACATTAACCCGCAAAGCGAGAAGGCCAGCACAATGGTAAT
This sequence comes from Bacillota bacterium, assembly GCA_023412005.1. Classification (GTDB taxonomy): domain Bacteria; phylum Bacillota; class Clostridia; order Christensenellales; family SZUA-584; genus SZUA-584. The sequence continues at coordinate 163,525 of JAEYOE010000003.1, forward strand.
CAGCTCAAACACATCCCCCATGTACATCCGCATAACGCCGGCCTGCGTCGTATCCACCATCTGCGCCATCATCTCAGGCGTCAGCCCCATCTGGCTCTTCATAATCTCCGGCAATATGAATTTTGTCATCACCGGATCCATCAATGCGAAGAACATGAACCCGATGAAAATAATCAAGAACCGATAATTGCGAAATCCGAAACGGATCTCCTTTCTGATATTCTGCATCATTTCGCGTTGACCTCCTTAATGAATATGTCTTCCAAATCGTTTTTCCTCAATGCAAATTCGCGTACAAACAGCTCATTGTCGGCAAAAAAACGCAGCAGCCGTCTTGAATCCGCACTTTTGAGTGTTACCGAAAGCTTGTCGCCGTCGGACTTGGCAGACAGCACGCCTTCAACCGCTTTGAGCTGTTCCAGCAGCGGCGTGTTTAAGGGCTTATCGGCAATTACATCGTAGATCGGCACAATGTTGTCTTTCACAATCTCGGCCAGTGGTTTCTCCATGATCATTTTGCCCGAGGCGATGATGCCGACGGTGTCACAGACGCGCTCCACATCGCTTAATATGTGCGTCGAGAAGAACACGGTTTTGCCCTTCTGCTTTAAATCAGTAATCAAGCGCAGCACATCACTGCGGCCTTCGGGGTCCAGCGCGGAAGATGGTTCGTCGAGTATCACCAGCTCAGGATCGTGGATTAACGCCGCGCCGATGCCGAGCCGCTGCTTCATGCCTCGGGAAAAGCCGCCGACGCGTCTGCGGGCTGCTTCGGTCAGCCCCACCCATTTGAGCATATCCTCAATGTCGGATCGGCTGACCTTATGTGCCGGACTGTTCCCGAGATAGTCAAGCGTTTCATAGGCTGTCATCCATGGGTAAAACTTCGGGTCTTCGGGCAGATACCCGATTTTCAGATCGCTCGGGTGCGTTATCGCTGTCACGTCCATGCCGTTCACGATGCAGTCGCCCGCTGTGGGCCGGGAGAGGCCGGCCAGAATGTTCATCGTGGTTGATTTACCCGCGCCGTTCTGCCCGATAAACCCGTAAATTTCGCCTTTCTTCACGCTCAGTTTGATGCCCTGGAGCGCATGATACGATTTAAATGTTTTTTGCAGATTCGTGACGGTAATCATTTAGTACGCCTTCTTTCTCCCGACAATCAGGAACACGATAGAGCCGAGCAGGCTGCCAAACACGCAGATCAGCGTCCAAGCCAGCTTATTCAGATTTGCAACACCTTCCTTGAAAATCTTTACGATGCAGAATACCGCAAGGCCCAGCTGTATCGCCACCAGCGGCAGCACCATCAGAAAAAAATTAGACATATTCGAAAGATCCATTTTTATTTCCTCCATTCCTTTGATGGTTTCACTATAGATGCTCGGCCGGTCATGTGATAAGTGACCCCAGTCATGAATGCGGTCATGTTATTCCAACAAAAAAAGATGCACTGCAGCATCGTTTAGACTGTCAATAAACCTTAATAGAGGACCCCTCTGACGAAACCAGAAATCCCATCTGCGTATTTCCCTCGGGATACAGGTATCTCTTTTTTCTTATGTTATGAGGAATGAGGCGCTCATGAATCTCAAAAAAAGACTCCTGTTGGCGGCGTTTGCCGGGATGCGTTCTTAAGTTTTTGTATACTTTGAAGGGAACTCGTCTATCCCTTTCGGGATACAGGTATCTATTTTTGGATTTTGTGTAATCAGGTGACTGCTACCTATGCTCTGATTGTATTATGTCTATGGCTTCGCATCAAAAACAAGCGGATCGACACGGAGGTCGATCCCTACATTACTGTACGAATTTTTAAGCTTTTATGCGATTAGAGACACTCTTCATTATTGAAAAAAAGAATCCTGTTGGCGGCGCTTGCCGCGATGCGTTCTTAAGTTTTTGTATATATTGAAGGGAACTCGTCTATCCCTTTCGGGATACAGGTATCTCTTTTTTCTTATGTTATGAGGAATGAGGCGCTCATTAAGAATGTCATCGCCCCTCGGCGATAGTATGCGAACTAGAACCCGAGCTGCTGGAAAACGAGCACCGCGTTCGCGCGGTCATTCACGTTGATCTTCAGATAAATCTGGCTAATATAATTCTTTACCGTTCCGGTGGATAAATAAAGCGTTTCGGCAATATCGCGATTGCCTTTGCCCTGCATCATCAAGCGAATAATTTCTATTTCGCGCTCGGAGAAATCGCCGCGCGCCACATCGGTGCTCGCTCTGCTAACCAGCCTTGAGGTGATCTTGGCCGCCACGCGCCCGGGCAGTATGATGCTGCCCCGCAGCCCGTCGTGAATGGCCTCTACCAGCTTATCCGCACCGATGTCCTTGAGCAGATAGCCCGACGCGCCGTACGTCATCGCTTTGATGATGTATTCATCGTCGTCAAACGTTGTGAGCACGATCACCACAGTATCCGCAAACTCTTTTTTAATCCGCTGCGTGGCCTCTACGCCGTCCATTTCCGGCATACGAACATCCGTCAGCACCACATCGGGTTTTAATGTGCGCACCAGCTCAACCGCCTGTGCACCGTTGGCCGCTTCGCCGACCACCTCAATATCGGCATGCACACTAAGCAGCGCACGCAGCCCGTCACGAATGATCGTCTGATCGTCTACCAGCAGCACTTTAATCATTGGCCGTTCCTCCTGTGGGTATGGTGATTTGCACGGTAAAACCTTCACCCGGCGTGCTGCTTACACCCAGCATGCCGCCGATGCTTTCCACACGCTCCCGCATGCTCGTCAGCCCAAAACCGAAATGAACATCATCTGTGCCCGCGCCGTTATCGCTGAAGGTGAGCCGTACAGTGCCCTTGAACTCCTGAATCAGCAGATCGGCCTCGGTACTGTGCCCGTGCTTTAAGCTGTTGGTGGCGCATTCTTTAATGGCGCGCAGCAGCACGTTTTGCTGAATCGGCAGCAACTCAGCTTGAATATCAACGATTTCGGTCAGCCTTAAGTCGGTATTCTCGCGTATCTCGCCGAGCAGTCGGTTCAGCTCGGGCAAAAACGCTTTCTGAGTGCCGGTCTGTATCATTTTAACCGAGCTGCGAATGTCATTCAGCCCGCGCTCAATCTGCTCGCCCGCCAGCGAAAACTTTTTGAGTGCCGCCGCCGAATCGGTTTGCATCAGCTGTTCTCCCGCCTTTATCGAGATAATCGCGGTGGTCAGCGTATGACCCACCGTATCGTGAATCTCACCCGCAATGCGGTTACGCTCGGCCACGGCCCCCATTTCCTCGAGCTTTAAAGACTGCTCTTTGAGCGTTTTGAGTGCGTCGCCGAGCTTGGCGTTGGAAATCAGCTGCTTTTTCAGCGTGTAAAAAGCGAGGAAAACGAGCATGAAAACGAGCAGATTTCCGTAAATATACCCGATAATCTCGTCGTTGGGAATCGTCCCGAATCGCACGAGCGATTCGACAAAGCACAAGATGAAATACACAAGGTATGAAATGAGCGCGTAATACTTGGCGGGCTTTAACGGATACCCGTTGATGATGCATGCAACCACAGCCATCACCAGATACTCCGCGCTGTGTGACTCATCCAAAAACGCAACCGTTAAAATCAGAACCGCCTCTATGGCGGGCAGCGAATAGTAGAGCGCCGTCTGCCGCTTTTTAACAAGCAGGCCGTTTGCGATTAGTAATACAAAACAGACCGCAAGCAGTGCGATAATCAGCGAATAGGAGCTGTTTTTGGTGCTCTGCGTGATGACCCGAAAACTGAATATTTCATACGTGATGACGAGTAAAACGAATATGCCCTGCCGAATATGTGCGTTGACGTCGTCATCGTCGTTTTGCGGTACGGGCGTTTCCTTTTTGCGTGTGAGGAACAAATATGAGGCCACCGCAACGATGTTGAATAGCGCAATGGCGATGATGTATACGGCTTTGCGTTTTTGCGACAGCGCCGGGTTTTCCCAGCAATGCTTGATATAATAAGCCTGTATGAACATCTGCAGAAAAAATGCCGGCACAATGATGGGCAAAATGTCGTTTAAATTCATAAATGCTCCAACAAGTGTTTTTTCTATTATACCATTTATTTGGCAGCAGAAACAGCAAACCCAAGCGTTTTTGAGAAGATCATAATCTGTAACGATCTGTGAAATCTTTTTATCAGGAGATTTTAAGCGTTTATCTACTTTTATTTGACATTATTATATAATAAATATATAATTTTTATTGTTTTGTCGAAATGTCACTCCAAGTCTCTTTTGCCGCGATTCGACATGGTTATTATTTTTATGAAAGCGAGTTAATTGCATGGATTGGAAAAAACTGATTGCTGCTGCAATGATGGTGCTCTTAGCCTCGATGATGCTCATCGGCTGCGGGGAGAAGCCTGTGTCTTCTGAAACCAGCCTTGCGTCTGTTTCTGTTGAGGAGGAAAGTGCGGAGGAACCGATTGAAACACCCGAGCAAACTGAACCCGCTGAATCGGAAGAACCGGCCGAAACACCCGCGCCGAGCGCTGCGAAGCCGGTTGTTGATGCGGGTGCGATATCTGAAAACTGGTGGGACGGACAGATCATGTTTGACGGCGTTGTATATACGCTTCCCTTAGCCTACAGCACCTTGGCCGAAGCTGGCTGGACGTTTAATCTGGCCGACTACGGCTATGAAGACGGCTATATTATGAACAAGGGAGATAAAACATACTCCACGATAAAGCTGACCAACACCAATTATGACGAAAAATTGGATGTTACTGTTGGTTTCATCAATTCCGGAGACGCTGCGGAAGACATTACGGAATGCAGCATATGGTCTTTAAGCTGCAATACCAGGCACGGCTTTGACCCTGTCGCGTCGTATCCCAGCATGCAGCTCGCGAAGGGCATTACTTGGGGCAGCACCGAGGAGCAGGTTATCGCAGCCTATGGAAAGCCAAATGAAGTTTATGACTCAGAGAGGGGATACAAGGTTTTGTCATACACAAGTGACAATGGCTCTTACTTAGACCTTGACGTTTATGCAGACGGCGGCGTCAGTTTGTTCGATTATAGTAATTATAACTAATTCGAAACAGAAACGTTTTCCGATAATCAAAGCAGAGGCATAAGCGGCTTCTGCTTTTTTATTGGGTTGCTGCGGGGATACCGAAGATTTACTACCAGCTGAGCCAATGCCCGTATACATATGACGGGTTTTACGAGCAGGGCAGCTTAGCGCATTATATCTCGCTGTTGATTTGTTTTGTGATTTTATATGTAGAATTACGGCAGGTGTGCGCGACTATATAAGAAAAGCACCGAATCTCTTCAGTGCCTTTCGTCTCTCCAACAAAAAAGCCGCCTGCGATAAAGCAGACGGCCATTTTTAGCAGGCTATGCCAGACAAACATTCACAGCTCTGAATTTGTTTCTGTTTTTCGGGTCGGCCTCAGTATCAAAAGTGACTCTTTGCCCTTCGTTCAGCGACTTATACCCTTGGGTCATGATCGCTGAGAAGTGCACAAAGAAATCATCTCCGCCTTCATCTTTAGAAATAAATCCAAATCCTTTTTCCGCATTGAACCATTTTACTGTACCACTAAACATGTTGGTACCTCCTATAATAATTATATCCTGCACAAATAAAAAATCACATGTTGTGTAAGCCATTAAATGAAAAGAATGGTTTACATCACATGTGAACTCAATCGGTACATTTAGAATACCAGTAGATAATAACACGACTCGATGTAAATGTAAAGGAATATCTTTGACCCTGCTTATCAATTTGGTATAGTTGTCATTTTATGTTGGCAAGGGCGATTCAGTGCACCAGCCCTTTAGCACGAGTAAATTCTGTTGGCGCTGCGGCACGCTTCAATTTCACGGTCTGATAGAAAAATAACCGACATCGCGTCGCCGTGCTTGGAGATTCTGTACTGCTCATTGCTCTGGTTTCTTTTGCACGACGGGTTGTTACTGACCCACCTCAAAAGCCCCATCTTGTCCACGTCAGCCGCCGTTGGCTCGTCCGTGTCACATTGGCAAAACACCGCCAATTCTTCATCGCCCATCGGGTTCATTCTGTTGCCGCTGCTCAGCATCACCCGAATAAAATACTTTCCTCTGCTTTTTGCGCTTTTTTGAATCATTCTCATTTCCTTTCATCAAATACAAAATAAAAGCGAAAACTCATATTCAATGAGATTCCGCTTGGTTGACACTCAAAATATATGTTTCTTCTATTATAAGCGAACTATTGATATTTGTAAATCGAATAAAATATTGCAATAGCCCATCGCGCCGTGTTATCGTCTCTGACGGTAATGCATGGGCTGCTGCTTTGGCTCCCGGCTTTGTTTTTGAACAACCACCGGCTTCTTCTGCGCGGTTTGCTTCGATACCATTTTAAACAAAGCGGCGGCAACATCCAGCGTGGTTAAATTCTCGCTGCTGTCATTGTTATTGATTTCATCAATAATCTGCTCGATATAGGTGGCGTACGAAGAATAATTGTCGTCTTGAATCGTATCCACTACTTTTTTAAGCAGCCGACCCATCCGGCCTTCTTCGATATCAAAAAGCGTCGGCGGCTCATACTTGTTTATTTTCTTCTTTGTGAAGCGCTGAATATCTTTGAGCTTAAACAGCTCCCTGCCGCTCACAAAGGTATACGCCACCCCCGCCTTTCCGGCCCGGCCGGTTCTTCCGATGCGGTGGACATAATACTCTTCATCATTCGGGATATCGTAGTTAAACACGGCTTCGATGTTATCAACGTCGACACCGCGCGCCGCCACATCCGTGGCAACCAGCACGTTAACATCGCCGCCTCGAAAGCGCGCCATCACCGCATCTCGTTCATTTTGGCGCATATCGCCGTGCAGCGCTTCGGCGGTGTAGCCGCGCGTCTGCAGGCTGGCCGCTACCTCATCAACGCGCTTCTTGGTGTTGCAGAACACCAGCGAGATGCTGTAGTCGTTGCCGTCGATCACACGCGAGAGAATTTCGAGCTTAAACGGCTCGCGTACTTCAATGTAGTATTGGTCGATACCCGGCACCGTGAGTTCTTTATGCAGAACCTTAATATGCTCCGGCTCCTTTTGGTACTTCTTTGTGATGGCCAGTATGTTTTTCGACATGGTGGCGGAAAACAGCACCGTTTGTTTTTCGTCGGGCGTTTTTTGCAGTATCACATCGAGGTCTTCCTGAAAGCCCATGCTGAGCATTTCGTCCGCTTCATCGAGTATCAGCATTTTTAAGTTTTTGAGTTTGAGCGTTGAACGGCGCATATGATCCATCACGCGCCCGGGCGTACCGATGATGATTTGCGGACGCTTTTTCAGCGCCATGATCTGCCGGTCGATCGACTGGCCGCCGTATATCGGCAGTATTCTCACGCGCTCTTTGTATTTCGCGACGTTTTGAAACTCTTCTGCGATTTGTATGGCCAGCTCGCGCGTGGGGCAAAGAACCAGCGTTTGCAGGTCGTCGGAGCCATCGAGCATTTCGATGGCCGGAATGGCAAATGCACATGTTTTGCCGGTGCCGGTTTGGGCTTGGCCGATAATGTCTTTGCCTTGCATGATGGCGGGGATCGTTTGGGTTTGTATCGGCGTTGATTCTTCGAAGCCCATATCCAATACGGCTTTTTGCACTTCTAAAGACAGATTCAGTTCGTTAAATTTCACTATCATTTTTCTCTCCTGTGGTATCTTCGTTATTAGTATTTCATACGTTTGGCGTATTATCATCGGCGTGATGCGGTTTTAAGACAAACAAAAAGCGAAAACTCATATTCAATGAGATTCCGCTTGATTTCTTACACGATCAAATCCACTCAATAATACATGTTATAGCTCTGTTATCATACCCAAAATATTGGTGTTTGTAAAGCTTTTGATATCAAGGGGCGAATGTTATTGTTATTAAAGCAACTCAATAGATCACGCAGTTTTGGTTACACCTTACTGTAATGAATATTCTTTAATCAACATTCTTTACATAATCAAGTATTATGCTCTCTGCTAGATTATCACTTCTGTTAATGTCATTTATAAAAAACTTTCGTTCATCTTTAGGTAATAACGAAGAAGCAATTGCTAACGCTCTTTTTGCCCATATATCAAGGGACTCATATTCTTGCTTTATTTCTCTTATCCAACTGCTCCCTTTTTTAACGCGGTATAAGGATAATATTATCTCTCTTTTTACGTTATTATCTGAATTTGAATAAAGTTTAATTAATTTATCAATACAATTAAATTTATCACTATGGGAAAAGAGACTTAAAATACAAATCTGAATATACTTATTTGACCTAACAAAATCGTCGTCCAATAATAAAAATAGTTTTTTTCCGTCCTCATATAAGTCTACTTCACTTGTATCTGCCACCGATAAAAAATACTGCGAAATAGTATTTAATGCAGGCATTAGTTCATCTAAATACTTAATTGTTATTGACAAAGCATTTGTCACACCAAACTGTGAAAATCTATTATAAAGCCATTTAATCTTTGGATAGTCTATTGAAGGCGCATTTTTTAAATGCCCTTGTATAACTTCTTCAATATTCTCGTCGCTAAAAACCAATCCTATTTCTTCATACTCTTCAAAATCCTCAACTATTTCGTATGGCCCAATAGCATAGTTTTCTAATACGCTACCGATAACCTGTTCAAACTCATTAATTGGATCATCAAATATCATATCATTACAATACTTTTGAAATTCTTCAACACTTAATCTTTTTGTCTTTTGTTGCTGTAACATTAATTTTGAAGAATCAAGTAACTTAACCATCTCGTAGATTAATAATTTCATTTCCTTTTCACTATTAGCAAAAAGGACAATATCATCTGCATATCTACAGAAGTCTAATCCCTTTAATATCAAATTGTCATCTATTTGTATTAAACACATTTCGGCCAGTAAATGTGAAGCATGAGGACCTACTGGAATACCTCTTGAAACCGTTTGTGTGGTACTTTGCAGCATATTTTTAAGCGCTTTTATTATTTGGTTTGGAAATCTACATTCGATTAATTGATTTTCTAATGTATGGTGATAAATTTGATTATAAAAATCTGCAATGTCTAAAACTATAACAAATTTATACTTTTTGCTTTTTTCTTGTGCATTTGTCCAGAAGTTATTCCATGCATTTTTCTTGTTATATAAACTGCCTTCACTTGTCGGTTGAAATCTATAATTAAATACTTTATTTTGCTCTATAGGTACTCTTAATTTTTCAATCAGATTGCCATATTCGTAAATAATCGCTGCAAATAATATACTATCTATCGGATCAAGTTGGGTAGCTACTCTGTAAGAAAACTCCCCTTTTGGTATTAAAAATTTTCTATGTGGTTGCCAGTTATAACTACCAATATCGATATCCTTTAATTCGTTAACTATAGTGTCAATGTTGCTCTCAAAAAGATCGTATTCAATCAATCTTGGAAACAAATCAGTATCTTTTTCATGCAAAATATGAGTAAATGCCCATCTAATTGAGTTTTCATTTAGTTTCATATTTATTATATTCCTTATTAATAATTAATATCACATATTTTTCTATATATTATCATATATGATAATGTCGAATAAAACAAATAAAATTACATATTGTAAACCAAGATATCTCATTGAATAAATATAGAATTGTCAAATAATCTGGTGTTCTGCTCTATAAAAAAAAGACACCGAATCTCTTCAGTGCCTTTGGTGGAGCATAGCGGGATCGAACCGCTGACCTCTGCATTGCGAACGCAGCGCTCTACCAGCTGAGCCAATGCCCCATATTCATTTCACAGATTCGTATTATAACGCATTTTCACCCCCTGTGCAATAGTCCCCCGTCACTTTTTTTGATTTTGAAAAATGCCCTCCATCTTTGTATAATAAGGCTATAAACCCAAAGGACGGTATTCCCGTGAAAACAGACAGACTGGTTGCCATCATCGTGATGCTGCTGCGGCGCGAGCGCGTCTCCGCCAAAGAGCTTGCGGAAAAATTCGATGTCTCTGTGCGCACCATACTGCGCGATGTCGACGCGATTAACCTTGCGGGCATCCCCATCGTCACCTATCAGGGCAGCGGCGGCGGCATCGGCATCGCGCCCGGCTACCGCATCGATAAAAGCGTGCTGAACAGCGACGAAATGGCCGCGGTTCTCTCCGCGCTCAAGGGCCTTGAGGGCACCATCAGCACCGGCAGCCGCGAGGTACTCACCGAAAAGCTCAAAAACACGCTCAATGCGGCGCAGCTGCACAGCCTCGATACGAAGATGCGCCAGTTTGTGATTGACCTATCGCCGTGGCACGACGACGAGGCCGCGCAGCAAAAACGCTTACGGATACGCGAAGCGATTGAAACCTCAAGCACGCTGCATTTCTCTTATACGGATTCTCAGGGAAGCCAAACGGCGCGCACCGTCGAGCCGTATTCGCTGATGTTGAAAAGCCAAAAATGGTATCTTTACGCGTGGTGCAGCCTGCGCGAGAGCTTCCGCTATTTCAAGCTATCGCGCATTCACGAGCTGCAAATCAGCGGCGAACCGTTTATGCCGCGCGAAGTGCCGCCCGAGCAGGCCGCCGAGCAGTCGCAATGGCAGGGCGATACCGGCATGGTCAATTTGCAGCTGCTGTTTACGCCGCAGATGCAAGGCATCATTTCTGAATGGTGGCCGCTTGAACAAGCCGACGACGGCCGATACGCGGTTGAGGTATCGCTGCCGGACAATTACCAAACGCTCGGCTTCATCTTAAGCTTCGGCAGTCAGGTGGAGGTGGTTTCGCCGCCGCACATGCGCGAAACGCTGAAATCCATCGCCGCCGAAATTTCTCAAATCTATTCGACCTAACATGACATATAGCTGTCAGGTTCATTGTGCTACAATCAGGAAAACCTTAAGGAGGCACACAATGAACGAACAGTTTCAAATCATCGACGCGGCTGAGCAGCCGGTGCTGGCGGTACGCACGCGCACAGCGGTTAGCAACCTGCCGCAGATAATCGGCCAAGCGTATGCCGCTATTGCCGCTTACATGCAAGAGCTCGGCGAAACACCCAAGGAAGCGCCGTATACCGCTTACTTCAATATGGACATGGAAGACCTCGATGTGGAAATGGGCTTCCCCGTACCCAAGGCTTACCCCGGCAAGGGCGATATCAAGCCGGGTGTGATACCCGCGGGCAAGCAGGCAACGGCGATGTATAAGGGCGCGTATGAAAAAATGGCGCCGACGTATGAAGCCTTCACCGCTTGGGTGGCCGCTCAGGGGTACGAGCCCACAGGCAGCAGCTACGAGTTTTATTACAACGCGCCGGGTGAGGTGAGCGACGACGAGCTGCTGACCAAAATTATGTTTCCGCTCAAATAGTGAGGATTGCAACGATGTCATCAAAGATTTTGAACGTTCAGCCGTTCCCCGGCCAACACTGCGAAACCTCCGCCACTGGCACACTGCTCAGTCAAATCGGCATCAGCCTGTCTGAGCCCATGCTGTTTGGCCTTGGCGAGGGCTTAAGCTTTATCTACTGGAACATGAAAACGATGAACGCGCCGTTTTTCGGCGGACGCAACAAGCAGGACGGCATCACGCAAAACCTCGCGAAAAACCTTCAGTTTGAGCTCGATGTTAAGGAAACCGCGTCAGCCGCCAAGGCATGGGACAACGTGAAAGCAAACATCGACGCCGGTGTCCCGGTCGGGCTCAAGCTCGATTGCTACCATCTCGATTACTTCACGGAGAAGATTCATTTCGCGGGACATTATGTCGCGATGACCGGCTACGACGACACATACGCCTATGTGGCGGATACGGGGCAGCCGCAAAAAACCACGCTAATCAGTCTCGCGCTCGCCCGCAGCGAAAAGGGGCCGATGTCGTCCAAGAATTTGAGCTATACCGTCAGCAAAGGCCGCGATGATTTTGATTTGGAAACGGCTGTGAAGCAGGCCGTTCGCAGCAACGCACAGGCATATTTAAGCCCGCCCATTACGAACATTTCTTACAAAGGAATTGCCAAGGCGGGCAAAGAGATAAAAAAGTGGTTTGAAGGCAGCAAGAACATAGAGGCGGAATTTTCGCAGGCGGCGATGCTGATGGAGGAAGGGGGAACGGGCGGTGCGCTGTTCCGTAACCTCTACCGCGATTTTCTCAAAGAGTGTGCCACGCTGCTGACGCATGACGAAATCGCCGAAGGGTATGAGCTGTTCTGCGATATCGCGCCGCTGTGGTCGAAGGTGGCTGCGCTGTTCAGGCTGACGGCAAAAACACAAAGCAAAGAGCCTGTTGATCAGGCTTCTGAAATTCTCATAGAACTGTCGCAGAAGGAAAAGCAGGCAATGGAACGGCTCAGCGCAATGGCCGACTAAAAATGACAGATGTCAATCCGGCAGTTGACGGAAGGAGTTTTCAGCGCGCTATGTCATTGCGATCATAGCACGGGCGGGTCAAGACACCGCCCCTACGGTTCGAGAAATTTGGTTTCTTTTCCGCATTCATGTGCGTTGTTACAATTACGGAAGCACCCTTGCCTCCCTCTAGAGGGAGGTGGCAGACCTCGATTTTAATCGAGTGTCTGACGGAAGGAGTGAATGTGCATAATCTTGTTAAAAGCCTCCCTCAGTCGCCTAACGGCGACAGCTCCCTCTAAGAGGGAGCCAAGGGTACGAATCAGCAGTCAATGCAATCGGGGGTGATAATCGCCTCTTTGCGTTACTCAGCCGTCGGCTGCCGTAAGTTGCCGTCTTTATCAAACGTCTGCCTCAGCGCACGCTCCGTAGGGAAAACGGCGAGAATCAACACCACCACTTGCACCAGGCATATCACAACGCCCCAAAGGCCTGTCGTCTCTGTGTCCTGCCCGATCACCAGCAGCAGCGCCATCGCAGACAGCGGCAGCATCACTAGCCCCACCAAAAACCAGTTGCGGCCGCAGTGCTTATGCGCAAAGACCCAAGTCTCTTGATTTTTCATCGACATCGCTGTGCGGTAACCGTAAATAAAGTTGATTTTTTTCGGTACCCTAACTGAAAACAGCTTGCCTAAAAGAATCATCACCAAAGGGATCAGCAAATCCATGATCAGCATAAAAACCCAGAATCCCAATTGTCTTTCCTCCTTAATAGTTTAAAAACAGCATGACGTTCAGCACCGTCACCAGTGCGGCAATTACGATGAGCACCGCCTGATGCCAAATTGAATTGCGATACTCACCCATCACCTTTTTTGACGATGTGAGGTACACCTGCAATATCACCGTTAACGGCAGCTGTATGCTCAAAAACATCTGAGAATAGATGAGGCCGGCGAACGGATCGGGAATGACGAATATCACGGCGACAGCCGCCGCGAGTATCGCCGCCACGCCGTATTTCGTGTGCTTTTGCTTTATGTCGTAGGGCTGCTTAAAAAAGCCCGCCACGATGGATCCACCCGCCATACCGGCGGTGGTGGTCGACGATATGCCCGAAAACAGCAGCGCAATGCCAAACACAATCGCCGCGACCTTGCCGAGCATCGGCTCTAAAAGCTGCTGCGCCTGCCCCAGCTCCGCCACGGCGGTATGACTGCTGAAAAATGTGGCCGCCGCCAGTATGATCATCGCGCTGTTGATGCACCACCCGATGATCATGGAAAAAAGCGTATCGGCAAACTCGTATTTCAGCTGTTTTTTGATGACAGCGGGGTCTTCCTTGTTCCACTCCCGGCTCTGTATGATTTCGGAATGCAGAAATAAGTTATGCGGCATCACCACCGCGCCGAGCACCGCCATGATGATGGGCATTGATCCTTTTGGGAACGTGGGCGTCACCCACCCGAGCGCAGCCTGACCCCAGTCGACCTGAACGATGCTGAGCTCGTATATAAACGAAAAACCGATGATCGACACAAACCCGATAATGAACTTCTCGAGCCGTTTATACGAATTCGTCAACAGCAGCCAGAGTATCAGCGCCAGCAGCAGCACAGAACCGATGCGTATCGGCAGCCCGAAAAGCAGCTGCAGCGCAATCGCGCCGCCCAGTATCTCCGCCAGCGCCGTGGATACAGACGCAAGCACTGCCGTGGAAAGTATCGCTCTTGATAAAAACGGTTTTAAGTGTTTTGTCGCCGCCTCCGCAAGGCAGTCGCCCGTTGCGATTCCCAGATGTGCCACGTTATGCTGCAGAATGATCAGCATGATGGTGGACAGCGTAACCATCCACAGCAGCGTATACCCATAGCCGGAACCTGCGGCTATGTTGGAGGCCCAGTTGCCGGGGTCAATAAACCCCACAGTCACAAGCAGCCCGGGGCCGATGTATTTTAAAATCTCCTTGGCATTGTAAGGCCGCTTTTCTTTAACATCATTTTTTTAGGCCTGCCTGTTAAAAGCGCCATGAGCGCCTCCCAAATTTCCTGTTGATACCTGTTTGGAATATTATATAACAAAAAAGCCGTGAAGCAAATCAGCTTCATGGCTCAAATTGACACGATGATCAAAAGGCGACTTTTGGGATCTCACGCTCTTTGATATTCCATTTCATATTCCAGATGTACGCCGAGCCTTTGATGATGCGGAAAATCACACATTCGGTGTTCACCCCGGCGCGCTCCATATTGCCCCAAAGCCACGGGCGTTCCTTCTTGAGCCGTTCCAGCAGCGCTTCATCCGCCACTGTTTCGGCGGTGCCTGCCACATGCAGCGTTTCAAAGTTTACCGGATCCGTCGGGTTGCGTATAAACGCCGCCTCCACATAGGGGTTTTTCTGAATCTGCCCGCAAAGCCTCTTGGCCTCTGCGGTGTGAAAATAGAACCCGGTTTCATCGGCAAACCACATCAGCATACCGCGTACATGCGGCTTACCGTCTTCGCTGGTCGCAAGCCAGCTCGAAGGGTTTTCGTTCGCAAACTGAAGAACATTCACCAAGCTTTCGTCCATTTTAACTGCCTCCATAAAAATTTCATGGTCATATGATAGCTCGGCAAAGCGTCACGGCGCTTTCAAAATAGCCGCAAAAAGTATCAGTATTCTCAGAGTTTTGATACCTGTTGGCGGTAAAGCGACGGGGTCATTCGGTACTTTTCCAGAAAGCACGATGAAAAATAAGACGAACTGGAGAACCCGCAGATCAGCGCGATGTCCGTAATGTTATGCTTGTCGTTCATCAGCATGCTCCGCGCCTTTTGCAGCCGCAGCATATTCAAAAAATCGATCGGCGTTTCTCCGGTCACCGCTTTAAAAACCTTGGAAAAATGCCCTGCCGAAAAGCCGACATACTCAGCCAGGCCGTCTACCGTTATTTTTTCGGCCATATGGCCGGACATGTATGCGATGGCCCTGTCCACCTCAAACCGGTCATAAAGCGGAATGGTCTGCGGCGTTTCGGCCATAACAGAACGCGCCGTCAAATGCGCGATTACACCCGCCAAACTATCCAGCAGCGATTCATTTCCGCTCTGGTTTGATTCGAGCATGAAGCACCTCAGCAGGTTTAACAGCTCCGGGTGCGGCGTAAATATTTCCCCTTTAAAAATGGGGATGTGCTTTTGATATTGGCGCAGCGTGCCTTCAAAAAGCTCTTTATCGATCGCGACGGCGATGTAGCTCTGAAAATACGCCTCTTCAACCTCCTGATGCGCAACCATAGGAGACATGGCGCTGAGGCATTTACCGTCTGCCAGATCATATGACAAATGCCGCCCTTCCACTACCATATCGCTCACCGGTTGAAAGTAAAAAATAAATGTGTAGGCGGGGTGGGTATGGCTCGGCGTCACTGCATAGCCGCAGTGCCCCTTCGACGGAATAAATAAGCTAACCTTGGGGTGCATAAAGCATTCGAGGTTTTCGCGCATTTGCTGTGCCATCTCATTTCCGATATCGCCGATCAGCTTATTGAGGATTTCAATGAATTTGTATGGCATTTCTCTCCCCCGTTCCGTTGTATAACAAGCGTTTTCCCGATAGCTTTTTGCTATCAACATCCTCATTCTGCCGTAATTCTTTTGCCGCCGAACGCGTGGATCGTTCTTGTACCGGCTGTACTGCGCCCCCACTGCAGCGTCCCCGCCGGAACAAACAGCTCATCACCGGCATTCAAGACCACTTCTTTATCCTCAAAACAGGCTGTGTATTGGCCCGCAACAACAACCGTGTATTCATCGAAGTCATGCCTGTGCTTTTGCGATTCCCTGTCGGCATGACATGTCCAGAAAGCCATTTGGCCGCCGCCAGGCCCATCGTAATAATAACCTACCACATCCCGCGTGTTCTGCGCGCTGCCAGGAACACGGTTGCCTTCATTTTTCATAAAATCCGGAAAATCCTGCATGGCCTTTTCTCCCTCGTTAAATGATTTACAGCTTAATTCCCATTATTTTATTCTAACACCAAACCGGCTCATGGCTCAAGAAATGAATATAAGGTAGTTAAAGATGAGAAAGATTTCCGCTGCGTCCGTTATCGCTGTTTTAATCATTTTCGTTGGCGGGATACTGGCATTTATCGTGCTGATATTGAGCATTGGCCTGTCGGCGATATTGTGAATTCAAATTGCTGCTATTGTATTGTTTTCGCTCGACTGTCAAGAGTCACGAACATTGAGTAATACCATCTATTAAGATGTTTTTTCGGTAGTTTGTTTAATAAATATAAGAATCCCCACTATACCAAAATAAAAGCCCACATTGCATGCAAGCCTTATATTTTGATACACTTTTAGCTGCATGAGTATGACATCGCCAATTTATTACGACGCAGCTGTAACCTTTTGCGCGTAAAAAAACACTAATAGGTACAAATGACATATGAAAGGAGGAGTCGCAACGAATACTTTTGATGAAATTTACACAGCGTATTACCCCTATGTTCACAGATTCCTTCTTCGGCTCTGCAACGGCAATAATTATATCGCCGGTGACTTAACACAAGAGACATTTTATCAAGCATATAAGAGCATTCGCCGTTTTGAGGGTAGATGCCGTATAGAAACATGGCTCTGTTCTATCGCCCAAAATGTTTATTATGCTTATTTAAAGAAAGAGAAAAAACGCAAAGAATTAGAATCTACGAGATATGCAATTGATAACTCCGTATATTTTATTCAGGAAGAACACCATCTTGAGTACGACATTGTGGTGATTTTAGCACAGTTCTCCCCCGTTACAGCAAAAGTGTTGTCTTATCGGCTATTTCATGAGGTTCCCTACTGTGAAATAGCCAGCACACTTGGAATTTCGGAAAGCTCGGCCAAAGTCATTTATTATAGAGGACGAATAGAACTCAAAAGCATTCTAAAAAAGGAGTATGGCTATGAAATATGAATGCGAAATGATACAGGATCTTATTCCGCTTGTTAAAGACGGCATTGCCAGCGAAAAAAGCGGAGCCGTAGTTGCGCAACACATCAAGGACTGCGCCGTATGCAGAGAAATATACAATACAGATGCGCAGATTGTATTGCCGCCATTGGATGAAAGCACAAGTGTTGAAATTGTCAAAGTAGCCAATTATAAAAACCGCATTAAAAAGCGTAGAATAATAATTATTTTATTGATTGCGCTGTTTGCTGTTATCTTGGTGATAGGAACTATCCTGATAACAACCCAGTTTGCGAAGGTTATCGTGGGAGATTCATATACCACGCGGAGTATTGATGAATATGGGAACTATTCCGGTCATATTGAAATGGAGCAGGAAGGCTTTTTCAGACCACTTGAAGTTTTTCCAAAAGAATTGCCTCCATCTGCAACGGTTAGCGACTACTATTATTTTTGCAACAATGGTCTGATAGATAACTCTTATCAGCTATATTTGCTGTGTTCATACGATCAAGAGGACTTCGACCGTGAAAAGGAACGGTTAGAATCGATTAGATTCACATTTAACGATGTAGTTGACAAACCGACAATAACCGACATGGGTTTTCAATATCATGCAGTTGTGACCATGTATGATAATCAGAACTCATTTGAATATGCTTTAATTGATGAAGAAACGAAGACAATCGCTTATGTTTTTGCTCAATCAATGGGAATCAATGAATCTGTCGTACCAGAACAATACTGTCCACAGGGGGTTCGCGTTGCCTCAAAACGCTCTGACTGAATGGGGGAGCTACAATATTTATCGATTTGCGATTGATGAGGGTGCGTATATTATTCCGGATGCAGACCGAATAAACTAGCAGGAAGATTTCTTTTTTCTCTAAGAGAAAATATTGGTAATATGGGATTCGCTCCGTTCCCTGCGGTCGCTGCCACGCCATGTTCGCCTGCCTTCCTCCGCCACTGGCGGCGGTAGGTTCACGTTCGAATCCCCACTTATGCCAAAAAATAGAGCTCCGTACTGACAGTGAAGAACACAAGTTTAAGTATGAATAATGCGGGTGTTTAGCGTAACTCTATAAGTTAAATAGTCACTTTCATATTAATCCGCCGGGATTATATTATAATCATCGATATTGAAGGCTGGTATTTCATATAACGGTTGGATGTCTGAACCATCAGTGCGCATTCTGTTAAGCCCTATTTCAGTTAAATAGTATATCCAGTCGTCCACCACATAAAACAACGACACGTCTTCATCGGTGAGCTTAATTTCCTCTCCTGTCTCGACGTTGGTTTTATTTATACCATTATATATTTTGTAATAGTAAACCCATCCATTTGCTGCATTGATGCTCTTGAGTCGCATCTTATAAAGATTACCAGTATTATCATAGACGATCTGCTGCGTATCTCCTCCTTTGATATTAGCACGGTACAGAATATCTTCGCCTTGTTCAACATGTAACAAAAAGTAAAGCCAGCCGTCATCCATAACAAGCTGTCTGTAATAATCGTTTTTTGTCAACTGCAATTCATCCGTTCCATCAACTCGAATACGATATACATAACCGCCTACCGAAGTATCCTCTGTTAATTTGAGATAGGTTATCCATCCGTCTTCCACGTTCTTGTACTGACAGATACCGCTGGCAAGCTGTGTCACTTCAGAGCCATCAAGGCGCATCCTGTATATCCCGCGCCTGTCTCCGTAATCGGTTCCCAGAAGCGTATAATAGACCCAGCCGTCCACGACACTGACATATGCACATCGCTCATTGTATAGCAATTTTTTACCGGAACCGTCGGTACGCATTTGACAGATACCTTCCTGATAGGTGTCATAATAAATAATCCAGCCATCAAATAAATTAATGAAGCCGCCTCCACTGCCTAATATAGTTTTTTCATGGGTTACGGCGTTCATTTTATACAGCGAACCTTCATTATCATTATCGGGTGATGAATCCATATAATAAATCCATTCGTTATCCGCAGCAACCATCCCGGCATTTGCGATGTTACTTGCAGTATTGCCGCGCATTCCAGCTATTTCATCTGCAGTTATATTAAAGCTTAAATCATTATCAGTACCATCCGGAGCCGGTGTTTCATAAATAATGACCTGTGTATCGTTCCTACCTGCTTCTATCTTGTTATTGTCACCCGTTGTATTCGAACCTGTGCGTATTTTGTATATTCCATCCTTGCTTTCACTGTAATTATCAAGACAATAATAAATCCAGCCGTCTTTCACAATGATATCATACGGATCATCATTGCACAGTGTAACTCTCTCCGAGCCATCTGTGCGCGTCATAAAAATACCATCCTCATAGGAAGAGTAATATACCCAACTATCTGCTACGCTGAAATCTCTAACATTAACATCGTAAAGCGTCATTTTCTCAGAGCCGTCAGTGCGCATCTTATAAACGCCTTCAACGTTCATATAATAAACCCATTCGTCTACAACGCAGATTTTATCGGAATACTCATCGCTCAGCTTCGTTCTTTCCGAACCATCTGTCCGCACTTTGTAAATACCATCAGAAGCATAAAAAAACCAGCCATTTTCGATGCATATACTATTGTATGTCGCATCCTCCAGCTTAACGTTTTCTGAGCCGTCTATACGCATCTTGTATAGGCCATCATCGTAAAGTGACCATGAAATATTGTAGTAAATCCATCCATCCGCCACAGTAAATTCTTCGACCGATTGACTTTCAATTAGCAACGTATCCGCGGAGCCGTCAGTATGCATTCTGTATATCCCGTTGCTATTGGTATAATAAATCCAGCTGTCGATTATACAGATATTAAGTCCGTAATCGCTTATTTTTGTACTTTCCGATCCATCTAAACGCATTTTGTAGAGCCCGCTATCACGTTCATTGGCATAATAAATCCATTCGTCAGCCACTTTGATATAATCACAGTGGGCGTTGCTCAATTTCGTTTTTTCGTATGGATTGCCAGTCAATATCAGCACAGCCGCAACAATAAGCGCAATAGCAGCGACTGCAATAACCCAGCGCCTTGTGGTCTGCTTTTTAGGTACTTTACCTTGCTCTACCTTTGTGTTTATTGTCAACCTATTTGGTGGCAGATTGGGGGGTGGCATAAATAGACGTGTACCACATGCCTCGCAAAAAGAATTAGTGTCTGGATTCTTCGTCCCACAATTTGTACAATCCATCAAATCACCATCCCGCACGGGTTATAATATGAACGTTTATTAATGCATATTCCATTTTATTGTATTATATAAGTTACATCCTTATATTAGTATATCAGTTTGCATTTGGCAAGTTTTTTAATAACTACAATTTCGTCGGGCCGATTAATTTAGAAACAAAATAAAAGCAGTGAAGAAAAAGTGTTCCTCACTGCAGTGGCGGAGAAGGTGGGATTCGCTCCGCTCCCTGTGGTCGCTTTCACACCATGTTCGCCTGCCTTCATCCGCCATCTGGCGGCGGCAGGCTCACGTTCGAATCCACACTATGTCAAAAAAATAGACCCACACTTCGTGTAAGTCCATTTTTTTGGCGGAGGCGGAGAAGGTGGGATTCGCTCCGCTCCCTACGCTCGCTTTCACGCCATGTTCACCTGCCTTCATCCGCCATCTGGCGGCGGCAGGCTCACGTTCGAATCCACGCTATGTCAAAAAAATAGACCCA
>JAEYOE010000027.1 GCA_023412005.1 Bacillota bacterium
CACTCTTCGGGACAGGCTTGGAAGCCCATGGGGCATAACGTATTCCTCTGCCTGATCAGAGTATACCACAAAGCGCCAGTGATGAGCGCGACGGAGGTTTCCGTTGGGAACATTATATACGAGGGGTGGAATGGGAGCTGTCGCCGCAAGGCGACTGAGGGAGGCTGATTTATTGAAAATATCTCTAATGCTGATGCTTTAGCCTAAAGGGCACTCCATAAGTTGTCATCCCAAGCTTGTCGACTGCGAAGTGGACTAGGAACCCATGGCAAAGAGCATTAACCCATGGGATGCTTCGACTCCGTTTCACTCCGCTCAGCATGACAGATAGCAGCGATAGCGCGGACAACGTAGTTGTCATCCTGAGCTTGTCGACTGCGACGCGGACTAGGAACCCATGGCAAACGCTTTTAGCACGCGCAACGCGGCGGAGGACTAGGCCAAATCAAAAACAGCCCACCTGCATGAGGCGAGCTGTTTGTCTCTATATATTTATTCCCCGAATTCTTTTTTCACGGCATCCAGTGCCGAAGCGATTGTCTTGTCCATGTCGTAATAGCGGTATTCCGCGAGCCGCCCGCCGAAAATAACATGGCCCTGCTGTTTCGCCAGCGCCGCATACTTCTCCCTCAGCGCTTCGTTCTTCTCGTCGTTCACGGGATAATAAGGCTCATCGCCTTTGTTCCACTCCTGCGGGTACTCCCACGTGACATGCGTCACATCCCGGGCGCCGAACTCAAAATGCTTATGCTCAATCACGCGTGTAAACGGTGTCTCACCGTCGGTGTAGTTCATCACCGCCACACCCTGATAGTTGTCCGTCTCAAAACGCTTGGTCTCAAACTTTAAGCCTCGGTAATTGAGACTGCCATAGCAGCTGTCGAAAAACGCGTCGAGCTGGCCGGTGTAGACAATCTTGTCCGCCAGCGCTGAGAACCGCTCCCGGTCCGCATTGAAATCCACACCCAGCTCCACCTTCACGCCGTCCAGCAGCTTCTCGATAATGGGCGTATAGCCGCCAACGGGAATACCCTGATATGGATCGCTGAAATAGTTGTTGTCGAACGTGTAGCGCACGGGCAGCCGCTTGATGATAAACGGCGGCAGGTCTTTACAACTGCGCCCCCATTGCTTCTCCGTATAGCCCTTAATCAGCTTTTCGAATATATCGCGCCCGACGAGCGAAATGGCCTGCTCCTCAAGGTTTTGCGGCTCACCCACTATTTCGCCGCGCTGCTGCCGGATTTTTTCCATGGCCTGCTGCGGCGTGATGATACCCCACATTTTGCTGAACGTGTTCATGTTAAAAGGCATGTTGTAAAGCTCGCCGTGGTAATTCGCCACAGGCGAGTTGATGTAATGATTAAACTCGGCGAACTGCCGGATATAATCCCAAACTTGCTTTATGTTTGTATGAAAGATATGTGCGCCGTAAGTATGGATGTTAATGCCGTCGCGCCGCTCGGTATAGATATTGCCGCCGACATGGCCGCGCCGCTCAATCACAAGACAGGTCTTTCGCCTTTTCTTAGCTTCATGCGCAAACACCGCCCCAAAAAGACCGCTTCCCACAATCAGATAGTCGTACTTCATTGATTGCCCTCTCATATTGCCGTTATTCGTTATAAAGTCATACGTAAATAATTATAACGCTCTGCTCATAAAATAGCAACGCACGCTGCCGATACAAGCATTACCGTTCTGAAAATATAATTGGCATTGGTGTTTATTTCCTCTGTAAACGTCTTATATATATGACCAATATTTTCCGATAGGGTCAATTAAAAAGATATCAGGAGATTACCATGAAAAAAATCATCCGTTTTCTCATCGTTTGCTTAGCTCCCATCGTCATTCTGATCACTTATTCCAATTTGTTTACATTGGCTCGCTTATACAGCGGCACATACTATGATATACTGCCGGTTTTAGTGACTGTGATTGCAGGCAATGCACTCATTGGCGTAACGGTGTTTTTTATATGCAAAAACACATTAAAGCAAACAAGCACGTCCGTGTTTCCTGCCGAATTTCTAGTCGGCATCCTGCTTGTCATATTTCCGATGCTAGGTTTATTCATCGGGATTTCTTTACCCATGTTTTTCTTTCCCGAAATGAGTATAGGGATGTCGTTGATGGGACTGTTCGTCGGCATATATACTTGTCTTTTTATCGCTGTTTTTCGCCGCCGCCGCAAAGCCCTCAAAGCGCAGAAAGCTGAACAGAATAATCAGCTGCAGCAGTAATCGTTAGATTCCAAGGAGAGTGCTATGAAGAAAGTGATTCGTTTTCTCGTTTTCAGTCTGACCCCTCTTGTTGTTCTTATCGTCTATGCTTTTATAAAGCGTTCAGTATCAGCCATAGATTTGTTCGAATACGATAGTTTTGCTTTTTTATTATTCCTTCCATATATCGTATACGCCCTTTTTGGTTTAATTGTATTGCTGATCTGCAAGAAGGCTTTGGAATTAACAGTTTCGACACGAATACCGTTTGAGTATCTCATTGGTATATTACTCGTGGTTGTTTCAAACCTCTACTTTTTCGTTCCTGAAATTCATTTGCCCGGCATATTTTCCGTGGTGTTCGGCTCCGGCAAGCCCTTATCCGGTTTTTTCATCGGCATCTATGTCAGCCTGTTTGTGATTCTTATGCACCGCCGCGCCAAAACACTGAAGGCAAAAAAAACTGAGCCGCAAGCGTAAATCGTTCATCTTGACAAGCCCCATCGCATAATATAGAATAACTGGTATCTCTTTGCACTGCAGACATTCAACAAAAACGAATGGGCGTTCAACAGTACAAACTGAGCAGGCGATGAACCGTCTATACGGTTCGTGGGGCCGGGCCGCAAATTGCGGCAGCAGATCACGTTTATCGGCGTATCTGTGGGACAGTGTATGTTATCCACGGGTGCGCTTTTTGTTTCCCGTCTTTAACATACAAAGTTGATAAAAGTGCCATAGAGCTATCTTGCTTTTGGGAGGTAACTTTTATGGAACGTCAGAAAAAAACCGGAACGGCGCTCGGCATGCATGTATCCATCGTCACAATCATCGGGAACGTGATACTCAGCGCTTTCAAGCTCTTCGCAGGTATTGTCGCGAATTCCGGCGCGATGATTTCGGACGCGGTGGAATCCACCGCCGATGTGGTGAGCACCATGATCGTGATGGCGGGTATGAAGCTTTCCGGCAAGGCAAGCGATAAAAAGCACCCCTACGGCCACGAACGCATCGAATGCGTCGCTGCCATTTTGCTGTCCATCATGCTGGCCGCTGTGGGCATCGGCATTGGCTACAGCGGTGTGATGAAAATTATTGAAGGCATCAATGGCGACCTGCAAATGCCGGGCGCACTCGCGCTGATTGCGGCCATCGTCACCATCGTCACCAAAGAAGCCATGTATTGGTACACGCGCGCGGCCGCGAAAAAAATCAATTCGGGCGCGCTGATGGCGAACGCCTGGCATCACCGGTCAGACGCGCTGTCGTCAATCGGCAGCTTTGCGGGCATACTCGGCGCGCGGCTCGGTCTGCCGATACTCGACCCCATCGCCAGCGTTGTGATTTGCCTGTTTATCATAAGAACCGCATTTGTTATTTTTAAGGATGCGGTGCGCAAAATGACGGACGAAGCGTGCGACGACGACGTTGTCAACGAAATACGGCGGGTCAGCCTGTCTCAAAGCGGTGTGCTGGGTATCGACCAGCTCCAAACGCGGCTGTTCGGCAACCGCATCTATGTGGATATCGAGATCAGCGCAGATGGTACGGTTTCACTAAAACAGTCGCACAAGATTGCACAGAGTGTTCACGACGCGATCGAGACGGCTTTTCCGGAGGTGAAGCATTGCATGGTGCATGTCAACCCTTGTGACGACGCAGACACGCCTTTACCTGATTCCGACTAGAACAAAAAACCTTTTCTCAATATGATAATGATGTGCACCCTTAAGCTTGACAGTATGATATACTGAACATGTTTTAGGGTGCACTTTCCGTTTGCAGAGTAACCTTATACGCCCACAATCATGATTTAAATGGCTGCAAATCGGCTTGAGCAAAAACTTCCAGGAGGTAAAAATGAAAAAGATTTTATGTCTGATTATGTTATTATCTTTTATATGTGTCGGATTACTTTCAGCGTGTACGCCGATACATGTTCCAATAAAAGAGGATGATGTTCAAGATGTTATTATTTATGATTCAAAATTTGACAGTTCATCATATAAACACATGACACAAGAGGAGATATCCGATCTGGTAAGCTGGTTTAACGATTGCACCGATATCCGCCTCAACAGCGAATTTGCAGGCGAGGTAACTATCGTCGGGATCGTCATCACAACGTCTGACAGCGAAATAACCATTCTGGATTCAGGAGAAAACTTCGAGATACAAGTTTACACTTCAAAAAAGAATCAAGCGGTATCTTATTGGGCAAAACAGAAAAACATAGAGGCATTGCTCGAAACCATAAACACGCCGATAGAAGAATCGTAAATTATCAAATTGCCAACATACCACATTCGCTCATTCATGTCTTGTCGACTGCGCCATGTTTGGAAACCCGTAAATATTGTCTGTCTTGGCTATTTAACGGCAAATGCGCCATAGGCCGTCAGGTTGGTGCCGTCTTCCGAGGTAAACACTTTGACAATTCTGTAATTGCCGGATGCCAGCGTGCCGTAGTAATTCTCAATCCAGTCCGTCTCCTCTCTCGATTGTCCGGGATTGAGAATGTACGCGGCTGTATCCCAAAAAACCTCAGAAACCGGCTCAACCGCTTCCCAATGGCCATCTTTTTCGGTTTCTATCGTAAACATCGCGCCATAAATGTATTCCTTGTCCGACGTATTATTGATCGTCAGCGCAATGGATTCGGCATCACCCGCTATGGTATGTTCCTTTACTGTCATCTGTATATCGCCATTGTCCTGCGTTGTTGTTGCAGCCTGCCCAGTGGCTGCGGGCACTGAATCAACCGGCTTTGGTGCTTTGCAGGCAGCCGCCGCCATGATCAGCAGGGCCAGCATCAATGCAAACACTTTCTTCATCTTCTTCACCTCGTATAAAATATCGGTGCTGATACACCCAAAAGCCGTAACGATGATTTTAGTCAATCTTCCTCTTGTCGCCGAGTTCCTTTGCTGATATAACAAACCCCGCTCAGCATATATCTCCCGGCGGGGTTTGTTGTCTGCCTCTCTTATTTAACTGTAAATGTTCCGTATGCCGTCAGGTTATTGCCGTCCATTGAGGTGAAGGATTTCACAATACGGTAATTACCGGATGCCAGCGTGCCGTAATGCTCTTTTATCGTGACGGAATTCTCATTTGTTTCTCCCGGCTTAATCATGTATGCGATCTCAATCCACATCAGATCGGCAACGGGCTTAACCTCTTCCCAAGTGCCGTTTTTCTCGGCTTCTATTGTGAGCATCGCGCCGTATGAATACTCGATCTCAGACGCATTCTTGATGGTGAGCGAAACGGATTCAACATCACCGGCCACATTCTGCTCCTTCACCGACATCTGAATATCTTCGCTGTTCTGAGCCGGCTTGTCCGGCTGCTGCGTCTCACCCGCTGGTGTTTCGAGTGTCTGCCCAGTTTTTACCGGCGAACCGGAGGTTTGCGCCGCCCCGCACGCCGCCGTTGTCAGCATCATTATTAAAGCGAGTGCTACGTATAATATTTTTTTCATTTCTCCCGCCTCCCTCTGTCTTTTAGACGATATAAACGGCGATTTGTTCCCATCCTGTTTTTTACAAAAACCGCTCAAAGCGCTCCGCACCCGCTTTGCAGATGGGGCACACACGCGGCGGATTGGTATTTGCACACAGATACCCGCATACGCTACAGCGGTACACGGGGTATTTCAAAGACGTTGGTTTTAAGGCTTCGTCAGCTGCGGCTTTTTTCCGTCTTTCTTCCAATGGCAAACGGCGTTCCGGCACCTGCTTTGGCTTCATTTTATCGGTTACATAAAGCGCGCAAAAGCACGCACCGTATTCGGCGAGATCATCGTCGCGATACACGCACGGGCAGACGATATCGATGTTGTCTTCCTTCTCACCCTGATAAAGACGGCAAGGGCAGCTCTCAATGCCGTATCGATCCTGATTGGCGAGCAGCCCCACCGTTAAGTCGGCCACAAATTCATCATCGGGATTCAGTGTGTAACCGCCTGCCGCCGCATCCTTCTTCAGCTTCTCCAGCCGTTTTTGCACACGTTCGTCCATGGTTATTCCCCTATCAGTCCGTTTAGCGCATCTTCATCGTACCCGATAATGCACTCACTGTCGTTAATCACAACGGTGGGAAAAGAACCGGCCCGGTTAAACTTCATCTGCTGCTGCCGCACGGCATCCGTTTCATGGCCTTCCAGCCTGTCAACGTCGATATACTCATATCGAATACCCCGTTTGCTGAAAAAATCCTTTGTTTTTTTGCACCAGCCGCATGTGCTCAGAGCGTATATTTTGATATTGCCGATGTCACGTCCATCCACCTGTATAAAATCTGCCATTCGCATGTTGTTCCTTTCGATTAATACATTTATATTACATGAAACATACCCGAGCCGCAAGATACCGACAAAAACCGTTGATCGCAATAATCTTTTAAGAGAATTGGACGGATTCAGCCGATACAATAAAATCGATCAGATCCAAATCCTCGTTCTGAAGTAATGCATGAATTTCATATACCCCCTCTCGACGGTATATTTCTTCATACAGCCACCACGTATTAACAATCGGACGGTCTATCTTTTGTATTTGAAAGTCGTTAAATACCAGTCTGTCGATATCCGTTAATTCACCACTGTTATCAAAGTGCAGGGTCAGAGATTTATCGTTTTGATCAATATCTATTATTACGCAGTCATGGAAACATAGATTACTCACAACCTCTTCATCCAGTGTCGCAGACATTTCTTCAAGGTAGTGCCTATAATCTTCGCAGACTTTTTCCATCAAAGCTCGGCATTTATCACAGTATTCTTTCGTTAGCCTAATAACATCATGCGAAGCTTTATCAAGAGCAAAAACTCGAATATCTGCTATCTGAGAAAGTATCGTTTCAGGAAGCATCTTCTGAACATAATCAATTTTGGACAAATAAAAGTCATGGAACGTTTCAAAGGGCTTAACGGACTCTGTGTTTGTTTCAAATTTCTTTAGCTCTTTAAGTGACTTTTTATTATTCTTTATCCACTCTTTTGCCTTCTTGCTATATAGTTTGTTAAAATACTGTTCAGATAAAAGCTCAGCTTCTTTTGCTTCTTCAAGCATACAATACAGCGAGGTTTTACCGCACAATTGATACCATTCTTTTGTAAAATACCTCATCTACTACCCCTTTTTATCCGATCCCGTATTTCCTCGGGCATACCGTGCGGCAGATGTTACAATCCACGGTGCCAAAGCCGCGAGCCGTGGTTCCGTAGGTATTCGTCCTGCATTTTTTCTGATTCGCGCGCGTGCCGTCGAGCGCACCTGCCGGGCAGCTGTCGATGCAAAGGTGGCATTCCGTCTTGCAAATGCACGGCGCAAGCGGGTCGGATGCGAGCGCCAGATCCGTCAGCACCGCGCCGATAATCAGCATGTTTCCATAATCGCGATTCAGCAGCAGCGTGTTCTTGCCAAGCGTCCCCAGCCCGGCGCACACAGCCGCATGCTTCATCGACATGAGTCCCCGCCCCTCCAAGTTGTCCGCGTCCCAATACTCATACGGTGTATCACAGGGCAGCGGCACCGCCGCGCCTTCGAATCGGCTTTCTATTGTTTTTGCGGCTGCAAACGCAATGCGATCGATCTCGCGGCACACATCATCATTGAAATGGCCGTAAATAAATCGCGGCGCCACCATCGACAGCCCTTTCGGGAGCGCGATGCCAAACACAATCACCGTACGGCACCCACCAAACAAGTCCGCCGGATGAAAGCCTTTCGGCGCATCCGCAAATCTATCAATTGCGGCAAAGCCGCAAACATCCGCGCCCAGACCAATCACGGTTTTTCTTAGCTCTTCTTTCACCGTATCCCTCACAGTTACGCCATTAATTACTATTATAACAGGCTCCGGCGCTGTGTTCAAACGCTCTTTACCAGCCTTACGCTCAACCAATGGGGGCTTGATAATACTCTGACGGTTTTTGTTCATACACCCCTGCATTATGTACAGAGCACTAATCAGGTGCTGACCATTTGAAGGCCATAAGGTTTCATTTCCCTCCTTTGGAATAACGGCTCACGTCTATGTGTTGACAACGCAGCCTCTGCTGTGCTACGATTAATTCAATATTAGCCAATAAAACGCAATGACGAAGACGTGACGGGTTTAAGCTTTTTTAAGAGAGCGCCGCGATTGGTGTAAGCGGAGCAAAAGCAGCGCGTCAGTATCACTTCACGAGCGGCGGCTTTGACAACGTAAAAGCCGAACGGCGGCTGCACCGTTATAATGCGCAGGGGCTTTCATGCCCTGAAGAGTTGGGCCAGTCATGGCCAATTTGGGTGGTACCGCGGTTAACCTTCGTCCCATATCGGGATGAGGTTTTTTTATTTTCTCGGAATAAACAATAAGGAGCGTGGATTTCATGGATGAGAAGATCATGATGATTGCAAAGCGGCTGCAGGCACTTCGAGAGATTATGGATTTTACCAGCGCACAAATGGCTGAGGCAACGGGTCTCAGCGAATCGGAATACCTTGATTATGAAGCGGGCAAAAACGATTTCTCGTTTTCGTTTCTTTACTCGGCAGCAGGAAAGCTCGGCGTGGATATCGTCGATCTGATGACGGGCGAAGCCCCGAAGCTGTCCGTCTGTTCGTTTGTGAAAAAGGGCCATGGGCTCAAAATGGTGCGCCGTAAGGAATACGGTTATGAGCACCTCGCTTACATTTTCAAAAACAAAAAAATGGAACCGTTTATGGTGACCGTGGAGCCCAAGGATGTGGATGCCAAATCTCACATGAACGCACACGAGGGACAGGAATTTGATTACGTTGTGGAGGGCCGTATGACGCTTTACATCGACAATCAGTCGATTTCGCTCTCTGAGGGCGATGCGGTTTACTTCGATGCCAAACACAAGCACGCCATGCAGGCCGAGGGCGGCGTTTGCCAGTTTCTCGCCATCATAGCTAAATAAGGGGGACGCAATGAGACAATTCGAAAAATACACCAAAGCCGATTTTACATCGTATGAAGATTTCAAGCAGAATTTTAAAATCAATGTGCCGGAGCGGTTTAACTTTGCTTACGACGTGCTCGATGTGCTCGCCGCAGAGAAGCCCGATAAGCGCGCGCTTGTGTGGGTTCACGAAAAGGGCGAAGAGCACACCTTCTCGTTTGCCGACTTGAAGCGCCTTTCCGATAAGGCCGCAAATTTTTTCCTTGCTCAGGGCATCCGGAAAGGCGACAAGGTGATGCTGATTTTAAAGCGTCATTACGAGTTCTGGTACTCAATTATGGCGCTGCACAAAATCGGCGCGGTCACAATACCGGCGACGCACCTGCTCACCAAGAAAGACATTGAATACCGCGTTAACGCGGCGGAAGTTAAAATGATCGTCAGCACGGATACGGGCGACGTAGCCGAGCATGTGGACGAGGCGCAAAACATGCCGACACTAAAGTGCAAGGCGATACTCGGCAGCCGCGACGGCTGGCTTAACTACACGGCGGGCGTGGAAGCCGCAAGCGAAACGCTCGATACGTCTTCGTTTGAATTGCCCGAGAACGACGACGTGATGCTGCTGTACTTCACCTCCGGCACCACCGGCATGCCCAAAATGGTGATCCATTCGTACACATACCCGCTTGGGCATATCCCCACGGCGGTGTTCTGGCACAATGTTGACCCCGAAGGTGTCCATCTGACCGTCTCCGACACGGGCTGGGCGAAATCTGTTTGGGGCAAGCTGTACGGCCAATGGCTGGCTGAAACAGCGGTGTTCGTTTACGACCATGAGAAGTTTGTGCCAGCTGAGATGCTCAAGGCCATCTGCGACCATAAGGTGACGACGTTTTGCGCACCGCCCACGGTCTACCGTTATTTCATCAAGGAAGACCTCACAAAATACGATTTTTCGCATATGAAATGGGCATCCATCGCGGGCGAGCCGCTGAACCCCGAGGTGTATCATCAGTTTCATGAGGCGACGGGCCTTAAGCTGATGGAGATATACGGGCAGACCGAGCTCACTGTAACGGTGGGCAACTTCATCTGGATGGAACCGCGTCCCGGTTCGATGGGCAAGCCTTCCCCGTTGTTCGATGTGGATATTGTGGACGAAAACGGCGAGCCGTGCAATTGGGGCGAATCGGGCGAGATTGTGGTGCGCATTGAGAAGGGCACCACGCCCGGCATGTTCCTTGGCTACTATAAGGACGACGAGCTGACCAACCGCTGCTGGCGTGACGGGCTCTATCATACGGGCGATGTCGCGTGGAAGGATGAAGACGGTTACTACTGGTATGTGGGGCGCACTGACGACGTGATAAAGAGCAGCGGCTACCGCATTGGGCCTTTTGAGGTGGAGAGTGCGCTGATGGAGCACCCGGCGGTGCTGGAAACGGCCATCACGGGTGTGCCGCATCCGGACCGCGGGCAGGTTGTGAAGGCGACTATCGTTCTTGCAAAGGGCTATGAGCCGAGCGACGAACTCGCTAAAGAGCTGCAGGAGCACGTGAAGAAGGTGACCGCGCCGTATAAGTATCCGCGCGTGATTGAGTTTGTGACCGAGCTCCCGAAGACGATCAGCGGCAAGATTCGCCGCGTGGAGCTGCGGGAAAAGGACAGCAAAAAATAGGGATATATATTAGGAAGCGCCGCGAAATGCGGCGCTTTTTTGGTTCAATGCTCAATCAGCATAGCTGATAGCTCCTTTCAAAAGGAGCCAAAAACCTAGTCGTGACTCTATGGTTTATAGCTGAATTGTATGTTCATTCTCGTGTTTTGAGCCTCCTTTATTAAAGGAGGTGGCACGCGCCAGCGTGACGGAGGATTGCGACTTGCGTTGTATCATCATCAATCCTCAGTCAGCAAAGCTGACAGCTCCTTTCAAAAGGAGCCTTAAAACCAGTTCTTATTGCGATTATATTAATCTTTACTTTTTCTCACTTCTTCATCAATTACCTCGCATACTGCTTTGAAGTTTTGACGAATTTCTTGATTTGAAAATCTTAATACTTTTAAACCCAAAGCATTTAGGTACTCGCTTCGCGCTTTGTCATATTCAATTGCATCTTTATTGAAATGTTGTGAACCATCCAGTTCAATCACAAGCTTAGCACCATAGCAATAAAAATCAACAATATAATTGCCAATAATCCTTTGACGATAGAATTGCACCGAATATGAACGCAAAAAATCATACCACAAATGGTCTTCCTCTTTTGTGGCGTTATTACGTAAAAGTGACGAAAATACTCTCATCGATTTGTTTCGTGGTAATGGTCCTTCGTACTCTATCTTTGAACACCTCGACTTTTTACCTGTATATAATTTCTACTATTACAAGTATTTTTCCTTCGTGATAAATTATATATTATCCACTATTTCTAAAAACGGTTCTGAAAAAGCCTCCTTTATTAAAGGAGGTGGCACGCACCAGCGTGACGGAGGATTGCGACCTGCGTTGTATCATCATCAATCCTCAGTCAGCAAAGCTGACAGCTCGTTTCAAAAGGAATCAATAAGGATTCAACGAAGTTGTCATGCTGAGCTTGTTGAAGCATCCCATCGCTAACGCTTTAAACATGGGATACCTCGACTTCGTTTCACTTCGCTCGGTATGACAAAGGAGCCGATGAGAGGACAACGAAGTTGTCATGCTGAGCTATTGAAGCATTTCATGGCTAACACTTTGATCATGGGATACCTCGACTTCATTTCACTTCGCTCGGTATGACACAAGGAGTCGATGAGAGGACAACGAAGTTGTCATGCTGAGCTATTGAAGCATTTCATGGTTAACACTTTGATCATGGGATAAGCGGCTGCACGGGCAACGTCACGGAGGATTCCCCTCTCACCCCATCAAAAAAGCCCCGAGCATCCTCGGAGCCTTTGCTGCCTCATCTTTATAGCTTCTCTATCGGGAAAAACAGATACAGCGTGCCGTCCTTATCCTTTGGGCTGTAATACTCATGCACCGCGCCCACGAGCTTGAAGTTGTTCTTTGGCATATACACCTTTCGCATATAGCCAAAAGCCTCGGCATACGTCTCCTTGGTGCACTTGGTTACCGCGTAGCGAAAAGACGGAATCACCCACTTTGTCCACCCATTCGGGGCAGGCACACCGTCCGCCACCTCACAGCCGGCCAGATACAGCCCCTGCTCGTTCCACGGCGCATACGTGTGGTTTGTGTCGCTCATTGCGCCCCAGAACCCTGCAACCTGTCCGCTTGTATCCAGCTTAGCCAAGCTGATAATCTCGCTTAAATGCTCTCTCGCTTCTTTCCAAAGCGGCGGAATCCATTTGTCGCTGCGGTTTGCTTCACCGCGGCCTTCCTTGCCAAACACCGTAAACGAGCGTTTGGTAACCACCTTAACCTCCATGTTCGCCTCCAGAAACCGTTATAATACCGATTTTGTCAGCCGCCTGCCTGCGGCTGCGAGCGTTTGGGCGTTCGTTTTTATTGCATTGCGGCAAAATGATGCGGCCGGACGCAGCTTTATATGCGCCCATGAAAGTTCCGGCCAAAAGGCCTTGCGTTAGTAATTTCCGGTTAATAAACAATGTTGGTAATAATGAGAACACACACCAATTATGATAACATAAACAAGCGGGGATGAAAAGAATTAAAATCAGAAGCTGATAACGCCTAAGTGCTCCAGCAGAATTTTCAGCCCCATAAGTATCAAAATGATACCGCCTGCGATCTCAGCCTTCGATTTGAACCGGCTGCCAAACACGCTGCCGAGCTTCACGCCCGCAAACGATATCGCAAACGTAATCACACCGATGGTTAAAACAGCGGCCACAATATCCACCTTCAGAAACGCAAACGTGATGCCGATTGCGAGCGCGTCCACACTGGTGGCCAGCGATAGCACCACCATGTTTTTAAAACCGAACGAGTTACTCGCTTTCACATCGCACGAGCGCGATTCGCGAATCATGTTGATGCCGATGATTGAAAGCAGCGCCAGCGCGATCCAATGATCCACCGATGTAATGGCGCCTGCAAACTGCTTACCCAAAAAATAACCAATCAGCGGCATCAATGCCTGAAAACCGCCGAAGTAAAGGCCGGTGATGAGCGAATTTTTTACACTGTGCTGATGCTGCGCCAGTCCCTTGCAAACGGCCACGGCAAACGCGTCCATCGACAAGCCCACAGCGATGATCAGCAGCTCAAGATAATGCATGCTATCCCCTTTAAAATGAATAAACCCATAGGCTAAAATTCAGCCCATGAGTCTTGTTCTTTAAGGCAAACCAGATCACAAGGTGATCGGTATGTTGATTTGCCACACGGCTCAGCCGCGCAAACGACTCCCCCACGGAAACGTACGAAAAGATCATACACCAAAAATTGTCGATATGCAACCGGTACTTTGCCTCGCTATCGTTACGATTTTTCGGTATGCCCGGCATTTCTATTCTTTCTTTTCTTTTTGGCGGTCCAGTCTCTGAACCGCTGCATGCTCGCTTCAAACTCTGCCTCGCCCTCCAGCGTTTCGTGGTTGCGCCGGTATATCCAGTTCTTTATAAGGATGCGCAGCACGCCGAAAACTGGCGCGGCTATCAGCATGCCCATGACGCCGAACAGCGCGCCGAACACGATGATGGAGAACATGATCCAAAAACCGTTAATGCCCATGGAGCTGCCGAGCACACGAGGGCCGATGATGTTGCCATCAATGATCTGCAATCCGGCAATGATAATCAGCATATAAAGCGCGTATTCGGGCGCCGTCATTAAAGACAGCAGCAGTGCCGGAATCGCGCCGATGAACGGCCCGAACGTGGGAATCATATTTGTGACGGCAATAATAATGCTGATGAGCGGGCTGTATTTAAACCCGAGTATCGTGCAGACCGCAAACGTCACCACGCCCACAGCAAGAGAGCAGATGCCTTTGCCCACAAGAAACCTGTAAAACATATCGTCTGCGATGTCGATCACAAACATCATCTTGAAATGCGATTTGCGAAAGACATTCCTCGACAGCACGCGCAGCTGGCCTTTAAGCTCGTGCTTAAACAGCAGCATATAGATTGAGAAGAATAGCCCGAGCACGAGGTTATAAACAAACAGGCCGGTATCGACGAGGAAGTTGAGCACACTGCCCGTGATGTCGCGCAGGAAGACGGTGATATCGTCCCAGAACGCCGCAATGATGGCGCTGATGGAACCGGACTTAGCGGGATCAATGCCTACAAAGCTGTAGATCTGCGCAAGGCTTGGGTTTTGGCTCCAGTCAAGAAGCATGGCGTCCACCGATTTCGCGTAGCCGGGGATATCGCGCGATATGCTGCTGATGCTGTCGATAATGCCCGGCACCATCAGATAAAAAAACGCAACGATGAGGCCGATGAACAACAGCAGCGTCACAACAACGCCGAGCGCATGTGCGAGGCCTTTTTTTATCGGCTTGATTTTCGAAAACAACCGTTCAAAGAAATCGGAAGGACGGCTTAACAAAAAAGTAATAATGAAGCCGATTAAAACGGGTGCCAGCAGCGCCAGTACGAAGCGGACGGCAGCTCCGATGCTGGTGTAAACGAGGCCGATATTGTCGATAATGCGCATGATGGCGTAAAGCACCGCTCCGGCAATCACCACAATCACGGCAATTTTAACATGGCTGTTTTTTATCTTCATTTTACGCCTTTCCTGAGTAAGCGGTTAATCGGGTGTTTGTATTATTTTACCACACAAGAGAATGCTCTTCAACTCTTTGCGAAATATTAGCGATAATCGATAAGAATTCTTCCGGTTCTTCAAACATCGGGCTGTGGGCCGATTGCTCAAAAGTATAAAACGCTTTTTGTGGCGCCTCAATTTTCTCAAGCAGCTTTTTCGAAAGATCGGTATTTACCGTATAATCATACCGGCCGCTAAAAAAATGTGCGGGGATTTCAAGCCGAACGTGTTTGCTCATCAGATCAGCGGTAAAGAACTGATGAACCAGCTCGGTTTTGCTTCTTAAAAACGCTTTGGCTTTCCAAATGTTCACACGCTCGCGCCATGTATAAGCCCTGCATCTCAGCACGGGTATAAACACACCGCTGATGACTGACTTCATATTGCGCATGGTTCCGATACCGAGCTTGTGCATCGCTTGATCCCGCAGCACCGTTCGGAAAAAAGCAAGTACCGCTTCGTCAGAGCCCAAAACGTCATACTTTTGCAGTTGACTCAGCATTGTCTTGTCACCGCGCTTTTTGAACTCATCGAGCATATATGCAAACGCGATACGCTCGGATTCAAACATGTTCGCAATCTGCCCCACACCGATATACGCATGATAAAGCGCCGGTGCTTTCTCTGCTGCCTGTATGCCGATATAAGAGCCCCACGAATGCGCCATCAGATAGATTTTCTGCTTACCGAAGCGCTCACACAAATACTGCGCCACACTGTTCGTATCGTTAACCAGTTGTTCGACCGTGATGCTTTGCGAGTCCATATCGGGCTTGTATGAAAGCCCTGCCCCGCGCTGCTCCCAGTAACACACGGTAAACAGGCTCTCAAGACCGGTCGGGTATTTTTCCGCGAGAAAATATTCCGGCATACCGGGGCCGCCATGAACAAACAACAGCACCGGGTTTGATTCATCATCGCTGCGGATAAACATCCCCTGCCAATCGCCGTTTATATCGGCAAAGCATTTTTCGCATAGGGAAAACGGAGACTTCCTCATAACGACCTCGAAACTCTTTTGGATAAGTATTTCGCTTTTTTTCGGAAGAATCCTTTTTGAGGCGATTAAATTGGTATTGGTGGCCCCACCGCGGGATAGCATGCATTTGTTTTGGTTAATATAGTTGTGAGGTGATGTTATTGAATTCCGAATATCCTGATTTGATCAGTCTTATCGCGCAAAACCGGGATGCGATGGCTTTTTTTAAAACCCTGCCGGATAATATTAAGTGTGCGCTCAGCAAAAACGCTGAACTCATCACAACAATTGAAGACCTGAAACAAAATGCCGCCGTTCTTCAAAAGGCTCCTTCTTAAGAATACATGTTGATCAAGTCGGTCATTGTTATGAAGCGACAGCCTTTTTGAACGCAATAGTCTACAAGTTGCTCGAAGAGCCGCGAGCTCGTCTGGACAGGCCAATTCCCCATGTCATCGACGGCGAGCGGTATAAACAGTGGCAGCGAAACACCAGAACGGCTTTTTGCTCACACGCTTTATCGACCAGTGCTTCATGCTCTTTCAATCTTTTTTCCGACCTCATATCCGCGCTGCAGCTGTCAATCTCATAAGGGCTTAAGCTGTTGAGATCAACGAACTTTTCTTCGTAAAAGGCTTTTCGCATTTGAACACGGTACGGCTTCATGGCATCAATCGCCTGTTGATTATAGCTCCCGAAAGGAAAGGCGTGTATCACAGGCTTTTCAAGGCCTTGTTTCTCAAAAGCTGCATCCACCGCTTTCATGCTCTTTACGATTTCTTCCGGTGTCATCTTTTTTAAATCGGTATGCGCATATGTGTGGCAGCCGAAAACCCAGCCGTATTGCGCCATTTCTTTGACTTGCTCCCATGTGAGCGCAAACTTCCTTCCGGAATCCTGATATTCCGGAAGGATGTACGATGTTCCCCGGATGCCGTATTTTTTTAAAATCGGGTACGCGATCTCATAATCCGATAAATTTCCGTCGTCAAAAGTGACCGCGATTATAGCCCCTGTTTGGTTGGGCTGTGCCACCTCGGCAGGTTTTATTGGAATTTCGGCTATCTGCTCTTGACTGTCAGCCAACGTTTCTGCCGAAGATTGCATTTCTATGTTTTGTGATATTGGCATCTGTTCGCTTTGCTGAGGCCTCTGTCCGCCTTGCCGAGGCAAATAGACACTATAAAGCGAAAGCAAAAGCACGAGTACCATAAGAGAAAATACGAACCGTTTGTTTTTCATAATGATAGTTTTCATGAAAACCACGCGGTTTATGTCGTTAATATTTTACAGTGTAAAGCCTCTAACGAATAAACGCGGATTTGTTTCAAAAACCGGCCATATGGTTTGTATAGATTCGTTTTCATCACAGATAATAGTAAAAAAGGAGGTAGCGAATGCGAAAGAAAATTGCCATAGAGCCGACTCTGTCGGATGTAAAAGCGTACTTGAGCGAGGAAGGCTATGATGTTGTGAGCATGAGCCCGGGTCAGCACACATTGGGCAGCATGAACTCATATGATGCCATCGTGGTCAGCGGTGTAAATACCAATGTGTTCGGCATGAGCGATACAGAAACGAAAGCCGTCGTGATCAATGCCGATGGGCTCACGCCCCCGCAGGTGGCGCGAAGGCTCAGCCAGCTTTAGTTAACACGTAAGCCCATCGCCCCGACTCACTCGGGGCGAAATTAAATCATCCGTTTCACCAAGTCTGTCCAAGTTTTATTCACTCTTATCTATGTAAGTGTGTTATATAGTATCCCCTTGAAGGGGATATAGCCAAATGTTTTATAAGTCGGCCTATGCCAATCAGCCTGACATCAAATCAATGACAAGCTGATGAATGTAACCTTCTTTTTTACAAACCGACAGATTTCTCCTCATCAGCAATCTGAACATGACTTAACCTGAACAGATTGAAGATCATCGGTGCACCCACCGTTATCCATAAGCCTATGATCAGGTATCTGAGATAATCGAACACAGGGCCTTCGGGGAAGAGCATCTTGAGCCCTTCCTTTAAAGCCAGCGTCACCGCAATGCCCAATACAAATTTGACAGCCTGCTTTGCCAGTGTTACTTTGGTATCAAACTTGATCCATTTTGATTCGATGGAAAATCCGATCAAAAAGGCGCTGAAGGTACCGGCGGTTTTCACCAGATCGGCATTCTCGTTCCAGACAATCACAGCCGCCATCACAGGAACAAGCAACAGCAGGTGCAGCCATTTTGTTTTTCTTTTCTCGGCGAATTCAAAAGCGGCATCCGCCAGCAGTACGGCAGCAGTCCCGATGATTATGCCCCCCAAAACATCGGCAGGCCAATGCACGCCGAGGTACAGCCGCGACACAGCCACCAGCAGTATTAACACGCTTCCAACCGCGTATACCCAGCCGCGGCGCAGCTGCTTCATCAGCGATACCAAAAAAGACGTGATGTTTTGCGTATGCCCGCTGGGGAACGAGGTGCCTGTGGCCGTTTCCACACGCAGGCTGCGAATGCCCTCCGCCCCGATTGGTCTTGGCGCGCTAACGATGCTTTTAAGTATTCCGTTGATAACGCCGCTGAGCAAAAACGCGAAGGACAGCTTGTAGCCGTAACGCTTGTCGATGCACCAGAAAACAAGCGCGAGAATCACAATGTAGAAATATTCTTCACCCAGCATAGTGACGGTTTGAAAAAAACCGTCTAAAAACGGGCTGGCAAAGCTTTGTATAAACTTGATAATTTCCATGTGAAACCTCTCTTTTCATTGATTGCGAATTTAAGTGGTTTAACGTAACTTAATTTACTTTTACTAATGTGTATCACGAGAAATATTGACAGAACTCGTTATGATATATTGTATAAATTTTAGCAAATAAACACAGCGCAGACAAGCCCTCTTACGGTATACGGCTTGTTAAAAGCGGGTTAATTGTTTGATGCATAAAACGCGCCGGTTAACTCAATATAAATAAAAACAGGAATTCAAGGAGCAACGCTATGAAGAAGGAAGAAGAAAAGCCATCCACGCAGGGCAATGCCAAGCACAAATCGCGGCAGGTGAAGAAAAAGAGCGGTGGTACCCCTGAGAAAAAGGATAAGAATTTGCAGCCGAATGCTTTCACATCTCACCAATAGGCGGATGATCTTAAAGTTTTGAATAATGCGGCAACGCCGGTATAATGGTCACTGCTACTTCCCCTTTGAGGGGAAGCTGTCGCCGACAGGCGACGGATGAGGTGTTCAGGTTGGATAAATTTCATTATTACTGTTCAATGGATCGACAGGCAAGTAGCTTTCCCCGAATGTAAGCTGCGCTTATTTCGTCAAGGGGGGGGCCCTTCGCTCCCCCTTGTATTAATATCAGAATATTGACGCACGCCCAGATATCCGGCTTGAGCGCGAAAAATGTTCACCGGAGTTTGTTTTTTTATCATGTTGTTGGAGCCCAAACCCTCAATGCTGTTCTTTCAGCAAAGTTTCGCCCCTGCCGGACACCGTAACATGGC
The DNA here is from genome assembly GCA_023412005.1 of Bacillota bacterium. GTDB lineage: Bacteria > Bacillota > Clostridia > Christensenellales > SZUA-584 > SZUA-584. Next base: position 19,366 of record JAEYOE010000027.1, read on the forward strand.
ATCCTATCTGCAAAAGCGCTTTGCCATAGCAAAACCAATGCCGCGCGTGCTGCCGGTAATCACAACATTTTTTATCGTCAGCCCTCCGTTACTTTTTCGTGCAGCCATTTGTATACAGGCTCAAGGTTGATTTCTTTCACACCGTCAAAACCGTTTTGAATGATCGCGATCGATTCTTGCGTTTTTTCGTCTTTGCCGCCGCGTCTTTTCAGTATTTTAACGAACATGGCCAGCATGATTCTGTCCATACCCTTCAGCTCTTTCAACGGGAAACATCCCCCGCGCAAATAAAAGAACTGTTTATCTTCGATTTTATTTCGGGCGATAACCGTTTCGGTACTTGGCTCAGCCGTTCGCCCGGTTCCCGAACCGCAAACAGCTTTGACGTTGTATTTTCGCAGTTTATTAAGGCCTTGAATCTTCCCGACTTTCATCCAGCCAAGATAAATGATTTCTTCGTCCTGATTCACCTTAGATATGTCCTTAGCTGGATACACCTTGAATCCCGTCTTCGCCGCGAGCATTTCGGCATACCTTTTTGTAAAGCCTGTTTTGGATTCATAAACAATGACCATAAAAAATTGAATCTCCTTTAACAAAACTGTTCAATCCACATGAATTAAAATTGCTTTTTCAAGGTTTCAAATCCACCGGTTCTCACCTCAGTACTTTTACACTATTCCCTTAGCAAATCAGCACCAACTGTTGACATTATATACCCTATTCTGTTTTTGCACCACTAAGCACTAAAACAGCAAATGATCTGCTGTTATGAAGAAAAAACTTATCCTGTCGATGTTGGCGGTAACGCTGATGATGTTTACTGTGTTCTACCAACGGCCTTCAGTACCGATGGTCGTCAGCCTCGCAAATATACTCAGCGTCTCAACGGTCTCATTCTCACCGGCAGCCAACATATACGATTACAATCACGGATTCGAATCCGCAGATATCGGACGGCGTTGCTATTGATGACAGCTCAAACAGCGGCGTATGCCCCATAAGGTTTACCGGCACGGGCAATACGCTTATAAGCTGTTTCATGCAAAAATAAAAACACCCCCTTTTGTGATAAAATATATTATGTCACGTGGCGCGTTTGATTCGAAACGGCATGAGTTGTTGGCTGTTTGATTGATAGCTGCGCGATAAGCATCTTTTGATTTTATGGAACTTAAAATGGCATTGTTTCGTCTTAATCAATATGGTGTGATGTTAAACCAACAAGAGGAGAATTATTTGTGAAGCGTTTAACTTTATTGATTGTCATATTAACGGTACTGTCTGCCGCCGCTTGTTCACAGGCCGCAGAGCAACGTGATCAGGATACGGCGGCACCATCCATATCGGCGGCTGCAACAGCGACGACTGCGATATCCCTCTCACCAACTCCGGCGGGGACACCGGCTCCATCCCCCACGCCTGCCCAGCTGAGCGCGCTGCCCGAAAAGTACCTGCCGGAAACAGCCGCCGCCAACGGCGATTATGTGGAAGTGCACGCGGCCAAGTTTTACAACGAAGAAAAACTGACGGCGTTTCTCGGTCATGTTTATTCAAAAAAAGAAGCCTCCATACGCTTGGTATCCTACACCACCGAAGGTGACCCGATTATTTCGGATGTGGTTTACGACGGCAGCAAGTTTACCGTTTTTTGTGACACAACACGCGATCAATTCGGGAAAAAGGAAATTGCGCATTATGAGTTTCTGAACCTTTTTGAATACACGCGCAAGGACGATACGACCCTGCTGTTACTATCGAACGACAGCGAGCTTAATGAAAACGACCCTGATGGTATGGGGTATGCGCTGACCGTCATGCGAACACCGGCATCAGCGGATTGAGGCTGCTGCATTAAACCGCGCACCTGTTAATCAAACACTTAATGGCAAGTATTGTTACTCTTCGTATTATACCAATACATTAACTAATAATAAAGTAAACGTGCTCACATCGGAGTTTATTAAGCATATTCCGAGTGATATTCTGCCCACTTGGCATTTTAGTTTTTGTAGGTTATAATATAAAATCAGTTAAAAACGATGAAGGCCTTGAAGCTTGACTTCAAAAGGCTTTCTTTTATGTGTCAAATTATATCGGAGGATTTATGAGTATATTAAACGTCGAACATGTCACCCATGGCTTCGGTGCCAGGCGAATTCTAGAGGATGCATCCTTTCGCCTGTTAAAGGGCGAACATGTTGGGCTGGTCGGCGCGAACGGCGAGGGCAAATCCACATTTTTAAACATCATCACCGGCAAGCTCATGCCGGACCAAGGCACGGTTGAGTGGTGTAATCGTGTGACGACCGGTTACCTAGATCAATACACAACGCTGACCCAGGGAAAGACGATACGCGAGGTTCTGCGTGAAGCCTTTCAATATATGGTCGATCTTGAAACAGAAATGAATGCGATGTACGAGCGCATGGCATCCTGCTCTGAAGATGAGATGACTGCACTCTTAGAAGAGGCCGGTGATATACAACACAGCCTTGAGCATAATGGTTACTACACCATTGACTTTAAAATTGAGGAAATTGCAAACGGTCTTGGACTGTGTGATATCGGGCTCGATCGCGATGTCAATGACCTTAGCGGCGGTCAGCGCGTTAAAGTATTACTGACGAAGCTGCTGCTGCAAAATCCGATGATACTGATTTTGGACGAGCCAACAAACTTTTTAGATGAAAACCATATTGCATGGCTGAAGAACTATTTGCAGGAATACGAGAATGCCTTTATTTTAGTATCGCATGATGTATCCTTTTTAAATGATGTCGTCAATGTTATTTATCACGTTGAAAACGCCGAGTTTACGCGATATACCGGAAATTATACGCAGTTTCAGGAAATGTATAACCTGAAAAAGCTGCAGGTGGAAAAGGCTTATGAACGGCAGCAAAAAGAGATAGACAAGTTAGAGGACTTTATCGCGCGCAACAAAGCTCGCGTGGCAACAGCCAATATGGCCAAGAGCCGCCAAAAAAAGCTGGATAATATGGAAATCATTGAACGCGTAAGAGAAAAAATCAAACCAACCTTCAAGTTCTCCGAAGCAAAGACACCGGGGAAAATTATTGTGAGCGCGAAGGATTTGGTTTTGGGTTATGGCGATCCGCTGACAAAACCGATCAACATCGAGCTGGAGCGTGGTCAGAAGGTGGCTATCAAAGGCGTTAACGGGCTCGGCAAATCCACATTGCTAAAAACATTGCTTGGCATTATCCCTCCGGTTTCGGGCAAATGTGAGCTGGATTCATATGTCCATCAAGGTTATTTTGAGCAAGAAGAGGTGTTAAGCGACAGGACGGCATTTGATGAAATATGGGCAGAATATCCGGGCATGACAAACGCGGAGGTGCGCGCGGCGCTTGCCAAGTGCGGGCTGACCACGAACCATATCACAAGCCAAATGAAGGTGCTTTCCGGCGGAGAAAACGCAAAGGTTCGCATTTGTAAGCTTATGCTTAAAAATGTTAACTTTTTGGTGCTCGACGAACCGACAAATCATCTTGATACGGACGCAAGGGAAGCGCTTCAAAAAGCCATTATCGAGTTTAAAGGGACTGTTTTGCTGGTGTGTCATGAGCCGGAGTTTTATGAAGGCTGGGTGACCCATGTGTGGAATGTGGAGAATTGGACGAATAAGATCGTATAAGTGCAGGTACGGTTTTCTAAGCATTAAAAAGCCCCATAGCCGGGCTCTGCCGTGCATGAGGCCAATTCGTTATTATTTATGGTGCGTATTTACTCTGAAACCAATGCATTGGCACGAGGTCTGGCGTACATGGCGATCTTCCATTTGCTTCCGTCTTCACCCCATATATCGTCAACGACAACGCCTCCCGCGCTGTATTTGGCTTCAATAACTTTACCGTTGCCCGCATAGATACCCACATGATGGATCTGTCGCCAACGACCTTCGGTGCTAGCTGTATTCGACCAGAAAATCAGGTCCCCGGGCTGCAGCTCGGCTTTTGATATTGTGTATCCGTTATCAAAGCAGTATTTCGCCTGCGTCACCGATGTGCCCGGCAAATCAATGCCCGCCTGTTTGTAGGCCCATTGCGCCAGCGATGAGCAGTCCACGTAATCCCCCTTGCCTCGATATGTCGTGGAATATGGAGCGCCCAGACGCGTCATCGCAGCGTCGACAACAGCCTTGCCTGTCGCGCTTGCTGACGAACTGGAAACAAGACCCGAGAAGCCGGTTGATGAAACACCCAGCATCGCAGCGACAGCGTCTGTATCTGAATGGCCCGAAATCGCAAACAAAAGGCTCATCATTATAGCTTCCGAGACTCCGCCCTGACCCATCATCATTTGCAGATTCATAATCAGTTCTTTTTTCTTGTCTACGTCAGCTAACGCGCCAGTCAGCGCGCTGTCACTACCGTTGATCTGCTCGGCCAGCATGGCTGCAAAATCCTTACCGCCTACAGACTGCCTGTCAAAATTAGAATTCGGGCCTGTGTTTTGAACCTGCATTGCCAGTAGGCTGGTTGGTGAAACCCTGTTCATCTTCACTCCTTGTCTTCCACATTACAGTGGGTTGTTGCAGCATGTTCGCATCGTCAGCCACGTTGCATCCAGCCGTTTTCCACTGATGCTGTTAGAACACAAATATTATTAAACACATCTTCGTCTTATCAAACGCAATAAACTATCTGACCACCGTCTTCACATGCTTAATCGCTGCTCATGCAGTATCTCATTACGCATCAAATCCTCCTGCCTGAAACCTGAAACTGCTACCAGAAAAAGTTTCAGGCGTTTGGTAAGGCTGTTTGACGCTTACTTTTGTTTTTTCCCGCACTGCACACAGTTAATTTCAAATTCTTTGAATGCTCTCTATGCCCATTTCTATGGGTACATTTTATCAAAGTAAACAGCAAATCCGAACGCCTCTCCAATCAGAATGAGGTTCGGATCTATCTTCTGTCTAAAATGACCGAGATTGATACAATTTAATGGTTTACCCCGTATTGGGTACATAGTAGCGGAAACGGTTAAGTATTTATTTTATTATCTGCTGAAATGCTTTCTCAAACCGCTCGTCATCTTCGCGGGTACGCTTACCCGGGCCTTTGGTTCTTCCTCCACCCCGGCGAATCTTTTGCCCTAAGTGCCGTTCCATGAGCAATCGGTCTATATTATCGTTTGAAAAGATGAGACCGTTCTGATTTAATGCTTTTGCAGATTTCCCCAATACCAGAGCTGCAAGCCCATAATCCTGTGTCACGACGATGTCCCCGTTTTTGACCAAATTGATCAGAACGAGATCAACGCTATCTTTTGCCTTTTCAACCGTGATGACAGTGCTGTATTGGTCTTTAAGTTCATGGCTTGAATCAATAATCATTGTGACCGGCAAGTTATTTTCTCTTGCATTACGAACGATGATATCTTTTACGGGGCAGGCATCGGCATCAACGAATATTTGCATCTCGTTCCTCTTCTCTCAGTTTCACTGTGCACTATTTCAATCCAAACATAACTTTTAAGAACAGCTTTACAGATTTTCTTAGATGACCATGCTCGTCGCAGCTCTGTTATATTTATTTGCCGCCTGAAATGCGATCTGCAATCTCATTTAAATAGAGCCATCTTTCCATCTTTTCATTCAGCATCGCTTCAAGCTCTTCTTCTTTCTTCAACAATCCTTCAAGAAGAACATAATCGCTGGCTTTCATTTCGATATCCTTTTTAACATCGTCCAGTTGCTGCTCCAAATCTGCTATAACTTGTTCAATGACCGCAAACTCACGCTGCTCGTTAAACGTAAACTTTGATTTCTTCTGTTCTCTATCGTTAGGCTGCACTTTTTTTATCGGCTTCTTATTAACCAATTCCTTAGGCTTTTCAAAACACTTTGTTTCTTCCTTTATACGAATACAGTCTGAATAGCCGCCTAGATATTGTTTCAAAGTTCCATCATCCTGGAACTCGAATATCTTATCTGCAACTTTATCTAAAAAATATCTGTCATGGGATACTGCGACCACTGCGCCTTTAAAATTCTCAAGGTACTCCTCCAGAATCACCAGGGTCATTATATCGAGATCATTCGTAGGCTCATCCAAAAGAAGAATATTTGGCATCTCCATGATTGTTTTTAAAAGAGAGAGGCGCCTCTTTTCACCGCCTGATAACCGTCCAATGGTATTCCACTGTTGATCCGCCGGAAAAAGGAATCTTTCAAGCATCTGCGAAGGCGTTAACACCCCATCAACCGTTTCGATATTTTCAGCGATACCTTTTATATAATCAATGACACGCATTGACGTGTCCATCTCTTCGCATTCTTGCGAATAATAGCTGACCTTAACTGTCTCCCCTGTCTCGATCGTTCCTGCATCCGGGTTTAAATCACCATGTATCATCTTAAGCAGCGTCGTTTTGCCGCACCCATTTTTACCAATGATGCCAATTCTGTCGTCACGCAATATTATATATTCAAAGTCTTTAACGATCTGCCTGTTGCAAAAGCTTTTTGAAACGTTATTAATGTGCACCGTCTTTTTACCCAGTCTTGACGCTACCGAACTCAGATCCAGCTTTTCAGCCGATGCTGAGCCCTCAATGTTGTTCATTTCTTCAAATCTGTCGATCCGTGCTTTGCTCTTGGTGCCGCGCGCCCTTGCACCACGTTGCATCCATTCAAGCTCCCGTCTCAAAAAACTTCGGCGTTTCCGTTCAGTCCCGATTTCCATCTCCTCACGCTGCGCTTTCAGCTCCAGAAACTTTGAATAATTAGCGGTATAACTGTAAAGCGATCCATGGTCTATCTCCAAAATTCTGTTGGTAACCCTGTCCAGAAAATAACGATCATGTGTGACCATCAAAAGTGCGCCGGTGTATTTCTGAAGATACTTTTCCATCCATGCTACCATCTCGTTGTCAATATGATTCGTGGGTTCATCGAGAATCAATATGTCGCTTTGGCAAATCAACGCGCTGGCAATCGAAACACGCTTTTTCTCTCCGCCGGACAGCAAACTTATATCTTTATCAAAATCCTTAAAGCCAAGATTCGTTAAAATCGTTTTTGCCTCATATTCTTCTAGCTCTTTTTCTTTTTTTGACGAGCCTTTTAACACCTGCTCCAATATCGTTATATTCTCATCGAAAACGGGGTTCTGAGGTAAATAGCCGACGCTTAAGCCGCTGGCTTTAGTGACTGAACCCGCGTCCGGTGTTTCAATCTCTGCAATGATCTTAAGAAACGTGGATTTTCCTGTCCCGTTAATTCCAACGATACCTATTCTGTCCCCTTCATTTATATACAGTGAAATATCCTTAAATAGAGTTTTAGCTCCATAGCTTTTTGTTATGTTTACCGCTGAACACAGAACCATTCTGAAACACCTTTTCATATTAATAATATAGCAAGAACTATGATATTGTATCATACCGCCATTAATATTTGCTGACCTGTTTAAAATAATAAATAAGGACGATAAGCAGTCCATCATTATGACGCCACACCCCCCAGCCCTTGTTAGGGGGTAATACACAGTTTCATATAACAATGTTTCGTCTCACCGAGATAAAAATTTCTAAAGAGCTATCTTGCTCAATTGATTTGCTCGGGATATGGCTTAAATAATAACGTTTCAAGGCTTTTACTATAAATAAAACAGTCTGCCATTGTATCAATGACAGAGCGTGATAGGCATTTGAATCGATAAGGACAACATGAGCAGCCGAATGTGCGGGTGTATCCCCGATTTTGTGTAAATTCGAAAGAGTGTAAGAAAATCAGAATTTCTTACACTCACAATATTGAATAACCCTTTCTAAGATTATAATACTCGACATACCACGCCGCAAACTTCCTTAGTCCTTCTTGAATCGATACCTTTGGCTCAAATCCCACTGCATTTTTTATTAAATCAATAGATGCATAAGTCGCCATAACATCCCCCGGTTGAACTGATTGATATATCTTTTGAAAAACAACTTCTTTTCCGATAACCTCGGATAAGCTTTTCTCTAATGTCTGAATAAAATTAATAAGGCTCTCGGGACGGTTATTTCCAATATTATAGACAATGCTCGGAGCATCGCCGGTTGGGTGATTTCCCAACACTTTTTCTATGCCCTCAACAATATCATCAATGTAAGTAAAATCTCTGTATATTATGTTTTCACTGCCGCTGTTTTGATAAATTGTAATGGGCTGTCCTGCAAAGTATTTGTTTGTGAATTCAAAATATGCCATATCCGGACGACCGAATGGGCCGTATACAGTAAAAAAGCGCAAACCTGTCATAGGTATTTTATAAAGATAGCTGTATGCATATGCAACCAGCTCATTCGACTTTTTCGTCGCCGCATACAAGGATATGGGCTTATCAGTGAAGTCAGACTCTAAAAAAGGGCCCTTACTTTTGAGCCCATATACCGAGCTGGATGACGCATAGACCAAATGCGAAACAGTGTGTTTCCGGCAGGCCTCGAGAATATTATAAAAGCCTATCAGATTGCTCTGTATATAGGCATCCGGGTTAATAAGCGAATATCTCACTCCCGGCTGGGCAGCCAAGTTGACCACAATATCCGGCCGCTGCTCATTAAAAATATCATCAACTGCTTTTTTATTTGCTATATCCTCTTGAATAAATGAATAATCCTTAAATATTTTTAAGCGTTTTAAGCGTTCATGCTTTAGGTTGACATCATAATAATCGCTTAAGTTATCGACACCGATAATTCGGCAGCCTTTTTCGAGCAAGCTCTTGCACAAAAAGTAACCGATAAATCCAACAGAACCGGTAACAAGATAAACCTTTTTGTTGTCCACCTCTACAGTATTCATTTCAGCCTTCCTTCTCAAATATGAAGTTTATAAATTGCAGTCTGTAAATAATGTCTCTGCCATAATCCGGCCGACGTGATATAAACAAGGATGTTCCGATTGTCTTAGAACATCCCCGTATATCCACCCATTTTCATTTAATCATCTTCAAACTCATCAAATTCATCTTTTTCTTCCACCGTGATCTCCTCGGCATCGTCCGTCTCGCTGATTGCATTGATGACTTTTACGTTTAGCGTTGTCTGACCAATGATTTCAGCACCAAGTTCGTATTCGACCTGAGCCTTCACGCAGGCGCTCTCATGCCCATCAACAATCGAAGTTCCGCAGCACTTTGGGGCTTCTTTGATCCAGGCTCTGATTTCCTCGTCGCTATACACCTCCGCACCCTTTGCGTAGATCGTGACAACATCCGAGAACTTTGTGCTGGCCTTTGCAACCTTTGTATCGCCATTCAGACCATACCATACATGGGTGTCGAATTTCCCGTTTACCCTTACAGCCTTTCCGTTTTCAACATTCCCTTCAAATGTACAGCCCGAAATTTCAGCATCAGTTATTATACATCCAAGAATTTTCGCGGGTCTCTTTCTTTCATAAGTATTGATATCGATACCTTTGCTGAAAACTTTCGAGCTTTGACCGTACGCGGCCTTTGCGATAATTTTCTTAATTTCCTCCATTATTCTCCCTCTTTCCGGCGGCTATGTGTCTGTTCGCACAGAGACTCATAACCTTCTGAATTGAAATTCATTCCACAACTTCTACCATTAGCCTTGAATCTCCGACAACTTCTGCCGAAATCTTTATCCGGGCCACAATCTTAATCTTGTTCCCTTCAAGTTTTGTTTCGGCAATCACGGGAGTATCTTCAATTCTCGCTGATGCAGCGACAGAGCCGACTGGCCTTGCGCTGCGTTCCTGTATGGGAATATTCTCATGATAAAGAACCGATGAAGAGCCAACAGCCGTATCATGTCCATTGTTATGAGCATACCAAATATGCATATCAAAAGACCCTTTTACCGGAACATAATAACGGCTTTTTTCGGGCACTTTCCATTTAAGCGCTTTTGGCTGCTCAATGTTCGTAATGGTCGATCCCACTATGCGGTCAGGAATTATATCCTTTGGCAGTTCCATATATTGAACATACTCAATAACCTTGGATCCTCTCCCACAGGTCGTTTTTACGATTATCTCTCGATGATTATTTGATTCCACCAAAAATCCCCCTTCGACTATATTATTGCAGATATACCCACATCGCAGCTAATCTTATATTTGATCTGTTATATAGTATTCTTATTTCGAACTAATGTGACTGGCTGTATAAATCTCGTCTATGAAAAAGGGACTCACTCTTTTTTATATGAGTCCCTTACAGAATCTTTTACAGCGGTCTAATGAAACATCCTCTTGGATTCAAATAAACCAATCAGATCCGATGCGACTCTCTCCCATGAATACTTTTCCTCAGCAAGCATCCTTCCGGTCCTTCCCATTTCCAGCGCAGTTGATGGCTGGTCGAATAAATACGTGATTGCATCTGCGAATGCTTGAGGTTGGTTATATTCGCTGATTACAATACCATTTCCAAATCCTCTTACAACCTCGGCATTGCCCCCTTTGTCCGTCGTAATAATGGGAAGACCTGCCGCCATTGCCTCATAGTGTACCCTGGCCAACGGCTCTCTCCATTGAGATGCGCAGACGAAAACATCTGCAAGGTAATAATGAGCAATCACTTCTTTCGGAGAAAGGAAACCGGTCAGAATGGTATCTGCATTCAATTCTTCTGACATCTGCTTAACTTGCCGTACATAACTGTCTTCTTGATTTTCGCCATACCACTTGCTTCCGACAAGTACAAGCGCTGTATTCGGATGACTCTCCAAAACATCTCTAATCGCTTTTATTAGAATATGAGCACCCTTTTTGGGGCTGAGCCGCCCGACAAAGAGCACCACTTTTTTGTTTGACAGCCCATACTTGATCTTTAACTGTTCTCTTATCTGCATCGCTTCTTCAGAACAAACAGGCTGGTACCGATGAATGTCCACACCGGAATAGACTGTGGTAATTTTTGGTGACGCTTGAGGATAAAGCTTAATTGTTTCTTCCGAAATAAACCTGCTGACAGTCGTTATAAACCTGACTTTCTCAATGCACCTCTCACCATCCCCTTTAGAGATCTTAGACGGATGAAACATCTCATTGTGCAGACTTAAGCTGATTGGAGCATCCGGAAAAGCCTCGGCAATTAAATTGACCCATTTGGGACGGTTAAAAACATGTATCAAATCATACTCACCCTTAATATGATTGATTATATTATGAATATAGTTTTGTTTTTGTTTACCGTTAACCCGAATAAAATGAGTGTTGCCTTTATCCTCCACCAGCGGCAGGTTTGGATCTTCAATGCTAAACACTGTGACATCATGTTTTTCTTGTATATACGGCATTACTGCATCTATATATTGTTGAATCGCACCGCCGCGAATTGGAGGTACGGGCAGCTTTTCAGTACATATCATCGCAATTTTCAAGGCTATACCCCCTCTATTAATGCACTCAATAAATTCTGTTTTGACAATTCGAGCCGTCCGATGATTTCTATGCTTGAAGCCTTAACCGACTTATTTTTAATAAACTGATTCTTGACACATCCAAAAAAACCATGTGGAAAAAGGCTGTCTATATAAACCATCTTTCTCTCTTCAGCAGACAGCACACGGCCCTTCTCATACCATGTGATAATATTTTTCATGACTTGCTCATTCCATTCGCTTTGGTTCTCCATCGTCTTGAGTATAATTTTTCTTAAATCTCTGGCTGCCAACTCATAAGTCACTCCATCCAGATCTAAAACATACACACCCTTGGGCGTAAGCAGTGCGTTGCCTTTGCCGAAATCCTGATGACACAATACAACAGATGAAGAACCCGGACATGACAATTGGTTATACTCGGAATGCTCAAGGTATTCTAATGCTTTTTCACCTAACACGACAATTGGTTCAATCCACTTTAAATACGTTTCATGAACAGCAATACCAGCCTTTTGCTGCGAAACGCTTTTCCAGTCTTTCATTTTGTTTAACATAGACTGATATTGTTCCGGCCATTTTGAAAGCTTTGTTGAAACTCTGGCCTCATGCGGCGGCTTATACCCTTGAGAACACATATGAAACAGGGCCAAGCCCTTCATGGACGCTTCAAAATCCTCTTTTATATTGAAATTAAGCTGCTTGCCGTCCACCCATTCATATAAAATAAAAAGATCATTATTATAATGCGTGATAGACTCGCTCATTTTATTCTCTATTATACCCGGCACAAGCCCGCCCTTGGTTTTTATATACTTTTGAGCCTCACTTGAGAATAAAACCTTCTCAGGTGATTTGTTTAATCTTTTAAGACATAACGCCCCTTTGTCCAGTATAACCTTCCATACTGTCTTGATGCCGCCCTGTTGAATGACCTGTATTGTCACCGGATGAACTTCATATTGTGCCAATACGCCGCGTGCAATATCATCCAAGCTCATATTCTGATCAAGCATTCTAATCCCCCCCATTTTACAAAAACTCTTTTATTATTGTTTCGTATTGATCCAGTACACTCTCTTTTGACCGTTCAACAGCAACCATTTCTTTGAGACGGCTGAGATATTTATTTTCGGTCCAGTCCTTCTCCCTGCGCCGATAGTATTTATCCATTATGCCGTTAAACAGATGCGGAAAATTCAAATCCATTTTTACAACTGCCCATTCATCAAAAGTCAGCGGATTGACTTGTTGATACCAGTTCAAAATAGCATGCAATAACGAATAATCCCACTTCCCGTTTTTCTTCATCACCTTATTAAGCAGCTTTCTGATATCCCGAGCCGGCAGCTCAATTGTCAGTGAATCTGTGTCCAAAACATATACTTTTTTGTCTGCAGAATTTATTAAAATATTCCCTGCTGCAAAGTCTTGATGGCATAACCCTCCATTAACGACTAACTTCTCAACCCACGTTGTATACGGCAGACTGCGTATACCATCCAAGGTATCCATCATCTTATTTAAAAACGGGGGAAAAACATCAAGGATGAGCTTTCCAAACTCTCCATGTTCGGTTTTGCTCAATTCTTCGTTATACAGACCCTTTAACCTGGTAATGTCAGCGCTATAGTCTTGCAGCCAATTGCCAAGGTGCTGACGGATTTTTATCTCTTTTGGCGGAATAAATCCTGAAGATGCTGAGTGGAACCGCGCCATTTCTTTAACAAGGGTTTCCAATTCGTTTAGTTTTTTGTAATCCGGATTTTTGCCTTCGACAGCGTCAATAAGGATAAAACAATTTTCACCTATTTTGACGTAAGGCTCACCGTCACTTGTCTTATTGATGTTTGGAATGTTGATACCTTTATTTTGTAAATGAGAAATGGCTGCTAATAAAAAAAGCAGCAGCGATTCTGAATTTGGGTGTTTCTTAAGAATCTTCATACCTGCTGAGGTATCTATCCACCAGACACCTTTTTTTTGTTTATATGATTCCGTTCGGATTTCCTTTACTGAATATGGGTATCTATCCAATACCTCCTTCAACGGTTCGGCGTTTATATTATCTATCATTTATTGACCTCCTGTTCTGATTAAATAAAAGGATGCTCAACCTAATTGGAACACCCTGCACACAACGGCTTCTATTCAGGCTTTCCCAGATCCATCGTAAGATCAAACCATCTTCATTCTTAATATATGTTCTGCTGAGTATCTATGTTTCAAATACTTTCACATTCAGCACAGTATCGCCAATAATTTCTGCTTCCAGTGTATATTCTATTTGTACTGCGATCTGATTCTTTTCCGCATTGGTTATGTAAATTGTCTCAAGACATTTGGGTTCCTCTTTCAGCCTAATAAAAGCCTCTTCATTGCAATAATTCTCGAAGCCTTGTTTGTCAATTTCAAGGTAATCCGAAAAAATGGTACTTACTTTAATCACTTTTGTATCGTTGTCCACGTGATACCAAATATGTAAGTGAGATTGAACTTCTGCTTTCATTTTTATGCTTTTATCAAATACGCCTTCAATTAATGAACCTTTAACCTTTGCACGGCATATGGTGCATCCTAAAACACGCCCTTCATCGTATGTAATACGGATGATTTTTCGACATGTCTTTATTGCGGCACCATATACAGCTTTAACTATGATTTTTTTATTTTCTTCCAAGGGCTTTCCCCCTTATCGAGAGATATAATCATGTTATTTTAATCTATTAGGATATCTTTCTGAAAAGCATTTACCCGGCAAAGTTTACTTAACTTTACCGGGTAGCAAGGTCACTCATGAATATGAGAACTATTCTTCCTCTTCTTCCTCCGGCTCTTCCTCTTCTTCTTCTTCCGGCTCTTCCTCAGCGTTTACCCAAGCAACCTTAACGGCCAGTGCCCCTTGGTATTCATCATTTTCATACTTTATTTTATACGTTAGTTCTTTATCCTCAGGAACAGCAACTTTTTCAGACTCCACAACAAGTCCATTTTGTATAAATTTCTTTGGCAAATCCTTTAAAAAATCGTAAATTTCAGCATGAGTACCTACAAATTTATCTTGATATTTCATTTAGATATATCCATCCTTTCAATAGTGGGTATGTGATAATAACATTATATTCGTCATTACAATACATGTGAGTCATTACGTTTATTAAAAATCTCATGTATCACATCCCAACTCCGAAATAAATGAACCCCCTTTTTTCAACATCAGAGCGATTAAAGATATTACGCAGGTCAAAGAGGACGGGTTCTTTCATTAACTCATAGATTCTAACGAAGTCCATTTTTTTAAATTGAGCCCAGTCCGTAATAATAACCAGCGCATCGGTGCCACTCGCTGCATCATATTCACTCTCGCAAAACTCTATGCTTTCCATTAAGGGGCTCAGCCTCCATTCTGCCTCTTTTTGACCGCATGGATCAAATAATCTAAGCCGGGCACCGCGGCTGATCAGCTCTTGGATAATTGTTAATGACGGGGCCTCTCTCATGTCATCTGTCTCAGCCTTATATGTCAGCCCAAGGATTCCGATCGATTTACCGTCAAGGTTCTCCAAAACATCTGATATTTTGTCTGCGATCCATAGCTTTTGTCTTTCATTTGCATCAATTGTTTGTTGAATTAACGAAAGATTTACACCATGCTCCATTCCAATCTTAACAATGGCTCTTGTATCTTTTGGAAAGCAGCTGCCACCATAGCCCGGTCCCGGTTTCAAAAATCCACTTCCAATTCGCTTATCCATTCCAATTCCCAAGCATAACTGCCCAACATCAGCCCCAGCCTTTTCACAAACCTGAGCCATTTCATTAATATATGTTACCTTCATTGCTAAAAAGGCATTAGACGCATATTTAATTAATTCCGCTGTTTGAATATTTGTAAAAAGAAACGGAACTCCTTTCATATATTGTTCTTTATACACGTCTATCATGAGTTCTCTCGCCTGTGATGATTCAACTCCAACAACGATACGGTCAGGGTTTAGAAAATCATCAATAGCAGACCCTTCCCGTAAGAATTCAGGATTGGATACGATATCGAAGGAGCAGTTTACCCCCTTTTCTTTAAGCATCTGGCTGATGGTATCTTTTATGCGTTGTCCAGTGTTCACAGGAACAGTAGACTTCGTAATGATGAGTTTGTATTCTTCCATATAACGGCCGATATCCTCACTCACTTGAAGTACGTGCTGAATATCTGCGCTGCCATCCTCCATAGGAGGTGTTCCAACTGCAATATATAGGATTTTACTCGCTTTAACCGCTTCATTTGTATTTGTCGTAAACCTAAGCCTGTTTACCTCAAGATTATGCTTAACTTTTTTCTCTAACCCATATTCATATATTGATACATTTCCCTGATTCAACTGTTCTATCTTATCTTTGTTGCTATCGACGCATATTACGGTATTTCCCATATCAGCAAGGCATGCTCCGACAACAAGGCCAACATACCCTGAACCAATTACTGTTATATTGTGCATTTTTCAAGCTCCCTTTACCTCCAAACAACAAAATACATTAAATTAGTGTTGTTGAATTATAGTAGATATATACTCAACAATAATATATTCCTAAAATACTTTAGCAGTGCTAACTCGCGGGTATGGCATATAGGAAAATAAAAATAAGGTTTGGTATGGCATAACCAATTAAGGGTCTTTTTCTATATTAATATAACTGCTTAAACAAATAATCGATCCGGAACAAAAGTATATTTGATGCATATAGTAAACCATGGAATTCACACTTCCATTTCACCAAACAGTGTTACGCCTCATCTGGGCCGTCTTGGAATTGACGGCCTTTTCTTCCGGGGTTCGGCTTCTAAGGTTTCCGCCATGACGTTCAATCGGTTTTAAAAACACCTGTTCTGAGCACAGACACACAATCTTGTTAACTTGAATATTTATAAATTAAAGTAATACTTAGGCGGTTTTATATGTTTTATGTTATATTAGATTCTATTAATAACGCCGTCAATGACGCTGCACTCAACGATGGCATTTACAAAATACTGTTCTTTTCATTGCTGGGGATTATCATATTGTCTGGTGCAGCATTGCTGATTTATAAAAACAGAACACGAATCTCTTTGTTTTTTACTCATGCGTTTTCAGTGCTAAAAAGATATACATCAAAAGCGTACGTTGGGTTAAAGGGGCTATTAACCGGCCCAATAGCGGGTTTTGTCTATTCAAAAGAACAGGACATATTCTATTCCGATATGCACGCGTGGCAAAGAAGCTTTGGTTATAGCCGACTGTACGATGAGGCGGCGGCGCATTTCGCAATGATTGTCGATAGTGAACCCGTTTACTTTAATTATGATAATAAAAGGTGGTTAATTGAATTCTGGAAAGGGCAATATGGAATGACAACGGGGTGTGAAGTCGGTATCTACTATACAAAACGCCCTGATTTTATAATCCCAGGCATTATAAACGAGACTTTCTATGAATGTGCCAGCGATGATAATATGCTTTTTATCTCTTATTCTTTATATAAAAAAGGCCGCGAATTGTTCAGTAGAAAAGGTAAGCATTGGTGGCTGACAGGTTTCAAGCTGGGTGAATTTTCCTATCCTTCAGAGCTCACAATGTTCATTTCGCTTACATTAAAAGATGAAGCTATGCTGCATGCTTTTATTGAAGGAATCGGCCGTACAGGTTACTCGGAAAATGAGCTCTCTGTTAAAGATAATACAATCAGTTTTATTTTTGCAACCCCACGCTCGGAGCAGCCTCATTCTCGAACCAAAGAGATTGAAGACTTTATGCAAAAATTCAATAAACAAAACTGTGATATGTTCAGAACCTTAACCCAGGATTACAATGGTACATCTTCAAAGCTTGCCGTCCTTCGCAAGAATGACCCAGAATTGTTTAACAGCATATTGAACTTTCGCGGGTTAAAGAAGGTTTCTTACATTCATGGAATATCAAAAAAATTCAACGGAAGAATGTGACGAGCAGAAATGTCAGCTTTAAAACGCCTTACGAAAATCTTTAACTCTACAAAAACAATAGATTTCGATGACTCATCGAAAATTGTATTGATGAGTGATTGCCATAGAGGTGACGGCAGCTGGACTGATGACCTGGCACGCAACGAGAATATTTACTATTCAGCGCTTAATTATTACTTTAATAATGACTACACTTATATTGAATTGGGAGATGGCGATGAGCTATGGGAAAATAAAGAGTTTTCTGTGATTGCTGAGGCACACAAAGACACCTTTGTGCTGCTGCAAAGGTTTTATTTGCATAAGCGATTTTATATGATATACGGTAATCACGACATTGTTAAAAAAAATGCGGAGTTTACTTGTAATAATCTATGCTGCTATTATGACAGTCGACTGAAAAAGAATCAGCCGTTGTTTGAGAATATCAAGCCAACCGAAGCCTTGGTGCTTCGTCATTCTCAAACCGGAAACTCAATATTTTTAATTCACGGACATCAGGTGGACTTCGTAAATTTCAGGCTATGGCGACTTGCAAGATTTCTGGTTCGTCATTTTTGGAGGCGTCTCGAAGCCTTTGGGGTTAACGATCCAACAAGCCCTGCAAAGAATAACAGCAAAAAATCATCGGTAGAGTCAGTTCTCTCAAATTGGGCAAAAAACGAAAGACATATGCTGATTGCCGGACATACACACAGGCCGGTATTCCCCAATCTTGGAGAACCTTTATATTTTAACGATGGCAGCTGTGTTCATCCTCATTGCGCAACAGCCATTGAGATTGCTTCAGGATACATTACACTGTTTAAATGGTGCATCGGGACCATGCATGATGGTATTTTAGCAGTGAAAAAAGAAGCCATAGCTGGCCCAGTAAAATTACAGGACTTTTTTAAGCTGTAAATTCTTTTAACATAATCTTCGTATCCCATACTCGAGGGGCCTTTACAGAAGTGCGGAGCCAATCTCTCATGCACATATATTCATATCTTTTATTTGGAGTTATTAATCATTTATGCCGTTTTACTCTATTTCCAATACCTTTGTTTAACCTCATTCTTTAGCGTTAAAATCAACACACTATAGGATAAAGATCAATTGTTTGCTACATTTCTTCATCTATAATCAAGTATTTATTCAATGCATATTTAGTAACAGATTATATAAATCGTAATATCATAATATTGAACAAAAGAATCTTTAAAAAGGAGGTTCGATCAATGGAAAAATTCGAAAGCTGTGGCCTATTTGAAGAATTAGAGGAGCACGAAGATGAAGTTATAAGCGTTTGCGTAGACGATTGCAGATTTACTGGATTACTGTGCTCGGTGCGTTGCGATTTCATAAAATTGATAACGCATAGAAACTGCTGTCCCTGCCGGAGCATATTCGGTAACGTGACACTTATCCCGATTCATAAAATAGATGCCGTCACGTTCTGTGAAACGGGCTGCTAAACAATAAAAAATAATTATGGGGAAGGCGTCAAGAATAAAAACAGCAATGCCTTCCCCTTTTCTAGTTCTATCGGTGTATTATTCTGCATGTTCCCGGGGGATCCGTTAACGAAAATACTTTGTTAATAAGATAGTGAAAATTATATTTGCTCAAAGCCAAATGAATCATTTGGTGTATAACCGCCGTTAATATATTGTTACACAGGGATGCCATAAATGCATATGCTTGACTTTGAAGGACAAACGTCTGTAAATGACGGCCATCGTCATCATTATTCTGCCTAAGTGAAGATTATCCAGGCCATACTCACAGCCGATTCTCGGCCCTAGACCTTTTGTTACATTCATTTCAACGCCTCCTATGTTTATTCAATAAAAGTGCTGAAATAAAAAACAAATCCGAACGCCTCTCCTAGCAGAGTGGGGTTCGAATTTGTATCTTTTGTCTAAAATCAACGAGATTGATACAATTTAACGGTTACCCGGTTTTAGTGAAAGAGGGGGTGCATTTTCAGAGAGGGGGGTGCAAGAAACTCATTCAGTGTCCCATTCCCAATCATGTTGTTTGCAAGTTTTTAATTCTATCTGTACCACGCTCTTTTAATAAAGTTCTAACACTAATTCCTGACTTGTTTACAATATCAATGTTGTAATGCTCAGATATTAAATCCTCAATCAACTTCATTCCTTCATCTGTTTGGCGTTTTAAAAGTTCTAAACAAACAGTGAATAGAGCTGTGTTTTTATATTTTTTATCTGTATGATCTAAATCAACCCCATGATGAATTAATAGCTTGGCAATTTCAATTCCGCCTTCAATGTTTATATTCGCTGCAAGAAAATGCAATTCATTAAACCCCCCATTTGAAATTACGTTTACTTTTGCTCCTTCCAGCAGGAGATAT
This sequence comes from Bacillota bacterium, assembly GCA_023412005.1. Taxonomy (GTDB): domain Bacteria; phylum Bacillota; class Clostridia; order Christensenellales; family SZUA-584; genus SZUA-584. The sequence continues at coordinate 39,084 of JAEYOE010000027.1, forward strand.
TTGGCTATGTCAAATTTTCTGCTGCCCAGTGCTTTCTCCAATAAACTAATCCCTCTAGCGTCAATATTATTAATAACATCACTCAAGTTCTGAGATTCTATATTGAGCTTATTCGTAAAATCGTCCATCGTACCGAACTCAATTACCGTACCATAATCTGCTTTTTTTAAGTCCATTTTAAACTCCTTTTTTGCTTAATTTACTCCACTATAATACCTATAAAAAAAGCAGCTTGCCATTGTATCAATAACAAGCTGCTTATTTGGTACCTCCTAGGGGAATCGAACCCCTGTTACCGCCGTGAGAGGGCGGTGTCTTGACCGCTTGACCAAGGAGGCGTGTTGCGAAAATTATTCTAACAGAAACGCGGCGATTAGGCAACCCCTATTTTTACCCCTGTTTTTACTTAACCGCCGCGCGTCCGTCAGAATATCAATTTAGGAGATCAGCGAGTTTGCTTTGAGCTCTGTCATCTGCCATATTATACGACAGCCATCCGGAATCACGGCATTCAAACATATCTAGCCTCAGCTGTGCATGTTCCCGCGCCTTAGCGTCCATCAGCTCAGGGTTCGCAATCAAAAAGTCGCACGTATCGGCCAGCGCATCCCCGGGCAGCGAGAGCAGATACTCGGTATCAATCTTGCCCGTCTTCTCATAGCGGCTGAAATTCTCCCCCGACACATACCGTTCCGGGTTCACCACGGCCAGCGTGCAAAGATAAATCAGCGCCGCCGCGGCGAAGCACCGCACCAGCTTCACCCGTTCTGAGAAGATGCGCGCGAGCATCACAATGTTCAGCACCACCAGCAGCAGCATGAACGAGTGCGAAACAAACCGCGCAACGGTATCTCCGAACGACGCGACATAGCACGCCATACGCAAGTGTGCCGACGCGAGAATCACGAAATTGAACGCGACCAGCAGCACATACAGCGCCTTTAAGTACGGCGGCGTTGCCCCGTCCTTTTGCTGTGTGCTGTGCATCGCAATCACAATCAGTACGAAATTGAAGCACGTTATAAACATCATTTCCCCGAAGCCGCGCACCGCGTATGCCGCGCTGGTGAGCCCGAGCACCGAGGTAATCGTCTCCTGCGGCGAAAAGAAATACCCGAACTGCACACCCGCAAACAGCACATACACCGCTGCCACCATCGTGAGCGCGATACCCGTGGTTACAGCCGGAATCGGACGTTTGGTGATGGTTAACGCTTGCCTTGGCCCTGTGCACTCGGGTTCCAGCGCCGTAGCCGCAGGCCCCATAATCAGCGACGCACCGAGAAAAAACATAAACACATAGAGGAAAACATCACCGAGTGCAAGGCTATCAATGAACCGTTCCAGCATATTGGATACATTCGCATCCGCGCCCACCAGCAGCGGCACCACAATGAGCAGCAAAATAACGCCGATGCCCACACCAATCAACGCGCCGCCCTTTTTGCGGCCCTTAAGCAGTGTGCTGATGCCGTCGCCCACAAAGCGGACAAAACCGAAGAGATAACGATTAATGCCGGTGAACACCAAATCGACGATGAAGCTGATTTCATCCCAGCGGTTCAGCGCATTGCCCGAAAGCACCGTATACTGCACGATCATCACGGCAAAAATAGCAAGAATGCTGAACATATGGATGAACGAGCTGGTTAAAAACAGAGAGAGACTGAGCAGCACAACGGGCATGGTGAAAATATACAACAGCTTTTCCTGCCGGAACGGCACGGCAAAAATCGATTGACGATTGACTGCCGCATATGCGTAGATGAGAAGGAAGAAGATCGTGAGATTGAGCCCGAGGCTCTGGTTCACAAAGATGGCCGCAAAGATAATGCCGAACACGGCAGTGCTTATGAGCAGCCGGGGGCTGGCCTTGCGCCTTCGGGGCTCGCGTGCTTCGGGAGCTGGCGAGCCGTTCATGACTTTTTACCCTCTTTGCTCTTTTTGGGTTTTGCCAACGTCTGCGGTTTATCGGGTTTCTTTTCCGGCTGGCTTTTTTCTATGAAGTATTCTAACAAATAGCGATTGTCGGTCATATGCAAAAATCCTCCTTGAATGAATCATTCTTTTCAAGGAGATGGTAGCACGCCGCATACCGCATGTCAATTATTTTTTATTGTTTTTCAATAATTATTTTTTGTTACTCCGAAAATCCATCTGTCTTTACAGGAAATAATTCTTTTGAAAGGGTCAATATCCTTCCCTCGTTCGAAGATTCTTGTTACATGATAAAAAAGATTCCTGTACCCCGGAGGGGTACAAAGCGCCACGGAACGACACAGAGGTCGTTCCCTACGTTCGAAGCATTCTTTCTACATAAAAAAAGTATTCCTGTAACCTAAGAGAAACACAACGCAAATTGCGGCAAACGCCGCCAAAGGACTCTTTTTTAAATATCTATGAGCGTTTCAAAATTCACAAATTCAAAAAAAGAGATTCCTGTACCCCATGAGAAATGCAATGCACATCGCGGCAAACGCCGCCAAAGGACTCTTTTTTTAATGTCTATGAGCGTTTCACTCTGAAAGCGCCTTGAACAGACTTAGAAAGTCACGCTCGACATCCACCATCGGCTTATACGAAAAATCGTGCGCCATCGTGATCACGGGCGCGACATCGCGGATATGGACCCCCGCAAGCGCTTCAAATTCATAATACAGCATCGCATCGTCAATCTCTTTGACGGCGCGCAGTTCGTCGCCGTTCATATCCTTAAGGCCGAACTTATCAAAGATGACACCGAGCACAAAATCCTCGATCTGTTCATACCCTCTCAACCGATGCTTCACCGGCCGTGTCACGTCGGAGATGTAGCTTTCCGCCGCGTCGTGCAGCAAGCAGGCCAGCCTTATGCGCCGCGACAGCCCTCTGTTGCCCGCCTCAAGTGCGCAGTTCACGGCGTGCTGCGCCACCGAGAAGAAATGACGAATATGTCCGTTCGCCCGCGTCATCAGCGAAAGCGAATGCGCTATGTCCAAAATTTCCACCTGCGCCGGCTCGATGATATACGGATCCATGTAAATGCCGGTGTACGTCCTGATGAAATTCTTTGGTTTATCCACGGTTCTTTCTCCTTGCTTTAAGAATTACATTGCTTCGCGGGAATCCGATGATATGCATAAACGCAAGGCTTATGAGATACTTCGTGATGCGCGACAGCAGCGTGGCGGCGACGATTATGATTACGACGTTCTTGCCGAGCTTAGCGGCGGCTGCAGCAGGGCGTCCGTCTCTTTATCCCGAAAGATTTTAACCGCCAGTATGACCAGCGCTGAGGCGAATATAAGGCAAGCAATATTGCAAAAATGATGTCTTAGCCGATCCCCCGGATTACTCCTTTCAATCATACGGTTTCAGGTAAAAAAAAGCAAGACGCCGGAAGCGCCTTGTAAGAAAGGTTATATATTGGGGAAACAGTTATATCTGTGAAAATACGCGTTTGAACGCCTCAACGGCCGTGTCCATCTGTTCCTTCGTATGCGTCGCGGTGTAGCTGGTGCGCAGCATGCATTCGCCGTCCTTCACGGCGGGCGGAATTACGGGGTTCACATACACGCCCTCTTCAAACAGCATCTTGGTGATAACGAACGTCCGTTGCATGTCGTAGGTAAACACCGGTATAACAGCTGTTTCGCCTTCAATGATCGGAATGCCCGCTTCCTTAAGTTTGGCGCGCATGTAGTTCGATATATCGATCAGCGCTTTCTGGCGTTCCGGCTCGGCTTTCATGATGCGAAGCGCCTCGCGCGCAGCCGCCACATTGGCTGGCGGAATCGACGCGCTGAAAATGAACGGGCGCGACCGATGCTTCACATACCCAATCACATCCTCGTCCGCTGCGATGCATCCGCCCAGCGATGCGAACGATTTCGAGAACGTCGTCATAATAATATCAACTTCTTTTTCAAGGCCGAAGTAGTTTGCGGTGCCGCGTCCGCATTTTCCGATCATGCCCGCGCCATGCGCATCGTCCACGAGTATGCGCGCTTTGTACTTTTTCGCAAGCTCAACGATCTCGGGGAGCCTCGCGATATCGCCGCTCATCGAGAAAACACCGTCGGTGATGATCAGCTTGCCCGCGTCTTCGGGCAGGCGCTGCAGCCGTTCTTCAAGGCTGGTCATATCGTTATGCTCGTATTTCAGCACGTTCTTCGCAAAAGCCAAGCGGCACGCGTCGATAATGCTTGCGTGATTTTCCGCATCGTTTAAAATGTAATCATGCCGACCGACAACGGCAGTAATCACGCCGAGGTTGGTCTGGAAGCCGGTGCTGAATGTGAGCGCGGCATCTTTATTAAAAAAATCCGCCAGCTCTTCTTCGAGCTGCTCATGCAGCACAAGCGTGCCGTTTAAAAAGCGTGAGCCCGAGCAGCCGGTGCCGTACTTATCGAGTGCGTCTTTGGCGGCCTGAATGGTACGTGGGTCGCTCGTCAAGCCCATGTAGTTGTTGGAGCCGATCATGATGATGCGCTTGCCGTCCATCACCACTTCGGTATCTTGAGCGGTATGAAGCGCATGAAAGTATGGATAAAGTCCGGATGCGATAGCCTCTTTGGCATCGGTAAAGGAATAACACTTTTCAAATAAATCCACGAATACATCTCCCTCGTCATATTGTGCTTTATAACAGATTGAGTATACAGATTATTTGAATATCTAACAAGTTCTTTCATGCAAAAAGTTTTTCTGGCTTGTACAATTATTTTTTAAAATCCAAGCAACGGGAATGGTATGTTAAGCTCGGTTGACAAATATTCGTGTTTGATTGGTGGAAAACAGCGTTAATTACACTTACAATAAAAGAACAATATCAAGGAGGTGCATAACAATGCCGCTGGGAGAAAAGCTGCTGGAGCTAAGAAAAAAGGCCGGGCTGTCGCAGGAATACCCTCAATGACATACAAAACCGATCAGTCGGCTCTTCTCCATTTGCTTCTTCGCTTGAATATTTACTCGCTCGCGCTTCTTTGCAGGGGTGGAATGATGGCTGTCATCGCAAGGTGAATCCAGAGTGCACGAACAACGATTATGATATATACAATAGCTCAATGATATTCTATTTTAAGAATTCTTAGTCATTTATGTTAATTTTCTATTTTATTAATATATGTTGACATTATTTTTTATAAATTTATAATTTAAATGTATATCTACTCAATAACTTTATATCAGTGCTTTGGTTCAGCGTTACCGAGAGGTGAAAGATCATGAAAAGACTGTGTATTATTGTTTATATTATTTCATTAGCGTTTCATCTGGCTGCTTGCCATCCTACGCCGCCTACAGCCGTCGTGGCAGATAAAGCCGCGCTTGAGGAAAAGATAAAAGAACCAACAGTAACCGGCAACCCCATGCTGGATGCGATACCTGACACATGGCAGGAAGAGATAAGCTTAGAGAGTGATGTAAAAATCGTAGCCAACGCTCAAATCGAGCTGCCTGATACCGATGTGTTTCCGGTAATTGAAGCGCTTCCTCATGCGTTTACAACGCAGCAGATACAAAAATATGCTGATATTCTGATGCAAGGCCAGCCTCTGTATCAGATGTCGGGCAAAACGAAAAGTGATTGGGAAAAGCGAATTATTGATTTGAAGGCGCAAATTGAACAAACGAAAAGCAATACGGATTTGCCCGAAGAATCACGCCAGTTGGCATTGGACGAACTGACCGGGCAGCTTCATAGCTTTGAGGAGCAATACAAAAACGCCCCCGAAGAAAACTTAGAAAAAGTACCGGCCATGCTGATGTCTGTGACCGGATCAGACAAAATTCAGTCCATCGAGGTGCAGGCCGATCTTAAAAAAGCGACTCCCGCACTTTTCAATATTCAATCAACGGACGACGACCGTGACAGTGCAATTAGCTTTTATATTGGTGAGGGCGATATTTACAATACGGTGCTTCATGCAGACGACATCACAGGCCAGGTGCTGCCTCAGGAAGACGCGCAGAAGGTTGCGGACGAGCTGCTGAGCACCTTAGGCATAGAGAATATGAGCCTCATCAGGACAGATATCATCGCCGATTTAACGGGCTTTGCCGGGTCGGATATGGATGTTTTGGCTGCCGACCCCGATATTAAGAAATGTTATATTTTTCACTTCACGCCTGTGGTAAACGGCATTGCGGTGACCCCAAACGCAAGCTCCACAAGGATGGTGAGCCAGCCCGAGCATTACGACAAGATTTGGGAAGCTGAAACGCTGGATGTCTATGTGGGTGCCGACGGTGTCTATCGGCTGGACTGGAGCTGGCCGGGCGATGCGGGGCAGGTTTTGAATGAGAACATTCAACTTCTCGATTTTGAGGAGGTTTTAAAACGTTTCAAAGATCAGCTGGCTTATCAAAATGTATGGATCATGCCCAATTCAACGGGCAATGTGATCTCGATAGAAAAGATCACGCTTGGCATGATGCGATGCCGGCTCAGCGAGGGAAAGTATGTGTATCTGCCCGTTTGGGATTTTATCGGCGACTGCACGTATCAGTTAGACGGCATCAAGAACGGCGAGTACGATGTGAGCTTTCTGACGATTAACGCAATTGACGGCAGTGTTATTGACAGGGTTGCGGGGTATTGACCTGCAAATCAGTTCCATGGAAATTTACCCGTCTGACGGAACAGCTATATTTTTTCGCCGGTTTTTGCATACATTTTAATACGGCAGGCAATAGGTTTGTGACTTTATTGTCAATGCAGGAAAAACGGAACATATATCGAAGTAATAAATATATCCAACGTACGTTTGAGAAATGCAATGACATCAGTGTCGGTTAATGAAACATTTGTTACCCCGCGCCTTTTTGGCGACACCTAAAATGAAGGAGGTCAAGCATGATGCATATCGTCAGAAGAAATTTTAATGAGGCCGGTATATCCTACAGTTACGAGCTTGAAGACGGCACCAAGCTGCACTCTGACTATTGGATCGGCGAGGGCTACAGACTGAGGGAAGAGGACATCGACGTGTTGTATGTTCCGATTGAGAACCCGGTTCCGTTTGATAGTTACGGAGAGCCGGACTACTATGAAGTGATTGGCTTTGATAAAAAGCCCATGTAACACTGATATCAAGGGATGCTTCCCAGCATCCCTTTTTTGTATGGACAAGCTCGCTGACTACTGAGAACGTTGGGTCGATGCGACAATGCAATAGCTCAAATACTTAACTCCCTCCGGCACTTCGTGCCACCTCCCTCTCGAGGGAGGCAGGGGTTCGTGCATCTTTGTTAGTACTGGCAAATCTACCGACTAAGACTCCAGAGACATAGCGATATAAAACATGAGGCAGCCCATTTTGAGCCGCCTCATCATGCTAATCTTGTTTATTTCAGCTTCGTTCCGCACTCGCCGCAGAACCGCACACTCGGGTCATTCTCCGCGCCGCAGTTGGGGCAATTATTCTGCGCCAAGCTGCCGCCGCAATTGGTGCAGAACTTCGCATTGCCCGCGGGCTTGCCGCAGTGCGGGCAGAACGTCGTCTTCTGCTCAATCTCACCCTGAAACACCTGTGTCTGATCCGCTTTGTCCCAAATATCGCGCTTCATTTTGTCGGCCCGGGCCGCCGCAATCTCCACATTGGCGCGCGGCGCACACTCGGCGCAAAGGCCCACTTCGTCATTAAAGCAGGTGTCGCACACCCAGCTGTGGCACTTGTGGCAGCGGTGGAAATGCTGTTTGGCTTCGTTCTGAGCCATCGCAAACGCCTTTTCATGCTCTTTTTGCCACTCGGGAGACATCCCTTCGAAGCGCTCGGAGAGAATATGCTCACCCTGATACGCCGCGCTGCTGATGTTTCCAAGAGCACCGCCGAACAAGCTGCCCGCTGCCCCTATGCCGCGTGTTAAGCCACGGAGTAAGCTTCCCTTCTTATATGTCGCCGACTCGATAAAAGACGTTTTAAACCCATCGTGGCACACGTCGCAATAGAACGTAAACTGGAAACCCGCGTCTGTGCTGTTATCTTCATAGTTACGCGTAAATGCCTGCATCATAATCTTACTTTCCTTTCTTATGCTTTATTTTCTTGCCGCACAAGGTGCAACTAGTATTCTCAAAGAACTGAAGACCTTGACACAGCTTGTTTTCACACTTGATCATCAGCGACTGATGGCAGCTGTCGCACTTCTCCGCCGCCACAAACGTTTTCTGGCCGCAAAACGGACACGTCGTATACAGATCTCGCCCGCACGACGGGCAGCGCTGCCAGATGCGCTTGACTTCAATGTTGCACGATGGGCAGGCGTCGAAGAACGGGCTCTGCCGCCCGCACACGGGGCAAAAACGGCTATCATAGCCAATCAATGTGCCGCAGCCGATGCACGGCTTGTCGTATCCTGCCATAAGAGTCCTCCCTAAGTTATAAGTACTTTTGAAGCGCGCGCTGCCAGCCTTCAAACCCGCTGTGCGCCACGCGCCCGAGGTATTGCTTGCGCAGCACGGCCAGCGCGGGACAGCGCACAATCGCGTTTCTGTACGCCTCATTTTTCTCAGACGCGAGCGCCTCGTCGCTCATATAAATCGGCTCGCGCCGAAAATTAACTGCCAGCATGCTTTCGTTGAACGCGGGTAAAAACGCTTCCCACGGCGTTGACCCCATATCGAACACGTACGTGGCCGCCGCCGCTTCGCTGAAGCTTTCCATAATCACTTTGCTGCCTGCCGGTGCGAGCAATATGATGCTCTCCCCGGTCAGCGACCCCATCAGCCCGCGCTTGATGCCCACGGCAAGATGGCCGGACACGGATTTCAAAAACCCATATTCATCGGGCAGCAGCTCAGTCAGCCTTGCATTGAGCGCATCCGCAAACGGTGCGGATACCGTACGAATTTGCTCAACCGGAACAACGAGTCCTTCCATCATCAGCTTGGCAAGGGCGTCGCTTGCGGGCGCTATAGTACTTAGCCTGTCCTTGGTCTGTTTGAGCAGCTCTTTCTCACGCTTGCCGAACTCTCTTAAAAAATCGTCAGTTGATAACCCGAGCTTTTGCAGCACATGGCTTTGGCCCTGTTTATCTGTAATGGTCAGTCGGTATGGCTCGTTCTTGATATCGGCCATCAGGCAAAACGGTATACGTTTAAGCGCGTGCGTTTGCGGCAGCACCACGAGCGCCGTTTCGCAGATACGAAAAACCGCTGCGGCCGTGTCGCCCGCCGGTGAAACATACTGCCCCCTGGCCTCAAAATGCACCGTTTCGCTCATCAGCGACTCGTTAAAAACAATTTCATTAAATGCACTGACAAAATGCCGCACGAAATCTTCATACAGATGCCCGATCATTGAGAATGTGATATCGCCCGCTTTGTGCCGCACGGTCACGCGGTAATTACCCGGCTCCACCGCCGAGATGGTGTTGATTTTGAGAGTACGCGAAAAACCGGCCCCCGCCATCTTGATCACATCGGGGAACATCTGCGCGGTTACCTTTTCATGGCGGATGCTGCCGCATTCATAGGTAAGCTTCGCGGTGATCAGCGGCTTTGGCTCTTCATCTTCATCTGTCAATTCGGTCACAGACGGATTGACTTGAACGTCTTCTTCCAAGCGCATCTCCTGATATGTAAATATTAATTTATTATATCAATAGTCGGTATGGTTTTCAATGTTTTGGTATGGCAGATGAACATAAAAAGGTATTTTCAGCAATTGCCTGTGTAAACATACTGAAGCGACTCGCGCGCAACCTCCGCCAGCCTCATGATCTTTTCTATGGGCGTTGCCTCAATGTTGTGCACGCGGTAGCTTGGAAAGAAGCGCGAAATATGCAGCGGAATTGTCTCATCGACGCTTGCAAGCCATTCCGACAATTGACGCATCTCTTCCTCGCTGTCGTTGTATGTCGGCAGTATCAGCGTGGTGACTTCCACGTGGCAGCGCGGCGCGCAGAGCAAAATGGTGCGCTTAACGGGCTCGATATGGGCTTTAAGCTTTTCATAATAGCGCTCGGTAAACGCTTTAAGATCAATATTCATCGCATCAATGAGCGGCAGCAGCTCACTCATCGGCTGCTCGTTGATATAGCCGTTGGTCACCAGCACCGTTTTCAGGCCGTTCTGTTTGAGCAGCGCGGCGCTGTCACGCACGTATTCATAGCCGATCAGCGGCTCGTTATACGTGAACGCCACACCGATATTGCCCTGAATGTTAAGCGCTTTTTTGCACAGCATATCGGGCAGCAGCGTCACGGTATCGTAGCTGTCGTCCGCCATCGATATCACATGGTTCTGGCAAAAGGGGCAACTCATGTTGCACCCGTAGCTGCCGACGGAGAATATCATGCTGCCGGGATGAAAGCGACGCAGCGGTTTTTTCTCGATGGGGTCGAGCGCCATAGATGTGATGCGCCCGTAGTTATTCGCGCGAATCTCGTCGCCGTACCGCGTGCGTGCGCGGCAAAGGCCCGTTTGTCCGTCGCTCAGCATGCAGTTTTGCGGGCAGATGCCGCAGAGCAGTTGGCTCACTTGTGCCGCACCACCTCAAAGCGCTCCATCGTGTAGTCATCGTTTTTGAGTATACCGCCTTTTTGCAGTGCGATGTTAACCTGCTCTTCCGGCGTGTTCACACCGTCAAGATTCGGCAGCAGCAGCCCGCGTTTATAGCCCTTGGTTACAATCACGCCATAGCGCTTCACATCAAGGTCGGTCAGCGATGAAATGGACTCCGCCTGTCCCAACACGTCCACACTGTAAACAAGGTGCGGCAGTTCATCCTGTGTGATTGGATCGAACCGGGGGTCCCCCGTGCCTGCGCTGACCGCGTTGCGCAGTATCTCATCGGCGATGGACGCCGCACTCGGCTCGATGGTGCCGATGCAGCCGCGCAGCCGCCCGTCTTTCTTGATCGATACGAACACCCCCGCCCGCTCATTCAGCATGGCCTCAGGCAGCCCCTCCGGCAGCTTCGCACGCTTGCCTGTCGTCACATACGTTTCGAGAGACAGCCGCGCAAGCTTAACATAAGCATCTTCTTTAGTTTTTGTATCGGCGAGCATCTGCCGCTGCTTGGTTTCATAAATATCGGCAAAACGCCTGCTTTCGTCCGCTTCACCGATTGTGTAACCGCAAACGCCGTAGCCCACGCCAAATGGGCCTTCATACGAAAATGCATCCGGCGTTACCGACAGCCCATCCAACGCGCCCGCCATCTCAACAAACGAACGCAGGCCGCATTCGGCGGCCGATTCGGCAAACGTTTCGGAAAACTCGAAAAAGCGCCCGAAATCGCCAATGCGCATCGCCGCCGTTATCTGCGCGTCGAATTCAGGGCCTTCGGCGGCAAAGCCATACGGGCCGTTCTTGGTGAGCTTGTGCGACAGGTCGCCGCTGGCCACAAACACGGTTTTGCGCCCGAGTGCCTCAGCCGCCTGCGCAACACACATGCCGAAGCGGTAATGCTCAATATACGACAGCCCTGATATCGACACGCGAACGAGACGGTAGTCTCTATAGTGTTGATCGATGAAATGCAGCGGCACCATCGTACCGTGATCAAGCTCCGGATCGCGTTCGCCAAGTGTTCCCGCGCGGATGTTTTGATCGAACACGATGTCCGACAGCGTGCTCACGAATTCGGTATCGTACGCTTTTTCAAAGCTGACCTGCGCTGCGCCGAAGCGGTCGAACGAGCCCTTGGCCGATTTGCCGGGAGAAATGTGGATGTAGTCGCCGTACATAATGGAATGCGGAGACGCGACCACGATGGTATCGGGCTTGATGTGCGCGATCTGACGGGCGACCTGATTGTAAGCGTCTACCGTTGATGGAATCTCGTATTCCTGCCCTTTTCCCACCGCCGGTACAATAAGCGGCGGATGCGGGACAATGCATGCGTAATCAATAGCCATAAGATAAGCCCTCCCTTGGCCATATTATACCACAATGCTGTATTGAAAATTAACAATCTTATTAAAGAGCGTTATTCTTCATATATGAGGTTCAATAAAAGTGGAATTGTTGATGTTCGGCAATCATCATAGAGTATTTCAAAGACGTAAGGAAAATCGATGAATCTGTTTTTTTTATAAAAACCAACCGCATCTTGCTCCGAAGATAATATTAAGACCGTGATAGCCGAAAATGATCTGGAAATTTCAATTGATTTGTAAATGATCTTCTTTAATACTTTACTGCCTAAACCTTTTCTTTGATACTTCTTATCTATGGCAAGAAACACAATTTCAATCGCGGGATATCCTCTTACGGTATTTGCAGAACGAAACAGAATACACGTATTTTTTAGTGTGTAAAAACCAATAAGTGACGTTATTCCCTTGTACGTTTTGATAATGAGTGTGGTGGTCGCCTTATGATCTTCTTGGTCTTTAAGTGCTTGTTCCTTCAGGTAGTTATCGAGACCCTCTTTACCACAGCAAAAACCACTGACAAGGTCAATGTTTTCCTCAGTAAGCGGAACTGTATTCAAACCAATACCTACACTATTTTCTTTTTTTAGAATCTTTGATACTGTCCGATGCCTTTTTGCATTCCTCTAAAAACTGCTTATTAATCATTGGTTTCTTAAGCATTCTAATGAAATCATTCGTCTTATCAGGCTTCACTTCAAAGACTCTTTCAGATAAAGCCGACATATTATCACCTTTACGTTCTTTTTCAGTGTCATTTTCTACACACATAATATACCACCGATATTTAAAATTCAAGTGTTTGTATATTATATGCTCAATAACTAATTATAAACTGTCAAAATGTTTATACGGTGGGTTGTACAACAACCAATCGCCGTATCATCGCTGCGAACACCGCCCAAACAAGCATAAACGGCACCACGGCGATATCTGCCGCAAGCACGCCGAGTTCCCTGCCAAGGCTGCTGCCTTGCTCCGGCTTTCCCTTGAGCCGCGACGCGAACGCACCCCAGATGTTTCCCTGCGCGTTGCCCGCCATAATCATGCGAATGGCCGCAAGGATTCCAAGCGCTTTTCGCGCGCCGTATGAATCCACAATTCGCTGCCATGCCGATGGGGCGACCGCTCCGCGCATGTCCGCATAATGCTGCGCAAAAACGAGTGCCGCCGCTTCGTCCCCCGGCGCACCCGACAGCTCACCGCTCAGCAGGCGCGTGATTTCCTCCTGCGTCATGCCGATTTTCAGCGCCTCATGCGTATGAAACCAGCTGCACAGCGCGCACCCGTTCACATGCGTGACGCTGAGCATAATGCGCTTGATAAACTTAGCATCGACATCGCCGCGTTTTTGAGCGCGTCGCAGATCACCGATGCTTTGCAAAAAGTCGCGCATCAGTTCGCAGTTCACCCGCACACCGTAGATGCGTTTCATCGGCGTTCCCCTCTATCGGTATTTCAAGCTTCTTTCTACAAACGCAGAAATCTGCTGTTGTTCGTGCTCCAGCTGCTGCGCGGTAATCGGCCCGCGCCCCAATCTGTCGGCCAGACAGAGCAGCGCCACCTCGTTCACATCCGACTGTGCCATCATCGCCTTGGGGTTGTAAAACGGCAGGTTCTTGGCCGCAAACAGTGCCTGCATATGCCAGCGCACCAACGCGCCCACCTCGCGACAAAAGTCGTCGCTCTGTCCGCACGCTTCAAGAAAACTGATAGCGAGCCGCTCCCCCGCTATATCATGGTCGTATGTGGTGATGCGCCCTTTTCGCAGCTTTGTTGTTTCCTTTTTGCCCGTATCGTGAAGCAACGCTGCCCACATCATCGCCTGCGGGTTTTTGCTCAGGCGCTTGATCTCAGCCGCGTTATCCACCACCAGCATTGTATGCCGCCACACATCGCCTTCCGGATGATGCGTGGGCGACTGCTCCACGCCAATGAGGTCGGTCAGCATGGTGAACGGGTATTGCTGCGGAAACGCTTCCTTTTCCACCAGAGCGTCAAAATAGACGGAGGGTTTGTCGTCCTCCATCAAGTGTCTATCAAATTCGAGAAAGCACGCCTGCGCGTGATTCAGCATCGTCATCGTCGTCATAATGATATTATCCGAAAATGACGATGCCGTTATGCGCGAATTGTTATTCTTGTCCTTTTACGAGCTCGCACTCGGTTTTGCCGCAGCATGGGCACTCAAAATCATCCGGCACCGTGTCGCTCAGTTCCTCGTAATCGGGTTCGTTGTTCTCATCGTAAAAAGTGTAACCGCACACTCTGCAAATATATTTTTCCATTGATTTCTCCTCCGTTAAAAAATATCGATAGAAATGGGGCAGTGGTCAGACCCCATAATGTCACTGTGAATCGTAAAATCGTGCAGCTCCGGTTTGAGCCGCTCTGATATGCACGCATAATCAATGCGCCAGCCCGCGTTGCGCGCCCGCGCGCCGAACCGGTAAGACCAGTATGTATACGCGTCGCGTTTGTCGGGATACAGATACCGAAACGAATCAATAAAACCGGCATTAAGCAATTTTGTAAAGCCCTCTCGTTCCTCATCCGTAAAGCCCGCCGTGTGTCTGTTAGCCGACGGATTCTTAAGATCTTGCTCCGTGTGTGCCACGTTGAGGTCGCCGCAAACGATCACGCTCTTTTGGGCATCCAGCGCCGATAGATAGCCGCGAAACGCCTCGTCCCATTCCATCCGGTACGGCAGGCGTTTTAATTCCTCGCCCGAATTCGGTACATACACATTCACAAAATAAAAGCCGTCGAATTCGAGCGTGATCACGCGCCCCTCGTGGTCGTGCGCGTCGATGCCGATGCCGTAGGTGACGGCAATCGGTTCTTTTTTGGTGAATACCGCTGTGCCCGAATAGCCCTTCTTTTCGGCGTCGTTCCAGTAGTCGAAGTAATCGGGCAGGTCGAACGTAAAATCGCCGCGCTGCAGCTTGGTTTCCTGAACGCAGAAAATATCCGCATCTCCCGAGGTGAAAAAGTCGGTAAAGCCTTTGCCATAACATGCGCGCAGGCCATTCACGTTCCATGAGACGATTTTCATGTTATATCCTCTTTCGGAATGTTTCTTAACTATAATTATACATGAAACCATTACAAATAATAAGATTTTTTTATCTTAACTTACCGTCAGTATAAAAAAAGACACTCATAAAAAGTGTCTTCTGATAAGTATAGTAATGTTTAACAAACAGCTTCACAAGATTGATAATTGCCCTCAGTACTAATGCTACAAGAAATAACATTTTCAAATTGACTGATCTTATCAACATTATTATCATGAGTTTCCATCTCGATATAATTCAATTCTTTCCATACAAATACAATTCTACCATACTTGTCCAAGTCATTAATTCTGCTTATATCCTTCACTTGTACCATCAATCTTTTCATTATGCAACTCCTCCACGAACTTTTCAATATCAATAATACCGTGTCCTTGCTTGTATATAGGCAACCCAATATTTTTCGCTGTACCATACATTATTTCAATAGTCTTCTCTATTGAAGGATAGTTATTCAATGTCGACGCTAATAATCCTGTTACTATTGGCGCTGCGAATGAAGTTCCTTCAAAATATTCCCCATCTATATATAAAGAACCGGGAGCTAGAATATTCGGTTTATCTAACTTCCCACTAATACTATACTCTGCCAACTTTCCATTCTGATCTATTGCCCCTACTGTAATAGCTTTAGTAGCACAAGCAGGACATGGCATTGGCTTTCCCTCTTGCTTCATATCATTACCAGCAGCTACCACCACCACAATACCTTTGCTTGATAAATAATTAACTGTTTGGCACAACACACATTTATCTTTACATCCAGTTAACGGTCTGTTTTCATCAAATCCACATGAAAGGTTTACTATTTGTGCTCCAACATCTTCTGCCCACTTAAGAGCTCTTAAAACATATGCCTCGCTTGGTTTTTGCGCTCCAACTTTTGCAACGTATAAATTCGCACCGGGTGCAAAAAACTTAATGATTTTTGCTACACCTGTACCATGATTGTAGGTATCCATCAATCCGGTATTAGTATAATCTATGCTATCAGAGCACTGCACATCACCAGTTATACCCGAATCAATTATAGCAACTTTCACTCCCCATCCATGTAAAGAATTCTTGGATAAAATACTCTTCTTAGTTGAAGGACGAGTTATTAGTGTACTATTATACCTTCCTTTTATGTTCTGCACCCAATTACCTCTTATAACATATTCATCGGCTTGAACTCCAAAAGATGCATAATGTTGATATTTTATATGAAATCTTCTACAAACGCAATAGAAACCCCTTTATTATTTAACATTATTTAATAAAAACTTAACATGTATGGCCAATTAAACTATGTGTTAATAAATATATCGTCATAACTGGAACATATCTTTATACATATATGTACAAAGTGTATCATATAACCATAATATAATCGCTCAACTTTATCTGCAGTTTTCTATGATATCATCGAAAATTAAATAATATTCATTAAATCAAACAGCTTTCTGTACTCGCCATACCCCTCTTTTTCCAAATCATCCAGCGGCACAAAGCGCAGCGACGCCGAGTTGATGCAGTACCTTAACCCCTCCGGCCCCGGCCCATCGGGAAACACATGCCCTAGATGCGCATCCGACCCCTTCGTTCGCACCTCGGTGCGAATCATGCCGTGGCTCATATCCTTCTTTTCTTCTATGCGCCGATCGTCCACCGGCTTTGTAAAGCTCGGCCAGCCGCAGCCCGAATCGAACTTGTCTAGAGACGTAAACAGCGGCTCGCCCGACACGATGTCCACATACAGCCCCGGCTGATGATTATCCCAATAGTCGTTGCGAAACGGCGGCTCTGTCGCACTGCGCTGTGTCACCTCATATTGCAGCGGCGTGAGCCTTTGTTTGAGCGCGTCGCCGCCCCAAACGCTGTGTATATACGCCTCGCGCCCCGAACCCGCTTTATACCGCGCGTAATGCGACGGGTTCTTCTTGTAGTATTCGCAGTGCCCGCCCTCCGCCGGATAAAACCGAGCCGCGGGCAGCACCTGCGTCTTCACCGGCTTATCAAACAGCCGCTGTATGCGGCGTACCGAATCCTGTGCGATGCGCTTCTCCTCGTCATCGTGATAGAATATCGCCGTTTGATACTGGCGGCCTCTGTCCGCAAACTGCCCGAAGGCATCCGTCGGGTCAATCTGGCGCCAGAACACACCGAGCAACTGCTCAAACGATACAACATCCGGGTCGTACGTGACTTCGACCGCTTCAAAATGCCCGGTTCCGCCCGCGCAGACCTGCTCGTAGGTGGGGTTATCGGTGTGCCCGCCTGTGTACCCGGGCAGCACCTGCTTCACGCCGGGAATATCCGCATACGGCGGCTCCATACACCAAAAGCACCCGCCCGCAAAAACAGCCGTTTTATTCATCGCTTTGCCTCCCTTTCTTGCGCACAGTGTTCAATATTTTCATAAACGCTGTGGGAATCGGCTTTTCATCTATTGATGCCCAGCCAACGAACGCCCATTCGCCGTTTTCCGGTTTCATCTCATCATTTATTTCATACCGCACCACATCCATCTCCCAGCGCTGATGCGTAAACACATGCACAGCTTGAAAGATGCTGCTGCCTTGGGGCAAATCAAGGCCGTATTTTTCGGCAAACAGCGTTTCGGGCATAATGCCCTCTTTCTTTTCGGCAACGGGCAGACCCCAAAGCCGCCCGAGCAGCGTATCGTCGCTGCGGTAATGCAGCAGCACACTGTCGCGAGACACGATCAATGCCGCCCACAGCGACACCGTTTTTACCTTCGCTTTGGGTTTCTTAACGGGCAGCTCATCCACAATGCCCTCACGCAGCGCCGCACAGTCCTTATTCCATGGGCATGCCGCGCAATCCGGCGAAACGGGGCGGCAAACCGTCGCCCCCAGCTCCATCAGCGCCTGCGTGAAATCGCCCGCACTGTCGCCCGTCATCATGCCGCGCACACGCTCTTCCGTCTGTCTGCGCGCCGCCGAGCTTGTGATATCGTCCCGCAGCGCGAACACCCTTGATATCACGCGCAGCACGTTGCCGTCTACCGCCGGATACGCCTTGCCAAACGCGATGCTCATCACCGCGCCCGCCATGTACGGCCCGACACCGGGCAGCTGCCGCCACGCATCGAGGGTATCCGGGAATTCGCCGCCGTCGCTGACCACCTGCTTTGCGATGCGGTGAAGATGGCGCGCACGCGAATAGTACCCGAGCCCCTTCCAGCAGCTGAGCACCTCCTGCTCGTCTGCCGCCGCAAGCGTCTGCACATCCGGAAATCGCTTTAAGAACGGCTCATAATAGCGCAGCACCGTTTCCACTGTGGTTTGCTGAAGCATCATCTCAGAGACGAGCACCGCATACGCGCCGCTGCGCCGCCGCCAGGGCAGATCGCGCTTGTTTGCTTGATACCAGACAAGCAGCTTATCCCTCATCTGTCACCCCGAGCAGGTCGTAAAGCTGTGTCAGCTGCGTGATCGTGTACGTCACGGGTAAATCGGTTGCGCCCTTTTCGGGGGTTCTGTTGAACCAGCACGTATCGATCCCCGCCGCAATACCGCCTCTCATATCCGTATTCAGCGAGTCGCCGATAATCAGCGCCCTTCGCTTGTCAAATCCGGCAATATTTATTTCCACATGATCGAAAAACTCCTTAGCCGGTTTTTGATAGCCGATGCTCTGCGAATCAAAAACGGCCTCGAAAAGATGATACAGTCCTGCCGCTTCGAGCCGCCTGCGCTGCGTTTCTCTCACGCCGTTGGTCACCACAAACAGCCGGTATACGCCGCGAAGGCGCGTGCAGACATCTATCGCATCGTCAATGGTGTGGCCGCCTTCGCCGAGCATTTGCTGATACGTTCTCTCCCATAAAGCGCTGTCAATTTGTATGCCAAACTCGCCCATCGTCAGCCCGAAGCGCTTTTCGAGCATATCGCCCATGGGCACCTTGCCGTTTTCATAATCCGCCCAGAGCCCTTTGTTGATGGTGTGATAGACTTGCAGCAGCTCCGGCGTTAACGGATGCCCGTGGAACGCGAACAGCTTTTGGAGCGCTTCCGCCTCGATTTTTTTAAAATCCATCAGCGTGTCGTCCACATCCAGCAGCAGGTATTGATATTTCCTGTTCATCTCGCTCAACAAAGATCCCCTTATTCGTAATGATAATTAACTGCTTAAAGTATAGCATGATTCGCCGACGAAATAAACGGATAATATAGCTGTCACGATATAATTTTTACGGGATAATAACCAACATAAGTGATTTTTTTCTACCCATTTGATGCATACTTTGATATACTGAAAATGTTATTTATGACTCAATACTCATTTTGAGGAGGGTAAACATGGAAGAGCAAAACATTCAGAATGGTCAGCCCACGCCGCGCAGCAATCAAAACGGTATGGCCATTGCGGGCATGGTTCTCGGCATTTGCGCCGTCGTTTTCGTGGTCTTTTTCTGGTTTCTTTGGTTCATCGGCATCATTTTAGGCGTTGTCGGCCTGGTGCTCAGCATCATGGCAAGAAAGCAGAACCCAAC
The DNA here is from genome assembly GCA_023412005.1 of Bacillota bacterium. Classification (GTDB taxonomy): domain Bacteria; phylum Bacillota; class Clostridia; order Christensenellales; family SZUA-584; genus SZUA-584. The sequence continues at coordinate 58,527 of JAEYOE010000027.1, forward strand.
CGCCATGGCAACAGCCGGTCTGATACTGAACATCGTCGCACTGGCCATCACCGTGGTTGTGGTGCTGGCATGCACGGCTTGTGCAGCATCCATTTATAACGCAGTACCGTTAATTAAATAGCGGCAGACAACAACCGGGAAAGGGCAGCGATGCTCTTTTTCTATTTTTCTTCGCACCATTTTATTACTGAAAGGATTTATCCATGCTGCCGACGATCAACGTTTTCGGGCTGATTGTTCCCATGTACGGCCCGCTCATTTTGCTTGGCTGTGTGCTCGGTATTCTTGTTGCCGTCTATCTGCCGGTGAGGCGCGATGTGCCAAAACAGGATATCTTCTTTGGCGCGCTGTATGCGCTGCTCGGAACAATCATCGGTGCGAAGCTTTTGTATCTGGCGATATCACTGCCCGGCTTGATTGAAGCGCACGGCGCAGCGCCCTGGACACTTGATGATGTGAGCTATTTATTTAAGCACGGCTTTGTGTTTTACGGCGGTTTGATCGGTGCGGTGGCGGGTATTTTTGCATACGGAAAACAATTCCGTTTGCGTTTCTGGCACCTGGCAGACAGCCTGATCCCTTCAGTACCCCTGATTCATGCTATTGGACGCATCGGCTGTTTTTGCGCGGGCTGCTGCTACGGGCGGCCGATGGACCCGCCTTGGGGTGTTTATTTTAGCGCCGATTCCGCCGCGCCCTTCGGCGTGTCGCTTTTTCCGGTTCAGCTGGCAGAAGCCGCGCTGAATTTTATGCTGTTTATCGCGCTGTTTGTCTATTCGCGAAAGCCCCGCGCCGACAGGCAGCTCACCGGGCTTTATATCACCGGCTATGGTATTATCCGTTTCGCGCTGGAGTTTGTGCGCGGCGATGGTGACCGAGGCCTATTCTGGCTGCTGTCTACCTCGCAGTGGATCAGCCTCGCGCTTATTCCGATTGGTCTTTTCTTTGTGATTCAGGGCGCAAGAAAAGCGCGGAAGAACCGTGCTCAAGCTTTCCCGGGCACCTGACGGATAGACAATCCTCAGTTAGCTTGCGCTGACAGCTCCTTTGCCAAAGGAGCCTTTTAACGGAACAGTGACCTTTGCCTCCTTTTGAAAGGAGGTGGCGATTTTCTGACTAAATTTCAGCAAATGACCCTTGGCGTTCGCCAACTGTCAAGCAGATAAACTCCCCCAGTCGCCTATCGGCGGCCCAGCCCCCTCAAAGAGGGAGCCGATTTTCGTGAGTCCATGTTAATTCGTTAATGAGTGTTCGTTCGCAGACTGAACGACAGTAATCGCTTCCGATAGCGCGCACTCTGTCAATAAACTCCCCCAGTCGCCTATCGGCGACAGCCCCCTCAAAGAGGGAGCCAATTTTCGCAAGTCCATGTTAATTCGTTAAATGAGTGTTTGCAGACTGAACGACAGTAATCGCTTCCGATAGCGCGCACTCTATCGGCACCGAATAGCACCTTGCCTCCCTGTGGCGGGAGGTGGCAATTGTCGAAATTCAATTCGGCAATTGACGGAGGGAGTTTTCTTCTAAATGGGCCCAGCTGAACGACACAGGGGTCGTTCACTACTATTCGGAACAGTTTTGTTATACACGTAAAAAGAGAATTTCTGTACCCCGGAAGGGTATGTATTGTCCTTCGAAACGACATGCAAAAAAAATATTCGTAATACAACGCATATCGCGGCAAGCGCCGCCAACAGGACTCTTTTTTTCAATATCTATGACCGTTTCTCAATCAAAAAAAGAGTATTCCTTTACCCTGAAAGGGATATAATCGCATGGCTTAGCCGAGTAAAACAACTCGGAACGACACGGTGGTCGTTCCCTACAATTCGAAGCAATTTTGTTGTACACTTGAACCCCGTTTATAATGCTGCATCTGCTTCCTTGGTTCCTCCCGGGTTTTGCTTCATGCTCCCAAATGGAAAATCATCAAGGCTTTTCAGCGTATAGCCCATGTCTTCCCACTGCGTAATCACGCGGTCAAGCACCGCCGCATTGGTTTTCGAGGTGGCATGCAGCAGTACAATAGCCCCCGGATGCGTGCGCGTGATAATCGTTTTAATCGCATCTTCCTCTGACGGCTGATCGTTCACATACCAGTCTTTATACGCAAAGCTCCAGAATATCGTTTTGTACCCCATCTGCTCGGTAAACTTCAGGCTGCGCTCGGAAAAGCGCCCCTCAGGCGGGCGGAAAAACTTCGGCATTTGTTTGCCCGTCAGCTCTTGATACGTTTTCTCCAGCTCCTCGAGATCGGCTTTAAACGCACCAAAATCGCTGATGGCAGCCATGTCTTTGTGGTTCATCGAATGGCTGCACACGAGATGCCCCTCGCTCACCATGCGCTGCACCAACTCGGGTGCCGACTTCACATAATGTCCCACCACAAAAAACGCAGCGGGCGCGCGATGGTTTTTAAGCACATCGAGAATTTGTGCCGTGTAGCCGTTTTCGTAGCCCAAATCAAACGTTAAATAGATCGTTTTGTCTTCGGCACCGCCCACCCAAAATGCATCGTAGCCTTTAATAAATGCGAATTCGGGCAGATCTCTTGGCTGCAAGCCGTCGCTGCGCGGCACGAAATACCAGCTGTATTCGCTTGTTTCACTGTGTGCGGCTGTAAAGAAGCAAACCTGCGTGTTAAAGTTTAATGTCAGCGAAAGCGCAATCAGCACCGCATCCAGACAGGCCGCAATCAAAACGATGAGTTTCTTGTGTTTCATCAGCCCGCCCCCTTCTTTCTTTCTATTCAAGGCTATGCGTTCTTTAATATCAATATGCGGGCGCCTTTTACATCAAAAAAAGAATAAGCCCCGAAAGCCGGCGGCTTACTCTTAATAAAAAGCTATGTTCTTTATCCGTAAATCGTTACAAATTTGATCGCATACAGGTCGCACATGAGCAGGTCATCCGTAAATGCGGGTTTCAGCACGATATAGCTCGCGCCCACTTCCACAAGCTCGCCCGTTCTGTCTACCAGAGTCCCAGACGTGCCGATTATAAACTCGACGCGCATCGTTTTGCCGATGAAGTTACGCAAAAAACCAGCTGTATAGTACGGGCTCTCCACGGTCGTCGGCGTTTGCATTCCCAGCGGCTGCGTATTGGTGCTCGGCAAATTCCAGCCTCCGGGCGGTGCGCTCATCGGAGCGACAGCCCCCGGCATGGTCATGGTCCCTTGGGTCATACTGCCTGCACTCATGGGCGAGGCTTGCATACCTGCCATTCTCCCCGCGTTCATCGGGGTATGCTGCATTCCCATTCTGCCGGCATCCATATTCATACAGCCCATGGGTCTTGTTGTTATATCTCTGCTTTGCATTTGATCCATTGGCTGTGTCTGTCCGTAAGTGTATTGACTGCAATTCATTGAAAATGTCTCCTTTCTCAATTTTTATGTCAAAGCATAAAGCTCTGTCGGCTGGAAGAAGCAATGCTGTACCACCCTGTTGAATTGAACGCCTGTACGGTTATACGGAAAATACGGCGGACATTCCAGAACAAACGGATTCATATACCAAAGTGTTTCTATGGCACCCGAATGCACATTGCCCGACAAAGCCCAGTCAGCCACGTCGTAATGCATTTGCTCAGGAACCATGTTCCACACATTCTGCGGATTGTAAACGCCGTTTATCGTATCCATATAGCAGGTAAACTGGCCCGGCTGTGTGAGGACTCGCCGAAGATCTCCCTGCCCGGTTCTTAAGTATTCTCCGTATGAAACATGCACCCTGTTCATAATCGTTGTCGCGACAGCCTGCATACCGTTTAGACCCTCTCCGCCGGCCTCGCACTTTATCATTCTTGCAAAAAGCTCTCTCGCGGATAATTCCATCAGATCACCAACTCCATTTTTGATTTTCCTATTGGCACATACAATATAGTATATTGTTTCAATCGAAAAAGTGATAAAGCTTTGCATATAAAAATAAACTTTACTGATACAGTTTCCATATAATAAACCAACCCGGAAAACTATTATTTTAAGGAAGTGAATTTATTTTGGATATACATGTGGTAAAGCAGGGAGATTCGCTTTACAGCATTGCGAGGCAATATGGCGTTTCGGCCGACGAGATTTTCAATGCCAATGAGCTTGGCGACATTCCATACCTCGTCGTCGGGCAGGCACTGGTCATTCCCACACGGGAAACCGCATATACCGTCGCGCCTGGGGATACGCTCTTCTCCATCGCACGGCGCTTTGGCACCACGACGGGCAACATCATCGCGCTCAACGGCATTGCCAATCCCGATGCACTGGTACCCGGCACGACGCTGCGCATTCCGATAAGAGAGAAAAACTACGGCTTTATTGAAGTGAACGGCTACATTGAACCATCCACACCCGAGAAGGAAACACAAATTGTACGCGATGTGGGCGAATATCTCACATATTTGAGCCCGTTTAGTTATCAGGTGCGCGCCGATGGCAGCCTTAAGCCGATTAACGACGCGGCCATGCTCTCAGCAGCCAAAGAGTTTCGCATTGCACCACTACTCGTACTCACAAACTTTGGCACAGGCACCTTCGACACCGAGCTGGTGGACGCGCTGCTGGGTGACACAGCCGTGCAGCAAACGCTGATTAATAACATGATTCAGACAATGCGCGCGAAGGGCTATTACGGTGTGAACATTGATTTTGAACGTATATCACCCGAAAACCGTGAGCTCTACAACGATTTTCTGCGCAAGGTGGTGGCGGCGCTGCATCCGCTTGGGTATGTGGTCTCCACAGCGCTTGCACCCAAAAACTCCGCCTATCAAACAGGCGCATGGCACGGCGCTCACGACTATAAGGCGCACGGCGAAATTGTGGATTTTGTGATCCTCATGACATATGAATGGGGATGGTCGGGCGGGCCACCGTATGCGGTCGCACCGATTGATCTTGTGGAAGAGGTGCTGCGCTATGCCGTTTCAGTAATACCGAGCCGAAAGATTCTCATGGGTATGCCGCTTTACGGCTACGATTGGATGCTCCCGTTCATGCCGGGCGGCAAATGGGCAAAACGCTTAAGCCCTCAGGAAGCGCTGAAGCTGGCTGCTGAGGTGGGTGCGACTATCAGCTACAACGAGCAGACGCAAGCCCCCACATTTAAATATTACGACAGCAACGGAGTGCAGCACGAGGTGTGGTTTGAGGACGCGAGAAGCATTCGTGCCAAGCTGCTGCTCGTTAACAAATACGACCTGCGCGGTGTCAGCTACTGGGTGCTCGGGCTTGAATTCCCGCAGAACTGGCTTATTCTTGACAGTCTGTACAACATCGTCAAGGTGATATCGTAGAACACTGTGTTAATCAAAGACGCTTTGTTGTTTGGCATAGCGTCTTTTTTTGATAGTGTTGTCCTCACCCCTACACAGCTGCTGTTAGTTCCCGCCGTCAGGCGATTGAGGAGAGGCTTTATCGATGGACTGAAAAGGCCGCTCGGATTGGCGGCCTTTTTGTATATATCATTTGTGTATATTGGATGTTGCTCATTCTGCTATTGTCTGATCACCGTGATCAGATAGTCCTTCGTGATGCCCGCCTGCGAAACGACGGTCACGCGCACAACAGCACTTTGCCCGTTAGCAAGTGTCACCTTCTTAGACGATTTCTTTGCGCCGTCGATATAGACCGCAGCCTTGTACCCAACTGCGCTCGCCGATATGGATGCGGTGCTTTTGTTCGCAGGCAGCACGATGGTATAATTCGTGTTGCCCGGGCTGAAGCCGGGCGACAAGCCGCTGGCTTTGAGCGACTTTAGGTTGGCATTGGAGGATGCCGCACGCACCACTTGAATGGTGTATGTTCTCTTCGCACCGGACTGCGCCTTGACGGTGATCTTTACCGCTTTACTCTGCCCGTTGTTGAGCGACACCTTTGAGGACGCGGGGGACAAACGAGCTGCTTTGCCCGCCGCAGCTACCGCCTTGATTGTTGTGCTCTTGGTGTTTTCATCGAGGAACAGCGTATAACTCTGCACATTTGGGTTAAACGGCTGGCTCAAGACCCCGCCCGCCGCGGAGAGCGCGCTTAAATAGTTGTTCGACGATTTGGATCGGGTGACCGTGAACTTGTAGGTCTTGGCCTTCTTCGCCAATGTCACCTTCACTGTGATTGTGGCGCTCTTGCCGTTGGCAAGGCTCACGGTATAGCTCGAATACGGCTTGCCGTTGATCGTCATCGATGCACCGTCGAACTGCTTATAAGGCACCAGCGTGAAGCTGCCGTCGTTCTCGCCTATTGTGACTTTATAGCTCGTTACCGAACTTGCGAAGCCACGGTTTAAGCTACCGCTCGAAAGAGAAACGCCCGCAAGATAATTGGTCTGCGGCTGCGCGTTCCATCCTGCGTACATCGTGACATTATCTGTCACCGTGTATGGGAACGAGACGCGCTGACCGCCTATATACCAGCCTGCGAAGTTATAGCCGTATCTCGATGTTGCGGGTTCGGAGGGTATCGTTACCCCGTAGCCGACCTGAACCCCGGCCACCGGCGTTCCGCCCGCCGCATCGAAGCCCACCGTACAAACGGACGGTATCCACTTGGCATACAGCGTGGTGCTGCGCGTCAGCAGATATGGAAAAGTCACATTGACAGTCAGCCCCGCGTCAAGATACCAGCCTCCGAAAACGAAGCCGGGTCTCCATGTTGCTGGTACTGACGTAATACTGTCTGCGTGATAGAAGGGCCCAGCCGACACGGCGCTGCCGCCGTTGGTTACGAAATTCACGGTCAGCGGCTCCCTTGCCAGCGGATCGTCCAGCTGAACATAATTTGATGTTCCCTGTTTTCCGGCAATGTACGCATATTGCCCGCTGTAATAGATCTTATGCCATACAATTCCGTCCGTTGTGGGCACGTTAGCTTGTACGACCTCTATTCTTGCTCCAATGGGCAGCCTGTTCAATGTCTCGTATGAGGTGCCGGGCCCTTTCCTTACGCGGACAAGATCGTTGATCAGTGCCGCGTTTGAATGATCCGGCACTGATGCCGGTGTCAGCCCAGGCGCTGAATATCCTTGGGTTGTCAGCGTTGTTCCGGGATAATAAAACGCGAGTATTTTATCAAACGTATTCACGGTAGCGTCTGCCGTATTGGCACGCTGCTCCGCGCCGCGCTGCGAAAGGCCGATACCCTGACCGTAGCGTTTCTGTGAGATTGAATATCCTGTTGTCGCCCCCTCGACCGTAACAGGCGCAACGACAAACAGTGTCAGCGCATCCGCATTAAACGCTTTGAACTCGTTGTTTGTGCTTGCTGTCGAGCCATCAAGGTACCTTAAATCAATCACCACATCATTCACGGGTACAGAATCTGCAACGCCCGGAATGGTGACTGCAAAGGTTCCTTTCGCCTTGACAATGTCAACGCAATTGTTGGGACCTGATGCCGGTATGCGGCTGTGATCTTCATTACCGTTAATGTCATACTCGCCGGGCAAGGTCGCAAGGCTCTTCACGCCCGTCAGCTCAAACGCGTTTCTGTCTGCAACTGTATAGCCCAAGACTGCAAGCTTCCCACTATCGAAAATGGCCTGCTTAATGCACGCGACGGCTTTCATTTTATCCGGAGTCTCCTTTACGTTATCGGCAACCGTCACGCCATCATAGCTAGCAAATGCCGTGGGAAAAGTGATCGTTTCATACAGACTGCTTGGGTTATCCCTATCATATATGTCTTCGGAGAACTGATAATAAAGCCAATCGGAACCGCTGCCCCATCGGTGATACGGAATATCCGTATAGCCGCCGTTGGACGCGCTGAAGAACGCTTCAATGATATCGGTTCCGTATGTGAGCACATTGCCCTTGGTTTTATCCACGGCATCCATTGAATTAGCTTTTAAAGGGTAATAGTAGCCATTGTAAACCTGATTAATTGACGTATCGACCATATCGTACGGATTGGCCTTGTTGATATGCTTTTCCGCGTAGTTTCTCGCCGCCACAGCCTGTGCCTTCAGCGCTTCTTTTGGAAACGAATCGCTCATCTCCCATGGTACAACGCCATAAAGATAATCTTCAATATACAGATGATTCACGGCAGTAATGTGCCCGCTCTCGATGATAAACTCCATGTCACCAAGATACCGGAATTTATCCGTTTGATCGCCTGTCACTTGCATCGCGCGTTCGTTGTACATCCATATGAAATTATTTCTTCCTGCTGTCGCGGCATGCCGCACCAGCTTAATCGACGCGCCGCTCGCGATTCTCTCGGAGCCGTTGTACAGATTCAGCACACCGCTTTCCAGCTTAATGGTATGAAGCTGCCGCTCCAGCCCCGCGCCATCCAGCCCTATCGTGTAATTGCCGTCGGTAAAGAACGAAAACTCCGTTGGCGTGCCAATTGAAAGCTTGATGCGCACAATTTGATACTGCTCATCGGCGGCGAACGCTGTGCTGACCGTGGCAAGCAAAAGCGCCAATATGAAAATAACCGCAATAAGAATTTTTCGACGCATTCTTAAATTCCAGCCTTTTTATATATTACCACCACAACACCGCTAATAAGCAAAAACCGCGTAAACGTATTAAAATTCCATTTACCGTAATATCTTTCCAGTTCCAGATTCTATCACAATCACACCCTGTTGTACAGACCTTATCCAAAAAAAAGCAAATAGGCTATTGACATTATTCTACTTGTTTAATATTATACCACTTGTAGAATATGAAAAAAGGGGTTAACTCATATGGCGCTGCGTTATGCGATACTCGGGCTGCTGAACTACCGAGACATGACCGGATATGAATTAAAAAAGATGTTTGATGAATCCATCCGAAACGTTTGGCATGCAAGCATGAGCCAAATATACCGCGAGCTTAACACCCTTGATGAGGAAGGATATGTAGAGTCGGTGATACAGCCGCAGTCTGACAGGCCCGACAAGCGGATTTACAGCATTACGGAGACAGGCACGCATGCGTTTAAAGAATGGATTATGACTTTCCCCGAAAAATACAGCAAGGAGAAGCGCGATGAATTCAGCCTGCGATTGTTCTTCGGCTCGAAGCTATCCAATCAGGAACTCATTTCGCAGTTTGAAAAGCTGATAGCAGAAAAAAGACAGGAACTCAAAAAGATTGAAAACTACGTGAACCTGACCGATTATTACTTGGAGAAGCTCGCGCTGTTCGGCGGCGAGGAGATGTACTGGAAGTTCATATTGCGCCGCGCGGCGATGAATTTGAATACCACGATTGATTGGGCGAATGAGTGCATCGCGGCGTTGAAGAAGGGTTAATTTCAATCTTCAGTTCAGCCAAGCTGATAGCTTATATGGAGCATCTAAGGAATCGATATGCGCACAACGAAGTTGTCATCCCGAGCTTGTCGAGGGAACCCATGTCACAACGCTTTAAACATGGGATACCGATCCACTGCGTAGTCGACTTCGTTTCACTTCGCTCGGTATGACAAAAGTGTCAGCTGCGTTTTTGGCATTCACTTGCAACTGTCGAGGAGCCAGCGTGATGGAGGATTGTGGGTTATATCGACCAAAACATCATGCTGGCACCCTAGCTCCCTCTGGAGGGAGCTGTCGCCGACAGGCGACTGAGGGAGGATCGTTTGCTTAAAATACCGCCAAGTCTGATGCAGGTTCCTGAAGGCCACTCCTTCCGTCAAATGCCGGATTTCATCCGCCATTTGCCACCTCCCTCTAAGAGGGAGGCAAGGGCGATACCTAATTTCAGCAACAGCGCACCTTAGAAGATTCTCAATGGCAAGCACCCTTGGCTCCCTCTGGAGGGAGCTGTCGCCGATAGGCGACTGAGGGAGGATCGTTTGCTTAAAATACCGCCAAGTTTGATGCAGGTTCCTGAAGGCCACTCCTTCCGTCAAATGCCGGATTTCATCCGCCATTTGCCACCTCCCTCTAAGAGGGAGGCAAGGGCGATTCTAATACGACAGCAATGCCTTTGAGCATTCAATATCTTTAAATGAGGTAACAAACCATGAAAATCAGCGACAATGTCCACATGCTGGACGGCACCCATTTCAGCCACGTCTTTCTCGTTTTCACACCCGAGCCGGTGCTGATTGACACCGGCATGGCGTTTCAACGCAAAAATGTGCTGAGCGCACTAAACGACTTGGGCGTGAAACTGACCGACATCAAGCATATTCTCTTCACACACCACGATGTTGACCACATCGGCAGCGCGGTTCAGCTGCAACAGCTCACCGGCGCAGCGCTTTGGGCATCCGCCGACGATGTTCCGTACATCACCGGCGAAACGCCGCGCTACGGTTTCAAGAAGTATTTCGGCAAATTGCAGCGACACAAGCCCACCGGTGTTCGCGCGTTTGAAAGCAACACAATCTGCGGCATTCAGGTGATTCCCACGCCCGGCCACACACCGGGGCACGTCTGCTTTCTGTTCGACGGCGTGCTGTTCGCGGGCGATCTGTTCGAAAACAAAAAAAAGGGGCTGATCCCCTACCCCGCTCCGTGGAACTGGAACGGCGATATGATGCGCGAAGCGGTGAAAAAAGCAGCCGCACTCGACTATGAGTGGCTGTGCCCCGCGCACGGGAAGCCGGTTAAGCGTGTCGGTCAGGCGATATTGAACGGCTAACGGCTGATGATGCGCCAGCCCATTGCCCCGGCATGGGCTTTGAGCTCCGGCTCGGGGTCCACCGCGACGGGCGTACCGACGAGCTTAAGTATCGCAAGGTCCGACAGGCTGTCGGCATACGCGGTGCTCCCCTGCCAATCCACATCCGCGGCTCCGAACGCCCCGCTCAGGTGCGTCGCCTTATCGTCACCGCTGACGATGTCGAGCGGCTGAGACACATCCACGCGTCCGTTCTTATAATGCAGCGCCGTGCCGATGACCGTATCGAAGCCGAGTGGTAAGCCCACATACTCCATGAACCGCTGAAAACAGCCCGAGAGCAGCACGGTATGAAAGCCATGCTGCTTTGTGATTTTTATCTCGTTCACCACGGCGGCGTTGAGCCGCGGCAGAATCAGCTGCGCACAGCGCTCAAAGAACGCGTCCACATCCTCCGTCTTCATGCGGCGAAATATAGGCACGAAGCGGTCCATCGCCTTGCGGCGCACATATTCGCGTGCGTCTCCCTTGTAAAGCCCGAGCTTATAGCGCACGAACATGCCGCCCACCGAGGCGCACGTGCCGACAAAGCGCCGCCGCCCCATGTGCTGCTTGCTCCACTGCTTTAAGAGGAACGGCAGTGTGTCCTTCGGGAACAGCGTGCCGTCGAAATCGAACACCGCGAGCTTCATGGTCCTCCTTAGTTTAACGAATTGCCTATATTTTTCATCGTCAGCGCGATGCGCTTCTTACCAACATCCACGCTCAGCACACGCACCTTGACGATATCGCCCGTTTTCACCACATCCATCGGATGCTTCACGAATCTGTCTGCGATTTGGCTGATGTGCACCAAACCGTCCTGATGCACGCCGATATCCACAAACGCGCCGAAATCGATCACGTTGCGCACGGTGCCGGTTAACACCATGCCTTCCTTCAGGTCTTCCAGGTGCATCACGTCGGAGCGGAACACAGGCTGCTCAAACGCGTCACGCGGGTCGCGCCCCGGCTTTTTCAGCTCTTCGAGTATATCCTTGAGCGTCGGTATGCCGATGCCGACCGCACTTGCGAGTGCGTTCACGTTCCACCCGCTTATCTGCGCACGCAGCGGCTCTAAATCCTTCTCCTGCTTCACTTTTACGCCCTGAGTCTCAAACAGGCGCGTCACCGCGTCGTAAGACTCCGGATGAATCGCCGTGGTATCGAGTATGTTCGCCGCGCCGGGAATGCGCAGAAAGCCCGCGCACTGCTCGAACGCCTTGCCGCCAAGCCCCTTCACCTTCTTCAGCTGCGCACGGCTTTTGAACCGGCCGTCCGTTTCGCGCATCTCCACTATGTTCTTGGCAACGGTGGGCGATATGCCCGATATGTATTTGAGAAGTGACGGCGACGCCGTATTCAAATCGACACCCACCGCGTTGACACAGTCTTCCACCACGCCGCCGAGCATTTCCGCGAGGCGCTTTTGGTTCACATCGTGCTGGTATTGCCCCACGCCGATGGCTTTGGGGTCTATCTTCACCAGCTCCGCCAGAGGGTCCTGCAGGCGCCGCGCGATGGAGACCGCGCTTCGAAGCGCCACATCGAACTCGGGGAATTCCTCGGTGCCGAGTGCCGACGCCGAATATACCGACGCGCCCGCTTCGCTGACCACAAGATAATATATTTGCTTTGGCAGCGTTTTTATGAGTTCCGCAACCACGGCTTCGGTTTCCTTGCTGGCGGTGCCGTTGCCGATCGCGATAATATCGACATTGTGCTTGTCTATCAGCCTCTTCAAATAATCCTTGGCTTTGGCGGTGTCGTGATGCTCGAGCGTCATGTAGACAACGCCCGTTTCGAGCACCTTGCCCGTTAAATCCACCACGGCCACCTTGTTGCCCGTGCGAAAGCCGGGGTCAAGCGCGAGCACCGTTTTGCCGTGGACGGGCGGCTGCAGCAGCAGGTTCTTTAAGTTCTCGCCGAACACGCGTATCGCCTGTTCCTCGGCGGTTTCGGTCAGTTCATTGCGTATTTCGCGCTCGATGGACGGAAATATGAGCCGCTTGTACGCGTCTTCAATGGCCGATTGCAGATACGCGCTCTGCCAGCGCGGCGCGAATATGACGCGGTGCATCAGCGCCACGGCATCCTGCTCCTCCGCGTCGAGCTTAACGCTCAATATCTTTTCCTTCTCGCCGCGGTTTAATGCGAGCACGCGGTGCGGCACGAGCTTGTTCACCGGTTCTTTGAAATCGTAGTACATATCGTAGACGGAGCTTTCCTTGGTTTGCGCTTTACTGATGGCTTCGCCGTTGCGGCGCACAAACTCGCGCAGCTTGCCACGAAGGTCCGCATCGTCGGAGATCATCTCCGCGATGATATCCAGCGCGCCCGCCACCGCGTCTTGTGCCGAGGCCACGTCTTTTTCTTCGCTGATATAGTCTTGCGCTAGCGCGAGCACATCCGCGTCGCTTGTTTGCTGCTGCCAGATAACATCTGCCAGCGGCTCAAGGCCCTTTTCCTTGGCAATGGTGGCGCGGGTGCGGCGTTTGGGGCGGTATGGGCGATAGATATCGTCTATTTCGGTGACGCTTTGCGCGGCGTTGATCTTGGCGCGAAGGTCATCGGTCAGCTTGCCTTGTTCGTCGATGAGGCGAATCACCTCTTCTTTGCGCTCTTCGAGCTTGCGCAAATAGGCCAATCGGTCGGCGAGGTCGCGCAGCTGTTCATCGGTTAAAGAGCCGGTGACTTCTTTGCGGTAGCGCGCGATGAAAGGGACGGTGTTGCCTTCGTCGATAAGCGCGATGGCGCTTTTGGCCTGTTCTTCTTTGATGCCAAGTTCTTTGGCGATTTGGCTGGCAATGCTGATCATGAGAGGCTCCTTGCTGTCTTTTTTCGATAAGGAATTATAGCATTGGGGCGGCAGGGGGTGCAAGGAGAAAGATGGGATATGGGAGGGATGAGAGAATTCTTCTGGCAGCATGAACGTTTATATATAATTATGGGGTTATTTCAGCGCAATATTAAGTCGGTTATACTGATGAATATCTCCGTTGTTGGATATGGTATATTTTATGCAAGCAGGATCAAAGTTTAAACAATAATTCTACCGTGTTCCCTGTTAAAAATGTCTTTAATAATTGTCGTAACAATAATAGGATACATCTGTGATGTCTCTTCAGAAATATCCCATGTTCGACCTCCTTCTTCAGGATCTGCACCATGATCAGCAGCATTTCTAACTTGGCTGATATATTCTATCATGCCTCTATGCTTTTTAGACAAGATAGATGCCATTGCATTACTTTTTTGACCTATCCCAGCTTTACCAACAAGCGAAATCGTATGATCATCTGCTATCTGTTGCAAGAATGACTCAAAAGCATTACCCGCATATAGAATCGGAGCCTTGGGGTCGGTGCTTATATTTTGTATCATACTATACGCATCAGACAATGGACTGAAAACATTGTCTTTATTTAAATACTCATATATATTATCTCCTAATTGTTGACGCAATGCATTATCATCATTAGCTTTAAACTTTAATGCAAGTTCTAGGATTTCCAGATATGAGACCTCATCATGATTTAATTTGTATGAATTTGCACCATCATTAAGCATTGATTTGCAATAAGTTGCAATACTAATAATAGTATTTTTAATATCTTTATATGTTGAATTCATAGAATATAAGAGTTTAACCTGTCTTGCAGCTGCATCAATTGAGTTGGTATAGGCAAGCCTCACTTTAAATGCAATATATGGTTCATATTGTTCAAGAACAAGACGCATTACCGCAGCTTTATGATTATCATTTCTTGCTGATACAATAAGCCGAGCTAAAAAAGAATTACTTGAGTAGAACAACGTAGTTGGATCATATGAAATTAATCCTAATTCTTGCGCCATTAGCAACGCATTATCAGCTTGAGATAACGAAATATCTGCAAATTCACAAATGAACGTCTTTGAACATTCAAACGGTTTTGCTAAAACTGCATCTATAACCCCTACTATATCCTCGGCAGGTGTGAAAACAATACTATATTGCATAGATAAATATCCCCAAAATTAACGAAGACCCTCGACTAATTTCTTTATTTTATCTGAGAGGGTATCAAGTTCATTCTCTTTAACATCAATGTTAATATTAATTGTTATATTTAATCCTGAACTCTGCATCTGCTTAGACTCTATCACCGAGACATAATCAATATTGGGACTATTATCAACCGACTCTCTACAAGTTTCTTCTACTCCATCATCTTGAATCTCACAAGCTGATATTTTCCCATCTTGCTCGATTATTAGATTAGCATACTTAAGGATTTCTATTATTGTATTTGCCCCTGCTCGCGTATTATTATTTGTGTTGCTGCCAGATGAGTATAATATATGATTGACAAAACTACTTTTTTCCATGCCATTTCGGATTCTAATAGCTGAAAGCATTCGTGTTAAGAACTCATTTTTTAATATAATTCCAACCCAAATCTTTGCTACTTCACTTTCCATCTTCAACGTATATGCTCTTCCTAAATTATTACCGAGTTCCGTTGGAGCCTTTTTATTTCCATCAGAGATAATTTCTGTTTGTACTAAAAAAGCATTATTCCTACTTACTACTGTCTTATCCATTCCTGCAGTTTGGGCTATCATATCAAGTGACATAGCTTGACCATTTTTTGCTGTTGAATAGGCTTTTATTATTTTAACAAGTTCTTCATATGATGAGCCAGGAAGTTTAAAGTTTTCGGCCATAATTTCCTCCGTTAATGTTTGGCATCCATCACCATTACTCTATATGGCTGGTGCAAATTATATTATTTAACTATTATATCAAATATTTTTTTAAGTATCAATTATATTCTATGTCTTATCCCCTTATCCGACATAAAAAAGACAGCATTCCTGCTGCCTTCCAGACGAAAATTAATCCCTCTACAAAAACGGAATCAGTATCGTTTTCTCGTACTCCGTATACGCCTGCCCGAACGTCTCCTTAAGCGCCCTGTGCTCCTTGCGCGTAAACACCTTATACGCGATAAACGCCGGAATCACAGTGCTCAGCCCCAGCCATGAATTCACTACCAGCATAATGCCGGGCAGCATCAAGATAATTTGCGAGATATACATCGGGTTTCGCACAATATGATATAGCCCTGTTGTCGCCAGTCTGCCCTCATAGCGCGCGCGCAGCATGGCAGACATTGCGATGATGTCGGCAATCAGCCCGATCGTGAACAGGATAGCACCAACCGCATTCAAAAGAATACTGTTCTCCATTGTAATGCGAAACATAGGCGCGAGCTTTTGATCGACGATCAGCGCCGCGAAAAGATAGATGAGTGTAACAATAAGGATTTTGACACCGGCGCAGCCTTTGATACGGTTTCCCATAATAAATGTCTCCGTTATTATTAATAAGAATCGAACAAGTGAACTATATCAAATTCTACACAATATTTCAATAAATACCCTTCTCAAACATACATAATACTAGTTAGGCAACCGCTTCAACCATGGGATTCCTCCAATCGCTAACGCTCCGTCGGAATGACACAAATGCCTTCGTTACCGCTCAGTCGGAGTGACAAACATATATGTTCTGTTACAGTTTTCCACGCCGCGCATACAATAATATCAGCCGGATTTTGTATACCCAATAATCCGCGAGAATTGATATGCACAGTCATCAGCGCTATAAACATACAAAACTGCGGTGCAGCAGCCCGTTTTTCAGCGCTTATGAAAAAAGACTGTCCAACCTGTTTTGGAGGTAAATAATGAACCCGTATTACGAAGACTTTTTATATAACAGGCAAATCGCACAACGGCCCCCCGGAATGCCGCCTCCCATGCCTATGCCGACGCCGATGGAGCCGATGTTGCCAGGGCTGCCGGAGCAGCCACTGGTACCGCCGATACCACCGATGCCGGGGCCGAGACCGCCAAGGCCAAGGCCGCCCATGCAGGGACCGAGACCACCGATGCCGGGACCGAGGCCGCCGATGCCAAGACCGCCGATGCCAAGGCCGCCAAGACCGAGGCCGGTACCGATACCGGTTCCAGTGCCGATACCGCAACCGCGTCGCCCGCTCAACGTCTATCTTTGCAGATATTACAGCGCAACGGAGGATGTGAACTATTGTCAATATACAGTGGCATTTGGGGATGTGCCATTCCCCTTAAGCCCTGAGTGCAGCACATTTGTCGCGGGCCCCTTCTATAGCATGCGAGACGCCGATGCGTATATCGAATCGCTTGGTGTCAGAAGAGGTCAGACTTTCATGTGCTAAGGCTAACACGTCGCTCAAGCAAAATGGCATATGCGGGTTGCCTGATGGCAATAGTAAAGCGCCGATTCTAAAAGATTCGGCGCTTTTCATTTAAGAAAGCTAGGAACGCCTTCGTCACGTCACTTTTCAGTAGTTAATCGCCTTGCGCACCATCGCGCCCTTGAGCTTCTTCATCACCCTGCTGCCCTTCACCACCAAAGCATCAAGGTCAGTTGGATACTGCGTCAGCAGCTCATACCCATCTTTGGTGACCAGCACCGTATCCGAATGCCGAAACCCGCCGATCTCCTCAAAATAAACTGCAGGCTCTATGCTGATCACCATGTTTTCCTCCAGCACATCGCCGCTGCCCGCCGAAATCCACGGCTGCTCATGGTTCCCAAGCCCAATGCCGTGCCCCGTGCGGTGAATGATGTTGGCCTCATACCCTTTGCTCTTAAAAGCTGCCTGCGTCGCCGCATCGATTTCCGCGCACGGCACGCCCGGCTTCACCATTTTCAGCGCCGTCTCGCGCGCCTGCATCATCACGAAGAACAGTTCCTTGTCCCGCTCACTCGGGTTGCCGATAAACACGGTACGCTCACACTCGGCGGCATAGCCGTTCACGCGGTTGTAGCTCATCAGCACAATCGGCCCCTGGCCCATAACCGAATGAAAATCAGGCACGCTGTGCGGCTGTGCGCTTTTCGGCGCAGGCCAGCCTGCCGTTAAAAAGCTGCAGTTCAAATAATCGTACACACCCGTTTTTATCACGCCGGTCTGTATCTGCCTCGCGGGCATCACGGTTTCAATCACAGAACAACCCTTGTATATGCTGCCGTGCAGCGCTTTCATGCCTTTGTCCGTCCACGCTGCCGCGCTGCGAATCGCCGCTATTTCCTCCGGTTCCTTCACCATGCGCATGGTTAATATGGCATCCGAAACAACCGCGTCTATCACTTGGAGCCGGTCGCGCTTCGATATCGACAGCTCCGGTTCAATGCCCACGCGCTTGCATCCGCTCAGCATGTCGTTTAATATGTCATACCAGTTTTCGCCCTGCAGCGTCGGATACTCAAAATAATACCGAATGTGCCCCGCGGTCTGCACCTTTTTCATATGTTCGTATTCAAGATACGGCACCAGCAGATCGAAAGGCCCCTGCTGCTTCACAACAATGAAGAACGGCCGCTCTATCGGCTGATACGACACACCGGAGAAATAATAGATGGAATCCTGCGTTGATATCACAAACGCATCAAGTTCTTGCTGCTTCATGGCCTGCTGCAATTTAGCAAGCCGCCCACTATAATTGAATGTCATGCCGTCTCCCCCAACGCTTTGCTTATATCATCCAGCAGAGAATCCCGCAGCTCCAGTAACGCGTCCATATCCACGTCCATGCGCTCGGCGATATATTCCTCGGGCGTCAGCATATACGAATGCGCCGATGCGTACTCATACGTCTCGCGGATGATGCCCTCGCACTTAAACAGCTTGCACAGCTGCCCTTCGAGGCCCTGCACCGGCGAGCTCATCGAGAGGTTTTCCATCATACGCTTAAAATCGCTGTCGTCCTTCGTGTACTCCTCCACATAATCCATCGCCAAGAGCGTCGCCTCATCCACCGCCTGCGCCGCATCGCCGAGCGCATCAAACGCGCCCTGCTCCGTTTCGTCAGTCATCAGCGCTTCGCACTTTTGCAGCCTTAAATCCAGCTTCTTCGCGTAAAATAGCCGCAGCAGCGCCGTCTGAACGTCAATCGGCAGGTCACCGTCAAGGCGCTCCGCCGCTTCAAACGCCATGATGTCCTGCGCGAGCTTTGCATATTTTTGAGCCGTTTCAAGAATTCTATCATCCATCGTCATCACGCTCTTTGCTTTTTATTGTAGATGAGCATACTCAGCGCAAACAGCACCAGCGCCATGCCAATAAGTATGCCGATGTTCGGCAGCACGCTGCCAAAGCCCGCTCCCATCACAGCGAGATTCTCCGCCGCGTCCAGCGCCCAAAACTGCGGCATGCATTTGCCGATGCCGACCAGAATATCGGAGCCGACGACGGACAGCGGCCACATGCAGCCGCCCAACATGCTCGTGCCCACGACGATCACCGGCACCGCCGCGTTCATCTGCTCATACGCCTTGAACGAAACCGCGAGCAGCAGCCCAAGGCACGAAGCCGCCAGCACAAACGCCGCAAACACCGCAAACACGGGCAGCAGCGCGCTCCCTAGATTGATACCGAACAGCAGCTGCCCCAAAAACAGCACAATCGCCATCTGCACAAGGCCGATGCCATAGGTGGGTACGAAGTTACCCGCCAGCACCGCCCGGGTGGTGAGCGGCGATATGCGGATGCGGTTCCACGTTTTGAGCTTTTTATCTTCAAGTATGCTGCTCAACGTGAACACAATGCTGAACATCACAAAGAATATATTGAAGCCCATCAGGTAATGAATGTTCTCTGCGAACTTCTCATCGTAATCCTTTGCTTCGTGCAGCGTGTAATTCACCGTTACCTGTTTGTTTTCCATGTGCGCCGCGAGAGCAGCCTGTACCTCGCTCAGCGCAGGTGCGTCAGCGCCCGCCGCACTGAGCACAGGTTCCAATGCGCTTTGCAGCTTGAAGCCGTGCACGGCGCTTTGGTACGCCGCGTTCACCGCACTTTGCAGCGCAAAAATGTCGGCGCTGTCCGCCGTACGCAGCACCGTCACCGTTGCGCTGCCGCCCAAAACGCTCTGCTCAAAGCCGCCCGAAATCACAATCGCGGCCATAACCTCACCCTTTGATACGGCCTGCTCAGCATCGTCACTGCTCACCGTTTCGAGGGCATACGCGTCCTTATCAAACGCATCGATAAACGCCGCGGATACCGCCGAGCCGTCGTTATCCACCACAGCCACGCGCCGGGCGCTGCCTCCGCCGCCGAACATCGCGTTGCCGAACACAAAGGTTAACAGCAGCGCCATCACCGTCATAATCACATATAAAAACACGTCCTGACGCATGCGTTTTATTTTCAGCCAAAGTATCGCCGTCATGTTACGCCCTCCTTTCCTTCGGGAACAGCAACAGCCCAAGAAAATAGAGCACAATGCCGATAAGCACGCTGCCGCCGAGATACGGCAAGGTCTCCGCAAGCGGCGCGCCCGAAACGTTGCCCGTGTAGGCCATCACCGCAAGGCCGTTGGGCGTAAACAGCGCCACCGTTGAAAAGAACGCGGGCAGCACCGACAAAGGCAGAAAACTGCCGCCGAACAGCGCGAGCACCTGCGCAATTACACTCTGAAACACGCCGCCCACCGTCTCGTTGCCCGAGCGGTAAACGAGCACCATCAGCAGCACGCCAAGCCCCGTGATGGAGATGGCAACGCAGACCGAGATCAATATAAACACGAGCGGGTTGCCCCAATTCAGCCCAAAAGCCAGCGTGGAAAACCCGAGCAGCGCAATCAGCTGAATAATGCAGAGAAAGAACACCGCGACGGATTTACCGAGCAGCAGCTTTCTCACCGAAATGCCTGCGGCTTGTAAGCGAAGCAGCGTTTTTTCCTGACTCTCGGTTAACAAAAATGTGCTGCCCTGCCCCGCTGCATACAGCACAAACATGCAGGTGATTGCGATGGAATAGTACGAGAAGCTGCTGAGCGCCTTGCGCGCTTCAATACCCTGCAGCTGAAAATCAAGCTCGCTGCGCGAAGACAGGCTCTGCATAAATGATGCAAAATCAAGCTGTGCAATCGCGTCCGGCGCGATGCCGCCGCTTTTAGCCGTCTGCACCAGTATATCGATATCTGCCGCAAGCGTGGACAGCGTATCGGTATACGCGCGCACAATGCTCGCAACAATGCCCGCCTGCAATGACGCGTCCTGAGCCCCTTCCACATCGATATGCGCTTCTCCGCCGCCACTCGTCATGGCCGATATGATGCCCGTCGTAAAGCCTTTTGGAATCGTCACAACGGCAGCAATCTCGCCGTTTTGCAGCTGCGCCTGTGCTGTCTTTGCGTCTGTCTTGGTGTAGCTTATAAAATCGGCCACTTCCTTGGAATCAAGCACGGAATAAAGCGACATCGATTTGGCGTCAAACCCGGCGGCGCTCTGAGACGGCTGCTGCGCCATTTGCTGCAGGCCCTGCAGCGCGTCGTCGCCCGTTAAATCGACCACAGCAATCTGAATATGCCCGATCGATACGCCCTCGGATGAAAACATACCACCGAGTGCGAAGCTTAATATGGTAATCAGCACAATCGGCATTAAAAATATAAATATCAACGCTGTTCTGTTGCGCAGCACCACGCGAAGATCCTTTGTTATTATATCAATCAGTCTCATGGCATTAGTCCCTCAATGCACGGCCCGTCAGGTTTAAGAACACCGTCTCAAGGCTCGGCTTTTTGGTATCGAAGGAAAGCGGTGTGGCGTTGCTTTTGTTCAGCGTATCGATCACCGCATGCGTCACCGTATCCGCATCATCAGCAACGATAAACACCATATCGTCTTTGGCACTAAGTTTTTTCACTTCCTTCAGCGCCGCGAGTTTCTCACACAGCGCCGCATCCGGTTTGGCGAGCCTGAGGCTCAGCTCACAACCGCCGCCGAGTGACGACGTGATTTCGTCCTTGGTGCCTGCCGCGATGATCTTGCCCTCGTCCATAATGCACACGCGGTCGCAGAGCAGCTCCACCTCTTCCATGTAGTGGCTTGTGTAGATGATTGTCGTGTTCTGGTTGGCCAGCGCCTTCACCGTATCGAGTATGTGGTTGCGCGACTGCGGGTCGATCCCCACTGTGGGTTCGTCCATAATGATAAACTCCGGGCTGTGAAGCAGCGCAGCGCCGATATTCAGCCGCCGCTGCATACCGCCTGAGTATTTTTTAACGCGATCCTTAAGCCTGTCTGTTATGCCGATGACCTCGGAAACCTGATCAATGCGTTTTTTTAGCGTCTGCCCCGAAAGAGCGTACGCCCGGCCCCAAAACTGCAGATTCTCGATACCGGTCAAATTCGGGTAAAGCGCAATCTCCTGCGGAACGAGCCCGAGGCTTTGCTGAATCGCCTTTGGATTTTGCACAATGTCGTCACCATTGAAAAGTATGCGTCCTTCGTCGGGCGCACTCAGCGTTGCGATCATCGAAATGGTCGTGGATTTCCCGGCACCGTTCGGCCCCAGCAGCCCCAAGATATCGCCCTTTTCCACACTGAAGGAAATACCGTCTACCGCCTTGATGTTTTTGAAATGCTTTTTAAGATTCTGAATGTCGAGCAGCGCCATAACGCCTCCTTAGAAAATGGTAATAAATGATTACGTTATTGAAGTCATCTTATCATACACACTATTCACATGCAATTTTTCTCTTCCTAATTCTCTCATTTCCAGCCCGACCGGGATTTTTTTCTAAGCAGAAACGGCATGATTGTTTTATTCACGCTGGAGACGGTGAACAAAATACAAAAATTACAACGAAAGTATTTTTCTTTTGAGGCACACATTAATGTGAGAAACGTTTATTTCTGTGCGGCATAAATTATATAGAACGTAAAAAAAGGGTGACGTGAATTGGATATCGTAATTGGAATAGAAGACCAGGGCCTCGAACTCGCGCCGCTCATTACCAACAGAATGCACGACGCGATGCGGCAGGGCTGTATGATCAGCATAGACGAAATGGATGGGTCGGACGGGCGTATTGCGAGTGTCTGCCTTTCTGACTGCGAGCACAGCACCGACAAGGAACGGACGATGCTGTGTGCCATACTTGCCGATATCATCGTGGAAAACCTGCAGATACGCCATATGGTAAAGCTCTTAAAGCAGGACTATTACTTTCTGTCGGAAAAAGAGCAGTGCGATATACTCGTGAAAGCCTTAAAGAGGCTTTGGTATGGCACGACGGGGCAGAAAAACGAGGTTTCGCTTTGCAAGATTGATGTTAAGCAGCGACTTACGGACATGCTGACGCAAAACGAGGCCGATACGGTGATGCTCGAAGGATTCATGCGCTTTCGCATGAAGGATTACCTTGAAATATGGGAAAGAGAACTGGCGCAGTGCGTGGAGGAATACGTCAGAAAACGCGAATACGTTGAGTTCGTTGAAATTCTACGCCTTTTTGTAAAGATACGGATACCGCGTGTCCGTCAGGTTCATATATGCGTCGACGGCAACGGGCAGTATTTACTGCTGGACGACCGTCTTTGCCTTTTGAAAAGCCAGTATACAAGCCAAGGCATGGATAGAGACGATGCGCTGTTGAGTGCGCTTGTGAACATGGCGCCGCTGTCCATTGTTGTTCATAATAAAGACCGTTTTATTGACGCGCGCATCATTGAAACCATCAAGGATGTTTTCGGTCAACGCGTCGAGTTCTCTGAAGACATGATTTAATGCTGCCCGAAAACTCTCGGGCAGCTTCATTTAAGCATTATCAAGTATATTAACATTATTTTTTCCTTAAAATATTTCATTCTTTTATTAACCATTTGAGTGGTGTAAAATGATTTCATTAAGCATACGGAGAACGGAAGAATGGTTATCGATTTTCACACGCACTGTTTTGTTGATTCTCTCGCACCGTCCGCGATAGACGCCTTAGAGAAATGCTCAAATATAAAGGCCGTGCACAGCGGAACGCTCGGCGGCCTTGCCGCCTATATGGCCGAATGCGGCGTTGATAGGTTTGTGGTGCAGCCGGTGGCCACCAAGCCGTCACAGGTTGCCGTTATCAACGAATGGGCCAAAACCCATTCAAGCGAGCAAGCCGTCTTTTTCGGCGCGCTGCACCCTGACGACCCTGATTTCCTGACCGCCGCCCAGAAGCTGAAAACCGACGGCATAAAAGGCGTGAAATTTCACCCGGACTACCAGAGTTTTTTCGCAGACGAACAAAAAATGATGCCGCTATATGAAGCGCTGAGAGATTTGGGGCTGATTGTGATGCTGCACGCGGGGTGGGATATCGGGCTGCCCGCACCCATACGCTGCACACCGCTGATGATAAAACGCGTGCTGCAGAATGTTCCGGGCTTAAAGCTGGTGGCCGCGCATATGGGCAGCCACGCACTGTGGCGTGATGTGGAGGATGTGCTGCTCGGCCTGCCGCTATATATAGATACCTCATATTCTTATTACAAGCTGCAAAACAAAGGCATGACGCGCATGATTCAAAAGCACGGCGCGAACAGGGTGCTTTTTGGTTCCGATTCGCCGTGGACGCGCGCGGATGAAGAGATTGACCGCTTATTGGGGCTTGAGCTGCCAAACGAAGATAAAGAAGCAATATTGTATAAAAATGCGGCCGAGCTGTTAAAGTAATGTGCCGAATAATTAAAGAGGAACTGTAATGGGGTTTTATCAGACGCGTTTTGGCTATTTTGAAGATGAATGCATCAAACGGTTTGGGGCAGACGAGGGTAAGCGATTATTTCTTGAAGCGGACAGCTTGCTGGATCGCATGGTCGATGAGATTCCCCCAAGCACCGGCAGCGTGATCAAACAGCATATGGCGGGCAATATGCTGCCGACAATCGCCATGTACCGCGTGTTGAGAAATAATGAGCCGACAAGCGACAAGGCATATGATACGACGCTGGAAATCGTTCAAATAGCGGCGCAAAAAGCCAAGGAACAAAACAGCAGGCTCAAAAGTTTACCTTTCGCGTTTCAGGTTTTTAAGTTCTTGTGCAAACGTATCATACAAAAGCAATTTCCTGATGAGGGTTGGAACGTTGCTTGGAGACGATATGATAATAAGGAGATTCATGTCGACTTCACAAGCTGCATTTATCTTAATACGTGCAAAAAATACGGCTGCCCGGAGGTGTGCCCTGTGTTCTGCGCCAATGACGATACGGCTTTCTCAGGCTACTTCCCCAAAATTATATTTAAGCGCTCTTCCACTTTGGCAAACGGGCAAGCCCTGTGCGATTTTCATTTTATCAACGGAAAGAAGAAATAAAACACATAATGCGTATTTTTCAAGACAGACTCTATATATAGATTGACTCCCCCAGTCACCTGTCGGTGACAGCCCCTCCTGAGGGGGCCAATGGTACTTGTTATTAAAATAACTTCACCGATGCATTGGTATCGCCCTTGCCTCCCTCTCGAGGGAGGTGGCAAATGGCGGATGTCAGTCCGGCATTTGACGGAGGGAGTGCCCTTTTTGAATCAGAAAAGGTGATTTGATGCAGATTGACTCCCCCAGTCACCTGTCGGTGACAGCCCCCTCACGAGGGGGCCAAGTGTGCTGATAAGCTTGTTATTATTTCAATGAAAGGATCTCATCGGTCATCATTTTTTTAGCTGCGCGATCATATACCAGCGAACTTAATACCTTTTTCTTTTCATCACAGCGACAATTTTTCTGCTTCCGCCGCCGCCATAGCTTGTATCAAAGCAGGATACCAACTCCCACCCGTCTTTACCGTATATGTTAATTTGATTCTCAAAGTCTTGTGTATCTAAAATGCCGCCAAATACGCCCTTACTATCAAATGTCAATACTTTATAATACCAACAATCCATTTGTAATCCTCCATTGTTCATTTTAGCATATAATGCCACAAAAGGATTATATAACATATGGAGATTCAATGTAAACAAATCAATATGTCAATCATGGCATTTGACGAAGGGCGTGCCGTTTTTAAGTCAACAAAGTTGATTGATGCAGAATGACTCCCCCAGTCACCTGTCGGTGACAGCCCCCTCAAGATAGCATTGAAGGGGCCAATTGAATCTGTCTATTTTAAGCGCGTTTGCGCTTGTAGGCGCGCATAGCCAGCAGATAAAACACCGCCCAGATTCCCACGCACCACAGCACCGCAATCCATCCGCTGCTGCCCACCGATTCGCCCATCAGCAGCGACCGCACCGCCTCAATAATCGGCGTCATCGGCTGATTCTCGGCAAACGCCTTTACCACGCCCGGCATTGTGTCCGTCGGTGCAAAAGCCGAACTGATAAAAAGCAGACCGAGCACCGGATAAGCAAAGGCGGTTGCTCCCTCGGCGCTGTTGGCCAGCAGCCCGAACGTGACTGATACCCATGTGAACCCGAGCGAGAGCAGCAGCATCAGCGCCGCCCCGCCGAGCCACCCGAGCAGGCCTGCTTCGGGGCGAAACCCCACCAGAAAAGCAACAATCAGCACCGCCACGGTCGACACGGCGCTGAACACCACCGAGGTGACCACATGCCCGGCCAGCACCGCCGATTTTGATACGGGCATTGAATGAAACCGGTCGAACATGCCGCCCGACACGTCATTGTTGATGCGAAACGCGGTATACGCCACCACGCTCAATATGGTAAACATCACGATGCCCGGCACCACATAATTCACATAATCGATAGAACCGGGCTTCATCGCTCCGCCCAGCACATAAACAAACATCAGCATAATCAGCACCGGCATGATGATGACCGAAATCAGCGTGTCCATACTGCGAAATGTATGGCGCAGCACGCGGCCACTCATCACCGCCGTATCACTGAAATACCATTTTAACCGCTTCATCATATTACATCGCCTCCTTGTCACTTGTGTCTTGATCAATGATGCTTAAAAACACATCTTCGAGCGTGGGCTGTCTCAGCGCGAACTCCGTCACCGTCACGGTGTTTTCCAGCAAGATCAGTATCTTTGTGATCTCTTTGACGCTGCCATCCGTCGTCACCGACAACATCAGATTCGGCTCATCAGCCGCCGCTGCAAATGCGTGCAGCAGCTGCACCGCCTTTTTCATGCTGTCCGCGTTCAAAAACTTAAGCTCAACGTGATGGTGCGGCAGCATTTTTTTCAACTCATCTGGGCTGCCCTGCGCAACAATCTCTCCCTTGTCGAGTATCGCGATATGGTCGGCCAGCTGCTCTGCCTCCTCCAAATACTGCGTGGTTAAAAACACCGTGGTGCCGCCTGCACCAAGCCCCCTGATGATATCCCACATCGCGATACGGCTCTGCGGGTCGAGCCCGGTTGTCGGCTCATCTAAAAACAGCAGTTGAGGGAACCCTAGCAAACCCATCGCGAGATCCAGCCGACGGCGCATGCCGCCCGAGTACTGTGCCACCTTGCGGTCGGCAGCCTCTGTCAGGTTGAAGCGTTCGAGCAGTGTATCGGCCTGCCGGTTTGCATCGCTCAAGTGCCGCAGCTTACCGATCATGCGCAGATTTTCGCGCCCGGTCAGTATATTGTCGACCGCCGTGTTCTGCCCCGTGAGGCTGATGGCCTCCCTCACCTGCTCTGGCTTATGCAGCACATCGCAGCCGCACACCCTGGCTGTGCCTCTGTCGGCTTTGAGCAGCGTGCTTAATATGCGTATCGTCGTGGTCTTCCCGGCTCCGTTTGAGCCGAGCAGCGCGAAAATACTGCCTTGCTTCACTGTCAGATTGATGCCGCGCAGCACCTTGACATCTTTAAACGATTTTTCCAGCCCCGAAATTTCAATGGCATTGTTGTTCATGTTTTCACCCCTGAATCAGCGTGACCTGCGAGAGATCCGCACCGTAAGTTTTAAGCACAGTGTATGTCAGCTTATCCATTTTCGCGCCGTCGAACGCTGCCTTTTGGATATCTCTTTTGTTGTTATGGTGAAACGAAATGCCGACCAACTCCGAATTTTTAAACGAAGCGCCGCCTAGTGCCGCCATGTCGAACCTCACGCCCGTGAGTTTTTGGCCGGAGAAGCTGACCCCGCGCAGATCCGAGCAGTTGAAATCCGTGCAGTCAAAAACGCAATTTTCAAATACGGCGGTTCTGATATCAACCTTTGTGAGTTTCGTTCCCTTAAGGGTCGCCCCGACAAACCGCGCACCGCGTAAGTCCGAGCAGTTTAAATCAGCACCTTCAAGATTGGTGCCGATGAAGCTCGCGTTTTCAAGCCCGCTCATGTTCAGCTTCGCTCCGGTTAGGTTGGTACCGTCAAACTTCGCATTCGTCAAGTCGCTGCTTCTAAAAGAGCTGCCCGAGAGGTCTGAATCGCTGAAATCCGAGTTCCTAAGCGAGCTGCTGGAAAACTTGCCGTCGTGCACATTCACGCCCTTAAAATCGGCATTTTCCATTTTGGACGCGGCGTAGTTGATGTTCACCATTCGCCGGAGCGCACGCGACTGCTCGGCAATATCGGCAATGGTCTGCCGGATGTCGCCGATTGAATCGATTGTCATCGTGAGAGCTTCCTCATCGCTGCAGCCTTCTTTCTTTAAGTCTTCCATCCGTTCATGCAAATCGTGCTGCAGCTCTTCCTTAAGCTCCTTGATTCGCAGTTCCTCATACGGAGAGAATATTTCATCAAGATATGTCATCAATTCTTTGTTCATCTCTTTTTCCTTTCTTACAGCAGTTGATCGAGCACGCGTTTGGCATACTCCCAGTTTTGTTTGTTTTCAGCATAAAGCTGCTTGCCTTTTTCCGCTATTTTGTAATACTTTCTTCTGCCGCCCTGATTTTCATCACCCCAGTATGATGTGATACACCCCTCGGTTTCCAGCCTTTTAAGGCTGGAATACATGGTGGCTTCCTTCATTTCATACTCACCGCCGGAGTGCTGATAAATCAGTTTGGTAATCTCATAGCCGTATTGGTCGGTAACCAGGAGCAGCTTCAATATCATCGTGTCCGTGTGTCCTCTAAGTAAATCGGACGTAATTTTGTTATCGGTCATTACATCGCCTCCTTGCGTATAATATATATCGCACTACCTCGACTGTCAAGGTACTTTTTCAATTTAAGTATTTTATTATAAAAAGGCAGAGTTTTGTTCTCACTTTAAAAAAGAGTGATGCTAACACATAGGCTTCTTGGCTCATATGATAGTAAGGGAAACCAAAACAGCATACGCGGGGTGAAATATGATAGAGCGAGGAGATATATTTTACGCGGATTTAAACCCCGTTACCGGATCCGAGCAAGGCGGTATTAGGCCTGTTCTTGTGATACAGAACGACACCGGCAACCGGTTCAGTCCGACGGTGATCGTGGCAGCCATTACGTCCAATCTTGGCAAAGCGCGCCTGCCGACGCATATCATCATCGATAATGATAAGCTGAGCGAAAAAAGCGTGGTTCTGCTCGAACAGATCAGAACGATTGACAAGACCCGGCTGATTAAAAAAGTAGGGCGGCTGAGTGAAAAGGAAATGCTACGCATCGACGAAGCCATATCCATCAGTATGGGGTTTGATAAAACGAAGCAGACCGAGGAAGACTAAAGCGGAAGAAAACTTTTCTTCCGCTTTTTAATTAAAATATGGAGACGCTATGAATCAGCGTAAGAAAGATTACATATTGATCACGCTCGGCGTAGCGGTTGCTGTTGCCGGGCTGAATCTGTTTTTGGTACCCAATAAAATTGCGGCCGGCGGCATCAGCGGTATCGCGACCATACTCTATCACGTATCCGGTTTGCCTCTCGGCATCACAATCGCCGTGCTGAACGTGCCGCTTTTTGTTATCGGCTACAAATTTGCGGGCAAAAGCTTTGCCATCCGCACGGCCTACGCGCTTGCGCTTTATTCGCTGCTGGCCGAAGTGATCCCAATTCCGCACGCACAGGACATGTTTTTGGGGTGCATATACGGCGGCGTGCTGGTGGGCGCGGGAGTCGGTCTCGTGGTGCGCTGCGGCGGCAGCACAGGCGGCACCGATATGGCTGCCAAAATGCTCAGCGCGCGTTTCAAGCATATCGGCATCAGCACGTTTGTCTTTGCGATCGACTTTATTGTGATTGCGTTGGCCGGCATCCTATTCGAGCCTCAGGCCGCGCTTTATGCCATAGCGTCGCTGTATGTTTCCACCAAACTCATCGATGTGATGACGGTGGGACTGGCTGTTTCCAAGGCTTTCTATATCATTTCCGATAAAAACGATGAGATTGCCAGGCTCATTATGGAAAAGCTGAGCCGGGGTGTCACCGCGCTTTCCGCCAAGGGCTTGTACAGCGGCAATCAAAAAGAGGTGTTGCTGTGTGTGCTGAGGTGGCATACGGAAGGCACGAAATTAAAGCGTATTGTTAAAAGCATTGATGAAAATGCATTTGTGATTGTAGCGGATGTGAAAGAAGTCATGGGTGAGGGTTTTTGAAAAAACTTTAGTGAATCACCATCGGACTGTTGTTTTCGTGTTCAATTTGGTGGTATTATTGTCACATAGAAGATACACCATATGAGATGGGACTGAGAGGAGCGTTTATCCGGATATGATTAACAAAGATAAATCGATGCCCTGGTTGTTTATCATTTTAACGGGCCTTATCATACTGGCGGCGGGCATCTATCTGTTGGTTTCGCCGGTTGATGGGCTCAACGCGCTGACTTTTCTGCTGACCGTCGGCGTGCTGCTATTCTGTCTGTACAACTTTTTTAAGGCATACAAATTCAAAGACGAAAACCGATTTTTTGTGCTATTCCTTGTGCACGCGCTGCTGAATCTTGTCTTGTTTCTGCTGCTTATCATCATTAAAAATTCAACAGCGCTGCTGGGCGTGATTCTTTCCAGCTGGTTTATCATATTCGGGCTGTTCGGCATTATCAATGCGCGGCAGGATGGCGGCAACGCCTCCAAAACACGCATCAGCGCGTTGCTGCTGCTCATCGGCGTGGTGCTGATACTGCTGCCTTTCTTGCTCAGCATCAATCATGTGCTGTTTCTTGGCATTGTGGCGATACTGATCGGCGTGTTCAGAACCACTCAGGGCATTGTCTACAAGGTACAGCGGGACGGACGAACGTCGGGCGGCCGATCTAACCTGTATTGAGCTACATAGGAATTGACAGACGCAAAATGCCGTTTTATAATAGACTCAACGGATGAGGACAAGTAATTTTGTGCCCCACGCGCATGAAGAGACGTGCACACCATGGGCTGTAAGTGTGCCGTGCGCCGCAGAAGATGAAACCACCTTAATCTATTTAATGGGCTGGCCCCCGTATCGGCCGTAAAGAGCCATATCTATGGAAGATGGGTGGAACCGCGGTTTATACAATCGTCCCATGTGCAATAAAGCACATGGGTTTTTTTATTTGAATGCAGATAAGGCATTCCCCCTCGGGGGAAAGGTGGCGCGGAGCGCCGGATGATGGAATCGGTTTTAAAGCATTATCTCTCCCCCAGTCACCTATCGGTGACAGCCCCCTCGTCAGAGGGGGCCAAGATATAAGGTTGTTTATTACTCATAAGCTTCCATAACGGAATAATGATGTAATACTTAAGTTGTTGATGATAACCCCTGGCGCAGATCGGGGATGAATATTAAAGAATAAGAAAAGAGGAATATACAATGAAGATTACACTGGTAGACGGAGCAGTCAGAGAGTTTGAAAGCGGCATCAGCGCGCTCGAAGTTGCCAAAACCATATCAAGCAAGCTGGCTAAAAAAGCGCTGGCAGCGAAGATAGACGGCACCGTGCGCGACCTGAACACGGTTATTTTTGATGACTGCCGCCTCGACATACTGACGTTTGATGATGAAGCGGGCAAAAAAGCGCTGTGGCACACAGCCTCGCACGTGATGGCACAGGCTGTTAAGCGGCTTTTCCCGGGCGCGAAGCTCGCCATCGGCCCCGCAATTGACACCGGCTATTATTACGATTTCGACGTGGAGAAGCCGTTCGACTCGGACGATCTTAAAAAAATCGAGGACGAAATGGCTCGCATCGTTGCGGACGACCTGCCGCTTGAGAAGTTTGAAATGAATCGTGCCGAAGCGCTGGCCTTCATGAAGGATGAGCCGTATAAGCAGGAGCTTATCAGCGATCTGCCCGCGGATGCGGTTTTGAGCTTTTACAAGCAGGGCGAGTTTACCGACCTTTGCGCGGGTCCGCATGTGCCCTCTACCGGCAAGGTGAAATCGTTCAAGCTCTTAAGCGTGGCGGGCGCGTATTGGCGCGGCAGCGAAAAGAACAAGATGCTCACACGCATTTACGGTACGGCGTTTGAGAAGAGCGAAGAACTGGCCGCATACCTCAATATGCTTAAAGAAGCGCGCGAACGCGACCATAACAAGCTTGGCCGCGAGCTGAAATATTTCACCACCAGCGATGTGGTAGGCCAAGGCTTACCGCTCATCATGCAAAAAGGTGCCAAGGTTATTCAGATTTTAAGCCGGTTTGTGGAGGACGAGGAGGAAGCCAGAGGTTATCAGCTTGTGCGCACGCCGCTGATGGCCAAGAGCGATCTGTACAAAATATCCGGACATTGGGATCATTATAAAGACGGCATGTTCGTGCTGGGCGATGAAGCCAAAGGCGACGAAGTGATGGCGCTGCGGCCGATGGACTGCCCGTTCCAGTTTATGATTTACAACTCGGATATGCACAGCTACCGTGAGCTGCCCATTCGCTACAGCGAGAACGCGACGCTGTTCCGCAACGAAGCCTCCGGCGAGATGCACGGGCTTATTCGCGTGCGTCAGTTTACGCTGGCCGACGCGCATATCATCTGCCGCCCCGATCAGCTGGCTGACGAGTTCAAAGGTGTGGTCAGCCTGATTCAGTACATGATGGGCTGCATCGGCGTACAGGGCGATATCAAATACCGCTTCTCGAAGTGGGACCCGAAGAACACCGAAAAGTACATCAACGACCCCGAGGCTTGGGAAACCACACAGCGGCTGATGAAGCAAATTCTTGATGAGATTGGCCTTGACTATGTGGAAGCAGACGGTGAAGCCGCGTTCTACGGCCCGAAGCTCGACCTGCAGTTCAGAAACGTGTTCGGCAAGGAAGACACACTGTTCACGGTGCAGATCGATTTTGCCAACGCGGGTAATTTTGATATGACGTATGTGGATTCGGACGGCGAGAAGAAACGCCCATATGTTATTCACCGCTCGTCCATCGGCTGCTATGAAAGAACGCTCGCCATGCTGATTGAGAAATACGCGGGTGCGCTGCCGCTGTGGATTGCGCCCGAGCAGGTACGGCTGATGTCGATCACCGACCGCTCGCTTGAGTATCTGCGCGAATGGGAGAAGAAGCTAAAAGCCGCCGGCATTCGTGTAACGCTGGATTCTCGCAGTGAAAAGATCGGCTACAAGATACGTGAGGCGCGTAACGAGCGCATTCCGTATATGGCGGTTGCGGGCGACAATGAGGTGGATAAGGGCACGCTGGCCATAAGAAAGCGCGGCGAAGGCGACATCGGCGAGATGGATGCGAATGCGTTTCTTGAGATGGTGATTCAGCAGAATAAGGATAAGACGATATTCTAGAGCATAAGCATAACGCAGGCGGCACCGGTAAGACGATGCCGCTTTTTTTGTCTCGCAGTATGCGCGGCATGCTGTTTCGCGGAATCTTGAAGGAGGGCCAAGACCCTCCACTACAATTCGCAATTTTTTAATTAAGAAAACTACGCCCCATCCACAAATCACAGAAAAAAAAGAGTCCTGTAACCCCGGAGGGGTATAGTCTCTTCGCTTAACCGACCAAATTAACTCTGAGCGATACGGGGATCGCTCACTACATTTCGGGAAATGAAACGAATAAAAAAAGAGAGTCCTGTAACCCCGGAGCCAGCTATATAAAGTCAAGCCCCAAAATCGTGGTTAAAGGGAACTTGGTCGCGAAGGATAGCGAAGATAGAATAAGTCATCTTGCGGGCCACAGCTCCGATAGAAGTCATATGGTTTT
>JAEYOE010000008.1 GCA_023412005.1 Bacillota bacterium
CAGGCTTGGAAGCCCAAGGGATAGGACGTATTCCTCTGCCTGATCAGAGTATACCACAAAGCGCTAGTGAAGAGCGCAAACGGAGGTTTCCGTTGGGAACATTATATACGAGGGATATACTCGTTCCGCCCATTGTATACAAAAACTCAAGAGCGCTTCGCGGCAAGCGCCGCCAATAGGGCTCTTTTTTTGTATTTATGAGAGCTTCGCATATCGCAAAATCCAAAAAAGAGAGACCTGTATCCCGAAAGGGATATGGCCGCGGCATGTTATTTCGCACAATATCGTGGATGGGTCAAGACCCATCCCTACAATTCGTGCGGTAATGTAGGGATCGACCTCCGTGTCGATCCGCTTACTTTTTTGATGCGGCGGCATTGACATGATTCATTCGGAGCACAGACACCTGTCCCCTGAACACACAAAATTCAATAAAGAGATACCTGTAGCCCGAAGGGTAAAAAAGCGAGCCGCTATATTGCAGCCCGCTTTTCATATTCCATGTTACATGTTCTGTTCAATCACGCCTCTTAAGATATCCATTCCCTTATCGATCTGCTCGAACGACGCCATTGAGAAATTCAGCCGCAGCGTGTTTTCGTGGCCGCCTTCGGGGTAAAAATGCACACCCGGTACGTACGCCACCCCGGCATCCACGCACTGCTGGAACAAGCTCACTGCATTCATGCCTTTTGGCAGCTCCGCCCAAATGAACAGCCCGCCGTCCGGCTTGGTGACGGTGATGCCTTTCGGGAACGTCTCAAGCTTTTTTAGCATCGCGTCGCGCTTGTCGCGGTACTGCGCGCAAACCGTTTCGATATGCGATTCGATTTTGCCGGAGCGCATGTACGCATCCACAATTTCCTGGGAAAGGTTGGCCGTGTGCAAATCCTCACCCTGTTTGGCGATGTTGTATTTTTGAATGATACGCTCATCCGCAATCGCCGCCCCCACGCGCAGGCCCGGTGAAATGATTTTTGAAAAGCTCATCAGGTAAATTACGCTGCCGTCGTCGTCAAAGCTTTTAATCGGCGGCACGGGCTGCCCCGAATACCGAAGATCGCAATACGGGTCATCCTCGAGTATCAGCACACCGTGCGCTTTGCAGATGGCTATCATCTGCTTGCGGCGCTCCAGCGACATGGTACGTCCGGTCGGGTTCTGAAAGGTTGGAATCGTGTAGACGAACTTGGGTTTATACAATTGGAGCTTCTTTTCGAGGTCATCCATAATCATGCCCTCGTCATCCATCTCGACACCCTTCACATCCGCTTCATAGGTTAAAAACGTCTGCAGCGCGCCGATGAACGTCGGCGATTCAGTCAGCACCGCATCGCCCGGGTTCACCAGCGTTTTGGCCGCGAGGCCGATGCCCTGCGTGGCACCCGAGGTGATGATGACGTTGTCCGTCGTGGCGCTGATGCCGCGCTGCTTCATCATCGAAACGACGGTGTCCTTCAGTTGCCCGATGCCCGGTGTGCCGCCATACTGTAGTATGCTGCTGCCGTTTTGGCTTATCAGTGATTTTGAGATTTCGGCGATGTCGTCCGAGGGGAAGCTCTCGGGCGCGGGGTTGCCGCCCGCGAACGAGATCATGCCGGGCTGCGCGAGCAGCGCGAATATGGCGCGGATGGCGCTGCCGGTGACGTTATCGAGTCTTTTTGCAAATTCCATAGAATTATGTCCTTAATATATTTAATATTTTATTATAATACGATTTTAAATAAAAACAAGTTTTAAATAGTCGTAACATGGTTACTAATTACATAAGTAAGAAATATTGATTAAAAAATATTGCTCAATTATGTTAATTTTATGATATAGTAATTCTGTATAAATTATTGTTATTTTGATAACTAGCTTTGTAAATTTTGAATAGAATAAATAATGAGCTAGTCTAATATGAAGGATATATAAAGAGAGGCATTCAAATGTTTAGTGCTCATAACGTTTCAAAATATATTGTAAACTGGTGCCACGATAATGGTGTTTATATAACCAACTTAAAATTGCAGAAATTATTATATTTTGTTCAAGGAAGAGTGTCTAAATGTATAGGTAGACGTTTTATTGAAGATGATTTTTACGCTTGGAAATTAGGCCCTGTCGTTCCTTCTGTTTATAGTGAATACGCATTGTATTCATCAACGTTAATTCCAAGACAATTTGGAGCTGAGATATTTGACAATGATATTTGCTCTCAAATCGATAGAGTTTTATATAAGTATAAATCTTTTTCTGCTTGGGAATTAGTTGATCTATCTCACGAGGAAGATCCGTGGAAATATAATTATATGATATTCGGAGATAAATCAATAATTCCATATGAATCGATTGCAGATTTTTATGGGGTTGGTAACTGTTAATGATAGATGAGCAAAAGACAAATGTATTGCTTGATATAATTGATGATCTATGTGATACAAAATATTCAAAAAACAATATTAAAATAGAGAATAATATTACCAAACTGAAACAAATATATAGTAATCATTATCGTCATTCATACTCTGATATATTTAATAAGTTGCAAGGAATACTTGCAAATGACTTTGAAACAAGTATCTGTTTAGGAGAAAACTTGCGTATTTTAGCTGAAGCACTCCAAGGAGAATCCGCAACAAATCCAGATGATAATGAATTGCCAGATACGATCAATGGTTTCAAAAAGTTTTCGGATCATATAAATTTAGAAATTGGGCGATACAATTTTATTAAGAAGACTTTTGCTGGCGAAGATAGAGGCACAAAAACTGATATTGGAATACAGGATTATCAAGGCTTTGGTGAAAGAATAAATAAAGCCGAAGAAGCAATTAATAGCATACGTCCAATTACTACAAAAGCTGAAAGTGAATTAAGTAAATTAGATGAAAAGTTGGAAAGTAATAAAATCTCATCAATAACGGCACTTACAATTTTCTCTGCAGTTATTCTTGCATTTTCAGGCGGTATAACTTTTGAAGCAGGAGTTTTTAAAGGTATTTCTGAAACAACACCTTATAGACTGGTTTTTATTGTAGCTCTAACAGGATTTATATTATTCAATACTATTTTTGTTCTGCTTTACTTAGTTGGAAAAATGACAAGTAAAAGCATCAGCAGCCGTTGTAAGTATCTATCTTTAAAAGAAAAAGAAGTTGATCAATGTCGTGTTTGTGGTGATGGATTCTGTACTAAACAGTACTCTGGAGTTTCACTGGCATGTAGGATTTGGCATAAATACTCCTACGTTTTCGCTGTAAATTCAGTTTTAATTTTTGTACTATATGAATGTTTCGTATTTTGGTTGTTTAAACCGATTCTCACAAGTTTTAACTTGATAAGTAGTTTTGGTTTGTTTTTGATTCTTCCCTTTTTATTGACTGGTATAATCATTGCTATTTCTAAAAGCTTAAAGTTAGTCCAAAAGAATAGGATAATTTTAGATATCAAAATCAACTTTGTTTCAAGATATATTTCATCTAGTGGTTTACATGAAAAATTAATCAATTCATTTACTATTTCTATGAACAAAATATTGGCCTCTTTTTATGGTAATAAAAAAGAAATTGTAAATGAGCTTGAAGAAATGATTATTGCAACAGATTGTGAAGATAAGAAGAGTTTTAATAGATTGCTTAAGAATATTAATTACTTCGTAAAAGAACGCTTACTTACAACAGAGAGTCTTGAACGAACAATCAGTTTTTCACATCATAAAATTAACAAGTCAAAATGGAACAAGTTGAAAGACAAACTTAAAGAGTATATTCATAGCGAATATCAATAACAATGGGATGTACTCATTGCCTTGGCAAACGTCAGCACCGTCACCTCTGCCGCGCCCGCGCCTTTCAGCACGCTTGCGCACTCGGCGGCTGTCGCGCCCGTGGTAAACACGTCGTCCACCAGCAGCACATGGCCGGATACCGCCTGCACAGCCTCAAACGCGCCGCGCATGTTTTCCTTGCGCTGCTGACTGTTCAGCTTCGTCTGCGACGGCGTGTTGCGTATGCGTTTCATCGCATCAATATGCGGCTTGCCCGTCAGCTCGGTTAAGCGCTCCGCCAGCAGCGCGGCCTGATCGAAGCCCCGCTTTCGCCGCTTTTTCTTATGCAGAGGCACATGACAGAGTCCATCAAAGCTGATATTAGCCTCTATGGCCGCGCGCAGCATGGCCTGTGCCATGAATCCGGCTAAATACCGGCTGCCGCCGTACTTATAGCGCTGCACAAGTTGGGCTGCGGGGCCGTCGTATATGTAAGCTGCAATTCGCGTATCAGTTGTCCCGGTCGTCAGCTTGTGCATCGTGAGACTGCAGGTCGGGCAAAGATAATCCGTCACAGCTTTTTCGGTGCCGCAGACCACGCATTTTTTGATATACGGAAACAGTGTTTCCCAAAGCGCCGAAAACAGCCTCAACTTACATCGCCCCCAGTATCACGGCCAAGTCCTTGATCTCGTGGTCGAGCGTGGTGTAGCGCCCGCGAATGCGATTGTTGCTCACCATAAATTCCACGGTGCTCTGCTGCCCGATGATAATCACCTTCTCCATCGCGCGTGTCAGCGCGGTGTACAAGAGGTTGCGCGAGAGAAACCGCCCGCCGCCTGCCATCAGCGGCATCATCACCACCGGAAATTCACTGCCCTGCGATTTGTGCACCGTGACCGCGTACGCGTGCTCAATCTGTTCCAGCTCGGCAAACGCGTAAATCGCGTCGCGGTTGCCGTCAAAGCGAATCGTCGCTTCCTTCACATCGTTGTCAATGCGCACGATACGCCCAAGGTCTCCGTTGAAAACGCCGAGCCCTTTGTGAGCAAACAGCTTATCGTCGGCAACGAACCATTCCATGCCGTAGTTGTTCTTGGTCTGCATCACCTTATCGCCTGTGCGAAACAGCGTATCGCCAACCTGCACCTCTTCGCGCGTGGCAAGGCGCGGGTTTAGCAGCTCGCGCAGTTCCATGTTGATGTTATACACGCCGAGCAAGCCTTTTTTGATGGGGCAGAGTATCTGCGTCTGTTCCAATATATCATATTTTCCGGGTATTTCCCCTTCGGTCAGCAGCTTTTTCAGCCGCGTGATAACGGCTTCCGGCTCGCTTTCCGGGATAAACAGAAAATCGCCCGTGACATAAAACTCCGGGTTTTCGCCGCGATTCACGCGGTGCGCGTTTTCCACAATGCTGCCGCCTTCCTTTTGGCGGTAAAAGCGCGTCAGCTGTGTGACCGGGAAAGCGCCGCTCTTGATCACATCTCTTAATACGTTGCCGGGGCCCACCGAAGGCAGCTGATCCGCGTCGCCCACGATGACGAGCCGCGTGCCATCGGGCAGCGCGCGCAGCAACGCCCGCATCAAAAATATATCCACCATCGACGCTTCGTCCACAATCACCGCTTCGGCTTCCAGTGGGTTGTCATCGTTGCGGATGAAGCGAATGCCCGTGTCGTAATCGTCGTCGGCACCAACGCCGTACTCAAGCAGCCGGTGAATGGTTTTCGCCTCGCGCCCAGTGGATTGCTCAATGCGCTTGGCCGCACGGCCCGTGGGTGCACACAGTGCCGTGGTGACGCCGCATTGCTCAAACAGCGAAATGATGGCCTTGGTGATTGTCGTTTTGCCGGTGCCCGGCCCGCCCGTGATCACCGCGACCTGATTCGAAAGCGCCATCAGCACCGCGCGCTCCTGCTCTTCCGACAGGTTCACATTGCCGATATAACGCTCGTATGCGTGAGAAACGTCCGGAATCGGTATGCGCGGCCGGCACTTGGAGAGTATATACAGCCGCCGTGCGACATCGCTTTCGGTGACGTAGGCCGCCATATGAAACACGGCGGGCGTGTTATTAACGAATTTTTGCGCAATCTCGTCGGCCAGCGTCAGCGCGCTGATGCGCGCATCAATCAGCTTTTCGTCCACGCCGAGCATTTTTGCGGCATGGCGGCGCAGCTCTTGGCGCGGCAGGCAAGTATGCCCCTCGCTCATCGCGGTGAGCAGCTCATATTTTATACCCATATCTATGCGGTATTCGGAATTCTTGTCGATCCCGATGGTGCCCGCTATTTTGTCGGCCCGCTCAAAGCCGATGCCCGAAATATCGTCGATCATGCGGTAAGGGTTTTCCTGAATCAGCATCGGTGCGGCGGCACCGTAGCGCTCGAATACGCGAAAAGCCTGCCGAACGGAGAGCCCCAAATTCTGCAGATCAATAATCACCTGCTTCACGCCGATGTGGTCCGAAAAGCTTTCGGCTATGCTCATTGCGAGCTTATGGCTGACGCCCCTGACTTCGGCAAGCAGTTCCGGGCTGTTTTCAATCACGTCAAACGTGTTTTCGCCGAACGCGTCCACAATGCGTCCCGCAATCGCGTCGCCCACGCCCTTGATGAGCCCACTCGATAAGAACATACGGATGGATTCGGCTGTGTTGGGCAGCCGCGTTTCCACCGATTTTACCGAAAACTGGCGGCCGTACATCCGGTGTTCCGTCCATGCGCCGAAAAGCCGCACATACTCACCCTCGTGGATGTGCGGCAGGCAGCCGACAGCGGTGGTCAGCTCGCCGTTGAAATCCAGCGACATCACTGTCCAGCCGTTTTCGTCATTGCGGAAATTGATTTCGAGCACCGTGCCCTCAATACACGTCATAAACCCTCAAACATATAGTCGGTTTTTGCCATTATAACACACTATGCGGGCCCGTGTATGTCTTTTTAGCGCACGAACCCGTATTCTGTGTTTCAGCAACGAATGAACATTTGCTTAAAACACAGCATCCGGGAAATAAACTGTTTGACAAGCTAACAACGTGTGTGGGATAATGACTCAAATTTATATGTTTTTCTTTATTGGAGCCTTTATTCATGCTGAAACTTTTACCGACAATATTTGACGATCTTATCAGCCGAATTAGCAAGCTGTTTGCGCTGATTATTGGGTTGCGTCAGGTTTTGCGGTAGGATGGCACAATGTGCAGGCAATGTCCGAATCGGATAAAAGCCCTTACTGCAAGCAGTAAGGGCTTTATTTATAACTAAGGAGGATTTATGAAAACGACAAAAAGAACAGGCCCTATCGCCGCATCAATCGCGATACAGCTTTGCCTTGGTATTGCTTACATTTGGAGTGTGTTCCAAACAGGTATTGCAAACAGCATCTTTAACGGAGACAACGCGGCGGCAAGTCTCACATTTTCTTTGCTGCTCGCCACGCTTACAGTGGGCAGCGTCATCGGCGGAAATCTGGCTTCCAAGTTTTCCACCAGAACCATTGTGATGATTGGCGGCTTTATTTTAAGCGCTGGGTTCTTGCTCGCGTCGTTTGCGAACGCCAGCATCCCGTGGCTGCTGTGGGTGGGCTACGGTGTGATGGGCGGCACCGGCATGGGTTTTACCTATTCAACAACCATTGCATGCGCCCAAAAATGGTTTCCCGAGAAAAAAGGTTTTGTGACGGGCTTGATTGTTGCTGCCTTGGGCTTTGGCGGCGTGGTATTCACGCCCATCATCGAACAGCTGATCAAAGCGTTCGGCGGGCCGGAAGTGGGCGAACCAAACACGTTTATCGTTCTTGCCGGTATCTTTCTTGTGGTGTGTACGGTGGGTGCACTCTTTCTTAAAAATCCGCCCGAAACGCAAGCTCAAACCGCTCAGGCTGCGATAGCCGACAACAGCCTTACCCCGGGCCAGGTTCTCAGAGATCCGCGATTTTATCTTATCACCTTGTCACTGATGCTGGCCTGCATGGGCGGGCTCATGATGATTGGCTTTGCAAAGCCCATTGCCGTGGCCAAGGGCCTTGGCGAAACCGCCACCATCGGCGTACTTGTGATATCGATGTGCAACTCACTCGGACGCCTGACGTGGGGTGCAATTTCGGATAAAATGGGCAGAAAGAAAACCATCATCATTTTGCTGGCGGGCTCCGCTGTTCTGTCAATGTTGGTCAGCGTTGTGAGCGGCTATTTCATCTACGCGCTCATCGGCTTGATCGGGTTCTTCTATGGCGGTTTTTTGAGCAACTTCCCGTCTTTAACGGCCGATCTTTTCGGGCCGAAACACATGGCGACTAACTACGGCATGGTGTTGCTCGGTTTTGGCGTGGGTGCCGTGGCTTCCTCG
Organism: Bacillota bacterium; assembly: GCA_023412005.1. Classification (GTDB taxonomy): domain Bacteria; phylum Bacillota; class Clostridia; order Christensenellales; family SZUA-584; genus SZUA-584. The sequence goes on from JAEYOE010000008.1 coordinate 8,104, forward strand.
TACATCGCCGGATACTACAAAAATATCGCCGCTGAGAATATCTCTTTGATGTCTCCCGCGTTTTTCATTGCGGCGGGTTGTGCGGTTGTGGGCATCGTGCTGATGCTGATGCTGAAGAAAAAGCCCGTTAAAGAGTGAAGCTGAAATAACCAAGCGATAACCTGAAGCGGCATGACCACATGCCGCTTTTTTCATACCAATACTTGCAGCTTTATTGATAAGATATGAATTTAATAAAAACTTGCAATGTATATTAAAAATGATAACATAAAACAAAAGAAATCTTGAAAGAGTCGAGATGATGATTGAGTATAAAAGTAAGAAGTATCATTGTCCGCTGGAGATGACAATTGATATCATAGGCGGTAAATGGAAGGTGCTGTTGTTATGGCATTTGAACGATGGGGTTTTGCGGAATAGCGAATTGCAAAAAGTATTCCCGGAAATTACACCAAAGATGTTGTTTCAGCAGCTGAAGAGCATGGAAGAAAAAGGGCTTGTGATACGCACGGTTTACGCAGAGGTTCCGCCAAAGGTGGAATACTCTTTAACCGATTTCGGCAAATCTCTCTTGCCCATTTTGTATAAAATGAACGAGTGGGGCCAAGGCTTAATCGACAGCGCTTGCGGCAAAACGGCAGAAGAATAATATCGCTTTTGTCACACTCTCTATCGGATTTGCCTCTTATATACAAAAAAGTGCGTACTTGTTTTTTGGTTGTTTTTGTATATATTTATCTCATATCAGTTTTTTGGAGGTAAAAGAAGATGGCGTTTATCGATTTGGCTGCTCAGCGCTATTCGGTCAGAAAGTTCAGCGACGAGCCTGTGGAACAGCAGAAAATTGATCTGGTTTTGAGAGCAGCACAGCTGTCGCCCACCGCGTGTAACTATCAGCCGCAAAGAATACTCGTGATACAAAATGACGAAGCGCTCTCAAAGCTTAAGGAATGTACAAACTATCATTTTCATGCGCCGTTGGCTTTTTTAATCTGTTACGACAAAACAGTTTCGTGGAAGCGTCCGTTTGACGGTGACGACAGCGGTAACACGGACGCGAGCATAGTCACCACACAGATGATGCTGGCGGCGGCCGATTTAGGGCTGGGCACCACATGGGTGGGGTATTTCGACCCCGATAAGACGAGGAAGGTTTTCGATATTCCTGAGAATTTTATACCGGTGGCCGTTTTGCCCATGGGCTACCCGGCAGCCGATGCGAAACCGAGTGCGAATCATACCAAGCGCTACTCGCTGGAGCAAACCGTTTGGTTCAATCAGTTTTAGATATTGGCTCTTTGATTATGTTAACCCTTGGTTACGTCACAATGATATTAATATAAGACGACAAAAGCGAATCAGAAATGGTTTGCTTTTTTTAGCGGCTTGGGTAAAAAATGTTGACATAGATGAATATAGGTGATATGTTACCTATAAAGGTAATATATTACCAACCGCAATAAAGAAAATTATGTGAGAAGCGATGAAACAAAAAGTACAGCCGGGCCGTCAGAAGCTTGAAGCAACCGGAGATCATGAATTTATACTGGGCTCGCTGTTTGTGATAGCGAACAAACTGCAGACTCTGCTTGACAGGGAATTTAAGAATTCCGGACTCACGGTAAAGCAATGTTTTTTGTCCATCATCATAGGCGGCGTTTTCGAAGAACCGCCAACGCTGAGCGAGGCAGCTGCTGCTATGGGGAGTACTCACCAAAACGTTAAGCAATTGGCGTTGAAGCTGGCGGAAAAAGGGTTTGCTGAATTTATCGACGATCCGGAAGACGGGAGGGCTTTGCGACTCAGGCTGACCCAAAAAAGCGATGAGTTTTGGGCGGGTATGCAGGAGCAAAGCAGAAAGTTTATAGACGATCTGTATAAAGGCTTTCACACCGACGACCTTACTGTGCTGCGCGGCTATCTTAACGGATTGATGGAAAACATGGATGAGATGGATTCAAAAAGCAAGACAAGGGAATTGAGCGTAAGAGCCGGTACCCAAAACGGCCAATAATACTTTTATAAAAGGAAGGGAAGATGTTATGAAAACATTGATACTTTACGCAAGCAAATACGGATTTGCCGAGGAGTGCGCAAATAAACTGGTACTGGAGTTTGGGGAAAAAGCCGATGTGATAAACGCTGAGAAAAATGACCCGCCGTCTTTGGATGGCTATGACGCCGTCATAATCGGAGGCTCCATATATATGGGGCAACTGCAAAAGAAGCTGAAGGCATACATGGAAGGCCACAAAGCTGAGCTCGCGTCAAAAAAGCTCGGTTTGTTTCTTTGCTCTGGGCTTCCCGAAAATGCCGATGTAAATTTCGCCGCTAATTATCCCAAAGAGCTTTTGGATGCGGCTGTTTCCCGGGAATACTTCGGAGGCGTGCTCAACAAATCCAAAATGAGCGTCGGGCATAAATTAATAACAAAAATGATGGAATCGGTAGCAAGGAAGGATGGAAATAGCGGCCCCGAGCCGAGGCCCCAAAATATAAAGAGACTGGCTGAGGCGATGAACTAGCTGCTGCATTGGCCTGCGGCTTTGGCGGCCGGCGACTCGAAATGAGATGATTCAATATGCCGATAACAATATAAGAACAACAGAAGCGGCACGGTAAGGCCGCTTTTTTGTGGAGACAAGCAGCCTAAAAAGGAATGAAGAGAAGTATGTAGAATAAGGTTGAGGGGAGAGTTTCTTGAAATTGACGTTAATAAGGTTTTATCCATATAAGATGAGGTTATAAGCTATGCCGGAGCGGATACAATTTGAATCAAGGGCAGTCTTCAGACAATGGCTGCAGGCAAATGGCCTCACAAGCAAAGGCGTTTGGCTCGTTTTCGGTAAAACCGGAGGACCAAAAACCATAAAAGCCGATGAAGCGCTTGAAGAAGCGCTGTGTTTTGGCTGGATTGACGGCCAAATGAAGAGCATAGACGAAAAAACATATATCAAATATTTCTCTATGCGACGCAAAAAAAGCAAATGGTCTGAAAAGAATAAGGCGATTGTGAATGGCCTTATCAGCCAAGGCCTTATGACGCAATTCGGTTACGCTAAAATCGAAGAGGCCAAAAGCAACGGACTGTGGGACACACCGTCTCCTGCAAAAATATCTGAAACCGAAATCGATACATTCATTGACAAACTCAGAGGCTATGAACCTGCCTATTCAAACTATATGGGGATGCCGCCATCGGTGAAAAGAACCTATGCAAGGTTATATCTTGACGCAAAATCGGAAGAAACAAAACAAAAACGGCTTGAAAGTATTATATTGCGCTTAAACCAGAACCTGAGACCCATGTAAACAGCCATATCAACGGAGGTTATTAAATGGATAAAGAGATAAGAATCAGGAATGAAAAAGAAGAAGATTATCAGAGAGTCGAAGAAATCACAAGAGAATGTTTTTGGAATTTATATGTTCCGGGGTGCAATGAACACTATTTGGTTCATGTTATGCGATCTCATACAGACTTTTTGCCGGAGCTGGATCTGGTGATTGAAGTTGACGATCAGATTATCGGGAATATCATGTATACGAAAACAAAACTCATTGATGAGGCTGGGGAAGTCAAAGACATTCTGACGTTTGGTCCGGTTTGCGTTTTGCCGGAATATCAGAGAATGGGGTATGGGAAAAAACTCATCGCGTATTCGTTTGAAAAGGCGGCTGCGATCGGGTTTGATGTGATCGTTATCTATGGGAATCCGGGCAATTATGTCAGCCGCGGTTTTAAGAGCTGCAAGAAATTCAATGTCTGTATTGAGAACGGGACGTATCCCTCGGCCATGATGGTGAAAGAGCTCAAGCCGGGCGTTTTGGATGGACGGCGATGGACGTATCATCAAAGCCCTGTGTATGAGATAGACGAACAAGAAGCCGAGCGCTTTGACGAAGGCCTGAAATACATGGAGAAAAAATACCAGCCGAGTCAGGAAGAATTTTATATTCACAGCCATTCTGTTATACAGTAAGTATAAGCACTACCCGCCGGAGCAGACGGCGGTCAAGTTTTTAACAGGAGACAGGAAACAGCGGCACGATCAGGCCGCTTTATAGAAAACATAATGTGGATATAAGGAGGACTTTAGAGTGTCGAAAATTTCAATGCAACAGTTTGATATAATAATGGGAATAGATGTAATCGCCCGTAATATTTGCATTGAAATTGAATTCTGTATCAATGAAGATCCGGAATATGACTCCTGTTGGTTAGGAAAAACGGGAGTCACTGTTGAAGAAATTAAATATGAAGTATTTTGGTATGGGCTTGTTGCAGATGGTTCTCAAGCGTATGAGTATTATTCAGCAGAAGAGTTTTCTAATGCACCTGTATTTCGAGGAAAAAGCATAAAAGATTTATGGGATAAAGTAATAATAAACTCTATTGATGGTTGCAGTGTTGAATATCGTTTGCCATATTACTTAGGATTATAGCGGATCATCTAGTTCGGTAAACTGAAAGTTATAAGCACTATGCTTAACAATCTTAATATGGCTTAAACTTCAGTTATCCATATAATCTATAGCTTTCACCCCTCCTCTCTCATCGATTCATCCGCAATAAAAAACCGGGGCACCTCTTTCTGGTAACCCCGGCTTTAAGTTTATCATTCTATTTGCTGAGCTTGTCAACCAGATCGAGCCGCTCCCACGGCAAGTCCAGATCAGGCCGCCCGAAGTGGCCATACGAAGCCGTTTGACGGTAAATCGGCGCGCGCAGCCCCAGCCGCTCAATAATCGCCGCCGGCCGTAAATCCACCTTGCTGTGCACGAACGCCGCAAGCTTGTCGTCGTCCATTTTGCCGGTGCCGAACGTATCCACATAAATCGAAACAGGCTCCGCCACACCAATCGCATACGCCACTTCAATTTCGCAGCGCTCCGCGAGCCCCGCCGCCACAATGTTCTTGGCAATATGGCGTGTGGCATAAGCCGCGCTTCTGTCCACCTTGCTTGGGTCCTTCCCCGAAAACGCGCCGCCGCCATGGCGTGCATAGCCGCCGTATGTATCCACAATGATCTTGCGCCCGGTCAGCCCAGAATCACCCGCGGGCCCGCCAATCACAAAACGCCCTGTCGGGTTCACGAAATACTTCGTATCGGCATCCAGCAGCTCTTCTGGTATCACCGGCTTGACAACGTGCTCAATGATATCCGCCCTGATCTGCTCCTGCGTGATATCGTCCGCGTGCTGTGCCGACACCACGATGGTGTCGATACGTACGGGCGTGGTGCCTTCGTATTCCACCGTGACCTGTGTTTTGCCGTCCGGGCGAAGATAGCCAAGCGTGCCATTCTTACGCACCTTGGCGAGCCGTTGTGCCAGCCTGTGTGAAAGCGTGATCGGCAGCGGCATCAGCTCCGGCGTTTCGCGGCAGGCAAACCCGAACATCATGCCCTGATCTCCCGCGCCCTGATCGGCCCGGTTTACACCCATTGCGATATCGCCCGATTGTTCGTCGATGCTTAAAATCACGCCGCAGGTGTTGCCGTCAAAGCCGTATTTGGCGCGTGTGAACCCAATATCAAGGATGGTACCGCGTACAATCTTGGGAATATCCACATAGCAGTTTGTCGAGATTTCGCCCATCACCAGCACGAGCCCCGTATTAACGGCTGTTTCGCACGCCACATGCGCGTTCTTGTCCTCGGCCAGTATCGCGTCGAGCACGCTGTCGCTGATCTGGTCGCACAATTTGTCCGGGTGACCCTCGGTCACCGATTCTGAAGTAAACAGTCTTCTCATATTTCTCACTCCTTAGATGTCTTTAAATAAAAAACCCCGCGTAAGCGAGGCTCGAAAAATACATTTTCTTCACCTCATCTGTCGGGAATTGGCACCTTGACATTCGTCCGGTTGCCGGGTTTCACAGGGCCCGTCCCTCCACCACTCTTGATAAGGGTTTCTTATTTGTAAAAATATCATACCATATTCGGATAGAATATGCAAATCGTTTCTATTAGTTATTAATCCTTAAAATACTATTTGGTTTCTGTAAGCAGCTCCGTTTCCGTGTCCACTTTCAGCCTCTGGCCCGCTTTATCCATCAGCCACGCGATTAAGAATCCGCCGACGGCAGCGCCTGCGCAGGAAGCGATTTCAACGAATGAACCGGTGTATTGAATCGTCTCTGCCTGGTTTGTCGGCACAACGGTCATAATGGTGCTAGCCACCACAAAGCCCATCACAACGTGGAACATCACCGGATAATGCTTATTAAACAGATGGTTGATACCCCTTGCGGATGCCAGCACCAGCAGCACCACACCGATGCCAAGAGGAATGATGACACTCATATCCAGATTACCGATGCCTGCGGCCATCGGTTCATATAGCCCGAAGAATATCAGCAGTGAGGATGAACTGAGGCCCGGTGCGATAAGGCTGACACCCCACATCAGGCCGCAAACGAAGAACCACCACATATTCGGCTGAATGTTAAGCGCGGCGGAATTACCGAGGAAGATAAGCAAACCCAACACCACGGCAAAGCTGACAACAAAAGAAATGACCGCTGATTTCGGGCGACCCTGCTTGCCGGCTTCCTTATATAGCGACGGCCCCATGCCCGCGATTAACCCAAAAAACAACCAAATGGTCATGCTGGAGGAAACGGAAAAGAGCCATTCCACCAGACGCGCTAAACCTAAAAAACCGAACACAAACCCTATCAAAACGGGCAGCAGCAGCCAAACATGTTTTTTAAACGCGCGAAACGGATGCGCAATGAGTTCCATCATCGGCTGATAAATGCCGAATATCACACACAGCACACCGCCGCTGATACCCGGCAGTATCGCGCTTCCGCCAATCAGCGCACCCTGCACCACGCGCAGCAGCCACCGCAGTACGGTTAATCGTGAGACTTTTTCTTTTTGTTCATTGATCACGGTTGATACCCCTCAATCTTAAATCAGACTATGTTTAATGACCAATTCATTGGTCAGCATACTCAGAACAGACAACGATGTCGAAATAACCTATAAAAAAGATTCTATAATAAGCGTTAATGTTTTGGCAATGAAATTCCTGTTAAATCTTATTAATTCTTTGTCGGCTGAGAAATGAAACCCTATTTTTAGGTGCCTACGCCGGGCAGACAAGCCCCGGGTTGATCCTTGTTGAAGCTGATACCGGCGTAAATGACGGCAGCACACTTTTTAAGTAAAAGCCTTTAGTACGAAAAAGGGTTGCTTTAAGCTGTTCTGCCAAAGCAACCCGAATACGTATTCAACAATATAACGGCTTTGAAACCGTCAAAAAATATTTGTTATTAGGCTGACGGCAGCGAGAGCTGCACCACCGGCTGTTCGGCCGATTTCTCGTAATTGTTGTCAGTCACTTCAAACACAAGACCCACCTGCACGTACGCGTTGTCTACCTTTTCGTAAGACAGGCATTTTAAATCGTAGGTGACATCGGCCAGCGTGGCTGTGGTGCCTTTAAAGAAATAATCCTCCGCGGCATCAAGGTCAAGTGTGGTTCCTTCTGCGGGTTTTAAATAAATCACCAGCAGTGTGTTGCCCTGCGCAGCGGTTACATCGTCGATGCTCGCCATGAACTTCTGCGAATAATCAAACGAACCGATTTCCGTGACAATCGGGTCTGGCTTGGCGCATGCCGTTACGAGAAGAATCAGACAGACGATCAATATAACTAAATTGGTCTTTTTATATGCTCTCATTACAGGTTTCCTTTGTATTTCTTTAGCCCCCGAAAAGGGGAAGGTACGCATTTCCTTGTCAATTATATATCAGCGGGGCGGTCCGCGCAAGAATTTTCGGACTTTTGAATTGTTATTTGCATTCACTTATGCCATAATTTTTGCATGGAGCTGAACAAACAAGCGCTCAGAGAATACGCAAAAACGCTCGGGTTTGCCGATATATGGTTTGCGGGCGCTGATGATGGACAAGAGATAACGGGGCGGCGGCAACCGCGCGCGCTGATGAGCAACGCCTCCGCCATTGTTGTGCTTTTTGCTGCGTACAAACCGGCTTTGCCTGCCGAAGCGGGCCGTATGGCGCTGTCGCCATATTATATCGCGTCGCACCGCTCGTACCATGCGGCGCGGGCAGTAACGGAATACATAAAGCGCAGCGGTGCGCAGGCGCTGCACACCGACGACATAAGCGCCAAGGACGCGGCTTTGCAAACGGGCGGGTTCTTAGGAGACAACGGCTTTTATTACCATCCGACATTCGGGTCATTTGTGTGTATACAAACGGTGCTGACCGATGCGTTTGAGCCGGACAAGACACGGACAGTTTCGAGCGGCTGTCTGCACTGCGGCGCGTGCGCGGCGGCATGTCCGTCGCAGGCCGTGGGCTGTGTTGAGCAATGCCTGCGGTATCACAGCAACGGGCTTGTTCCCGAGGCGCTGCGAAGCGATGTGTATCAGCTGCTGGGCTGCGAGCGGTGCCAGATCGCTTGCCCGCTCAACGATACGGCGCGCAGTGTACCCGTGAGCTTTGCGCTCGACCAGCTGCTTCAGGGCGAAGCCACCAAGACGCTGCGAGAGCTCGCCGGGCCGAACATGGCGCGGCGCGGCCGGCTGGTATCTCAAGCGGCACTGTATGCAGCCAACACCCGGCAGACACAGGTTATCGATCTATTGAAGCAGCTTGCACAAAACGAAGCTGAGCTGATTGCCGCGCATGCGCGCTGGGCGATCCATCAATTAAACGGAGATAACGAATGATTCAACTGAAAGCATACGCCAAGCTCAACCTCTCGCTGGATATCACCGGTAAACGCACCGACGGGTATCATGAGCTGGACGGCATTATGCAGAGCATTTCACTTTTTGATACGGTGGCACTGGAAAAGGCGAATGACATCGCCGTGTCGATGGATGCGGGCGGTGTGGACATGACGCGCAACACGGCATATAAAGCTGCGCTTAAATTTCGGGAACGAACGGGAGCAGGCGGCGCGGTTATCCGCATACAAAAGCGCATACCCGCCGAGGCGGGCCTCGGGGGCGCAAGTGCGGACGCAGCGGCGGTGCTTTTCGGGCTGAACAAGCTGTATGGCACAAAGCTTTGCACCGAGGAACTGTGTGATATTGGCGTTAAGGTGGGGGCGGATGTGCCGTTTGCGCTGACGGGCGGTTTGGCCCGCGCCAAGGGCGTGGGAGACAAACTCACACGCATTGAGCTTGGTATGCCGCTGCACTTTGTGATCGTTAAGCCGCACGCGGGGGTGCCCACGGCGGAGGCGTTCAGGCGGTATAAAAAAACGGAGCCGCTGCACATCAGCACGGTAGAATACGCGCTGGCCAAGGGCGATATGGCGCTGTTCCTGCGTTACGCGGGTAATGCGCTCGGAATGGCGGCGCTCGGTATTGCCCCGGAAATCATGACGGCGGCAAGTGCGCTGATGGCCGCGGGCGCGCCGCGGGCGTTGATGAGCGGCTCGGGCAGCACGATGTTCGCGCCGTTTGAAAGCATGGACGAAGCTTTGCTGGCGGCTGCGCGCGTGAAAGGAAATTTTGCTTATGTGGGCGCGGTGAGCGCCGTGAATACAGGGCTGGAGGAGATTACGGAATGACGCTTTTTAAAACAACATTGTCCGAGAAACTTAAATGTCTTGGGCTGTACGATGATGAAACGGTGATAGACCGGTGCGTGGATTATTATGCGTTGGTTGTGGAGGCGAACAAGCACCAGAATCTCACGCGCATTACGGATGAAGCGCAGGCGGCTGAGCAGCATTTTGCTGACGCGATGGCGCTTTGCGCCGCCGCCCGATTGCCGCAGGGCTGCCGCGTGATTGACATCGGCACAGGCGCTGGGTTTCCGGGCGTGCCGTTAAAGCTGCTGCGGCCGGATATTGAAATGACGCTGCTCGACGCGTCGGGCAAGAAGACGGATTTTATTAAAGGGGCGCTGAGTGAGCTGAACGTGCAGGCAGATGTGATCTGCGGACGCGCCGAGGAGCTTGCACGCGGGCCGATGCGCGAAAGCTTTGACTTTGCGGTGTCGCGCGCCGTCGCGCCGATGCCGATGCTCTTGGAGCTGGCGGTGCCGCTGCTGAAAAACGGCGGGACGCTTGCCGCGTGGAAGGGCGAGACGTTTGCGCAGGAGCTGGCAGACGCCGCTTCTGCGATGGCCGTGCTTTCGTGCGCCGATGCCGGGCACTTTGCTGTGGGGCGCGGGGCGATATTGCTGATAGAAAAGCAAGAACCCACGCCGGACATGTATCCAAGGCGGTTTTCGAAGATCAAAAGCACGCCGCTATGAGCGGATATAAAATCGAGCTGTCTCTTGCGTTTTCTATTGCTTCGCCTTTAATGACAATGTGACAGATGAGGAATTGTGTATCTGCAGCCTTGCCGCCTCTTCAGATGCTGTCTTCTCATCGAGAGGCGGACGGTTTATTGATACGGTTCGATAGATGATCCTTGTTCAACACCTCATCCGGCGCTTCGCGCCACCTTCTCCTCAAAGGAGAAGGCTTAAGGCTGCTGACAAAGATCCATCGTGTCATTTCTATGGAAAGTCACTAATTTAGATCCTCCTCTCCACTTCGGAGTGTACTTAACCCCCACGTTTTAAGCGCGTTGCCATGGGATGCCTTCTTCTTCGTTCAGATCATCGTGTGCCTTTATGCATCGCAATAAACGAAAAGCTACGGATAATGGTCATTCTGAACGAGTGTAGCGAAGTGATGAATCTGTCACAACAGACCCTTTCCACTATCGTAGTCGTCGCTTCGCTCCCACTACGTAAAGGCCTAGTTTTTGATGTTGTTCTTCTTCTCAGAGTCGTTGGCTGTCAGCCATGCAGCAGCTATTCAAAAAACAAAACCGGCTCTTTCGAACCGGTTATCATCATCATTTGTTTTTTCCGTCTTTTTTCAAATCAATCTTATACGTTCTGTACGTGCGGTAATGCTTCCCGCCCACGCGCTCCACGCTGCGGCGCGACGCCACATTCGTTTCATCAATGCACGAGGCTTCAATATATTTGAGCTGCGTTTCCTGCCAGTCTTTATAGGCTTCATAATACATGGCATAGTTCACGCCCATGTTATGATACTCTCTGTCTACCATCTGCACCAGCGCCCGCGCCCCTGTGATTTTGCGTTTGTAGTATAAATACTTGGCCCACCCAAGCGGCAGTATCTTTCCCTTCATGCGTTTTAATACCTGGTTGTAATCGGGCAGCGCCACCATGAAGCCGATCGGTTTATCCTTCTTGCGCGCGATATAGCAGTAATGGCCGTCGTAAAACTGCAGCAGGCTCTTGAACTCGTCGATCACGGCCTCCAGCGATGGGGTGACGAGATAGTCCCACTCATCGGGCACGCTGTTGTCAAGAATCTCCTTGATCGCTTTGGCTTCGTTCACGATATCCTTCGCGTTCAGTTTGTCCACGCGAAAGCCGCCCTTCTTTTTGGCGTAGGCCACGGCTCTTTCATGGCTTTTGATGTCAAAATTCTCGGGGTTAAAAAGATACGCGAAATGATCGTCGTTCTTTAAAAAACCGTAGCTTTCAATCAGTTTCGGGTAATAGTTCTTCGTGTAGGCGTTTAATAGCACCGGCGGCCCGTCATCGCCCATCACCACAAAGCCCTTGCGGTCGTCTCCGTTGGAGGGAGACAGCGGCCCGATCACGCGTTCCATGCCTTTTTCGCTGAGCCACTGCAGTGATACGTCGAGCAGCGCCCGGCAGGCTTGTGGGTCGTCCACGCATTCAAACATCGAAAAGAACCCCTGCTTGAAGCCGCGCACGCGGTTCAGCTCTTCATCAATGCCCACCAGCACGCGTCCCACCGGCTTGCCTTCTTTATAAACCATAAAGAAAGCCTGATCGCCGTTTTCAAACAGCGGGTTGCCTTTGCCAAGCAGCACCTTCTTGGTATCCGATTTGAGCGGCGGTACCCAGCTTGGGTCGTTCTTATAGAGCTTAAATTCAAGATTGATGAATTTCTTTAAATGCCGCGATTTCTTTTTTAGCTTTTTAATTTCGTACATCTGATATCATCTCCCCCGGCTGCCCCAAAATAAATACTTAAAATTATAATACATGAGAGGGTTCTTTTGTGACAACAAAAATTTATGAAAAACTGTTCACGGAGGGCTAAAAAACGGTTATCGGGTTTCACAATATGGTGTTACAGGGATATATGGAAATAATCTAGTTAATTATGTATAAATAATGAGTTGTTTGATATAAGGACGGCAAGAAATGAGTGTACATATATTTCAAACAAACTCAACCAAACGACGGACAGTATTTGCATGGCGATGTATTGCAAGAATAAGCGCAAGCGTGTGATGCGTATGGAAAAAGCCCGGTATGTGGGCAGCATATCGGGCTTGTTAATGGCTTTTGCGGCGATTTTTAAAGTTTAATAGATTTTCACTGCGCTGCCGTCCACCGCGTTGATGGTGAGCAGGCTGCCGGAGTGGAAGCCGGAACTGTAGCCTGAGCACTCTTGAATCTGAACATTGTTTTCAGCAGACGCGTTATCTCCCGCGTGCCACGTTGAGACAGTGCCAAAAATCTCAAAAGCGGGGACGAGCTCCCATTTCTCAGGATGATCCTTCACCTGTATGCGCGCCATGGATAACTCGATATGTGAGATATCGATTTCCCGCTTGTTTTCTTCACCCCAATTATTATCCCATGCGTATTGCGACGTGATACCGTTTTTGATATATGTGCCAAGCTCGTTAAACGGCAGCAGCGCAACGTTTTGAGACAGCGTGGCACCGATACTGCCGTAGCTGTCCCACTCAACGGCGGTGATGCCTGTGTCGTCCACATAAACCGTCAGCACTTCCGGTTCCCACGCATGGGCGTACGCAGCTTGCATCTCTTCTGATGTCAAATTTGATCTGGACATGTCTACCGTTACGCCGTTTACGGCTGATGTGACATAGAAATCGTCCACACGCCGGATGCACTTCACCGCATAGCCGCTGCTTAAATCATTTCTGACCACTTCGCCGCTTTCCACAACGTCTCCGGCATACGCACCAACTGGCTCCATAAAGTCAAAGCCGCAGGTGTTGAGCATGTCCCGCGCAATCTCAACAGCTTGCGCGGGTGTTGTTTGAATACCCTTTGCCTGCGTATCGGACGGGTGATTGGTTGAGGGATAATAGCGAGTGCCGTTGATCAGCATTAAATTTGAGGAATTTAAATTATAATACACCCCTGAAGTAAAATACCGTGTATCTGCTTCAGTCAAATCAGGCGCCACATAAAATCCTTTATAAACAGCGTCTCCATTATCCCCGGATAATAATTTCCGATCCCATACCGTTACATTGCTTGTCTCGGGCGCATCTTGAATGTCTTTTTCCAGCATGTCGATATCGGCTTGTACATCGTCGGCGGACATATCATATTTGGGGTATCCTTCCTTGTTGGTGGCGTCGTCTAAAATTTCTTGCTTTGTTTTCTTAAGCTCAACGATTTGCTGTTCAATCTCGGATTTGGTCATTTTATGATCTTTGTTATAAAGCGTCTCTCCTTTATAGAAATAGTCCGCCACAGCGTCTATTTGCGCCTGAGTGTAAACAGCGGGAATAAACTCATAAACCGGAAACGCGTCCACATCGGGGATTGTGACCGTCGCATCCACATTGACGGTCAGCTTGTCTCCCGCAGTAAACGGTTCCATTGTGAAAGTCTCCGGCGCTTTATACTTCTCCGCCGGTGCGGGCGTGGCTCCCACTGCTGCTTCAAGAACGCCCTCGTTTTTGTTGACGACTATCGGTTTCTCAGGTGTCGGCTGGCACGCTGTGGTGAAGCACGCAAAAAGCATCAACAGCGCCAGCCCTGCCGCCGCCATTCTGGCTGTGAGCCCTGTGCGTTTTGTCATGAACATGCCCCGCACGCGTTTTTCGAGCGTCTTGCGCCCGTTGCTCACACCCATTCCCAGCGCATACAGCGGCTGCTTGGCACTGAGCCCCATATCAATCATCGTGTGGATGTATCGTGTACGCTCTGTCTCGGCCATGCGGTTCGTTACGGCGGCATCGCAAGCCGCTTCCATATCGGCCTGCATGCGGCGAAACGCGAGCCAGACAACCGGGTTAAACCAATACACGCAGCGCAGTAATAAAAGTAGCAGACTTAAAAGATGGTCCTTGCGCTTGTAATGCGTGAGTTCGTGGCGTATGCCAAAGCGCAGAACTTCGGTTTCTTGCAGCATGGAGGCGGGCAGCAGCAGAACGGGTTTTAGAGATGCGGACAGCGCGGGCGAAACGAGCCAGCTTTGTACGGCTATGCGAATATCGCGGCGGATACGCAAACTTCTTCTTTCGGTTTTCACCATGTCCCGCACAAAAGCGGGGGTCTGAAGGCTGCCGCGCTTGAGTCTGCGGCAAAGCTGGAGCCAGCGAAACGCGGTATACATCAAAAAACCAAGTGCACCCGCCGCCCAAACCATGACGATGATCGTCTGCCAATCGAAAGGCTTTACCGAGATAGATGTGACGCTTTGTTCTGCAATGGATTCTGTCTCAAGCTGTTGTTGAGAAGGAACGATGTCCTTGTTCGATAACGGCTGAATAGCGGACGAGATGTCGGGTGTTTCGTCTGTATCGGTTTCCGGGATAGCTTGTGCCTGCTCCGTTTGAACTGCTTGCTGCGGCACCGTGAACAGGTGCCACCCGCTCTCCACCGTGACGGGCACGATCAGGCGCAGTATCAGCAGCGCCCATACCGTCAAGTGCATCGCGGCGGAAATGCGGCGGCGGAACAGCCGCTGGAAAATGAGTATCGCCGCAAATAGCACAGCCGAATAAACGGTGATTTCCAGCAGCGTGTTTATAATCCCCGTCATCGCTGCCCACCTTCTTTGTTGAGCTGATCAAGCAGCGCTTTGAGCTCATCGCGGTCGTTCTCCGTCAGCTCGCTGTCGCGTATCATGTAAACGAGCAGGTCTTTGGCGGAGCGGCGCGGAAACTTATCGAGTATGTGGCGGCTCTCCTCCATGAAGCACTCGTCCTTTTGGGCCAGCGGGTAATAAAAGTTGTCTCGCCCGATGCGCTTATAGCCGATGAGCCCTTTGTCGCTCATGCGCTTCACGTAGGTCACATACGTGTTGTATTTCCAGTCGAACGTTTCACCCATGGCGCTGACGATGCCGGACATCGTGAGGTCTGGCTTTGCCCAGAGCGTTTCCATCAGTGCCCATTCGGGCTTGGATAATGATCTTTTCATGAATCAGCCTCTTTTCGCATGATAACCCTATAGCGGTAAATTGATACTTACAATTGTAGTGTTAGAGGAGATAAATGTCAACATATTTTTTACAACACAGTACAGTTGTTGCTATTATTGATGGTCAATTGGTCGGCGGTCTGAAGCGCACAGAAGAGTAGTACGACTATTGAAAAGTAAACTGATGCCCCTCTGTCGTTATGTCGTGCTGACATGCACGACGGCGGTAAAAAGACAGATAATGTGTTTTGTGTTTAATTAGCTGCGCCAAGTTATAACAATCGTTTGCTTTTCGGGCTGATGGTAAACGGTAATAAGACGATAAATCAAGTATAAAAAAAGGATCGCTGATCTAAATGAAACGCGAACCGATTTGAAAACCATTCTGTAAAAAAGATTGGCGGCGGCTGACCTGGTCTTTGCCCCCACATCCGCCGGCTGGGCATTTTGCTCATAAGGCTCTTTGGCCTCCCCACGACTTTGCCTCTCGGGAAAACTCCCGGCCGGGCTGACTCCTAAACCGCGCCATGCTCACAGGGCTTTGCCTGCTTACGTGGGTCGTTTCGCCCGCGACTGGCATCGACTTTCAACCACAGACCCGCCGCCATACATGGATTATAAGGGCGAATCAGTGGATAGTCAAATGGCAGAGCATTCAAGGTTCGTTAAGTCTTAAGATTGATTTATTCGGTTGTCGTGTTATAATGAATAATGGCCTTTCACTCAAGGGTTCACCCGGTAGTGAAGATGATTTTTAGGAGGTGGTATGCGTGGACGCGGACCCTACATTAAAACACACATATTTTCGCGGCGTGCATACCGGCTGGCAGGCATAGAGGCACGCTGCGCTAAGAAAGGCGGTGCTTGCCAATGATACAGTATAAAAAAACAATAAACGGTATACTCACAGAGCAGGACACAGCGGGTGACGGCGTTTGGATTCATCTTTTAAACCCCACGCGCGACGAGCTCGACAGGGTATGCTGCGAAACAGGCGCGCAGCTTGATTTGCTGCAGGCCGCGCTCGACGAAGAGGAAACACCGCGTCTGGAAAGAGATGACGATCAGGCGCTGATTCTCGTGGACATTCCCGTGGTGCAGCCCGAGGGCACATCGTTCATGTACAACACAATTCCGCTCGGAATTTTGCTTATGGACAAAGCGGTGATTACCGTTTGCCTCGAAGAAACCACGATCATTGACGACTTTTTGGAAAGCCGCGTGCGTTTGTTTGACACATGCAAAAAAACGCGGTTTATCCTGCAGCTTTTGTTTAAATCCAGTACAAAGTTTTTGCAATACCTTCGCCAGATCGACAAAGCGACCACACAGGTGGAAAACGCGCTGCGTAAAAACATGCGCAACAGCGAGCTGATGGGCATGCTCAAGCTTGAAAAATCGCTGGTGTTCTTTTCCACGTCGTTAAAATCTAACGAGGCGGTGCTCGAAAAGCTGCTAAAGCCCGGCATGATTAAGCAGTATCCGGAGGATACCGATCTTCTCGAAGACGTTATTATTGAAAACAAGCAGGCGATGGAGATGTCCACGATTTACCGCGATATTTTAACGGGTACGATGAGCGCGTTTGCCTCAATGATTTCGAACAGCCTTAACAACGTCATGAAATTCTTAACGGCCGTCACAATTATCATCGCGGTGCCCACACTGATCGCGAGCCTATGGGGCATGAACGTACCGGTGCCGTTTCAAAACTCGGGCATCGGGTTTTGGGTGCTGGCGGGCTTCTCCGTTGCTGGCGCGGCGTTAACAATGTATATTTTATGGCGCAGGAAGATGCTTTAACGAAAGGAACCCTTGGCTATGCCTTTGCTGAAATACATCTGTGAAGAATGCAAGAATGTGTTTGAGGAGCTGACCACGGCGGACAAAAAGCCGCCTTGCCCCAAGTGCGCGTCGCTCCATACCGCCCGGTATTATCAGGGCAAATGCTATTTCGGCGGCAAGAGCGGCGGCGGATGCAGCGGCGGCAACTGCAGCAGCTGCAAGGGCTGCGGAAGCTGAAGGCCTATGCACGAAGGACACAGGCAGAGGCTCACAAGCCGGTTTTTAAGCGAAGGGCTGGAAAGCTTTGAAGAGCACGAGATATTGGAATTTGTGCTGTTTTATGCGCTGCCGCGCGTGGATACAAACGCCATTGCCCATGCGCTGATCAATACCTTCGGTTCGCTGGCAGCCGTGCTGGAGGCAGACCCGAAGGATTTGGAACGCGTAAACGGCATGGGTCCCAAGGCCGCAGCGTTTCTCGCCATGATACCCGACATGTTTCGTGCGTACGAGCATAGCAAACTCGGCAAAAAGCCGGCCCTGCGTTCTATCGCAGATGCGTGCGGCTTTGCAAGAACGCTGCTCTTCGGAAAACCGTATGAGCAGTTTTACGTGATTTGGCTGGGCACGCAAAACCGCGTGATTCATTTTGAGCGGCTCAGCGAAGGCAGCGCGAACGAATCGCCGGTGTATATCGGCAGGCTGGCGGCAAAAGCGCTGCGGCATCATGCCGTGAAATGCGTGATTGCGCACAACCACCCGGGCGGCAGCGTGATGCCCTCGAAAGCGGATATCGAAACCACGCAGAGAGTGCTTAATGCGCTGGGTGTGCTCGGCATTGAGCTGGTTGATCATATTATCGTCAGTGATAATGAGGCGTTCAGCTTTCAGGCCGATTCATTAATGGGCAAGTGCGAGCGAACGGGGCGCGAGGCGTATGCCGCCGAGTATGCAAGCGTGCGGCAGCTCTCAGAGGTATTCAAATAGCATTGATTTTACGGAGGAGACATAAATGACACTGACATTTACTGTGTTGGAAAAGCCGGACGTGAACATCGTCGGCAGTATTTTGGATATTGAACAGGAAGCATTCGGCGACGGTGCGCTGAACGAATACGTGGTGGTGCCGTTGCTGCGTTACGGCAAGGTGTATGCCGCGGTGGACGAGGAAGGCACGCCGGTGGCATGTGCCTATTTTATGGCCGACATGAACAATCCCGAGAATGCCTACCTGATGAGTGTGGCAGTGCTGCCGGATTTCAAAGGCCAGAACGTGGGCACAGCGCTGCTTGAGTACGCTCTGGACGGCTTAAAAGAATATGGCATCACCAAGGTGACGCTGACGGTGGACCCCGCGAACTTTACCGCGCTCTCCGTGTACCGTGAGAAACTTGGGTTTACCGTGGTAGACAGCGCCAAGGATGAATACGGCGAAGGCGAAGACCGCTTGATTATGGCCAAAGAAATTTAGAGGTATTTACAAAAAGTCAACCTCGTATTAATATATTGTTCACAATTATTCTGTATAATAAAAATCAGTTAACAAGGCAGTCATTAAAAAGGCAGCCAGCAATTTATATATATTGAAAGAAGCGCGATCAGGATACGCGCTTCTTTCATTTTTGCTTAAGATGCCTTCTGTTATCCGCAATCAGAAAAGCGGCGGCGGTGATGGACGAAATACAAGCCACCGCCACAACAACCTGAACAAACGGCTTGCTCCATATCGGGTTGAATTGGGCCAGCACCAAAAACGTGAGCGCTGCCAGTGAAAAGATAATGCAAATATGTGGTATCAGTCTCTTTATCATAATTAATTTTCCTTTATTCATCGGCAATGTACAAAATGTCGCTGACGCTGCGGCCGCCGCCCACCGGCTTGTTATAAAGCTTGCCCATGAACGCCATTTCGGAGGTTTTGCCGCCGTCAAGGTTGTAAGCGGCTTTGCAGCCAAGACGATAAAAGAGTTCGGACATCTGCGCGCAGCTCATGCCGGGGTACGAATACCCCTCCTGCCTGCCGTCTACCACCAAAAAGCAGTAATGCCCCGGCTCATAATACCCGACCGCTGTTCTCGGGTTGTTTGTACTGCCCGAAATATGCTGCGGTGAGGTGAATTCCGTCATAACCTGTCCGTCTTTAAGCAGCATCGGCCCGAAGGCCCAAATTTGATACGGTGCTTGCGCAATGAGTGTGTCTTTGTCAGCGTCCTCGGCAGAGAGCGTGACCATCGTGCCGTCCTGATACATCACAAGCAAATCCGCTTCTGTATTTTCCAAAGGGTACAGATTGGCATTGCGAACGATGAGGCCTTTGTTGTCGAGGCAGTTATCCCCGTTGATCGCGAGCACCGCGCCCACTTCTTGCGCAATTTTATCGGTCGGTTCAATATAACCCAGCACGTCAGGCCTTTTTGCGAATGCCGTTTTGAAAAATTTGATATCGGCCACGTAGATATCCGCGAGAAAATAGACGACGCCGTTCTCCTCTACCGTATCAATCGACACGCTGATATTCGCGCTTTTGTACGATTTGGCCGTCTGCTGAACGTCACCGCCGGTGAACTTGTCGGCGAATTTTTTGCGCAGTGTGAGGGGCTCGGGCGCAGCAGTGGCTTCACCGCTTGTTGTGGGCGATGATGATTCGGTGATCACTGCGGGTGTCACAGATGAATCGGAAACGACGGGAGCCGCGCTTTGCGTTGTAAGTGGCTGCGGCTTTGTTTCGCCATGCCAAACATATGTCGTCAGATAAAAGACGAGCACGATTAAGGCGGCAAATACGATATCGATGATGATCAGCAATGAAACTGACGTTTTCTTTTTGCGTTTTCTCAATGGGGGCTTAAGCTTTGAGGGGGTGCTTGCGTTTTCGCTCATATGAATTGGAATCCTTTACTCATATTGCATAGAGTATACATGATATAACTACAAATGTAAATATAGATTGTGCAAAATAAAGCCTGTGAACCATATACAGATGTCTAATCTGCTCATTGCAGATTAACACCGATACGTTGCTCAGAAGCCATCACAAAGGATCAAGATTGACGTGGGCATAGATATCAATATAATTAAAATATGACCATATATCAAAATATTAATATTTAATACCTAAATAAGACATAAATAAGAATACGAAAGGAATGCGAAAATATGTTTTGTTCAAAATGCGGCGTAAAAAACACCGACGACAGCGTATACTGTATCAGCTGCGGCAGCCAAATCAATCAGCCTGCCCAGCAGCCTGCAAAAGTGCAGGCAAATATGGCTGCGTATAACGCGGCGATGCCTCAAATTCAACCTGTATCCGGAAAGCGCAGAGCGAGTGTTATTGTTCCGTGGATCGTTGCCGGCTGCATGACGCTGGTTGCGGCGGCTTTGGGCGTGATTTTGCTGACACAGCCAAAAGACACTTTGTCAGACCGGGCTGATAATAACGGCAAGATCGAACAAGAGGAGACAGCACCGCCGGATTTTGAGGAGACAGAGCTGCCTGTTGAAGAAGAGACACTCATCTCCTTTGAGGATGAAAATCTGGAATCGGCTGTTCGCGAGGCACTGGGTATTTACTCCGGCAAGATTACGCTTAAGGATGCCGAAGGTATTACAGAACTTAATTTAAGAGAAAAAAACATTTCGGATATCAGTGCGCTGGCAAGCTTTGAAAACCTGACGACGCTGTATTTGTCATCAAATCATATCAGCGATATCGGTGCTTTGGAAGGGCTCGAGAAACTCGAATATTTAGACATTTCAAACAACAATATCAGCAGCATCAAGGCGCTATCAGGGCTGAACAAGCTTATTGAATTGTATATGTACAACTGTAGTATTCAAGATATCAGCGCATTGAGAGGGATAGACAGCCTGCAGCGTTTAGATTTGTCGGACAACAATATCGACGATATCGGCGCTTTGTCGGAGCTTAAGAATTTAACCGATCTGCTGCTGAGCAATAACCACATAAGCGAAGTGAGCAAGCTTCAAGGGCTGGAGAATCTCGTGTATCTGACTTTGTCGAACAACCAAATCAGTGATATCACTGTGCTGGGCAATATGAAAAAGCTTGAATCGATAAGCTTATCATATAACAAAATCAGCGATATAAGCGTTTTATCGGGGCTTGATAGCCTCACGTATCTGCAACTGTCAGCCAACAACATTCAAGATATCAGTGCTCTGATGGGGATGAGCGAAATGACATCGCTTGATTTAGGTGATAATGATATCAGTGATATTAGCGCCATTAAGGGGATGACCGATCTTGAGGCGTTGGTGCTCAACGCCAACCATATCGGCGATTTAAGCGCTCTCGCGGGCTTGACAAAGCTCACATGGCTCGGCTTGAGTCAAAATGAAATCACGGATATCCGTGTGCTTTCAGAATTAACAAGGCTCGAATGGCTCGAGCTGGATCATAACCAAATCAGCAATTTTGCCCCGATCTCAAAACTGACGCACCTTGAAAACTTGTATTTAACCGACAACAAATCGGAGGATTACAGCGTTCTTAACGATATCGCAGGCAATTTGACGTTTAAGGATTTTTAAAATGTCAGAAAAAACATCGGAGAAAAACCGGAAGGTACGAAATCGATTTGTATGGGTTATTTCAGCCATTACTGTTTTGATTGCGGTGTCGGCGGCTGCGATTTGCCTGTTTCATGAAATCGCCCCCTCCAACGAACCGAAAGGCCCCTATCCGGCGCTTGCCACGGCTGAGGCCATTGTTTTTGACGATGCCAATCTGGAGGCTGCCGTGAGAGAACAGCTCGGTATCAACGACCGTGCGCTGACAGCGCAAGATGCACAAAGCGTCACACAGCTAAGCTTGAGCAATAAAGACATTCGCAGCGTCAAAGCGCTGGCTTATTTTAAGAATATCGAAAGTTTGACTTTGGATTGGAACCGGATTGACGATATCAGCGCGCTCGCCGGAATGACGCAGCTTAAGCAGCTGTGTTTAAGCAACAATCAGGTGAGTGATATCAACGCGTTGACGAATCTTAAAGAGCTGGAGCAGCTATATTTGGACGCCAATCAGGTCAGCGATATCAGTGCTTTGGCAAACCACACAAAGCTTAAGGAGCTGTATCTTGGCGGTAATCGGGTCAGCGATATCAGCGCAATCGCTGATTCTAAAGATATGCTCTATCTCGATCTAAATAACAACCACATCAGCGATATCAGCGGGCTGGCCGGGCTAACCCGACTGGAAAGCTTATACCTGAATAAGAACAACATCAGTGACCTAAGCGCCTTATCCGGCCATGCAAGCTTAAAGTATCTGGATTTGAGCGATAATAAAATCAGCGATATCACTGCACTGGACGAGCTGAAGGTATCGGCGCTGGCACTGAGCAACAACCAAATAGCCGATATCTCGGGTTTGTCGGGGCTCAAATATCTGACGAGCCTGACGCTGGACGGCAACAAGATCAGCGATATTAGCCCATTGTCGGGAATGCGGTCACTGATGAGTCTGTCTCTGAGCGGCAACACCATCGGCGATATCGGCCCACTGAGCAAGCTGGTGCATCTGACCTCTTTGAATCTGAAAAACAATCAGATTCGCGATATCAACGCGATATCCGGCCTGATAGACTTGGCTGACTTGAATCTGGCAGATAACCGTGTTGCCGATATTTCGGCACTTGCGGATGTCGAGCACATGAGTACGCTGTATCTGTCTGACAACGAGATCATCGATATAAGTCCTCTTAAAAACTTAACAGGTATCCATATGTTGT
Source organism: Bacillota bacterium (assembly GCA_023412005.1). Taxonomy (GTDB): domain Bacteria; phylum Bacillota; class Clostridia; order Christensenellales; family SZUA-584; genus SZUA-584. The sequence continues at coordinate 30,840 of JAEYOE010000008.1, forward strand.
TTCTTAATGATAACAAAATAGAAAAGATTGATTCGCTCTCAGGTATGACGGCGCTCAGTCAATTGCATCTAAATAACAATCCCATTGAAGACTACAGCCCGGCGGCGGCATATTACGACAAATTGTCAGACTGCGATTTTGTTATTGAATAATAAAACCGGCCATTCAGCCGGTAGAAGAACCATTTAATGATTCCAAGCATGTCGACTACGAAGTGGACTGAAATCCCAAGGTCAAAGCGCTTTGTCATGGGATTTTTCGACTCGCTATCGCTCGCTCAAAATGACACGTATTAAAACGGTGCCGCTTCTGTCTGGTTCGACAGCTCCGCAAAGCGCGTTTGGTCGCCGCGCCACCCGACATTGACTTCGCCTGTCGGCCCGCTTCTCTGCTTGGCGATAATGATTTGAGACACGTTGTCCGCTTCTTTATTGTAATAATTTTCGCGATGGAGGAAGATAACCACGTCGGCATCCTGCTCAATACTGCCCGATTCGCGAAGGTCGGACAACAGCGGGCGCTTGGAATCGCGCTTTTCACTGGCACGGCTCAGCTGTGAGAGTATAATCACCGGCAAGCCCACCTCTTTGGCCATTATCTTAAGGCTGCGCGTCATGTTCGAAATTTCCTGCTGGCGGTTCTCACGCCGATCCTTGCCGGACATCAACTGCAGATAGTCAATCACGACCAGCCCGAGATCTTTTTCTTTTTTAAGCCGCCGTGCCTTGGCGAGCATCTCCATCACCGTAATCATCGGCGAGTCGTCAATATAGATCGGTGCTTTGGCCAGCACATCCACGGCATCGGCCAGCCTGTCGTAATCATCCGGCGTTAACCCGCCCACACGCGTTTTTTGGCTGTCTACCAGCGCTTCGCTGCACATCATGCGCATGGCGAGCTGCTCGCGCGACATTTCCAGAGAAAAGATGGCCACCGGCACATTCAGCTCCACTGCGGCGTGCTGCGCAATGTTGATCGCGAAGCTCGTTTTACCCATGCCGGGGCGCCCCGCCACCACGATGAGCTGTGATTTTTGAAGACCAGAGAGCATTTTATCCAGCTGTTTAAAGCCGGTGGGAATGCCGATAATGCCCGTTTTGCTGTTCATCGATTCGCTGATGGACGTATACCCTTCAAGCAGCGCCTGCTTGATATGTGTCAGCGAGTCGCGCTCGCGCTTCACCGCGATTTTGTAGATCAAATCGCCCGCGCGGTTTACGATATCCGCCACTTCTTCTTCCGACCCCGTGGCATCCTGTATAATCGTCTGCCCGGCGGCGATGAGCGCGCGCAGCACCGATTTTTGTTCAACGATGTCGATGTAGTAGCCGACGCTCGAAGCGCTCGGCACACTGCTCGAAAGGTCTGCGATGTAGAGCGTGTCGTCAGCGCCGCCAAGCTGGCCCTTGCGTTCCAGCCTGTCTACCACAGTAATGGTGTCAATCGGCGTTCCCGTTTCGCACAGCTCGCACATCGCGTCAAATATCTGCTGATGACGGTGTGAATAAAAGTCGGTTGCATGAAGCCGTTCAATCGCAGTGAAAACAGCCCTCGAGTCTAAAAACATGCTCCCGAGAACGCTGCGCTCCGCTTCCTGATTGTTTGGCGGCACATAGCCCGCCGTTTCAACCTGCTCCATTTTACCCCTCACGAAATCATATCAGTGCATTTGTTTACTTACGGGGATGCCGTCCCTGCGCTGTACCTCTGTCATGAAAAACTGTTAACCCGATTAATTGCCCTATCACATTATCCGTCGCTCATGGTGATATTGTACCATGACGTCCACCACATGGTGGATTGAAGACCGATTGAGTTGCTTTTAACAATACAAGTTAATAGACTAATTCGATATAGCAATTGATCTCATTTTGAAAACCTCAGTATTGTCATAGCAATGTAAAGCAACTATTTTTGTCATCCTGAGAAGCGAAGCGACGACTACGTAGTGGACCAGGATTTGTTGAGACAGATTCTTTTCCACTTCGTAGTTACTACGCTACACGAGTTCAGAATGACCGCTACTGGGCTTTCTCAGCGATAGCATCAATTTGCTCCCTCATGCATTCTATTCTGCCGCTTCAACGCTGACAATGATGTCGGCGGAAATGCCTGAGAACACCTTGATCATCAGCTTGGTCTCTCCAAGGTCCTTGATATGATCGTCCATCACAATGCGCTTCTTCTCAATCTCGATGCCGTGCTGATCAAGTATCGCATCGGAAATTTCTTTGGATGTGATCGATCCGAACAGACGGCCGTTTTCACCGCACTTGGCTTTCACAATAACTTTTAAGCCGCTCAGCCGCTTGGCCGCTTCTTCGGCAGAGAGCCGCTCGAGCATGCGGCGCTTTTCGTTGGCCTGCTGCTGCTGCTTGGCAATGTTTAAGTTCTGTGCCGAGGCCTCCTTCGCAAGGCCCTTCGGAAAAAGAAAGTTTCTCGCGTAGCCATCGCTCACGTTGATAATATCTCCGGCATATCCGGTGCCTTTTATGTCTTTAATCAGTATAACCTTCATGTTATTTTACCTCTTTCACATATTTATTGATCGCCATTTTGAGCCGTTTGATGGCTGTATCCATATCCGTATTTTCCAGCTTCACCGCAGCAATCGTGGCGTGGCCGCCGCCGCCGAGGCTTTCGAGTATCAGCTGCACGTTCACATCTCCGAGAGACCGGCCGCTGATCAGCACATTGCCTTCCACGTGGCTGAGTACAAACGAGGCTTTGACACCGCGAATGGTTAACAGCGAATCGGCCGCCTGCGCCGCAATCAACGACGCTTTGTCGATACCTTCGGGACAGGCCGCCACCGCAAACCCGTTTTCAATGATCTCCGCTTTGCGCACAATATCCGTCTTGGCTGTGTACGTTTTCAGGTCGTCCTGCACCAACAGCCGTGTGACGGTGGTGTCAGCACCTTGGCGGCGAAGGTACGAGGCTGCTTCAAACGTACGCACGCCCGTGTTAAACGTGTACCCTTTGGTATCCAGCGTGATGCCGCACAGCAGCGCTTCCAGATCAATCGGCAGCGGCTTCAAATCGTCATCGAAGTACTGCATCATTTCTGTTACAAGCTCACAAGCCGACGATGCGTACGGGTCGTGGTAATATAATGTGGCTTTGTCAATCGTGGAGGTGCCGCGTATGTGATGGTCAATAACCACCACGGTATCCGCCATTTCCAGCAGCCCCGGCGAAATGGTAAAAGCGGCAAGCTGCGTGTCCACAATCACGAGCATGCTCGTGGCACTGATACGCATGGCCGCATCCTGCCCAGTCACCAGTGTCGATGCGTAAGCATCAATGGTTTTGAGCTTGTCGAGCAGAAGATCAATGGACGGGTTGGGGTTGTCCATCACGATGTACGCCTTCTTGTTCACATGGCGCGCGCAGGCGCATATGCCGAGCGCCGCCCCCATGCTATCAAGATCCGGCCCTTCATGCCCCATCACATACACGTCGCTGCACTGCTCCATCAAATTGTGCAGTGCGTGGCTGATCATACGGGCTTTCACCTTGCTGCGGCGGAAGCCCGTTTTTGCGGTGCCGCCGAAAAACACAAAATGATCACCTTGCTTAATCACGGCTTGGTCGCCGCCGCGCCCCAGTGCCAGATCCATCGCTTTGCCCGCATACTCGCCCGACTGCTCCGGCGATTCGCCCACACCCAGAGCAATGGAGAGCGTGGGAGACATCTTAAGACTAATCTGGCGGACATCATCCAGAATCGAGAATTTACTCGCGCGCAGTGTTGATAAGAAGCGTCGTTCAAATATACACACATACCGTCCGCGGTCCGTGCGCTGGAAATGAGCCGAGAGATTTTCGGCCAGCGTGGACAATCGCCGCTCTACCGATGCCACCACTTCGGAAAGCTCCGACTGCGACAGCTTGGCTGACAGCTCTTCGTAGTTGTCAATCAGTATCAGGCACACAACAGGCAGAAAGCTTTGATAGAGCTTTTTGGCTTCCACGGTGTTTTCAATGTCAACAAGGCGGTGCAGCAGGTATTCGCGGCTGCCGAGACGAACAGTGGCCAGCTCTTTTTTATACGGTTTGCCGCCGATCAGAATTTTTTTATCCTTGTCGGGAATGCTGATGCCCGCAATCATTTTATTCAAATTGCGAAGAGCGCCAAACCCTGTGATGCTGCGAAACGCCAGATTAGCCCATTTAATATGGCCGGTAGGAGATGTCAATACGGTGGGAATGGCCATCGTGTTTAAATAAGTCGGCAGTTCTTCCTGATCAAACAATATTTTGATGACAAGACGCTGCCACTGCACTTTTCGGTAAACGACAAAGTACAAATAGGCTGCGGCCGCCACAAGGCTGCCCGCAGCGGTGAGGGCGCCCAGCACGAAACTGTGCAGAAAAGCGAACACACAGGCAAAGCCAAGCGCCAGCATCAGCCAGAGAAAGTCGATTGTAAAAAAACGAATTTTGTTTTTCATAACACGGTACCGCCTTGATTGTCCATCCTTTTGCGCAAGCTTGCCATGTTTTCAAACAGACCCACCCAAACGAGAACAAAGCCCAAAAACAGTGTTATCACCACGTGCAGCAGCACCCGCACCGCCGTGGTCATTTTCTTTTTCTTATAAAAATAATCGAGCAAGCTCAACGCCTGAACGGTAAACACAAATCCGTAAACGTCAGCAATTGTTTGCGCGGCAACTTCAAAGGACGGCCAATCGGCACTGACACCGGCAATCGCAAACAGATAGGAAAGCAGGTAGGCCAGCCAGAATTTTGGCGGCAAAGACCACGTGTCAAACGATGCGATGGCAACCACGCTGCGTTTTTTCTTGACGAATGCGCTTGTGATCACAAAACCCAGCAGGCCCATCAGCAGCGTAAAGCAGAGCATTCCGCCGACGAGGAAATAATTCAGCGCTTCGCGCAGCGTGTCCTGCATGAATGCAACGGCTTCAGATACCGGTGCCGCGTAGACCGCTGCCTGCGAAACAGATCCCATCACTATATCGATCAGCCGTACAGACTGATACAAAAGCTTAACAGCACCGCCGCCGAGCGTATCAAGGAAAACACCGAAGCGGCTCACAATATAATCGATCGGGCCAAGGCCGGTAAACAGCCACAGCACGCAAAGCGCCGCCGAGAGCCCAATCAGTGCGGCTCCGGCGGTTATCTGTACGCCGGTGCGCATGCGCAGCTGCTTTTTAACGGTTAAACCTGCCGCCAAAGCCGTTGGGATAAAGGCGGCCGCTAAAAATGCCGTAAGCTTTACATCCAGCAGGCAGCCTGCCGCAAAGCTCATAACCGTGATCACAATGCCAACCGGGCCCCACATGGCCACTGCGTAACCCAGCACGAAAACGGCTGCCACGGCGACTATCGGCAAATACATCGACATCAATATCAAAACAGCGGCGAGAAAAAACACAACCGCCGCGGCGCTATAATCGTCTTTTTTTATCCTGTCCAAATCCCCTTGAATTACCGCCTTCAAAATGTTTTTTTACGAGGGACAGATCACCGTATCCTGTTTCCAGTGTGTGTCCGCCGGTGATGCCCGATTCGGCTTTACTGACAACATCCTCATCGAGCTCGCTGAAGGAAATGCCGCAGCGGCGGGCGAGCACATAGGCAAGCAGCACCGCACCCCCCAGAGCGTCTTTAAGCTCTCCCCGTCCGCCGGGAGAGAGCGAGGCTCTCAGAACATCGGCCGATTCGCCGATAAACTCAGCCTTTAATACTTCGATCATTTTTGCATTAGAGGCCACATTGACAGATTGATGCATACGCATACCCACCTTTTAGTGAAAAATTGCCCCAACCCCTCTATGCAAGTCTCTTTATTCTATCCGTAAAAGGGACAATAGTCAATGGCATCGGGTTTGTGCTGATGCTCAAGGCTCATACTTTGAATGTCTTTCAGAATTGCATAGTATACCCCTGTGGGGTACAAGAATACTTTTTTGAATCGTGTGAATTTGAGAAACGCGCAAAGATATTGAAGAAAAGAACCCTATTGGCGGCGTTTGCCGCGAAAAAATTGTATCGGTCAGCACAGTGTTTAAAATCTCCGATGAATGTCAGCGCCGAATCTCTTGTTATTAACTTTGCGAATTATGCAATGTTGTACTGTTTGATAAAAAAGAATACTGTTGGCGGCGTTTGCCGCGATAACGTTCTTGAATTTCTGTAAATATCGAACAGAGAGAGTATATCCCTACGGGATACAGAAAACTTTTTTATTGTTATGTAAGAATGCTTAAGATTTTTGACGGTGTGAGTTTTCCACTCCGGTCAGAATCTATTGCAGATTACCCAAAAATAAAAAACCGCACGCTGTGTTTTTGAACGTGCGGGTTTTTTGCTTCCTAGGCGCTCCTGTCCATGATGAGCTTATCCGCCATCAGCGCGATAAACTCGCCGTTGGTCGGCTTATCCTTGTTGGTGTAAATGTTGTACCCGATGAAGTTGTTGATGTTCTCGATTTTCCCGCGCGACCAAGCCACCTCAATGGCATGACGAATCGCGCGCTCCACCTTGCTGGCGCTCGTATCAAACGGCTCCGCAATGCCGGGATACAGCTTCTTTGTGATTGAGTTGATCAGATCCGGATTTTTAACGACCATTTTGATGGCCTCGCGGAGGAAATGATACCCTTTGATATGGGCGGGAATACCGATCGACAGAAAAACAGCAGTGATTTTTTCATCCAGGGTTCTTGACCGGACGGGTGTCGGCGTGCGGCGGGTGGCAATCACCCTGTTGCCGAACATGTCCTGAATCCGTTTGTAAAGGATGTCCTTGTTAAACGGTTTTATCATGTAATATTTTGCCCCCAGATCACAGGCCAGTTTTATGAGCTTCTCGTTGCCAACGGCCGAGACAACGATAATGGCGGGCATTGTTTCAAACTCGGAAGTATTTAACCTCTCGAGCAAAGAAAGCCCATCCGCTTCCGGCATGATCATGTCGACTATGAGGGCGTCCGGCGCCACTTCTTTAATTAAGCCGACTGCTTCTACCGCATTATTGCATGACCCCACTACCTCTACGTCATTCTTTGTGCTGAAATACTTGGTGAGCATTTCATTAAGCTGGACATTGTCTTCGATGATCAGAAGTTTAATTTTTCGATCCATTGATTTGGCTCCTTTCGAATGTTGTTTGTTAACCAATCCTCACCCTGAAAAAAATGACGTTTTGTGTCGAACAGTACCTCCAAAAGAAATATTTGTTAGTATATTATCACGGCTATGTTGGTTTGACAATGAAATAAAAAGCAGTTCAAGACAAAATTAAATAAATTTCTTAGGAAATTGAATAATATTCGAAAAATGGAGATAAAGCGACATAATAATTCAAATTCAGCGCGAATTTTATAGGACTATCTCAGGCGTCTGCGACCAGCGCAGACGCCTGAGTATGGATTTACAGAGCATCCGCGCTGCCGCGCAGGTCTTCCTTGAGCCACTCGCCCAGCGCCGTGAGGCTCTCGAGGTCTTTGGCTTCAATGGTTTTCGTTTTCAAGTTCATCAGCTGCTCAAAAAGTGATGCGGCTTTGTGGCTTTTTTCGATCTCTTTCTTCAATCGGCTGTGCAATGCCGCGTTTTCCTTTTTCATGGATTCGCTTTGCAGCAGCAGCTGGCCCATCTCTTCCTCGGCGTGAACCTTAATAACAGCCAAACCCGCCATTTTCGCCAGCCCTTTGAAGAAACTCTTCACATCCACGTCGCAGGCAATCAGGGCCTTGATGACGCTTTCGGGTATGTATTTGCTTTCCTTGCCTGCCGGTGCCGTCATTTTGGGCATATCGTACGGATTAAAGTATTTTTCGCCGATATCATCCATGTCTGACATCACTTTTTCAACAAGCGGACGGCCGTTCTTGATCAGGCTGCGATACTTGTTCTGATAGCGCAGCATCAGCGTTTTGTCACCATCGGCCAGCCGCAGGCTCGCGCCTCTGACGGATTCACCCTTGGCACCCGCGCCGAGCAGCGTTTTTAGCAGCGTGTAGATTTCTTCCTTAGAGAAGGGCGTAAACGAGGAGGGCTTTTGTTCAATTTCTCCCGTTTCCTTCACCTTCATATAATAGTAGTTTCTCACGCTGTTGGGCTTGCGTCCGGTCTTTAATGCAACGGTTTCAAAAACGCGTTTGAGCGGCGCTCCGATCTTCTGCGCTTTTTTGACTTCGTCCCACAGCATCAGCTTTTCATCGTCTTTCCAGCCGGTTCTCAGAGCAATATCAAAGCTATGCAGTCCTGTTTCGTTTTCCATGTTCCTAACCCCTTATCATAGATTTTGATGCATATTATTCTCTTATACCATTCGTTTTATTCCGTTATTTAACAAAAAATTAAAAGCAAACGCGTCTTCTTCGTCTGCTTTTGTAGGCTGGTTTTCCTTTTGTATATCATATGCGCCGCGCACCGCTGTTAGAATTGTGTATCAGCGCCGTATTGTTTGAATATATATATGGTACAAAGGGGGAGCTATGGACGACAAAACCATCAAATTGCTTTATATCACATCAAAAATTCACGCGCTGATCTGCATCAACCAGGCACCGGCCGGAGAAACGGGCGCGGCCGCGGTGACTCAGCCGATCGCGGCGAATTCGTCGTTCTTTTTAACGATGCTGCCGCTGGAAAGCGACACGAATTACGTGTATCTGCCGTATACGCGCCGCGTGTCTATCGCGTCTAAAGGCGCGGTGTTTGCGGGTGACGGGCTGATTGAGCTTTGTATGTGGCCGGACAACATCGTGGAATTAACGCTGTATCCCGATGCGGTGTACCGCAACGAGGAGACGGAGCTGCACCCAAGGGTGATCTCGCCTTTCGATTTTTATATCAGCGGCGAAAGGCATACGGCGTTTATATACAACGAAGCGTGTTCCAGCTTCGTTGTGGAGCATGCGGGCACGAGCCGCTTAAAATTTGTTTCGCCGCTGCCGTTTTTTGTGAAAAGCGCGGAAATCGGATTTACCAAATTCGGCGATATGCCCTGCCTTTATGCGTCGGGTGAAACCACAGACGCACAGCATTACATATGCGCGGCGCATATATTGCCGTCGTTTAATCTCGATCTTTGCACAATTTGTGCGCAATCTGGTGTGGAGCCGGACGGCCTGGTGGTGGTGACGACCGGCGAATTTCGCCAGACCAAAACACGCTGGGAAAAAGGCCCTGGCGGCCTGGCGCCGGGGCGCACCGAGCTCGGGTGGTTCACATGTGCGCCGCGCCCGGCTACCGAGCCTTATGATATTTGCGTATCGCTGCTGGAGGCAATGAAGGCGAACATCTCCGAAGCCGCCATCAGCTGCCTCACGCCGTCGCTTGCCGAAGGGCTTTCATTTGCCGATTTGAAGGAGTTTTTCGGCGATTTTGATTCGTTTACGAAAACCATATCGCCTGCGTGCGGCCAGAGCGGGTTTGCGCTTAAATATGCGGTTGGCAAAAATTTGTACGCGGCGCGCGAGTTTTGCGTGGAAACGCGGCAAAGCAACGGCGCTTTGCTGATTGACAACATTCGGGAGCCTTAAAAAGCCGTAAAAGAGAGGGGAAATCACCTTTGGTGTCGAACTTAGATGCCAAAGGTTTTTTGTTTGGAGAAAAAAATGATTGAGCATGTTGCACTATGGACAAACCGGCTGGAAGAGATGAAGGATTTTTACGTGCGGTATTTTAACGGCACCGCCAACGATAAATACGTTTCGCCTCGCGGTGAAGGCGTTTGCTTCGAATCGTATTTTCTTAGCTTCAGCGGCGGTGCACGGCTGGAAATCATGCAGATGCGCACCATTCCTGATGGGCCGGGGCAGCAGGCGCTGGGCTTTTCGCATATCGCGTTTGGCCTTGAAAGCGAGGAAGCTGTACGCGCTCTTGTGCAAAACCTCAAAAATGACGGCCATCCTATTGCGGGAGAACCGCGGCGAACGGGCGACGGCTATTATGAAGCGAGCGTTTACGACCCGGGCGGCAATCTTGTGGAGATTACGGCGGTGAAATAAACGATGAAGGAAACAAACATGGAAGAACAAGTGATTGTTGAACAAGAGCAGGAAACAAGGGCAACAAGGCGGGCAAAACAGCCCGCTAAAAAAGGGATGAAAAGAGGGCTTAAAGCGTTGCTGATCATTGTCGGCGTGTTGGTGGTGCTGATGGTTGCGTTCATCGTGTTTGTGATGGGCGGCAAGGATGCGTCGCTGAACGCGAAAATCGGCGATGTGAATTTGGCTGTTGTGAGCGACGGCACGTATACCGGCAGCTATGGCTTTTTAAGGTTCGGCAACACGGTGGAGGTGACGGTGAAGGATCATGCGATCACCGCGATTAACGTGGTGACGCCGCAGATGCTTGCCAAGCCGGAGACGATGGACACGCTCATGCAAGAGGTGTTGGATGCGCAGAATCTGCAGGTGGACGCGGTTTCCGGCGCGACGGCGACGAGCAAAGCGTTTTTAAAAGCGGTGGAAGATGCGTTGGTGAACGCGCTTGGCTAAGCAAACGATAAGCATCCGTGCGGTGCTTATTTTTGTTGGGCCTAAACCCGGAGCCAGCTATAGTCGCCTCGCTTAACTGGCCAAATTAGCTCTGAGCGATACGAAGATCATACATTAATGAAGAGTGTTGAGTCTTTTTGTTTGAGACATACAAAGCAGATCGCTGCAAGCGCCGCCAACAGGACTCTTTTTATTTTCAATGTTAATGAGTCTTCTTAGAGTCCTGTAACCCCAAAGGGGTATAGTCGCATCGCTTAACCGACCAAATTAACTCTGAGCGATACGAACAGCATACATCAATGAAGAATGTTGAGTCTTTTTGTTTGAGACATACAAAGCAGATCGCGGCAAGCGCCGCCAACAGGACTCTTTTTATTTTCAATGTCAATGAGTCTTCTTAGAGTCCTGTAACCCCAAAGGGGTATAGCAGCTTCGCTTAACCGACCAAATTAACTCTGAGCGATACGAAGATCATACAT
>JAEYOE010000028.1 GCA_023412005.1 Bacillota bacterium
TTGAGTTGGCGGAAAAGGTTCGGCCAACATTATCAAAAACGAACTTAACGATACGTTCAAGCTGATCAGTTTTCCTGATCTGATTACGTTGAACGATATCTGTAAATATTGTTGAATTATATATATCACGCACAATCGTTTATGCTTCGTTTTGCGTATAGGCTCTTAGATGTAATGCAGGAAAGCCTCCCATCATCAGATACTTAGCCAGTTCTGAGCGAGGGGATTCTGCGGACGAATAGGTTCCTTTAAAACTCAGGTATTCCGAAAAAGATAATGGAAATATCCGAAACGACGCATACCGCCCTGTAAGATACGTAGATATTTCGGAAGACATCATTCGCGAGTTAGAACCAGTCACATAGATGTCTACATCAAAATCGTTCATAAAGCTGTTTACAGCTTTCTCCCAATTTTTATTTCCTGAATTTCATCCAGAAAGAGATAGGTTTTTCCACTGAGATTTAACTTGCTTTGAACTTATTTATATAGGCTTTTGGCGTCTTTAATATCGTCATACTTCAAAGAATCGAAATTATAATGAAGGATGTTTTGTTCTGATATTCCGCGTGATTTTAATTCATCCATGATCAAGAGCAGATACAGCAAGAATGGCGTTTTGGAGTTTGATAAAATGAGGCCCGAATGGGAATTGCCTATACAGCAACTGATGGCGAAGACAGGCGTGACGACATTCTTTCAGGGACACGACCATGTTTTCTAATAAGGGGCTTACTATTTGGGTTTTGAGTAAAATCTGAACGCATAGTATGCCCAACGGTATCTTTGCTGCACTTAAAATTCGTTGCTTAATATCCAATAACGCGTGTGTTGCAACAATATTCTATTACTAAAAATTATTGACATGTTATAAGATATAATGGTAAGGTTTAGCTAACTAGTACTCGCTAGTTTGGGGGCGGAGAATGGGTAAAAAGCAAGAGATTATAAACGCAGCATATAGTTTGTTCTGTGAAAAAGGCTACCTCCTTTCCGTATCGGAACTGGCTAGCACTGTGGGAATAAAAACTGCATCTTTATACAGTCATTACAACAGCAAGGATCAGATCATAGAGTTGATGGTTCGTGAAGAAATAGAACACTATTTTGGCTGTCTGGAAGAAAAGATTATTCAGATAGAACATAAGATGCAGTGAAGCCATGAAAAGTTTGTACTTTTTCGTTGTTGAGTATTTCAGCGATTATAAACGTCTTCGATTTTGGCGAAGTATTCCGCTGATTCCCAATGAGCATCTAAAAACTGTTTGCAGCCAGTTGATCGCCATAAAAGACAATATTTATACACATAAAATGAAACTATGTTTTGCAAAAGGAATAGATAGCGGAGAGATTAAAGCAGGTACAACTGAAAGTGCATTGTATTTATACTTGTGCATGATTCAGGGTGTGATGGACGGCATGCTGCTGTATCCAAAAGGCCCTGGGGAGAATGTTTTCGCTATAAAAGTATTTGACGCATATTGGGAAGGAATAAAAGGTTAAATAGTAAAGGAGGGAATTCAAATGCAAAAAGACTCAAGAGGATTTTGGGTTAAACTATTGGTTGTCGTGACATTTGTGGTGATGGTAACGGTTAATGCTCTCGCAAACATATTGCCCATCAATGGGATCGGCACAGGTGCCGTATCGGATTCTTACCCAAATCTTTTTGCTCCGGCAGGGTTAACGTTTGCCATATGGGGCCTAATTTATTTACTACTGGCAGGTTATACGCTTTATCAACTGGGATTGTTCCGCGGTAAAGATAAAAAGGAGTACGACGGATTGCTTCGGAAAACGAGTATTGTATTTTCCGTTTCCTCTTTGGTAAATACAGTGTGGATATTTTCATGGCATTACAAAATTACACCATTGTCCATGGTTCTAATGGCCATCCTCATCATTTGTCTGATCGACATCATGCATATCATTAAAGCGCAAGAACTGTCATTTAGAGAAAAGTTCTTTATCCGGGTGCCATTCAGTGTGTACTTTGGGTGGATTACAGTTGCATCGATCGCAAATGCGACAACACTGCTTGTGAGCCTTGGTTGGAATGGTTTCGGGTTGTCCAAATCGCTGTGGACAATAATCGTGCTTGCTGTGGTCATGGTGATCGGTGTGTTGACCACGATACGGTTTAAGGACATCGCATATAGCTTGGTACTGATATGGGCTTATTCGGGTATATTGATTAAACACACATCCGCCTCCGGATTTGCTAATCAGTACATGGACGTGGTAATAACGGGTGCAATTTGCCTGGCCGTTTTTGTTATGTCAATTTTGTATGTAATATTTGCCCGGAAAAAGAAGCAACTCTCGCAGTGATTATTCATAATTAAGATTGTAATTTGGGGGTCATCATTCTGTGATAGAAAATCAATGGTACGCAATATTGCCTTCAAAAGCAGTAAAACAGGATAGGATCGTTGGCGTAAAAAGACTGAATTTGCAGCTTGCACTATTTAGAAATAGCAAGGGCGAAATCGGATGCGTTGTGGATCAGTGTACCCACAGGGGCGCGGCGCTTAGCAAGGGCAAAATGAAGGGAGATTGTCTGCAATGCCCGTTCCATGGTCTGGAGTTTAACCGGGATGGACACTGCACATTTATACCCGCCAACGGAAAAGCATCTACTGCTGATATCAGCCGGTATAATGTGAAGCATTATGCGGTAAAAGAAGCGAATGGCATCATTTATCTTTGGTACGGTGAGGCTGATAAGATAAGCGATGAATTTCCTTTCTTTTATGACGATGTTGATTCTGACTTTGTGTTCAGCGAAATTGAGGACTTATGGAACTCACATTATTCGCGATGCATTGAGAATCAGATGGACGTCGTGCATGTCCCTATCGTTCATTACAATACGATTGGAAGAGGCAATAAGACGCTGGTCAATGGCCCGAAGGTTATATTTGATAATGGCGTTTTGATTACCAGCGCAAACAACGAAGTGGATGTGGGACAAACGCCCAAACCGGCTTCTGAGTGTGTGATCAAAGATACGAATCTGCACTTTAAGTACCCCAACATATGGATGAACCATATCAACTCAAAGATCAAGGTCATCATCTATTTTGCTCCGGTTGACGATGAAAACACGGTGCTATATATACGCTTTTACTGCAAAGCGACAGAGTTCAAACCGCTGAACCGGCTCATTGCTTTCTTTGGAAAGTTCGCCAACCGTGTGATTGAGCGACAGGATAAACGCGTTGTGATCACACAAAAGCCCAAAGCGTCCTCATATAAATCAGGAGAGAAGCTGCTGGCAGGCGACGGGCCGATCGTTCTGTACAGAAAACTCAGAGACGAGCTGAAAAACAGCCAAGAATAACGTAATATACTGATATATTTAGGGGGTTGGTTTAATGAAATACGATGCCATCATTATCGGCGGAGGTCTTTCCGGACTGACTGCGGCCAGTTTGCTTGCCAAACGCGGGCTCATCTTAGCTGTGATCGAGAAGTCATATAATCCGGGCGGAACGTGCGGCATATTCCGGCGCGGAGATGTAACGTTTGACCAAGGCGCTGCCATGCTTTACGGCTTTGGAGAGAATGGTTTTAACGCGCACCGTTTTGTTTTTAACTGCCTTGAGGAACCAATCGATATCATTCGGCATGATCTTTTGTATTGCGTGAATTTTAAAGGCCGAAGGATACGTTTCTGGGCGGATCTTGAAAAGTTTGCAGACGAGCTCTCCGAAGTGTTTCCAAGTGAAAAAGAAAACATCTATCGATTCTATAAAGATATGCTGACGATGTACCGCCACGTGATGGTGGAATCGCCCAGCTACAATACTGCCGACGAAACACATGGTAAAACGGCGTTAAAAAGCATGATGAAGCACCCTGTTTCCTACGCTCGCTTCCTTGGATTATTAAATAAAAGCGCCAAATCTTTGCTGCAAAAATATTTTACTGATCCGGAGATATTCAAGTTTTTTGATAAGCTGACCTCCACTTATTGTTACGCGACAGTGGAGGAATCGCCCGCGGTGCTGGCGGCGGTGATGTTTGTGGATAATCATGTGGGGGGCAGCTACTATCCTGCCGGTTCCACCTTGTTTGTACCCGGCAAGTTGGAAAAGGTCATTGAAGAGCATGGTGGAGATATGTATCTGCAACGTGAAGCTGTATCCATTGTTTTCGAGCAAGGGAAGCCTGCGGGTGTCACGCTGGATGATGGTCAGGTACTCTTCGCTCCGGACATCATTTACTCGGGTACCGTATGGAATCTGTACGGCAAGCTGATTGACCCATTGTATTCAACAGCAAAGCGAAGGGAATGGGGGAAGAAACAAGTTCCCACATATCCCAGCGTCGTGCTGTACGCCGTGGTAGACAAGGATGTAATTCCCGAAAATACAGCCCCCATCGAGATGTTGGTGGGCAATCCGGATAAGCTGGACGAAAGTGAAGTAACGGCCTATCTGCTCAGTATTGATGATAAGACGCTTTGCAAAGATGATGAGCATACGGTTGTGGCCATCGGCCCTACCTTTGAAAGCTGGGAGACTTCTGACCAGGAGGAGTACATAGCCAGAAAGCGAGCAGAACAGGCTCGCCTTTTAGGCGTATTGGAAAAACGGTTCCCCGGCTTTGAAAAGGCTGTTCGGTATGCCGAGGTGGCCACGCCGAAGACCATAGAACGCTACACACTGAAAAACGGCGGCGCCGTGGCGGGGCCAAAGCAGATGCTGGGACAGCATATGTTTCGCCGGCTGCACACGCGTACGGAATGGGATAACCTCTTTTGCTGCGGTGAATCCACCGTGATGGGAACGGGTACACCCACCGTCACAACGTCCGGGTTGTCGGCGGCGAACGCCCTGCTCAAGAAGCTCGGTAAAGAACCGTATGTTTATCAAGAGAATATGAAGAATTTTGTCCGTATTGTGGACAAGCCTTTTACGGCAGACCGGCTTTACGAGGGATATGACGAAACGGATCGCACGATTATGCGCAATGCCATGAAGTGCAGGTTGTGTGAGCATCCCACGTGCACGACGGACACAGATATACGCGGCATCATGCGGCGGGTGGCTGTCGGGAATTTTGCGGGTGCCAAAAAGTGCTGGCTCCAAAATCCGGCCGATCTCGATTTGCTGAAAAAGTACGAGACTGATTGTATCTGCGCGGCGGAAAGCAAAGGCGCGGTGAAAATTCAGGACGTCATTGATTATTTAAGCGGGGTGAACGTGTGAACAAGGAATATGATGCAATCGTGGTGGGAGGGGGACTTGCCGGGCTGACCGGTGCCGCATATCTTTGCCGGTACGGGTATCGTCCGCTGCTCCTTGAGAAATCACACAAAACAGGCGGCCTGGTGAATACGTTTTGTCATCAGGGCTTCATGTTCGATGCGGGTATCCGTGCGTTTGAAAACTCCGGCATTTTGTTTCCCATGCTCAAAAGCTTGGGGCTGCAGATGGAGTTTGCCAAAAACACGGTATCTATCGGTATTGATAATCAATGGACAAGACTGAGTTCACGCGAGAGCCTGAAGAACTATGCTGACATGCTTGCCCTTATCTTTCCGGAGAATACGTCAGATATCGATAAAATTGCGCAAGAGATTCAAAAGGTGATGGATTACATGAACGTCCTCTATGGTATCGATAATCCATTGTTTCTTGAGGATATGAAAGATCGTGACTACCTGATGAAAACCCTGCTGCCATGGCTGCTCAAATATCAGGTCAACATCCGCAAAGCCAGCCGATTAAGCCGGCCTGTCGTTGCTTATTTAAAGCGGTTTACCGGTAATCAGGCGCTCATCGATATGATTGCGCAGCATTTTTTTAAGGACACCCCAACGTTCTTTGCACTCAGCTACTTTGGCCTATACTTAGATTACATTTACCCTGTAGGCGGTACGGGCACTTTAGCCCAAACCGTAACTGACTATATCTGTCGCACCGGCGGCGAGATATTAACAGATACTGCGGTGACTCAATTGGATGTGCAAAATAGGCAGCTGCATACAGCGGGCGGCGGCATCTACAGCTACAAAAAGCTGGTTTGGGCGGCGGATCAAAAAGCGCTGTATAAGGCTGCGGGCGTCATCCATAAGCTGCTGGCAACCAAACAGCGTGATCTGGTCGAAACGGGGCACGGCGGTGATTCGATCCTTTCTTTGTTTATTGGCGTCAATTTAGACAGGGACTATTTCGAAGGCCGGTGCGGCGCACACGCATTCTATACATCATCCACCAGAGGCTTGTCTTCGCTGCCGGACTGGAATGAGGCAGCTGCAACGCAAGACGGGTTATATGATTGGATTGATCAATATCTGGAGCGCACGACCTATGAGATTTCCTGCCCGGTTCTGAGGGATGCATCGCTCGCACCGGAAGGAAAAACCGGTGTGATTATCAGCACGCTGATGGATTACCGTCTCGTGAAGCATATCTTCGACACCGGCGGTTATGATCACTTTAAAGAGTTCTGTGCGCGCAAGATCACAGAAGCGCTGGAGGCATCCGTTTTCCCCGGAATATCGCAAAGAATTGAATTCTCACTGTGTTCCACGCCGCTGACGATAGAACGGGAAACCGGAAATGCGCACGGGGCGATCACCGGCTGGGCATTTACCAACGACACTATGCCCGCGGAGAACAGTTTCAGAAAAATTACACATTCCATAAAAACACCGATTGAAGACGTTTATCAATGCGGACAGTGGACTTTCAGTCCGTCCGGGCTCCCGGTAACCATATTGACCGGAAAACTGGCAGCGGATGCGGTTCACAAGAAACTGAAAGGAACCGGTAAATGACTTTAATCCTCATTGAGTTCGCAATCGTATTGGCGGGTCTTGCTGCGGCTGCAGTGCTGTTTTATCGGATTCCGGTACTTCCCGCTGTAAAAAGTGAACCGGCAGTCTATCCATCCGTGTCTGTGATTATACCAGTGCGCAATGAAGAAAAGAACTTGCCCTTGCTGCTTGCAGACTTAAGTGCACAAACGCTGCCTATACATGAGATTATTTGCGTGGATGATGATTCCGAGGATTCAACTGCCCAAATTGCACTGGCAAACGGAGCCAAACTGATCAGTCTGGGTCCAAAGCCGGAAGGGTGGACGGGCAAGTCTTGGGCTTGTCAGAACGGTGCACATGCGGCAACGGGCGAGCTGCTGCTGTTTCTTGACGCAGATGTCCGGCTGAGTTCGGAGGGAATACGTACACTGTTGTTGGCTTATATGCAAGCGAACTCTACGGTTTCCGTCCAGCCTTATCACAAAACCGAGAAGATGTATGAGCAGATTTCGATGATGTTTAATATGGTTCAAATTGCCGCCAACGGCACAGCCTTGCCCCGACCGCGTAATTTAGGCCTGTATGGCCCCGTCATTCTGATTTCGCGCCGGGACTATGAAAAGGCGGGCGGCCATGAAAGCATTAAAACCAGCGTTGTGGAAGACATGGCGCTGGGTTTGCAACTAAAAAACGCAGGTTTGCCGTTTCAACTCTACATCGGCAACCGTGACGTGTCTTTTCGAATGTACGGGGGTGGGCTGCGCAGTTTGCTGCAAGGCTGGGTGAAAAACATGGCGACTGGCGCAGCCAAAACGCCAGCAACGGTTTTCATCATGGTTTTTTTGTGGATTGCCTCACTGATCTCTGTGCCGTTGCAGATCATAAAATTCACATTCCTAATGAACTGGCCTTGGTTGATAATCTACTCAGTTCTCTATATTGTCTGGGTAGGCTTATTAGCCGTTTTTACAAGTCGCATCGGGCATTTTCAGGTTTGGACATTGATATTTTATCCGATATTGATGCTTGTACTGGTGGGAGTCATTGCGGTTTCGGCAATCAAAAAGCTTTTTGGCTTTAAAGTAAGATGGAAGGGACGATCTATCATGTCGGAGGAAAAAACATGCGACTAATTTTTCTTCCTGATGTATTAACAATTATATTGTGCTTTATCGTTTGGCCGGTGTTGCAGGTTGGAGCGGCTTTGATCTGCTTAAATCTTCCTGATCGTTGGTTTTCACCAAACTCCTCCTTTTTCCATGCTCACGCCTTCGAGAAAGATGGCCGTATTTATGATAGGGTTTTTCGGGTGACCCGATGGAAGCATCTGCTGCCGGATGGGGGTATGGTTTGGAAAAAACGTGGGTTCAGAAAGAAAAAACTGGAGAGCTTTTCGGAAGAAAATCTGAACCGGTTTCTTGTGGAGTCGTCACGGGGTGAGATGACGCACTGGCTTGCCATTTTTCCTTTTTGGGTGTTCTGGTTTTTTACTCCGCCGATCGTGCCATGGATCATGCTGTTTTACGCTTTGCTTGTCAACCTTCCGTGCATTATTGCTCAAAGATATAACCGGCCACGAGTCCAGCGTTTGTTGATAAGGAAGTATAAGAAATAATTAGTTTTAATATTGAGTCTGCTAATGAAACTTGTTTCACTCGGAGCTACCGAGAAAGAATAACGAACGTTCAGTTAATCAGAGTGGTTGGCCAGCCGATTTTGTTCTACTACATTTATACTACATTTTATGTAGTATAGCATGGATTTTGAGGGGATATATTGACCCAATAGACATAGCAGAACCGCCCAAAACCCCTTTAAATAGGCACATTCGGCTTCCTGCCTGACATGTTTCGAACCATAGGCCTACCGCCTCCCAAGCGGGATGTGGCGCGTTCGAGTCGCGCCGGGAACGCCAGAAACCCCGATGGGAAGCCACTTTCGGGGTTTTTTTGTGTCCAAAAATGCTTCGGATTTTATACTACATAAAAGTAGAAACCGCCTAGCGATTATACTGAACGTATCAATGTTAAGGATTTACTCAATACTTTTATTACAAATGAACGAAGAAGCCCTTGGAAAATACATCTTTTTGAATTTAATCTTGAATTGACTATATTTAAAATTATATAATCATATTATTAAGCCATATTGAAAGGAACTGGAAGGTGCAATTTCAAATTATCCCATACATATGGCCACTTATCATCTCTTCCGCTGTGACGTTCACCCTCGGCTTCTATGCGTTTGCCAGGCAGCATCATTCCAAGTGCGCCGCCAGTTTCATCACAAGCATGCTGCTTGTCACAGTCTGGTCGGGCGGAAACGCGCTGGAAATGTCCGGGGTGGACCTTGCCACCAAGCTTTTTTGGGCCAACGTTCAGTATTTTGCGTATTGTTTCTCGCCGCTGGCCTTATTTGTGTTGTGCATGCGCTTTACCGGTTACGATAAATGGCTGCATCAAAAAACATTTAGGTGGCTGTTGGTGCTGCCCGTAGTCATTATCGCACTCGTATGGACAGACGGTTATCACGGCCTGATGCGCTACGATTTTCGATTGGATACCAGCGGAGCCTTTCCCGTGATTGCCAAACAATATGGTCTGGCTTTTTATATTCACGCCGCTTATCAGCATACCATCAATATTGCCGCGCTCACGATGCTGGTCAGAGCAGTCATATACCGAAAAACTGTTTACCGCAAGCAGGCCGTGCTCCTTCTCGCCGGTGTCAGTCTCATTGTTGTACCAAACATACTTTATATCATGGGTCTGAGCCCTGCCAAAGGTATCGACCTGACACCTGTATTCTTTGGCCCTGCGGGCGTGATGATGGCCGTGGCGATATTTCGCTATAGAATGTTTGATCTGGTTCCGCTGGCACGTGCTACGGTGATTGAGAGCATGGATGCGGGTGTACTGGTGATGGATCTGCAAGACCGCATATTAGATGTAAATCCTGCGTTGGAAAAAATTATGGGCGTTTCTGCCAAGCTGGCCAACGGACGCAGCGCGACGGAAGCTTTTGGAAGCATCCCCGAATTCTCAAGCGCCTGCCTTAACAGAAGCATAACACATACCGAGTTCCAAAGCGCCGAGCCGAGCGGCACTCGGATGTATGAAGCCATTTTTTCTCCGCTAACCGGCAGCAAAGGTGCGCTGCTTGGACGGCTTGCCATGGTGTATGAGGTGACCGAAAAGAAAAAGGCTCAGCAACGACATCTGGCGCAGCAGCTCAGGCTGACCGCTTCACGGGAAAAGGAACAGA
>JAEYOE010000001.1 GCA_023412005.1 Bacillota bacterium
ATCAATCCGGCAGCTATTCTTCTTCTCATGCTTCAATGTCTAAACGTGGCTCACCATATCTGCGCAGAGCTCTCTGGAACACCGCTGAGGTTGCTTCTAGAATGAATCCTGTTTTCGTTGAATTCTATCAGCGTAAACGCAGCGAAGGGAAAAACCATATGACTTCCATCGGAGCTGTTGCCCGTAAGATGACTTATTCTATTTTTGCTATCCTTCGCGACCAAGTCCCCTTTAACCATGATTTTGGGGCTTGACTTTATATAGCTGGCTTCGGGGTAGTCCAGAGGGAGCTAGGAGTGCCAGCACTGTGTTTGGTTCGGCTAAAAAATTAATTGAAACGCTTTGAGAACTCTTCCCCAAACGAAAAAGGTTCCTTTGGAAAGGAGCTGTCAGCGAAGCTGACTGAGGATTGAACGAAAATCGTTCAGAGTACTGATGTATGCGCGTGACGGAAGGAGGTGTGATTCAGCCAAAGGCGGGCACAGAGACCCGCCATTGCAATTCGGTGGGTAAACGTTCGCCTGATTAATATCAGTGTTACCCTTCCATCGGCTTAATCACGGGGGAGGGTTGCGCGTTAAACACCGTAGAATACGGCGGCACCGAATGCGTGAGCCATACATTGCCGCCAATCACCGAATCATGCCCGATGCGTGTATCGCCGCCCAAGATCGTCGCGCCGGCGTAAATCACCACGTTATCTTCAATATCCGGATGGCGCTTAATACCCTTTATCGGGTTGCCTTGCTCGTCGAGCGGAAAGCTCTTCGCGCCGAGCGTCACACCCTGATAGAGCTTCACGTTGCTGCCGATGGTGCACGTTTCGCCAATGACGACGCCTGTGCCGTGATCGATGAAAAACTTGCGGCCGATCGTCGCGCCCGGGTGAATGTCGATACCCGTATTTCGGTGCGCGTATTCAGTCATAATGCGCGGCATCACAGGCACACCGCAGGTGTAAATATGATGCGCAATGCGAAAAATGCTCATGGCCTCCAGTGACGGATAGCTCAGCATAATCTCCTCGGCCGATTTAGCGGCCGGGTCGCCCTCAAACGCGGCTTCAATGTCGGTGCTGAGCAGCTCGCGGATGTCCGGCAGACCGTCAAGAATGCGGATGGTGAGAGCCTCGGCACGGCCGAGGCAATCGGTATCGCCGTTATCCTCGCAAGTGCGCTTCAGCACGCCGTGAATCAAATCGCAAAGCTGCATCGCGGTTGTAGAGAGCTGAGAAGTCATCACAGCATGAAGCCGCTTGCGGTTTAGCGGCTCAAATATGCCCGGCAGTATCAAAGACCGCAGGCTCTTGCATATGTCAATCACCTCGGTACGTGTGGCAAAGCCGAGGAAATCGTTTTGATAGAGGCCGTTGTTGTTAAGCTCAGTGAGCTGCGCCGCCACAGTATTATCTTCCAGCCATTTATTCAACGTCATCGTTGTAAGCTCCCGTCTCGTAGTTGGCCATGATATCCGCAATTGTGATGCGGTCAAGTGTATCGTTAATCTCGTGCGAAATCTGCTGCCACAGCACGCGCGTGATGCAGTCTTTATATGTTTTGCAATTTTTAATTTCTTCACCGTTCAGGCAGCATTGCGTGGGCGCCAAATCACCCTCAACGGCACGAACAACCTCGCCCGCTGTCATGCTTTCGGGGGGGCGGCTTAAAAAATAGCCGCCGGTTTTTCCGCGCACGCTTTGCACAAGCCCGGCTTTTTTCAGCGCAAAAAAGATCTGCCCGAGATACCTTGGGTCAATATGCTGCCTGTCGGCAATTTGGGCAAGGCTGACGTGGCTGTCTTTGGCATTCAGTGCCAGGTCAGCCATGCTCAGCAGTGCGTATTGTCCGTTTTTAGAAATCTTCATGCATACTCCTGTTCATTGTTATTATATCGTCTTGGTACACGCCAAACAAGTTGTTCATTTTAAATAGGCGATAACCTTAAGTTCGCTTTATTGGCCTATTGACAAAACATTACGCCTTATGTATATTTATATTATCATTAAAACATTACAAAAACAATAGGAATTATAATGATTTTAGTGAACTGACTTCCAAAATGTTCTTTTTAGGGAAAGGGAGGTGTATGATATAATGAATAAACGTATATACCTTGATCATGCGGCAACCACATATTTAAGACCGGAGGCGCTGGACGCGATGATGCCATACCTTGGCGGCATCTACGGTAATCCTTCCAGCCTGCACGTTTTCGGTATGGAAACACGGCGCGCGCTCGAAGCGGCCCGTGCAAGTATGGCGCAGGTGCTCGGGGCGAAACCGGAAGAAATCATATTGACATCGGGCGGTACCGAATCGGATAATCTGGCGGTGCGCGGAACAGCGCTTGCGAACTTAAGCAAAGGCCGTCATATCATCACCTCGCAGATAGAGCATCCCGCTTTGATGAAAACGTGCGCCGCGCTTGAGAAGGATGGCTTTGAGGTTACCTATCTGCCGGTTGATTCGCAAGGTATTGTGGATTTGCGGGCACTTAAAGAAGCGCTGCGCGACGATACGATATTGGTGAGCATCATGGCGGCGAATAACGAGATTGGTACGGTTCAGCCAATTGAAGAAATCGGGCGCATCGTAAAAGAAAACACGAAGGCGTACGTCCATACCGATGCGGTTCAAGCCGTGGGTATGCTGGATATGTCGCTTGACAGGCTCAAGGACGTCGACATGATGTCGTTCTCGGCACATAAGTTTTACGGCCCTGCGGGCATCGGCGGCCTTTTCGTGAGAAAGGGCGTACGTATCAGCTCGGTGCTCACGGGCGGTTCTCAGGAGAAGGGCAAGCGCGCGGGCACGGAAAACGTAGCCGGTGCGGTGGGAATGGCCGAGGCGCTGCGTCTCGCGGCGGCGGAACGTGAAACCGAAGCCGCAAGGCTCACGGAATTGCGGGATTATCTGATCGGGCGGGTGCTTGGCGAAATTCCCGATACACGGCTTAACGGCCATGCGGAAAAACGGCTGCCCGGCAATGCGAACATAAGCTTCGATTATATCGAAGGCGAATCGCTGATTATGCGCTTAAGTGCGCTCGGCATTGCGGTATCCACGGGGTCGGCATGTTCATCGGCCTCGCTTGATCCTTCGCATGTGCTGCTGGCAATCGGATTAAAGCACGAAACCGCACACGGTTCCTGTCGGTTAACACTCGGCAAGGCAACCACGCGGCAAGATATTGATGACACGGTGGAGGCACTGAAGCGCGTGGTGAGTGAGCTGCGCGAGATGTCGCCGCTCTGCCTGAAAGGATGAAGAGATGTATAGTGAAAAAGTGATGGATCATTTTGCAAATCCGCATAACGTGGGTGAGCTTGAAGGGGCCAATGCCGTCGGTGAAGTGGGCAATGCCCGCTGCGGCGATATCATGCGGATGTATTTGAAGATTGAGGACAACGTCATCAAAGACGCCACGTTTAAAACGTTTGGGTGCTGTGCGGCCATCGCGTCGAGCAGTGTGACGACGGACCTGATAAAGGGCATGACGGTTGACGAAGCGCTGAATTTCAAGAATGCTGAGGTGGTGGATGCGCTCGGCGGTCTGCCTCCGGCAAAAATCCACTGCTCGGTGCTGGCGGAAGAGGCCATTAAAAAGGCCATTGACAATTATCGAGAAGGACAGGAGAAATGAAGCTGTCGACAAAGGGACGCTATGGCCTTCGGGCCATGGCTGATCTTGCGATGAACTCAAACGGGGAGCCCGTGTCGCTGCTGAACATTGCAAAGCGGCAGCATCTGTCTGATGGGTATCTGGAAAGCATGTTTGGCGCGCTGCGGCGCGCCGGGCTGGTACGCAGCATGAAAGGGGCGGGCGGCGGCTATGTGCTTGCAAGGCCCGCATCCGATATCAGCGTGGGTGAGGTGCTGCAGGTACTCGTAGGAGATTTGTCTATTGTGGATGAAGACTTAAGGACAGCGGCAGAAACAGGGCTGAGGAGATGCATTCAGCAAACAGTGTGGAACGAGGTTTCGCGAAAGATTAATACAGTGGTCGATAAAATGACGATTCAAGACCTGATTAGCGGGTCCGAAATTTCTGAGAGGAGTGATGATAATGCCGATTAAAATACCCGAAAACCTGCCTGCATATGAGGTACTGAGTAAGGAAAACATTTTCGTGATGACGGACGAGCGTGCGCAGCATCAGGATATTCGGCCGCTGAAGATTGTGATATTAAACATAATGCCGGATAAGATTCTTGCTGAAGCGCAGTTGCTGCGCCTTATCGGCAATACATCGCTGCAGGTTGATCCTGTGCTGCTGAAGACGGCGACGCATTCGTCTAAAACCACGTCGCAGGAGCACCTCAATACATTCTATAAAACGTTTGACGAGATTCGATCTCACAAGTACGACGGGCTTATCATCACGGGCGCGCCGGTTGAAAAGCTGGAGTTTGAAGAGGTGACCTACTGGCAGGAGCTAACCGAAATTATGGAGTGGAGCAAGACCAACGTGTTCTCCACGCTGCATATTTGCTGGGGCGCGCAGGCGGGGCTATATTACCATTACAACATTCCCAAATACGCACTGCCCGAAAAGAAATTCGGCGTTTTTGTACATACAGCAGATAAGTCACAGATTAGAATGAAGCTGCTGCGCGGCTTTGATGATACGTTCTGTGTGCCGCATTCGCGGTACACCGAGGTGAGGCATAAGGATATCGTTAAGGACAAAAGGCTGCAGATTCTGTCCGAATCCGAAGAATCGGGGATCTATATCGTATCTGCAAGAAACGGGCAGCAGGTGTTTGTGATGGGGCATCCTGAATACGACAGGCTCGCTTTATCGCGCGAATACCACCGAGACATCAAGAAGGGGCTGAATATCGCGCTTCCCAAAAACTATTTTCCGAATGACGACCCGACCCAGCAGCCGGCGGTAACGTGGCGCAGCCATGCCCATTTGCTGTTTGCGAACTGGCTTAACTACTACGTTTATCAGGAGACGCCGTACATACTCGAATAGCCATACAAAAGAGCCGCGATGGCTCTTTTTTGGTTGCGTAACCCTTTGCTCCGTCGGGAGGCGGCTGTCCTTATCCACAAAGTATTTTGACATAAAAAGCCTTTTCCTCGAGGAGAAGGTGGCGCGCAGCGCTGGATGAGGTGTAGTCTGCAAGAAAAGAGTTGCCACCTCCTCAGTCACCTTCGGTGACAGCTCCCCCTCAAGGGGAAGCCTTATCTTTGAATCACGGTGTAAAAAGAGTCATCCCAAAAAATAGAGTCCTTTTGGCGGCGCCTGCCGCGATGGTTAACTGGGTTGATATAATATAAGCGACACCTCATCAGTCGCCTGTCGGCGACAGCTTCCCCTCGTAGGGAAGCCTTTACGTCAGCTCAAACACGCACGACAGCATCACGGGGTTGAAATCCTTATCACTCGCTTCAATGGTCAGCCGATAAGCTCCCGGCGAGCACGACGGATACCATGTTTTCATATCAATCGTCAACGGCGAAACCGGAACATCCACCGGTTCTGATGATCCGCAAAACTCGCTGCGGCAGGCAATCTCGTGCCAGCCGTCCGCGTCCGCCTTTTCCAGCTTCGGCACAAACGTCACCGCAATCTCGCCGCCTGTTTGATTGAACAACTCCACAATAATCTGATCCGTATCGGCGGGGTATGTCCTGTGCTCCGGAGCCATCCATACCGTGTAAACGGTGTCTGCCGGGTTTTTGCCGGATGGATCTTCAAAGGTATATTGGCTGCTGTCAAATGCCACCGTGTTTTGCACGAACGAAACCGTTACCACACCGCCGCTGAACAGCTTGATGTCGTACCGGCCCCATGTGCCGGGCGCGCCGGTGGCTGCCGGTGAAGCCTGCCCTGTCAGCTTCAGCTGCGATAGCCAGCCAAGTATTCTTTTTACATCTTCTGCTTTGGAATAGGTTACCGCCGAAACGCCCTTCGGAGAACGGTCATCAAAAAAATCGATATACGCCACTTGATCCGAAGATAAATCCACCACCGAGGTAATGGCAGACGGCACAGTGCCGATAGGGGGAGAAGCTTCATTGGCAGAAGGCGATACGGAGGGGTTTTGATTATTATTGCTGCAGCCGGTCAGCACAAGCATGAATACGGCGGCCGTTATTAGTGCTTTTTTCATTAGTGATACCTTCCCATCTCTCAATGATTCAGATGCATTTTTATTATACCCGTATTCAGCATCGATGAACGAATTTTCTTCTTTCATACAAACTTATTCAAAATGAGATATTAATTCTAAAGGTAAATCGCTCCGCTGACGATATAGAATTTAATAAAGTTTTGACATCATAGGAGAGCGACAATGAGAGACATCATATTAACCGACACAGCGCGGTGCGAAGGCTGTAATCGCTGTGTACGCATGTGCCCTATTCCCGAAGCCAATATCGCGTATATCGAAAACGACAGCATCAAAGTCAAAACCAATCCCGAAAAATGTATCGCCTGCGGCGCGTGCCTTGAGGTATGCCAGCACGAGGCAAGAACCTACTGCGACGATACGCAGCGCTTCTTTGCCGACCTTGAGCGCGGCAAGCCCATCACGCTGATGGTGGCCCCCTCGTTTCGAACGAACTTTGAGAACAGCGATTCGATACTGGCATGGCTGAAATCCTTGGGCGTCACAACGATTGTAGATGTATCGCTCGGTGCGGATATCTGTACATGGGCGCACATACGCCATATCGAAGCGAACAACCCGCGCTCGCTGATCACACAGCCATGCCCGGCCATTGTCGATTACGTGCAAAAGCACCGAACGGAATTAATCGGTCTGCTTTCGCCGGTGCACAGCCCGATGTTGTGCACAGCCGTTTTTTTGAGAAAATATCTGCATAATAGCGATACGATCGCTGCGCTGTCGCCCTGCGTTGCCAAAAAGAACGAATTTGATGAAACGCATATTGTCAGTTACAACGTAACGTTTAAGCAGCTCGTTTCTTACATGCAGCGGCGCGG
Organism: Bacillota bacterium; assembly: GCA_023412005.1. Lineage (GTDB taxonomy): Bacteria > Bacillota > Clostridia > Christensenellales > SZUA-584 > SZUA-584. The sequence goes on from JAEYOE010000001.1 coordinate 6,964, forward strand.
TATTGAGGTTCCGGATGCGCCGTTTGAGTTCGATCATGTGGCGGCGTCGCTGGGCCGAATTTACGCGATGCCGGGCGGTCTCAAGGAAAACGTGGAGTATTACATCGGCAAGGCGGTGCGCGTGGATAAATCAGAAGGACAGGCGGTTGTTTACGGTCATCTAGACGAATTCGCTCGCGAAGATGTAGCCAATCTGCCCGCGCTTTTCGATGTACTCAACTGCGAGGATGGCTGCAACGCCGGGACAGGCTGCCCGAAGTCTCAATCGGTATTCAGCATAAACCGTGTGATGGACGAGCAGCGCAAAAGTGCGATGCAAATGTACGAAAAGACTGACGAGGCGCAAATGACCAAGCTGTTTGCGCTGTTTGATAAGAAACTGAAGCTGTCCGACTTTACACGCAGCTATGAGGCCCGCCCGGCTGCCGTTATTGCATACAGCGAAGACGATGTGGAACGGGCTTACAAGCAGCTGGGAAAATCAACTCAGGAACAGCGTACGCATAACTGTTACGCCTGCGGATGCGAATCCTGCAGCGAGTTGGCTGTGCGCATTGCCAAAGGCATTAACGTACCGGAAAACTGCATGGAAAAAACCCGGCAGGATATTTTACGCGAGCATGAGGCGTTTATACTTGAACGATCCAAAAGCTTTGAAAATCTGCACGAGATTCAGAGCGAATTGGAGGATATCAAAACCCGGTTTAATATGGTGTTGGCTGATGTGGAGAACGTGGGCGAAGCGATCGAACAGTATAATAAGATGGCGCGACTTGTGAACGATATGGCCTTGCAAACACAGATACTCTCGCTCAATGCGGCGGTGGAGGCGGCCAGAGCCGGTGCGGCAGGCAAAGGCTTCGGCGTGGTGGCCCAGGCCATCCGAGAACTGGCCATGCAGTCTCAGCAGTCGGTCGGAGAGGTGGCGGATACGAACGCGTTTGCCAAGAAAACAATTGAAGCCATCACGCAGGCCAGCGGCAGCGTAAATGCCTCCCTGTTAAAAGCGGCGGATTATGTGGAAGAAATTACGCGCGCGATGAACAGCGTGAAATCGGGCTGAAGGAGCTTGCAACTCATTCACTGTGTGTATAATCCGAGCTGTGCTGCAGCCTTTTAGTCAAACCAAAGCACGAAGCCCGTTTTGTCGGTGCGATTAAATCCGGCGTGCTCATAAAACGCGAATGTGCTGTCAAGCTTTGAGCCTGTCATCAGCATCACCTTGTAGCAATGCGCATCTTTCGCGATGGTTTTGGCGTATTCAAGAACGGCAGACGCATAGCCTTTTTTCCTGTACGCTTCATCGGTAATCACGTTTTCAATCAGCGCGTACGGGCGCTGAGAGTGCGTGAGGTTTGGTACGATCAGCAGCACACACGACGATACGATCGTGCCGCTTTCAATGCCGACAATCACGTGATGGTTCTTGTCAGAGAGTATTTGTTCCCAAATGGCTTGGATGCGATTGTTTACAGCGGGCAGCGGAGTGCCTTTAAACTGCGTGTAAAGCGACAACAGCGCGGGCAAATCGGTTTTTTCGGCAAGCCTGATCTGCATGGGGATCCTCCGATAATTGTATATTTAATTATACCATATATTTCTCGCTTATGTTTGGCATAGTTATACACAACACTGATGAGATTGACAGAGTCAATCATCTACTTTTCACGTTCATTCATTTTTTACTAATATATCATAATGCAGGGGGCATGTTATATATAATCCCCATAAGGATTTCTGCCAATTGATACAGAATGAGTGATTATGATAAAAGCGGACGACGGACAACAGCTGAATATTGGCTATGCGTGCCTTGCGCTTGGTGTTATAGGTACCGCGATGAAAACCTGCCGCCTGGAGGGGGCCACCCCGGAGCGGATTGAAACGCTGACGGCGGGCAACTTAAACGCGCTGGAAACCCTGATTCGGTACAACGCGCATAACAGCATCCGCCTGTTTCGTATCAGCTCAGATCTGGTTCCGTTCGGATCGCACCCGTCAAAGCCGTTTGCTTGGCAGTATGCATTCGCTTCACGCCTATCGGAAATCGGCAAACTCATCAAGGCATCTTCGATGCGCGTATCGATGCACCCGGGGCAATACACCGTGCTAAACTCAACAAATCCCGTTGTGATTCAGCGCGCGATCGATGACCTCGTTTATCACGAGCGCGTGTTAAGCGGTCTGAAGACGGACAGCGCAAGCAAAATCGTGCTGCACATCGGCGGTGTTTTCAGTAACAAAAAAGAGGCATTACAGCGGTTTTGCACGCACTTTATATACCTTGACGACGCGGTGAAGCGCCGTTTGGTCATCGAGAACGACGACCGCTGCTTTCATATTGGGGACGTGCTCGAAACGGCAGTAAAGCTGAAGATTCCCGTGGTATTTGACACCTTGCATCACCAAATTAACGGCTGCGGTGCCAAAGCCCCGTATGAGTGGATCGACCTTTGCCGGGCCACGTGGCGCAGTCAAGACGGCACGCAGAAAATTCATTACGCACAGCAGGACGAAACCAAGCGCCCCGGTGCGCATTCAAAAACCATTCGCGTGAGCGCATTTTTGGATTTTGCGCAGCAGCTTAAGAACGAGCGTATTGACATTATGCTCGAAGTGAAGGACAAGAATCTTTCCGCTGTGAAATGTGCGCTTTGTCTTGATCAAAATGGCTGCATCAAAACGCTGGAAAAACAATGGCGTCTTTATAAATACCTTGTGCTTGAAAAGAATCCGTCAGGTTATTCGGCCATCCGCGAGCTGCTCAAGGATAAATCGGCCTATCCGGCGGCGGCGTTCTTTGAAATCATCGACACATCGCGAGAGATGGCGGAGAATACAGGCTTTGCCGTCAACGCGGCGCAGCAAGTTTGGAACTGCTTTAAAACGCTGTGTACGCCTGCAGAAAAAGCCATATTTAAAAAGCTGATCAACAGTTATCGGTCGGGGCAGAATTCTTTTTCAAGGGTGAAAAGTTATCTTTTTAAACTGAGTGTTAAATACAACACAACTTATCTGACCGATTCGTACTTTTTTATTGGTGAATGATGTTAAATTTTTATTAAATCGTGACAAAATTACTTTTATTTATTCGTAATAGGAATTAATATAAATTAAATAATTTATTATATCATAGAAGAGAGGCGAACGCATTTGCTTGAAAAGCTGATTGAACTGATCGAAAAACAGGATAAGGCACAGGCTGTCACATTATGCCTCGGGGTCTTAGAGCAAGGCAAGATGACCGTTGACGAGCTATATGAAAATGTGCTGGCACCTGCACTTAACCGCATCATCGTGACGCACAGCGTTGAGGACGATATGATTTGGCGCGAACACATGATGTCGTCCATCGTCCGCAGTATCGTGGAAACTTGCTATCCGTATGTTCTCACTGAACGCGAGCAAAAAGCGATGCAGACGGATGAAACAGTGCTAGTCCTGTGCCCGAAGCAGGAGGAGCACGAAATCGGTGCGCGCATGGTCGCAGACTTCTTTACCATTTGGGGATACAACACCGTTTACATCGGCGCCAACACGCCGGAAAATACCGTACTCAAAGCGGCAGAGACATTGACACCGCGTTATATCGCCCTCAGCGTGTCGAACTATTACAATATGTTTGCCGCTAAAAATTTGATCGCGACGATTCGCGCACACAGTACGGTGACGGTATTGGTCGGTGGTCAGGCGTTTGCAAAGAACCCTGAGGCTGTAAAAACCATCGGCGCTAGCGCGTTGCTGGAAAGCTTTGATGACATCGGCAGCTTGCGTAAAGGAGGTGGCGGTCAATGAGACTTGCGCTTAAAATCGCGGCGCGATTTTTATCCGCCAGCCGCGGGCAGACAATACTGATTGTGCTCGGCATTGCCATCGGCGTGTCTGTGCAAATATTCATCGGTTCCTTGATCGACGGGCTTCAGCGCTCGCTGGTGGATAAGACCATCGGAAGTTCATCGCATGTCACAATAGTGCCGTCGGATAACGAGAAAGATTTTGAACAGGATAACGACCTGATTGCACAGCTCATGGATAACGCGGACCTGACAGCCGTTTCCGCGGTGTACGATTCCCCCGGTTTTGTTAAGGTAGATGAAGATACATACCCCATTCTGATGCGCGGTTTTGAATTTGCGGATGCAAATTCGATATACAAGTTTGACGAGAACCTGATCAGCGGCACAATGCCCAAAGAGGAAAACGAGGTGCTCGTCGGCAAAGATTTGGCCAATAGCGCCGGTATTGAGGCGGGGGATAAGGTTAGCTTTATCACACCGCTGGGAGGAGAGACGGAGGTTACCGTCACGGGTATATTCGATTTGAAAGTGGCAGCAGTCAACAAAACGTGGGCGCCTACGACGCTGTTAACCGCGCAGACGGTTTTTGATAGCAAGGGTTGGCTCACATCTGTTGAGACGCAGGTGAGCGATGTGTTTGCGGCAGACGACACCGCAGCGGCGATTGCAAAGGATTTGCCGGATACGCTCAGCGTCACCAACTGGAAGGATCAGAACGAGCAGCTGTTAAGCGGCCTGAAAGGGCAGTCAGCTTCAAGCTATATGATTCAAGTGTTTGTGCTGCTGGCGGTGCTGCTTGGTATCAGCTCGGTGCTCGCGATATCCGTTGTGCAAAAGTCGCGACAGATTGGTATTTTGAAAGCGATGGGCATTAAGAACAGAACGGCGCGTGCGATCTTTATGTTACAGGGACTCATCCTTGGTATCATCGGCGGCGCAATCGGTACAGGTCTTGGAATCGGCCTGTCGTACGCCTTCTCAAACTTCGTGAAGAATCCGGACGGAACACCGCTTGTGCCGTTTTATCTCGATACGCAGTTCGTAGCCATGTCAGTGCTGATCGCGATACTCGCGGCGATGGTAGCGGCACTGATTCCGGCACGCAAATCGTCCAAATTGAACCCGATTGAGGTGATACGCAATGGCTGAGATCATGATGCTCAAAAATATCAATAAAATATACGGCGACAAGATCAAGACGCAGGTGCTGTTTGACGTGAATGTGGGGTTTGAAGCGCAATCGTTTAATTCGATCATAGGAGAGTCGGGCAGCGGCAAATCCACGCTGATGAACATTCTCGGCACGCTTGATACGCCAACAAGCGGCGATGTGCTGATTAACGGAGTGAATTCCACACAGCTTAGTACTAACAAGCTTGCGGCATTGCGTAACGAGACGATCGGCTTCGTCTTTCAGTTTCATTATCTGCTGCCCGAATTCACGGTGCTGGAGAACGTATTGATGCCTTATCTGATTAAGCACGGCCGGGTGAGCGCTGAAGCTAAGAAACAAGCCGATAAGCTTCTTGATATTGTGGGGCTGACGCGTGTGAAGAAAAACAAGGCAACGGAAATTTCGGGCGGACAGCAGCAGCGCACGGCCATTGCGCGGGCTTTGATCAACAACCCTGTGATTGTGCTTGGCGACGAGCCAACCGGCAACCTCGATTCAGTGACGACCGAGACGGTATATCAGCTGATGCGCGACATCAACGAGGAGTTTAAAACCACATTCATCGTGATCACGCACGACCGCCGTGTGGCGGAGAAAGCGGACAGGATTATCGAGATAAAAGACGGTCGCATTGAGATGGATATTCGAAAATAAAATGATGGCAGCGATTCGGATGAAAGCACAATTGAGCAGCTGATGTTATTGCAGCTGTATTGAGTTGCGTGCAACCCAAAATGACTTTGTTTAAAAATGTTTCGAATTAATCAGTGATATCTTATGAGGGGGAGAACGGGCTGCACCGGGTTCCCCCTCTTTGTTGCTGAAATTCTCCAATTCTCACTCTTTATTAAAAGCAAGTGTTGGGGTATAATGGCGCTAGATTCTCAATGAAGGAGACAGCGTGAAAGAGTATGCAGTGCTGATTCCGGCCTATCAGCCGGATGAAAAGCTTGTGCAGGTGGTGAAGAGCCTGCGCGAAAAAGACATTGATGTCACAGTGGTAGACGACGGCAGCGGTGCCGATTACGCACAGATTTTCGAACAGGCTTCGGCGGCGGGTGCGGCCTTGCTGGTACACCCGCAGAACAAAGGCAAGGGCGCGGCGCTCAAAACAGGCATCGCACACATCGGCCTGCAAAACCATATCAAGGGCATTGTGACGGCGGATGCAGACGGCCAGCATACACCCGGAGACATCAGCCGAGTGATTGATACGATGAAGAAAAACCCCGATATGATGGTGATCGGTGCGCGGGCCTTCTCGGGTGATGTGCCTGCACGTTCGCGTTTTGGCAACACGCTGACGCGCGGCATCTTTCGCCTTGCGACAGGGCTGAAAGTCACAGATACGCAGACGGGGCTGCGCGGACTGCCAAGAGCCATCTTTCCGGGGCTCCTCGCCATGGAGGGGGATCGGTACGAATACGAGATGAGTATGCTCTTAAATATCGATCGGTGGGGCATCAAATTCGTTGAAGTGCCGATTGAAACGGTGTATCTCGAAGACAACAAAAGCTCGCATTTTCACCCGCTGCGCGATTCGTGGCTGATATACGGCAAGATACTCAAATTCATCGCATCATCATTCGCATCGTTTTTGATTGATTACGGTTTGTTTGCGCTTTTCAGCCTCTTATTCAGGCTGGATTACTGGCTCAGCTACATTCTGGCGCGCGCGGTCAGCTCGTTTATCAACTATATGATCAACCGTCATATCGTTTTTGCCAAAGGCAAAGCCAGCAGTGTATTCAAATACTATCTTCTGGCGGTTTTGATAATGGCCGCAGGGTCAGGCGGGGGCGATCTGCTGACGTGGGTGGGTATCCCAGGGCTGCTTGCCAAGCTTCTCGTGGATGTGCCGCTTTTCTTTGTGAGCTACACGATGCAACGCAAATACATATTCAAGTGATAAATTCCAAGTGTTTTTATAGACGGCAAGGGTAAATGCTCTTGGCCGTCTTTTTGCGCTTGAAAACTATTGATTGTACCAGGGGTTCAAAGGCATATACTTTGAATAAAGATATTATCAAGAGCAGATTAGCTTAATATGAGAAGAATATTTCCTTAAGGCAGATGGTAAATATTTTATTGGCTGAGCAATGATATCTTGAGCTTTCAGTGAAAATCACGAAGTAAAGCTCAACAGAATAAGATATTGATGGACTTGTCTGCCAAATCATTATTTTTCGGAGCTGAATATGACGTGGTATGAGCCGCCTTTCGTAGACCCCGAAAAAAAAATACCCGGCGCAACCGACTCTGATAACAACGACGATAACGGCCGGTGCGTGCCGAAAAGCTGGTTGGAAACACTGCCGTCAAAATCGGGTACTGTGCTTGCGGCGATACTCGCCAATATCATGACAGAGGGGCTTACACCGAATCAGGAAAATATACTCGGTAACTTTATCTCGTCTGTCGGTGCACTGATCTCATACAAAGCATCGCGTGATGATGTTGTTTGATATGTATCATCGTCGGCGAAAAGAGGGACAAGCACACGGAAAAAGACAAAAATATCAGCCGCGTATACATTATTAGTAAAATACACGCATGTGCTCAGTGAAAATTTCGCAAGAATTTAAAAAAAAACTTTCATTAGGGGATTCATTTTCGTTTAAAAAGCAGTTATAATAAGTGCAATACGGTTTTCTTGCGAATCAAAAGGAAATTTTGATTTTCGAAAAATTCAAAAAGAGGGTGAGGGTAATGACGATGACAAAGAACAAAAAGCTTTTGGCATGGATTGACGAAGTGGTCGACCTGTGTCAGCCGGACCAGGTATATTGGTGCGACGGTTCCGAGGAAGAGAATCAGAGACTGCTCAAAGAGATGGTTGATGGCGGCATGGCAACGATGCTGGATCCCGAGAAGCGTCCCGGATGCTATCTGTTCCGCAGCGACCCGTCCGACGTGGCACGCGTTGAGGACAGAACGTACATTTCGTCCGTGAAAAAAGAGGACGCTGGCCCGACCAACAATTGGGTTGATCCCACTGAACTGAAGAACACCATGAAGGCGCTTTACAAAGGCTGCATGAAGGGCAGAACGCTTTATGTGATTCCGTTCTCGATGGGTCCGATTGGCTCTCCGATTTCCAAAATCGGCGTGGAACTGACCGACAGCCCGTATGTTGTGACCAACATGCGCATTATGACACGTATGGGCAAACAGGTTCTCGATGTGCTTGGCGACGGTGAATTTGTGCCGTGTCTGCACTCGGTTGGCGCTCCGCTTGCCGAAGGCCAAGAAGATTCTTCGTGGCCGTGCGCGCCTATTGAACAAAAATACATCAGCCATTTCCCCGAAGACAGAACAATCTGGTCTTACGGCTCCGGTTACGGCGGCAACGCGCTGCTCGGCAAAAAGTGCTTCGCGCTGCGTATCGCTTCCGTGCAGGCCAGAGACGAGGGATGGTTGGCTGAGCACATGCTGATTTTAAAACTGACCAGCCCCGAAGGCAAAGTGAAATATGTGACAGGCGCGTTCCCGAGCGCGTGCGGAAAAACCAATCTCGCCATGCTGATTCCCACAATTCCCGGCTGGAAAGTGGAAACCATCGGCGACGATATCGCGTGGATGAAGTTCGGTGAAGACGGCCGTCTGTATGCGATCAATCCCGAGTTCGGATTCTTTGGCGTGGCACCCGGCACCTCGATGCATTCGAACCCGAATGCGATGCACAGCACTGAGAAAAACACGATCTTCACCAATGTCGGCCTGACAGACGATGGTGACGTGTGGTGGGAAGGCATCGGCTCAGATGCACCGGCTCATCTGATTGACTGGAAGGGTAAAGACTGGGCCCCGGGCTCGGAAGCGCCTGCCGCTCATCCGAACGCGCGTTTCACAGCTCCTGCCGGCCAGTGTCCCGCTATAGCGCCTGAATGGGAAGACCCGAAAGGTGTGCCGATTTCCGCGATACTCATAGGCGGACGCCGCCCGAGCACGATTCCGCTCGTACACGAAAGCTTTTCGTGGCAGCACGGCGTGTTCCTCGGTTCTATCATGGGCTCTGAAATCACGGCTGCGGCCATTTCCGCCAAGATCGGCCAGGTTCGCCGCGATCCGTTTGCAATGTTGCCGTTCATCGGCTACAACGTTTGCGATTATCTGCAGCACTGGCTTGATATCGGCGAAGCGACCGATGCCGACAAGCTGCCCAAGATATTCTACGTCAACTGGTTCCGCAAGGACAGCAACGGCAAGTGGCTGTGGCCGGGCTTCGGCGAAAACAGCCGTGTGCTCAAGTGGATATTCGAGCGTACAGAAGGGACCGGCAAAGCGAACAAAACCGCGATTGGCTATATGCCCACGACGGATGCGCTCGATACCGCGGGTCTTGATGTCAGCGATGCCGATATGGCTGAACTCTTGAAGATTGAGAAGGAAAACTGGCTTGCCGAAATCGAATCGATCAAAGAGCACTACAAAACATACGATCAGCCCACAAAGAAAATGCCCAAGGCGCTGTTTGATGAGCTGGCTGCGCTCGAAGAGAGAGTTAAGGGAATGTAATTTTAGCCCAAATAGAATCGCTGAGGAGCTGTCCGAAACGGACGGCTCCTTTTTTACAGCTTCTTCTTCCAAAGATATTGAAAAAACTTATTGGATTTTAGATCGGTCATGCGAGGCGACTATACCCCTCCGGGGTTACGGGACTCTTTTTGTAGATAGGTTGCTTGTTTATATTGAAAATAAAAAGAGTCCTATTGGCGGCGCTTGCCGCGATCTGCTTTGTATCTCTCAAACAAAAAGACTCAACACTCTTCGTAGACGTATGATCTTCGTACCGCTCAGAATTATTTTGGTCGGTTAAGCGAGGCGACTATACCCCTCCGGGGTTACAGGACTCTTTTTTTCTTTTGCTGTGTTTTGTGCATGGGCACTGTTATCTCTACTTTTTATATTCTTTGAATTGAGGAGGCACCCATTGATATAGAAAAATAAAAAGAGTCCTATTGGCGGCGCTTGCCGCAATCCAGGACCCTATTTTTCTTTTTCTGTGATTTGTGGATGGGGCGAAGCTTTCTATAAAAAAGGGGAGGGTCGCTTGTGCCCCGAATGGGGTGTGACCCTCCCGTGAGAATATATGTGTTAATTGTATGTATGCATTCAATCCGCCTTCAGCTTCCTGATGCGCCATATGCTCACAATCAGCGCCGCCGCAATGAACCCAACGAGCACGATCAGCCCTGTGGCGTCCCACGTGCCGCCGGTAAGGCTTTCAAAGCCCCATGTGGCGGGGAAAACCTTGCCGATGCTTTGCAGCACATCCGGCAGCATGCTGCTCGGGAACATAATGCCCGACAGCATAATAGACGGCAGGAAGATGACCTGAGAGATCATCGTGAGCTTGGAGCCGCTCTTTAAAAACAAGCCGAGCAGTGTGCCGATGCCAAGGCATGCGGTGATAAACAACGCGAGTGATACGAAATAAACAAGCGCAGAGGCGGGCACTGCCGCATGGAACGCCACCGGAGCGATCAGATAAATGAGCGTGCTCATAATCATCAAGTGGACAAGAGCCGAAATCAAATTGTTGAGCGCCGCTGTCCAAAGCGGAATACCGCCCACCTTGTATGCTTTTTTCATTTCGCTGCCGTAAAGCTCAATCAGCGGCGTTGGTGAGCCTAAAAACGCCCCCATCGATACGCCGAACACCGTCATTGCTTGAATCAGCGTTTTGTACGCTTCGGGATTGATTGAGGTGAATATACCGCCAATAAACAGGAAGAAGACAAGCGGCACCGCATAATATGTGAGCAGCACATATTTGTTTCTCAAATCAAGCTTCCACTGCAGGCCGATACCATATAAAAATGCGTTCATTTATTTTCCCTCCTTTGCAATGTCAAGAAACCGTTGTTCCAGGCTCGCGTGCTCAATCTTTAAGTCGCGCACATGTGCACCGTCACGCTTTGCGGCAGCAAGCAGCTCTGAAAGCCCATCTTCTAAGCTGCCGGTTTCAAACGTATCATAGCCCTGATGTGTGCCGGTAAAAGCACAGTGCTTTAAAGAATCAAATGCGATCGGTGAAGTCAGCCTCACCATCACTTTGAATGTGTCTGAAACTTGCGCCGTGAGTTCACCCGCCGTGCCGATGAACACGATTATACCGTCTTTAAGTATCGCGATACGGTCGCAGAGCGATTCCACCTCCGCCATATCATGGCTTGCAAGAATCACGGTTTTACCCTCCGACTTAAGCGCTCTGATTTCGTCATGCAACGCGGAACGGCCCTCCACGTCAAGCCCGGCTGTGGGTTCGTCAAGAAACACAATTTCAGGGTCACCCGTCAAAGCGAGCAGCAGATGCAGCCGCCGTTTCTGCCCGGTCGACATGTCTTTATACGCCTTGCTTTTTATCTCGTCAAAACCGAGCCTTGCAAGCAGCATGCTGTCAACAGACGCTCCGCTCCACTTGGCGAAAAGCTTCACTGCCTCATGTGCCTTGATGTGCTGCGGCAGGGAAGACGACTGCAGTTGAACACCGGCTTTGCCATGCACCTTGATGCTGCCCCTCTGATACTTTCTGATGCCTTCAATACACTCAAGTGTTGTTGTTTTGCCTGCGCCATTTGTGCCAAGCAAGGCAAAGATTTCTCCCTTCTTAACCTCGAACGAGATGCCTTTAAGCACCTCGTTGTCGCCGTAACTCTTGATCAGCGACTTCACTTCAATCATGTTCTCCATCTAAACCCTCCATATTTGGCAGGCTGACGCCCGTTTGCACGAAGTAAGCTGTGAGCGCTTGGCCGATAAACGCATCGACCTTTGCTTGTTTTTCAGCAATCTCTTCATCCCAGTCCTGCTTGCTTTCATTGAACTTGATCAGCTCGGGCAGCAGACTCATATCACCACCCGTAAAATCCATAATCATGTCCCACCAAGATTTGGCCATTTCCATGCCATCGGTGCTCTCAGGAGATACACCTTGTTTCAGCAGCTCAACAGTTTGATTAAGAATACTATGATATCGGCTATGTATCTGTAACCCTTTTTCCGGCTCTTCGTAGAATTTATCGCGGATATGATCCATTATTTTTTCATCAAGCAGCTTAACCACCCAGTAGTTTTTGCTGTTAACCCTCAGCAACGCCACAATATTGGCATACTTATCAAAATCAACGGTTCTCATTCGGAGCACTTCCGTCTCGAGTGATTCAATGGCCTCTTTTATTGAGCCGAGCTCTTTCATTTGCTCCTCGATGATGAGCTTTTGTTTGCCGAGTATCTGCGCGACGTCCTCCGGTTTGTCGAGCGGCAACAGCTTAGAGCGAATTTCATCGAGAGAAAACCCCAAGTATTTTAGCGACAAGACTTGGTGCAGCTTAACCATGTCTTTTTTTGTGTAGAGCCTGCGCCCGCCTTCACTCTTAGCGGAGGGCTTAAGCAGCCCCTCCTTATCATAAAACTGCAGCGTACGCACGGTGATGTTCATTTCCTTTGCGAGCTCTCCGACTGTCAGCAGGTTTTTATTTGTCATATTAAAACCCTCCATAATGTGCATTGTAACATGTGACGCAGCGTCACAATCAAGACCTTTTTTTAAGTGCTTCGTTTTTTTAAGATTTGACTGCAGTGATTTGGTTTATAATGAAGTAAGCAATGTAATGGTTATACTCAAAAGTCAATCGACTGTATCGAAATTGTCTATTTTGGAGTAGAACAAACCGTTAAAACATTGTATAATGAAAAAAAACCGAAGGAGTGATGCCAGTATGATACGATTAATCTACGGAAAAAAGGGCAGCGGTAAATCAAAACAGCTTTTGGATCAGGCAAATGCGGAAGTGGAGAGCACCAAGGGAAACATCGTTTACCTCGATGACAACAACCGTTGCATGTACGACTTGAGGCATGAAATCCGTTTTATCAACACATCCGATTACAGCATCAACAATCCTGACAAGCTCTATGGTTTTGTTAGCGGCATTCTTGCCCGCGATTTTGATATTTCTTCTGTTTACATAGATGGCCTTAAACACATGGTGAAATACGACAGCGCCGAATTGAAAGGTCTGCTTGAAAGCTTTGACACGCTGTTCTCAGATATCAACGCGTATCTGGTGGTCAGCGGCAGCGACGATATGCCCGAATATATGAGCAAATATATAGCGGGATAAACGGTACTGACTTTACAACCTGCGCGGGGCGGCAAGCTGTCAGGCGGCCATAGGGGGCGGCGTGATAAGCCGGTATGCCATGCGCAGGTTTGTTTTTGAAGCCCTGCCGGCAAAGCGGCAAAGGGCATAATATTTGGAGGATTCTAGATGAAGCTCATTAGTACAAGAAACAGTGCCGAGCGCTTTGAAGCGTCGGCGGCCACTGTGCAGGGACTATCACCGGAAGGGGGGCTCTTTGTGCCCACGGCGTTTGCAAATCTCGGGCCGCTGCGTGACCTCGCGGCGCTTTCTTATCCTGAGCTCTGCGCCCGGGTTCTCATGTGTTATTACGAGGATCTGGGAGATTTAGAGGCGCTGACCACCGCCGCATATGCGGGGTTCGACGATAAAAAGGTAGCACCGCTGAAAAAAACGGCCGACGGTGAATTTGTGCTGGAGCTTTGGCACGGGCCGACTCTCGCGTTTAAGGATATGGCACTCTCCGTGCTGCCGCGCCTGATGACCGCCGCGATGGACGGCGGCCCTGATGTGCTGATACTCGTTGCGACATCGGGGGATACGGGCAAGGCTGCGCTCGAGGGCTTTTGCGATGTACCGCATACAAAAATCGTCGTGTTTTACCCGAATGAAGGCGTCTCTGAGATGCAGCGGCTGCAGATGGTGACGCAGGAAGGCGGCAATACGCATGTGGTAGCGGTGCACGGCAACTTTGACGATGCGCAAAACGCCGTGAAGGCGATGTTTACCAACAGCGAGTTCGCTGCGAAGGTGAGTGCGAAGGGCTTCAGTCTCTCGTCCGCCAACTCGATCAATTTCGGGCGGCTTGCGCCGCAGATTGCCTACTATGTGGGCGCTTATACACAGCTGCTCAACAGCGGTGAGATAGCAGACGGCGAAGAGATCAATTTCGTGGTGCCCACGGGCAACTTCGGCAACATACTCGCCGCGTATTACGCAAAACGTATGGGGCTGCCGATAAAGCGGCTGATCTGCGCGTCGAACAAGAACAACGTGCTGACCGACTTTTTCCGTAAAGGCACGTATGCGTTAAACCGCCCGTTCTACAAAACGATGTCGCCGTCGATGGACATACTGATATCGAGCAACTTAGAACGGCTGCTATTTGAACTGACAGGGCGTGATGAGCAGGCCGTGAACGCGATGATGAGCCAGCTTAAAGCCGAAGGACGTTACGACATCAGTGACGCGGCAAAAGAGGCGCTCGAAGCCGATTTTTACGCCGACTGGTGCGACGAAGCCGAAACGATGGCATGTATCAAAAGAACGTTTGAACAAAAAGGCTATCTGCTCGATACGCATACCGCCGTGGCGATGGGCGTGTATGAAAAATACAAAGCATGCGGCGATACCACCAAAACGGTGGTGGTTTCAACCGCGTCGCCATACAAGTTCCCTGAGGATGTATTAAACTCGCTCGGCGTATCCACACAGGGTATGGACAGCTTTGAGATGGCGCGGCGTCTGTCCGAAATGACCGGCACGCCGCTGCCCCGGCAGATCACAGCGCTCGAAACAAAGCCGGTGCGCCACACCACCGTGGTCGATAAGGATGCACTGTCATCTGCGGTGCTTGAGGTGCTTTAAGCATGTATTGCTCCTGCTTTGAGGTGACGATGAGGGTTCCCGGAGCGGCCAGCTTAAAGGACAGGCGCAGTGTGGTGAAAAGCCTCAAGGAACGCTGCAAAAGCCGCTTTAACGTTTCTGTGGTGGAATGCGGTGAAGACGGCAAATGGCAAAAGGCGAGCCTTGGGTTTGCGCTGGCGGCCATCAGCTTAACAGCGGCAGAGCAGCAGACGCAAGCCGTGATTGACTTCTTGGTTGAGGACGGCAGAATTGAAATCATAGACATTGAAAGACTCTAGGAGGAAACAATGGGAGACAAAAAGATCATATTTTCGGGCGTGCAGCCGTCGGGCGTGCTAACCATCGGCAACTATCTCGGTGCGATTAAGAACTGGGTGAAGCTGCAGGACGAATACAACTGCTATTACTGCGTGGTGGATATGCACGCGCTGACCGTGAGGCAGGATGCGGCGAACTTGCGCAAGCGCTGCCTCGATACGATGGCGCTGCTGCTCGCCGCCGGGCTCGATCCCGAAAAGAATATCATGTATTTTCAGTCTCATGTCTCCTGCCATACGGAGCTGATGTGGGTGCTCAACTGCTTCACCTATTTGGGTGAGCTGTCGCGCATGACGCAGTTTAAAGAGAAGAGCGAACGCCACGCGGACAACATCAACGCGGGGCTTTTTACATACCCGGTGCTGATGGCGGCGGACATACTGCTGTTCGAATCCGATCTGGTGCCGGTGGGGGCCGACCAAAAGCAGCATCTGGAGATTACGCGCGATATCGCGCAGCGGTTTAACAACATATACGGGGATGTGTTCGTGGTGCCCGAGCCGTATATACCCAAGGCGGGCGCACGCGTGATGAGCCTTGCCGACCCGGAGAGCAAGATGAGCAAATCGGACGAAAACGAGAACGCGTATATCTCGCTGCTCGACCCGCCCGACGCGATACAAAGAAAGTTCAAACGCGCTGTGACCGATTCGGACGGGCAGATCAAGTATTCTGACGACAAGCCGGGCGTGTCGAATTTGATGTCGATATACAGCGCGGTGACGGGGCTGACCTTTGAGCAGATTGAAGCTGAGTTTGAGGGCCAAGGGTATGGTGTGCTGAAATCGCGCGTGGCGGATGCGGTGTGCGCCGAGCTGGAGCCGCTGCAGCAGCGCTATGCGGCCATTCGTGCCGACAAGGCGTATTTGAATCAGGTGATACAGAGCGGAGCGGAGCGCGCGGGCAAAAACGCTGTGCGGATGCTGCGTAAGGTGTATAAAAAGATTGGCGTGGCCCCGAGGGAGTTATGAGAGATTACAAGCTGTATATATTTGATCTGGATGGCACGCTGGTAGATACGCGGCCTGATATTGCCCGGGCGCTGCAAAAAACGCTGAAAGAGGCGGGCATGCCGGTACCGAAGCTTGATGAGGTGGCGCGCGCGATCGGCGGCGGCGCGAAGAACGCGGTGAGCATGCTGACCGGCCTGACCGGGGAGGATGTGATGCCGCATTTGCAGCGTTTTACCGTGGATTATGAAGCAATGTGCTGCGACAATACATGCGTTTATGAGGGCGGAGAAGCGCTGCTGCGCCGTTTGAAGGAAAATGGGGCGAAGCTCGCGCTGGTGACGATGAAATACAAAGCGCCGACACTTAAGATACTTGACGCGCACGGGCTTACCATGTTCGACGCGGTGTTGACGTTTGATGATTTGGATAAGCGCAAGCCCGACCCGGAGAGCTTGTTTGCGCTGTGTGAGCGGTTTTGTGCGGACGTGACTGACACGCTGGTGATTGGTGACACGGTGACGGATATTCGCTACGCGCAAAGCGCGGGGGCAGATTGCTGCGCCGTGGAGTACGGGTATGGGGAGACGGGGGATATACTCGCGCTGAAGCCGACGTATGCGGTCAAGAGCCTGGTGGAGCTGTGACAAGGGGACACTGAAAGGATTGACTCAATTTGCCAAGACAACAACTCCAAAGTAGTTAA
Source organism: Bacillota bacterium (assembly GCA_023412005.1). GTDB lineage: Bacteria > Bacillota > Clostridia > Christensenellales > SZUA-584 > SZUA-584. The sequence goes on from JAEYOE010000001.1 coordinate 23,643, forward strand.
TACTGTTCATGAGAATTGGTTTTTGTGTTGCATAATGAACTGATAATTCAAGTCTTCTAATGGATCGGGATATTCGTAGAAATCCCCGTCGCATTTGTTCCACTTAGCTTCAATATCGTCGGTCACAATTTTATCGAGAAAGTTTTCACGTTCTTCTGAATCACTTGGAAAATCCTCTCCCAGATGAGCAAAAGCTTCTTTATAGATTTCTGCCGTTTTTGCTGCACCTATTGCCAATAAAGAGGAGATGACTTCATTAGCAAAATTGCCGCTGCTGTTATAAAAGAATTGTGAGAACCCCCCGTTATTCACTTCAGACTCAAGCAAAGTGTTTATAAAAAATATTCTTTCTGCGCTTGAGAGTTTTTCAATTTCATCTCCATAATTGCATTTTCGACAGAGCCATCCATCCATCGCAATTAGAAACTGATTTTTGTTACTGATTTCCCAAATTGAACTTATGTCAGCTTCCCATAATTTATTAAAATCATCGACTGATTTTGCTATATCTTTTTTACTCACCTTTTTTTTAAATCCAAACATTAGCATATATCCCCTTATAAAAGTAGATTATAATAGATTATACTACAATTCTATACATACTTGATGAAATCTCTTAAATAAAATTCTCAATTGTCGATACGATATGTAGGACATCATTCTTTATATATTGATTCGACGCAAACGTATATTTTGAAAGTATGGTGTGGTCGCTTCCGTCCACATCATACACGTCACCACCGGCCTCTCTGACCAATAAAACGCCGCCCTGTACATCCCAGGCATTGTTGCTGAGCGTTAAGCTTAAATCCGCTCGGCCTGCGGCCACCCAAGCCAAATGCAAAGCCGCTGAGCCGAGCATTCTGACGCGATGCACTTGATGACCAAAAGTTTCAATGTATTTGTATCTGGCTTTGTTTCTGGCATCACGATCCGGGCCAACTGCAAAATCTCCATACGTCAATATGGAAGAACTCAGTGTATCAATTTCTGAAACAAAAATTCGCTTACCGTTTAAAAAGGCACCCATACCGTGCCCGGCAATGTAGGTTTCGTTTAACGACGGGAAGCTTAGCCCTGAGGCAATGGGCTTGCCGCTTTTAACGAGTGCTATCGACGTGCCATAGATCGAAATATTTCTTGCGTAATTGGCTGTACCGTCAATGGGGTCTATCGCCCAGCATAAGCCGGTGCTTTCGTCTGATACGGCATCGGGGGACAGCTCCTCGCCCATAATCGGGATATGCGGAAAGGACATCAGCAGTTCGTCTCTGTATATTCTCTCAAGCTCAATATCCGTATTTAAAGCAAAGTCTCGGCTGCCTTTTTGAACCTCCACAACGCCCGAACCAAGCTTCTCAAGTAATAAATCGCTGCCGATTTTGAGCAAATCCTCAATCTTGTTCATAAAGCGTGTCACGTTGAGAGGTGTTTCTGATTTTTCCATGTGCGTTCAATGCTCCGTTCCGGCAGTTTTCGTGTATTATACCATGCAGCCGCTTATAGATAAAACATTGAATATTATTATACACGAAGGGCATTAGAATGTATGCCGCATATTCGGGATTGGAATCAGTGACATGGTGACGGATATTTACTGTATGGGGAGACGGGGGACATACTTGCGCTGAAGCCGATGTACACGGTCAAGAGCCTGCTGGAGCTGTGATTGCAGCATTAGATTCATCGACTTAATTTTGGCTCCCTCTGACGACTACCCTGTAAAGGGTGGATTGGGAGCTGTCGGCGAAGCCGACTGAGGGAGAGATTCTTTCGGATGTTTTATGTATCAATTCGCAAAGTTACTCTCGTTCTCTCCCTCCGTCACAGCTAAAGCTGTGCCACCTCCCTCTTCAGAGGGAGGCTTATCATCGCTCAAGGCTAATTCTGCTAATGAATTTCGGATCGTCAAGTTTTTACGTTCCTTGGCTCCCTCTGAGGAGGGAGCTGTCGGCGGAGCCGACTGAGGGAGAGATTCTCGAACTGTATTATCAATCAATTCGCAGACACCCGTGAAGTTACGGTCAATATCCAAATTGCAAATTCGCAGCACACTCAAGTTCATAGATTGCAGTATTCCGGTACGCTCGGTGTCTTTTTGTATCTGTTCTGGCTCATAATGCCCGCCGCCATCGAGTTCGATAACCAGCCTCGCTTTTGCACAATAGAAGTCAACAATATAGTTCCCGATAGCTTTTTGACGTTGAAAACGAACCGGATAAAAACGAAGATATTCATACCACAATTTGCGTTCCCAAGGTGTCATGTTTTCTCGCAGAGCTTTAGCAAATGAGATATTGTCTTTATTGTATTCTTTCATATTTTCTCCTTGTGCCATAGCTGTACCAAATCCATCACAATTTTCGCTCAACGCTCTCAACGACATTGCCGTTCACATCATAAAATCTGACGTCTCCGCGATTAAACGGCACAATACAAACAAACGGTTTTTCGCTGTCGATGTCAATCGTCTCTATGCTGTATCCGCAATCAATTTCAATCTTATCAACTTTTTGTGTATTCATTGAAATATACACACGCTCTTCATACTCTTTAAAGCGAAATTCCGCCACGCCTTGCTCTATCTCACTCGCAGAGCCGCCTGCTCTGAAATAGTATCCGGAGAAATGACGTCGCTGCTTACGCACATAGATAGAATAAGTGCAATCATCAAGGTTATCGGAATAGAAAATCATCGCAGACACTGATTCCGTTGTTTGCTTCGCCAGATGCCAATCATCAGGAATTTTCTGAGAAGCGCGTGCCTCGCTTTCAATGTCGTCCATAGATACGCCGCTTCTTAAAAATGGCGGCAGAAAAATGATAGCCGCTATAAGCAGTGAGACGAAAAATATCAGTGTTCCGAACACTAAAAATTTCGATGCATCTCCATCTTGTATCCTGCGTATAAGTTTTTGAAGAAGATATCCCATTTCACGAATTCCTCTCTATAGCTAAACTAAAAAGCGTGCAACGGGTTCGTTTTTGTACATCTCTTTCACTGTTCGCCCAAGGCTTGGTTTCACGTAATTTATGTCTGCACCGCTTTTTATCAGCAAATCAAAAATGCGTGAAAGATCAGCTGTCAATTCTTTTGTTATTATGCGGTTGTCAAATAGTTTCTGTTCAATATGGTTGTAGCTCGGCAGAATTTGACGCGCCTGCAAACAGGCACGGCATAGGCACGAATTGCCGTAGGAATCTTTTGCGTTTGTATCTGCACCCAAGGCGATGATCTTTTTCAATATTTCGAATGCCCGATCGGATTTTTCCTGTGTACTGCAAACTTTTAAGCCGCCGTATATCGGCGAATTCACATTCCATCTGCTGCACATCACTGTGGCTGTAATCGCGTCATGCAAAACGGGGGCGCGCCATTCGTTGCAGCAAGCCTCATCTTCCATAAAGGTAACGTCTGCGCCCAAACTTAAAAGATATTCGGCAATATCAAAATTGCCGGTTTTTAAGGCAACCTGCAAGGGCGATTGGCCGTCGTCCTTTTTCGGAGGCTGCTTTGCCGTGCACGCTATTAACGCCGGATTCTTTTCGAGAAACTGCTTAACTTTTTCAAGATCATTATGTCTTATAGCGGTAAATAAGTTTTTCATAATATGAATCCCTCAAGGAAAATTGACAACGCCTTAATTTCCTTATTCTAACATGATGTATGATTTCATACAATCAACGAATGGTTCTGGTGGAAGGTATACAATTTCGTAAGAATTGTATTGGGTTTATATCCCTTATGGGGTATAATGAGTTAGATACCCATCATTCCATTTACTAAGATGAGCTGTTTTGAGGTAGTGGTTTGCTGAATAATAGAGAAAAATTTCGTATCATATTGGCATTCATTAGCATCACGGTTATTTTGATATCCTTTCTGATATCGGGTTTTTACCCGGTATATTTGTGCCGGGATAACACGATCTATATAAACAACATACAGTACAGGCAAGACCCATTAACCGATTGGTATCCGACAGGGGAGAAGTATAAAATAGGCAACTTATGCGGCGGCGTGCCTCTTCTTACATCTCTTTATAGATATCAAGGCGATTTCAATCAAGTATATGCCGCTATTTCCTCTATCCCTGCTGATGCGCAGGCTCTGCCTTATCACAGAGTTGATATGCCTTTGCCGCCGTTTTCGGCGGATGTGATTGATGCTGTCAGCTTGAGTATTGGGCCGGATATGACACCTGACAATATGGATAATAAGCAAATCACAATAACGGATAAAGGGATCATGGGGGCAATATCAGCCTGCTTTTCTAACCCTGTTGTGAAGGATGAAACAAAAGAGCTTGTTGGCACCACGATTGGCCTGTCCGCGCAAAGCGGCCTGTATGAGAATATAGTTTATAAGATCGGCATTGTTGCGTACGACGGAAAATACTGCTTGATGCAGGCAGACCAAACGTTGTATGAAATACCGCATCAATTATTGGAAACCATTTTCGGTTTGACGATTTATCCGTCCGAACAGTACGTAGCTATACAGTGAGCAAAAATGCCGTGTTAAAAATACGATCTCAGCCTTAGCCCGTCCACGAAATTCAGCCGCTTATCCATCATCCGGCTGAAAAGGCCGATAATTCGCCCGTTCACCAGCGCGCAAACGATCGTTCCAAGCTTCACGCCCTCGAAATGAAACAGACCGAAGAAAGCGAACGAGAGCGCAATCCCAATCAGGCAGCTCACGCAGTCGTACCCAATTTTAAACTTGTTGATATTCGTTCCCGTCTTCACGGAGACCTCCTTGACAAACAGCTCGTACACCTCGGGCGAAATATACGTATGGAATATGAACGACACCCCGAGCGCACACATCAACAGCCCGATGATATAGAACCCAATGCGCACGGTCAGCAGCGACGCATCAATACCCGCCACCAGCGCCATGCAGCCGTCCAGCGCGAAGCCGTATATCACCGCCGTCACAAACGAAAACAGATAAGAAATTTTGAACCGCCGCAGCACAAGCATCATCGCCGCCAGCAGCACAACCTGCAGCGTGTACTCCGCCATGCCAAAGGTGACAAACGGCCATATCGCGGAGAGCTTCAAATAGATCAAGTACGCCGGAGCCACCACCATCGATATCCCCATGTCGGCTTTCTCCATCAACGCGGTGCCAAGTGCCAGCGCGGCAATGCCAAAAACGTAAGCGAGTTCTGTGTAAAATACAGTTTTTTTCATGTTCACCCCAAAAATAAAATACACCTTGCGCCTGTTTGGTACAGAAACAGGCAAAGGTGCTTATGCAAATTTATTATACTTGATTCTCGGCTGAGTTGGCAATGTGAAACTGATGAGTTATCAAGAGCTGAGCATTGTTTCTTTAAATCAATTCGCAAGCGCTCACGAAGTTGCGGTCAATATCTAAGATACAAATCCGCCATATATTCAAATTCATAGATTGCAATATTCGGTACGCTCGTTGCCCTTTAGTATCTGTTCGGGTTCATATTGATTTTTTGCAAAAAAAGAGGGCTTCTATCAGGATAAGCCCTCCCACAACATTTTGCCAGGAACATACACTTTATTGTATATGTTAATGCTATACCCTTATGATTGTTCAACCGCTTAAAAAAGCGGGTCACACATTTGTTAGCATTTTGCGCCGCAACCACAGTCGTTGCCGCCGCAGCAGCAGCAAAGCAGGATGATAATAAAGATAATGCAGCAGCAATTTCCGCCGCCGAAGCCGAATCCGCCGCCGCATCCGCAGCCTTCATTACAGCCGCCACCAAAGCCGCCACAGCAGCAGAGTAAAAGAATGATAATCCAGCAGCAGTTACCGCCGCCAAATCCGCCGCCGCATCCGCAGCCACCATCAAATCCCATATATAACGTCCTCCTTGTATAGATTATTCGGTACTCCCCTTTATTCGAGGCTCAATCTATACTACGCAGGCGTGCGATTTTTGGTGCATAATGGCGGATTTTATACGGAAAGTGATACCTCGTCCGCCGCATCGGCGCTTTCCGGCAGAGCGGGCTCGCGGCCCTCAATGCCGTCAATGCGGCTCAGCTCCTTTTCAATGCTGCGCGATTTGCGCGACGCGTCCTCAAGGTTGTTCTGCGCGGCGCGCAGACTCCGCTGCGTTCGGTCAATCGCGTCGGTAAAACCGCCGAATGCCTTGCGTGTGGCATCCAGCAGCTTTAATACCTCACCCGATTGTTTTTCGATCGCAAGCGTACGGAAACCCATCTGCAGGCTGTTTAAGAGAGCGGTCAGCGTGGACGGCCCCGCGATGGTCACGTGGCATTCGCGCTGGCAGATATCCGATAAACCGAGTGAAATCGCGTCGGCATAAAGCCCTTCGGTGGGCAGATACATAATCGCAAAATCGGTTGTGACTGGCGGATTGATGTATTTGCTCTGTATGCGCTTGGCTTCGGTTAACAGGCTTTTTGAGACCGCCTTAACGGCCTCTTTGGCCATTTCCTTGTCGCCAGAGGCAAACATCTCTTCCTTCTTTATGTAATCCTCCATCGGGAATTTGGAATCGATCGGGAGCAGCACGGTGTCATCACCGCTGCCCGGCAGTACAATCGCAAACTCCACATGCTCGCGGTTGTCCTTCACGTTTGCGTCACGCACATACTGCACGGGGGAGAGCATGGCCGAGAGCAGGCTGCCAAGCTGTGTTTCACCCCATGTGCCGCGTACCTTCACGTTGGTTAATACGCGCTTCAAATCGCCCACGCCTGCGGCGAGGCTGCGCACCTCGCCCATGCTTTTAAAAACCTGCTCCAGCTGGTCACTCACCTGCTTAAACGAGCCGGTCAGCCGTTTTTGCAGCATATCCGAGAGCTGCTCGTCGACGGTTTTGCGCATCTGCTCCAGCCGGCGCTCATTCGCGTCCGACATGTTTTTTAATTGCTGCTCCACGGCGCGGCGCAGCGTTTCCATGCTCTGCGCGTTTTGAGATGCGGTATCGCAGAGCGTTTTGGTGAAGCCGTCGCCCAGCACCTTGAACATCTCCATTACCTCGCGGCGCTGCTGATAAGCGCTTTGTGCATTCTGCTGCTTTAAGTCGCCCAGCAGCGTAACAAGGGTAGACTGCAATTGGCTGACAGCCTGATTCGCATGAAACGTCTGATTTTTTCGCGATAGCTGCAGCACCAAAATAACGATGAGCAGCAAGATAACGATGCCGGCCAGAACATAGAAAGTCGTGTCCATTTCTATCCTTTCAATTCCGTAATTCCATTTGGATGAGCATAGCATTAAAGCTGGGCGTTTTTTTGGACAGGGGAATGCGAAGGCGTCCCCCAAAATTGGCAGTGAAGATTATTTATTCTCCCATTTAATTATAGCAATTTTCTTAAGCGAAAAACAGCCTGTTTATTTTTTACGGCCATTGCTAAAATAATGGAAATCAGGCTGCTGTATACAGCGCCAAATCTATGAATCGAGGAGACTTTTATGACCCCGAAAGAATGTTACAATACATTGCTTGCCCATAAGATGATTGAGATGATGGCGGCGCGTCATATGGAAGCGGTTTACTGCGAGACAAAAGAGGATGCGCTTAAAAAAACACTTGATATGATACCGCTTGGCAGCAGCGTGTCGTTCGGCGGTTCGGCAACGCTGCGTGAAATGGGTATGCAGGATGTGTTGAAACACGCTGATTATGTGTTTATCAATCCCGATGATCCAAAAAGCGCAGCCGGAAAGGATGAGGTGGCTCATCAAGCTTTATCGGCAGATTACTTTTTGATGAGCGCTAACGCCATTTCGGAAACGGGCGAGCTTGTTAACATAGACGGCTACGGAAACAGAGCGGGGGCCTTGGTGTTCGGGCCGAAGCATGTGATTGTGGTTGCAGGCCTCAATAAGGTGGAACCCGATCTGGAATCGGCGATAAAACGGGCGAGAACATATGCGGCACGTATGACATTGTTGATATTCAAGCGCGATTATGCGTCGTTCACTGATCTGTGCGATGCAGCGGAAAAAGCATGCAGCCAGCTCGTCGTCACCGGTATGTCAATGCCCAAGGGGCGTATCAAAGTTATACTTGTGGGCGAGAGCCTTGGGTATTAACGGACATTTTTGACGCATTAAATTTCAGAGCCATTTTGTTAAATATTTATAAAATGAATACCTTTCACTGAACCGGTAAATAATATGAATGGTATTGAAATCCGATAAATAATTGTTGACTTTAATCATCTGCTGTGCTATTCTCACGAAAAATGGAGGTATTCTGTGATGGCAGAAAGATGGACTATACCGTTGATACTGCAGCGGATGCTGGAGGTTTTGCTGGTGATCAGCCCCTTCATTATCTTCGCAATGCCCTTCATTTTTATTAATGTAGACCCCGAGTTTGTCAACCGGCACATTTCGGGCGGTGCGCAGGATAAATGGCTGTCTTTCGCATTTATTGAAGTATGCAGCGTCTGTTGCTGGTTCATACTGCTGTTTTTACAGAAGCTCTTGAAAACTGTCAACGTGAGTTCGCCTTTTGTCATTAAAAGCGTGCAATACTTAAAGTACATCTCATACATCTGCGCGTTCATGGCTGTTGTGCTGATCGTCAAAACATTTCTTGATTTTTCAGTGATGACACCGGTGGTCGCGATACTTGGGATGCTGTCCTGCCTGTTCTGTCAGACGCTCGCGTGGGTGTTTGACAAAGCGATCAGGCTTAAGGACGAAAACGATCTGACAATCTGACGGAAGGGGAGGAGAGCCATTGGGAATAATCGTGAATCTTGATGTTATGATGGCAAAACGAAAAATATCGCTTAATGAGCTCTCTGATAAGGTTGGCATAACGAAGGCGAATTTGTCCATTTTAAAAACCGGCAAGGCAAAAGCGATACGATTTTCCACGCTTAACGCGATTTGTATTGAGCTTAACTGCCAGCCCGGTGATATTTTAGAGTTCAGGGAGGACGAGGATGACTGACACCAATTATCTGTACGAGTACTTTTTGGCGAACAGCCCGGATCAGAAAGAAGACGATTCGGCATTGCGCGAAAAAGAAGACAATCAAGACGACGAAGACAAATAAGAAAAAGCAGCGGCTGACCAATAACCGCTGTTTTTTAATCGCAGCTTCTATTGAAAAGCGGTAAGATATCTGTTAATAGATGAGAAAAGAGGCAGCATGATGTTAACCAGAACCAACATAAAAAACGGCGATGAGCTTTCGATTCTCGGGTTTGGCTGCATGCGCTATCCGATGAAGGGCAGAAACATCGATGAAGATAGAACCGTCGCCATGATTCGCGATGCAATTGGCAAGGGCGTGAATTACTTTGATACGGCCTATATCTATCACGGCGGCAAAAGCGAGACGTTACTCGGCAAGGCGCTTAACGGCGGCTACAGAGAAAAGGTGATGATTGCGACCAAGCTGCCGCATTACATGGTGAGCAGCCTCGACGGCGCGAAGAAGATATTGCACAACCAGCTGACGAAGCTGAAAACCGATACGATCGATTATTATCTGCTACACATGCTTTCCGACAAGGCTGCATTCGACAGAATGATCAAGCTCGGTGTGGTGGAATGGCTGGAGGAGCTGAAGAACAACGGCGTTATTAAGAACCTCGGGTTCTCGTTTCACGGAGAAAAGAGCGACTTTGTGGCGCTCGTGACCGCGTATCCGTGGGACTTTTGCCAGATACAATACAACTACCTCGATGAAAACAATCAGGCCGGAACGGCGGGGCTGAAGCTTGCGCATTCATTGGGAATACCCGTTATCGTGATGGAGCCGCTGCGCGGCGGAAAGCTATCGGGCAGCCTGCCGCAGGAGGTGCTGAACGAATTCGCTGCTGCCAATGCCGGGCGCACACCGGTGGAATGGGCGCTGCGCTGGATATGGAACCACAGCGAGGTGACGCTTTTGCTGTCGGGCATGAGCACCGAGGCACAGCTGGAGGAGAATGTCCGCATCGCATCATCCGCTCAAGCGGGGGCATTATCAGGCGAGGAGCTTGCGCTGTTTGACCGCGTGAAGGCTGTGCTGCTCGAAAAAACAAAGGTGCCCTGCACCGGCTGCGGCTATTGTATGCCGTGCCCGAGCGGCGTAAACATACCGGGCTGCTTCTCCGTTTATAACGACAAGTATCTGCTCGGCAAAAAGGGCTCGCGCATGAAATACTTTCAGAACCTGGGGCTGGGGGCGAAGAACCCCAACTTTGCGTCGCTGTGCACCGAATGCGGCAAGTGCGAGCGGCACTGCCCGCAGCATATAAAGATTCGGGAAGAGCTGAAAGTGGTGAAAAAGGAGCTGGAAGGGCTGCTCTTCAAACCGATGCTGTCTGTAGCCAGAAGAATTTTGAAAGTGAATAAATAATATGCCCTGCTGACGTTTATCGCTCAGTGATGCCCGCATAGCTGTTGTTATTATTGCCGTGCAAAGCAACGCAAAATAAACGAAAAGCTGCGGGTAGCGGTCATTCTGATGAGCGGTTAGCAGTCACCTGCGTTGCGGATTGACTGTGCCCGTGGAATCAATAATCATTATTGTCGCATATTCATTTGCTGCGATGCGTATAGTGATGATCATTCTTGTGAATGCGCAAGAGGAAACTTTTTGTATTGGCTTTTCACATCGTCGTTACATCGCTTTATTCTCTCGTGATGCCATAGTTGTTATTAATCATGCTGCACGTGGGCTTGTGAATGCTATTATACCGATTGTTGATTATACCACTTTAACGCCCGCTTCTTTCGCGGCGGCAAGAATCTCCTGCGGCAGGCTGCCGTCTGAAACAAGCACGTCGATATCGGCCAGCGTGCCAAAAGTATACGGCAGGCTTTTGCCAACCTTTGTGGAATCCATCAGCATAATCACCTTGGATGCGCGCTTCAATATCGCCTGCTTAAGCTCGCACTCCGAATAGGTGCCGCTTGTGAAGCCGTTTTGCAGCGAAAAACCGCTGGCTGCCATAAAAGCCGTGTCGATATTCACGTCTGCCAAAAAGGCCGCAGCGTTGGCACCCGAAACGGAGATTGTGTTGCGGCTGAGCTGCCCGCCAATCAGCATCACGGTCGGCTTCGATTTTTTAATCAGCTCCAGCGCGATATTGGGGCCGCTCGTTAACAGCGACACATAATCATCGGGAATCTGCTTGGCAAACATCATCAGCGTGGTGCCCGAATCGAGATACAGCGACCGCCCGCTTTCCACGAAAATAGCCGCTTTTCGTGCAATCAGCGTTTTCGCTGCCGTGTTCTCCAAGGCGCGGCGAGAGTAGATATCTTCGGCCGCCATCGACAAACGTGATAACGCAACGGCGCCTCCGCGTGTCCGCTTCACGAGGCCTTCTTCTTCAAAGAATTTAAGATCGCGGCGCAGCGTCATGCTGGAACAATCCGGAAACATAGTCTCCAGGTCTTTCAAGAACACCTCACCCTTTGCATTTAAAAGGTCTTTGATTGCGTCACGCCGTTTGCCATTCAATTTTTTGTTCCTCCAGTGAAAATTTCCTTTATCTAATATAACACTGATGTTCGTTTTTCACAATAAGGCGCTCGTTTTTTTCACTTCGGGGATAACTGTGAAAAAACTGTGATGCGTCAAGAAGGTGCGCATGATATAATTGGCGTATGAATGAGCATGAGTTTTATATGGCCGCCGCCATTGACATGGCAAAGAAAGCCGCCGCGAAAGATGAAGTGCCGGTGGGGGCTGTGATTGTGAAGGACGGCCGGATTATCGCCAAAGCCTGCAACCTGCGTGAAACGCGAAAAAGCCCGCTGGCGCATGCCGAGCTGCTTGCCATCGGCAAGGCCGCAAAGCGGCTTGGCGGCTGGCGCCTGCCCGGATGCACGCTGTATGTCACGCTGGAACCGTGCCCCATGTGCGCGGGGGCCATTATCAACGCCCGCATAGAAAATGTGGTGTTCGGCGCTTATGATCCCAAAGGCGGCGCAATGGGATCGCTGTATGATCTCAGTGAAGGCAAGCTGAATCATAAACCGCTTTGTGTGGGCGGTGTGCTGCAGGAAGACTGCGCAGCACTGTTAACAGACTACTTCAAATTAAAAAGAAGAAAGCAATAAAACTAATATTATTTCGACAAAATAAGTCATAATTACACTTTTTATGTGCATTTTGAGATGTTTCACGTTGTAAAATTCCGTTTATAAATCAACTGTGATTTTTCCCATGGAGGCAACCACTGTGTATTTGTTTGAACAGATGGAACACCCCGGAAATCCGTTTGACTTAGACCGGACAGACGACGGGCTCACGGGTGTTTTTGATACTGCCGGTATCACTGAAAATACAATATTTGCGTTCGAAGCCGATTTCCTTGCGGGCGAGATAATGCTGACGGATTTAAAATCGGGCAGGGAACGAATGCTCGCGCTGGAGCATGTGATGAGTGGCATCCATCCCGATGACGTGATGTCTATTCGTTCTGCGATTTCTTTTATTACCGAATACGAGCGCCGTTCCATTCAACTGACCATCAGATATATCAACGAAAGCGATACCGTTTGTTATGAGCTGAAGGGGCGGGCACTGTGTCAAGACGGCCGAGTTTTTGCCGTCGGCTATGCTTATGACAATAAAATAATAGAGGGCCATAGCAAGCGCCTTGAGTATTTGGAAAAGCATGACGCGCTGACTGGCCTTGCCAACGCGGCCGCGTTTGATTCGTTCGTTAACGACTTTTTCAAGTTCGGTATGTATCCGCAAACGCTGATCGTCGCCAAGATCGACAGGTTTCATGAAATCAACAACGCTTTTGGGTATAACGCCGGCAATACGCTGATTAAGAACGTGGCCGAAGTGATTAAAGATTGTTTCTTCGACGCCGAAATTATCGCGCGTATCGGTGGGGGCGAATACTGCGTGGTGTATGCGGGCAAAAGCTTGCTCGAGATCGACAACAAGGTGAAGCAGACGCGCATGATGCTGCACGGCATGTATATGAACCTTGTGAAAACAGATGTGAGCTTTGGCTATTCATCGGCGGAAAAAGCCGTGAGCTTTTGTGATCTATACCGTCAGGCGCTCAATAAAATGCGCAAAATCAGCGCCATCAACACACTGTTAACCGAAAACACCGTGATTGACAGCATGAACAGCATTATCGAGACCAAGGCGGCGTGGGGCAAGCGCCCCGTGAGGCTCCAAAGCTTGTCGTCGCAGGTGGCGGGCATGCTCGGGTGCGGTGAGGAATGCGTCAATGTTGTGAAGGTGCTCGCAAAAATCGCGGATATCGGGTTTATCGGCCTTAACAGCAGCCTGATAAAAAACAGGCTGACGCTGGAAGGCGACGATTATGACGCGTTTATGCAGCATGTGGACTTTGGTAAAAAGATCATCAGCAGAATCGGCGAGCTTAAAGACTTGCAGGAGCTTTACAAAAGCATATTCAAGCGCTACGATGAGCAACGGCACAGCCGTATACCGCTGCCGAGCCGCATCATAGCTGGTGTGCGCGGGTTTGACGATATCGTTTCGGCGCACAGAGCGGGCAGCCGCGAAATCACGGAGAAGTTCTTGGAGACGCGGGGAAAAGAGTTTTGCCCCGAGGTGGTGGATGCCATTGTGGATGTGGCGTGCCGACGTTACGCGCTGCGTGCTTAATAGCATCGAACAAGCACTTGGAAACAGGTGCTTTTTTTGTGGAAAAAACACTTTGATAATGAATAATTATGTTGAAATATAAAAGATTATGGAATATCATTTTATGGGGGTGATCTATATATGTCTACTAAAAGAATAAAAACGGTCTCTATTATAATATTTGTATATTTAGTAATATCTTTTTCAACACTTGCTTATATACTCATCATGAATCCAGGGTTTGATATAGCTGCTTACATATCTGCGATTTCTAGTTTTTTCGCTGCCATTTTGACTGTGCTATACGTCCAAGCAGCAACAAAACAATTAGAAGTTATGACAAAGCAATCGGAGATAATGTCAAATCAAACAGAAATCATGTCAAAACAATTAACCCAGATGGAGCAAGAGAGCAAATATAAGAGTAGACCTCTGCCATATTTCGAGAATGTTGAATTGGTTATAGAACCATCAAGGTTCTTTTACTCTCCTCCAACTAATGAATATAACTTTATATCAAGATACATTGTTAAAGGTATCTTGAAGAATATGACCGAAGAGCCGGCACTAAGTTTGTATTTAACTTCGAAAATAGTGATTAAAAAACAAACTAACAGCATTGAACTATTATCATTTGACTGTGTAATTGATACACTTGGAGGGAAAGAGAAAACTAAGGAAGGTCAAGTAGATTTATATATTACTATGGATGATAATGGCTTGCTATTTGATGCAATACGTGAAATGTATACAAAATCGAAAATCACTCTTCATATTAAACTTTTATACAGAAGTATTTCTGGAGGGTGTTTTAAGTTGACAAATTGCTACTATTTAAGCATAAAAGATGAAGATATTCAAAAAATAAAAATATGGCATGAGAAAATTTCCTTATTTAATACAAGATACAAGGAACAACTTGAAGAATTAAAGAGGATAAGAAATAAGGATTCAAAAAGGTGGCATGAAATATTTGATAAAATACGTGCTGAAATATGTGCAGAAGAGGAGGAGAACGTAATTATAAGGTTGAGATCAAATAGTAATCAACTTAGAGTTGATTCTATTGATGGAGAAGAATATGAAACTGAACGTTCAGTTGATAATTTTAGAGAACTTCTTGCGTTAAGTTGTAAAAAAGACTGATTACAAAAAAAGCCTGATGGGCGTATGCTCATCAGGCTTTGCTGATTCAAACTATGCTTATTCCTCCGGAGCCGGACCCGGTTCCACCGGCGCTTCCGGGGCTTTTTATTTCTTCTTAGATTCGTGCTTTTTCTCATCAATGGGGTCGGTCAGCAGCTGCTGCTCCGTACCGTCAGTGATTGCACTTAATTAAGCTCAATGAAACATGCTTTTTTTAATGCTGGAAAAAAAGTTTAAAGAAATTTTATATTTTTGTTAGCAACAGCAATAATACCGGGCTATGAATCCATCTTGAATTCGTGTATGATGGAAAGGAACTAAAAAACGAACATGTGAGGCTTTTGATGGATTACAAAATAATATCGGACAGCAGCTGTGATTTAACCCCGGATATGAAGAAAGATTTAGATGTACAAATCGCACCACTCACAATGATGCTGGGAAATGAAGAATTTGTAGATAATGAGGCGCTTGATGTCGCTGAATTCATTGCAAAAATGAAAGCTTACAAGGGACAGGCCAAGTCGTCCTGTCCATCGCCATACGATTACATAGAGAAGCATGATAAAAATAGCACCTCGTTTGTGGTGACACTCTCATCAAAGCTTTCAGGGTCATACAACAGCGCGTGTATTGCCAAGGGGATGCTTGAAGAACAAGGTGTTGAATCCCATGTATTTGATTCGAAAAGCGCATCGGCAGGGCAGCTGCTCATTGTTCTCAAGCTGCGCGAGCTGATTAACAGCGGGCTTGAGAAAGTTGAAATCATCAAGCACATCGATGAATTTATAAAGAAGATGAAAACCTTTTTTGTTCTTGAGAACTTAGATAACATGATTAAGAATGGAAGAATGGGAAAAATCGCCGGATTGATTGCCGGGGTTTTAAATATCCGTTTGGTATTAAGAGCTGATGCAAATGGAGAGATTGCGTTGTTCTCAAAAGCCCGTGGGGCGCAGCAAGCCATTATTAAGCTTGCCGAAACTATCGGAGAAACGTGTCACGATACAAAAGATAAGATTCTTGCCATTACACATTGCAATAATTTAAAGCAGGTGAATCAGCTGGTTCAAATTGTTAAAGAGAAATATGCTTTCAAGGAGATTGTTGTTGCGCCTACAAAGGGATTGTCCAGTATGTATGCCAACGAGGGCGGAATCATTATCGCTTTTTAGCTCAGGGCCTTGCGCCTCGCCTTTAACGCTCAACAAAAGTAAGGGGCTGCCCGGATATGGGCGGCCTCTTTTCTGTAATAAGAGAATCTTTTCAGGACAGCTCCTTATAGGAGCGTAAAACAGTCACCGGAAAACAAAAGACCGAGTTAAAATGGGGGTGTCGGAACCAGGCGTTTGTGTCCAAACAAAAAAGCCTGACGGGCTTGTGAACTCATCAGGCTTTGCCTATACTTATTTTGCTTTCTCTGCCGAAGCCGGTTCAGCCGGAGCTTCCGGAGCCGGTGCTTTTTCTTTCTTTTTAGATTCGTGCTTTTTCTCATCGGCGGAGGCAGTCAGCAAAGGCTGGTCTGTGCCGTCGGTAATGTTGCACTTTCCCTTGTAAAATGCGCCGCTTTCAATCGCAAAGCTCGAGGCCGTCAGCTCGCCCGTCAGCTTCGCGCCGCTCAGCATCTGCACAGCGCCCGTTGCGGTTAAGTTGCCGTTCACTTTGCCCGCGATATTCACATTGAACGCAGACACGTGTCCGTCAACCACGCCGTCTGCCCCTATGGTGATGTCGCCGCCGGCTTTCACGCTGCCCTTCACCGCGCCGTCAACCCGAACGCCGCCCATGGTATCGATATTCCCGGTAAACGTTGTTCCGGCCGGAATGGATGCATCCGGCAGATTCTTAATCATGCGGGGAGGTTCATTCTTTAATCTTGCCATTTTATGCGCTCCTTTAATACGTATTCGTTTGCAGATATTCTTCTAGCTTATCTGCGTTTGTTAACGCTTTTAATACCATCGCCTGGTGTCTTGGGCATTCCTTCCCAGTCTCGTGTATCTTGCTGTGTAAAAAGTGAATACAGAAATGACCGCCGAAATTATTGCCGGGTGACGGATCCACCATATGGGGCATGCAGTGCATGGACGCTGCAAAATACCTTTCGCCGATTTTGACCCAAATCGCATGCCTGTCCCAACTCCATTTGCCGCCGGCAATCTGCTTTAAAACAGCCGTATCGTCGGCAGTTAAAGGATCGCTGTCAGCGTGATAATGGCCGCCGAAACGACGAACATGGAATGACAGCCCTGTATCTACATCAATCACTGTCGCTTCTGTGCCTTTTGTTAAAGCTTCCGATCCGCCATTGAACCAGTCGACAAGCTCCACGCGGCCATTGATATCACCGTTTCTATACTCGATGCTTTCAACGACGGGAGCAGATTCTACCGTCAGCCAGGGGTCGGATAGTCTCTCGGATCCTTCTGTGTCACCAACGGCGACTTCGTCATTGCCCAAAGCAGGCATGTCATCCTCACTCGAGATCGGCTCTGAAGACGTTTGTTCCGGTGTGGGGGCCGCCGCCGAAAAGGCGAGGCTGTCTATCACCGAGAGCGCGGCGTTATGTTTTGCTTCCTGTTCACCGAGAGCTGCACTCAGCTTGTCCAGTGCAAAATAGGCACTGAATCCGGCATAGGCGCTAGCCCCAAAAACCATGATGAAAATAAAACAGACAGCATACAATAAGACTTTTCGCACCACGATACAAACGGGTTGCTTTCGCGCGATATCCTTTGTGCTGATGGTGATGCATACTTTAGCTTTGAATGGGTTAGCCCGTGTTTTCATTATACGCAACCACCTTTTTATTTAGTTTTTATATTTTTTTATACCCATTATGGGTTGAGTGAAACAGTTTTTTAATATTTACATGTCTTTTCTTATCGGGGATTAATAACAAAAGAGGTCTTTTGTCTGCAAATAGTTATCCAGCAGTTCGTCGTGATTTTTGTAATTATGGCTGTAAACCTCATAGATGACAGACCCTTTGTAGCTTAACTGATTGAGTGAAGATACGAACTCATCAAAATTCACACAGCCGAGCAGCGGCAGCACCGGCACACAGCCGCGCTGTTCATCAAGCTGAACATCACAAATATGAACATTGCTTAAGTTTCCTTGTGTCTGCAGCAAAAAGTCGGTGGGTTTGTATCCTGATTGTAAAGCCTGTTTTAAATCGAAGGTGAACCAAAGGCTCTCCGGGCTGAGCAGCGGCAGCAGCTTTTGCGGAAAATCCGGCGACGAATACCAGCACCAATGCACGTTTTCCCAAGATAGTTTAATGCCCTGTTGCTGTGAAAGCTCAGTAAGGGGCTGTGTTCTTTCGGCGATATAGTCGTAATTCAGCACGAGATTGCGGGCGCGCTTCACGTTGGCCGGGCCGTGAAACACATAGCTTTGGGCGTTTAGTATTGATGCGGCATCAAGAACTTGCTTATAAATATCCAGCGCTTCATGCCGCGCACGATCGTGCGCCGAAAAAAGCATCGGCTCAAACTGCAACGAAAAGGCGTGAACAGAGCTGACCTCAATGCCCCAATGATCGGCGCGCCTTTTTAGTTCCTTCACATAATCCTGTTGGTATTCGGCCATACAACTGAAGAAAATCTCGCAGCGGGACACACCCATTTTCCCCATGATGTCAATCGCATCTTCGTTATAAACGTTCGGGAAAAAGCAAGCCGTTGACATTCCAAATTGCATACAAACCTCCCAAGACCCTCATTATATCAAAAAGGACAAAAAAGTTCTTACAAAATTCAAAATAACAATAAATAATATAAAGGGAACAGACTGGTATAATCGAATATATATAATATGAAATATAGTGTTGAATCTCAGCAATTCAACAAAAAGGAAGTTGGCATGAATAAAAGATATGTGATTATCGGGGGAATCGCCGGCGGCATCAGCGCCGCGGAGCGGCTGCGCAGACTGAACGGACATGCTGTTATCACGGTGTTTGAAAAAAATGAGCATGTGGCGTTTGCGAGCAGCTCGCTCCCATATTGCCTTGGCGGTCTCGTCAGCGCTAAGGATATTGCCGACTTGACGTCTCAGCAGGAGACGGTTGAGCGGCACAGCATAGACATCAGGTGCCAGTGTGAAGTGACTGCGATTGACAGATACGCGAAAGCCGTGACGGTGCATGACTTAAGCACTGATCGAACGTACCGTGAGGAATACGATAAGCTGATTATTGCGACCGGTACGAAGCCGGTGAGACCGGATATACAAGGGCTTGATACAACCGGGATATTCACGCTGAAAGATATGCGTGATCTGTCCGCCGTATCGGCACACATCGAAGCTGTGGCCGCAAAACGCGCTGCAGTGGTGGGCGGCGGAAACGTCGGCCTTGAGATTGCGGAGAATCTGTCGTCCCGCGGTATTAAAACATGCGTGGTTGAGCAAACAAGCCACGCGCTGCCCAACTTTGATGCCGATATGGCACACTTTGCAAGGCGCGCGCTGGAAGACAACAGCGTGGCGCTAATAACCAATGCGGCTGTGCAGGAGGTTGAAAGCACCGAGGAAGGCTTAAGGCTGCTGCTCTCGAACAGCAAGTCAATCTTTGCGGATATCGTTATATTATGCACAGGTGTGATGCCTGAAGCGGCGCTTGTTAAAGCGGCCGGGCTTGGTATCGGCGTTACGGGCGGCATACTCGTGGATGAGCATATGCAGACCACCGATAAAGACATTTATGCCGTGGGCGATGCGGTTGAACTCGAATCGGTATTCGGGGGTAAGGTGCTGCTGTCACAGGCGCCTATAGCCATACGTCAGGGGCGCATCGCTGCCGATAATATATGCGGAATCGGGTCGCGTTTCAGGCAAGTGGTGGCTGTTTCGTTGATCAAAATATTCGATACGCATATGGCAAGCGCAGGCCTGGCGGAGACTGAGATTGCTGACAAGGATATCCGGTACGAGAAAATTTATGTGAGCGGCACATCGCGTGAAAGCTATTTTCCGGGCGCTAAACGGCTTTATTTAAAGCTGATGTTCGAAAAAAAGACGGGCCGATTGCTCGGCGCACAGATGGTGGGTGAAGAGGGCGTAGACAAACGCATTGACGTGCTTGCCACCGCTATACGCTGCGGCCTCCCGGCGGATAAGCTCAGTGATTTGGAGCTGGCATACGCACCCGCCTTTGGTTCCGTCAGAGACGTCGTCAGCTTGGCGGGATACATCGCGGCGGATGTTTTGGGCGGCTTCAGTGATCTGGTACACTGGCATGAGTTGAGAACGTTGAAGAATGCATTGCTGCTGGATGTGCGTACAAGTAAGGAGCGCGATTCGGGCACGATTGCCGGTTCCGTTCATATTCCGCTGGATGAGTTAAAAAGCCGGATGGGTGAACTGCCTGCGAACAAGCCGATCGTTGTTTTCAGCCGCAACGGCAAGCGCTCGTATACGGCCGAACGCATGCTGAAAAACGCGGGGCTTAAGGCAAAGAATTTGAGCGGCGGGTACGCTCTGTTTGAAATATTCAACAGGATGGTATAATATGGATTTATCAAAGTATGAATCGCTTGCGGCTAAGCTCCGCGTGCTCGGGCATCCGATAAGGCTGTGTATCGTGAACGGGCTTATGAAAAAAGAATGCCATGTCAAGCAGATATGCGAGGCTCTCGGCATTCCTCAGCCGGTGATTTCGCTGCATTTGTCTAAGCTCAAAGCGGCAGGCATTGTCGACTGCGAGCGGCAGGGAAGCTGTGTGGCTTATCATGTGACCGATAAGGTGACGATGCGGCTGCTGGAGCTGCTACCGAAGTAAAAAGAATAGGCCATTAACCGCTGTTCGTTAAAGTCGTCGTGATGCTCACGACGGCAATGACATGAATTGCGATTTCAAAGCTTAGCGTTTGTCGTGAATTAAAACAATGATATTAGTAGTACTTTAAACAACTTGTTTTATCGCTCAGCGATCGAAGGGGTGGAGGTATCGTATGAAACTGCCAGATTATTGCACACCTGATTTTCGTGCGGATGTGTTTTTAAGTGCACCCGACGCCGCCGCAATAGCCGCGCCGCAGGACGGCATTGTGCCAAATGGGTATCACGCGACCAGCATTTTCCCGGAATACTATAAGATCGGCGGGCAGTGGAAGCTGATCCGCCAAAGCCGCATGGACTGCGCCGTGATCATCAAAGACGGCGAGCCGTATGCCGTGGAAGCGCGCAACATCAAAAAGGGTGACAGCGTGGTGATTGGCCGCGAAGAAGACGGCTGCAGCGGCATCTATCTGAACACGAATCCGTTCGAAGCCGACAACGAGGCGGCGGAGGGCTTTGCATTTCGGGGCTCGCGCACGCGGGAAACATCTTACTCGCGCGATTACGACAGCCTCTATGAGCTGCTGCGCTACGAAAAGCAGCACGGCTTTTGCATTTGGGTTTTAGGCCCCGCCTGCACGTTCGATTATGATTCGCGCCGCGCGATGGCCGGTCTGATTGAAAAAGGGTATGTGCAGGCTGTGTTTGCGGGCAACGCGCTCGCGACTCACGACCTTGAAGCGGCCGTGCTGAAAACCGCGCTGGGGCAGGACATTTACACGCAAAAGAGCATCAAGGGCGGGCATTACCATCACCTTGATACGATCAATATGGTGCGCGAGTGCGGCGGTATTAAACCGTTTATACAGCAGCGCGGTATTGAAGACGGCATTATGGCGGCGGTTATCAGGAAGGGTATACCGTATGTGCTGGCCGGGTCCATACGCGACGACGGGCCGCTGCCCGATGTGATTGCGAATGTGTATGAAGCGCAGTCCGCGATGCGCGAGATTATCAAGCAGGCCACCACGGTGATTACGCTGGCGACGCAGCTGCACGCGATTGCGACGGGCAACATGACGCCTTGCTACACGATTAAGAACGGCATTGTGCGTCCGGTGAGTTTCTACACGGTGGATATTTCCGAGTTTGCTGTGGGCAAGCTGCACGACCGCGGGTCGCTCTCCGCAAGGTCTATCGTGACAAATGTGCAAGATTTCCTCGTGAACGTGGAGAGGAACTTGGAGTAAGGTTGATTTGGGTTAGACGAACAATTCAAACATAACGCCGGACTCTTTTCATATAAGTCACGTAGTCATCCCCGAAGGTTTGCAAACACCATCTTTCTTCAGCAAGAATAATAAAATGCACCGACACCTGATGGATAACTACCAGAAAAAGCACGATGAGCGAACGCGTCAACAGCGCGCAACCAATATAATAAACCAAATAAGATACATAAATCGGATGTCGGGAAAAGCGGTACAGCCCCTTTATATTGATACCGCTGTCTTTTGGCTTTGCGAAGTTTACCATGGAGAAGATACAAAGCAAAAGACCCGCCCCATAAACGCTTAAACCGATATAAAACAACACTGAGTCTGCTACAACCTGGAGAAAAAAGAAATAAATCAGCATGCAAAGCACTGATATTTGATAAACCCAGAGGGCGGTTCTTTCTTTGCCGATGAGCGGAGGGAAGTGAGCCGCACGCTGCAGCGCTTCCTTATTTATTGCACCAAGTAGTCCATAACGGATCAGTAAAAGCGGTATGATTAAAAACGCTGCGTTCATTCTTTTGGCTCCATCTTTTTTTTGTTCTTTAGCATACGGCCATAGAAAAGCTCCTGTGCTTTTGAATACGCAGGAGCTTCGCTTTATTTCAGCCTAATAGCCCACGCCCACAGCAATCATCAAGAAGCCGATGCTGAGCGCCGCAATCAGTAGCTGCAGCCATATCGTAAACTTAAACCACTTGGTGTAGCTCACCGTCGTGAGCCCCAGCGCAATCAGCAGCATCGCGTTGGTGGGGTACAGCACATTCAAAAACCCGTCGCCGAGCGCATAAGAGAATACCAGCGTCTGGCCCGATATGCCCGTCATGGCCGCGAGCGGCACGAGCAGCGGCATCACGAGAAAAGCCTTGGCCGAGGCCTGCGCCACAAACAGCTCGAGAACCAAGATCACCGCGTAGATAATGATCACATTCACATACGGGCTGGTATTGGAAATCGCGCTTGACGCGAAATTGAGTATCGTGCCTTGTATGCCGCTGTCGGTGATGATCGTCGAAACCGCCATCGCCATCGGAATCAGCACAATGCCGGGCGCGATATCGCCCATCCCTTGAAAGAACGTTTTGGCAATGCCCTTGTAGCCCGCGAGTTTTGCGCCGATGGTGGAAGCCAGTATAAAAATCAGCGCAATCATGATCATGGAATAATCGGCAAGCCCGAGGAACGATGCCGAAACGAGGAACACGAACATGATGCTAATCAGTATGCCGACGAAAACGATCGGGCCTTTCTTGAAATCGGCGGCTTCTTCAATTTGCGCGGGCGTGAGCAGGTATTTCTCGCGCCTCTGTGTGTCTTCGAGATACACCGCGGAAGACATCGGATTTTTCTCGAGCTTTTTTGCGTAACGAATCAGAAAAAGCAGCAGAATGCCGTAAATCAGCACGAAGAATATGAGCCGCAGCCATGTGCCCGAATACATCGGAACGCCTGCCAATCTTTGCGCGATACCGATTGAGAACGGGTTAAACAGCGCCGCCGCAAACCCAAAGCTGGTGGACAAAAGACTTAAAGAAAGCCCCATCAGGCTGTCCCAGCCGAGCATGAACGAAAGCCCGACGACGAGTGGAATCAACGGCACAATCTCCTCGAGTATACCAAAGAACGACCCTAAGAACATGAACACGAATGAAATAACCGCAATCAGCAGGTATTTGCGCCGATACATTTTTGACGCGATTTTGGCGATCACCGCGCGCAGTATGCCCGATTTATCCAGCAGCGTGAACGACCCGCCGATCAGCAGTATAAAAAGCATGATGCTAATCATCACGACGTTCACGTCTCCGCCCGGCGCGAACGATTTGAATATCGCGAGCAGTATGTTATAAGCGGGGTATTGGCCAGCCGCGCCGTCCTGCGCATAAGAACCCGGCACATTAACCGTGTTGCCGTTCGCATCCGTTGTGGTGTCAAAAGCCCCTGGCGGCACAAACAGCGTGAGGCAGTAAGCCCCGATGATCAGCGCAAAGATAATAACGGCAGCCGTCAGCAGGCTTCTTTTATTTATCTGAAAACTGGAATCAGATTTGGACATGGCGGTTCTCCTTTGAACGCATATATGGTACAATTATGCTATACATATGATGGCATGTCAATTGATGGACATGCGGGGGGAGATGTATTTTGAACGATTATCCCAAGCGCGCGCGCATCCTTTTGATACTCAAATATCTGCAGGAGCAGACGGACGAATACAACCCAAAGCAAATGGCCGATATTTTAAAACATCTGCAGGAAAACGGCATTGAAGCGGAAAGAAAATCGGTCTATGGCGATTTGAATCTGCTGCGCGACGTCGGGTTTGACATCATCAAAACCACCGACAGAGCGTCGGGATACTTTTTGGGCCAGCGTCCGCTCGAAATGGCGGAAGCACAGGTCTGCGCGAGCGCCGTGGCCGCTGCGCGTTTTATGACCGAAAGAAAATCAAGGGAGCTGCTCCGTAAGCTCGGCGATTTTTTCGGGCAGACACAGTCGTCAAGCTTTCGCAGACGCATGGAACTCGCGCGCACGCAAAAAACGCGCAACGAAGAAATCTATTATAATATCGATCGCATTGTGCATGCCCAGTCGCTCGGCAAGAAGATTACGTTTTTGTATTTTGAATACATGCCCGATAAAACGCAGCGTCTCAAACGAGACGGCCAGCGTTACTGTGCCAGCCCGTATTCGTTGATGTGGTTTGAGGATGCTTATTATCTCGTGTGCAACATAGACAAATACGACAACCTGTCACATTTCAGAGTGGACCGAATGACACGTGTGGAGGTATCCGATCAGGATCAGCGCAGCATCAGCGAAGTGTCCGAATACAAAAACTATATCGACTTTGACGACTATCACAGGAGCGTATTTTCAATGTTCGGCGGCGAACTGAGCAGCGTCCGCATACGTTTCAGCAATGAACTGGCGACAGCCGTTTTCGACCGCTTTGGTCTCGATGTGGGGGTGAGCGATATCCGTGACGGCCATTTCACCGTATCCGTCAACGTTCGTATGAGCCCCGGCTTCATCTCATGGCTGACGATATTCGGAGACAAAGCGGAGGTATTATCACCCGACAGCTTAAGAGAAAACATCGCAGATTGGATTTCGGCGCTCACAAATGTATACAAGCGCTGATTTCATTGTTTTCATCTTCGGCAACCGGTTTATATTAACTAAGCAAATGCAGTCTTTTTTTAGATAATCATAATAATATAGGAGTGTGCGTTCATGAGCGATATAAATCAAGCACAGTTCCCTGAGGAAGCATTAAGAGCGGGGGTGGCCGACGGATCGGAAGCCAAAGCACCGTCGACGGATGCTTCTTATAGTGTTTCATACACCGAGGAAGGCGTTTTTCTCGATATCGTCAAAGAACAGGGGGATGGCATACCGCTGCGCCCTGAATTCGTGCTGTATGATTTAATTCGAAGAGGCATAACCGGCTTTAACCCGGACAGTGTTCGCGTCAGCCTGCGTAAGAATGATTCGCGTATTCATCTAGCCGGCCCGCAAGCCCAGAAAGATGCTGATGCCGACGTGATTGTGAATGTTGCGCAGGATTCAATGAAAGCGGGCATGATGCTGCTGCCGCCCGTGTTGTCCGGCGCGGAAAAAACGGCGGAACAATTAATTGAGCGCATTAAGAAGAACTATGAAGTCACAGCCGGGCTCGATGAACAGCTCATCAAAGAGTCTGTGGCAAAAAAGGATTACTTTAAATACATAGAAATTGCACAGGGGCAGGCTCCTGTGAAGGGCAAAGACGGCGAGGTTATGCTGATGTTCCAGCAAAAGCGCAGTTACGTGCCCTCGATTCTGCCGGACGGCAGCGCCGACTATAAAAACCTAAATCTCTTTGAGCAGGTGTCTAAAGGAGATGTTGTGGCCGTGTCAAAGCCGGCGGAAGACGGCATCGACGGATTTACGGTAAAAGGAACGAAAATCCCCGCACAGCGCGGTAAGGAAAAGAAGCTGCCCAAAGGCAAGAACGTCGTATTTTCTGAGGATGGACGATCGCTGATAGCGGAAAAAAGCGGCCGTATCGATATGATCAAAGACCGCATAGAGGTTTCGGATGTGCACCATGTTCAAGGAGATGTGGATATGAGCGTCGGCAACGTAAAGTTTGACGGCGACGTGGTGGTAGACGGTAATGTTATTTCCGGCCTTACCGTTGAGACGACCGGGAGCATAGAGGTGCGTGGTTACGTGGAAGGGGCGACACTGATTGCGGGCGGGGATATCATATTAAGAAACGGCATGCAGGGGATGAGCCAGGGCAAGCTGGAAGCGGGCGGCAACATTGTCGCTCGGTTCATCGAGCGGGCCACACTCTCGGCCAAGGGCAGCGTCTATGCAGACTACATGGTTTATTGTTTGATTACGGCGGGTGATAGTGTGGTGCTGAAGGGTAAGTTTGGCAAGCTGCTCGGTGGTGTGATTCGGGCGGGTAAAGAGATCACCGCCAAAACAATCGGTTCGCCCGGAAGCGATCATACGCAGATTGAGCTTGGCGTTTTGCCCGACGAACGTGCACGGTACACAAAAATGGATGCCGAGCGCGGGCAGATTAAGGCGCAGCTGAATCGCGTTCAGAACATCACAAGAATGCCGCCACCCAGCGATATAACACCGGACAGACTGGCCATGAGAGAAAAGTTAATTGAAGCAGCAAAGCAGCTGGAGCATCAGTACAATAGCTTAACGCAGCAAATGGATGATTTGCGGGAAGTTCTTTGCGCCAACAGCAATGCGCGCGTGAATGCGACAAAAGCGATATATCCGAACGTTCGCATACAGATTGATGCGGGTGTGTTCACCACCAAATCTTTAATTGAATTTGCGACGTTCCGCTGCTTTGAAGGGCAAGTTACGTTTACGGCCTGCGAGATAAAAGCATAAAGCAAACATTGATTTATTCAAACGCTTCGCCTAAGAGCGGGGCGTTTTTGCTTTGTTTGGGCTTTACATACCGGGCTGTTTTCTGTATACTTGAATACGACTTTACAAAAGGGGATTGTTATGCAAAAAAAACGCTTTAAAATAATCGCTGCCATTATGATGGCGCTTGTTGTTACTGTTTGCGCAGCGGGTTGTGCCGCGCCGGTGGTGAATAAACCGCAGATGACGGCAGGGGCGACAGCTGTGAAGGTAACCGGCAGCTGTACGACTGAAGTGAACGGAGACACCATCACAGTGAAGGGCGAAACGGACATTATGGACGGTGCCGTGTTGAACATTTCGGTGGTGTCACAGGATGGCATGATAGTGGATAAGGTTAACGTGACAAAACAGGGCGATTCGATTTCGCAGGAATTTAAAATCACGAGCGATAAGTACGATGATACCATCAAACAGGTGACAGGGTACATTGCCTGTGCGCCGTCGCTTTATGGTGCTCAGCCCAAAGAAGTGATCGATGCATACGGCAGCAAGTTTGAAAACGTGCAGGCGCCTGATGGCGACATCGTTTGGAATAACAACGGCGTGGTCATCGTTTTCGGATCAGAAAGCGTTAAACTCGCAAAATAAGTATGATTGTTTTAGCCGCCGGGGGAGACTTCGGCGGCTTTTCTTTACGCCAATATATTTTCGCAGCTGGCGATGATCTTATGCAAGTTATTTTCACAGTCACCGCGCTCGGGCGCATATTCCACAATACCGATGCCCACAACTTCAAATTGAGCATGCAGATTGTTCAGCGTTTTGGTGAGCGTTACCGCGCTGATACCGCCGGGTGTCGGGCACATCACTGACGGAAAAACCGCCGGACAAAGCACATCGAGATCGATATGAACATAGACGCGGCTGTAACCTTTATTATGCAAAACCTCGTACAAACCCTGCCCGTCCTCAAGCTCTTGCGATGTGATACAGGATATATTGTGATTGTTGATGTAAGCAAGCTCAGGCTCATCATAATCACGCCCGCCTGCCAATACGATCTGATGAGTGTCTAAAAATGAAAAGCATTGTGTGCGTAACTGCACGTCTCCCTCACCCAGCAGGCAGCGAAGCGGCATACCGTGAAAAAGGCCGCTGGGAGAGGATGCCGGTATATTTAAATCACCGTGGGCATCGAGCCAAACCAAGGCCAGATCGCCTGTGTATAGTCGATTCAGATACGAGACTGGCAATATTTCAGCGTCGCAGCCGCCGCCTAATGTCAGCATTTTAGTGCAGCTTTGCCGCTCAAGCATCAGCCGGGCAGCTGCAATCTGTTTGAGTATGGTGTCATATCCGACAATTCCGTTTTTCTTTTCCAAATCGTCAGACAGGGAGATATCGGCCTGAATCATTGATAATTGAGTTGTGAATTGCTGCATGGCTAAAGCGCCGCGATAGACAGCTTGGTCTCCGGCACCCTGCCAGGCCGGGAAAAGAAAAGTCAGCATTCGTTTTAAAACCTTTCGAAAAGAGTATGGGCACTATTGAATTTCCAGCGCTTGCCTTATCAATGCAGATGAAATTTGGAGTGCCTTAATTCTGCGTATCAGCAGTGTGTGCGAAGACGTGCCTTCTTTCAGTTTCGGCTGAGCCTTTTCGCATTTGCGAATCGTCGAATCAATTGCCCGCAGGGCTTCTTCCAATTCTTCTTTTGTATAGTTCTCCATAAAATGACCCCGTTCACGCTTTCTTTGGCTTAATCTGCAATTCGCGTTCTTTTTGCGCTTCATCTTGGATGACCGGGGCACATGAGGTTCATCCAATAATTATTACCCAGGTTTAAAGTCAAGAGGTTATTGAAACATTTATTGTAATTGATATGGCTTGCGCAGGTCGTTTTTATTTGATGCCGCCGCTGCGCCACAGCGCAATCAAAAGGTCGGCCATGCGACCATAGCTTTTCACGCCGTCATGTTGCATGTTTGCTTTTAAATATGTGTTGTTCACCTGTTGCACCGTTTCGCTGACATCGCCTTCAAACTGTGCCCAATAGTCCCCGTTCGCCTTAAGGTCGGCATCAAGGCCGCTGGAATAGGCGTTGCGCAGCGCGTAAAAGCGGTCAGAGTCGGCACTGTACAGCGCGTTCATCGCATGGATCAGCGCGAGCATCGTGCCTGAATAGCGCATGGATGGTTCGTCGGAATATGAGAGCACATAATAAGCGAGGAAGTTCGCTTCGTCTTCGCGTGCGAACCCGCGCTGATGCGCTTCCTCGTGCGTGCATGACGACGCGAAAAGCAAATCGGGCGCGTCGGTGTTCACATTGGCTTCGGCAGTGAACGGAAAATAGATACCGCACAGATACGACCATGACATACCTTTGGAATAAAGCACCGGCTTTACACGACCATAGCTGCCGCCCAAAAAAACGTGCCCGGAAAGCGCTGCCGCGTTGTTGTACTCGGCGGGGATGCGTGTCATGATATCTGTTTTTGAGAGATTGGGCGAGAAAACACCGTTCTCATTTTCCGGCACCTCGGCACGCAGTGTGTTGGCCTTGTTAACCAGCGCCTCGCACGTGGCATAAAGCTCATCAACCGTGGCGGGTGAGGCGTTAAGCGCAAGAGATTCACTTAACGGCTGCCGCGCGTAATTAAAGCCCCAGAGTCCAACAAACAACGCGTACACCATCGAAACAGCACTTAAGAAGATGATCAAACGTGCCGTCAGCTTCTGCCACCATTCGCGCTTGGCGCGTATGGCCGCAACGATCATCAGCACGAGATAGACCGCGATGGAAAGAACAAATGCGTAAAGCATCAACTCGGCAAGCGAGATGGGCAGCAGCCCTGTTAAGGTCGACAGCCCCTGCGCGATAACCGGATAAATGCTGCGCGAATACACGGCTTCGGTGAAAGACGGCCAGAGAAACGACAGGCGGAAAAGCAAATAGAAAACCGGCCCCGGCAGTAGCCAGAGAAGCGAAACTAAGGTGGACTTTAAACCAAACGAAGAAGAGACCCTGTTCATTAAGCAGCCTTTCGTATGCCGTTGTTAAGAGGTAATTTTATTGTATACAGTGAAAGGGATAAGGTCAAATGTCAATTTGAGGCTCACCGGCCATGCAGGTGCTTGGAATCAACATAATACCGGCGCAGCCGCACCAGGCTAGTGATCCATAGGATTATTACGAATGGCACGAGCATCAGAGATATCAGCGGAAGGTCAGTCATCAGTATAAAGTCGAAAGCACCGTGCAGTATGGCGGGCACATACAGCGATTTTCGCATATAGCTCATGCACATGGCGGGGTCGGTGCAAAAGCGCGCCATGGCAAGGTAATAGCCCATGGTGACACCGAGCAGCATATGCGCGGGTACGCTCAGCAGTGCCCGGGTGATCCAGATATCCGGCATCACGGCGGAGTAATTGATGATATAAAAGATATTTTCGAGCGTTGCGAACCCGAGCGCGGCGATGCCGCAGTAAACAATGCCGTCCAGCTTTTCATCGAAGGAGGGATGGTAAAACGCGTGGCGAAGCACCACGCGGCGCTTGAAAAACTCCTCCGAGAGGCCGACGACTACAAAGGCTTCAAAGATAAGGCCATATAGGCCGCTGAATATGTTGAAGTATTGGCCGATGGTTTCCGCGACGATGGTGGGGATGGTGGCGAGCATGCCGAAGAAAAATACCTTTATAAGCAGGCGCTTTGGTTCTTTGTCGTAGCGGTCTACGAAAACGATAAACAATGTGAACACGAAACCCGGAAGCACAGCCGAGAGTATCATCCAAAATAGATTCATCAAGTACAGCCTCTCAAACGTTTTCATCTATTATATATCATAAAAATGGGAATAAACAAGCGGACGTCCTGATGAAACATGACTGAGTGGTCTGACGGTTTTTCTGTTCACGAGCTTATTTTCTGATCCAAAAACATACTGAGAGTTTATGCCAATAGTTGACGCAATGTGGCACAAAAGTGTAAAATAACAAAAAGTATGTAGTATGATAATCGGAGGTCGTTATGTTCTGTAAGCAATGCGGCAAAGAGTTGGCAGATCAAGCGGTTTTCTGTACCGGCTGCGGCACTAAGCAAATTGTTATTCCGGCTGCGGTTGAGTATGAAAAGAATGCAGGGACTGCTCCTGCTCCTTTTACCGATAAGGCACAAAGGCGAAAAGGCAAGGGATTGCTATTCGGTGCGGCCGGTATAGTGATCGGTGCGATTATACTGTGCGTCGTTCTTTATGCCGCAGGTGTGTTTTCATCAGGCGGCAGGATAGAGGGGCCGGGATTTGGCGCGCCGGAGGACGCTGCAAAAGCCTATCTTGCGGGCTTGCGAGATCAGGACATTGATATGATGATTTCTGCTTTTGCAATGGAATCTTATGCGGATCATTACGACTTTGAAGCGTTTATTAAAAGATTAAACGCATATAATCCAAGTATTGAGATGCGTCTGCCAAACACGAGTGATTACGCGAGGCAGTTGAACATTGAAGGCAGAAGGAGTCGAATAATCAATCAGATTCTTAATCAATATATGCAGTTTCAGGCACCGGACATATTTAATGACGGCGAAATATCCTCGTTTGAAGATATAGGCGTATCGGATTTTGCGGAAGATTTTGAGAAGTATACAAAGAACTACGCATTTGAAGATCTTTCGGTTATTGCCACGCTGGATATGCAGGATCTGCCTGATAACCCGACGTGGGATGATATTGAAGATATTATCCCCAAAGACGCGCTGGATAATCTGCCGACAGACCTGATGGAAGAGCAATTAGAGGCATTGACGCAGGCATATAAATCTGAGAGAAATCAGGATAATATGGCGGAAATTGCCGAAATCTATGGCGCAGACAGTGAAGATGTCACCAATGTCGTGGTGTTTTTCGAGGCTGATCGTAAAACTTGGGCGTTCTGTCCTCAAGTGATACGGTATAACGGTAAATGGTATATCGATTGTCTGCAGGGTACTTTGGGTTCGCTGGCAGGCTTGCCGATATACACCGGTGGTATAATGCCTGTCGATTAAACGAAAGCATCAGATAAGTGAGGCGTATCGTGTTTGTTCGGAATGATGTGATCACTCTATAAGTTTTTAAGCTCGATTGTTGACACGCCCCGTTTGCTATATTATAATTTTTCCAATGCGAAGACAAAGAGGAGTAGCGTAGCAGCGCTTGGTTTAGAGAGGAGCTTCACCGGCTGAAAGGGCTCTGCAAGGCAGCGTGCGCGAAGTCGCTTTGGAGCACTTGCGGTGAAATAAGCAGTAACCGCAGGCGTGGGCCGCGCGTTAAGCGGATAAAGAGCGAAGGCCTTTGGCTTTCGAATCAAGGTGGTACCGCGGTTTTCCGTCCTTCTATTGGGGCGGTTTTTTTATTTGCAAGACGCAGTAGCCTTTACCACTGGGTGGAAGCTTGGGCAGTCGATAAGCCACATAAAGCCTCACTCAGATGAGTGGCACGAAGTGCCGGAGGAAGTGACCTGTTTTGAGTCGTTTTATCAACCCCACTAACCAATAGGTGACAGCCCCCTCGTCAGAGGGGGCCGCGACTAGAGTTTTTACAGGCTTGGCTTCCCCTGGAGGGGAAGCTGTCGCCGATAGGCGACTGATGAGGTGTGTTCAGTATCGCAATACAATGAAATTGCCGCATATTAATTGGAAGACCAGTAACAATCAATATAGATTATAATGCATCAAGAAAATAACGGAGGAAGTTATGGCAAAGCAGCTGGAAAAGGTTTACGAACCAAAAGAAGTGGAACAACGACTTTACGACGAATGGGAAAGCAAAGGCTATTTTCACGCGGAGGTCAATGAGGATAAAAAGCCGTTCACCATTGTGATTCCGCCGCCGAACATCACGGGGCAGCTTCACATGGGGCACGCGCTCGACAACATGATGCAGGACGCGATTATCCGCACCAAGCGCATGCAGGGCTTTGAGGCGCTCTGGCTGCCGGGCACCGACCACGCGAGCATCGCGACGGAAGTGAAAATCGTCGATAAACTCAAAGAAGAAGGCACATCGAAGGAAGAACTCGGGCGCGAGAAGTTTTTGGAGCGCGCGTGGGAATGGAAAAAGCAATACGGCGGGCGTATCGTGCAGCAACTGCGTAAGCTTGGCTCTTCGTGCGACTGGGAGCGCGAGCGCTTCACGATGGATGAAGGCTGCAACAAGGCCGTCAACGAATTCTTTGTGCGGCTCTACAAAAAAGGCCTCATCTACAAGGGCGACCGCATCATCAACTGGTGCCCCGACTGCCGCACCGCACTGAGTGACGCGGAGGTGGAATACGCGGAGCACGATTCGCATCTGTGGCATTTTCGGTATCCGGCGGAGGATGGCGGCGAGGGCATCATCGTTGCGACCACGCGGCCCGAGACAATGCTCGGCGACACCGCTGTGGCCGTGAACCCCAAGGACGAACGCTACACGCACCTGATCGGCAAAAACGTGATTCTGCCCATTATGAACAGGCCGATCCCCGTGGTGGCAGACGAATACGTGGATATGGAATTCGGCACAGGTGCGGTGAAGATCACGCCCGCGCACGACCCGAACGACTTTGAGGTGGCTGAGCGCCATAACCTGCCGATCATTCGCGTGCTGGACGACGGCGGCACTGTCAATTCATTCGGCGGCAAATACGAGGGCGTTTATAAAGACGACGCGAGAAAGCAGATTGTGGACGAGATGCGCCATTTAGGGCTGCTCGTGAAAATCGACGACCATAAGCATAACGTGGGCCACTGCTACCGCTGCGACGCGACCGTGGAGCCGATTGTCTCCAAACAGTGGTTTGTTGCGATGAAGTCGCTCGCCGAACCCGCGATACAAGCGGTGCGGACAGGCGATATCAAGCTCGTGCCGCAGCGCAGCGAAGCCGTGTATTACAACTGGATGGAAAACATCCGCGACTGGTGCATATCGCGCCAGCTTTGGTGGGGCCATCGCATCCCCGCGTGGACGTGCGCCAGCTGCGGTGCGATGACGGTTGCCACGGAAGCGCCCGACGTGTGCCCGAACTGCGGTTCTGCGAACCTGAAGCAGGACGAAGACGTGCTCGATACATGGTTCAGCAGCGGCTTGTGGCCGTTCTCAACGCTCGGCTGGCCGGACAAAACGCCCGAGCTTGATTATTTCTACCCGACCAACGTGCTGGTGACGGGCTACGACATCCTGTTCTTCTGGGTGGCGCGCATGATCATGTCGGGCTTAGAGTGCATGGGCAAAAAGCCGTTTGATTTTGTGAGCATACACGGCCTCGTGCGCGATGCGCAGGGGCGCAAGATGAGCAAATCGCTCGGCAACGGGATTGACCCGCTGGAGGTGATCGATGAATACGGCGCGGATGCGCTGCGGTTCAGCCTCGCTGCGGGCGTTCGCGTGGGCGGAGACTTAAGGTTCTCATCTGAAAAGGTGCTGAGCGCGCGTAACTTCTCGAACAAGATATGGAACGCGGCCCGTTTCGTGCTGATGAACACGGGCGATGAAATACGCCCGATTAATGAAGCACGCCTTGACATCGCGGACAAATGGATACTCTCGCGCCTGTCGGATATGGCGGAGGATGTCACCGCGCTGATGGAGAAATTTGAGCTCGGCATCGCGGCGCAGAAGCTGCACGACTTTTTATGGAGCGAATACTGCGACTGGTATATTGAAATGGCCAAACCGCGCCTGAATTCGGAAGATGAGGCAGACAAGCAGACTGCCGTGTCGGTGCTGAACACCGTGCTCGAAGGCACGCTGAAGCTGCTGCATCCGTTTATGCCGTTTATCACGGAGGAAATCTATCAGTCTTTGCCCGGTACAACCGGCAGCATCATGGTATCCGCTTGGCCCAAGCCCGGCAAAACATACGCCGTGGAAGAAAAGGCCATGGCGAACGTGATGGAGCTGATTCGCGGTATCCGCAACATTCGCGCCGAGATGAATGTGCCTGCGGGCAAGCGCGCGGCGTTGAAAATTTTGGCCTCAGGCGAAGCGCGTGCGGATTACGAGATGTGCGCGAAATACATAGAGCGCTTAGGGTTTGCTTCCGGCATCGAGTTCATCTCGGATAAATCGGGTGTGCCCGACAACGCCGTATCGGTGATCGGTGTGGGGGCGGAAGCGTTTATGCCGCTTGGCGAATTGATCGATATTGAGAAGGAAATCGCGCGGCTCAGCGCTGAAGCGAACCGTCTGGAAAATGAGATAAAGCGCGCCGAGGGCAAGCTAAATAACCCCGGCTTCACGGACAAAGCGCCGGCGGCTGTGGTGCAGGAGGAGCGCGAGAAGCTGAATAATTACCGCGACATGTTATCTGCGGTGTCTCAGCGTAAATCAGAACTGACAAAATGATCTGTGTGCATATTGCGGGCACCAACGGCAAAGGCACGGTGTCTGAATACATGGCGAGAATACTGATGGCGGCGGGGAAGCGCACCGGCTGTTTCACCTCCCCGCATCTTGTTTCGCCTACGGAACGCATGCGCATAGACGGGCAAAATATCGGCGAAGAGGTGCTGACGGCGCTGCTTGACGAAGTCGCGCAGAGGAGCCTTGCCGTGAACGACACGCTGTTTGCGGCGTATACGGCGGCCGCGCTGCTCTGGTTTGAGCGGCAGGGCGCGCAATTCGCTGTGATAGAAGCGGGCATTGGCGGCCGATTCGACTCGACCAACGTGGTGATACCCGCTGTCTCTATATTAACACCCATCGATTACGATCACATGGCGATTCTTGGAAACACATTGGCGCAAATCGCATATGATAAAGCTGGCATCATCAAGCACAGCGTGCCGGTGGTGTCTGCCCTGCAGCCCCCCGAGGCCATGGCGGTGATTGAGCGGGAAAGCGCCAAAATGGACGCACCGCTGACAGTGGTGCCGCCGATCCGCATCGTATCAGCGTCGTCGGAGGGGCAAACCTTTGTGCTGGAAGGGTGTGAATATGCCATCCGCATGATCGGCCGCCACCAACCGCAAAACGCCGCCATCGCGATTGAGGCTGCGCAGGAACTGGGCATCGGCGAAGCCGCCATTCAGAAAGGACTGAAAAACGCCCGGCTCAAGTGTCGCGCGCAGATTGTACCGGGGGAGCCGGATGTACTGTTGGACGGTGCGCATAACGCTGCCGCTGCGAGGGCGCTCTGCGCTGTGATGGACGATTATTTCGCGGACAGGCCAAAGGTGCTGCTGTTTGCCTGCATGAAAGACAAAGATTATGCGCCGATGGTTGAGGTGCTTGCGCCGTATTTTGGTGAGGTGTTTGTAACGGGCGTCGGCATGGCGCGCGAGGCCGAGCCGGACGTGCTCAATGCGCTGTTTCGCAAAACAACGGCCTGCCATGCTGTCGCAGACACAAAGGCGGCCTTTGAACAGGCGAAGGACGCTGCGACGAAGGCAAATGCCATGCTGGTCGTCTGCGGGTCGTTCTATCTTACGGGGATGATTGAGCCGTTAACGGTTTAAAAGTATCACTTTCCTCCTTCCGTCAAATGCCGGATTGAATCCGTCATTTGACACCTCCCTCCAGAGGGAGGCAGGGGTACGAGTGTTGTGTAAGGGTTTTTTAAGAGAGTGAAACTCGGAATAACGATGCTGCTTATCAGAAAAGATGTCCGAACAAAAAGCCTCCCTCATTGAGGGAGGTGGCAATTGGCCGACTTGTCGGGCAATTGACGGAAGGAGTTGGATAAGCTGTTTGAAGCATAAACCTCCTTTGTTGATTGTCAGCGCGCTTGGAAATCGCGCCCTACGGCATGATCTTATAAATTCAGATACCAACACGCCCCCTTTGGCGTGATAAAGCTTATAGAATACAAGAGGCATAAGAAATGAAGAATCTGAAAATCATCGATATTCACGCGCATGTGTTCCCCGAGCCGATTCGGAAAAAGGCGGTGGATGCCATCGGCCGCTTTTACGACATTCCGATGTACGGGGAAGGGTCGCCGGAGGATCTGCTCGTTCACGGCAGCCCATTTGGTGTGGTGAAATACGTTGTTAATTCGGCAGCAACGACGGCGGATCAGGTACAGGCCATCAACCGTTATATCAAGAGCGTGCAGGACAGCGACAGCCGCTTTCTTGGCTTCGGTACGATTCACCAGAACACAGTCAACCCGAAACACGTGATTGATGAGGTGATCGGCCTCGGGCTGCACGGCATCAAGCTGCATCCGGATTTTCAGAAATTCGACATTGATGATCAAAAATTATTTCCGATCTATGAGGCGATGGCCGGACGGCTGCCACTGCTCATTCATATGGGTGATGAACGCACCGACGCGTCATCTCCCGCAAGGCTCCTCAATGTGATCAATGCTTTCCCGTCGCTGAGAGTGATCGCGCCGCATCTCGGCGGATACTCAAGGTGGGACGAAGCACTGGAAGTTCTGATTGGTCGCGACATTTACATCGATACCTCCAGTGCGCTCGCGTTTATGCCGCCGGAGAAAGCAGCGGCGATTATCCGTGCCCACGGTATTGATAAGGTACTGTTCGGCAGCGATTACCCAATGTGGCTGCATAAGGATGAACTGGAGCGGTTCTTCGCGTTGGGGTTTTCTGATGACGAAAACGAAAAGATGCTATACAGCAATGCAGCGGCGCTGCTCGGCGTTAAAGAAGACGAATCCTGAAAGTTGCTTGACAGAAACAGTATACTGCAATATCTTCCTTATATATACATGTACAAGGGGGTATCAAATGTTTGGCTGGAGAGAGGTCTTCACGTCGTTTTCGATGAGTGATTTTGAAAAGGCACGCGAGGCACTCAGGCAAAAGCGCATTCGTTATCATTACCGAACAAAAAGCTTGATGGGCAATACAAGAGGGCACATGGGAACGTTCGGTATGAATATGGACTATGCGTACCAATATTATCTTTACGTGAAAAAACAATCGCTGGAAGAAGCGCAGTATCTGATCGGGAACGCGAACAGATAGGAGGAGCCTGATGTTTGGCTGGGAAGAAGTTTATATGGGCTTTTCGATGGAAGACTACGCAAAAGCGCGCGACGCCGTGACGGCAGCGGGCATTGATTACAAACGCAAGCTGTTTGCCCATGCAGGTGTTTTGCTCGGTCGCGGAAAGGTACGCCAAAGCAGCACGATTATCGGCAATCACACCGACTACTCGAAGCAATACCGGCTGTTTGTGCGCAATGCGGATGCCGAACAGGCAAGATACCTGATTCGCCGGGCTACGCAGGGGTGACCGCTATCCGGTCAAATTATACTTTTCAAATAATCGCTGAGAGCCTGTACGCTTTCAAACGTCGCATCCGGGTTCATTGCTCTCAGCTTTTCCGTTTCGGCAGTGCTCGCCCATGCCGCAGAGATGGGGGGGATGCCGACCTCCCGGCTGGCTGTGATATCAGTGTCCATATCGCCGATATAGACGGTTTCATGCGGCTCAATGTCAAATGCCTTTAGCAGCGCCCGTAAGCCTTCGGGCTTTCTCGGCCCTTCAGGCACGCCTGTATCAACGGCATCAAATATGTTTTCATACCCGTATTCGCGCATCGTGATCTCATAGCTGACGGCACCTTTGCCCGTGACGATACCGAGCTTTAAGTTTCTGCCTTTCAGCTCATGCAGCAGCTCTGTGATGCCGTCGAACGGTTTGGAATACTGGTTGTGGTTTTTTGTATAGCTTCGAATGTAAGCGGCAAAGCTTTCATCGTAATGCTCGGGGACCAGCATTTTGATGGTTCCTTCTTCGGAGCGGCCGAACGTCGCTACAATTTCTTCGTCGCTGACGCTGCGATTTGCATACGGCTCTATCGCATCCCGAAAAGACCGATGGATCAGCGGCATCGTGTCGCCGATTGTCCCGTCTAGGTCAAATATCACTGCCTTGATCATGATGCACCTCATAATTTGTCGAAAACTTTATTAACATCGAAACGTTAATACAATCGCAATGCAAAGTCAAGATATCAGCAAGAAATCACATTTGACAGGTTTGCCTGTATCAATCGTTCATGGCTGCCTGATATTTTATGAATAGACTGCCATAATAGTATTGGTTGGCTTTTGTTACGCGGACACCATCGGATAAAAAAGCTTCTGTTTTTTGATCGCATTTGCGAGGGTAACATACTAAAGAAGAAGCCTGATGGTGATCACAAAAGTCATGTTAAATTACATGTTTTTTCGGCCCGCAAATGAGGACTTTTTTTAAGCGAATCGTGCTGTTGACCGTTGACACAGACCAACGTGGATGTTAATATGGTACATAAGAAATGTTACTTTTTATCATAACTAAGCATGTAATGAGCACAATAATGTAAATTTAAAATATACGGAGGTTTTTCATGGCACTCGGAGTCATCATGCCCCGGCAGGGGCAGTCGGTTGAAAGCTGCATCATCGAGTACCGCGTGAAAGAAGGAGACGCCGTTAAGCAGGGCGATATTCTTTTTGCGTATGAGACGGACAAAGCATCATTTGAAGAAGAAAGCCCGGCGGAAGGAACGGTATTAAAGCTGCTTGCGCAGGACGGGGACGATGTTCCGTGCCTGCAAACGGTACTTGTTATCGGTCAGCCCGGCGAGGACATTTCGGAGTTTGTGACGAGCGGCGCTGCGCCGCAGACTGAGGAAAAAGCAGCTGAGCCCGAAACGTCAGCGCCAAAGACAGCACCGGTCATCACGGCAACAGCAACGCCTGCGGAAACAGATGTGATCAAAATATCTCCGCGTGCCAAAGGCATCGCCGAGCGACAGGGGCTTGACCTAAGTAAAGCGGCACCCACCGGCCCGAACGGGCGCATCATCGAGCGCGATGTGGCGGTGCTTGCGGAAAATGGCTACAAGGTAACAGGCGCGGCGGCTGGCACATACGCAGGCGGCGCGCAGGGCAGCGGCCTTGGCGGCGCTGTCACCACAGCTGATCTTTCAGCATCTTCGGCTTTGGCATCGGCGGTGATCATATCCGAAACGCCCAAGACGGCCTATACGGATGTGAAGCTCTCGGCGGTTCGCAAGGTCATTGCGAAATCAATGCAAGCGTCGCTTTCTGAGATGGCGCAGCTGACGCATCAATCCAGCTTCGACGCGACGGCGATACTCGCTCTTCGTGAGCGTATCAAGGCCAGTGCTGAAAAGCTCGGTCTGCCGAACATTACGCTTAACGACATCGTGATGTATGCGGTCTCGAGAACGCTAAAAGATCACCCCGATCTTAACGCGCATTTTCTCGGCGATTCGATGCGGCTGTTTGACAGCGTGAACCTTGGAATGGCGGTGGATACAGAAAGAGGCTTGCTCGTGCCAACGCTTTTCGGCGCTGATAAGCTGACGTTATCCGAGATTGCGGCTCAAACCAAAGAGCTTGCGTCGGCGGCGCAGTCCGGCAAGATTTCACCCGATCTGCTCGGCGGCGGCACATTCACCGTATCTAACCTCGGCGTGTTCGGCATCGAGATGTTCACGCCGGTCATTAACCCGCCCCAGACGGCGATACTTGGCGTGTGCAGCATTGTGTACCGGCAAAAGAAGGTCGGCGCAGAATTTGTGACATACCCGGCGATGGGGCTGTCGCTCACGTACGACCACCGCGCGGTAGACGGTGCACCCGCGTCGCGGTTCTTGAAAGACCTCTGTGCTTCGCTTGAGGCTTTCGACATACTGCTCGCAAGATAAGGAGGCATGCAGATGGTTTATGATTTGATTGTGATCGGCGGCGGCCCGGCAGGGTACCTTGGCGCGGAACGCGCGGGGCACGCGGGGCTTAAAACACTGCTGTTTGAAAAACGCAGCGTGGGCGGCGTTTGCCTGAACGAAGGCTGCATTCCCACTAAAACGCTGCTGTATTCGGCAAAGTTAAAAGACAGCGCGTCGCACGGCGACGTTTACGGCGTCAGTGTGCAGGGCGCGGAATTGAACCACGGTGCGGTGATTGCGCGTAAGAACAAAGTGGTGAAAACGCTGGTGAGCGGCGTGGAAGCAACGCTTAAGGGCGCGGGCGTCACGGTTGTGAAGGCGCAGGCCACAGTAACCGGCAAGAACATAGAAGGCTTCTCCGTAACGGATGGCAAGGATGTGTATATCGGCAAGCGGCTGCTGATTGCGGCGGGTTCCGAAACGGCGGTGCCGCCGATTCCGGGGCTGAGAGAGGCGATACAAACAGGCTTTGTGCTGACGAGCCGCGAGATGCTTGATATAACCGAGGTACCGGGCAAGCTGATTGTGATCGGCGGCGGCGTGATTGGTCTGGAAATGGCAAGCTATTATTGCTCGGCGGGCGCAGACGTAACGGTTATCGAGATG
Source organism: Bacillota bacterium (assembly GCA_023412005.1). GTDB lineage: Bacteria > Bacillota > Clostridia > Christensenellales > SZUA-584 > SZUA-584. The sequence continues at coordinate 64,595 of JAEYOE010000001.1, forward strand.
CTGGACAGCATCGGTGGCCCGATTGACGCGGACATCGCGGCGATACTCAAAAAGAGCCTCGTGAAAAAGGGCATCAATTTTCAGCTTGGCTGCAAGGTCACCGGGATATCGGACAAGGTGGAATACCTCGATGCAAGCGGCAAAGCCGCCTCGCTGGCGGCCGATAAGGTGCTGCTCTCCATCGGGCGGCGTCCAGTGGCGGACGGTCTCGGTCTGGAGACCATTGGTGTGCAAATGGAGCGTGGTGCAGTCATCACAGACACCCATCTGCAGACAAACATAGCGGGCGTTTATGCGGCGGGCGATATCAACGGAAAATCACTGCTTGCGCATACAGCCTACCGCGAAGCCGAGGTGGCGGTGAACCACATGACAGGCAAAAAAGACGTGATGCGCTACGACGCGATTCCGGGCGTGATTTATACCACACCTGAGGTGGCGGGTGTGGGGCTCACCGAAAAAGCAGCCAGGGACAAGGGAATGGATGTGACGGTGAAGAGCATCACGATGAACTATTCGGGGCGCTATCTTGCGGAGAACGACCGCGGTGACGGCATCATTAAAATCGTTGTCGATAACAAGTGGCACAAGCTCGTCGGCGTTCATATGATTTCCAGCTATGCGTCGGAAATCATCTACGGCGCGGGGCTGATGATCGAAAAGGAAATGACAATCGACGAAATGAAGCAGCTGGTGTTCCCGCACCCGACGGTGTGCGAAGCGCTGCGAGAAGCGATATTTCAACTTTGATAAGCGAAGGCTCGTTTAGTAGAACTCATTGAAGGTGCTTCACATACTGCTGATAAAGCAATTAGTGTCATTTCGAGTGAGCGATAGCGAGTCGACTACGTAGTGGAGTGAAATCCCATGTTAAAAGCATTTTGCCATGGGATGCTCACGTCGCTTCGCTCCTCAGCATGACAAGAAGAGGTTTTTCATCAGACTGAGAGGCAATGCTTCTAAAAAATATTTAACAGTATAATCAGGAGAGTAATTATGACGAAATGTTTAATGGTTGAGCCGGGCAAGGTCAGACAGCCGGGGAAAATCTCGTTTGAAGATATCCCGATGAACGTGTATCAGAAAACGGTGGCGGACGAAAAGAAAAACTTCTCCAAGGACGAATTTTTAAGAATGTACCGCGATATGCTCATCATCCGTGAGTTTGAGACGATGCTGAATCTCATCAAGACGACGGGTGAATATGAGGGCGAAGTCTACAATCATCCGGGCCCGGCGCATCTCGGGATCGGGCAGGAAGCGGCTTATGTGGGGCAGGCTTTCGGCCTCTCCATCAACGACTACACCTTCGGCTCACACAGAAGCCACGGCGAAATACTCGCCAAGGGCTTAAGCGCCATTGCACAGCTCGGTGACGATGAACTGTTGACTATCATGAAAACGTTCTTCGGCGGCGAAACGTACGCGGTGATAGAGAAGACGACCAAAGCCACCAGCGTGAAAGAGATTGCAATCGAGTTCTTGCTTTACGGCACACTTGCGGAAATCTGGGCGAGAAAAACCGGCTTTAACCGCGGCCTCGGCGGCTCGATGCACGCTTTTTTCATTCCGTTCGGTATATTCCCGAACAACGCGATTGTGGGCGGCAGCGCGGATATCGCAGCGGGCGCGGCGCTCTATAAGCGCGTAAACAAAAAAAATGGCCTCGTGGTCTGCAACATCGGCGACGGCAGCATCGGCTGCGGCCCCGTCTACGAAGCGATGAACTTCTCGGCGATGGATCAGTTCCGCACGCTCTGGGACGATGAACACAAAGGCGGGCTGCCTATTATTTTCAACATATTCAACAACTTCTATGGCATGGGCGGGCAGACCTGCGGCGAGACCATGGCCTACGGCGAGGTCGCGCGTCTCGGCGCCGGCGTAACGCCGAGCCAGATGTATGCGGAGCGTGTGGACGGCTTTAATCCGTTGGCTGTGATTGATGCCTACAAGCGCAAACGCGAGATCATCGACAGCCGCAAAGGCCCGGTGCTGCTTGATGTGCTGACCTACCGCTTCTCAGGCCACAGCCCGTCGGATGCGTCGGCGTACCGCGCCAAAGAAGAGGTCGATCTGTGGCAGCAGGCCGATTCCATCGTTGCTTTTGGCAAGCAGATTACGGACGCGAAGGTGGCGGGTACGGCTGAGCTGGAAACCATTGCGCAGCAGGTGAAGACATGGGTGCTCAAAACTGTTAAGCTCGCCAAGGACGATACACTCTCGCCGCGCATGGATCTGATCAGAGACCCGAACTGCATTGCCGACCTGATGTTCTCAAATGGCCATGTGAAGAGTATGGACGAAAGCAGAACGCCCGATGTGCTGCAGAAGAAGGAAGAGAACGCGCATGTGCAGCAGCTGACCAAAAAGGAGCGCTTCGCTTTCGATGCGAGCGGCAAGCCGGTTTCCAAGAACAAGCTATATCAGCTGCGTGACGGCATATTCGAAGCGATTATCGACAAATATTACGAAGACCCGACGCTGACCGCCTACGGCGAAGATGTACGTGAATGGGGCGGCGCTTTTGCGGTGTACCGCGGGCTGTCCGACTGTCTGCCGTATCATCGTTTGTTTAACTCGCCGATTTCCGAGGGCGCGATTGTGGGCAGTGCGGTGGGCTATGCGATGGCGGGCGGCCGCGTGATTGCGGAGTTGATGTATGCGGACTTTTTGGGCCGCGCGGGCGATGAAGTGTTCAACCAACTCAGCAAATGGCAGTCGATGAGTGCCGGTATACTCAAAATGCCATGTGTGCTGCGTATGTCGGTCGGCTCTAAATACGGCGCGCAGCATTCGCAGGACTGGTCGGCTCTGTGTGCGCACATACCCGGCCTCAAAGTGGTGTTCCCGGCCACGCCGTACGACGCGAAGGGCTTGATGGCCGCGGCGCTGAACGGAACAGACCCGGTGGTGTATCTTGAAAGCCAGCGCATATATGATATCGGCGAGCAGTTCCATGAGGGCGGTGTGCCTGCCGAAAGCTACGAGATTGAGATCGGCGAGCCTGACGTGAAGGTAAAGGGCAGCGATTTGACGATACTCTCTGTCGGCGCAACGCTGTACCGCGTGATGGAGGCCGTCAAGCTGTTTGCCGCGCATGGTATCAGCGTGGAAGTGATTGACGCGCGCAGCCTGGTGCCGTTCAATTACGAGCCGGTCATCGAATCCGTCAAGAAGACTGGCCGCATCATCATCACGGGCGATGCGTGTGAGCGCGGCTCGCATCTGAATGACTTTGCGCGCAATATCACGGAATTGGCGTTTGATTATCTGGATGCGCCGCCGGTTGTGGTGGGCGCGAAGAACTGGATTACGCCCGCGCACGAGCTGGAAGATTTCTTCTTCCCGCAGCCGCATTGGTATGTGGATGCGTTCCACGAGCGCATTATGCCGATACCGGGGTTTGTGCCAAGGAGCAACTTCACGGAACGTGAGCAAATTATAAGCAACAAGCGCGGCGTGTAAAAATTAGATTTGTACTGATATACATACTCAAATGAACGAAGAACGGCGAAGGCATAAGCTTTCGCCGCTTTTCGTTCATGCACGTTACAATCGAGAATGTTATTTTAATACCTGCAAAAGGTCCATCATACAGCTCGATCAGATTTCTGGTATTTAATGAATGAATCATCATTACTATCTATTTAAACGGAGACAAACAGAAAATAATTATATACCGCCACAGCATCTACAAATAGAATAATTGTTCGCATTCGTGTTTGACAGAAGCATGCCTTGCCTTTAGAATTATGGTATACAAGATATGAAAGGATCAATACATGGTCATACTGGGTATTGACCCCGGCATTGCGCTGATGGGCTACGGCGTTGTGCGTTACGAGGGCAGCAAAATCTGCCTGATGGAATGCGGCGTGATTGTGACCGAAGCGGGCATGCCGCTGCCGCGGCGGCTCAAGATTGTGCACGAAAACGTCGGCGCGCTGATTCAAAAGCACGCGCCCGACTGCATCGCGTTTGAGGAGCTGTTCGCGGGCAAGAACGTGAAAACGGTAATCCAGGTGGCGCAGGCGCGCGGCGCGGCGATGGCGGCGGCGTTCAGCACGGGTGCGGAGCTTTTTGAATACACACCGATGCAGATTAAGCAGGCGATTGTGGGCTACGGCCATGCGGATAAAAAGCAGGTGCAGGAAATGGTGCGGCTGCTGCTCGGTATGGACAAGGTGATCAAGCCGGACGATGCGGCGGACGCGGTGGCGTGTGCCATCTGCCACGCGCATTCGAGCCGTTTTGCGGATACGTTCCGCATCAGATAAAGTGAGGCATTATGTACGACTATATCAAGGGTGAGGTTGTTACCACAGATAAGGATACAGCGGTGATTGAGGCGGGCGGCATTGGCTACCGCATTTTTACCACATCGCAATCGCTCACGCATATCAAAACGGGGGAACACTGCAAGCTGTTCTGTCACTTCGTGGTGCGTGAGGATGCGCACACGCTCTACGGCTTCGTGACAACAGAGGAGCGCGAGATGTTTGTGAGGCTCACTGGCGTGTCGGGCATCGGCCCCAAGGCGGCGCTCGCGGTACTCAGCGCGATGAAAATCAGCGAACTGGCGGCGGCAATTATCACATCGGACGAAACCGCGCTGCAAAAGGTGCCGGGCATCGGCAAGAAGACCGCACAGCGCATTATTATCGATCTTGCCGAGAAGATCGGCAAATCAGAGATACTCGGCGAATCGGATATGCCAGGCGAAGCAGGGGGCATGGGCGCCGAAGCGGAGGCACTGGCGGCGCTGGTGGCCTTGGGGTATAACCGCGCGGAGGCAACGCGCGCAATCACATCGGTGAAGAATCTGGGAGACACATCGGAAGAGCTGATATTGATGGCGCTGAAGCGCATGGGTGCTTAGCAAAAAGCCTTTTCTTTAAGGAGAAGGCGGTCGATGCACCGGTGAGGCGGCGGGAGAATGGTTATCACGAACACCTCATCAGTCGCCTTGCGGCGACAGCTTCCCCTCCAAGGATGCTGCGCCCAACAGCGCAACGAATGTAGGGAACGACCTCCGTGTCGTTCCGTGTCGCCGCAGGCGACTGAGGGAGGCACAGCCAAAGCTATGCAAATCAATACTCCTTCCGTCAAATGCCGGATTGCATCCGTCATTTGCCACCTCCCTCTAAGAGGGAGGCAAGGTTGCGAGCACACACAAATGAGTTGTACTGACTTTGTGTATTGCTCGAAATACAAGCTCCCTCTGGAGGGAGCTGTCGCCGCAGGCGACTGAGGGAGGATCAGCCAAAGCTGTGCCAATCATCACTCCTTCCGTCAAATGCCGGATTGACATCCGTCATTTGCCACCTCCCTCTAAGAGGAAGGCAAGGTTGCGGGCATACACATATGAGTTGCACTGAAGTGACTCGGCTAATTCACTAAGGAGGAGCCAAGGCTTGGACGAAAACAGAATCGTATCCTCGCAGATGAGTGAAACGGACGTGGCGACAGACCTGTCTTTGCGCCCCAAATCGCTGGATGAATACATCGGCCAGCAAAAGGCTAAGGATAATTTAAAGGTGTTCATGACTGCCGCGAAAAACCGCAGCGAATCGCTCGACCACGTATTGCTCTACGGCCCGCCGGGGCTTGGCAAAACAACGCTCGCGTTTATCATCGCCTCCGAAATGGGCGTGAACATCCGCGTCACCTCAGGCCCTGCGATTGAGCGTCCGGGCGACCTCGCATCGATACTGACGAACTTAAATAAGGGCGATGTGCTGTTCATCGACGAGATTCACCGCCTCAACAGCAGCGTGGAAGAGGTGCTGTACCCCGCGATGGAGGATTACGCGCTCGATATCATCATCGGCAAGGGGCCATCGGCCAGAACCTTGCGTCTCGGGCTGCCGCATTTTACGCTGGTCGGCGCGACCACACGGGCAGGCATGCTCACCTCGCCGCTGAGAGACCGCTTCGGCGTGATCAACCGGCTGCAGATGTATACCGACGAGGAGCTTAGCGAGATCGTTAAGCGCAGCGCAGGCATACTCGATATCGCGATTGAGGACGATGCCGCGCTCGAGGTGGCGTCGCGATCCAGAGGAACGCCGCGTGTGGCGAACCGGCTGTTAAAGCGTGTGCGTGATTTTGCGGACGTGAAGGGCGAAGGGTGCATCACGCTGCCCATCGCGCGCTACGGCCTCGAAATGCTCGAGGTGGACGAAATCGGCCTTGACGGCGTCGACAAAGCGATACTCGAAGCGATTATCTACAAGTTTAACGGCGGCCCGGTGGGGCTCGATACGCTCTGCGCCGCCACCAATGAAGAAAGCGTAACGATTGAAGACGTGTATGAGCCGTTTTTGATACAGCTTGGATTCATCAACAAAACACCGCGCGGCCGCGTGGCCACGCCGCTCGCTTATGCGCACATGGGCTGCACGTACGGCGGCGATACCAAGCAGTTAAAGCTCGACATCATGGAGGAATAGTTGAAAACCAGCGACTTTTATTACGACCTTGACGAAAGCCTGATCGCGCAAACGCCGCTTAAGCAGCGCGACGCATCACGGTTGCTCGTATACAACCGCCATACGGGAGAAACGGCGCACAAGGTTTTTACCGATATCACAGGTTATTTGCATCAGGGCGATGTGCTCGTCATCAACGATACAAAGGTGTTGCCTGCACGGCTGTTCGGCATTAAGCAAGGCACCGAGCGTGCGGTGGAGTTTTTGCTGCTGCACCGGCTGTCGCTCACCCGCTGGGAGGTTATCATGCGGCCCGGCAAAAAGCTGAAAATCGGCGATACCGTGGTGTTTTCTGATAACCTGAAAGCCGTGATTGAGACGAAAAAGGAAGACGGCGTCACGGAGGTGGCGTTCAGCTTCGACGGCGTTTTCGAGGAGATACTCGATGCGCTCGGCGAAATGCCGCTGCCGCCGTATATCCACGAAAAGCTCGAGGACAAAGCACGCTACCAAACGGTGTACGCGCGCGAGCAGGGCAGCGCGGCCGCACCCACGGCCGGCCTGCATTTCACGCCTGAGCTGCTGCAAAGAATAGAAGCCATGGGCGTGTTGATCGCGCGGCTCACGCTGCATGTGGGCCTCGGGACATTCCGCCCGGTTAAAGCGGATAACGTGGAAGAGCACATCATGCACTCGGAGTATTACTGCGTCAGCGATGAAGCGGCGGTGTTGATCAACGGCGCGCGCCAACAAGGCGGGCGTATCGTTGCGGTGGGCACCACCAGCGTGCGCACGCTCGAATCCACGGCGGACGAAGCGGGCATTGTTCACGCGGGCAGCGGCGCAACAAACATATTCATAAAGCCGGGTTACCGCTTTAAGGCGGTGGACGCACTGCTGACGAATTTTCATCTGCCCGAATCCACGCTGATCATGCTCGTATCGGCGTTCGCGGGCCGCGAGCAGACGCTCGCGCTGTATAACGAAGCGGTACAGCTCAAATACCGCTTTTTCAGCTTTGGCGACGCGATGCTGCTGCTTTAAAAAGACACAAAAGCCCATATTCGGCCATCTGGCGTAACAATTAACGATAAACGCAGATGGCTTTTTATATTGTGCCAAATAGTCGCTTATGCTGTCGCATCCTCTGTTTGAATCCAAATGGTATTTAAAATAAAATAGTCACAGAGACAGAATACGACAATAGAGAATAGGAGCCGTGTGCAATTGAAATTGAAACGTCTATTTGTATGTGTGATAACAGCCTGCGCAATGCTTGTATCTGCCGCATGCAGCAGTATACCCGCTTCCGGGTCGGGTGCGTCGCAAACGGTGAGCGCCAATCCAGTTAACCCTGAGGACGTATTAAAAGCCTATGTGGCGGCGCTGGCCGACAAAGACTACGAGAAGATGTACACCTATATCAGCGAAAACAGCACGATGGGCAAAGACGATTTTTTAACGCGCAACAAAAAAATATACGAAGGCATCGAAGCCGAAAACATCGCCATTTCCGACATCAAGGTGGATGGCAACGAGGTGACCTACGTCACATCAATGGATACGCAGGCCGGAAAAATCGCGTTTGAAAACACGGCTTATTTCAGCGTTGAAGACGGCGCGTCTAAGCTCGATTGGGATTCCACGCTCATATTTCCGAATTTGAACGATGACGATAAGGTGCGTGTGAAAACAACCACAGGGCAGCGCGGCAGCATACTCGACCGCAACGGCAAGCTGCTTGCGGGCAAGGGCGAGGTGTGGAGCGTGTATATCGTGCCTGGCAAACTCAACCCCGAAACACGCGAGGCAGACATCGCGGCACTGGCTGAGGCTCTCGGGATGACGGTGGAGGAAATCAAGGAGAAGCTGTCACAAAAATGGGTGAAGGACGATTTAATGGTGCCGCTTGACAAATCGATCTCCAAGTCTGATGACGAAACCAAAGCGAAAGTGCTAGTGCCGGGCGTCGGGCTCGATACGGCAGAGGAGCGTGTGTACGCTCTCGGGGAGAAGGCGGCGGCCTTAACGGGTTATATCCATAATATCAATGCGGACGAGCTTAAGGAAAACGAGGGGAAGGGTTACACCACGGAGAGCAAAATCGGCAAGGTTGGCCTGGAAAGCCTGCTGGAGGAACGCATCCGCGGCATCGACGGTTGCAAGGTGTATATCGAAGATAAAGACGGCAAAGAAAAGCAAGTGCTGGCGGAGATAAAAGCGCATAACGGCGAAGACGTGACGTTAACGATTGATTCAGACATGCAGGCCAAGCTATACGATCAGATGAAAAACGATAAGGGCGCAGGGGTGGTGATGGACCCGAACACGGGGGAGATTCTTGCGCTCGTCAGCTCGCCTTCTTATGACCCTAACGCGTTTATACTTGGGCTTTCGGAAGAAAAATGGGCTGAATACAACGATGAAGTAACAAGGCCCATGTACAACCGGTTCAAAGCGACTTACGTGCCGGGGTCGTCCTTTAAGCCCATTACGGCGGCGCTCGGCCTTGGCAGCGGCGCATTCACGGCAGATGAGGACTTTGGTGCGAGCGGTAAAGCATGGGGCAAAGATGGCTGGAACGGCTACACCGTGACCACGCTGAAAACGTACAGCGGCGGCGCAAATTTGCTGAACGCGCTCGTGAATTCAGACAACATTTATTTTGCTAAAGCTGCTATAAAGATCGGCAGCGATACCTTCGCGCAAGGGCTGAAAAGCCTTGGCTTCGGCGAACAGATTCCGTTTGAATTCGGTCTTGGCGCGTCCACATTCGGCACGGAGCAAAAGTTCGATGACGAACTGGACATCGCGAACAGCGGCTACGGACAGGGCAAGGTGGAGATCAATCCCGTTCACATGGCTGCGATCTATTCGGCGTTTGTAAACGGTGGCAATATGATGACGCCGTATCTGGAAAAGAGCAAAGCGCCTGCCGTTTGGAAGCAGGGTGTTTTCACGCCCGAGGCGGCGGAGACCGTGAAAAACGCGATGGTGCAGGTTATTGAGAGCCCCAACGGCACCGGCCACGAATTCAAAATCGACGGGCTGACCATGGCGGGCAAAACGGGCACGGCCGAAATCAAGAAAAACAAGGACGACACGGAGGGGACCGAGCTTGGATGGTTTGTGGCGTACCCGGCCGATAAGAACCAAAGTAAGCAGTACCTGACCGTTATGATGATTGAGGATGTGAAAGGGCGGCACGGCAGCCATTATGTGATTCCGCTTGTGCGCGCCCTGTACGAATAAATATAAGTTGATGCACCGTGCCCCTGTTGTGATATAATGAGGCACGGTGTTTTTTGTTAATAAGTCCTGTTTATTCTTCTTTATACTTGCGCTTTTAACAGCAGACGACTGTGTATTTCATTTGTGTTATACGCGCTTTAAGCAAGAGGTGTTATGAGAAATCTGATTAATATTATTCTGATTGTGCTTTCTCTCGGTTTTGCAATAATCAGCATGTTCAGAAAAAAGCCGAAGAAAAGTATAAAATGGTTCTGCGCCATGGGTGGCTTCATTGCGGCTTTCATACTCGGGTATGTTTGGTATAGCCCTGCATGGGGCTTTCCCGATACGACAGGGGAATTTCAGGTGGGTACGGCCGGTGACACCTACACAGACGAAAACCGGGTGGAAACCTATGAGGACGACGGCTCTTACCGATGGCTGAACGTGGCTTTTTGGTATCCGGATGATGAGACACTGAACGATCATTCCTGCCCGCTGGTGGTGTTTTCTCACGGTTCTTTCGGTTCTAAAGAAAGCAACGAAACGCAATACCGCGAGCTCGCGAGCCATGGCTATGTTGTTTGCGCAATAGACCATACATATCAGTGCCTTGGCACTGTCAGCCCGGATGGAGAATTCGTGGGGATAGACGGCGCGTTTCAGTCGCAAATTATGCAAGCGCAGGACGATACGGCGCAGCAGCGGGAAGAGCTGTACGGCCTGTTTAAGAAGTGGATGGCTGTACGTACGGGTGATATCAGCTTTGTGTTGGATACGATCATCTCACAAGCGGATGCGGCAGCGCAAGATGGCGTGTATCGCCTTGTGGACACATCGAGAATCGGTGTGATGGGGCATTCACTCGGGGGTGCCGCAGCGCTGGGTATCGGCCGGATGCGCAGCGACATATCAGCAGTGATCTCGCTGGAAGCGCCGTTCATGTGCGACGTGACAGGCATGAAAGACGGAGAATTTGTATGGGACGACACGCCCTATCCGGTGCCGGTGCTTAACGTTTACACGGATTCTTCTTGGCCCATTTTGTCCTCGTCGCCGCAATATGCTCAAAACAGCGCCATACTGAAAGACGACCGTTCCGACACACAGGACATTTATGTGCCGGGCGCGGGGCATATGACGCTGACTGATCTTGTGTATTCAAGGCCGCCGCTGTGTCTGCTTTTCGGACAAAACATGTTTTTCGATGCCGATGTTTATGAAAGAAACATGAATGAAGCCTATTTAACGTTTCTGGATACGTATTTGAAGTAGCCTGTTCTGAGCTATTTCGTCTGCGTTTCAGCGGTTCCGCATTCAGCATAGAATACCGTAAAAATGAGTTGATGCACCGTGCATCTGTTGTGTTATAATGGGTCACGGTGCTTTTATTTTGGAAAGCTTGTGAACTAAAAGGCTTCTGCTATGAGTCGCCTTCTCCTCAAGGAGAAGCCCAGACTGCTGACAAAGCTCCTGCGTGTCATTTCGAGCGAGCGATAGCGAGTCGAGAAATCCCATGTATAAAGCGTATGCCATGGGATGCTCACGTCGCTCCGCTCCTCAGCATGACATAAGGAGGGGTTTATCATCAAGCTGAGCTTCTCCTCAAGGAGAAGCCTTAACGAATGTGTAATTCGCCGCATTCAGTGGCATGGTAATAAGCTTTTATATTTTTACTTAGACAAACTACAGGAGAAAACAATGTCCTTTAAATTTACATTGAAGAAAACATGCAAACACACAATGGCGCGGCGGGGGTGCCTTGAAACGCCGCACGGCGTGATTGAAACGCCGGTGTTTATGCCGGTGGGCACACAGGCCACGGTAAAAGCGTTAACGCCCGATCAGGTAAAAGCAGCGGGTGCCGAGATTATACTCTCCAACACATACCATCTGTACCTGCGCCCCGGCCATGACCTCGTGAAAGAAGCGGGCGGGCTGCACCGTTTTATGAATTGGGACAAGCCGATACTCACGGACAGCGGCGGCTTTCAGGTGTTCTCGCTTGGTGCGCTGAGAAAAATCACCGAGGAGGGTGCGGCGTTTCAGTCTCATCTCGACGGCTCACGGCACATGCTGAGCCCCGAAAAGGCGATGGAGATTGAGCAGGCGCTGGGTGCGGATATCATCATGGCGTTTGACGAGTGCACGGCGTATCCTGCTGAGTACAATGCGGTGGCGAAAGCGATGGACCGGACGCACCGTTGGCTGGAGCGTTGTATAAAATCAAAAACGCGCGAGGATCAGGCGCTGTTCGGCATTGTGCAGGGCGGGTTGTATGCGGATTTGCGGACAGAGAGCGCCAAGGTGATCGCCTCGATGGATCTCCCCGGCAATGCGATCGGCGGGCTGTCGGTGGGTGAACCGAAGCCGTTGATGAACGATATGCTCGATGTGGTGACGCCGCTGCTCCCCGAACACAAACCGCGCTATCTGATGGGCGTGGGGTCTTTCGACTGCCTGGTTGACGGCATTGCGCGCGGGGTAGATATGTTTGACTGTGTGCTGCAGACGCGCGTGGCGCGCAACGGCACGGCGCTCACGCGGCGCGGGCGGCTCGTGATTCGGAACGCGACTTATGCACGCGATTTTACACCAATTGAGCAAGGATGTACCTGTTACACCTGCCAAAACTTCACGCGGGCGTATGTGCGTCATCTGATTAAAACGAACGAGATTCTCGGGGCAGTGCTGCTCTCTATTCATAACGTGCATGCGACGATACAGTTCGTTAAGGATATCCGCACAGCCATAGAGCAAGACGAGTTTGCGGCATTTAAGGATGATTTTTTTGCCAATTACAAAGGCTGAAACCGATGATGCAGGGCTTAGATACCGTAAAACGGCGAAAACAGGTTATAAAAGTGAACTTTTTGGGAACGATCAACATTATTCAAAAAAAACAGTTGATAATTGGGACTTGCTCATATAGTATATATACTCAAGAAACATTTTTAAAGGCAGGGTGAGTGTTATGAATACAGGAACAGCCGATATGCTTGGTCAAATACTACCTATAGTTGGTATATTTGTCGTTTTTATTCTGCTGATGATCATTCCGCAGCGGAAGAGAAAAAAGCAGATGCAGCAGCTGATGGACAGCTTAAAGCCCGGTAAGATGATCAAAACCATTGGTGGTATGTACGGAAAAATCGTGGCAGTGAAAGAAGACCTCGTGACGATCGAAGCGATGCCGGACAAGGTGCGTTTGGTTTTCACAAAAGGCGCGATCGCGACTGTCGAAGATTCCGAATTGCCGGACAATGAACTGACAGACAAAGCGAAATAAGTGATAAAAGGAGACCTGACCGGTCTTTTTTTATTTCTTCGCATCGCCCTTGAGCTTTTGTAGATATATTTACTATGAAATGAGGGGGGCGATCATTCGTATCGAAAATAAACAAGAGGCATCTTGCGATGCTGTACTCTTTCATTAAATAAGAAGATTTGTTGGCGGCGCTTGCCGCGATAAACGCAGTAACGGGCAGCACAGAGATTTGACACCTCATCAGCGCCTAAAGGCGACAGCTTCTCTTTAAAAGAAAAGCCTTGTACCCTTTCGCTAGAGATTAAAAGAGTCCTGTTGGAACCGACCATACCCCTTCCGGGGTACAGGTATCTCTTTTTTTTATTTGCGAATTGTGAGGATGATAATTTAAAAGAGTCCTCTATTTGCGATGCTGTACTCTTTCATAAAACAAAAAAGAGTCCTGTTGGCGGCATTTGCCGCGATAAACGTAGTAACGGGCAGCACAGTATTTTGACACCTCATCAACCGTCTAATGGCGACAGCTTCCCTTTAGAAGAAAAGCATATCATTTGAAATTAAAAAAGAGTCCTGTTGGTGGCTTTTGCCGCGATAAACGCAGTAACGGGCAGCACAGTGATTTGACACCTCATCAGCCGCCTAATGGCGAAAGCTTCTCTTTAAAAGAAAAGCCTTGGAAGCCTTCTTCCTAGATAGCTCCTTTACTTTCCTATTTAGCAAAAATTTTTGTAACCGCATCATATCACGACAGAAACCGCAGTGTGAGCATGATAGTGTAAAAAAAGCAACGTATCATTATTTTGGGCTGCCTGTAAAGTCATCACGCTAGCGGTCAGCCCATATAATCTACAGAACGCATGCAAAGCGGGAGGAGAATACGCATGGGTGATATCCGCAGCACGCTGTATCGGTATTATGAAAGGCTGGGCGTGGCTTTGATTCGCTGTATGCAGCGGCTAAAAAACAATGGCGCCGATGGATTTTGCGCATACAAAAAAACAGCGGAGGAAATTGAAGCGTTGATGAGGGTCTGCGCATGCGGCGAAGGGGCGCAAACGGCTGCCGAAGAAACACTGCGCCAAATGCAAAATGCCGCAGGCATTGGGGATGCCGCCGTACTATCGGCGGTGCTCGAAACGCAGGCCTACCCGATGGTGACAGCATGGCTGGAGCGAATTCAAGAGAATTGATTTTGAGAGGTGCATGATGCCGTTGTATCCAATGAAATTTGCGTTTACACCGGGCGAGAACGAGCGCATAGAGGCTGTTGTGAGCGTGCCCAAAGAGCAGCGTGCCATTGTTCACGGCACGGTATATGATACGGACTCGAATCGTGTTCCCGATGCGGTGGTGCGCCTTTTTTTATGCGACGGCGTAAATCTTACGCCTGTGGCAGATGCGTTTACAGATGGTGACGGTGAGTTCGTTTTCGGGCCGGTGGAAGCGGGTAAAAGCTATCTGGTTAAAGTGTATGTCAACGGTGCTATACTGCGAGAATTAACGATACGACCGAAAAAATTAAAAAACAAATCATAAAACCATTGAATTTCTATCGCCGCCCTTATATACTTTAAAAAACAGTATATATATGGGGTCGAAGACAATTTTGGGAGAATATATTGACGAGGGTCAGGCAGTTCAGAATCAAGTAGACGCTGAGCTTTTTGCCATATTACCCGTGGTGGAGCAGGTGCGAACCCTGCACGCTAAAGGACAGTATGGCTTTGATATCTGTCCGCAAAATATCGTCATGACGCGACGCGGTGCACAGCTGCGCGTCAGAAATATCGCATTAAGCCCAAACGGTGCCAGCATATACAGGCCGGGCTATTCACCGCGTGAACGGTATATGGGCGGGGCACTCGGCCCTTGGACGGATGTTTATGCCATCAGTTCGCTGGTGTACACGGCCATGACGGGGCTGCTTCTTCCGTCGTCGTTTGAGCGCGGCAAAGCCGAACCGCTGTTTTGCGGCCTGAACGAAAAGTACCGCGAGCTGGAAGACGCTGTGGCGCAAGGGTTATCGCCGGAGGCATCGGCAAGGCCACGGTCTCTTGATGCGCTGTCGGTGCAGATACGGGACTGTCTTATCGGGTATGCTCCGGCGGAAAAGCGCAAACCCAAAAAAGCACCGGGCCGCAAACGCATGATCGCTGCGGTTGTCATTTCGGCACTGTTGCTGTTAAGCGGTGCGGTGCTTGTGAATGAGATCAATTATTCGCAGGCCGATGCACACGCCAAAGCGGGAGAATTTGAGCTTGCACAAAATAGCTTAAAGGGCGTGTTTTCGTTTTATAAGGATGCACAGCAGTTAAACGACTATGCTGGTGCGGGCAAGAGGCTTGCCAGCGGTGATTATGCCGCGGCGGCTCAAGACTTTACGGCGCTGGGTGAATACAGAGATTCCAAAGATATGTTCAAAGAGACGGCTTACCGGCACGCCCGGGCGCTGAACGAGCAGGGAAAACTGCCCGAGGCGGAGCAGCTGCTGCAGACTATCAAAGAATACAAGGATGCGGGCTCGTTGCTTAAACAGATCAGCTATCAAATAGGCGGCATGTACCGTGAAGCCGGGCTATATCTGTCGGCATTGCAAGCGTATACAAATGCAGAGGTTTATGCCGATGCGTCGGCGATGGCGGCGCAGATGAAGGGCAAGCTATATGAGGCGGGGCTGGTCGCCATAACTAAGGGCGATGCGAAGACGGCGGCACAGTATTTTGCCGCGATACCCGGCTATGAGAAGGCGGATGAACTGAATCAGCTTACGGCGCTGCTGGTGCGTGTTGAGAGCGGAGATGCGATTTCGCAGGATGAATACGGGTTTATCATGGGCTTTGCGGATTGGGTGGATTTATCGGCCTATGCGGATGCACTGACGGGCTATTGATACCGAAGTATTGACACTAGATTTGTACGGGTTGGTGAGCAGCCATTGTTGTCATTCTGAACCCAAGAGGGTGAAGAATCCCATGAGATAAAGCACCGTACATAGGATTCCTCTTCCGCTTACCTCCATCGGAATGACAAACAAAGGTCTATCTAAAAACTGTAACGGCTTAGCGCCTTTTTTTATTTCCCCACGCTCGCGTATTTCTGTTATAATACATAGCAACAGGCAGGCTTTGTACACCCAACTCGGCCGTCTGTGTCAGCCAATGAATCAAAGGCAAACAGGCTGTTTCGGCAGCGGAAGCTGCACAGCCGGTTTTGACTTCAGCGTAAAAGGGTGTCCGCCGCGTGCGGATCAAATATATGAAGCGTTACATCAAAGGAGAAAGACATGAAACAATTCACAGTTGTGCTTGATGGCATTGCGGATAGGCCGCAAAGCAAGCTCGGCGGAAAAACGCCCATGGAGGCAGCCAATACGCCTGGGCTTGATGCGCTAGCTGCAAAATCGAAAGTGGGTACTGTGCGCACAATTCCCGAAGGGATGGAGGTCGGCAGTGCGGTCGCGAATATGAATCTGCTCGGGTACGATCCCGCAGCATGCTACAAAGGCCGTGCGGTCCTTGAGGCGGCGGGTGCGGGGCTGCCCGTGAAGCAGGGCGCGCTCTACGTGCGCTGCAACTTTGTGACGATAGAGGGCGATGATTTTGAAAACAGTGTGATGAAAAGCTACAGCGCGCACGATATCGACACGCATTTGGCACGCCCGCTCGTGGAGCGGCTGAACAAGGAGGTTTTCTCCGCGCCGTTTGAGCTAATCAACACGGATTCATTCCGCAACATACTTGTGGCAGAAGGCGAGGGAGAGTTGGCACCGAAGCTCTCATTCAAGCCCGCGCACGACATGATCGGCGGCACGGTGAAGGATTATCTGTACGACGACCCCGCCATGCAGCCGTATTTCGAGATGATGAAAAAAGCTTACGAGGTGCTCAAGCACGACAATAACACCAAGGCCAACGCGATTTGGTTCTGGGGAGCATCATACGCGCCCGCGTTTGAATCCTCGCTCGCGGGGCGGCGCGTGGTGCTCGCCGAGACCTCGCTGATGCGCGGCATATCGGCGCTGTCGGGTACCGACTGCATCACCACGCCCGAAGACAGCAGCTTTATAAAGTTTCTGCAGGACAAGACGCAAAATGCGCTTGCAGCGCTGGAGGAATACGATTATGCCTACATTCACATACAAAAGCTCGACGATTTGTCTCACGAGCTCGAAATAGAAGAGAAGATGCACGCGATTGAGCTGATCGATACGCATTTCATCCGCCCGTTTTTTGCGCAGATGAAAGAGCCATACAGTGCAATCATCGTGTCTGACCATTATACGTTTTCAGACAGCGGCGGGCACGGCGGTGATCCCGCACCGTTTATGCTGCTGGGTCACGGGGCGGGCGGCGGTCAGGGGCGCTTCACCGAGCAGTGCTGCCGCGATGCGAAATTCAGCGTGACAGCGCCGGAACTTGTCGCGCTGCAGCGGGAGGAATAGTTGTGGGTTTTGAGTTTTGTACCGCACCGTGCATCGTGTTTGATTGCGGTGCTGTGAAAAAGCTGCCGCAGATCTGCGCAGCTTACGGAAAGCATTTTTTAATCGTGACGGGCGGCAGCTCGCTCAAACGTTCGGGCGTGCTCGATGAGCTGCTCGGCGGCTTGACAAGCGAAGGCGTGGCCTGCGCGGTTTACGACGGCGTGACGGGTGAACCGACCGTTGACACGGTGGACGCAGCCGTCAGGCTTGGCATGGCGCAGCATGCGGACGCGGTGCTCGGCATCGGCGGCGGCAGCGCGATGGATACAGCCAAGGCCGCGGCAGGCGTGATCACCAACGGCGGCAGTGTGCGCCGATATCTTGAAGGCGTGGGCGACGGCGCAAAGCTGGCAGTGAGTCCGCTTCCATTCATCGCGGCGCCGACCACGGCAGGCACCGGCACGGAGGTCACGAAAAATGCGGTGATCATGTCGGCTGAAGAACAGTTTAAAGTGAGTATTCGAGACGACCGGCTGATGGCGCGCGTGGCGCTGGTTGACCCTGAGCTGACAATCGATGTGCCGCCCAAGGTCACGGCGGCCTCGGGTATGGATGCGATCTGCCAGCTGATTGAAAGCTTTACCACGCGCAGCGCGAACGACTTTTGCGACGCGATGGCGCTATATCACACGCCAAGGGCAATGGCCGCCTTGCGGCGTGCCTTCGCGGATGGCGGTGATTTGGCAGCGCGCGAAACGATGTCTCTTGCGGCGCTGGTCAGCGGTATGTGCCTCGCGAACGCGGGGCTGGGTGCGGCTCACGGTATCGGGGCGGGGCTCGGAGCGGTGCTTGGCATGACGCACGGTGTGGCATGCGGTATGCTGCTGCCGCATGTGATTCGATATAATCTCGCTCACGGCGTTACGAAATACGCAGCGCTCGCGCCTGCAATCTGCGGCTCTCATTTTAACAATGAGGCGGACGCGGCGCTGGCCGTTGCGGACGCGGTGGCGGCATTGTGCGCGGATTTGGGGCTGCCCGAACGGCTCGGCGCGCTCGGTGTAACGCAAGGCAATGCTGAAGCGTTGGCTGCTGCTTCCATGGGCTCGTCGATGAGCAAGAATCCCGTTGCGATATCAAAAGAAGAATGCCTTGAGTTCATATGTTCAATCATCTAAACATATGCATACGTTGAGGTGATGTGTGTGGAGATGAAGACGGTGCATACGCTCAGGGCTGCGGAAACCGTCGAAATGCTGAGCGCCAGATACCGGATACCGGTATGCATGATCATGCGTGCCAATAGTATCAAAACCATGGGGGATTTCGAACGGTGCCGACGCATCAACATTCCGCGTATTTGCTACTGCAACCGGTGCGAGGGCAGCGATGATGCGGAATGGAAGGTTATCACAGCCGCAGCGGGCGATACGCTCTTCAGCCTCGCGCGTCAGCACGGTGTGACAATGCGCATACTGATGAAAGTCAATGGAATTGAAAACCCGGGCGGCATACGCGAAGGCGATAGCATCAAGATTCCGGTGATAACGGGCATCATCTATTCGGTGCGCGAGGGCGAAACCATACAAGACATTGCCCGCCGCTGTGGCATACCAGCTGCGCATATCCGTGAAAGAAACCATCTTATGCCCGATGAACCGGTGTTTGCCGGTATGCAGCTGGTGCTTTGATTAAACGGACGGATTGTGTGTATCTATCAATTGTGCTGAAACAGGCTCTGTGTTAAAATATTCTGGCGGAGGAAATAATGGATAGTCAGCTCATTTCAATTGTCATACTCATCGTGGATCTTGCGCTTGGTGTGCTGTTCTGCTTTTTCGGTAATCGATGGCTCAAGGTGATTTTGGGCGTATATGGATTTGCAGCAGGCTTCTTGGTTGCGAACACGGTGCTGCCCATGTTCACATCGCTTGGCGGAACGACACTGCTGCTGGCGAGCCTTGCGGCGGGTGTCGTCGGCGCGCTGCTTTTCATATTCGTGCTGTATTTAGGTGTGTTCTTTATCGGTTTCGGCGCTGGCGTGATGCTAAGTATGTTGATCGTCGACGTGTTGCAGCTCAACATATTAAGCTGGTATGTGTACATTCCCGCGCTGTTGCTTTGCTGCCTGCTGGGCGCGCTGACGCTGAATAACAGGCGCTTGTTCATTGCGATATTTACATCGTTCATCGGCGCATCGGCACTGGCGCAGTTTGCCGGCCAAATTATCGGCGGTATACGAGCGCAGTCGCTCGTGCTGTATGATTCGCAGGCGACCTACAGCGCCTATTCCTCGGTGGTCTATCTGGTGGCTCTCGGGGTGCTGTTTGCGGCCGGTTTGATTGTGCAGCTGACCGGCAAAAAACGTTAACGGGGGAAAAGGGAGATGAATCTGTCTGCAGTGGTGATGATTTGCGGCAGCGTTGCGGTGGTGCTGGGGTTACTGCATTGCTTTTTTGGGTACAAGCTGGCGCGGTTTTTGCTGCCTGTCAGCGGCGTGGCGGTGGCTGAAGGGCTGCTTTATATCATTGTGTTTGATAACTTGAAGCTCGATTCCGTGAGCACGTGGCTTTTCTTCGTGGGCAGCGCCATCACGGTTTATCTGATACTGTTTTTCTTAAAGCGCATTGCGGGCTTTTTCCTTGGCGTTGTCGCGGGCGGCATGCTCTGCGTGCTGCTTGTTTATGCGCTGGGGCTGCATTCCATGCCGCTTTTGTATCCGGTATGCCTCACGCTCAGCGTGATGGCGGGGCTGTTTACGCTGGTTTACGAACGCAACATGGTGGTGATATCGACATCCGTAGCGGGCGCATACGGTGCGGCTTACTGCGGGCTGTTCTTGTTTCTCAACGGCGTAGACCCTGCTGGATTCGTGATTTACAACAACCTGCTGGTGCCGTTCGAGGTGTTCTTAAGAAGCAACGCGCTGCTGATCGGCGGCGTGGCGGTGGTACTCATGGCTCTCGGTTTGTTTGCGCAGTTTTTCTGGACGGCGGGGCACCAACTGCTGTCAACGTCAGCATCGGCGAAAAAACAGCGGCCAAGAAGAAATGAGTTTGCGGATAGTATTTGAAACAAAAGAGAATCGGGAACTCCAAACGCTGTGTGCTCTAAGCTGACATAAAGCTAAGAAACACGAAATGCCGGAGGGAATGATCGGCTTTAAGTCAATTTCTCTCCCCCAGTCACCTATCGGTGACAGCCCCCAATCCACCCAGATGGATAGTCGTTAGAGGGGGCTCAAATGAGTTGTTTTTTTGAACGCTGAAGCGCACCAAACGGTGCGCTTTTTTGCTTAATCCGTACAGTTGTTTTTGGCGTATAGGTAATTGTACAAACCCAGATGCCGCAGCTCATCGGTGATAATTTCAGTCAGCATATTGATATGACGTCGTTTCATCATCGCAAATAAAATTCTGCGGTATTTGGTCACGGCATTTTGTTCACCCATTAGCGCCTGCTTCAGCCCGGCACAATAGGATGCCGGCTGCTTGAACTCAGAAAGGGTAGGGGGCGGTAATGTCTTGCCGGTCAGTTCGTTATAGATTTTTCTGAACATTTCAAAATGATTAATTTCATTATCTCTTATGCCCGTAATCACCTTTTTGTCCTCATGGGAAGGCGCTTCCGCGATTAAAAAATCATAAAAGGCCCTGTCTTCCGATTCGCCGAGAACAGCTTGTTCTATAAGCATGAGCGCATCGGGCAGCGCAGACTTCGGCTCATATAGATCGTCCGGATCACTGTTCATTTTTCTTTGGGCATTGGCGATTTGTTGATAGCCGTATGGCATTGTGTACGCGAAATTTGACAACTCATATGGATAGATATATTGCACGATGGCACCTCCTTTATATTCTATATATTAACGTATGCATTAGCCGCCCAGATTGGTTCATATAACGCGCAGAGAATATGACCGATTGAGACACAGCGTATTATTAGCGGCGTAAAAACAGATAATCTATATTGACAAAAGAAGGACATTGTCATAGTATAAATCCGATTTTTGGCGGCGGCGCATTTACGATGGCATCAACGCCTTGGTGGATATCATTACACTGCAGGATGTGCTCGATGACGATAAAAAGCTTTCGGGGCAAAACCCGGGGACTAAGAATATAAGGTGTTAATATGGGAATTTATTTGGATCATGCCGCAACCACATATACCGATAAGCGTGTACTGGAGCAAATGCGGCCTTATTTTGACGAGATATACGGCAACGCGTCCAGCCAGCACGGCTTTGGGCGTGAGGCTCAAAAGGCTGTGATGAAAGCCCGTCAGCAAACGGCAGACCTCATCGGGTGCAAATGTGAGGAGATCTACTTCACATCGGGCGGTACCGAGAGCGACAACTGGGCGCTCAAAGGCATCGCCGAAGTTGCGGGCAAGGGGCACATTATCACAACTGCCGTCGAGCACCATGCGGTGCTCGATACGTGCGAGTATTTAGCTTCGCGCGGGTTTGATGTGACATTTCTGCCGGTGGATGAGCAGGGACGAGTATCACCCGAATCGATTCTGCAGGCCATTCGGCGCGATACGATACTGATCAGCGTGATGTTCGCAAACAACGAAACGGGCGTGATCATGCCTATTTCACAAATCGGCAAAATCGCGCGCGAGCACGATGTCTTGTTCCACACTGATGCGGTACAGGCTGTTGGCCATGTGCCGCTTTGTGTGAAGGCGATGGATATCGATTTGCTCTCGATGAGTGCCCATAAGTTTTACGGCCCCAAAGGTGTGGGCGCGCTTTATATACGTGAGGGTGTTAACATCGGGCGTTTTATGCATGGCGGCGCGCATGAAAAGGGGCTTCGCGCCAGCACCTACAACACACCGGGTATCGTGGGGCTTGGCGCAGCGGCGCAGCTGGCTGCAGAGACGATGGACGAAAATATTCGGCACGAAAGCATGCTGACCGGCCGTTTGGCGGATGAATTGGCCAAGCTGCCCGAAACGCACATTAACGGAAGCGGCGCAGAGCGTTTACCGGGGCATATCAATTTCACGTTTGGCGGCATTGAAGCCGAAGCACTGCTGACATATCTTGATATCGAGGGCATCGCGGTGTCCACTGGGTCGGCGTGCTCGTCGGGGTCCTTCAAACCCTCTTATGTGCTGCGCGCGATGGGGCTCTCGATTGAAGACGCGCGCGGTTCATTGCGTATCAGCGTCGGCAGGGATAACGACACAGCCCAAATTGAAACAGTGATAGAAAAGACAAAAGCCACTGTGGAACGGCTGCAAAAGCTTTCACCGCTGTTTGCACAAACAAAGGGGGGCAAAACACATGTATAATGAGAAGGTTCTGGAACACTTTAAAGACCCGCATAACGTGGGTGAAATGGAAAACCCGGACGGCTATGCCGAAGTGGGCAGCAGCGAGTGCGGTGATACCATGGCTATGTATCTGCGGGTGAAGGACGGGCGTATCGAAGACATCAAATACAAAACATACGGGTGTTGCGCCGCGATCGCGTCGTCGAGCATTGCGACCGATATGGTGAAGGGCAAAACGATTGATGATGCGATGGCATTAACAAAGGCAGATATCCTACAGGAGCTGGGCGGGCTGCCGGATAAGAAGGTGCATTGCTCACTGATGGTGGAGGAAGCGATCAAGGCGGCAATTGCCGATTATCAATCGCGAAAATAATGGAATATATTAGAATATAACGGCTTAAATATCTTTGGCACTTCTTGAGCAAAATACAAGTAGCAGAAAGCTTGAAAGGAGTGTGAAGGATGAAAGTCAATGTGCTCATGGGCATGATTGTGGGCAGCGCAATCGGCGCGGCTGCCACGATGATCGCGCTGCCATATATACAGCCTCAAATGAAACGGATGATTCGGACGGGACGCAGAGCGATTAACACCCATATGGATAAGATGACGGAACCGGGCGGCTGAGGCTTTGCAGCAGCTCGGCCGAACAATCAATGTGCAGTTGATAAAGCCGGCGCAAAGCCGGCTTTCAGCTTGTTTACCAAACAATCAATCAACGCAGAGCAAGCAAAGTAGCTATGGCTCGTGAAGCGGCAACGGCTGTTGACGGCTTTATCTTAAGCTTTTGAAAGTCCAGTCGATGTTTCCCGCCCGATTATACAATTAAGCGAGAGCCTGAAATGGGGATTGTTTTTTACGATTATGTGATGCAACTGTGACGATTTTTAAAAGTTTACCAAATGTTTGCGATAGACGTTTGAAAATAGCCCACATATGGTATATAATAATCAAAAGCAAGGAGGGTGCACCATCGTGTCCAAATTCGACGAGACTATGAAATTTTCTCTATCCAAAGAGCTTGATAATCCGCAAAGAGAAGTGATTTGGCTTGTTTGTGATGCACTCAAAGACAAGGGGTACGACCCGGTCAACCAGATTGTGGGGTATATCATATCCGGAGACCCCACTTACATCACCAGCTATAAAAACGCGCGTTCGTTAATTAAGCGTGTGGAGCGGGACGAGCTGCTGGAAGAGTTTGTGAAGGTTTATATCGATAACATGCAAAAGGCTGACCGAGCAGACGATTAATGGAATGCCGCCGAAAAGCTATATAAGCGGCAGGGGCTTAAGCTCGCCTTGAGTTTGGCCTTTTTTAATAATAAAGGGGTATGAATGAAAAAAATACTGGGTCTGGATATCGGCGAAAAGCGCATTGGCATCGCGGTATCCGACGCGCTCGGATGGACGGCGCAGGGCGTGGAGACATATATGCGAAAAGGTGAGGGCGACGCGGCCTATATCGCAGACAAAGCCAAAAACTTGGGAGCCGCGCTGGTTGTGGCAGGATTGCCGCTCAACATGAACGGCAGCGAAGGGCCTTCGGCCCAGAACGTCAGAGCGTTTATGGCCGAGGTGCAAGCGCTGGGGTTTGATATCGCGTTTCAGGACGAACGGCTCACAACAGTGAGCGCCGAACGTACGTTGATTGAAGCGGATGTATCTCGTAAGAGACGCCGCGAGGTGATCGACAAACTGGCTGCCGTGTATATTTTGGGCGCATATCTTGATTCCCACAGAAATTAACGGATGCCTGGTCTGCCGCGTGTATAAATCGGTGCGCGGTTTATCATAATTAAGTATGCCGATTTCGGCAAAGGAGACGAACATGGACGAAGAAAATGTGGTTATACTCACAGATGAAGACGGTAAAGACGTGCGCTTTTTGCACATTATGACGTTTGATTTTGAAGAAAGCTTTTTCGTTGCGCTGACTCCCGAGGAGGATCAGGAAGACATCGAGAACGGCGAAGTGCTGCTGATGGAAATTCTCGAGGATGAAGATGGCAACGACTGCTACGTACCCATTGAAAGTGAAGACCGCCTTGATCAGGTTTGGGAAGAATTTGAGCGCCTTTACTATGAAGACGAAGAAGAGGGCGAAGAAGACGAAGACGGTGAGAAGGAAGAGTCTTAAACAAAGGGGATGAACCGGTGCCGTATGTGTTTGCAGCGATCACGGGCATTTTTGCCTGTGTATACGCTTTCATTCGGCGCGACGGAAAGCTGTCGAACCGTATATTTGTAAAAACCGCAGCCAGCCTCAGCTTTGTGTTGCTTGCGGTCAGTCTGCAGATGCGTTCCGGTGAGCCTTATTACACGCTGATTCTTTTGGGCCTTTGCTGCGCGCTGGCGGGCGATGTATTGCTGCTTTTTACAAACCGCTCATCAAGTTTTCTGGCTTGGGGAGCGGTTTGTTTTTTATTCACGCATTTGAGCTTCACGGCGGCGTTTATCACAAAGGCACCGCTGAGCCTTTATGACGCGGCGTTGTTTGCGGCATTAATAGTGCTGGCGCTTGCTGTGTTCTCGCTGCGCGTCGGGCGCCTGAGAAAGATAAAGGCTGGTGCGGTACTGTATGGCACGGCCCTTTGCGCCATGCTTGCGCGCGCGATGTCAATACTTTTAAGCGGACATGCGGGACAGGCTTTTGCTGTTATTGTGGCGCTGGGCGCGGTGCTTTTTGCCGTATCCGATGCGTTGCTGGCTTTTGAGAGCTTTGGCGGCCGTCATGCGGCTGTGATTGGCACAATCAGCACCTTTGCCTATTACGCGGGGCAGATACTTATTGCGCTGAGCGTTGGGGTTTGACGATTTTTGTTACAATTTGTTTCATTGCATTACATACATTCTTAAGCTAAAATAAACCCATACAAGTCCATTTTATTAAATGGCTGAAAATGCCGTCTTACACGATTTATTCACACTCACAACGGCAACAAAAAAACGCAGCGGTTTTGGCATGCGGCTTAATTTATTGTTTATCTATGTACAAAGTGTTACAAAAATGTTATACTAGATAGACACTTTGTGTTTTTGGGATGAATACAGGTGTGGGGAGATATGTCTATTGTGAGAAAAGTCATTTCTTTTTTATTATTGATCGTTTTGGTTTTTACGGTGTTTTCGGGTACTGCGCTGGCTGCCGATCCTCAGTTTACGGGAACCATCGGTGCAAAGGCATGGATGCTGCTGGACGCGGATTCGGGCAGGGTATTGGAGTCTTCGAACAATGCGGATGAGCGCATTGCACCGGCGAGCACCACGAAAATTCTTACACTGCTCGTGGCTTTGGAGAGCGGTAAACTCAATGAAGATGTCACAATGAGCACGCATGCCGCTGCAGTCGGCGGTTCTACATGTGATGGGCTCAAAGCCGGAAAAAAATACAATTTGAAAAACCTTTTAACAGCCATGATGATGAGGTCGGGTAACAACGCGGCAACCGCAGTGGCTGAGTTTTTGGGTGTCAATGAAGAAGGTTTTGCGGATTTGATGAATGCCAAAGCCAAGGAACTTGGCATGGACAATTCGCATTTTGTAACCCCTCATGGTATGCATAATGATGACCATTATACCACACTTAACGATATGGCGAAGCTCGCCCGTGCGGCAATGAAGAATTCGGATTTTATGAGTATTGTGGGTAAGAAGTCGTTTTTAATGCCCGAAAACAATATCACATACGTTAACACGAATCCGATCGTTGACAGTGAGAACAAGTTCTATTACCCATATGCCAACGGTATGAAGACGGGATCAACAAATCAAGCGGGGGATTGTTTCGTCGCGTCGGCATCACATGACGGAATGAATCTAATTTGTCTGCTATTCGGATATCCGGACGACAAAGGCGATTACAGATGGCCCGCTGCGCAGGAGCTTTTTGATTTTGGGTTCAACAGCTACAAAACCATAAGCCTTTCTGATGTGACGAAAGACTTGCCGCCTGTGCAGGCACCGGTGGAAAACTGCGCGACGACGGACGAAAAAGGCGGATTACTCGAATTTGCTCAGCCCGGCAAAGACGTTTCGGTAACGCTTCCCAAGGAAGCGGCTCAGGGCTTGATTGACGGCACGGACAGCGTCGAGGCCAAAACGGTGTTCGCGAAGGGTGAAAAGTTGCTGGCGCCGATTCAAAAGGATGAGGTGCTCGGCACGGTCACATACACGAGCAAAAACACAGGCACAACGCTGTACAGCGGTCCGCTGGTGGCCACGCGCGATGTACTGCAGGCCGGTACCGAAAGCAACGTGCAGGGCGGCACAGCCGTCACAAAAATGCCGCCGATGATTCCGGAGGCCATCAGCGATAAGAAGGACCAAGGCGGAATATGGCTGTGGCTGATCATTCCCGTGGGGCTGATCGGGTTTCTTGTGTTCCGCTTGGTCACACAGAACCATAAGCGCCGTAAACGCTTTGCGCCGCGAAGAAAGCCGCAATACAGCTACAAAATAAGACGGTAGAACAATCAAGAATTAAGAATTATCAATTGACAATTAGAGGGACGGTTTTTGAGCCGTCCTTTTGTGATTCGCGCAGATGCAGCGTTTGGCTCGGTTTGAAAATGGTTGTAATGTGTATATATACTTTAAAATAGAAATTGATGAGGTTAATATGGATCGCAAATTCAAATTGAGTACGAACATCTTGATCTGTGCGATTATTCTTGTTGGGTTCGTTGCCGTGACACTGACCAGCGCCAGCACATACAGCGATATCATTAACGATGATATTATGAATATATCAAAGCTGACATCCACCAATATCTATTCGGAAATACGCAATGAACTGACAAAGCCGATATTTGTTTCGCTGACAATGGCGAACGACAACTTTTTAAAGCAATGGCTAAAAACAGAAAAGACGAATAACACACCCGAACATCAGGAATCGTTGCGGCAATATCTGATGGGGTTTAAAGAAAAGTATGGTTATGACTCAGTTTTCCTCGTTTCCGATATGACGAAAAGCTATTATCATTTTAATGGCCTAAACAAGGTGATAAATGAAAATAATTCGCATGATATTTGGTATTATACGTTCGCAGACAGCGACATGATTTATGACTTGGATGTAGACACTGATGAGGCCAACCATAACCAACTTTCGGTATTCGTTAATTGCCGCATGACGGATGAAAGCGGCAAGCTTCTGGGTGTGACGGGCGTGGGGCTGATGATGAATCAGGTACAGACGCTGCTCAAATCCTTTGAGGATGAATATGGGCTCGAAGCGCTGCTTTTCAGTAATGACGGCCTCGTTATGGCGGATACGCAGTTGGGTACCGTCGAGCAAAAAAATGTTTTCGATGACGGTATTCTCAATGACAACAGGGAGACGATACTCTCGAATCAAGATGTTCTTCAGGTCATTCCGTTTATCGGCGAATCTGTGGGCGGTTTTTATATTACGCGCTATGTGGAGGATTTAGGCTGGTATCTGCTGATTAAAAAGGATACCTCGGTGCTTGCGCGTTCGATGTACGCACAGGCCATTCGCGATATCGTGATTTATGTGCTGGTTGCTGTGTGCGTGCTGTTTGTGGCGAACCGCATTATCCGCAAGAACGACAGTATGATGCTGAGCATGACCAAGACGGATATTTTAACCGGGCTGCCAAACCGGCGCGGGTGGGGAGAAAGCCTCGAAAAATTACTCGCAGAAGTGCCGCAGCCCGGCACATTCTGCGTGTTTGTATTTGATATTGATAATTTCAAAGCAGTCAACGATACATACGGGCATTTGGTGGGCGATAAGGTGCTGCGCGTCATCGGTCAGCTCGCCGCGCAGGTGTTTAACGAAGCTGGGATGGTCTGCCGCTGGGGCGGCGATGAATTTGCGGGGTATTTTTTCGGCGGCAAGCAGGAGATGATAAGTGCTGTTGCGCGATTCTATGACAGTATTCAAAATGAACCGTCCTTTTCAATGCATCCCATTACCGCGAGCATGGGCATCACAATGGGGCAGAAGATTGACAGCGAGAACACGCTGATATACCGTGCGGATCAGGCGCTGTATCAGGCCAAGGACAATGGCAAGAACCGGTATTGCTTCAACGAAGGGCAAAACCAGTTTGAGTGCAACTGACGGTGTATTCGGTAGTATGACGTAACAAAAGCCGTTCGGTTGAGCGGCTTTTGTTATGTTCAAATCTTTCATCACGCTGTGCGTATACCAACGAATTGTAGGGAACGACCTCCGAGTCGATCCGTCAGCTTGGCTGACATAAGGATTGAAGATACACAGACATAATTGAAATATATTACTTAAAACGAGGAGAGAGTCTTAATCCTCCCGTGAAAATGTGTAATAGCCCGGTAATTTTCATACCCTTCGGGTTACAGGTATCTCTTTTTTTAGCGTGAGAGACTTCACCAAATTAAACTATAATGCTTAGAATTGTAGGGAACGACCTCCGTGTCGTTCCGTCAGCGCGCGGTGTCCTCTTCATCACGCTGTGGCGTATACCCATGAATGGTAGGGAAGGGTCGCTTGTGCCCCGAATGGGGTATGACCCTTCCGTGAGGTTGTACGATACGTTATCTCCCTTTGGGGTACAGGTATTTTTGTTTTTATGAACAATTTTTGAAAGGAACTGTAAGCCTTACTGGCTGAGGCTTTTGCTATGTTGTTTTACCTTTGAAACCTTTTTGTCATTTGCTGATTCTATAGATATAATAAAAGCCGCCCCGTGGAGCGGCTTTTACTCTACTTATGCGAGGAACGATTTGCCCGCAAACACCACGCTGTCACCCAGCACGGCCAACACGGCCGACGTGCCTTTCCCGTTTCTGTCCTGACGGTCGAGCTGCTCGGAGGAGAGCGAGAAATTCTGTCCGCTCTTCAGCGTCACCAGTATGCCGCAGGGGTCGGAGATTGTAAACGCTGCAGCCACGCAAGTGCCGGTCGATCCGTTTTTAAGCAGCGAGAGCGCCTTTAAGCCTTTGCCGCTGCGTTTCTGCGTTTCAAACAGGTATACGCGTGTGAGCTTGGCATACCCAAGGTCGGTAAACAGCGCGACGTCGTCCTGCTCATTCACCGGCGATGCCATCACCACACTGTCGCCCTTTTGCAGCGAAATGCTCTTTACACCCTTCGCGGCGCGGCCCATCGCGCTGACATCCCCGGAGTTGAACCGAATACCCATACCGAGCTTCGTGATGATGAGCCAGTCGCTTTCTTCCGGCAGTATGCTGACGGAGACGATCGTATCGCCCTCGGCGAGGCCGCACGCCACAATTTTCTTGTTGCGCACATCATACTCGCTTAAATGCGTGCGCTTAATCAGCCCGCCGCGCGTGGCGAAGAACACGTCTGCGTCCTTGTATTCGGCAACCGAGAACAGATCCACAATGCTCTCGCTGGGGTCAATGCCCGCGATGATGGCGGAGAGAGGCTTGCCCTTGTCCTTGAGCTTGCAGTCGGGGATGTCTGTGGAGGCCAGCGTATACAAGCTGCCTTGATTTGTGAATATCTGCACCCGCATGCCGGTATTCGACGAGACGATGGTCTTGACACCGTCGTCTTCGGTCTGTGCGGATTTTTGGAACGATTTCTGGCTGATGCGCTTCAAGAATCCGTTGTTCGTCAGTATAATCACGCAGTCCTCAACGGATTTAAACTCATCCTCATTGATCTCGATCTCGTGATTCGTATCGAGTATCTTGGTGCGGCGCTTGTCACCGTATTTTTCCTTGATCTCGTTCAGCTCGTGAACAATAACATTCATCAGCTTTATCTCTGATGCCAGAATCTCTTCCAGTCGCTTGATCGTTTCGAGTATGAACGCGTATTCCTTTTGCAGTGCTTCAATTTCTAGAGCCGTCAGCCGCGCAAGGCGCATATCGAGTATCGCCTGTGCCTGTATCTGCGAGAGGCCGAAGCGCGCCATCAGCTTATCGCGCGCCTCCCTGGGCGACGAGGATGCACGGATGATGCGGATGACCTCGTCGATGTTTTGCACCGCGATAATAAGCCCGGCGAGTATATGCTCGCGTTGGCGCGCCTTTTCAAGGTCGTACTGCGTACGGCGTGTGACGATCTCCTTCTGGAAACGGATGTAATGGTCGATAATGCTCATCAGTGAGAGCTGCTTGGGCTGCCCGTCAGCAATGCACACCATGTTGATGCCGAACGTCGTCTGCATATCCGAGTATTTATAGAGGCAGTTCAGTATCGTTTTTGGGTCGTAATCCTTGCGCACCTCAATCACGGCGCGCAAGCCGTTGCGGTCGGATTCGTCGCGGATATCGCTGATGCCCGCAAACATCTCTTTTTTCTGCTCGGTCACCTGCAATATCTTCTCGAGCATGGCGGCTTTGTTCACCTGATATGGCATTTCGTTAATCACAATCAGCGATTTGCCGTTCACACCTTTTTCTATTGTCGTTTTGGCGCGCATCGCAATCTTACCGCGGCCGGTGGCATACGCTTCTTTGAGTTGATCGAGATTGAGCAAATAGCCGCCTGTCGGGAAATCCGGCCCGGGAATCAGCGTCATCAATTCTTCCAGCGATAGATGCGGGTTGCGTATGCGTGCGACAACGCCGTCAATCACCTCGCCCAAATTGTGCGGCGGTATGTTGGTCGCCAGCCCAACAGCAATGCCCGCCGCGCCGTTCACCAGCAAATTGGGGTAACGTGCGGGCAGCATTTCGGGTTCTTTTAATGTGTCGTCGAAGTTAAACGACCAGCGCACCGTGTCTTTTTCAATATGCGCGAGCATTTCCATGGCAATGGGGGAGAGGCGTGCTTCGGTGTAACGCATCGCGGCGGCAGAGTCGCCGTCCATGCTCCCGAAGTTACCGTGGCCGTTCACAAGCGGCGCGCGCATGACAAAATCCTGCGCCATACGGACCATCGCGTCATAAACCGAGCTGTCGCCGTGCGGGTGGTATTTACCAAGCGTGTCGCCGACGATACGTGCGGACTTTCTGTGCGGCTTGTCCGGCGTAAGGCCAAGCTCCAGCATCGTGTAGAGTATGCGGCGCTGAACCGGCTTTAAACCGTCTTCCACGCGCGGCAGCGCCCTGTCCATAATCACGTATTCGGCAAACGGTATCATCGAATCGTGCATCATGTCGCTCATCGAGACGGGTGTGATTTCGCTGGCGAGGGCTTCGTTTTTGTTAGACATTGCTCATCACCTTCTCATTATAAAAGCTGTCTTCCTTGTTGAAGTTGGCATGCTCGGAGATGTATTCCTTTCGCGGCTCGGCCTTGTCGCCCATCAGCAGCGTGACCAGCCGTTCGGCTTCCGCCGCGTCATCGAGCTCCACGCGATAAAGCTTGCGCTGTGCCGGGTTCATCGTGGTTTCCCAGAGCTGCTCGGGGTTCATCTCGCCAAGGCCCTTGTAGCGCTGCACGTTGGCATCCTTGCCGAATTCGGCCTGCGCGGCCTTGAGCTCGGTGTCGGTATACGCGTAGACGGATTTGCTGCCCTTGTGAACGCGGTAAAGCGGGGGACGGCCGATGAATATATGGCCTGCCGTTAACAGATCGCGGAAGTAACGGTAAAAGAATGTCAGCAGTATTGCACGGATGTGCGCGCCGTCCTGGTCGGCGTCCGCGAGTATGATTATCTTGTGGTATTTCAAATCGGCTTCCTCAAAAACACCGTCGAAGCCCGTGCCGAGCGCTGTGATGATCGAACGGAACTCAACGTTTTCAATCACCTGATCGAGTCGCTTTTTTTCCACGTTGAGCGGCTTGCCACGCAGCGGAAGAATGGCTTGAAAGCGGCGGTCGCGGCCCTGCTTTGCGCTGCCGCCCGCGCTGTCGCCCTCTACGATGAAAAGCTCGTTGTCTCTGGCGTCTCGGCCGGAGCAGCTGGAGAGCTTGCCGACCAACGGCGCGCCTTCAAGCTTGCTGCGCTGGCGCTCCAGCTTCTTGGCTTTGGAGGCCGCTTCGCGCGCCTTGGCGGCACGAACGGCCTTGCCCACAAGCTCACCCGCCATCGCGGTGTTGTTGAGATCCGCAAAGAACAGCGAAAGCTTGTCCTGAACAATGCTCTCAACGATCGTTTTCACTTCGGTATTGCCGAGCTTGGCCTTTGTTTGGCCTTCAAATTGCGCGTCCTTCATCTTCACGCTGATCACGGCGCAAAGACCTTCGCGATAGTCGTCGCCTGAGAGGTTCTCTTCTTTTTCCTTCAGGAGACCGGAGGCGCGCGCGTATTCATTCATCACCTTGGTATGTGCCGCCTTGAACCCGGATACGTGGGTACCGCCGTCAGCCGTGATAATGTTATTCACAAACGAGAGGATGTTTTCGTTGTACGTATCGTTGTATTGCATTGAGACTTCAACGCGTACGTCGTTCTTCTCGCCGTCAAAATAGATCGGCGTTTTGTGCAGCACGGTTTTTTCTTCGTTCAAATACTGAACGAAATCAATAATACCGCCCTGATAATCAAACACGACCTTCCTCGGACGCCCGTCCTTTAATATGCGCTCGTCTGTCAGCGTGATTTTAACGTTTTTACTTAAAAAGGAGATAACGCGTAAATGCGACGATACGGTATCAAAGCTGAAATTGATCGTTTCAAAAACCCGGTCATCCGGCAGAAACGTGATTTTGGTGCCGCGGTTTTTTGTGGTGCCTGTTTCCTCAAGCTTGGTGACCGCCCGCCCGCTTTCTATCTTGCCGCCTTTCAGGCGGCTTTCGTAACGCTGTTCGTAAACTTTTCCGCCCGTGCAAACGGTAACGTGCAGCCAGCGCGACAGCGCGTTCACAACGGATGCACCCACGCCGTGCAGACCGCCCGCATATGTGTATGTGTCGTTGTTGAATTTGCCGCCCGCGTGCAGCTGTGTGAACACAACCTCCACACCGGATACTTTTTTCTCGGGATGGATGCCAACCGGGATGCCTCGCCCGTTATCCTCCACAGTGACAGAATTGTCCGTATGCAGCGTAACACTGATTTTATCGGCATAGCCGTTAACCGCTTCGTCCACAGAATTATCAACGATTTCCCAAAGCAGGTGGTGCAGCCCTTTTTGGCCGGTGGAGCCTATATACATGCCCGGTCGCTTTCGTACCGCATCGAGCCCTTCGAGCACCTGAATGTCGCTCGCGCTGTATTCTTTGGCCATAGTTTCTCCTCTTTTGCATCACAAAATGTGGTGTATGCGTGTGCATACACCACATAATATTACCCCAAAAGGCGCTTGTTATCAATAGATAAACAAATTAATCGGCGGATCAACCTTTGTACTTGACGAGCTCTACACCGGCCTCTTTGAATATCTCGTGCGAAAAATCGTCGGGATAGGGCTTCAAATAAACGACACGGCTGATGCCCGCATTGACGATCATTTTTGAGCAGATCACGCAGGGTTGGTGCGTGCAGTACATTGTGGCGCCTTCAATGCTGACGCCGAGCTTGGCGGCTTGAATGATCGCGTTCTGTTCGGCGTGTACGGCGTAACACAGCTCGTGCTGAGTGCCGGACGGGATGCCGAGCTTTTGACGCAGGCATTCGCCTTTTTCCTTACAGCTTTTTAGGCCTGCCGGTGCGCCGTTGTAGCCGGTGGTGAGAATCCTCTTGTTCTTAACGATAACCGCGCCCACGCTGCGGTCGGTCTTGTAACAGCTGGACCATTTGGCGATGGTCGACGTTAAGTCCATAAAACGCTTGTCCCATTTATCCATGCTTTGTGCTCCCCAATTCCGCGCTGCCCCCAGCGCCGAAGTTTATCACATAATCCGCCGAAATGTGCGTTCATTATACACGATGCGGCGAAGATATGCCATTGGTTATTTCTAAATATTGCTGTGAATGCAGCGTCTTGAGCATAAAAAACAAGAGGCTGCGAAGCGTCAGTTTTGTTGTGGGTGCCGTTTGAAAGCCTGCATGGAGACCATACAATAACTAAGTATTCAACGCTTTCTAAAAAAGTCCTGCACAGCTTTAGAAAATACTTAAAAACAGGCGATAATAAGAGTAAAACAAGCAAATCGTATTTATATTCGAACATATTCAAACTTAAAACCGTTTAGATATAGATTTTTGAGCATATAAGGCAAATTTTGAATTTGCCATCATTTCTCTTATATATTATTATTAATCCTGTTAGCACTCAAACAAAGTGAGTGCTAACAATGCAAAAGCAAAAATATGAATCAAATATCATATCTACAAGGAGGTTTTTATTATGTCCATAAAACCATTGGGCGACAGAGTTGTGATTAAGAGCCTTGAGAGCGAGGAAACCACAAAGAGCGGTATCGTGCTGACAGGCAGCGCGAAGGAAAAACCGCAGACTGCGGAAGTTGTGGCGGTAGGCCCCGGCGGCATGGTCGACGGCAAAGAAGTTGTAATGACCGTGCAGGTTGGTCAGAAGGTTCTGTACAGCAAATATGCGGGCACCGAAGTTAAGGTTGGCGGAGAAGAATACATCATCGTACGCCAGAGCGATTTGCTTGCGACTGTGGAATAAACGAAATATAGGAGGATGATGAATTATGGCAAAACAGGTTAAATACGGAGAAGACGCAAGACGCTTGCTTGAATCCGGCGTGAACCAGCTCGCCGATACAGTGAAAGTGACACTCGGACCCAAGGGCAGAAACGTTGTGCTCGATAAGAAATTCGGCTCGCCGGTTATCACCAACGACGGTGTGACCATTGCGAAGGAAATTGAGCTGGAAGATCCGTTTGAAAATATGGGCGCACAGCTTGTTAAAGAAGTTGCGACGAAGACCAACGATGTCGCGGGCGACGGCACCACCACAGCCACACTGCTGGCACAGGCCATTATCCGCGAAGGATTAAAGAATGTTGCTGCCGGTGCGAACCCGATGGTGATCAAGAAGGGTATCTTGAAGGCTGTGGAAATTTCCGTGAACAGCTTAAAGGAGCTCTCTAACCCGATTTCCGGCACCAAGGCCATTGCTCAGGTTGCATCCATCTCGGCGGGCGACGAAGAGATCGGCTCGCTGATTGCGGAAGCGATGGAGAAGGTCGGCAACGACGGCGTCATCACCGTGGAAGAAAGCAAGACGATGAAGACAGAGCTGTCCGTTGTGGAAGGTATGGAATTCGACAGAGGCTATGCGTCGGCTTACATGGTTACCGATACTGAGAAGATGGAAGCGGTGCTCGACGAACCGTTGATTCTGATTACAGATAAAAAGATCTCGAACATACAGGAACTGCTGCCGATATTGGAGCAGGTGGTGCAGTTGGGCAAAAAGCTGCTCATCATCGCTGAGGACGTGGAAGGCGAAGCGCTCACCACATTGATTGTCAACAAGCTGCGCGGCACATTCAGCTGTGTTGCTGTGAAGGCTCCCGGCTTTGGCGACAGACGCAAAGCGATGCTGCAGGATATCGCGATACTGACCGGCGGCCAGGTGATTTCCGACGAAATTGGTATTGAGCTTAAGGAAGCCAAAATCGAGATGCTCGGCAAGGCGCGTCAGGTTAAAGTGGATAAGGAAAACACCACAATTGTTGAAGGCGCGGGAGACCCGTCTGAAATTAAAGCACGCATCAGCTCGATCAAAGCGCAGATTGAAGAAACCACATCCGATTACGACCGTGAGAAGCTGCAGGAGCGCCTTGCGAAGCTCGCGGGCGGCGTGGCTGTGATTCAGGTGGGTGCGGCAACCGAAACCGAAATGAAGGAAAGCAAAATGCGCATTGAAGACGCGCTGGCTGCGACACGTGCAGCCGTTGAGGAAGGCATTGTGCCGGGCGGCGGTGTGGCCTCGCTGCATGCGGCCAAGGACGTGGCGAAAGCTATCGACAGCCTTGAAGGCGATGTGAAGACGGGCATGCAGATTGTGATGCGCGCATTGGAAGAACCTGTTCGCCAGATTGCGACCAACGCAGGCCTTGAGGGCAGCGTAATTGTCGACAAGATCAAGAACGCGAACGATACCAATTTCGGTTACGATGCGGCGAAGAACGAATATGGCGACATGGTGGCCAAGGGCATTATCGACCCGACGAAGGTGACGAGAAGCGCCATTCAGAACGCGGCGTCCATTGCCTCGATGCTGCTGACAACAGAAAGCATCGTGACGGACATTCCCGAAGAGAAGGGTGCCGGTATGCCGGCGGCTCCGGGCGGAATGCCGGGCATGTACTAAGCCATATAACGCGAAACAACAATTGAAACAAAGCGCAGTGCCGATTGGTGCTGCGCTTTTATCATGCGTTCTGTTAGATGAGACTTATTGCTTAAGGTCAGATGGAAGTTGCATTGTCAGCAGTCGCAGACATTATCATAAAAAATGGCCTCTTCGGTATAGTACGCTATCAAGCGGCATTGCGAACTGATCCATAATGTGTTGCTGCGGTTTGTTTTGTTCAACTATAGAAAGCTAGGATGGGTTTTGTATTAACAAGACTGCATGATGCTTATGTATCTTTTTTGAGCAATGCTTCAATCTGCTCCGGCAAGAGCGGCTTGTAGTAGTAAAAGCCTTGCACTTCATCGCACTTGTGCGCCTCCAGATATTCAAGCTGTTCGTCGTTTTCTACACCCTCGGCTATAATTTTAAGATCCAAATTTTTTGCGAGATTAATAATAATGCCCGCAATCGCCTTGTCCTTTTTGTTGCCGCAAATGTCGCGGACGAACTGAATATCCAGCTTGATACGGTCAACCGGCAGCATTTTGAGGCGGTTCAGCGATGAATACTCGGTGCCGAAATCATCGATAGATAACGACACCCCCAAGTCTTTAAGCGCGTTGAACACTTCAATGGTGTATGATGATTCGTTGTTGGCAACGCTCTCAGTCAGCTCTAATTCAACGTCTTTGGTATCGAGAGCCGTGTCCGCCAGTATGCTTTTAATTCGGCTCACTATATTCCGGCTGCGGAATTGAATGACGGATATATTCACAGCTATCCGAATGGGGCGAAGGCCCATATCCTGCCATGCTTTGTTCTGCCTGCATGCGGTTTCCAGCACCCACTCTCCAATGGGTACGATCAGTCCGGTCTGTTCTGCCAGCGGAATAAACCGGGCGGGTGATATCAGCCCCATTTTCGGATGATTCCAGCGAAGCAATGCCTCAACACCGGTAATTTTTTTGGTTGCCAGGTCAATTTGCGGCTGATACTCCAAAAACAGCTCGTTTCTTTCCAAAGCTCGGTAAAGGCTGTTGGTCAGCTGCATTCTGAACAAGGCTTCTTCCTTCAGCTCCGGTGAACAAAGCTCATACCTGTTTCTGCCCTTCTCCTTGGCCCGGTACATGGCAATCTCCGCGTTTTTTATCAGCGTATCCGCATCATCGCCGTCTTCGGGGTACACGGCGATGCCCGCACTCGCGGTCATGTAGTATTCCTGATCGTTAATGGAAATCGGCCTTTTAAATGTATCCATTATTTTATCAACAACGAGAATAACGTCTTTCACGGCAGAGAGATGATTGATCAGAATGACGAATTTATCGCCGCCGAAACGTGACACAGCGTCCGTCTTTCGAACAGCTTGCTGCAAAGATTCGGAGATTTTAATGAGCATCTTGTCTCCGGCCTGATGCCCCATGGTATTGTTGACGGACTTGAATACATCGAGATCGAGGAACATCAACGCCAACGCGTTTTCTGTGCGTTTGGAGAGTTCAATGGCTTGAACCGCCCGGTCTTTGAGCAGCAGTTTGTTTGGCAGGCCTGTCAGGTAATCATAAAAAGCCATTCTGTTGATCTCCTGCTCCTGGTGCACCTTGGCTTTTGCATCCGCAAGAATATTCGAGATGAT
Source organism: Bacillota bacterium (assembly GCA_023412005.1). GTDB lineage: Bacteria > Bacillota > Clostridia > Christensenellales > SZUA-584 > SZUA-584. Next base: position 102,968 of record JAEYOE010000001.1, read on the forward strand.
TTTGAACGAATTGACCTGCGTGTCACTCCAGATATTATGGGTGGACGTGTAAGCCGCCGCAAACATGCCCTGCACGCTGCCCTCTGCCATAAACGGTATGGCGATGATCGATTGTACCTGCGTGTTCAGCAGGTGATGCAAATCCTTGCGCTGCTGTTCCATCAAATAGTCCGTATTCGGAACGACGATGGATTTGTTCGACAATATCCGCCCTATTATGGTTGTCAGGTCGCTCAGAACGGTACCGATGAGGGCGTTGTCGTCGGATTTGGAGGAATGCCATTGCTGCACAAGCTCGACTTGGTTTTGAGAGGCGTCAAACAGAAAAACGTAGGTGTGATCGAGATTGAAAAACACGCCTGTTTTTGCAAGCATATAATCCACCTTTTTGGAGAAGTTGGATTCATTGATGGATACAAAACTCGCTGAAACATCGGAAACGAGCCTTTGCACCTCTATCTGCTGCAGGTTTTCTTTTGTTTTGGCAGATATAACTTTATTGACGTAAAACGATAAGCTTGCCGCAATCAGAAAGAGGCCGATTCTTGATATATAAGCCACATGATTAATCATCACCTCCGTTTGCGGACTAAGCAGCCAGAGCAAAAGCTGCGTAAACAGGAACGAGATAACAATCGCGTTGATCATAAAACGCTTATTTATTAAGAAAACGATAATCAGGCATATGAACGAGACCGACCAAATTGTTACGCCGCCGTAGTCGGCATAACCAAGCGTGATAACCGGAATGGCAAGTGCAAGCAGTACGGCGCTGATAATGTCTTTCAGTTTCGAATGAATGCCGATGTGCTGCGTAATAAAGAAACCAACGCCAATGAGCACCATGACAAAGCTGAAAAGCAGAACGAGCCAAAGATCATGAGGCTTGTCGCTGTATACATACTGCGTGAAAATATTCAGTAAAGCCCCGGCAATTGAGACGATCAGCACGGAAGCAGACAATTTGTTGCGAATCTGGTCTGTCATGAACAGCTCGTTTTCTGTTCGTTCATTGGCTCCCAGCAGCCCGTAATGGCGAATGGTGAAAAAGGTGACCACAATGGGCAATATCATGTATATGGGTGCGAGCTGAGGAAGCGCGGTAGAAAAAAGTAAATTGCCGAAAATATCTGTGAGCGTCCCGATCGAAAAAGGAATTAAAAACGAGATCAGTATATTGCGAACCTGCTTTTTATTGGTAGCGCTGGGCGTTTGCCGCCCCCAACGCCATAATAGGAAGAACCCAAAAACGGAATACAGAAAAAAGTATGCCGAGTAGAACCAGTCCCATACATTATTTTCAGCAATGTTTACCCACCCGAGAGACGTTTGAACAAGGTTAAACTGTGCCGGGTTAACACCAGGAACAAACGTAAAGCCAATCAGCGTGACAACAGCAGGTGCGTAAATAATAACGCGAGTCCACCATTTTTCCAGCCAGCCGTCATGCTCCGTAAAAACAATGAAGTAATGCAGCATGATGCTGAAGAAAATGCCCCATCCGAACGCAGCGAAACGGCGCCAAAACAGACAGGTTACGGCATCGACAGCCGATATGGCAAAAGAGAAGCCAAATGACCAAATCATAAGCGCTGCGGTCATGGCGAAAAATAATCTGTTTTGCTGAGCCTTCGGATTCAAATTAAGAGCATGAACACCTAAGAAAATACTCAGCGCACTGATAATTAAAAATCCGGTTGATAGCACCATGAATCGGCATATTCCTTTACAGCTATAATATATCAACATATACATAAACGGTTTTTACAATCATTACACATAAATTTACCAAGTGATGGGGAATTAATATACGCTGCAAGATAATACAGACTTTGTGTTGTGTTTCATGTGATTCGCGATATATAATGAACCCGAAATATTTCCTCATTTATCGTTTTCATTTCAGCAATTATAAAAAGGGGTGATGGTTATGGATTTCATGAACAGTGCATTTTTGTATATCATCGGCGCTGTTATTGCCGTGTTTGTGCTGGCACAGTCTGTCTATTTTCTTGTGCGTGCCGTCAAACGCGGCCGCGAGCTTGGCTTATCGAATAAAATCATGAAGGATGCCGCCGTATCCAGTGCGACATTTTCTGTGGTGCCGTCGGTGCCCATCGTGCTCGCGATGATAACGTTGGCGGCGACCATCGGCGCGCCGTTCTCGTGGATTCGGCTTTCGGTTATCGGGTCGATGTCTTACGAAACCGTGGCGGCCGGCGCAGTGGCCAGTGCGGCGGGCAGTATCACCACGTCTGTTTATGCCGGTATCATGTGGGTTATGACAATTGGCATCATCAGCGGGCCGGTATTCAATATTTTCGGGCTGAAGAAGTATCAGAATAAGCTCGTGGAAATCGGCGAGCGCAATCCGAAGTGGTCTAAAATTCTCATTGATGCACTGTTTATGGGCATCATCGCCGTCATGGGCGGCCAGTACATTGCCAAAGGCATTGCGGCGTTTGCCGGAACCGCTTCAGAAAACATCGTCGCTGGCGGGCAAGGCCAGCTGCTCACGCTGCTGACGGGGGCTGTGTTGATGGCATTGTTCGGCTTGATTATCAAGCTGACAAAAGCCAAATGGCTGGAGAATTTCGCACTGCCCATTTCAATGATCGGTGCGATCACACTGTCCGTGGTTTACCACGGATTGTTCTAGGAGGTGCGTTATGAAAAACAAAGGAAGCATGCTGAACGATTATAAGGAGATGACGCACCGCATCGGCCGTATCTGGACAATTGCGGCGATGCTGCTTATTATTGCGGTGCCGCTGCTGTTCTGCATTATATACGGCGTATTGCCGGAGTGGAATTCGTTCGCCAAAGGCGCCATCGCCATCATACCCATGTACTGGGCCATCGGGCTGATTGAGGTGTTCAATTATTCGCCGATGATTGGCTCGGGCGGCACATATCTCGCTTTTGTAACAGGAAACCTACTCAATATGAAGGTGCCCGCCGCTCAGGTGGCGCTTAAAAAGGCGGGTGTCAGTGCCACATCCGAGGAGGGAGAGGTGCTGTCTACCATTGCAGTGGCGGTATCCACCATCGTGACAGATTTGATACTGTTAGCGGGGCTGCTTTTCGTGATACCGATCACCAGCTGGATCAATGCCGACCCGGTGCTTTCGAGCGTCTTTGATCTGTCAACGGGGTATGTGATTCCGGCACTGTTCGGGGCACTCGGTGTGGTGTTTCTCTCAAAGAGCTGGAAGATCGCGATTGTTCCGACATTGCTGATGATACTCGTCTTTCTGCTCATTCCGGCAACTTTTGCAATATCCGGCATACTCATTCCCGTGATGTCGGTGGTCGCGGTGCTTATCGCGCGGATGATGTTTAATAAGAATATGATTTAGGGAAGTGGCAATATGATCGTTTTATATATAGTCATTGCACTGCTGGCGGCGCTGATTGCGGTGCTTGCCGTCAACACACGCAGAAAGAAGCCGCAAGCGCCAAAGACGCAAAGCTTAGAGCCGATTGCGCTTGATGCGGACAAGCTGGCGCAGAATCTTTCGGGCATGATACGTTTAAAAACGGTGACATCGCTGACGATGGACGGCTTTGATGCAGATGCTTTTTTGGGCATGCACGCCTATTTGCAGCAAACGTATCCTCTTTTGCATAAAACGCTGGAAAGAGAAATCGTGAACACGTACAGCCTGCTTTACAAATGGAAAGGCTCGGGGTCGGAGCAAAAGCCGTTTTTGATGATGGCTCACATGGATGTGGTGCCAGCGGATGAACGCACGGCAGACAAGTGGGTGCACGGCGCGTTTTCGGGTGACATTGCAGACGGTTATGTGTGGGGGCGCGGCGCGATGGATATGAAGGGGCAGCTTGCCGCCATATTCGAAAGCGTTGAACATTTGATAGCCCAAGGGTTTGTGCCCAAACGCGATATATACCTGGCCATCGGGCACGACGAGGAGTCGATGGGAACACTCGGCGCACAGAAAATTGTGGACAGGCTCATCGAGACGGGCGTGCGGCTCGATTTTGTGATTGATGAAGGCGGCGTGATGATGGACGGCAAAATGATGAACGTCGGGGCCATGGTTGCCGCCATCGGTATATGCGAGAAGGGCTATGCGGATATCCGTCTGATCGCGGAATCGGCAGGCGGACATGCCTCACGCCCGCCCAAGCAAACAGCGGTGGGTGCGCTGGCCAAAGCGATTGTGGCACTGGAAACAACGCATATGAAGCCGACGCTGAACAAGCCGCTTAAGGAAATGCTCACAGCGCTGGGCTCTTATATGACGTTTCCGCTCAACGTCATCGCTTGCAACCTGTTTTTAACAAAGCCGCTTTTGCTTATGGGGCTGAAAGCGAGTGCAACAGGCGCCGCGATGGTGAGGACGACAGCCGCCCCCACGATGCTTCAGGGCTCGAACGCGCCGAATGCGCTGGCCGAACGTGCGGAAGCGGTGGTCAACTTTCGTATTTCGCCGGACAATACCGTTGACGGATTATTGAAGCACATCAGAAAAACGGTGGGCAAGGGGATTAGATTAGAGATCATTCAAGCATACGAACCCTCCGAGGTATCAAGAACAGACAGTGATGCGTATCGCATCATTTCGCAGACCATTCAATCGATGTTTCCGGAGTATGTGGTGTCTCCTTATCTGATGGTGGGGGCGACGGATTCGAGGCGCTATGCGGCGGTTGCGGATGGGGTTTACCGCTTCCAGCCGTTTCGCTCGATGGCGCAAGATATCGACACATTGCATGCCGCGAATGAGCGGCTGCATATTGAATCGCTGCGGGAAGCTGTGGCGTTCTTTATCCGGCTTGTAAAAAAGGCAGATGAATGATAAGATATTGTCAAACAGCGTCGTTTAACGCTGTTGTTATTATCCATATATTTTAGGAGGAATCAAATGCGCGACTATATCATTGCCACCGATTCGGATACTGAGATTCCATATACCTATGCCGATCAGCATAACATTCCTGTTTTTCTTATGCCATATACGGTTAACAGCGAGGAAAGACTTTTCGATCTTGGCAGGAACACGGATTTTGTCAGCTTTTACGAAGAACTCAGCAATGGTGCCGATGCGATTACATCCACAAGGCCTCCGGCAGACATTGCGGAATTCTTCCGCGATGCCGTGAAAGACGGCAAAGATGTTCTGTATCTTTCTTTTTCATCGGCGCTCTCCGGCCACTATGATTTAACGCATATGGCAAGAAACCTGGTGCTGGAAGAGCTGCCGGATGCGCGCATTGAAATTGTAGATACATTGCGTATTTCGATGGGCGCGGGGCAGCTGGTGATGCACGCGCAGAAGCTCAAAAACGAGGGTAAGTCGCTCGAAGAGGTTAGAGACTGGGTGATAGCCAACCGCCAGCGCAGCCAAGCATGGTTCTCTGTGGATGATTTAAACTATTTGAAAAAAGGCGGCCGCCTCTCGGGTGCGGCAGCGGCCATCGGCACAATACTCGATGTGAAGCCGATTCTTAAGCTGAACAGAGAAGGAAAGATCGTGGCTGCCGACAAGGTGAAGGGCACCAAGAAGATTCTTCGGTTTTTCTTAACCGTTATGGAAGAAAATGTGGAAAAGGCTGAAGAGCAGACCGCTTATGTGCTGCACGCGAACTGTATGGAAACGGCGGAAAAGCTCAGGGAAATGATTAAAGAGACTGTACCTTTCAAAGAAGTGCAGATTCAGGATATCGGCCCGGTCATCGGGTGCCACACGGGTCCGGGGGCTCTGGCCGTGATATTCATGGGTAAGGAAATGACATCATAAATACTAAAAATCAGAGGGGCTGCGGTTGCAGCCCTTTTTCGTTCTACGAGGGGTTATAATCGCTCAAGAAACGCTCGGTTTTATATTAAGGGAGCTGTCTTGGTGATGAGTCGCGTGCATTCGGCAGATAGCTGTCTAAGCAAAGACTGAACTCCGGTGCCGTCCGGAGAGCCTAAGAATACCCCGAGAATAGCCGGTACCGCGACGGCAATGTTATTATTGTCGACGTCGATATCGACATTGCCGATTTCTTTAAAACACTTTTCTTTGATTCTGGCCCTGATCCCGAAGCTGTGCCTGTGACCGATCCTGAACTCGAAAGGTCTCCGCTTACGGCTGCAAGATCCGCCCCAATCGAAAGACATTCCTTTTCCCTCCAATGTCTTATTCCATGTATAATTTTCATATATATGGAAGCGCCTTTGATGGTTTACAAAGATAATCAGGCGTTGGGACAGTAGTTCATAAAGAAACAAATTGATTATGATTAATTGTATTGAATGAATTGACATAACAAGATGTAACTATTATGATATTAATTATCAAATATTAAGGAGGTTCATTATGAACGCACCTGGAAAAGGCATTTTAAAAGTTGTTAGTATCTTATTCATCATCTTTGGAGCCATTGCAACAGTTCTGTCTATTGTCGGATTACTCGGATCGGCGTATTTAAGTTCTTTAGCCTTTGGTTTGGGCGGTATTCTCGTTGTTGCCATGGTCATTGCGCTTATCGGAAGTGCTCTCGAATTGGTATTGGGCATCGTTGGCTTAAAGAAATGTGACAATCCCGCTCAGGCAAACTTCTTTATCGTGGCGGGTATTGTGCTTTGTGTTCTGAATCTGGTTTCCATGATTATGAGCTTTTCTGTTACAAGCCTCATCGCTTTTGTTCTTCCCATTCTTTACATCGTCGGCGGTGTGCAGAATAAGAACGCGGCCAACACGGGCGTACAAGCGTAACAATTCAAGACAGCTTTTTAAAGCAGAGCGGTGTTATACAGCTCTGCTTTTCTTTTGCTTGCGGGCATGAGGTGCGCCAAGACTGCCGCACATTATTGTGATAATGTCGATTCACACTTTTGCTTGCGATATATGTACAGAAATTTTATAATTGAATAGAAAATGTTTATATTTTTTAAATTATGGGGTGCTGTTTTATGAATAAACGTTCCGCATTCACGGCGATTATCATCGCTGCATCACTGCTGCTCTCGGCCTGCGCGCCAAGCATAACCGTACAGCCGACACAAACGGCTGAGGCAGCGCCGACACCCGTGCCGACGGTGCAGCCGACACAAACGGCTAAACTGCAGAAGACCGAAGCGGAACCGACACCGGAACCCGCAAAAGAGCCGCTGGAGGTCAGCGACGACATAATGGCGATGCTGCCCGTGATGGATTCGCTCATCCGTGCGACGATGGAAACCGGCACCGCATATGCGCCCAAGGATGACGGCTTCATTTGGACAACGCTTTACCTTGCGGTGGTAAATTTCGGTGAGCCGCTTCAATTGGCAGAAGTGAAAGACGGACGGGCATCTGCGAAACGAGAAGCGGTTGAACAGCTTGCGGCAGCCTGCTTTGAACGTTTCGAGAGCCTGCCCGATATCCCCAAAACGCTGACGGCTGCAATCAGCAGCAAAAACGGCAAAGCCTATTCTTTCAGTCTGTCCGATATCGGCGATTCCTCAACGCAAATTACGGATGTGCAGACGGACGGTGACACGGTAAAGGTGTGGGTGGACTTTTTAAGCTGGGATGAAGCGCAGAGCTTTGTGTTTACGCTGTCTGCAAACCAGCACACAAGCGAAAAATCGGAAGCTATGTTCAAGTACAGCGTGAGGTCGGTCGAAGAAATCGATCAAAACGTGTAAAGCGAAAGGAGGCAGCAAGCATGAGCATACGTGCATTGCAGCAAATGATCGATGATGCGAGCAGTATCGTGTTTTTCGGCGGCGCGGGGGTATCCACCGAGAGCGGCATCCCCGATTTTCGCAGTGAAGATGGTCTTTATAACCAGAAGTACCGCTACCCGCCTGAGAAGATATTAAGCCGCAGCTTTTTTGATGCGCATACCGCCGCGTTCTACGATTTTTACCGCGAAAAGATGATTTGTTTGGATGCGCAGCCCAACGCGGCGCATATTAAGCTCGCCGAAATGGAAAGCAAGGGCAAGCTCAAGGCGGTGATCACGCAGAATATCGACGGCCTGCATCAAAAAGCAGGCAGCAAAAATATTTTTGAGCTGCACGGCTCCGTACATCGCAACTTCTGCCAAAAGTGCGGCAAAGCCTATAATGTGCTGTATATCGCCGCGAGCGATGGTATTCCGCTTTGCGATTGCGGCGGCGTTATTAAGCCCGATGTGGTGCTGTATGAAGAAAACTTGAACGATGATGTGATGCAAGGCGCAATTCTGGCGATAACGTCGGCAGATATACTGATTGTCGGCGGTACGTCTCTCGCGGTTTATCCCGCCGCCGGGCTGCTGAATTATTTCGGAGACGGTGAGCTCGTGCTGATTAATAAATCGCCCACGCCGTACGACAGGCGCGCAAGCCTCGTTGTCAACGCAAGCATCGGCGATACACTTGCCAGAATTAACATCTAGATGTTGAATCTGATGGATATGCATGATACAATCCATCTTGCAGGAGAAAAAAACACAGCGCGGTATGGTAGTCCGTGCGCACAAAGGTGCCAGTAACCTGCCGCTTTAAACAGCGGTTGTCCCTTCTCTTTTATTTTGTGTACTGCAAAGTGAAAGGGATTTTTTTATGGATAAAACACATGTGACACTCAGTGTTTTTCATGACGGGCAGTTTTTTACGGCGCTGTTTGAGCGCAGCGACGAGAGCGGCTACAGCGTATCGCGATTCGTGTTTGCGGCGAAACCGTCTGACAATGAAATTCTGGGGCTGGTACTGAAAGGGTACGGCGCACTGAATTTCACCAGCCCCTCGAAAGATGATGCCGTGAAGCCGCTGGCGGCAAACCCGAAACGGCGGCAGCGAGAGGCGGCTAAAGCTGCTGTGATACCGGCGATGTCGACCAAGGCTCAGTTGGCGCTGAAAGCACAGCATGAGCAACGCAAGGCGGCATGCAAAGCGGCGGGGAAGCAGCGCCGCGAAGATGCAGAGGCGAAAAAGTTTGAGCTAAGGCAGCTCAAACGCAAGCATAAGCACAAGGGCAGATAGCTGCAAGCCATCGCCCTGCACTTTGCTTTGTTTTGACATTGTGCTATAATATCAGCAGGTTTATATGTTGGAGGGGTTCATGAGAAAGCTCGCGCTATTATTGTTCACAGCAATCATGATCGTATCGTTTACCGCTTGCGCGGCGCCTGCGGCGGTCAGCGTGACACCATCGGCCACGCCTGTGGCGGTGGACGATATTGAGCAGCCCAAAGGGCCGCAAATCGGCGTTTCGCTGGCGGGTGAGGGCGGTTTTTACGAGCAGCTGTCGGCAGAAATCAGCGCCGCCTGCGCATCCTACGGTTACGAGGTATCGGTTGTGTCGGCGGATACCGGCGATAAGCAAAAGGCGGATATTCAAGCGTTTTTGAGTGCGGGGGTATCGGTTATCGTGATTGACCCTGTGGATGTGGATGTGTTGGAAACCGCGCTGGCTGAGTGTGATACTGACGGTGTGACGGTTATCAACATCATCGATTCCATTAACGGTATGGTCAGCACGTTGATTTCCCCGGATTATATTGAAGTCGGCAAGGCGGCGGGTGCGCGGGCCATGGCGCTTTACGGTGAAACGGGCGGTGCCTGCCTCGAACTCAAAACAGATTACGACAGCTTCATCATGCAGCTTAAATCCGATGGATTCCGCACGGCTCTCGGTAAAGACGGCAAGGTGACGGTAGCCGCAGAGAAATACTGTGGCACTGATGAAGAGATGGCATACGAATCTGTTAAAGCTGAGCTAGGCCTTGGCAATGTCAGCTTTATTTTTGCGCATAGCGCCACGCTTGCGCATGGGGCGATACGCGCGATTGGGGAAAGCGGGAAAGAAGTCAGCCTTGTTGTATACGGGGCAGATCAGGAGATAATGGATGCCTTATCGTCAGGCGTGGTGGATATGGCATTGTTTATCGATCCGGCACAAACTGCCAAGCTGGCCATTGCCGATGCGGACGGCTTCATTAAGAATTCCGCTTATGTGCCCGCCCAATATCAGCCGCTGACAGTTTATGCCGTCACAGCGGAAAATGTGGCGCAGTTTTACACCGCAGGCAGTGCATATGCCAAAGCGCCCGCGCAATAGTCTGCGCGTTAAGCAATAAAACGCATTTGCATCCCGCTCCGCAAACCAAATAATCCATTTATACGCTGTTCACAGAAAACCGGACTTCTCAATCTCCGGTTTTTTTATTATGTCAGTTAATCATCATTTGGGATCAGTTATCAATCTGGGCCTATTCTTCGTATATATAAACAAAAGACAAAGTTTATGACGCAAGTATGAAACGACACGTTTGTGAATAGATATATATACGGGTGGTGATACGATGAAAATAAGAAAACGATCGCTGGTAACAAATATCTGCCTGGTCTTGATTATCGGTTTTGTGTATGTAACGTCGTTTGGGTTTGCGCGGCCATCTTTGGGGCTTGCGCTCAAAGGCAGCACGGGCGGCAGCAACATCGGCCTGCAGATTTCGGTGACACAGGGCACAGATGTGGCGGCGTACCTGGACGCCATGGATCGCATAGGCGTTCAGGCGACATTCTTTTTTTGCGAGCAGTGCATTAAAGACAATGGCAAGATGCTCGATGAAGTGCTGTCCAGAGGCCAAAGTGTGGGCTACTATGTTTGCGAAGCGCACGACGGCATCGAATCGGATATGTACATTGGAAACGGATACAGCGTACCGGTGATGAGCTATGATAACGGCAGCGGTGTGCGCCATATCGGCCCATCGATCGATTTTGAAAAACTGAAACGGCAAGATGACTGGCCCGCGGTTCTCCGTGACAATATTTACGGCGATATGTTTATCCGAATTGAGGCGGACAATGAAATGAGCGAATTTGAAAAAGTTGTACAAATTGTGCGCGATAAAGGTTATACTATCCTAAAGGTGGAAGAAATGCTTTAGTAAGTTATGCTTTAAAAAGGAGACAACAGATGATAAAAACGTTGGACAACGGCCTGCGAGTGATTACTGAGCCATTGCAAAACTACAATTCAGTGGCCGTGGGTATATGGGTAAAAACGGGATCAACGTGCGAGGAAGCCAAAGAAAACGGTATTTCGCACTTTATTGAACACATGATGTTTAAGGGGACGACAAAGCGCAGCGCCAAGCAGATCGCAGTGGATATGGACAAGATCGGCGGGCAGCTCAACGCGTTCACCTCCAAGGAATGCACATGCTATCATGCGCGTGTGGTGCCGGATAAGCTGGACGTTGCGGTGGACGTATTGTCTGACCTGTTTTGCGACCCGCAGATAGACGAAACGGAGCTCGAAAAGGAAAAGGGCGTGGTCATCGAAGAAATTGCGATGGTTAACGATAACGTGGAGGAACTGGCTCACGAAAAGATATCTGAGATCTATTTCAAAGGCAGCTCATTGTCGCAGCCGATACTTGGGCCGGAGGAGAACATCAAAGCTTTCACACGCGCCGATCTTGTGCGCTATATCGACGACCATTACTACCCGGCCAATGTGGTGGTGGCAGTGGCAGGCAAATACGACGACAAACAGCTGGAAGATGTGCTGAACAAGCATATCGGCAGCTACAGCCGCGGCACGCGCAAGGAAATAAGTGACTGCGCGACGCCGTTTGTTCCAAAGCCGAGTACGCTGTATGTGGAAAAGGATGTGGAGCAAACGCACCTTTGCCTGTCGTTCCCGGGCTGCACATTTGCGGATGACGACCGTTTTGCAATGGCCGTGCTCAACAATGTGCTGGGCGGCGGCATGAGCTCCCGGCTTTTCCAGTCGATCCGTGAGGAAAAGGGGCTCGCTTACTCCGTTTATTCATACCCGTCGTCTTACAGCTATGCGGGCATGTTCACGCTTTACGCGGGCACCACGGCCGCCAACGCCGATACGGTGGTGCACCTGATGAAGCAGGAGCTGGATAAGCTTAAAAACGAGCGCATCAGCGAAGCCGACTTTAAGCAGGGCATCGATCAGCTGAAAGGCAACTATGTGCTCTCAATGGAGGGCACAAACTCCAAGATGAGCGCCATCGGCAAATCGCTGATATTGCTGGATGAGGTATACGACGAGCAAAAGACAATCGCCAAAATCGACGCGGTCACGCTCGATCGTGTGAACGCGATGATTGACGAGATGTTTGATTATAAAAAAATGTCGGCTGTTTTCGCCGGAAAAATAGAAAAGAAAAAAGAGCTCGAAAGTTTTTTGGAGGGGTTAAATGGACAAGCTGGAGAACATATTCAAATATCAGAATCAGTTTGATTCGGAGCTGGCGGAAAAGCGCGGCCTTAATGACATTCCGATGGAGCAGTGGATACAGAAGGAAACGCTGGCGATGCTCTCAGAGCTCGCGGAGCTGATTGATGAGGTTAACTTTAAGTGGTGGAAGAACCCAAAGCCCGTTGATACCGACAAGGTGAAGGATGAGCTGGTGGATATCCTGCACTTCTTTGTGAGTATGTGCTTAAAAACGGGCATGGACGCGAATGAACTGCACGAGCGCTATTTGAACAAAAATAAAGAAAACTTCGCGCGGCAGCATGGCACATCTGAAAAGAAAGGCTACGAGATAGGGTAATAAACAAGCCTCCGCAAGGGAACTGTATTCCGGCGGAGGTTTTTGTGTTAATACTCTTTTTCTTTTGCATAATTCCCGCGATGCGATTTTTATCTGTCAATGCGCGTAGGGTTGTCACGCTATTGGGAATGCATAAAGCGGAACGGTCAAGACCGTCCCCTACATTTCAAAGCATTTTTGTCTAAAAATTATAAAAAGAATTCCTGTACCCCGGAGGGGTATACTGTGTAATTCGGAACGATAAGCGCCATTCGGAACGACATACCCCATCCGGGGCACAAGCGGAGGTCGTTCCCTACGTTGGATGCATTAATCCCAAAAGAAAAAGAGATACCTATATACCGGATGGATATTGTCATAAAAGTCGGTATATCCTAAGGGGCAGGCCCTGGAAACCGACCCCTAAAATCCGATGAAGCCATACGCGTTGCTAACGGCTGAATAGCCGCTTAATGCCTTTAAAGAAGTGCCCGTTCATCATTTCAAGCAACGCGAGCATCATCTTCTCGGATATCTCGCCCGATGTAATCATCACATAATAAGGCATTTCTTGTATCATCGCGAGCATCATGCCCGCCTGTCCCGGCTCTGCCTTTTCGAGCCCTTTTACCATCATTTTTGCATACAGCAGCATCACTTTGCCGGCGAACGTATGCATGGTATCTTCGAGCGTGTGTTCGAGCGTAAACGGGCGAGCCACTTTCCCGTCGTGAACGGGGAGGGGGCTGCCGTACAGCGCCTCGAATTCTTGGTCGGGAACGATCCATTCACCCTGAGGCACATCAAAATATGTTGGCGCTTTTTGCCTATAATCAGGCTGAGGCTGCTCAGGGCTTTTCAGCTCCAGCCCAGCTTCCAGCAATATGTCTTTCGACGATGAGCCGACGAGAATGCGGTATGACCCATTCTCGGCATACCAGTCTTTAATCAGGACGTTATAGTAACCAAAGTCCGCCGTGTTCAGCGTGACGCTCACCGTTTTGGTTTCGCCCGGATTAAGCGCGATTTTGGCAAATTCCTTCAGCTCCTTTTCAGGGCTGAAGACTGTGGCGTTATTGGTCGAGACGAAAATCAGCGCCGTTTCTTGGGCCGCTACGCTGCCGGTGTTGGTGATGCTGAATTGAACGCTGACCGAATCGCCGATGTCGCAAGATTTGCGATTGAGCTGCAAATTCGCATATGCGAAGCGCGAATACGATAGCCCGTGTCCGAACGGGAACAGCACCTCTTTCTTCGCCTTTTCGTAATAGCGGTATCCCACATAGATGCTTTCACGGTATTCAACGGTCATCCTTCCGCCCGGAAAATACGCCCTGCAAGGGATATCCTCGGTATTCAGCGGCCACGTTTCGGCAAGCTTGCCGCTCGGAGACTCAACGCCGAGCAGCAGATTTGCGATGGCTGTGCCGACGCCTTCGCCGCCAAGGTACGCCACAAGCACGGCCTTGACATCGTTAATCCATGGCAGCGCCATCGGTGCGCCGCCCATGAGGACGACTACCGTGTTCGGGTTGCAGCGGCTCACGGCGCTTATCAGCGCGTTATGAGCGTCGGGCATCGAGAGATTTTCGCGATCGAACCCTTCTGATTCATAGCCCTCGGGCAGCCCGGCAAAAATGTAAACGATGTCTTTGCCCTTGGCTGCTTCGCAAGCCTGCGCGATCAGCTTGCTGTTGTTTTTTGTGTTGTGCTGCAAGCTATACCCATCAGCATATACGGCATCAAGGCCGAGCTTCTGAAAAGCCTCCCATGGCGAATCGATTTGAACAGGCGTGATTTTGGAGCTGCCTGCGCCCTGATATCTCGGGACTTTCGCAAACGCACCGATAACAGCCGCTTTTTGCTTCAGGTTACCGGGCAGAAGGTTTTTCTCGTTCTTCAGCAGCACGGCTGATTGCTGCGCGGCTTTTACCGCAAGCTGATGCTGTAACTGTTTATCGTATGTAAAACCATCTCGTTTGTTTTCAAGCCCTTTCAGCACGAATTCCGTAACGCGGCAGGCCGCTTTGTCCAGCGCTTCTTCGCTCAGCGCTCCGCTTTTTACGGCAGCAACAATTTTCTCGTCGTTGTAGCCGCGGCTGCCCGGCATTTCAAGGTCGAGCCCGGCTTTGATGCCTTGTACGCGGTCGTGAACAGCGCCCCAGTCGGAAACAACGATGCCGTCAAAGCCCCAGTCATCGCGCAGGATATCTGTCAGCAGACAGTCATTATCGCTGCAGTATGTGCCGTTCACCTTGTTGTAGGCGCACATCACCGTCCAAGGCTTTGCTTTTTTTACGGCAATTTCAAACGCCTTGAGGTATGTTTCGCGCAGCGTTCTTTCATCCACCACGGCGCTGACCGTGGTGCGGCGCTTTTCTTGATTGTTCACCGCGTAATGCTTGAGTGAGGTGCCCGTACCGGTGCTCTGCACGCCCTGTATCAGGTTCGCGGCAAGCTCACCCGAGAGTACCGGGTCTTCGCTGAAATACTCAAAATTGCGTCCGCAGAGAGGGCTGCGCTTTTGGTTCACACCGGGGCCTAAAATGGCCGAGACACCCTCCTGCACGCAGGCTTCGCCAATGGCTCGGCCGATGCTGTAAACGAGGTCACGGTCGAAGCTGCAGGCGAGCGCACTTGCGGTGGGGAAGCAGACGGCGGGAACGCTTTTGCCGATGCCCATATTGTCGTTCAGGGTAATTTGCTTTCGAAGGCCGTGCGGCCCGTCGGACACCATGACGGATCCAAGACCCAGCCGCTCCACGGGCTTTGTGTGCCAGCAATCAAGGCCGGAGCATAGTCCCGCTTTTTCCTCCAGCGTCATTTGAGCCACCAGTTCTTTGGCTTTTTGCTTTAAGGATTCATTATTCATAACAGCCTCCGAAAGTGAAAACAGATGTGATTAATATTCTTGATATCAATATACATAAATTATTAAGAACGGGCAAATGTTTTTGGAAAACAAAAGGAGCTTGTGACAGCTCCTTTAAGCATCATTGAATATTCGAATTAATAACCCTGCTCGCGGTTGATGATCGTGCCGTTGATCGCGTTGATCGTTACGATGCTGACATTTTTTTCACCCTCGGCGGGATAACCGTCCTGTGCGTACACTTCTTTGTCGTAAGTCATATCGGCAATAAAATCCCAAACCGGTACGGTGATATAGTTTTCAAGGTTATCTTTTTCGGGGATCGGCATCATGTTTAACTCAATCTTTTTGACGGTCAGAGTCACGTGCTGGTTCGGCGGAAGTGCGTCGTTGCGAGGCACCCACGCGAATTTCTGGCTGCAATGCTCCTCAAAGAGTTTTTGTATCGAATCGAAATCGAGCAGCGGCGAATCGGATGCGACATCCTCAATATATTCCGTATGATTTGCCCAATAAACGTTATTAATCCCGTCATCGTTGATCATGACCATTAGGCTCTCAGGCGATACCTGCTTGCCATAATCGATATTCTCATCGGTTCCCCAAAGATACCCCACGCGTTTCACAACAATGCCGTTATAGCATCTGGCAAAAGTAAACGCGTAAGCCTGCGGCGATGTCTCTTTGGTGTAATTAGAGAATGTGCCTATCTGATAGCCGATGCTCGCATCATAGACCAATAGATTGCTGTCTTCACCGTCTATCTTGCGCACAAATTCTTCAGCTTCGGCCTTTGCTTGCTCATACGTCATTTTGATTCCGGAGGCATCGGTCCCTTCATAAGGTTCATATGTATTGAAGACGTCGAAATAGTTTGCATTTTCAAATACAATCTGGGAAGTGGTCTCGTTGAACGACTGCCAGAGCGACATTGTTGCCGCTACATTTTTATCCAAATAGCATTTTAGTTGAGTGATTGTGCTGTAATATTTATTGTTATCAGTTGTCATCAGGGTGCCGTTATACGGCTTATCCTCAGCTTTGCTTTTGGCGCTGCCCATTTGCTCTTTGATATCGTCAATACGATATTGAATATGGTCTTTGATATAGGGGGGAAGATCTTTGTTTTCGAGTTTTTGCTGAAGGGTTGGCAATATAGTTGCAACTTCCTCTTGTGTATAATTGAAGCCCTGTTCCATATAATAGAGCGGCGCACCATCGGATAGATAAGAGATCAGCGTCTCAAACTGTTTCTGCGAGAGATTATTGGGCTTGATGCGGACAATGGGGAGTTGATCGAACTCAGGCGCAACAATATCTGCGTCGACATTGATAGTGACATAATCATTGGGTTTGATATCCCACACCATATGCCCGTTCACTTTTTTGATTTGTTCGGCGATAACCTCTTTGTCTTTTTTAAGCTCTTGCTCGTTTTCTTCGGCATTGGCCTGAACAACCTCTTCCACGACGCTCGTATTTTTATTGTTCACAGGTGGTGTTTCCGGCGTTGGTTGGCACGCCGTTGTAAAACAGGTCACCAGCAGCAACACCACGGCGAATGCCGAGATGAATTTCACACTTGCGTGACTCTTTGCTTCCTTGAATATACCGCGCACGCACTGCTCCGCAATTTTCTTCGCGCTGCCCTGCGCCATGCCGAGCACCAGCTGCCGCCGTTCGGTTTGCGCGAACAGCCCGACAATCAGCGAGGCGTAGCGGCTCTTTTGCGGCACATCCAGCGCCTGCACCACCTTGCTGTCACAAGCGATCTCCATATCCGCGCGCATCTGCCGGAACGCGAGCCACACAAACGGGTTGAACCAGTAAACTGCATTGAGCAGACTAATCAACAGACAGGTAATATGGTCGCCGCGCCGGTAGTGCGTCAGCTCGTGGCGCAGCGCAAATCTAATTTGCTCGTCGTCCATCGCGATCAGCGTATCCACCGGCATCAGCACCGTTCGTGGCAGCAGCAGTGCGGGTGTACCGTATTCGTACTGGCAGACCAGCCTCAAACGCGCTTTGATGTTCATCTCGGCTTTCACGTCATTGAAAAGCGTTATCAGACGCGCGGATGGCAGTGCAGCATTTTTGCGCACTCGTTGGCGCAGTGTGCCGTAAAGCACGGCAATGTATATCAGTGAAATGCCCGTACCGGAAAGCCATACGATGAGCAGAATGTCATATGCGGAAAGCGGTTTCGCAGTCGGCAAGGCCGACGCAGAAACGGGGGAGACGGTGTTGAGATGCGAATCATAGGCTTTTATCGGCTCAGGCTGAGCCGACGCGTTGTCATTTACTATGCTGTCCGCAGAGGCGGCGGGCACAGACGCTTGCGGCACGGCAGCGGCTTGAGTCTGCGCTTGCGAGGGAGCGGTGAACACATGAAAGCCGCTTTCGATAGTAACGGGCAGCATGAGCCGCACAATCAGCACGAACCAGACGGCATAATGCAGCCATGGTGACATGCGGCGGCTGAACAGCTTTTTGAGCAGCAACGTCACGATGACGACTATGCTTGTGTACAATGTGATTTCCAGCAGCGTATCGAGAATAACCATATGTAAGCCTCCTAAAGAATCAATAGCCCAGCCAACCATTAATCAAACTACCATCCATCGCGTTAATTGTGACCATGCTGGTGCCGAAATCTCTGGTGAATTCTTCGTTTTGTGTCGCATCTGAGAATTTGATTTCGTGAGTTGAAAAGAAATTCCAAACCGGTATACAAATATAGGTGTCATAATTGTCTTTTTCGATTGTTGGCATATACCCAAGAGTCACACGATAGATATACACGGTATCGCTGACGATATTGGTCTTATCGTAATACTCGTTACGGCCAGCGGCTTCTCTTTGCATCTGTTTCATAAATATTTGCTTTATATGTTCAAGGTCGAGCAAACGAGCATTATCAGAAATACGTGTGACTTCTTCATATGGGTTTTTCCAATAGAAATTTACAATACCGTTATCGTTGACGGATACGGAGATGTGTTCCTTGAACAAATGGGGCGCATAGCGATCCACATTATCGCCAACATTATCGCTGTTGTATGTGTTGACATAAGTGAAGGGGATGTTTTCGGTTATGCGGGTGTAGTAAAAAACATAGCACTGATCAGTCGTGTTTTCCGGGTCATCCAACCGATTGCCGACAAACTCAGCCGCCAGCACCATGTTATTAAGGCCGATGTTTTGTAATGCTTGATCAACGAGAGTCAGCGCATCTTGCTCAGACATTTTTACTCCGGCGGGCTGTGATACAAGATTACCCGTTTCGTGGTAAGCTGAATTGTATCTTGTATATTCCAAAAATGAATCTTCATCTTTTTTGAGGGAGGATACACCTCGGATATAAGAATAGCCGTCATCCTGCTCGCACATTATATTAAGTAAACCCGACTCGTCCGGCCAGATGGCTTGGGCGGGTTCTAAATTCACTGTCTCAGGAGCGCTGTTATATGCATCCTCTAAGTAACTGAGAGTATGTTTATAATAATCTTCGTTGCCGCTTTCAACCATCTTTTGCTGCTGGGCTTTCAGCTGAATAATATCATTTTCAATTTGTTCCTTGGTTCTTGGAACATTTCCGTCAAGGATTTGCTTATCTCCGAAAAATGTGTTGGCGACTTTTTGAAGCTGCGCGTCAGTAATAGCAGCACGCTTCATTTCGATAACGGGGTATGCGGTCACATCGGGTGTTTCAATGGTCGCATCAATATTGACGTGAAAAATGCCCTTGTCATCATTATATTGATCTATCCATTTTATGGATTTTTCAGTACTGGGTACAGGGGTGGCTGAGGGTGCTGAAGACGTCGTACTATCAGATACAACAGCTTCCGGCTTACTTCTTTGAACAACCACCGCCTTTTCGGGTGTCGGCTGACATGCCGTTGTAAAGCAGGTCACCAACAGCAGCAGCGCCGACGCCGATGCTATCAGCTTCACGCTCGCGTGGCTCTTTGCTTCCTTGAATATGCCGCGCACGCGCTGCTCCGCAATTTTCTTCGCGCTGCCCTGCGCCATGCCGAGCACCAGCTGTCGCCGCTCGGTTTGCGCGAACAGCCCGACAATCAGCGAGGCATAGCGGCTCTTTTGCGGCACATCCAGCGCCTGCACCACCTTACTGTCGCAAGCGATTTCCATATCCGCGCGCATCTGCCGGAACGCGAGCCACACAAACGGGTTAAACCAGTAAACCGCATTCAGCAGGCTAATAAGCAGGCAGGCAATATGGTCACCGCGTCGGTAGTGCGTCAGCTCGTGGCGCAGCGCGAACCGAATTTGCTCGTCGTCCATTGCAATCAGCGTATCCACCGGCATCAGCACCGTTCGTGGCAGCAGCAGCGCGGGCGTGCCGTATTCGTACTGGCAGACCAGCTTCAAACGCGCTTTGATGTTCATCTCGGCTTTGACTTCATTGAAAAGCGTTATCAGACGCGCGGAGGGCTCGGCGGCGTTGCGGCGAACCCGGCGCTTCAGCGTTACAAACAGCAGCGCGATATACGCAAGACACACACCGGTGCCCGATAGCCATATGGTGAGCAGAATGTCATTCGTGGAAAGTGGTCTTGCGGTCGGCAAGACCGATGTGGCAGCGGGGGAGACGGTTTTGAGCTGGGAATCATCGACTTCTATCGGTATGGGCTGAGTCAACGTGTTGTCATTCAATATACTGTCCGCAGAGGTGGCGGGTACAGACGCTTGCGGCACGGTAGCGGCTTGAGTCTGCACCTGCGTGGGAGCCGTGAACACATGAAAGCCGCTCTCCACGGTAACGGGCAGCATAAGCCGCGCAATCAGCACGAACCAGACGGCATAATGCAGCCATGGCGACATACGGCGGCTGAGCAGCTTTTTGAGCAGCAGCGTAACAATGACGATTATGCTTGCATACAATGTGATTTCCAGCAGCGTATTTAAAACAGCCATCGCTATTCCTCCTGCCCGCCGCTCAGGTCGGCGATGAGCGTGAGCAGTTCATCCCGCTCCTTTTCGCTGAGGCCGCTCTTTTTTATCATGCTGGCGAGCAGCAGCCGTGTGCTGTCTTCCGTCAGCTTAGAGAGTATGAAGCTGCTTTCGCTGTCAATGCAGTCTTCGCGCTTCACAAGCGGGGCATAGCAGCGGTTGCCGCTGATGTTCGTAAACCCGATCAGCCCTTTATCGGCCATGCGTTTTAGGTATGTCAAATAGCTGCTCTTGTTCCAGTCCACCGCTCCCGCGGTTGCGTCCATCATTTGAGACAGAAAAAGCGGGCCTTTTTGCCACAACGCTTCCATCAGCACCCATTCCTGCCTTGACAAAGCTTCCTTCATGACGTCCTCCGTGTATTTGATAATAGCAATATATGACTATATGTCGACAATGGTAGACCATAATCAATAAAATGTCAATATAATTTTCGTTAACAATAAAGAAAAAGGGAGTGGAAGTCCTTGGGCAATAAAAAAAGGCCTATCAAATAAAGCCTTGTCATATCAATAGATGATTTAGTATAAACCCATCATTCGCCTGCCGGCCTTTTAAACGAAAACAGCACCTCGTTTGTGACGAAGCAGCCCGAAGACGGTACGTCCGGAATCTGACAGACGAGCTGCCAGCCCTTTGAACCCATCGTCTTGACATAATCGGGAAGTGTCATCCCAATCACACCGATAAGGGTTTTGTATTGTCTGCTGTCGATGACGTATAGATTGGTATTCGTGTAATCAGCCTTGGCATACGCACCACAACAAACCGTGTTGTACTCCCAATAACTCATTATTATCACCTGATTCTATCGTATCTTTGCGGTTATTATACAATATTTATCGTATTTTTACAATCGGACATTAACTGTGGCGTTGATAGCAATATACGTCGCTCTGTTTCATTTCGTAAAAACAGCCATAATTGACGAAAGAACCAATAAAAATGTGATAATCAATACTAAAAATCTAAAATTTCAGCACCATAAAAGAACCTCTCGTTCGCGGCGATCAAGCTTTAGATTATTTCACCCCTTCACCAAAAGCGGCATAGAATAACGTATGTTTGTGCTGTAAAGGGGCTAATAATGAAACACATTCTGATCATCGGCGGAGACAAACGCCAGCTTGCACTTTCGGATATGCTCAAAGAAAAGGGCTTCAGTGTAAGTCTGCAGGGCTTTCAAAAGCTCGGGTTCGCGGACGAGGATATGGCTGCTCCCGATTATGTGTTTCTGCCTGTGCCTTATCGCAGCCCCGATGGCAGCATCAAAGCGCCGTTTTCCGACGCACCACTAGAGCTGGCCTCTGTTGTTCGTCGTTATCCGAAGAGCGTTTATGTGCTGGGACGATGCGACGAGGACGCACGCGTCGTGATGGACGGCCACGTACGGTATTTGGATTTTAACGACGATGAGGCCTTTTTAATACGAAACGCTTTGCTCACGGCGCAGGCGGCCATCTGTGCCTACGCGAAATATACCGAAACAGCACTGTGCGACACCAAATGCCTGGTCACTGGGTATGGCCGCATCGCAAAATTTTTATGCCGTCTGCTCAAGGCGCATGGCGCCAAGGTGGCGGCGGCCGCGCGAAAGGCGAGGGACTTGGAACTCATTGCCGATGAAGGCCTCAGCGCAGTGCGCATGGACGATTTGAATCAGGCGCTGCCTTGGGCGGATGTGGTGTTTAATACCGTGCCCGTTCATATCTTCGGCGAGAGCGAGCTGCTCGCTATTCGCCGCAATGCCGCACTGATAGAGCTGGCATCGCCGCCCTACGGCATGGATTTAAAACTGGCCGAAAAATGCATGGTTAATGTGCACGTTGAGCCGAGCTTGCCGGGATTGTATTTCCCCGCATCGGCCGCCGGAGCGATTCTGCACTGCTTTGAAAGAGAGGAGCTTAAACAATGGAACTGACCGGAAAGAGAATCGGATTTGCGCTTACCGGCTCGTTTTGTACATACGGGGTTGTGCTGCCCGTGATAAAAACGCTTAGAGAATACGGTGCCGATGTCACACCGATATTGTCATTTAACGCCGCGAACTTAGATACGCGCTTTATGTCATCTTCAGATTTAAAAACATATTTAATCGAAATGACAGGCAAAGAAATTATTGACGATCTTAACAAGGCAGAACCGATCGGCCCCAAAAAGCTGCTCGATCTGCTCGTTATTGCGCCATGCACGGGCAATACGCTTGCCAAGCTTGCACTGGGCATCACCGATACACCGGTGCTGCTGGCTGCCAAAGCCCACCTGAGAAACCAACGGCCTGTGCTGATTGCGATTTCAACAAACGACGCACTCGCGGCCAACGCTAAAAATATCGGGCTGCTGCTGAATACCAGGCATATGTTTTTTGTGCCGTACCGGCAGGATGATCACCAAAAAAAGGAAACGTCTATCGTGGCCGATATGGGATTGATCATTGAAGCAGCTAAAACGGCGCTGGACGGCGTCCAGATTCAGCCGGTGATGCTCGATTCGAAATAGCGACATAATTGCGGCGAAACTAGCGGATAATAATCAAAATGACGCTGAAAAAAGAGGCCGCTATGCAAAGCACAAATGAAGATCAGGCAATGAATCCGGACAGCAAAAAACAAGGTGCGGAGATTAAAGAATTCGGAGCGCCGCTTGCGCAATCTCCGATACACGTTGTCAGCATCATCGGGCAGATTGAGGGGCATATTAATCTGCCGCCGCAAAACAAGACGACAAAGTACGAGCACATACTGCCGCAGCTTGTGATGATCGAGCAGGACCCGGCTGTACGCGGCTTTGTTTTGCTTATCAATACGGTGGGCGGCGACGTAGAAGCCGGCTTGGCGCTGGCCGAAATGATTGCGGGGATGAGTAAGCCGAGCGTTTCGCTCGTGCTTGGCGGCGGGCACAGCATCGGTGTGACGCTTTCGGTGTCCACGCGGTATTCGTTTATTTCGCCGTCTGCCAGCATGACGATTCATCCGATTCGCATGAGCGGGGTGATCATCGGTGTGCCGCAGACGTTTGATTTTTTCAACAAGATGCAAAAACGCATCGTGGATTTTGTGTGCACGCACTCAAAAATATCTGAGCCCAAATACCGGGAACTGATGACGCTGACCGGCGAGATGGCCAACGACGTAGGCACCGTGCTGGTGGGGGATGAGGCCGTAAAATGCGGCATTATTGATGAAGTGGGCACATTTGCGGCGGCTTCGGCGAAGATAAAAGAGATGGCGGGGATATAAGGCCGATAAGCAAGCTGATGACAGCTGCTTTGCAATATCGAATTATTGATTAATGAGGAACGCTGAAATGAACTGAAATTCATCGTGCCTTTTATGCCCATCTCCATGCACTATAAACAGTCAAAACATTCAGCGCGAGCCCGACAATGATGAGCAGTTTATCATAAGCGGAGGGGTAAGTGGGTAAGCCGACGAGGTTAAAAATGAAAAAGACAACAGCAATAATGATGTTGATCCAGCGATTTAAAGGATTACTTAAAAAAATGGATAGGACGACCATAAGTATTGGAATGACCATCAATATGGCCATTCCCAAATACATTCCTTGAGTCATTTGTTTGCCTGCAATGGCTCCGGATTTAAAGTCTCCGCTGAATATTCGCAGGACATCACCGAGAAGATATGTGAGCATAAGCGCTATCCATATTGCAGAAAGTTTAATTTTAACAGCTTCCACGATTAAATCTCCGTTTTCGCTTATTAAAGACTATTGATGGTGATAACAACTTTGCCTTTTGCATGTCCTTCACTATAATACCGGATGGCCTCGTGAAATTCACTAAGCTCGAAGCGCTTGTCAACAACAGGAAGGATTTTTTTATTCTCAATGAGCGACGTTAAATAATTCAGATCATCCTGGCTAGATTTGTGCAGCACATTGACCATCTTGTGCTTTTGGGTCAATGACAGAATTGGCCCCAGTGCCATGACTTCAAATATTTGTTTTCCTACTCCGCCGGCCACGACATATTTGCCGCCATATTTTAAAGCATGCTTATAATCACGAATCGGTCTGTAACCGTTGACAGCCATAATCAGATCGTACCGTTGTCCGCGTCCGATAAAGTCCTCTTTATTATAATCAATCACATGATCAGCTCCGATTGATCGCATGAGCTCCACATTTCTGGTGCTGCATACAGCGGTAACCTCGGCTTTAAGCGCTTTGGCAATTTGCACGGCAAAAGTGCCGACACCGCCGGAAGCACCATAAACCAAAACGCTTTGGCCGGGTGCAATTTTGCCTTTATCCCGCAGGCCCTGCAACGCTGTGACAGCGGCCATGGGAACAGCCGCCGCTTCCTCAAATGAAAGATTAGTGGGTTTTCTAGACAGAACTTGCTCCGGTACGCAAACATATTCGGCATAACTGCCCCAACCGCACTCGGAAAGATCACCGTAAACCTCATCACCGGGTTTGAATTGCCTTATATTCTTACCAACCGATTCTATCCTGCCAGCTATATCGCCCCCCGGTATCTTGAATTTTGATTTTTGCAGCCCAGACCATGCACGAGCTACTAATGGGTGACCTGTAATCATCGCGAGGTTACCAAAATTTATAGATGAAGCGATAACTTTAACCAATACTTTGTCATCATTGGGAACCGGCTTTTCCATTTCTTTTAATTCGGCATCTTCAATAGGTCCATAATTTTCACAATAAACGGCAATCATAATTATTCCTCGTGAGCTTTCGGTGCAGACTTGTTTTTACCATCTTGTTTGTTCACATAGTCATCAAACGCTTTTTTGCCTTCGTTTTCCCACCATTCATTATAATGCTCCCAGTTTTCGTTTTCTTTGCTGTCGCTGCTGTCACCGTCGGTCTGTTTCTTTTTGCTTTTAGCTGACTTCTCTTTATTATCACCGCCGATTGAACTGCCGAATATTATTTTTGCCAGAATAAATATACCCACGGCCTGCCAATAAGTGATCTCCGGCAGCCCGAAAATACCCGGCATCAGCGAATTCCACAGCCACACAATCAAATACCCGAGCGCCAGCCCGAGCGCCACCACACCTGCGGCTATAAACAGTCCTGCAAACAGCCGCCTTCTCCATTTTGGCATTTTATCCCAGCTTTCTTTTGAAGGTTTAATCATTGTTCCTATCTCCTTTTAAGGTTTAAAATCGTTGAGCATGTTACGCAAGGCTTTTACCGCGCGGGATTTTCTGGACAACAGCGTGCCAACCGGCTCATTCCACTGTGCCGAGAGGGTTTTGAACGACAGCCCTTGCATCTCTGTGGCGATGAACACAGCCTGCTGTTTGGGCTCCAGCGCACCGACGGCCTCGGAAAGCCTGCGCATAAACTCTTTTCTCTCGGCAACGCTGCTCACACCGGCACTTGCATCGGTGAGCAGCTCAAAGAATTTTGTATCCCCGTCGTCATTCAGGCAGTTCTGCAAAGAAACGGTTCGGCACGTCTTGCGGTGATGGTCAATAATCTTGTTTCTGAGCGCGCGGTAAACATAGGCGCCGAGGTTTTCAATGCTCAGTGGTGTATCTGCTCTTTTAAACAGATTCAGCATCACGTCGCCGACGATATCCTCGGCATCCATATCGTGAAAATCGCTCATTCTTTTTTTCACGTAGCCGGTGAGCTTTCGATTTTCCGCTGCGAAATAGTCGAATAACCGGTTTTTTGTTTTTTGATCCATCAATCCGTTCCTTGCTTAGCCTATGCCATTAAGACGGCGGTACAAAGAAAATATTGCAGTATTAATTGTGATTATTTGAAAACTTTATCATCGGTAATATAAACCATATACCAAAGGCGGTAACAGACCTTTTACAGCACTATACAACAAAATGGATATTAAAGAAATATAAACCTGCAATTGGACATAAGTGATTGTATATTTCCTTCGGTATGATATAATACTTACCGAGGTGAAACGCATGCCGAAAGGCAAACCGAAGAAAAAACAAGTGAATACTGAACCGAAACGCCACGGAGAAATCGCCGGTGTTATCATGATCGCTCTCGGCATTTTCCTTGGCGTTTGTGTGTATATCAAAACCGATACGGGGCTTTTGGGCGGCGCTGCCCGAGATGTGTTTTTTGGTTTGTTTGGGTTGTTTACGTATGCCGTGCCCTTTTTGTTTGTGATTATCGGTATACTCATGATCGCAGCGCGAAGCAAACGCATCAACAAAGGCAAAACGGTGCTGTGGATACTGCTGGTTATCGCCGTTTTTTCTTTAGCGCATACCGGCCTGCTGAACAAGCTGAATTTAAGCGACTTTTTTGCTTATGTGAGCGATTCATACAACTTTGGGGTAACGGGTGCCGGGTCGGGCGCTGTCGGATGCCTGCTCGTTTATCCGTGCGACCTGCTGGTTGGACACGTCGGGTGCATTATATTGTTTATCACGATGGCCATCATCTGCGTGCTGATTATCGCGAATCTGTCCATTAAAAAAATGAGCCAGGATGTGGCGCGCGTGAGCAAACGCACAGTGGAAAAAGCGCGGGAAACGGTATCAGTGCGGGCGGAAGAGCGTCGAAAGAATCGGCTGTATATTGAAAACTTAAGAGATGACATGCCGGAAGAGGATGATGAGCCGGACGAACCGGAGATACTGGACGAGCGCAGCTTCCGACGCAAGAAGAAACAGCCTGCATACTTGGATGACGAGATATATACAGATGTTAATAAGAAGGCAGAGCAGCTGCCGGTGCCGGAGCGAAAGCCGGTTGTGGCAAAGCGCGGCCTCACGATAGAAGACTATGATGCGCATGGCAAAACCGAACCGGAACAAACGCAGGAACTGCCGGTGGCTCATACCGATACGGCAGCACCGACAGCGCCGGTTCGCAAAAAAGGTAAGGTGTATAAGGTGCCGCCGATATCACTGCTGACCAAGGCGGTGGAAAAAAGCAAAGCAGGCAGCCTTGAGGAACAGCACAAAAACGCGCAGATTATTGAGGAAACGCTTGCGAACTTCGGCGTGGAGGCCGAGGTGGTGCATATTGTGCGAGGCCCTGTGGTCACACGGTATGAGCTTAAGCCCGCCGCGGGCGTGCGTGTCAAACGCATTAAAGAGCTCGAAAGTGATATATCGATGAGCCTTGCTGCACGCAGCGTGAAAATTGAAGCGCCGATACCCGGCAAAGCCGCCGTGGGCATCGAGGTGCCGAATTCCAATGTGTCGTTTGTGCATCTGCGGCCGTTGCTTGAGTCAGACGAATTTAAAAACGCGCCGTCGCCGCTTACCTTTGCGCTCGGCAAAGATATTTCCGGGAAAAACTATTATGTGGACATCACCAAGATGCCGCATATACTGATAGCCGGTGAGACGGGCGCGGGCAAGAGCGTGTGCATCAACTCGCTGGTGACCAGCCTGCTGTTTAAAGCGACACCCGAAGAATTAAAAATGGTGATGATTGACCCTAAGGTCGTGGAATTGTCGATGTTCAAGAATCTGCCGCATCTGCTGGTGCCGGTGGTGACAGAGCCCAAAAAGGCAGCCGGCGCACTTAACTGGGCGGTCAGTGAGATGACCTCACGCTATAAAGCGTTTGCGGAAAAGGGCGCGCGCGATTTAAACCGCTTCAATACGCTACTGGACGAGGGACAGGAAACGCTGCCGCGTATCGTCGTGATCATCGACGAGCTTGCCGAGCTGATGATGGCCGCGCCGCGTGAAGTAGAGGATGCGATCTGCCGTATCGCTCAGCTGGGGCGTGCCGCGGGCATACATTTAATTGTTGCGACACAGCGTCCGTCTGTCAACGTTATCACGGGCATTATCAAGGCAAACATCTCCTCGCGTATCGCGTTCAAGGTGAACTCCGGCGTGGATTCGCGTACGATACTCGACCAGAACGGCGCAGAAAAGCTGCTGGGCAACGGCGACATGCTTTATCACCCGACCGGCGCACCTCGGCCGATAAGGCTGCAGGGCTGCTATGTGTCAGACGTTGATATCGAGGCTGTGACCGAGTATGTGGCGAAGGACCCCGAAGAGCAGACGTTTGATCAAGATATCATGACGAACATCAACACGGGCGGAGCGGAAAAAGCGGAAAGTGACGATGACGCGGATGAGCTGCTCCCCAGAGCCGTGGCGGTGGTACTGGAATATGGGCAGGCATCGATTTCGATGATACAGCGGCGGCTGCGCGTGGGGTATGCAAGGGCGGCACGGCTGGTGGACGAGATGGAGCAGCGCCAGATTGTGAGCCCGTTTGAGGGCAGTAAGGCGCGAAATGTGCTGATTACCTGGGACAAGTTTGAGGATATGTTCGGGCCGCGAGAGGAAATAGAAGGGTAGTACTGTTTTTTGGATAGAAAACACAGTGCATAAAAATCAACTGCGTGCTCGCACCCCTGCCTCCCTCAATGAGGGAGGTGGCAATGGGCGGACGTTAGTCCGGTCATTGACGGAGGGAGTGAATTGGGGTTAAGCCCTTTTCTCTCTCCCTCAGTCGGCTTCGCCCACAGCTCCCTCCTCAGAGGGAGCCAAGAACGCACATGACCTTATCCTTCCTCTACGACTACCCCGATGGGATGGATCGGGAGGTTACGCAGCGCAGCTGTGTGGAGGGAGAGAAATTGCAGAGAGTGCCGTAAAACACTCATAACCGCATCAACTGGTCGGGCATGACAGGCCTCGCTTCATCTCATTGAGAAGTCACTGAAGGAGGCTATACAGAATTTTGACAAATTGAAGATCATCGACATAAGGAATCATGTCGCTCGGAGAGGAGAAAGATGGATAATCTTCTTATATACATCGTGTCGCTTGGATGTGACAAAAACAGAATAGATACCGAACACATGCTCGGCATTCTTGCTGGCAGCAATGCCGCTATTGTGGATGCGCCAGAGGATGCCGATGTGATCATCGTGAACACCTGCGGCTTCATCGATGACGCGAAGCGAGAGTCTATCGACGTCATACTCGAGATGGCGCAGTACAAGCAGAACGGCTCACCCGCGCTGATTGTGACGGGCTGCCTCGCACAGCGCTACGCGAAGGAGCTTGCCGAAGAGCTGCCCGAGGTGGACGCATTTTTGGGCGTGAAAGCGTACAGCAATCTGCTCGACGCGATACAACACGTACTGAATGGCAAACGCTACGTTTGCTGCGACCGACTGGACGGCGACATGCAAGGCCGCGTGCTCACCACGCCGTCTCACCTTGCTTATGTGCGCATTGCGGACGGCTGCTCAAACAGCTGCAGCTATTGCGCGATACCGCGCATCAGAGGGCCGCTGAAAAGCCGTCCGATAAGCAGCGTGCTCAAAGAAATAGAAGATCTGCGTGCGGGCGGCGTTAGTGAAGCCGTGCTGGTCGCTCAGGATACCACGCGTTACGGCGAGGATCTTGGCAAGCGCGAGCTGCCAAGGCTTATTGACGAAGCCGCGGATATTATGAAGGGCGGCTGGCTGCGCGTGATGTATTGCTACCCCGAAGGCATCACGGATGAACTGATCGACGTGATGCAAAGGCACGACAACGTGTGCCGCTATCTTGATATACCGATGCAGCATTTTTCTGACAGCGTGCTCAAAGCCATGCACCGGCGTCATACCAGAAAAGAATCAATCGCGCTGACAAAATCGCTTCACGAAAAGGGCTTTGTGCTGCGCACCTCGTTGATCGTCGGTTTCCCGGGCGAGACGCAGGACGACTTTGATATTCTGCTCGACAGTATCAAAGAGATTCGCTTTGAGCGTCTCGGTGTATTCCGCTATTCTGCCGAGGAAGGCACCGCCGCCGCAAGGATGAGCGGCCAGATAGATGAGGACATCAAACAGGAACGCCACGAAAAGGTGATGGCGGTGCAGGCGGGCATTTCGGATGATTATAACAATGCGCTGGTGGGGCAGACAGTGCGTGTGATTATCGATGGCCCCGATGAAACGGGCATGACGCTCGGGCGTACAATGGGGCAGGCACCGCAGGTGGATGGCGCAACCTATATTTCGGTAAGAAAAGACTTGACGGCGGGCACTTTTCATGATGTGCTTATTACCGAGTCAAGCGAATATGATCTGTTGGGAGAACTTCAATGAATATAGCCAATAAACTCACGCTTTTTCGAATTTTCCTGGTTCCGGTGTTTATCATCTTCTTCTATTTACCGATACCGTATTGGAATTATTACGCGGCGCTCGTGTTTATCGTCGCATCGCTGACCGACCTATTTGACGGAAAGCTCGCACGCAAACACGGCATTGTGACGAACTTCGGGAAGCTGATTGACCCGATTGCGGACAAGCTGCTCGTGTGCAGCGCGCTCATCATGCTCACAGCCATGCCCGAGGCAGACGGCGGATGGGTTAACGAGATTCTTGTGATCATCATGGTGGGGCGTGAGTTTGTGATCAGCGGCCTGAGGCTTTTGGCTGCGGCGGAAGGAAAGGTGCTCGCGGCGGATATATTCGGCAAAGCCAAAACGGTGGTGCAGATCGTCGCAATCGTCACGGTGATGCTGCAGGCTGGCGTGTTTGTGGGCACATTCTTTGAACAGGTGCTCATCATCGGCGGCTTTGTGCTGATGTGTATCGCGACGGTATTATCGGTGCTCTCGTGCATCAGCTATTTTGTAAAGAACAAGGACGTACTGAAAGAACTCGTCTGAGTCCGAAATTACGGACAGACGTTTGATATGATAGTGATTGAATAGTGAGGAGGGCTTTGGGATATGTCGGTGGAGAAACAAAAAGCGCTGGAGATGGCGCTCACACAGATAGAAAAGCAGTTTGGCAAGGGCAGCGTGATGAAGCTCGGAGACAAAGCGTCGGTTCCCGTATCGGTGATTCCGACGGGCTGCTTAGAGCTCGATATCGCGCTTGGCGTGGGCGGTGTGCCGCGCGGACGTATCATCGAAATATACGGGCCGGAGTCGTCGGGTAAAACGACGGTGGCGCTGCATATGGTGGCCGAGGCGCAAAAGCTGGGTGGTGCGGCGGCGTTTGTGGACGCAGAGCACGCGCTCGACCCGGTGTATGCGAAGAATTTAGGCGTTGATACGGATAACCTGTATGTATCCCAGCCGGACACGGGTGAACAGGCTCTTGATATCACCGAAGCGCTGGTGCGCAGCGGTGCCATCGATATCATCGTTATCGACTCGGTGGCGGCACTGGTGCCCAAGGCCGAGATTGACGGTGAAATGGGGCAGTCACATGTGGGCTTGCAGGCGCGGCTGATGTCTCAGGCGCTGCGCAAGCTGGCGGGTATCGTCAATAAATCCAATACCGTGGCGGTTTTCATCAACCAGCTGCGTGAAAAGGTGGGCGTGATGTTCGGCAACCCCGAAACCACGCCGGGCGGTCGCGCGCTTAAGTTTTACGCGTCGGTGCGTCTTGATGTGCGCCGTATCGAGACCATCAAGAGCGGCGATGAGATGATCGGCAACCGCACAAAAATCAAGGTCGCCAAAAACAAGGTGGCCCCGCCGTTTAAAAACGCCGAGTTTGAGATTTACTACGGCGAAGGGATATCGGCAGAGAGCAGCGTATTAAATTTGGGCGTGACAGCCGGGCTGATCAAAAAATCCGGCTCGTGGTTCTCTTACAACGATGTGCGTATCGGGCAGGGGAAAGACAACGCGCGGCTGTATCTTAAAGACAACAAGGACGTGTACGACGAAGT
The DNA here is from genome assembly GCA_023412005.1 of Bacillota bacterium. Lineage (GTDB taxonomy): Bacteria > Bacillota > Clostridia > Christensenellales > SZUA-584 > SZUA-584. Next base: position 134,960 of record JAEYOE010000001.1, read on the forward strand.
CAAGGCGGCGATTCTCAAAGAATACAACCTTGGCAGCATCATGACGGCACCTGCGCAGCCGGAATAAGAACAATCTGTAAACCATCAACATATTTAAACGGCACCTTTGATTAAATGACGGTAATGTTGTATAATCGGCATTAAGGTGGTGCAGTATTCTAGTCGGTACTACGGTTTCGAAGGCGGGCCTAAAAATCCGCAAAGGGCACATCGATGAAGTTTCTTGTGTTGGCTGCTGACGCCCAGTCGGGAGCTGATGCTGGGAGTTAAGGTTGTGGGGCGATCCGCAATGGCATGCGGGCGTTGACCCTGCTTCCGCGGAGACCCAAGCAGGTAACGGAAACGTTACTACTTGGGGTGGAAACCTGTTATGCGGCGATAAGTTGTGTACAGAGTAGCCTGCCTTGAGTTTTGCGGGGTGTTATTGCGGAACACGCTCTGGGGTGCCATGGCCAGGCGCACCGGAGACGATTGCTGCAAGAAACCCGCATGGCAAAAGAGGCTAGAGACCGGTTTTGTGCTGTCGAGGAAAACTCCTAGACTGTAGAAGTGCGTGCAAACGCACCAAAGATATTTTGGAGATTATAGTGTGGTCTAAACGGCAATCCAGTCACGCGTCCGGCGACGGGGCGTTTCAGGGTTTAAAGGGTAACCGCTTCATCGGCGACGGGAAGTATCTCTGAAGGGAAATCCTACTGGACCTAAGCTGCAAGGTTTATCCAAAATATCACCACCGTTTTTTATTTGGAGAATTTTTTGGCAAAGAAAAGGCAAAACCGAAAACTCAAATATTGGGCGCTGAAGGTGTTTGTCATCTCGCTGGTGTTAACGGCGGGCATCAGCATTATCACGGAAATGCTGATGGACAAGCTGTCCGTCGTCGCGGCGGCATTGCTTATTCTTATCATCGTTTTAATTGGTGTCGCTTTTGATATTATCAGCATCGCCTTTGCGTCGTGCGATACCAAACCGTTTGTATCCATGGCATCCAAGAAAATAAAACGCGCCAAAAGCGCGCTCGTACTGCTGCGCAACGCGGGCGTTGTTTCAAATATATGCGGCGATGTGGTGGGTGATATTTGCGGTATCGTCAGCGGTGCGGCGGGTGCGGCCATCGCGGTAAAAATACTGGCGCAGTCGCCCACGGTGCCCGATATTGTGATGACCATTGCCATATCAAGCGTTATCGCGGCGGTGACCGTGGCGGGCAAAGCGGCGGGCAAAAAGCTCGCAATTAATAAGAACAAACAAATCGTCAGCTTCGTATCGTATGTGCTGATGTTTTTTTTACGGGAAGAAAGATAAATATGGCAGAGAAAACGCGCCTTGATGTGTATCTTTTTGAAAAAGGGCTGGCCCAGAGCCGCGAAAAAGCACGCGCGATGATTATGGCGGGCGAAGTCAGCGTTAACGGGCAGGTTTGCGCCAAAGCCTCCGTAATGGTGACAGATGCTCAGCAGGTAACAGTTAAGTCCAATGATGCTTTTGTAAGCCGCGGCGGCAAGAAGCTGCAAAAGGCCATTGAGAGCTTCGGGCTGAACTTGAAAGGTGTCACCGCCATTGATGTCGGTGCGTCCACGGGCGGCTTTACCGATTGCATGCTGCGCGAGGGTGCAGATTTTGTATACGCCGTGGATGTGGGGTATGGGCAGTTGGCGTGGCGACTCCGGCAAGACAGCCGCGTATGCGTGATGGAACGCTGTAACGCGCGCTACTTGGAGTCGCAGATGTTTGATCGGTCCATCGGCTTTGCGAGCATCGATGTGTCGTTTATATCATTAAAGCTAATATTGCCTGCGGTTAAAAGAATTCTCACGCCGCCGTTTATCATCACGGCGCTGATTAAGCCGCAGTTTGAAGCGGGACGCGACCTTGTCGGGAAAAAGGGCGTGGTGCGCGATAAAAAGGTGCATATTGACGTGATACAAAGCGTGCTTGAGTATGCGGCGCAGAGCGGCCTGAACGTCTGCGGGCTCGATTTCAGCCCCATAAAAGGCCCGGAAGGCAATATTGAATACCTCGCCTGTTTTCGTGACAGCGGCGAGACAGCCACGCAGGACATCGCCCGGGTGGTGGATGCCGCGCATGAAAATGCGGAATAAAGTCTTAAGCAATGGCTTGTTTTTATTAACGTTCTTTTGTCTGTGCTATGCATGGTCGCTGCAAGCTTGCGGTATCGCTTAGTTCATGCGCTACCGCACCAAAATAAATGTAAAGCTACGGTAGCGGTCATTCTGAACGAGTGTAACGAAGTGACTACGAAGTGGAAAAGAATCTGTCTCAACAGATCCTTCGTCGCTTTGCTCCTCAGGATGACAGAAAGAGTTGCTTTCCATAGCAATGACACAAGTCACTTTTTTGATCGCGATATCGCTTAGTTCATTAAACGATTGAAATACTATAATATAGCGCTGCGCTTCCTCTATTGAGTGTATCGGGTGCCTCAAGAAGAAAAGCTTTTGGGGTTTGAATACGCATGGAATGAGAACGGCTTAATAATCCGCTTGCTATCGTCGTTCACTCCTCATAACCAAATGAGTTGCTTACCATAGAAAAGACAGAAAACGTTGGTTTAATTAAAAGTTACTGAACAACGCAAAAATCGCTTGATTTCATGTTGTATAATTATCCATTGTTATTTATAATACTAGTTATATGGAGATGAAGAACGTTGGCATTTACGCCAACCCGTCCAAAGACGTTAATATGCAGGGAACCATAACGGTGGCGAAGCTGCTGCGCGAGAGGGGCATACATGTCAGCTTTGATGCGGGGGCTATACCAGAAGGCGAACGGGAACTCATCGACTATTCAAAAATCGACTGTTTGTTTGTGCTGGGCGGAGACGGCACGCTGCTCAAGGCGGCGCAGACCGCCAGCGTTCATGGTGTTTGTATACTCGGTATCAATTTGGGGCGGCTCGGCTTTTTAACCGAGGTGGAGCTTGGCGATATCGCCAAGGCCATAAAGCTCATTCAAGACGGCGCCTGTTATGTGGAAGAGCGCACCATGCTGCACGGCAGCATTTATGCAGACGGTGAAAAACGGTGCGAGGTGGAAGCGCTCAACGACATCGCGGTGCTCAAAAAAGACATGTCGCGCATGGTGCGGCTTGAGCTTTTCATCGGCGGCGCGCTGGCCGACTTTGTGGATTGCGACGGTATGCTGGTGTCAACACCGACGGGCTCTACCGGGTACTCCTTAAGCGCGGGAGGGCCGATACTCAGCCCGAAGCTTGATTGCATGCTCACAACGCCAATCTGTCCGCATTCACTGCATTCGCGCACGCTGGTGGTATCCGGCGATGACGAAATTGTAATCAGCCCGGCGGCATCCGGCGGCATTGTTCTTTCGGCGGACGGCGTGCAGCAGACTGAGATACATAACGAAGAAACGGTTAAGATAAAAAGGTCAAGATATAAGGCGTGTTTTTTGAGGTTTCATGAAAACTATTTTTATCCATTGCTTCGTTCGAAATTTCTTAATTGGGACGATAAACTAAACGTGGGAGGCAGCGATGAAACAGGGGCGGCAAAGCGTGATACTCGAGCTGATTGAAAACTATGATGTCGAAACCCAGGACGAACTATCGTCACGGCTGCGCGAGAAGGGCTATGAGGTCACTCAGGCAACAATTTCGCGCGATATCAAAGAACTGAAGCTGATCAAGGTTCAGTCTGAAACCGGCGCTTATAAATACGCCGCGTCTGGGCGCGAAACAATGGGCAAGCTCGATATTTTCAAGCGCGTTTTTCGCGATACCGTTTTGTCGGTGGAAACTGCAGCGTCTATGGTGGTGGTGAGAACGATGACGGGCAGCGCTAACGCAGCTGCCGAAGCGATTGATGAAATGGATATCCCCGAGGTGGCGGGAACGCTCGCGGGGGATAATACGATATTTGTGGCGATTCGCGAGGAAGGCATGCAAAAGCGTATCGTCGAGATCCTTTGCGGTATGCTCAGCGCGAAACGATAAAAGGGTTGGGGTTGCCATGCTGAACAAACTGGTTATCAAAAATATTGCGCTTATTGAAGAGCTGGAGGTCAATCTGGCTGATGGCATGAATGTGCTGTCCGGCGAGACGGGCGCGGGCAAATCCATCATCATCGATTCTGTAAATCTGGTGCTTGGTGAACGTGCCGATAGGGATTTAATTCGAACCGGCGCGCCCAAGGCGGTGGTTGAGGCTTGGTTTGGCGGCATCAACGAGAGCGTCAAAGACATTCTTTTGGCGCAGGAAATTGAGGAGTGGCCCGAGCTGGTGATGAGCCGCGAGATCAACGCGGCGGGCAAAAATGTATGCCGTGTGAACGGAACGCTGATTTCACTTGCCGTACTGAAGGAGCTAAGCGACAGATTGGTCGACATTCACGGCCAGCATGAGCATCAGTCGCTGCTGAGCGAGAAGAACCATATCGCGATGCTGGATGGCTTCGACGCGCGCATTGAAAGCTTGAAGGCCGAGGTTTCCTCGGCATATGCGCAGTATTCCGATGTGGTGCGTCGGCAGCGTGCGCTTTTCGGCAGCGACGGCGACAGAGAACGCCGCATCGACGTGCTGAATTTTCAGATCAACGAAATCAAGATGGCGAATATTGCCGAGGGTGAAGAAGATGAGCTGAATGCTCAGAAGGTAAAGCTCAATTCGGCGGAAAAGATCATGGACGCGCTGTCTGCGTCGTATGACGAACTGTACGAAAGAGAGTCCGCCAATGCGCTGTCGGCACTTAAAGATGTCAGCAGACGGCTCGGCAGCATTGCGGATGTGGACGAGCGTTACGACAAGCTGGCCGCGCGTGTTGACGAAGCCTATTACATGCTTGAAGAGGTTGCGTCAACGATTCGCGGCGATATGGACAACGATCTGTTTGATGCCAACACGCTGGAACGTGTGGAGGACAGGCTCGCGTTGATCGCGTCACTCAAACGAAAATATGGTGACCCGACAGTAACCGGCACATTTTTAAAAAAATCCGAACTGGAACTGAATGACCTGCTGGGCAGTGCCGAACTCTTAGAGCAGCTGGCGGCCAAGGCGCAGACGCTCAAAGACGAGCTTTACCGCAAATCCTGCACGCTTTCCGAGCAGCGCCGCGAAACCGCACGGCTTTTTGAGCAGCGCATGACGGCGCAGCTTGCGGATCTTGGCATGGCGTCCGCTGTGTTTTCGGTGAACTTTGCAGACACGGCGGTTATTGAAGACTGTACTTATTCAAAAAACGGCATTGATACGGTAGAGTTTTATCTCTCAACAAATCGCGGCGAGCCATTGAAGCCGCTGAAACGAATTGCGTCGGGCGGCGAAGTGTCGCGCATCATGCTGGCACTCAAAAATATCGCTGCCGACAGGGGCGGCATTCCCACGATGATATTTGATGAGATCGATACAGGCATCAGCGGCCATATCGCGCAGGTGGTGGCTGAAAAGCTGCAAAACATATCGCGCGGGCGTCAGGTTATTTGCGTGACGCATCTGCCCCAGATTGCGAGTATGGCAGACAGGCATTTTCTGGTGACAAAACAAAGTGACGACACAACGACAAGAACTTTTTTGCTGCCGCTGGATGACGATATGCGCGTCGACGAAGTCGCGCGTCTTGCGGGAGGAGAATCCGATGCGTCTAAAGCGCACGCATTCGAAATGATAAAAAAAGCCGGTATTTTCAAAAACGACAATTAAAACAAACCCTGCAGATTATTTCAAAGTATAAATAAACGAGCCTCTAACGACAATAATAGCAGCAAGTCGTTAAGAGGTGTTTTTTTGAAGAAGATAATCAGAGTATGCGGAATACTCATTGTGGCTTTGTTGTGTGCGGTTTATTTTTTACCGGCCGTGCGAAGCTATTCGAATATACCGAACGAAATATACATACAAAAAGGGATGCAAAAGGCGATTGATCTTGGGCTTCCTGTTCGCGCTGACGTGGATGCGGCAGGCGTGATCAGCCTCTCGGGAGATACGCTCGCGCAAGCCACGGGCATGCAAAGCCCGCTCGTGATCGACCCGATTGAAAGCGGCGACGCGACCATTGAGCTGTCACTGTTTGGTTTGCCGGTGAAAACGCTTAAGGTGAACGTCAGTGATGAGGTGATGGTGATTCCCGGAGGACAGAGTATCGGTGTGACGCTGTTTACAAACGGAGCGCTGGTGGTCGGCATCACAGGCATTGAAATGGAAAACGGTTCGACGGCCAATCCCGCGCGCGAAGCCGGCATGCTGCCGGGTGATGTGATTGTCAGCATTAATGGCGAAACGGTGGAAAATGCCGATCACGTGAGTAGAATTGTGGATCAATCGGAAGGGACACTCAACGTGGTGGTGGATCGCGAAGGACGAAAGCTCGACTTAAGCGTATCTCCCATCACCGATTATAAGACAGGAAAGCTGCGCCTTGGCGTATGGGTGAGAGACAGCACGGCGGGCGTGGGCACGCTGACGTTTATCGATCCGAATAAACGGTGGTTCGGCGGCCTTGGGCATGCCATTTGCGATTTGGATACCGGCAGCGTGCTTAGCGTTAAGGAAGGTGAGATCTACTACTCCGAAGTGATACAAATCAATAAGGGTGAGAATGGCGTCCCCGGCGAAATCAAGGGCTATTTCTCGAGCGCCTCAGGCAATATGGGATTGATACTCAAAAACACGGATTACGGCATTTACGGCACATTGTACGACAGCGTCAAGCTGGATGAATTGGCCGAGCCGATTGCGGTGGCCCGGCCCGATGAGGTGGTGCTGGGCCCCGCCAAAATTCTGTCTACCATTGATCATGAAGGTGTGAAGGAATTTGACTGTGAAATCATAAAAATCAACAATCAGAGCACGCCTGAGCAGAAAAGCTTAGTTATTCGCGTAACAGATAAAGAACTGCTGGAAAAAACGGGCGGAATCGTTCAGGGGATGAGCGGCAGCCCGATTATTCAAAATGGAAAGCTTGTCGGCGCGGTCACCCATGTTTTCGTCAACAACCCCACCAAGGGGTATGGCCTGTTTGCTGACTGGATGCTCAAACAAACAGAATAAATTGTCGAAATTTGTAGCAATATGAGATATTGTAAATTTATTGTACCAATTAAAAGGGTTTTTTTGCTGCCGTGTTGAATAGCTAAATGCTATTATTCAGGCCACAAGATACACTTATTAATAGAAGGGCAGGCGAAAAATTGAACAACGTTGAGAAGCACCGGACGATCCTTGCGGACAGCAATCGTGATTACTTAAAGCTTGTCTCGTCATTTCTCAAAGAGACGGATATGTTCGATATTGTTGACTATGCGTTTGACGGCAGACAGGCCTACGAGCTCACCAAAACCCATAAGCCCGACCTATTAATTGTTGATTTGATTATGCCGGTTCTTGATGGATTCGCGGTGCTCGAAGAACTCGCCCGGGATGGTTATGCCGAAAATACCAAAGTGGTGATGACTTCAGCCGTCAATCTTGATTTTGTGATGAAGAAGGCCGAAAGCTACAACATCAATTATGTATTTTTAAAGCCTTTTGACAAAGAGGTGTTCAAAAGACGCATTGCTGAGCTGATGGTCTACAATTCGGCGGGCATGCGCGTTTTTGGAGGTAAATCGGAAGCGGATCCGAGCCAGATTGTCACGTCGCATATCAAGAAGGTGGGGATCACCGCGAACATCAAAGGGTATCATTATTTAAGAGATGCCATACTGCTTGTTCATGACGATTTCGATTTGATGAGCCGTCTGACAACCGGCCTATACGCGACGGTGGCCAGAAGGCACAATTCAACGCCGCAGCGTGTGGAACGCGCGATGCGTCACGCCATCGAAACGGCTTGGAACAGAGGCAATATTGAGGTGCTGCAGGATTTCTTCGGGTATACGATACTTGATACCAAAGGCAAACCGACCAACGGTGAATTTATTGCCATGCTGGCGGATAAGCTCAATACAGAACTGAAATACGTGGATTAAGCAGCAGGGTTATGCTCGGCATACGCTGTTGTCAGCGCGCATATCTATCAGTACATGATGATATGCGGGGGCGATGTGATTGCTGAACGATACAAAAAGACGAATCTTCACGGATGTGCTCGATAACAAAGTGCAATATCTGTTGATCGTCTTTTTTTTAGTGGTCGGCATCACGGCGGGCACGGTTACCGTTAGCAATCTGCAGATGGGAACCCGTGAGGCACTGATGAGCTTTAAAAATTCGCTGTTCATGTCTGTCAAATCAGCAGACCCCGATTTTTGGGGTATCTGCTTTCATTCGCTGCTGTATCATACGCTGGTTTTCGGCGTGATTGCCGTGTTCTCAGTGATGATGCTCGGGCTGCCGGTTATTGCGGCGGTGATGATATTCAAGGGCTTTTGTGTGGGGTTCACAGCGGGTGTGTTGGCGCTTAATTTAACGGTCGGCGGATTTTTGGCTATTGTTGTTTGCATATTCGTACCGAACATCGTTTTCATACCGTGCATATGCAAGGCGGGGGTATTGGGGCTGAATAACGCGCTGCAGGTATTTAAGACGCGGCATATACCAAAGACAGCGCAGGATAAAATACTATCGTCTAAACCGTATTTTATTAAACTGCTGATTGTTTATGCTTTTGGGTTCATCGGTATACTCATTGAATCGCTGCTCACGCCCGCGTTGATGAAGATTATTTAACTTGTTTGGCGTATTCATATTGCGATAGATATTTATAACAATACATGGTAAGATTGAGTCAATTATAATCATATCGAAATTTGCTCCTTTTCATTTCTTTCTTAAGATGACGAAAATACTGAAGATAGTTGTTTTATGAGAAGCAAAATAAAATCAAATAATAATACTAGTTGTGGTCATGATTGTTTTGATTGCCAATGTTGCACTCTAAAAAATTATAAATTTCTTTAATAATCCTGATTATCTATTTTGACTTTATTCTATTGAAAATTTAAAATATAGACACTTCAATAGTACTATTATAAAATTAAATAAATCATTCTTATCGAAAGCATTGTACTGATTGATATTATTTGAGGTGAAATAATGGGCGATTTAGTTGAGAAATATATTGAATTAATTGTTGCAATGAATGATATAGATTATGGTAGTAAAATATGCGTTGCAAAAAATAATAGTAATGCTAATAAAATACGCAAAATAGCAACTGATATTGACATGAAGTACCCTGAACTAAAAGAAAAATTCTTCTTGTTAATTAACCATAATAAAAATGAAATAAAATTATACGCAGCCCATCACATTTTAGAAGTAATGAACTACGATAGATATAAACAAGAAAAAGCTTTAGAAGTCATTAAACAAAAGGCAAAAGAAGATTCGGTGGATGGACTTGGTAATCGTATGTGGCTCGAACAATGGCAACAAAAACTCAATAAAATGCGCTAATATAATCTCTAACGAATAATAAGGGATGTTATTTCTTCAAATAAAACCTCAATGTTCAAAATGTCAGTATAATATTATAGTAAATCAATCGGATTAATCATCTTTTTTATTTCTGCATATCTTCATCCATTGCATGAAAAAATAGAATACGCTATAGTATCGGTGAGGTGAGCAATATGAACAAAGAATTGATCAACACAGATAAAGCCCCTGCGGCCATCGGCCCATACGCCCAAGCCATCAAAGCGAACGGCTTTCTCTTCACATCGGGCCAGATTCCCATTGACCCAAGCACAGGCGATATCGTGCCGGGCGGCATCGAAGCGCAGGCGGCGCAGGTGCTAAAAAACTTGAGCGCGGTGCTAAGCGCGGCAGGCGTTGGATTCGAAAACGTTGTGAAAACAACGGTATTCATCAAAGATATGAATGATTTCCCGAAGCTGAACGCTATTTATGCAACCTATTTTATCGAGCCGTTCCCTGCACGGTCTACCGTGGAGGTCGTAAGGCTGCCCAAAGATGTGCTCGTTGAAATCGAAGCTGTGGCGGTGTGCCCATGACCAAGCTCGGCGCTTTTTCACGGACAGAGCTGTTGCTAGGCTCTGAAGCGATGGATAAGCTTAAAAACGCAACGGTGGCTGTTTTCGGTGTGGGCGGCGTCGGCTCGTTTACGGTGGAAGCTCTCGCGCGCAGTGGTATCGGCGGCATCGCTTTGTTCGACGACGATAAGGTATGTGTGACGAACATCAACCGACAGCTCATCGCGACGCATGATACGGTGGGGCAGAGCAAGGTGGAAGCGGCCAAAGGCCGGATACTCTCAATTAACCCCGATTGCCGCGTGGAGACCAACGCGTGCTTTTATACGGTGAACAATGCCGATCAACACGATCTGTCACGTTATTCGTATATTGTGGATGCGATCGACACGGTGTCGTCCAAGCTCACGCTGATTGAGCGTGCGAAGGCGGCGAATGTGCCGATCATCAGCTGCATGGGGGCAGGCAACAAGCTGGACCCGACGCGGTTTGAAGTGGCGGATATTTATCAAACATCCGTGTGTCCGCTCGCGAAGGTGATGCGGCACGAGCTGCGTGCGCGCGGCATCGAAAAGCTGAAGGTTGTGTATTCAAAAGAAGAAGCGCTAAAGCCAAGGGAAGATGCGGCATTGAGCTGCAAAACAGGCTGTGTGTGTCCGCCGGGCTCCTTGCGAAATTGCAATGTGCGGCGACAGGTGCCGGGCAGCATCGCTTTTGTGCCGTCGGTGGCGGGGTTGATTCTCGCGGGCGAAGTGATCAAAGACTTGGCTGAAATTCACTGAACCACCACAGAAGGCTGCTCGCTGAATGGATTCTTGCGTACCGCGAGTGACCACAAATACGGATACCGCGCTTTCAAATGCTTCATATAAATAACCCATTCAAATGCCAACAGATTGTACACGCGCGAGGTATCGCTTTTCAGATGCTCAATATCCGCCTTGGGCAGAGCGGTTAAGTCCGTTCGGCTTGACAACTCATCGATAAGATGATAAAGCGCCCACAGCATGTCCGTGAAGGTGTCGTGCTCCAGCAGGTTCGGGTTGGCGAACAGTTTTGTGATATTGTCTTTTTGCGGAAGCGCCTGCTTGAGCATAACGATGGCGTTAATGGTCAGCTGTGCTTGAACGGGGCATTCTTTTGCCGCTTTGGCTGCGTCGTTAAACTCTTTTTCGTTCCAAGAGGGTTTCATATCCGTAATCGTTTTTACGGCATCATTATCGGAAATGACTTTGTTGAGTGTTCTGAGTGCATCGGAGCCTGTGTCGCTGAAAAATGCGCTGATCACAATGTTGATTTGATCGAGGCGTTTACGCTTTTCACGTGCGGCTAATATACGGTCCAGAAAAAAGGTGATCATGATCACTTCAAGCGGCAGAAAAATCAAATCCTGCAGTATTAAAAATTCTGATTCTTCCGGATTGTGAAAAATAAGCTGCTGCAGCAAGAAGAAAACACACGATAGTATGACGAGCGATACGATGATGGCCTGATCAAAACGTATGCGTTTCATAAGCCCTCCGCTAATTTGATTATGGCTATTATATAAGCAGCATATGCAGTGACGCAATACGCTATATTGAATGGTATCATCGAGAAAAGGCTGGCATCAATATGATATAGAGCATTGCCGACTTCTTCTTTTGATAAAACAAATACGTATTCAAAAAACATTCGTGTTCACAAAACATTTCTGAAAAACGGTATACAAAAGCGTTGACAAGTGAAAGGGCGTTTGGTAATATATTTGAGCGCTCTAAAAACGGGAGAGCGCAAACGGGAACGAAAAAGCGGTAGAAAAACGGCATAAAGTTCCTGAAAAAACGGTGTTGACAAACAGGATAAAAGTTTGTTAATATACAAGTCCGCGGTCGAGAGATCACGGGAGCAGAACCTTGAAAAAAT
>JAEYOE010000002.1 GCA_023412005.1 Bacillota bacterium
CAAAATATGAACCCACTGAACTAGGTTATCCAGCCCGTTTTTTCCGGCAATCAATTTCATCCTATAAAGGAACTCGCCGTTCTTATAAAGCTTTCTCACCATAATTGCCATTCGCGTCACCCTTTAATATAAAAAAAGCGCCGAATCCTTAGTATTCATCGGCACTTTGGTGGTGAAGTGCAATCAACTAAATCCGAACTCTGAATATCCTCTAAGGCCACAGTTTTGGCACCATCTTTATAGTTGTACATCAGCACCAATTTGTCGTCATACAAGTAAACGGAATTCACAAATATGTCAATCACGCTCCGCTGATATTTCACGTCGTCAATATTCCCGTCTTTGAATCTACTGATCCAGAATACAATCTGCTCTTTGGTCAATACAGGCTTTTGCATCTTCTCCTGGGCAATTGAGATTTCAAGCTCCGCTTTTCGGGCCTCCAAATCGTCCAGCCGCTGTTTCGTGGAAGATGTGATAATACCCTGCTGGATGGCGTTCAGCATGTTCTCGATGCCCCTCTCTGACTCTTTGAGTTGTTTCTGCAACAGAGGTAACGTTGTGTTCTCTCTCTTTTGAAATACCACGATGGCGTCAGCAAGACGGCCAATCATATCATTCTGAAAAACAATCAGCTTGGTTTCCGAAACAACCAGCCTCTCGATAAAATCCTTCTTGACCGCCTTCTTATCGCAGGTCTTCCCCCGTTTGACATTTGCGCACTTATAATAGTTATAGATGCGTCCTGTCTTGCTTGTCCCACTTTCGCCCACCATAAACGCACCACATTTACCGCAAAACAACTTGGTGGTAAGCAGATATTCCACAATCGCCTTTTTCCTAGCGGGCGCTTTCTTACTTTTTTCCAACCGCTTCTGCACCAAGTCAAATAACTCGTTAGAGATAATCCGTGGCATACTATCAGGCAAAGCAATATTCATGTAGCTGTATTCGCCAATATACTTTCGATTTTTCAGCAACTTATGCAGACTGTTCTTGTTAAAGGCCGAGTTCCTGCTAGATACCAAACCGCGGGCATTCAACGAAGAGGTGATCTCTGCAACCGTTTCACCATCTGCATAGCGTGTGAAAACCTCCTGAACAATCGGAGCGGTCAATGGGTCTATATGAAAGCGCTGCTCACTATCTGTTGTATACCCCAATGGCAAAGCCCCACCGTTATACTTTCCAGCCAGAGCATTTTCAGTCAGTCCACGCAACACCTTCTCAGACAATTCCGCAGAGTAGTATTCCGCATATCCCTCCAGCATAGCCTCCAGAATGATGCCCTCCGGCCCGTCGGAGATGTTTTCCTTAGCAGATATGACTTTGACGTCATTCTTCTTCAGGATGAACTTGTTCATAGCTGAATCAGTTCGAGAACGTGCAAAGCGATCCAACTTCCATACGAGTACCACTTCAAACAAATGCTTGGCACTATCCTTTATCATGCGTTGGAACTCAGGCCTGTCGTCTGTCTTGGCAGAGAACGCACGGTCAATATATGTGCCAATCACCGTTAGTCCATAGCGGTCGGCGTATTCTTTGCACTCCCGAAGCTGGCCTTCTATGGATTCTTCTCTTTGGTTATCGCTGGAATAGCGGGCGTATATGACGGCATTCATTTTTTATCCCCTCCCGCCATTTTTAGTATCATTTCCTTGAGCCTTTCATTCATAGGTGAGCCCGGCTCAAAGCACGCTTCTACAAACTCATCCCAATCCTGCTTATTGGCCATCTTCTCTTTTATTTTTTCCGGCTGGTAATCGTAGAGCTTGCCTTGCGGCTGGTCGGTACGACCAAATATATAGTCAAGGGACACATCAAAATAATCTGCATACCAAAGTAAAGCTCTGGCCGTGGGGGTCACTACACCAGATTCATATCGATTAATACTTGCTTGTGTGATCCCTAACTTTCGCGCGACTTCATTTTGAGATAACGCAGAGCTCTCTCGCAATGTACGTAATTTTTCTCCAATGTTCATTATATACACCTCGTTAATGCGATTATATACATATCATGTATTCCCGTCAATACTCTATATGTATACGCAAGGGCAATATATTTTTTTATTCATTACGGAATCGCACGCTTTTTTATTTTATCTTTTAGCGGGGTCTACAACGATTCCACCACTGAACAAATTTTCTGTATTTCAATTTTAGGATTCTTCCACCAATTTGTACTCCATATTCTGTGAATACGCCAGCCTCTTGATTCTAAGTACTTTTGCCTATGATAATCACGTTCTCTGGCAGATTTTGAACTGTGATACAATCTCCCATCACATTCAATACCGATTAAATATCTCCCATCACATTTTATCGCAAGATCAATACTATACCCTCCAATACCAACCTGTGTTTCAACTTGATATCCTCGTTCAACAAGTGCATCATACACCTGATTTTCAAAATCACTATCAAAGGAAATCGTTAAGGCATCAGCTTCTGTATCCCCAAACGAATATAAGATCTGTTGAGCTGTTTCTCTATCTTCATCACTTATTGCAAAAGCATACTGCAAATATTTCTTAAGAATTTTCGGTCCGTCATTCTTGGCATCTTCTACTTGTAGTTCATCAGGATGAAAAGACGTAACAATATATACTTTTTCTTTTGCTCTACTGATTGCAACATTAAGACGATTCTCACCCCCTTTTTGATTAAGCCATCCATAATTACGTACCAATCGACCATTTTCATTTTTTGCATAACCAATTGAAAATATAATGACATCGCGTTCGTCGCCTTGTACGCTTTCAATGTTTTTAACAAATAGACCTATATCCTCACCATTTTCTTTACGCCCAATTTCAGTTTTTACTGTTGCACTAAATGAAGGATCTTTCGCACATTCGTCATCAATAAGATCATCAATTAAATCACGCTGTGAGCTATTGAATGTAATAATACCAACCGTATCATTATTTCTCCTTGTTTGAAAAAATTGCTTAAGCATGTTGACCACCGTTTGTGCCTCCTGCAAATTCGATCGATTAACCCATACAGCATTTTTGACCTTAACAACTTCTATTGGAGGCTTGTCCGGTTTATTTACATTTGGTGCAACATACAGGCGACCTTTATAAAAAGCATAATTTGAAAAGGCAATTAATTCTTCATATTTAGACCTATAATGAAAGTTAAGTAATACATCTTTATATTTAAATCGGGCTAGATCTAGCAAACTTTCTTCTTCAAGCGCGGCCGATATTTCAACGTCATCTTCTAATAAATCCTCATCTATCTCAATTCTACCTGCCCCAAGATTAGATGGCCTAAGCTGTTTGTGATCCCCCGCAATAACAACTTTTTTTGCTCTAATGATCGATGGAATACCTTTTTCTACATACATCTGTGAAGCTTCATCAAAAATAACCAAGTCAAACAAACCTACCTGTAAAGGAATAATTTCTGATACAACCTCTGGAGTAAGCAGCCATACTTTTACTCCTTTAAAAAGCTCAAAATCGAATTTCTTTATAAATTTATTAACGCTCCACTTCCGCCTACTCTCGACAACACGAGAAATTTCTCCTTGCCTTTTCGACATAGTAATATTACTCATGCTCTCTGCAAAAATGTGTTCCAACCTGTTTCGGGTAAGCTCTCGTTTTTTTTCAATTGCCTTACTTAGAAGCAAAATGATATTATCAAATGAAGCAATGTTTTGGAACAACTCACGATTTGCCACTTCAAATTTTTGAATTTGTTCAAAAATAATCTGATTAAATATCTCATCATTACATTGCGATAAGCTGCTATGTTCCCTTTGATACAATGACCGCATCACACTAAAATACATTCGCTCATTATCAGAAATATGGAAATATAAAGGCTTGCGCTCAATAAAATCTGCATAGTATGTAAGACTATTGCGAATTGAATCAGCTTTTGCCAGTATTAATTGTATTGAATCTTTTCCAAATACCGATAAATATGTATCACATGCCATGCGAATTTCTTTCTTTACTTTTCCTTTTAAAAACAATCTCGCTACCAAATTTTTTGCTTTCCATGCATCAATTAATTTGGATAAAGCATTGAGCTTTTCATCAAATAAAATTAATTCATATTCAGTTAGATTTTCCTTGATATTAATAAGCCACGGCGCCTTTTCAATATATGTACTATATTGATCAAGGTTATTTGATAGCGTTATATCCGCAAATGAAGTATGCATCGCTTCTAACTCGCTATAATTTACGGATAATAACGTTTCGGGTATAATAGCCTTATTTTCCTTATATTTTATTAACGCTGCAGGGTTAGCTAGGTCAATTCTATCGTTCATAAGATAGAGTTTGTATGGCTCTATCCCGAATTCATTAATTGCATATAACTGTTGTGCTATGCGTTCTAAACGCGCCACATTATCATCAATGCTACGAGAAAGCTGCTGTAGATCAACCGTTGAAAACTGCCTTCCACCAAGATGCAACATTCGGTCCAGTTGCTGATAGAATAAATCCTTATTACCAACATCGTCTATCATCAGAGCATAGCGGGACAGATCGCCCAAACGCGAATAGACAACATCTAATGCTGTCTTTTTTTCCGACACCATAAGTACCGTCTTACCTGCGCTAACAAATTCGGAAATAAGGCTTGTAATCGTTTGAGACTTTCCCGTACCCGGAGGCCCCTGCACTACTAATTCATCAAGCTTCTCAGTAGCAGTAAGAACCGCTTCCTGTGCACTATTCAATTCGTTTATATAAAAAAGTGCTTCCTCTGAGATTTCAAGCGGCTTATCAGCAATACAAATTTCTGTTTCGCCTGAGAAATTATCAGAATAATAATCAATGTCGTCCGGCTCAAGCAATAGATCGTTCACAAGAGAATTTATTTCGTTTTTATCTATGATATCATTAAAGTCTTTTTGAATAGAGCTTGAATACGTAGGAAATTTTCCTAGAACTATATTTCGAACTAAATGCAACTCTCCACATTGGTATTTGGGAAATTCATTTGCACGGTATTCAATAAAATGGTTTAATTCATCATTAGCATCAATGAGCTCAATTCCATTTTCTTTATAAAAGGCATTAACATTCTGAATAAAAGTCTCCGGAGAAACTTCATCAATTACTGCATTTGGCAGGGACCGATTGATATTATTAAATTTCATATGTGCCAGAACAAGTGTATTATTAAAAATAGCATCTCTCGTATCATCTAATTGTATTTTAATATACTGAGCCTCACGTTCAACAACAACCGGAAAAAGAGCCAAAGGCGCTTTAATATCAAAGTTTTCACCTGCCAGTCGTCCCTGCACAAATGGATATCCAACAAAAAGGTCATAGTGTCCTTTATCACGCATATCCTTATTAACTTCACGAATAAGCTGAACAATTTTTCGGTATTTATCTTCTCCACTTTGTCCGCGAACTGATGAAGGTTCTTTAACATCACAAACAACCATGCTTTTACCTTTACCAAAAAGAAGTTGCTGTAGATCATACCTAATAGGTGTATCAAAAAGATCAAAGGCATACTTATTCACTATCCGCGACATATGAAGCAGTCGATTGCGGCGATTGATACTGACAAGCTTTTTCTCAAGTTCTTTGAGCGTGCTTGATGTTGTACTATTCATTTGAAGACCTTTCGCAGTAGATGCCTGGGAATGCTTCAAAATCGTTTTAAGAAAAATCTCTGCATATTGTTCAATAAATGTTTTTCCCAAACCAGAGACGGCGGTAAAGTCACTAATCTTTTGCGGCAAGAGACGGACTATTTCAAATAATGCCTCATCGGTACAAACAATGGGAGCACGCCCATTGCTCCAACGTCCATCATCTTTGAGCCGCTGACGTAATGTATACAGTTCATTATATAGTTGTTGATTAAAACCCATAGTATTTCCCCTACATGAAGTTCATTATTAAGGTAGAATTAATTTATATAGAATTGTAAATCCCGCTATCATTCTAACATAAAAGTTATTTATTATCACCTAATATAAGGTCATATTTTCTATCTTCTGTTTTAGTTATGGTATATAACTGAATGTCATCGCCGAACCCACAGCAATCGCATGCGCAACCTATGTGATATATATATCGGTTAAACAGCCATATCATCACACTTGCAATTCTTCTATAAAAAACATTCAAACCGCAGGAACAATTTATGCATTATATTGACGTATTATATTAGAATAGCTAAAATCTAAAAGGAGGGGTACATGAGAATAAAGTTCTATCATCCATATCAAAATGAGATCACGCCTGTTGAATTCCCTAATTTTGAATTTCTGCCGCTCTTTTATCTGTTTCCAATAGATGTGCTACGCAAGGAATGTCCCAGCCTTGCGGATATGCCGCGCAGTGTTCACGGCATATTCACGCAGAATGAATGGATTGATAAGGTATCTAGCAACTACTTCTTACAGGCTGTAGGTGATCTGACGGCGTACTTCGTTTGGCCGGCATTTGGCATCTCCACTTATATGGAGTGTTTTTCAGGGGATGATCCGATCTGGAAGCTGGCACACGCCACAGGAATCTGGGAGCAAGCCTTTGAGCATATGAGCGGTATAACGCCATATAATCTTGTCAATGAGATAAAGCACGAGTGGGAACCCGTAGAGTTGGATGAGTTTCAAGAGCTCATGGTGAATATCGGCACACGCGGCATTCAGGAACACAACCTCATGCCGCTAATCCAAGCCGTGCGGGAAATGCGGTGCATTGAAGATTATGACGCCCGCAACAGCCACACCAAAATAGACTTCTATCGCAAATGGCATCATACGCGCAGCAGATTCAAGACTGTATCTCTCGACCAATTAATTGAGGGCCAAAGTAGTGATGCCGTGGACGCGGTGCCGGGCGATTTTGTCGGCGATCCGACCGCTGACTTTGAGGAAGCGATCTGCGCCAAGATCGACGCCGAAAACTTCTATAAGACGCTTAAGCCCCGTGACCGCGAGATAATGAAAATGCGGGTCGAGGGAGCCACCTATCAGGAGATTGCGGATGAGCTTGACTATAAGACGCACAGCGCTGTATTGAAACGTATCAGCCGGATCGCCGGACAGTATCTCAACTATGCGGACGAGCAGCAAGGATTCAGAGAATTTCTAAACGATTAATATTACAGCTTGACGGCAGTCTTCCCTTACGGGGAGGCGTTTTTTAATATGCCCAAGAACAATGAAAGAAAGAGAGGTCACAACATGACGGTACTCAAAATCGGAATCGACAATGGGAACTACAACACGAAGTCCTCGGAGCGGATGCTCTATGCGTCGGGGTTCGCCGTGAGCGACAGAGAGTTCATCACCAGCGATATGCAGCTATTCTACGAGGACGCATATTATGCCATCGGCGGCAAACGCATGAGCTTCCAGCAGGAAAAGACAAAGGAAGATGACACCTTCATCCTGACGCTTCCCGCCATCGCCAACGCCATGAGGATCGCAGGCACATCCGCTGCCGATATATTGCTTGGCGTGGGATTGCCCATCGACATCTACGGCACACAGAAGAGCGTGTTTCGCCAATATTTCCTTCGGGATGATATTCGCTTCCGTTTCGAGGATGCAGATTACCGCTGTCATATCGCAGACTGCAAGGTGTTCGCACAAGGTCATGCCGCGCTCTGTAAGTATTATCAGCAGTTGAAGGAATACAACAACATCACGCTGGTGGATATCGGCGGATACACCGTGGATATTCTGACGCTACACGATTTCAAAGTGGACAGAGGGAGCTGTGTGAGCTTGCGTATGGGAACGATCACGCTGTTCAACGACATTCGTGGTGAGTTACAGCAGGAAAACATTATCCTATCGGACGCGTTGATTGCCGATGCTATGCAGGAGAAAATTCAACACGCTGAAAAAGAGAAGATACAGATGATTGTAGAACGCCGTATGCAGCATTACCTGAAGGAACTGCTTAACGCCTTACGCGAACGCGGGCTTGATTTGAAGCTGCCCGTCGTGTTTGTGGGCGGTGGTGCGGAACTGCTGGGGCAGCGGCTTCATTCGCGAGAGATCAACACCATTGTAATTCTTGATCGCTTCGCCAACGCTGAGGGCTACAAGCTCCTATTGGGGTGACGGTATGCGGGAAAGACGTTATCTGACATTCGACATGGAAAACCCGCGCCACCGCGATGCTCTTGATCTCTTCTCTGCCCAGTCTGGCAAACGACGTAGCGAATACGTGATTGATTGTATCCTTCAAGTGCAGCAGGATAACCGTTTGGAGGAAACGATACGACGGGTCATAACGAATGCATTAAATGGTATTTCTTTATCTGCTCCCGTCACAAAGATCACAACCACTAATTTGCAGATAACGGAGAGCCTGTCCGATCTGCCGTACGCGCTGTTAACCTCGCTGGACGAGATATGAACCATGATGGTGCATATTTCTGTAATACGAAGCGGGCATTTGCACCACGATGGTGCATTTTTTGTTTTTAGCGGGTTGATTATTAGCGGGGATTTTGCAAAAAGTCGGTCATTATTCCAGCCTCGCAGAGCCCCGCGGGAGCGCCCACATGGCATCTTTCAGCTCGTCTGAAAGTGTCATAGTGGGTAATACACTTCCTGCGGAAGTGTCCGCCCCCCAGCGTCGATGATGAAAGGAGGTGACGCTGTATTTCCAAGGTTGACCGTACGGTCGTACGCAACAAAGCGTATCAACGCAGCAATTTCTCCCTTCGGGAGCGCCACAATGAACGCAAAAACGAAATTTATTCAAATCCCGACATTGTGCAGGATAGAAGCCATCTCAATATCCGTTATAAAAGCTGCAACGGCACATATACACAGGTGTTTGACAAGCTTCTTGAAGATGGGACGATCAGCACACGCGGTTTAAAGCCGGATGCGGATGTTTTTGCAGAAATGGTGTTTGACGTCAACACATCGTACTTTGAACAACATGGTGGCTACGAATATGCTGCGGATTTTTTCGCCGAGGCATACAAAATGGCTGTGCAGGAAGTGGGCGGAGAGCAATACATCCTCTCGGCAGTCATGCACGCTGATGAACGCAATAAGAGCCTTTCAGAGGAGCTTAACCGGGATATATATCACTATCATCTGCACGTCGTGTACATCCCCGTTGTTGACAAAGAAATACGATGGTCAAAAAGGTGCAAGGACAAGGCGCTGGTTGGCACGGTCAAGGAAGTGATTCATCAGGTCAGCCATTCTAAGAAGTGGGCGTCCGTTAAAGCCGTTGATGAAAACGGTGAGCCAATACGGTCTGAGAACGGAAAGGTTGTGTTGATTCCATCCTACTCACTTTTACAGGACAGGTTTTTTGAGCACATGAAGCAAACCGGATTCAAGGACTTTGAACGCGGTATTCGCGGCAGCACAACACAGCACCTGTCTGTCTTGGATTTCAAAATACAACAGGACAACGCAAAGCTGGCCCATATTGAAAAGCAAGTTGAGGCGCAGCAAAAGGAGTTATCTGCCGTTTCGAAGCAGCTGACCGTGGAGCGACAGACCAGCAAGGCATTCCATGAGCTTGATGAGCTGGGCCGGAAAAAGGTGTTTGGCAAGGTGACCCTAGCCGAGCAGGACTACAAGGAGGTGATATCACTCGCAAAGGAGGGCGTTTTATCGCGTGGCAGAATTCATTCTCTTGAACGGGAGCTACAGGGTGCAACCACCCGGTTATGGGATTTGGATGACAAGCTCACTAGATTAGTGATGGGTACGAGAGATTTCAAAGAAGCCATGCGGTTAGCACCGCAAAGAGTTGAAGCGATCTTTGCAGATATATTCTCAAGGGACCGAGAGGAACGTGAATCGCGGCGTCTGATGCGCCGCAGCGTCAAACGTCGCGATGAACGCGAACGATGATCTTTGACAATTGAATACGGAGGTTTTATGAATTACACAACACTGACATTCAGGAGTCGGACTCATGCCCGATAAGAAACCGGCCCCGGAGGTTCCCGACCATGTTATCGAGTCGTTTGCCCGCTGTATATATCCTGCCATACTGGCGTATTTTGAGAGCAACGTAGGGCAAAGAGAATTCGCGGAGTGGAGAAAACAACAAAACAAGATACAAGTGGCAAAGGAAGCAGCCGAACCCAAGTAGCAAAAGGGAGAGCCGATAATGGTCGGCTCTCCCTTTTTTATTGTTAAAGAGTATTGGTTATGATTGACAAAACAATGGTTAGCGCAGTAGAAAAAACAAATGATAATACAAGACCAATATTCGGGAACGGTAGACATTCAAAATGATCAATTTCATGCTTAACTTGGTCACATTTATTTAAAACACAGTTGATCATACTTTCGGGTGGTTTGTTCGTTGCTGTAAACGTCGTATGATTTATATACTCTGCCAAATGAATATCCAAGCCATACTGTTTAATAAATGGTTCGTTTTCTTGCAAGAATGCCTTTAAGTCTGTAAGGGCTGTGTTACGCTCGGCTTTGTCGCAGTACGCAGATTTGAAAATATAAGCAACAATCTGATCAATTATTTTTTGATCACCCATTTTCATCTTTACTAAAATCCTAATCGAAGGATAATAAAGTAATGCGGAAAAAACAACACAAGCAATCAACGGGATAATCATTAAAGAAGTTGTTATCTCAATGCAGGCAATTGACAACGAAAGATATCTATAAAGCACAATTGCTACAATACTAACAATTGCAGTTATTATGATGAATCTTAACTGAGCTTTCCGAACGCCTTTCTTCATGGTATCTCGGGTTAACGAAATTGGGAAAGTGAATATTAACAATCCCACAATAAGACAAAGTAAAAATGACCAAAATAAAATCAAGATTATGTCCATTCTACACTATCTCTTTAAGATTTGGGTATTTTTTGACGGCCAATTTATCGAATCCAATTAAATCTAAATACCCAACGCGTAAATATGACTCCCGTCTTGCTTTATCATCATGTAATATTAACAGCGATTTATCGAGTAATTTGCTTAAAACATCACGTCTGATATTGGGTTGTTTAATACTTAAAGCATCACATAATTCCTTTGCTGTTGTGGGTTTTTTACAGACAATCAAAGCTTTGCATAAACGTTCAGAATTTGCGACATCAAACACAACATCGATAATGTCGCTACTATGTATTAACGATAAAATGTTGGCATTTAGCTGTGTATTGGCTTTAATAGTATTTACATCATTCTTGACTTGAATTAAGTCTTCCGTGAGTTTCTGGAAATTCTCCTTAGAAATTTCACTCATAAGTTACTGCCCTCCTTTTAAAAAACCCTTTTAGGATTTTTTGTTTTTCCATTCGAAGCTGTCACCAATTCAACGAGGCCTACTTGTTCAAGCTGGACGGCAAATTTCCTGACGCCCTCGGAGGAAAATTTCACGGTGTCAGCAATAACTTTGTATGAATTATCTCCATCAAACATTTCATACATCTTTCGGCGCTGGTCGGTTGTTAAATACTTCTTCTCTATACTCTCGTTAAAACTTTGCAGTTTGTCCTGAGATAAGATGGTCAAAAGCCTCCGTATTTGGACAAGTTCTTCGAGTATCATTGCATCAAAATCGCCCATTACTCGTTTCCCCCTTCTTCAATAGTGTTTATTACTGAAAGCCCATATTCAGTAAGATCAAATGCGGCTCTATATCTTCCTTTACGCTGTGCAGGAATAACAAGGCCTTTTAGAGCCCATTGTTTCCAATATCCAGTTATAGTTGGTGGCGTGACACCGACTACTTTTTGAATATCACGGGTTGATCGATCCCCGTCAGACAGTTCATATACTTTCTTCTTAGTATCATCATTCAGTTCGGCGTTTATAGCTTCCATGACTTGAGTATGATTAACGAATTTATATATCTTGAGAAACTCAGCGAACATTTCTTCAAGATTACGACTCTTATCCATTGTTGCCACCTCCAGCATTCATAATATCTAGCTTTGCATAGTAAGTTGCTATTTTTGCGACTGATTTGCTTGGAATATAGGCGTTTGACTTCCTCGAAACCTCGATTAAGTCCTTTTCCTGCAAATCTTTTATAAGGAGTTGTACCGCTCGTGGCGATGCTCCCGTGGCAGCCGCAATCGCATGCGAGTCCTTCTCACCATCGATTGCATCATAAATTTTTCGTTGGAGTTCCGTTCCTAAAACATCGTTTTGAAAACGCACTAATGCCGCTGCTTTTGTAGTAGAGGTAAGCAGTTCGAGCTCCGACAAGATACGTTTAGCCAGAACAACCAAAACCTTAAGACTTTCATTTTGATCCATGGATATTGTTCACCTCCTAACATATACCATATTATAAACTATTCGCTCAGTAATGTAAAGTGCACATTGTTGTATGTTGTATAAATTTTTGCGTTATTCGTTTAGTATATACAACATATTGTGTATTTGAATTTATTATATCAGCATAAATAGACAGGGAACGAATCCAATTTATATTCCGGCAACACCGATTTAACATCTCCTCATATTCTGCGATTAAATGGCGTTATACGTAAATATCAATCCTCATTTGTTAAAATAAAACGAGTTGCAACTTGTTGCAACTCGTTTTATTTGCGATTATCTCTGTATTTCTTGCATTATTTATGCAACCGATAGTAAAACTTGATATTAAAACATTACTCACATACGATCTCAATCGCGATTTCTTCAGCCTCCGCTTTGATGGCGTTCATAGCACCTATCCAAGCCATCTGGTCACGCGCTTTCAGTTCTTCATTGATGCCCTGTCTGCGCGCAATCTGTTGGGTTAAGTCCCATATGCGCTCTTTGACGCGGTCATTGATATCGACAAGGTATTCCTCCAGACCGGCCGAGAAAAGAAGCTGAGAGTAAAGCTCTTGTCGCTCCTGCTTGATGAATTCCAGCCGCATCCTGCCATACCGGCCGATCCTAGATGTGTTGCATAAGTCCTTTTTCATTTTAGCCCCTCCTGTTTTTCTTATAAGAGGTGCCAATGAATAGAACAAATCCGAACGCCTCTCCAATAAAGAGTGGGTTCGGATTAGATTGCTTTGGTGACCCACCGGAGATTCGAACTCCGGACACCTTGATTAAAAGTCAAGTGCTCTACCGCCTGAGCTAGTGGGTCATATCAAAAATGTTGTTGGGCAGTGAGTGCTTTGACTTGCTCCTTAGCCGATTTCATGCATGCCGTCTCAAACCCTGCCGAACGATTATAGCACAAGCGTTTTTATTTTGTAAACCCTCAAAATTCATTATTTTTAGTTTCCTGATGGACAGACACCGAATGCCGCTTTCATTCCTTTTCCGTTGACAAAGAAGCAGACGACCGATATATTTGAATTGCAGTTGATTGTTAGCTTTGCTAACAACCATTTCCGCCGTTGCGATGCATAAAGCAAACATACACATATACAAACATGTAACCAACAAAAACAACACGCCCCATCTCAATCAAATCGAAGCAGGAGGAGCCATACGATGTATAAACTTTATTGCCGGATCTTTCAAATTCTGATGAGGGCCGCTACCTATTTTATGCCGTGGCGTAAACCGCAGCTGCTGAAAGGGCCCGGCAGCATTGATAAGCTCCCCGAGCTGATTAAAGAGCAGCGAATCAACCGCGTTTTGATTGTCACAGATTCGGTTCTCTCCACGCTCGGCCTGACCGACAGCCTTGTCTCAGGGCTCAGCCGCCTGCGCATTGAGGCCATTGTGTACGACAAAACGGTGCAAAACCCCACGATCGATAATATTGAAGAGGCCTTCGCTCTATACAAGAAAAACGGCTGCGAGGCTGTTATCGCTTTTGGCGGCGGCTCTCCGATAGACTGCGCAAAGGGCGTTTGCGCGCGTGTGGCAAGGCCCAAAAAGAGTATCACACAGCTGCGAGGGCTGCTTAAAATTCGCAAACGCACACCGATGCTGTTTGCCGTTCCCACCACCGCCGGAACTGGCAGCGAAACCACGCTGGCCGCCGTGGTGACCGACAGCCGTACGCACGAAAAGTACGCATTGAACGATCTGTCGCTGATTCCCCGCTATGCCGTTCTCGACCCTGCGCTGACGCTCGGCCTGCCGCCGCATATCACGTCCACCACCGGTATGGACGCGCTGACGCACGCCGTGGAGGCTTACATCGGGCGCAGCAACACGCGCGAAACACGCGACATGGCTGAAAAGGCCGTCACACTGGTTTTCGAGAATCTTGAAAACGTCTACAACAACGGCACGGATATGAAAGCACGGGAACAAATGCAGCTTGCCTCTTATTATGCGGGTGTCGCATTCACACGTGCGTATGTGGGTACTGTGCATGCCATTGCGCATGCGCTTGGCGGGCTGTATGCCACGCCGCACGGCCTTGCCAATGCGGTGATACTGCCGTATGTGCTGAAAAGCTATGGTGCATCCGCGCACAAGCCGCTTGCAAAGCTTGCGGATTTGGTTCGTTTATCTTCCGAAGGAGACAGCACAGCTCAAAAGGCCGAGAACTTTATCGACGCCGTGATGAGCATGAATCAGAGAATGAATATACAAGAACACATACCGCAAATTGAAGAGAAAGATATCGAACTCATTGCGCAGCGCGCTTACCGCGAGATCAATCCGCTGTATCCGGTGCCGAAGATACTGACTAAACAGGAGTTGATCGGTATTATTCATGCTGTTAAAGGATGATGCTTTGACCGAATAAGCATCTCCTTGCGGAGAAACTGTCGCCGACAGGCGACTGATGAAGCACACTTGTATAAGCATTTATTTTCTTATGCAGTATGCGTTCAAAGCGATTTTTGCAGATTGACGCCGTCTCACTAAAGGGAGATGGCGCATACTGTCGATAATTCCTATTTTGTCATTCCGAGCCTGTCGAGGAATCCCATGGGAAACGCTTTGCAGAAGGGAATTCCGTTCCACTACGTAGTCGATCGCTTACGCTCCAACGGAATGACATAAATACCTTTATTAACAACCATACGCCGTCTTCACTCAAAGGAGCTGGCTTTTTTTGTTTTTGTTTATGCGTCAAATCGCAATTATGCGATTGATACAGTTATGTTGGTCAATTCCAGAACCGGTTAACCATCAGCAAAAATAAAAAAAGCCCGAAAGCTTTTTCAAATGTGTTCTTGAAAGTTTGGCTGGGGTGGCAGGATTTGAACCTGCGAATGCGGGAGTCAAAGTCCCGTGCCTTACCGCTTGGCTACACCCCATCGGCAAACGGAGTAA
This sequence comes from Bacillota bacterium, assembly GCA_023412005.1. Classification (GTDB taxonomy): domain Bacteria; phylum Bacillota; class Clostridia; order Christensenellales; family SZUA-584; genus SZUA-584. The sequence goes on from JAEYOE010000002.1 coordinate 15,171, forward strand.
AAAAGTGGGGTGAGTAGTGGGATTCGAACCCACGGCCTCCAGGGCCACAACCTGGCGCTCTAACCTACTGAGCTATACCCACCATGATCCGCCTCAAAAAGCCACCTTTCTGAGGCACCGTATATGGCGCGCCTGCGGGGACTCGAACCCTGGACACACGGCTTAGAAGGCCGTTGCTCTATCCTGCTGAGCTACAGGCGCACATAGTCAGCCGCGAAAAGCCGAGCTCTATCGAGCAACCGACAGAACGGAATTTTATCATATGTGAACGGTAATGTCAAGACACATGATGGCTCAATTATCGTTAATCTCGGCGGCTTTTTCTATACCGCTGCAAAGATAGCGTGCCGTTTTCAAGGGGCGCTGCAGCACATGCTCCAAATACGCAATCAGCGCCGCGCTTAGGCGTTTTTGCACATCATCGCCGATACGAAGGCTCCCAATATCCTTTGCCTGTGTACGCGCCAGCAGACGCAGTGCGTTCAAAAACGCGTCGTCGATGTTATCGCCCTTGATGCCGCGCGCGCAAACCGGGCAAAGGGCCCCGCCCTGCTCCGCAGAGAATTTCACAAGAGGCGGTTCACTGCCGCAGGCCGCACACATACCGAAGCTCGGATACACACCCTCAATATGCAGCAGTCGCTGCAAAAACCAGCACAGCACGGTGCGCGGCGGGGCTGCTCCCGTATCCAGCGCGAACAGCGCGTTCACCGTCAGTGTGAACAAGCCGGAGTGCACATCGTCTTCCTGCACCATCTTGTCCACCGCATCCGCAATGAAGCACGCGGCGGTAAACGCCTCGTAATCGTTCTGCAGCGCGAACGTGCGGCTGATCACGCAGCCCTTCACGCCATATCGCCCGTCTTTTTCGAAAAAAGTATAGTCGCCGCAACAAAAAAGAGACGCGGCAGAAAACAGCTTGCACGCGGGCTTTTTGCATCCGCGGATTCGTGCAGACATGCGCCCGTAATCCTTGGTTAGCAGCGTCACCATTTTATCGTTGTCGTTATAGTCAACCGTGCGTATCACCACGGCCATTGTGCTGCGTTCCATGTTTTATGTGCTCCTCACAGGCAATCCTCCGTCACGCTACGCGTGCCACCTCGTTTAATAAAAAAGGTTTGTCCTCGAACTCTTCTATTTCGAATTTGCAGGCAACGTCTCGACCGTACCTCGGGCGTTTAATAAACGCCCCTACAATTCAATTAACAATATTATTTCTGTCGTAGGGCACGACATCCCTGGCGTGCCTACCTCCCGCGTCAGGCAATCCTCCGTCACGCTACGCGTGCCACCTCCTTTAATAAAGGAGGCTTGCCGGACTAACAACAGTAATGGCTCCTTTAAAAAGGAGCTGTCAGCGAAAGCTGACTGAGGATCGACCGATAATCGCTAACACGGGCGGGTCAAGACCCGCCCCTACGATTCAGAAGGATTGTTTCGAACTTTGTAGGGAACGGTCTCGACCGTTCCCCGGGCGTTTAATAAACGCCCCTACGATTCAATTAACGATACATTCTGACGTAGGGCACGACATCCTTGGCGTGCCTATAGCGGAACGACATACCCCATTCGGGGCACAGGCGGGGGGCGTTCCCTACTTTTCATGTCTCAAGTATCACCGTTCCTCTAGCGTTTCATAAACGCCCCTACAAGTGTCTGCCTATTCGTAGCCCAGCTCGCGCATCACGCGCATGCTGTCGCGCCAGCCTTCCTCCACCTTCACCCAAAGCTCTAAAAACACCTTGCTGTCAAACAGCATCTCAAGGTCCTTCCGCGCTTCGGTGCCGATGGCTTTTAGCATTTTGCCGCCGCGCCCGATGATAATGCCTTTGTGCGTCTCGCGCTCGCAGATAATGGTTGCCGATATATCCACGATGTCCTTGTCTTCGCGCTGCTTCACGCTGTTCACAAACACGCCGATGCCGTGCGGCACCTCTTCCTGCAGCAAACGCAGCGCCTTCTCGCGTATCATCTCCGCCGCGATAATGCGCTCGGGCTGATCTGTGTATTCGTCGTCCGGGTAATATTTCGGCCCCGGTACAAGGTATTGCTTCAAGTGAGCCAGCAGCTCATCCACGCCATCTCCGTTTTTCGCCGATATCAAAAACGGCTCACCGTCAAGCCCCGCGTCTTTGAGCTTCTGTGCCTCCTCAAGGCTCTTCTGTTTGCCCGCCGCATCTGTTTTATTCACGGCCGCCGCAATGGGCAGCCCGCCCTTCAGCAGCCTTCCAAGCAGTTCTATGTCTTCTTGATCAACCCCGCGCTGTGCGTCAACCATGAAGAGAATCGCCTCCACATCGCGCGCCGAATCCAGCGCTGTTTTCACCATGTATTCTCCCAGCTTGGTGCGCGGCGCGTGCACGCCGGGTGTATCGAGAAACACCATCTGATAATCCTTGCCTGTCACCACACCCGAAATACGGCTGCGCGTTGTTTGCGGCTTCTTGGATACGATAGCAACCTTCGCGCCCACGATGCGGTTCATAATTGTCGATTTTCCCACATTGGGCCGCCCGACGATAGCGATAAATGCCGATTTATGTTCCACTTTGTTTTTACTCCATCTCTTTGCCGGAAAATGCGTGCGGCAGCAGCTTGTCCAGCGTTGTCTTTTCATATTTCAAATCGTTGTTTGAGGCCAGCACCGTGAGACCCGGAGAAAACTCATACAGCGCCTGACGGCATACACCGCACGGATACGTCATCTCGTCTGAGTCCGACGTCACCGCGATGGCATCAAAATCTCGCTCGCGGTCTGTTACCGCCTTAAAAAGCGCCACACGCTCCGCACAGCACGTCACGCTGTAAGACGCATTCTCCACATTGGCCCCGGTGTATACGCTGCCGTTCTTGCCAAGCAGTGCCGCACCCACCCTAAACCGCGAATACGGGGCGTATGCGCCCTCCTTGGCGGCTTTGGCCTTGCCCAGCAGTTCAATATCCGTCATAACCTTTCCATCCCCGCAGCAGCCAATATATCGCGCTGACGGCTGCGCATCACATCTTCGTCATTCTCGTTCATATGATCGTAGCCAAACAGGTGCAGCATCGCGTGCACTGTTAAAAACGCAATTTCACGCTCCACCGAGTGGCCGTATTCCTGCGCCTGCCTGACGGCGCACGGGACAGAGATTGCGATATCCCCCAGGAACCCCGGCTCGTCAGACGGAAACGACAGCACATCCGTCGGGTTATCAACCTGCCGAAATTCTTTGTTCAGCGCATGGATATCTTCGTCGTTCGTAAAAAGCAGCGATACGCCGCCCGATTTCTTCTCGCACTTGGCTGCTGTGCGGGCTGCTTTTAACGCGGCGTGCTTGATGGCCCTGTCTTTTTTGGTTCCTTGCCAAATGAGGTCTATTTTCAGCATTGTTTACTCCTGATCCGGATATTTCACGCGCTCATGCAGCGCGCCTTCGTACATATGCAAAAACGCTTTGGCGATTGAGTTAAGGTCCCGCCGGTTCAGCGGACACTCGTCCAGCTGTCCATCGTTATACTTTGATCGAATCAGCTTGTCGATCATGTCCTTCACCTGCTCCCTATCGGGATCATCGAGTGTGCGCACAGCGGCTTCCACAATATCCGCGAGCATCACGATCGCGCTTTCCTTGGTAGACGGCTTACTGCCCGGGTATTTGAACATTGCGTCGTCTATCGGCTTGCCGCACTGTTCGGCCTTATGGCGGAAGTACGGTACCAGGCTGTCTCCGTGGTGCTGCGCTATAATCTTCTGCACATCACGCGGCAGTTTGTATCGATGGGCAAGCTCCAGCCCGTAAGGCACATGGTTCACAATAATCTTGGCGCTTTCGGCCGGGTCCATTATGTCGTGCGGGTTCTCGCCCTTCTGGTTTTCTTTGAAATAGCGCGGATTTTTCAGCTTGCCCACATCGTGAAAATAAGCGCCCACGCGGCACAGCAGAGCGTTCGCGCCCACCGCGTCGGCCCCGGCTTCCGCGAGATTCGCCGTTAAAATGCTATGGTGATACGTACCCGGCGCTTCAATCGTCAGCCGTTTTAACAATGGATGATTCGGATTGGACAGCTCCAAGAGCTTTGCCGGAGTGGATATCCGAAAAGCCGCTTCCCATATCGGCAGTGTTCCCACGCCAAGCACGCCGGCCAGCAGCCCGCTGCCCACCGCAAACGCGCAGTCGATCATCAGCTTGTCCCAAACGATATTGACCGATCCGATGATGCTAAGCAACGCCGTCACCAGCATACTCGCCGCACCGCCTGCGAGCCCCGCGAATATCAGCGAGGATCGGTGCCCCGGCCGATACAGCACAAGCACGCTCACCGAGCCGCCCACAATCGTCATCATCATGCTGCCGAGCATCGTCACGCTCATCACGCCCGACTGCCATGATGTGATCATACCCAGCACAAACGCGAAAAAGACGTTAAGCGCGAGCGCACTTCTTTGCGAAACGAGCACGCAAGCAAGCATCGTGCCGAAAAACGCAGGGATTATGCGCGTATCCAGCCTCGAAAAAGCCACACCAAAAAGCGCCACCACCACCACCACGGCAGCAATGACAAACAGCTTTCGCGTATCTGTGAGCAGCTCAGTTTCAAACTGATACAGATACGCCGCATACACGGCGAACACAAGCGCCAGCAGCAAAAACAGCCCGGCGTACAGCGCGTAATTGACATCCTTGCCGCCGACCAGCCCCAGCTCCTGCAGCACCGCAAGCTGCTCCTTGGTGACCACCTCACCTGAATTGACGATGGTTTGATTCTGCTTGTAGATTACCGGCTGCACCTTGGCAGCTGCCTCTTCACGCGCCAGCTCTGTCGCCTCATTATCCACGAGCATATTGGCCTTGAAGCTTTTATCAACCGGGAAATAGGCGATGTACCCGCTCATCTCGGGATACAACGCTTTGATCGCGGATTGCACATCCATCTTCTCACTGCGCACGTTCTCCTCACGAACGCCGTTTTCCAGCGATGCATTCACGATGCCGCCCACAACATCAGCCATTTCCTGTACAGACTGCGTATCCATCGCAGCCAGTGTCACAATCGCATCATCTGTCATGGCGTAATCAGACAGCAGCGCTCTCACATCCTCTTTGTGCTGATCGGCAAGAAACGCTGCCCAATCCACCGCCGCCGGGTCGAATAGTCCGAGGAAATAATCACGCGAATAGCTGTAGCCCGATTCCTTCACCTGCGCTGTGATATACGCGTCGCGTAATCCTTCAACAGCCGTCTTCGCGTGGGCGAAATAATCTTCTATGCTTTGATGAACCTGCGTTGTGACGCCCGTATCCATCGTGTACATCAGCGGGACTTCCGCACGCGCCTTGACAATCGCGGCGTCGGTCGAAATATGATCCGTCACCTCGCGGCTCGCTGTAATCGTAGCGGGTGCCACATCTCCGGCGGCGATATCATACTGAACGGGTGTCATGGAGAGCGCAATCAACACGAACACAATGACCAGCGTGACAAACCCAATCAATGCGGACGCGAGCAGCTGCCTTTTGGGCACAAGCCTTCTTTTCAGCGGATTGGCTGCCATGAATCTACCTCCGAACGTTTTTTTCATACCTCTCATAGGCCCTTATGATGTTCTGCACAAGCGCGTGGCGTACCACATCCTTATGCGTCAAATACTGCACGCTGATGTTCTCTATGCCCTCCAGAATGCTGACGCACTGCTTGAGCCCGCTCTTTTTCTCCTTGGGCAGATCGATCTGCGTAATATCACCCGTCACCACCATGCGTGCGTTTTCGCCGAGGCGCGTTAGAAACATCTTCATCTGCTCTTCGGTGCAGTTCTGTGCTTCATCCAGCACAATAAACGCGTCGGACAGCGTGCGCCCGCGCATATAGGCAAGCGGAGCCACTTCTATCATACCGCGTTCCGAGAGCTTCGCAAACGTTTCGCCGCCGAGCAGCTCATACAGCGCATCGTATAGCGGCCGCAGGTACGGATCTACCTTTGTCTGAAGATCCCCGGGCAGGAACCCTAAGCTCTCACCCGCTTCCACCGCAGGGCGCGTGAGTATAATGCGCTCGACCTCTTTGTTCTTAAGCGCCACCACAGCCATCGCCATCGCAAGATACGTTTTGCCGGTGCCCGCAGGGCCAATGGCGAACACCACCGTGTTTTCACGCATGGCCTTCACATAGCGCTTCTGCCCGATCGTGCGGCTTTTCACCTGACGCCCCTTGCTCGTAATCGCAATCACGTCCGTCATGATCTCCTCGATTGCGTCGGCATTGCCTTCCCTTGCCAGCTCCACCGCATAGCGAATGCGCGACAAATCAATCTTCTCGTTCTTTTTGATCATGTTTAACAGCTTGTCCACCACGGTCTTGGCAAGCTGTGCGTCTTCGCTGCGCCCGTATATCGCCACATGCGTGTTTCTTGATATGATGTTGGCGCCTGTCTCTTTTTCGATGGCCTTTAAGTTCTCATCAAATGCGCCGAACAGCGCGATCAACTGCTCGATATTATCAACCTCGATGCCGAGTTCTACATTGCAATTGTCCAAATTATTCCTCCAGATAGACGACCTTCCCGATATTTTCATGTGTTTGAACGTAAACCGTTGCCGTCAGTATGCCGTCTTTTTCTTCAAACACCGTTTCATGCCCCACAACCTTAGCATCCTGCGGTATACTCTCCTCCGCCTTAAAAAACGCGCTTTCCTCCAGCGTGGCTTTCAGCACCGGCAACGATATTGGCAGCTGCTTGATGACCACTTCACTGTGCTTGAGTGTGACCACCTTCACGGGCAAAAACAACCCGACAACGTTGTAGGTGCCGAGTACGTCGGTATCGTACTCATCAAACAAGCACGGCGCATCCACGGCGGACGTATCCCGGCCGATCGAAATAACGCGCTGTGTTTGTGTTTTGCCGGTGGGCACCCTTGTTTGCTTCAGAGTTGCTGCACTCGCCTTGGCCTGATACCACACGCTGCCGATCACTTCTCCGCGCGCCGCAACCATCAACCTTGTGAGCCCTTCGTCCCATATCAGGCCCGATATCAGCACATCGCCCTCACGCACCGTCTGCCCCTTGGCCGCCGCCGCCCGTCCATTCAGCGCCGTCACACTTTCAATCAGCGCGTCCTTCATCGCTACAATGCTGCACGGGCGTGAATCGTCCACCACCTCAGGCGGGAGAATGGCCGGTACCACTTCAACCTGCGCAGTCACACCCTTTAGCTTGATGTTCACCCAGGCGAACTCATCATGGTTCACCATGAGCCGCGTTTCAATCTGCTTCAAGTCAACGCCGCCCTTAAACGCTCCGATAAAAACACCGAGCGGCTGCAGTTCCTTTTCCAGCTTGAGCGCTTCACGTTTTTCTATACCCGTTATGCGCACATCCCATACAAAAAGCGATGTGATGAAAACCACGGCGCTTAAAGCCGCAAGCCCGATCAACAGTGCTTTTCGCGCAGAAAGCCGTTTCAAACCATAAGGCGCGCCTGCTTTTCTTTCTATGACAACACTGTATTTCTCCGGCACAGCCTTTTTAAGCTTTCGGTATCCGTGTGCGCTGAGCGCAGCACGCAGCACCGTATACGAGACGCGCTCCACATCGTAAACTGTCACGCCCGCCTGCGCTGCGATATTGAGTAATCTCTCCGGCGAGAGACCTTCCACGCGTATCATAACATATCCGGCAATTAATTTCCATATTCTCAAGGCGTGATGCCACCTCTTATCTCAAAATTTCGTACTGGATAGAGCGGATATCACCGCTGATGGCGGCGTTGTCTCGTCCGAAGCGTTCCAGATGCAACCCGCTGCCGCTGATGATGATGACAAAGGCACCGCCGTTGATGGCGGCGCATTTTTGTGTGTATTCTGAAATGCCCTTGTGGTTTTCGATATACACGTTGGTGTTGTCGATTACCGTAAGGCGCAGGCAGCCCACCGCCTCGGGCGCAAGCTCAAACTTTTGTACAATGCTTTTTTTGATGTCGCTCAATCGGCTCAAAATCGTTTTCTCCGGCAATACGTTTTTGGTTGCATTCAAAACCCCGATTATTAATATGCGCACGGCAATAAAAAAAGAAGGAAGCCTCATAGTCTTCCTTCCGAGCTGCCGATAAAATTGCGTTTAGTCATTGCTATGGAAAGTCACTGATTTGGTCATTCAGTCCACTGTGCAGTGAGGAGCGAAGGGACAGAAGAATCTGTTAACCGGCATCCGAAAGACAAACAGATTCTTCGTCCGGCAAAAGCCGTACTCAGAATGACGAGAATAGTCACTTTAATGCAAGCATGAATGGGGTTTATCGACACTCTGTAACAGCAGGACTGCTGTCTTTTAATCCTTAATTCTTAATTCTTAATTCTTAATTCTTAATTCTTAATTCTTAATTCTTAATTCTTAATTCTTAATTCTTAATTCTTAATTTTTGTAATCCACCACCACGCGTCCCGGCGTATGGCTAACCACTTTAATATCGCTGCCCTTCACGATGTACGCACCATTTGAGACAACCTCCAGCCTTACCCCGCCGATGCGCGCAAAGCCCGCTGGCCGCAAATCCGTTTCGGCAACGCCTTCTTGCCCCACAAGGCTTTCGGCCGTCTCATGGCTTGTGAAGCCCTCCTCAGCTTGCATGCCGCCAAAAAGCACCACTTTTCTCAGCAGCCCGAACCGTTTGAACAGTTGATACAATATTGTCAGCAGCACCGCGCTGCCCGCCACACCCGTGGCGAATATGATGATGAACGACCCGAGATCCTTCGCGGCAAAAAGCAGCCCCGCCCCTATGCCCAAGATTCCGAGGATGCCGAACACACCAAACCCCGGCACGGCAATCTCGATGCCGACCATAACAAGGCCAAACACGAACAGCGCTGCCGACCACCACTCGGCATATCCGGCCAAAAAGCCGCCGCCGAAATACAACCCGAAAAACAAGATGGACAAAGCACCGAACAGCCCAAAACCCGGCGTGAATATCTCAATGCCCATGCAAACGATGGCCGCAAGGAAAAGTATGCTCGCCACCGTTGTTGAGGTGAGAAACTGCGCAGCCTTTGCGGCAAAGCTCATCGGCTTCTCGCTCACCGCAGCATCCGTATACCCAAGCCGCTTCAAGGCCTCGTCGATGCCGGATGCGGTTCCGTGCGAAAGCCCAAGGCTTTCGGCCTCCTGTGCCCCCAGCGTCAGCAGCTCATCCGCCTTTGTGACGCCGTCAATCGCGATGCGCTTGTCTGCCATCGCCGCCACCAACGTGGTGTCGCGTCCGCGCGCCTCCGCTGCCGATTTGAGTATGCCGACCCATGTAGCCAGCGTTTTCTCGTCATTCGGAATTGTCTCCGCCGCACCGATCACAGCAGAAGGTGCCATGACAATGCGCTCGCACGACACTGCGATCAGCACGCCCGCCGAAAGCGCGTTGCCGCTGATGTAGCAATCTACCGGCACGGTCGATTCCAGCAGCGTCTTTTTAATCGCGTCCGCCTCGATGATCTGTCCGCCGTATGTATCGATATTAAGCACCACCGCGCTGCTATCCTTTTCGGCTTCGTGAACCACATCGGCAATATAAGCGCTCATCGCCGCGTTCACCTCTCCGCTGACTTCAGCCACAATCACGCTGCCGTCTGCCGCTTTTGCCGCGCCGCCACCGAATAGGCTGAGCCCGAACAGCACCGCTGCCATGCCCGCAAAAAATCTTTTCATGGCCGTTCCTTTCTGCTCCGGTATCGGATTAAAACATCTCGCTTTTCCGAAGATATACAATAAAACCCGGGAACGCAATGACCCCCGGGTTTTGTGTGCAATATGTATGTGCTTAGTGCTTCCTCTTCCGAGCCGCCTCTGCCTTTTTCTTTCTCTTGACACTCGGCTTTTCGTAGTGCTCCCGCTTTCTGAGCTCAGCCAGCGTGCCTTCTCTTGCGGTCAAGCGCTTGAACCGTTTCAGAGCGTTCTCTAAAGATTCGTTTTCACCAACGCGGATTTCTGCCACCTAATTTTACCCTCCCTCCCATACCCCACGGAACCAAACGGCCCCGACAATGGGAGTTTTTTAACTTAGATTATTATAGTCAACGGATTTCAAAAAGTCAACAGCAGATTACAGCACAGCCGTGCATATCAAAAATCGTTGAGGCTATAGCCGATAAGCTATCGTGCCGTACTCCGCAATTTTTGCAGCACAGTTTCGAAATAATCTGGCAGCGGCGCTTCAAACGTCATTTCCTCGCCCGTGGACGGGTGGCGCAGCACCAGCTTTCTTGCGTGCAGCAGCTGCCCGTTTTTATGCAGCTTCACATCCTTTGGGCCGTAGGCCTGATCGCCCGCCACGGGGCGCTGTATGCTTGAAAGATGCACGCGAATTTGGTGCGTGCGTCCTGTTTCCAGCTCTGCCTCCACATAAGTAAAAGCGCCAAAGCGCTCCAGCACGCGTATATGCGTCACCGCTTGGCGTCCGCCCACCGACACCGCCATCTTTTTTCTGTCTGTGCGGCTGCGGTCTATGCTCTTGTCAATCGTCAACGACTCTTCTTTGATGTTGCCGTGCACAATGGCTGCGTAAATGCGCCGCGCACTCTTCTCTTCAATCTGTTTCGCCAGCGAATTGTGCGCCGCATCGTTCTTTGCAATCACGAGCAGCCCCGAGGTGTCTTTATCGAGCCGGTGCACAATGCCGGGGCGCAGCTCGCCGTTAATGCCCGATAAATCCTTGATATGAAATAGCAGTGCGCTCACCAGCGTTCCTGTTTCGTTACCGGGCGCGGGGTGCACCACCATGCCCTGCGGCTTATTGACCACGGCCATCCATTCATCCTCATACACAATATCAAGAGGAATATCCTCCGCAGCCACTTCAGCCTCGGCAAGCGGCGGCGTTATCAGCTCAATCACATCGCCTTTTTTTATTTTATCGCCCGGTTTGGCAAGGGCACCGTTCAGGCGTACATGGCCCGCATCAATCGCGTTTTTTATATAAGAACGCGTCAGCGGCAGCTGTTCTGCAAGGAATTTGTCCAGCCGTCCGGCGTTTTCCATAGCCTCCAGCCGTGTTTCAGTTTCCATGGTCTATTCGCCTTTATCGCCGATATCCGGCTTATCTTCGTCATGATTATCGGCCGTCGCTGTCTCTTCCGCCGTTTTTTTGTCTTTATAATAAAACATCAGATAAACGCAAAGCAGTATCGCGCCGATCACAAGCGCTGCGTCGGCGATATTGAATACATATCTCCAAAAATCGACGAAGCGAAAATCGATAAAATCGCGCACATAGCCGTAAGCGATTCGGTCAATCAGGTTTCCAAGCGCACCCGCAAAAACCACCGCAATCACAATTTTGAAATAACGCGACTGCTTCTTGCGGTATCGAATCATAAAGATGCTTGCGGCAATCAGCACAACAACGGTCATAATGATGAAAAACACCCGCGCACCCTGCAGCGCTCCAAACGATGCCCCTTCGTTTGCCACCTTCGAAAAGTTGAGCACACCGGGTATTACCTCAACAGTGCTACCGATAGCAGGCAGCGGTGTCCAAATCAAAAACTTGGTTAATTGATCGGCCGCCACCAACAAAATGATGATGATAATCTGAATCATTCGCCCTCCATAAAACCGGGTTGCACGCTTAGCCGTTGTTTTCCATCGCCGTTTTGGCGATCGCCTGCAACCCCGTAAATATTCTCAATACCATAAACCGAGAAACGGTAAATCGTATACACCTTCAATTTATAACTGGTTCTCTTTGCCTTCGGCCAGCCGCTTGATATTCGCGCGGTGCGAATAAAACACCAGAATAAACAACAGTATGCTGGTCACGTTGTTCCAGATATCGCCGAAGTAAAACACAAACGAGCAGACCGCCATCAGCGCGGTGCCAACCAGAGAACCGATAGACATTGTACGTGTGGCAGCAATAATAATAACGCAGCCGCCCAGCACAGCCGCAGATTGCAGCGGCATCATCATAATCAGCACACCAAGGCTCGTTGCCACGCCTTTGCCGCCGCGAAATTTCAAAAACACAGGCCAGATATGGCCGACAACCGCCGCAAGACCCCCAATACACACACCGGCGGATAATGGGGTAGCACCAAGTATACCGCCGACATCCGGCACCAGTAAATAGCCGATCCACGCCGCCACCACCCCCTTGGCGACATCACCCACAAATGTAAAAATGCCGATTGCCCAGCCGTAGTTGCGAATCGCGTTGGCAGTGCCGGCATTGCCGCTGCCCTCCTCACGAATATCCTTGCCTTTAAAAATTTTACCTGCCAGATAGCCAAATGAAATACAGCCAATTACATAACCGATCACAGCGGTTAATACATACCAAATGACCATATGAGACTCCCTCACCTATTCGTTTTTGTTGCGGGCGGCCAGCTTCACCGGCGTACCCGTGAAATCAAATGTCTTACGAATGAAATTTTCGAGGTAACGCATATACGAAAAGTGAATCAGCCGCGAATCGTTGACAAAAATAACGAAGTACGGCGGTACCGTCGCCACCTGCGTTGCATAGTATATTTTTAATCTGCGTCCCTTGTCAGACGGCGGCTCCACCATCGACACCGCCTCGCTGATGCACTCGTTTAACAGCCCGGTGGTTATGCGGCGCAGGCTGTTCTCTTTTGCTTTCAGCAGCGCTTCAAAAAGGCGATTCAAACGCTGCCCCGTGAGCGCCGAAATATAAACCTTTTCCGCATAACTCATGAAGTTCAGCGCGGTCTCAATCTCTTTGTTGTATTTATTGATGGTGTGGGTATCTTTATCAACGGCATCCCACTTATTCACCGCAATTACACACGGCTTGCCTTCGTCGTGCACGAAGCCCGCTATTTTCACATCCTGCTCGGCAATACCCTCGGTCGCGTCGATCATAATCACCACGGCATCGGCACGCCGTACCGCGGCAAACGCACGGATCACGCTGTACCGCTCGATCGATTTGTCTTCAATGCGTGCTTTTTTGCGTATACCCGCCGTATCAATCAGCACATAGTTCACGTCTTCCCGTTTGAACGGCACATCAATCGCGTCGCGCGTGGTGCCCGCAAAATCCGAAACGATGGTGCGCGATTCACCGATGATCGCGTTGACCAGCGACGATTTTCCCGCATTAGGCCGCCCAACTATCGCAATGTGAACGGTCTGTGTCTCGTCTTCCTGCTCGGTCTCGCCAAAGTCCGCTATCACCGCGTCCAGCAAATCCCCGAGCCCCAGCCCCTGCGCCGACGATATCGCAAACAGCTGATCGGTTCCGAGAGAATAAAAATCAAATATATTCTGTTCATCCTGCTTGTTGTCCGCCTTATTCACCACCGTGATCACCGGCTTGTTCGCACGGCGTAGCATATCCGCAATCTCGTGGTCGGCAGGCAGCACGCCCTGCTTGGCATCCACAAAAAACAATATCACATCGGCGATATCCACCGCCAGCTCGGCCTGCAGACGCATCTGCTTGAGTATCACGTCTTCAGCGTCCGGGTCAATACCACCCGTATCGATTAACGTAAACTCACGTCCAAGCCATTCTGCGTCCGCATAAATGCGGTCGCGCGTTACCCCCGGCGTATCCTCCACGATGGAAATGCGCCGCCCGGCTATCCTGTTAAAAAAAGTGGATTTGCCCACATTGGGCCGCCCCACAACCGCCACAAACGGCTTTGCCATTTTCGTCCTCTTTTCTATATTCCGCAAATTTGCGAGACAAGCTGATACCCATCGCCCACCGGCACCACCGGTACACCCAGCGTTTCGGTCAATTCACCGAGCGTCATATCATCCAAAAACACGTTATCATCCCGCAGTGCCGCTTCAGGAATCAGCAGCTTCTCTCCAAGCTCCTTGCCCTTTAGCGCACTGACAAAATCTTTCCCGGCCAGCAGCCCTGCCACCGTTATCGCTCCGCCGAATGTCTTGTTTTTTGCGGCATACACGCGCACACGCGCGCCCGACCGCTCAGCCGCTCTTTTTGCAATGCTGTCGATAAACGGAAAAGCGTCCTCACCGGTTACGAGACTCAAGTCGGCACCTTTGCCATCACAGCCCTCTTCCAGCGCTTCCTGCGCTTCGGCGAGCAGCGTCGCCACAAGGCCCACACCGTTTTCAATTTGGCTGAACGCTTCGTATTCGTCATACGACGGCAGCGGCATCCCCGCGCGGATATAAAACTCGTCCGACGCAAATACAAACCGCGTGCCGATACTATTTAAACATTCTTTCTGCCATTTTTCAACCGTTTTGATGCACTCTTGCGCGATGCTTTGCGAAACCGGCTCAATTGGCGCGAGCCGCTCGCGATGGCCTGTGAGCCCCACGGGCACCACAGCCAAGGATGCCGCCGCCGGATACAACCCCTTTAAAAAGCGTATGGTCTCCTCCAGCTTATCGCCGTCGTTGAACCCCGGGCACACCACCGCCTGCGCATGAAAGTGAATGCCGTGTGAGGCCAGCCTTTTAAGCAGCGGGCGTATCGGCACCGCGTTGTTGTTGCCGAGCATCGACTTGCGCAGTGTTTCGTCCACGGTGTGAACAGAGATATAAAGCGGCGATGCTTTGCGCTTGATGATGCGCTTGATTTCGTCGTCTGATATCGTTGAAAGGGTGACGTAATTACCCATTACCAACGAATAGCGCCAGTCCTCATCCTTCACGTACAACGCTTTGCGCATGCCTTTGGGCAGCTGATGAACAAAACAAAACACGCATTTGTTGCCGCAAACACGCTTTTCGCCGAGCAGCGGCTCGGTAAACGTGATTCCGAGATCCTGCTCACCGCTGTTTTTAACCGTCAGCGTTTTGGTTTTTCCGTCGCGCAAAACACGTATTTTAAGCCGCTTTCGAGCGCAAAAATAGATATAATCGATATAATCAAGAAGCGGCTCACCGTTAATCAACGCGATCTTGTCTCCGGGCAAAATGCCGCCCAGCTGGGCGGCGCTGCCTTCTTTGACGCACTCTGCCTCAAACAATTTGAGTCTTCCCTTTCACTTTGGTTCGGGCTATTATATCCTATTTTGCAGACGCGCGCCAGACTTTGTTGCGGCATTAAGAACGAAGCTGCGGCTGTATTGTTGATACCTTGTGCCATGGGCGCGACATGAGATATGACCCGAGCAGGCAGATAACGAAGCTGATGGATGCGATATCGAGCACATCAAAAACCGTCACATGTTGTTCGGCTTCGGTCAGCAGCGACATGATATCCGATGCCACGCTGTAAATTCCGACCAGGATCGGGGCATAAAAAGGCGCTTTTCTTTTTAAAAACAACAGTGAAATCAACGATACCGTAAAGATAAGCAGCGCGCTTATGAACGAAATGGTATATGATATGGATACAAATGAGGCTGATACCGAAATCAGAATGGTGATCATGGCGGCCAGATAGAAGCGGAACTTAAAATCTCTCACCGCAATCAAATAACCGGCAGGCGCTAAGCACATAAAAGTGCCCGGCAGATTGATGCTGACACGCTCAAAAAGTGTGATCGGCGGGATAAGCGACAACACCGTGCAAATAACAAAATAAAGCACAAAGCAGGCTCCGCTTAGGCCTGCGGCATTTGTGCTTTTTCGAAGGTTACCGGTTAAATATAAAATCGGCAGCCCGAGTATAACAACCAAAGATATGCTCATAACCCCACCCTTTTGGCAAGCTGTTTTGAAGCTTTTACTGCGTTTTTTCGCAATTCAAAGCTTGTCTATTTAGCTTGCCATTCAGGTGGCTATTTTATAGATGCGGCGAAAAATTAATACACAAACAAAACGAACCGACCAAACGCATGTGCAACCAAAACTTAAGCGAACATCTCAATCAAGATCCAGACGTTTCCCCGTCGCGTTGTAGACGATTGACTCACAGATGTTCGTGATATGATCGCCCACGCGCTCTAAGTAGCGCGCAATCAGCACAAACGACATCATTTGGTTAATATGCTTTGAGTTTTCCTTCACAAAGGTTAATAGCTCACGGTATATCTGCTTAAACAGCGAATCCAGCTGATTGTCGCGTTTGGCCGTCTCGATGGCGAGCTCACTGTCACCCGTGGCAAACGCACGCACACTTGATACCAGCATTTCACATGCGATATCCGTCATGCGCGGCAGATCGATCAATGGCTTGATGTATTCTTCATCCTTCAGCCGCAGTGCCATTTTGGCGATACCCACACCGTAATCCGCAATTCGCTCTAAGTCGGTGCCCATTTTGATCGACGCAAATATCACGCGCAAATCACCTGCGAGAGGCTGCTGCGTGGCGATCAGCGTGACGCACTGTTCTTCAATTTCCAGCTGCAAGTCGTCTATTTCGTCATCGCTGTCCATGATTCTTTGCGCGCGGTCAAAATCGCGCTCCACCAGCGCCTTCATCGAACCTGCAAGCAGCTGTTCAACGAGCGAGCCCATACGGATGATCTCATGCTTTAAATCTTCCAGTTGATGGTCATATTCCACGCGTGTTTTCATGGCAAATCTCCTTATTAATCAGCCAAATCGGCCCGTAATGTAATCTTCTGTCCGCTTATCCCGCGGAAGCTGGAATATCTGACGCGTGTTTCCCATTTCCACCATATCGCCAAGCAGAAAGAACGCCGTTTTGTCGGAAACACGCGCCGCCTGCTGCATGTTATGCGTCACGATGATAATCGTGTACTCCTTCTTGAGTTCGGCGATCAATTCTTCAATCTTGCCTGTCGAAATTGGGTCGAGCGCACTTGTCGGCTCATCCATCAGCACGATGGACGGTTCCACCGCCAGCACACGTGCGATGCAAAGCCGTTGCTGCTGGCCGCCCGAGAGCCCCATGGCCGATTGATGCAGCCTGTCTTTCACTTCGTCCCACAGCGCTGCCTGTTTCAGGCTGCGCTCCACAATCATCTCCAGCTTTTTCTTTTCACGCAAGCCGTGAATGCGCGGCCCATAGGCGATGTTATCGAATATCGACAGTTCAAACGGATTCGGCTTCTGAAAGACCATGCCCACTTCCTTGCGCAGGTATGCAATATCCACACAACCCTTATATATATCCGTTCCGTCAATCATTATGTCACCTTCCACGCGGCAATCCGGAATCAGATCGTTCATTCTGTTGATACACTTTAAGAATGTCGATTTGCCGCAGCCGGAAGGCCCGATCAACGCTGCAACCTGGTTTTCGCCGATATCCATATTGATGTTTTTGAGCGCTTGAAAGCTGCCGTAATACAGATTCAGTTTGTTAACCTTTACCTTAACGCTGCGATGCAGGGCATCCTCTTTCATTTCAATTGCTAAATTCATCAGAGATTCTCCTTATATCGATTGACGCGGCGGCTGAATGCCCCGGCTATCAAATTGAGTATCAGTACAATAATCACCAGCAGTACGGCGGTGCCGTACCCCTTGCTGGGCGACACTTCTTTAACCATCATGTAAAGATGAAGCGAGAGCGACCGACTCGACTCGAACAAGCTTTTCACCAATTTTGTGCCCATACCAAGCGTAAAAAGCAGCGCGGCTGTTTCACCGAATATGCGCCCCATGCCGAGGATGATGCCATTGATGATGCCCGGCGATGCTGTCGGCAGCACAACCTTTCTCAACGTCTGCCATTTGGTTGCACCCAACGCCAGCGAGCCTTCCTTATAGCCGATAGGAACGGTCATGATCGCTTCCTCGGATGTTCGAATCAGCGTGGGGAGTATGACCACCGCCGCTGTTGCCGCGCCGCTGAGCAGCGAATAGCCCCAGCCGAAGAATTTATTGAAAACCATGAAGCCGAACAACCCGAATATAATTGACGGAATACCCGCAAGATTGGCTGTAAAATAGCGTATGATTTTAATCACCGGGCCCTGCCGCGAGTACTCTGTCATATATATGGCGGCCAGTATCGAGAGCGGAGCGGCGATAAGCAGGCCAAGCCCCACAAAGTACAGCGTGTTGATAATAACAGGGAATATACCGCCTTTACGGCCGGAGTCTTTCACCGAGCTCGTCAGAAACTCCCATGAAATCTCTTTTAAACCATTCACAAAGATGTGGCCGATAATCACAAACAGCACGCCAACCGCCAGAAACGCCGCCAGATAAAGCAGCGAATAAACAAAATTCTGCCGTCTTATCTGCTTCGCTCTGTTGCCGAGTATTTTCTCTTTTGAAAGAAATCTTTCCTGATTCATGCTTTCACTCGCTTTCTGCTGAGTATCATCACAGCGGCGTTGATGATCATGGTAAACACAAACAGTGCGATGGCTGTGGCAAACAGCGCTGAATAATGCGTTGACCCCTGCGCCGCATACGGCATATCCAATACAATGTTAACCGTCATCGTTCTCACCGGCTGGAAAATCGATTCCGGGATGATCGGCGTGTTGCCCGCAACGAGTATCACCGCCATGGTTTCACCCATAGCCCGGCCTATGCCAAGCACGATACCGGCAATGATGCCCGATTTCGCCGTCGGCAGGCTCACCTTCGATATGGTTTGCCATTGAGAGGCTCCAAGCGCCAGTGAACCGTCTTTATAAGCTTTTGGAACCGCCCTCATCGACACTTCCGCAATCGTAATGATAGTGGGAAGTATCATGATGGCGAGTATCAGCCCGGCTGCCAGCACACTCTGACCCGGTCCTAGTCCAAAGCTTCGGATAAACGGCACGATAACCATCAAGCCAAAGAAACCGAAAATGATTGAGGGAATTCCCGCGAGTATCTCAACGATCCGTCGCAGAACGGCAGCCAGTTTGCGCGGTGCAATTTCGGCTAAGAAGATGGCGCATCCAAGCCCGACCGGAATGCCCAGCAACAGTGCGATTCCCGTAGTGTAAACAGAGCCGGTAATCATCGGCAATATGCTGTATTGTTCGGGTTTTCCGTCAGGATTCCATTCAGACCCGGCCAGAAAATCCCCCACACCCACGTGCTTAAACAAAGGGAGGCCTTCGGCAAAAACCAGATACGTGATGATCAAAACGGCAGCCACGGATATAAACGCGCAGATCAGCATCACTTTTTCTATCGTCTTTTCACCAAGTCTTAGTTTCTGTTTCTCCATTCTATCCACCCTATTATAGAAAACTGTTACGCTATAACTATTCTACTTCGGGTGCTGACTCTCTGCGGCACATGCATGTTAAGAATATGTTAAGTTCTTGTAAAGCGATGAAAGCGATAGTGTCGCGATACATAATTTAATTAACAATAACCAAGAAGGATTTTGGTTTCTCCTTGAGGAGAAACTCATACTGCCATAAACCTTTTATCTTGGCACACTCGTACGCCTGTCCCAGCAGTTATCACCGATAGGTGACTTGGGACAGAAAATAGCTGCAACGTGATAGATGAACAAACGCTCCTCAAATAAAAAAAGAGACGCGTCGCGTCGTCCCTCTTTTTACTATTGAGTATGCAGCCGTCAGGGTTTTACATAACCCTTCTCCGCCATGTAATCAAGCGCGGCTTGATCGTTCACGCAGAAATCCATGAAAGCTTTAACTTGAGGCTTTGGATCTCCAAGCGTGAGCAAATTGAACGGGCGTTTGTAAGCATATGTTCCGTTCATCAGGTTTTCAATTGTTGCATCCACGCCGTCCAGCTTCAACGATGTCACTTTGTAATTCGGAGCAAGGCCAAGCGACATGTAGCCGATACCCATTGGATCGCCTTCCACAGACGCACCCATTGAGCCGTTGGAATCAACGATTAAGCACTTTTTGTCGTCAATCTTAATTTCTTCGCCCTTATCGTCTTTACCAAGGAACAGTTCCTGAAAAGCACCGCGTGTACCGGAAGCCTCGTCTCTGGAGTAAAGAGTAATTTTGCCTTTGCTGCCGCCGACTGCAGACCAATCAGTAATCTCGCCTAAGAAGATCTTCTTAACCTGCTCAGCTGTCAGCTCAGTCACTGTGTTTGCCGAGTTCACAATAACCGCCACGCCGTCGATGCACAGAACATGCGTCTGCAGCTCCGGAGCCGCTGCCAATTCTTCATCCTTCAGGTTTCTGGAGGCCATACCAAGATCAGCACTGCCGTCTGCTGTGGCTGTAACGCCGCCGCCGGAACCGGGCTGTTCAACATTGATCGTGACATTCGGATTCGCTGCAATGTACAGTTCAGCCATGGCTTCAATAGCCGGGCCGACCGATGTGGAACCCACCACATTGAGAACCACAGGTTCAGCCGGAGCTTCTGCCGGGGCTTCCGTTGCTTCAACCGAAATCGCATCTGCGGCCTCAGGAACCGAGCTCTCAGCCGGCGCAGAAGGCGTTGCCTGCCCGCAACCCGCAAATGCCATGAGTATCATGGCTGTGAGTATCACCAGTGAAATAACTTTCTTCATGTTCTCCTCCTTACGGAATTTTAAAATCTGGAGTGAGTATAACAAAACGATGTTAAAGACAAATCAACGCTTTGTAAAGCTCATGTAAAATTCCATAGGTTAACAAGAAGGAAACAAGCTCACGGTATGCGATCTGTTCACCTGCACAACACGCGCTGCGACACTATATCCGAATAGATTTGCAGGGTGTTTGTTTTACAGACAAATATAACATGCGATAAGCTTTTGTTATAAGAACTAATATCAGGATATATATTTGGTTCCGATAGGATGTACCGGGGATTAAACACGACATCTTTGCCTCCTGCAAAAACAGCCACATAGAATATCTGCATTTCAACAAGATCCTGAAAGAAATGGCTCCCATATGACAGCTCGGGTAAAAACCCCAGGGCCTCGTCTGCCACCTCACAAATCACTGACATATTGCATATTTCCGAGAAATGCACCGGAACACCCAGCGATGGCGTTGTGGTTCCCCATCGGCCCGGCCCTATCAGCATGATATTGCTTCCCTTGAGCGCGGCATTTATTTTCCCGATTTGTCTGGCGACCGAGTGCTTCTCCTGCTCGGGCAGCGCAAGATAAGCCTTTGTATCAACCATGATAACGTAGTCAACGGATATACGAACGTTTCCGCCCATAAAGTGGCCGTCCGTATAGAATAAGCATTCGTTCTTATCGTCAATGCTGGGAATGCTGACCGATTTGCCGAGCCCTCTTGTTTGAAGAGGACGGCATTGAAGCAGATTGACCTTTAACCCATCCTGAGTGACGTTTCCGGTAAACTCGATATCAACCGGGTAATCATAGATTTTCGACAACATGGCCAATATGTCTTTCATGAGCTTCGCAAAGCCCGTTTCCGACAATAATTTATTAAAGTCCAGTATGTACGAGGGTTTCACATCCGTGTAGCCCAATGAGCGCAGGCGGTTCATGGTTTCTGTATCCAGCTTAAAAAACAGGCTTTTATCTGCTTTCAGATCGATATCCAGCAGATCTTCTATTTTTCTTTCCGTTAAAACGTTCTCGCTTAACGAAAGCACATCAGCGTGATGCTGTGTAAATCTCTTCTGATCTGAGGAATGCATCGGTGCGCGCCGCAAAGGATCATCAAGCGACACGATGCGCACATGGTCGCCCGATGTCCTGTCAACCGCTCTTGTTCCAAGACCGAATACCAATCGCAGCATGCCCGCATCCATATCTATTTTGCGGTCCCACACATAAAGATTTTTTGAATTACCCACGCCCGCAATATGGGGAAAGAAGTTATCGTTATAATAGTCGCCCGATACCCGCTGAACCAATATGGCCATTTGCTCATCTTCATCAAAAAGCCCTCTGTTCATACGGTAAGCCAGTGCATCCTCATCCATTGTGCTGGCGTAAACAATTCTGACAGCTTGTTCAAACGCTTCATACCTTTCTTCGGGCGTCCCCTGATTCACACAAAAAATGCTCTCATACTTGCCCGAAAACGCATTGCCGAAGTTGTCCTCAAGCAACGAGCTTGAACGCACAATAATGGGCGACTGACCGAAATACTCCAGCACACGCATAAACTGCGCCTGAATATCCTCGGGAAATTTTCCGCAGAGCAGCTTTTCCTTGATTTCACTGGCATACTTAAAATAGCCCCCGCGCGTTTTTTGCTTTGTCCTCAGCTTCCACCAATCATTTTGAACGATATATGTGTAAAATACATCCGACCCTATATAGAAAGAATCGTGCGGTTCCATGTACTGAGCAAAACGCCCGGCATCTTCAATCTCCAGCGCCTTGCGCGCCAGCAGCATACCAACGCTTTTGCCGCCGATAAAGCCTGTGCCGATTTGTCTTGCGGAAATGGCCAATATATCCTCCAGCGAAAAGTACTTGTCGCAAAGGTCGAACATTCTCGATTTTTTACCGACGAGCATTGACATCAGGCGCCTTTTTATCTCACACTTTTGGCTGTCGGGAAGACTAAGCGCCTGCTCCGCTTCGGCAAACATGGAATACCAATAGTCATTTCTTGTAACCTTATGAGCGAAATCGGAAAACAAGCTTGCTGCCTGTGCACTGTTTGTAATGCTGAGCACCTCCTGATCCTGCAGCAGATGCGGCAAAAACATGGTTGGCGAGTAGCGGTTAAAAACCTTGAGCGGATGGATGTAGATATCCTTCTGTGTTTGATAAAGATCGAAAAGAACCTGCGTGGTTTCCCTGATACCGGCAATGGTGCCAAGCGTATGAACATTGCGCATAAGCGCAAAGTACGCCACCGTATCCAGCTCGTATAAGAACGGACACACGATTTTGAAGAAATTTTTCACCATAACATCGGAATGCCAATACGCAAGCAAATCGGTCAGGCAATCAAAAACATAGAAAGCACGTTTTCCCTGCAAGCCGATCAGCTGATACACTTGCGCTGTAAAGTTCTCAAACCCTTTGCCCGCTTCTGCTTCGTAAGTCTGAATGCGTTCATCTGCATCCAGCAGCGCTTCATGCGCCCCAAACCTCACATAAATCACCTTGCGGTTATCCGCCAGTGCCGCAGACACATACAGATTGACAAGCTTTTTATAGTTTAAAACAGAATCCACCTTCCAAACAACATTATCGCCCAAGCGAAGGTTGTCAATCATACGGTCCAAGCCGCTGTTCCCTGTGCTGACACGATCCTGTATACCCATAGTCCGCCTCCCGCTTCATCCGTCTTACGACTTTTTTTCACCAATATTTACTGCCCCATGTAAGGATAAAGCATCTTCCCCTTTGTTGCCATCGGAGAAGATGCTTTTTTACTATCGATGCAACACCGCTGTTCGAATAGCTTATGAGGCCATCGGCAGTGATTCATAACTTAATAGGCTACACCTTGCGCATACATCGCATCAGCCACTTTGAGGAAGCCTGCAATATTGGCACCTGCCACAAGGTTGTCCTCAAGACCGTAGGCCTTCGCGGCTTCGCTGCTGGCTTTGTAGATGCCGATCATGATATTCTTGAGCTTCGCATCCACTTCTTCAAATGTCCACGAATAGCGCATGCTGTTCTGGCACATTTCCAGCGCCGATGTGGCAACGCCGCCCGCATTTGCGGCTTTGCCGGGAGCAAAGAGCACACCGTTATCCTGGAAAACCTTGATGGCTTCGGGGGTGCTGGGCATATTGGCGCCTTCGCCCACCGCGTAGCAGCCATTGGCCACCAGCATCTTGGCCGCGCTTTCATCAACTTCATTCTGCGTGGCACACGGCAGGAATATATCGCACTTAATGCTGGCGATACCGTTACCTTCGGTGTATATAGAATCAACGTGATAATTTGTGTATTCTTTGATACGCTTTCTGTCAACTTCTTTAATCTGTTTAACCGCTTTCAGATCGATACCGCAGGCATGATGAATGTAGCCGTTGGAATCGCTTAAAGCCACAACCTTGCCGCCCAATTCCGTAACCTTTTCGGCCGCATAAATGGCCACATTGCCCGAGCCCGTAATCACAACGGTCGCGCCCTTAAACGACTTCCCTTTGGCTTTGATCATCTCGTCGACAAAGTAGCAAAGACCGTAACCGGTTGCTTCCTTTCTCGCAAGGCTTCCACCCCAGGTCAGCCCCTTGCCTGTTAAAACACCGGTAAAGTTGTTCTTTAAACGCTTATATTGCCCATACATATAGCCGATTTCACGTCCGCCGACGCCGATATCGCCTGCCGGAACGTCTGTATCTTCTCCGATATGCTTGGAAAGCTCTGTCATAAAGCTCTGGCAGAATGCCATGATCTCTCTGTCTGATTTGCCTTTGGGATCAAAATCGCTGCCGCCTTTGCCGCCGCCGATGGGTAGTCCTGTTAATGAATTTTTGAAAATTTGTTCGAATCCCAAGAATTTGATAATTCCCAGATAAACCGACGGATGGAAGCGCAGGCCGCCTTTGTATGGCCCTATGGCGCTGTTGAATTGAACTCTGAATCCTCTGTTGACTTGTACGTTTCCGTTGTCGTCTACCCACGGAACCCGGAACATAATCTGTCTCTCGGGTTCAACGATTCTCTCAAAGATGCCGGCTTCAACATACTCAGGATGTCTTTCTGCAACCATTTCCAGCGACTCAAGCACTTCTTTAACAGCTTGGTGGAATTCCGGTTCGGACGGATTGCGTTTAATGACATTTTGCATCGTCTTCTCTAAAATTTTCATAAGCACTCCTATTCAATTATTTATTATATTTGTCTGCATTGACAAAACTGTATTTATAAAAAATGTAATTTCGCAGATGTATTCTATCAAAAAAACAAAGAGGAAGCAATTCGTTTTTTGTGGTGCCGCTGATAATTTGCAATTTGATTCAGTACAGCTTGCATAATTTGGGCTTCATTTTTTTGGTATCGGCAGGCGGCTGACAGCATCATTATGTTGGGAAGGGCCACCCGTCTACTTTGATGAAAAATGCTGTATTTAATCATGACGCACAGTTGTCTTGTTTGTTGTGTTATGATGGTTTTATAATTCTGAACAAAAGGAGCCTGAAGCTTGGAAATAATCATTGTCGATGAAAGCAATATTAATACCGAGCATATTTGCTGTGCCATTTCTGATATAAAGGGTGACACCTGCGTCTCATCGAAAAAGTCGTGGTTGAAAGGCCGTTTTTCTGACGGCCTCATATTCAAAAAGCTTGATGTAAGGGGAAAAGTATTCATCGAATTTATCCCCGCAGAAAAGGCCTGGTGCCCCATCAGTGCAGACGGCTATATGCATATCAATTGTTTTTGGGTGTCGGGGCAATACAAAGGCCAAGGGTATGCAAATCGGCTTTTGAACGAATGCATGGTTGACGCAAAAGCCAAGGGCAAAATCGGTTTAACCGTTCTCTCCTCCTCAAAAAAGATGCCGTTTCTCTCCGATCCTGCGTATTTAAAGTACAAGGGCTTTTTAACAGCCGACAAAGCCGCCCCTTACTATGAGCTGTTGTATCTGCCATTTGCCGCCGATGCGCCGATCCCACACTTCAGGCCTTGCGCCCGGCAAGGCACGATAGCAGATAAAGGCATGGTTTTGTATTATACCAATCAATGCCCGCACACGGATAAATACGCGCCGATAATTGAGAAACTGGCCGCAAAGCGGGGAGCGACGGTGGCACTGCACAAAATAGTAACGATGCAAGAAGCACAGCATGCTCCTGCGCCGTTCACAACCTACAGCTTCTTTTTTAACGGAAGCTTCGTGACCAACGAAATTTTATCGGAAAAGAAATTCGAAAAGTTTCTGGATGAGCATGGGTATTAAGTGCTCTTCCTGCAAAGAAAAGCCCCGATTAAGGGGCTCAGACTACTGACAAAGCTCCTGCGTGTCATTTCGAGCGGGCGATAGCGAGTCGACTACGGAGTGGATTGAAATCCCATGTATAAAGCGTATGCCATGGGATGCTTTCCACTTCGTAGTCACGTCGCTCCGCTCCTCAGCATGACATAAGGAGGGGTTTATCATCAAGCTGAGCCCCAATTAAGGGGCTTCGTGCTTTCAATACAATTAGATAGCATCCTGCACGGAGCATGAGTTTAAACTCTTACCTTTATTTGAAGCAGCGTAAAAACAGTCAGTAAATCCTGCTGCGACTTTACATCCACATCAAACAATATTCCCTCAACGTAAGAAGCAGCCGCACATATCGTCTCCAGCACTTCTTCGGGCAATGCGCTGTTTTTGGCAATGGCAGCAGCCTTTTCACTCAGCACAAACCAAGCTTTAAAATAGCCGTCAAAAGGAATGATGTAAAGCAGTGTCCGCCTTTTATCCTTGAACAATAATGACCATCCGCTTTTTTTACTGTAGAACTTCCATTCCTTTCTAATATCTTTATAGTTGTTAGTAATGTGAGACTCTAATAGATCCCAAATCTCTTTTTTATCGTTTAAAACCGCCGCCACCATGCTGTCGCTTGGCATAATCGCCTTTTCATGAAACAAACTTGCCGCCATTTTGATGAGCCTCCCAACCTTCATTGAATGTGATTTCTCTGTCACTGTTGCCTTAAAGCCACAATATCACAACAAACATGACAACAGTATTTCATGTTTACGAAAAAACTGTTCGAAAGCTGATGCATATCAGTACGGATAAGAAAACACCACCGACTTAAAGCCGATGGTGTTGTTGCATTATACCTTATTTCTTATACAAAGGCCGTTTGGCGCACAGCGCGCGCACCTTTTTAAGCACGTCGTCTACAGCCGCCTCACGCCGTTTCACCACATCAGCAATCCAAGCGCCGATTTCCTTCATATCGGCTTCGTCCATGCCGCGCGATGTGACAGCCGGCGTGCCGATTCTCACACCGCTCGTGATAAACGGGCTGCGTGTGTCAAACGGAATCGCGTTTTTGTTGACCGTGATGCCCGCAAGTCCCAGCATCGCTTCGAGTTCCTTGCCTGTGATGTCCTGCGCGGTCAGATCAAGGAGCATCAAATGGTTATCCGTGCCGCCCGATACAAGCCGAATCCCGTTGGCTGAAAGGCTTTCGGCCAGCGCTTTGGCATTCAGAACAATCTGGTGCTGATAGCTTTTAAACGCATCCGAGAACGCTTCCTGAAAGCACACGGCTTTGGCAGCAATCACGTGCATCAGCGGCCCGCCCTGTGTACCCGGGAACACCGCTTTGTTGATTGCCGGGCCATATTGCTCCTTGCAAAGTATCAAACCGCCGCGCGGCCCGCGCAGCGTTTTGTGCGTTGTCGTTGTTACAAAATCGGCATACGGCACCGGGCTTTCATGCTCGCCTGCCGCGATAAGCCCCGCGATGTGCGCCATATCCACCATCAGCAGAGCGCCCACTTCATCCGCAATCTCGCGGAATCGTGCAAAATCGAGCTTGCGCGGATACGCGCTTGCGCCCGCGACAATCATTTTGGGCTTGTGCTGCACCGCAAGCTCATGCAGCGCATCATAGTCGATCATTTCCGTGTCTTGTCTCACGCCGTATGGCACAATGTTGAAGTATTTGCCTGAGATATTCACCGGGCTGCCATGAGACAGATGCCCGCCGTGCGCAAGGTTCATACCGAGTATCGTGTCGCCCGGTTCGAGCATCGCAAAATACACTGCGGTGTTCGCCTGAGCGCCCGAGTGAGGCTGCACGTTCGCAAACTCCGCGCCAAACAGCTTTTTCGCGCGCTCAATCGCAAGCGTCTCGGCCACATCCACAAACTCGCAGCCGCCGTAATAGCGCTTTCCCGGATACCCTTCCGCGTACTTGTTGGTAAGGTGCGACCCCATCGCGTTCATCACAGCCTCCGAAACGAAATTCTCGGAAGCGATGAGCTCAATGTTGTTCTCCTGACGGTCAAGCTCATCCATCATGGCTTTGTAGACTTCTTCGTCTGCTGCTTTTACCTTCGAATAATCGAGCATTTAAAACCACCCCTATTTTATTGCGTCCAGAAGAGCGACTTTGGCCGCCTTCTGCTCCGCAAATTTTTTAGACCTTCCCTGTCCCTGCGCGACCTCTGCACCGCTTACAACAAGCTTCACATAAAAAACCCGGTCGTGAGGAGGCCCCTCTTCTTTATAGACGATATAACGGATATCGCTAATTCCCTGTTTATGATAGTGCTCCTGCAAACGCGTTTTAAAATCGCGAAAACCGCCGCCCGATAGCACTGTTTCAAAGCTCTTCTCAAGCAGTGTATTCACCAGCCATTTGGCCTTTTCAAAACCGCCGTCCACATAAACCGCGCCAATCAGCGCCTCCACCACATCAGCCTGTATCGACGGCTTATCCACACCGCCCGAGTTGCGTTCGCCGCGTCCAAGCGTGAAATATTCTTTTATATTCAAGCTGCGCGCCACTTCAGCCAGCGCCGTCTCGTTAACCAGCGCCGCTCGGCATTTGGTCAGCTCTCCTTCAGAATCTGTGGGTCTCTCAAAAAAAAGATGCTCACTCACCGCAAGAGCCAGCACGGCGTCGCCTAAGAATTCAAGTCTCTCGTAGCTTTCTCCCATATCCGCCGAAGCATGAATAAAAGCTCTTTGTAAAAGCTTTTTATCCCGAAAGGTATAGCCTATGCTTTTTTCCAGCTCAGAATAATTGATTTCTGTCATTATATTAACACCGC
This sequence comes from Bacillota bacterium, assembly GCA_023412005.1. Lineage (GTDB taxonomy): Bacteria > Bacillota > Clostridia > Christensenellales > SZUA-584 > SZUA-584. Next base: position 43,580 of record JAEYOE010000002.1, read on the forward strand.
TTTTTTGCGGCGGCGGCAGAGCACAAAGCAATACCCGGAGGCTATATTGCGCTCCGGGCATTTGTCCGCTTTAGAAACCGCCGACGTTCTTCTCGATATAAGTTACAACGTCTTTCACTGTTCCAACTTTGGGCAATTCATCATCCGGAATATCAAGATCAAATTCCTGTTCCAGATCCATGATGAGCTCAACGATCGCCAGCGAATCCGCTTTCAGATCCTCGACGAGGTCGGAATCCATCGTGATGCTTTCTTCGTCAATCTCAAGCTGATCGGACAAGATTTTTCTAACCTTTTCAAATACCATTGCGAGCCTCCTGAATTCGTTTATTTAGTCGCTGAGTGCTACTTTTGATACTTCTTCTTTTATACCATTAACGACATCGCCGTTGATAAACCCGGCTGCCTGCCGCAAAGTACTTAATATCGCCTTGGCGTTGGACGAACCGTGAGCTTTCACGACACCGCCGTTCACTCCCAGCAGCAGCGCGCCGCCGTACTCGGTGTAGTCCATACGCTTTTTAAACCGCTTGAACGCAGGCATTGCCAGCCCTGCGCCGATCTTGGTGCGCATCGAGCTTTTCAGCTCTTTTGAGAGCATGCTCATCAGCACACCCGCAGCGCCTTCCAAGAATTTAAGTATCACATTGCCTGTAAAGCCGTCGCAGACAATCACATCATAGTCGCCCGATAACAGATCGCGTCCCTCGGCATTTCCCGCGAAATGAATGGGCATCTCCTCAAGCAGCTTATAGGCCGCTTTGGTCAGCTCATTGCCCTTTTCGGCTTCCGCACCGTTGTTCACCAGCCCGACACGCGGCGAATCGATCCCTTCTACCCGGCTCATATAAGCGCTGCCCATCAGTGCAAACTGAGCAAGAAACGACGGCCGGCATTCGGAATTCGCACCGCAGTCAATCAGCAGCACTTTGCCGGTTTTGCTCGGCAGCAGCGGTGCCAGCGCGGGGCGCTTCACACCGGGCAGCCGCTTCACCAGCAGTGTGGCACCGGCAATGGTTGCGCCTGTGCTGCCTGCCGTAATGAAAACGCTTCCCTCGCCGTCCTTGAGCAAACGAAGCCCTTTCACCAGCGACGAATCGCCCTTCTGGCGAATCGCTTCCACCGGCGGCTCCGCCATATCTATAACTTGAGTCGCATGAACAATATTTATGCGCGACGCGTCAAACTCATATTTCGCGAGTTCTTTTTCAATAACATCAGACGGTCCCGTCAGCGTGATATGAAGGCCGCTCATTTCTTTAAGCCCAAGCACGCATCCTTCAACGATGGCCTGCGGCGCGTTGTCTCCTCCCATGGCGTCAACAATGACTTTCAAGCGAGCACCTCACATCTTCATTTTATATGGGTAGTATATAAAAAATACAAAGTCATTGCAACATATTTTCTTTTTCAAAAAACACACATCATTGCGGCGCAATATCATCAAAAAAGCCAAAATAGCACGACAAAAAACGGGGCCCGTAAAGCACCCGTTTTTAATGCTTATCATGTGACTGCGCTGGTAACGCAGCAGGCGTATTACTGCGCCTTTTCCTTTTTCTCGGTATCCATGACATGCCGTCCGTTGTAGTATCCGCATGTCGGGCATACCCTGTGCGTCAGCTTCATTGCGTGGCACTGCGGGCAAGCCGCGATGCCGGGTGCCGTCAGCTTATAGTTAGCCGACTTTCTTGTGTGTTTGCGCTGTTTGGATGTTCTTCTTTTTGGTACCGCCATTTATCTACACCTCCTCGTCATCGTACAGTTTTGAAAGACCGGCAAACGGATTGTCAGGATCCACATTTGGCCGACAGCCGCATTCGCCTTCGTTTAAGTCTTTCCCGCAGTGGCTGCAAAGCCCTTTGCAGTCTTCCCGGCATAAGAACCGCGTGGGAAGATTGACCACAACATTGTCTTCGAGCATCCGGTCAAGCTCTATGGATTCACCTTGGAACTCATACTCGCCTTCTTCCGGCTGCTTTTTATAATACTCGGCAAATTGAAAACCGATCGTATACAAAAACGGTTGCAGGCATCTCGCGCAGTTCACAGTGGCTTTGGCATCAAATCGCCCTGTGACGATGACGCCTTCGCCGTCGTAGCGGTAGTCCGCCGTAACGTTGATGCCCTGAGGAAAATCATAGCGTTCTCCAAGGAAATCGATTCCGTCAAACGCGCCGTGATATTCCGATGAATAAAGCTCGCCCTCGTTGAGCATCGCTTCTCTTAAATCAATATTCATACCTTTACCTGCCCCTAGGCAATCGTCAACGAGTAAAATTATATTTGACGACGGCCTTTATGTCAACTTGTTTTTTTCGCATTCAAACAATAGTCTCTTGGCATTCGCCATTTCGGCGTGCCGCTCGATATACCCCTTTAAATCCTTCACATTCGCGGCGCGTTCTATACGCGCACCGCCGTTAAACAGCCGCTTGGAAATGGCACCCGCACCAAAGGCCAGCACGTCGCAAAGCTCTTCCATGTTGTCGATGTTATATAGACACGCGTACCCCTGCCGCGTGTAGCCCGCGTTTTCAAGGCTGCCCTTCATGTACTTCTGGCGGTACATATAATAGGGGTGGTAACCTGCCGCCTCGAGCATCGTGTGCGCTGTTTCTAGTGTTTGCGCGGTCTGCGCGTCTGTCGGGAAAGCGCCCATGTTGGCCTCCGCGAACTTGGATGCGCGCTTCACAGCCAGCGTATGCACCGTGATGTTCTGAGGATTCAGCGCGATCACCTGCGCCAGCGACTGCGCGGTGTGTGCCTCCGTTTCACCCGGCAGCCCCGCAATCAAATCCACATTGATCGCGTCGAAACCCGCTTTGACCGCCAGTTCATACGCGCTCAGGAACTCCGCTGACGTGTGCCGCCGCCCGATGCGCTGCAGCGTCTCGTCAAACATCGTTTGCGCGTTCACGCTGAGCCGCCGCGCGCCCGATGCTTTGATCAGTGCCAGTTTTTCAGCCGTGATGGTGTCGGGCCGGCCTGCCTCTACAGTGAATTCATCCGCACCGCGGGCCAGCTGTGACGCACGAGCCAGCACCTTTTCAAGGCTATGCAGCGACAACGCGGTGGGTGTGCCGCCGCCCACGTACAGCGCGCGTACGCGCCTGCCGCCTATGATTTCCTCCGCGCATGAAAGCTCGTGAAGCAGTGCGCGCACATACTGTTCTTCCGCGTCCTTGAACACATCCGGCGTGTACGACGCGAACGAGCAGTACGCGCAGCGCGTCACGCAAAACGGTATGCCGATGTAAACATCAATGTCGTCGCGCTTGGGGAAAAGCCCGCTTTGCGCGTCCACAATGGCCTTGGCGAGCGTGTATTTTTGCGGTGAAACATCAAAGGTGTTTAAGAAAAGCGATTTCGCAGCGCCCGTACCCAGCAGCGCTTCGCTGTCTCTCAGCAGCTTGGTGGGCCGAATGCCCGTGAGCGACCCCCACGGCAGCGGCGTGCGAAAATGCTTAAGCAGCGCCCGGTATACGCTGATTTTTGAGGCGCGCTTGGCCTCACGCTTCGTCTCAAGGCTGCCCTGAGGCACTGGAGCTGAAAATGCGCTCTCCGACATAAGTACACCGTCTGTAAAAAAACGCGCCGTGCTCGTCATCATACCGCCGCTTTGTTCGAGCGTATGCAGCACCACGCTGTCCTCGGCTTTAGCCTCGGGCAATTCAAGCAGCTCAATGCGCCGTGTGTCGATAAAAAGCCGCACCGCTTCGCAAATATCGTTGAAATATCCGGGGTGTGTGGTGTAAAGTGCCGTCATTTTTTCAGATACGGATTATTAATAAATTCCGCAAAAAGCGTGGTTTTGATGCCGTGGCCCGTATACACGGTGTAGTCTTGCTGAAGCCGGCCCAGCACGTCGTGAAGAGAATGTATATACTCATCATGGTCGCTGCCCGGAAAATCCGTGCGCCCGCAGTACATGTAAAACAGCGTATCGCCCGAGAACATCACATCGTCCGCAAGGTAGCACACGCTGCCGCCCGAATGGCCGGGCGTATGCAGCACCTTCACCTCAATATCCGCCGCGGTGATGCTTTCGCCGCCCTCAAATATCACATCCGGCTCCACCGGCTCCACCGAAAAACCCGCCATTACGGCAAGGCTGTCGATATTGCTTTGCAGCATCAACGCATCTCGCCTGTGAACGCACACCTTCGCACCTGTTTGCTTTTTCAGCTCAGCCGCCGCGCCGATATGGTCAAAATGCCCGTGTGTCATTAAAATGTGCGTCACCTCGGTGATGCCGTTATCATCAAGGCGTTGCTTGATGCGCTCATAATCCGCGCCCGGGTCCACCACGAATGCTTTGCTTGAACCTTCATTGTATACCACAAACGCGTTGGCCATCAGTTCGCCCACCGCCGTTTGAACCACTTTCATCCGTTCCTCCCTTAGAACAATCTTTTGCTGTTTAGCAGTATCGTCACCGGCCCGTCGCCTGTGGATTCCACCTTCATGTCTGCACCGAACTCCCCCGATACCGTTTGCAGCCCCTCCGCTTTGAACGCTTCAATACACGCCTCATATAAATGCTGAGCATGCGCCGCCTGCGCAGCACCGCCAAAATCAGGCCGGTTTCCTTTGCGCGCGTCTCCCAGCAGTGTAAACTGCGACACGACCAGCACGCCGGCACCGATATCTTTAACGCTCAGCGACATTTTGCCGTTATCGGGAAAGATTCGAAGATTCGCCGTTTTGCGCACGATGTATCCAATGTCGCTCACGTCGTCATACCGTGAAACGCCGAGCAGCACCAGCAGCCCCTTGCCAATCTCGCCGACGATTCTGTTATCCACCCGAACACGCGCGCCCGATACACGCTCCACCACAGCGATCATTTATTTGTGAATGCGGTAAACATCCCGCACACCCGAAATGCTTTTTAATGATTTGATGATCGCATCGAGCTGTGATATTTCGGATATCTCAAACCCGAAAACCATATTTGCAACACGGTTTTTGCCCATGCGCGCGTTGACAGCCGTGATGGAAAAGCCCATGCTGAACAGCTTGTTGCTGACCTCCGCAATCAGGCCCGTGCGATCCTCCGCCGTCACCTGTATTTCCACGTTGTAGCTCGATTTTTCGCTGGTTGACCACTTTACCTCTATCATGCGGCCGGATTCAAAATCCTCCGAGGACACATTGGAGCAGTCACTGCGATGCACCGACACGCCACGTCCGCGCGTGATGTACCCCACGATACCATCACCCGGCACCGGGTTGCAGCACTTGGCAAACCGCACAACCATATCGTCATAACCCGTTACGATAATACCGCTTGTAATGCCAAGCCGTGCACTGCGCGTCTGCGTCACCGGCTTTTCAAACGCCGGTTTATTTTCCTTGCGATATTCCTCAATCAGCTTATGGAGTATCTGTCCCGTCGTAATGCCGCCGTACCCCACTGCCGAATAAATATCCTCAGGGTTTTGCAGCGTATACTTCTTGTAGATATCCTTGAGCCATTCGACCTTGAACAGCGATTTTAAGTCGTAACCGCGCCGCCTCGCTTCCTTTTCCAGCATATCGCGGCCCTTAACGATGTTTTCTTCTTTGTATTCTTTCCTCAGCCAGTTTTTTATTTTGCTCTTGGCCTGAGATGTCTTGACGATTTTGAGCCAGTCACGAGACGGCCCCTTTGACGCTGCCGACGTGATGATCTCAACGATATCCCCCGATTGCATCTGGTAAGACAACGGCACGATTTTGCCGTTGATTTTGGCCCCTGTGCACTTGTTGCCGATTTCGCTATGAATGCCATACGCAAAATCGAGCGGGGTTGAGCCTTGGGTGAATTCCTTGACATCGCCCTTTGGCGTAAACACATACACCTTATCGGAAAAGAAATCGATCTTCAGCGTTTCCATGAACTCCCGTGAGTCCTTGGTGTCCGTCTGCCATTCGAGCAGTTCTCGCAGCCACACGAGCTTTTTGTCCATCTCGCTATGTGCCGTTCCTTCTTTATACTGCCAATGCGCGGCAATGCCGTATTCGGCCGTGGAATGCATCTCCTTGGTGCGAATCTGCACCTCAAAGGGCCGCCCGTCGCGCCCGAGCACGGTGGTATGAATCGACTGGTACATGTTCTGCTTGGGCACCGCAATATAGTCTTTAAACCGCCCGGGTATCGGCTTCCAAACGGTATGAACCGTACCGAGCACCGCGTAGCAGTCGCGCACGGTTTCCACCACAATGCGCACGGCAATCAGATCATACACTTCCTCAAAAGCCTTGTGCTTTTTGTGAATCTTCGTGTAGATGCTGTAAATATGCTTGGGACGCCCCTCAATTTCAGCGTTCACCTTGATTTTCTTCAGATGTGCCTTAATCTCTTCAACCACGGCGTTGATGTACTCCCGCCGTTCCGCACGCGTATCCGTAAGCTTGGCTGCAATTTCATAATAAGCCTTCTCATCCAGATACTTTAAAGACAGATCCTCAAGCTCCCACTTGATCGCGTTGATACCGAGACGGTGGGCCAGCGGCGCGAATATCTCCAGTGTCTCCTTCGATTTCTCAATGCGTTTTTCTTCGCTTTGGTATTTGAGCGTTCGCATGTTGTGCAGCCTGTCAGCGAGCTTCACGAGAATCACGCGGATATCACTCGCCATGGCGAGAAACATTTTCCTTAAATACTCCGCCTGATGCTCTTCCTTCGAGGAGAAATTAACCTTGCCAACCTTGGTCACGCCGTCCACAATCTGTGCCGTTTCGCTGCCGAACTTCTCACTGATCACCTCAAGTGTCACATCGGTATCTTCCACGATGTCGTGAAACAGCCCTGCCACCACAGTCGACATATCAAGCCCCAAATCGACCAGTATTCCGGCCACCTCATACGGATGCATAAAAAAAGGCTCGCCCGACAGACGCATCTGCCCCTCGTGCGCTTTTTCCGCATACGCAAAGGCTCTCTCAAAAAAAGCCTGATCTTCTTTAGAGTAATTTTCTTTGACTTTTTCGATCAGCGATTTATGGCCTCTGCTTTTATCATCCATTCAATAAATCCTCAAAGTTTGCATAACAGCGGCTCTGTCTTAATTCTTTACGCGGCTGTCCTACATTTAATGCCAGTATTCTACCACTTTTGTCGAGCGTGAGCAACCCAAGCTCGTCAAGCACGCGCACCGCAAAAGCGGCCTGATCATAAGTCAGCAGCAGCTTGCGGGCAATCTCATTAACCGTACGCGGGCGTTTGAGCATGCTCCCGAGCGAGCTGTAAACGCCAAGTAGCTTGCCGCGCCCGAGAAAAACGTCTGCCGCGTGGCTGCGATAGGCTTTACGCATATCAGCGTCGAAAAGGGAGGTTTGTGAATGCACGCCGGCATAAAGCAGCCGTGTATGCCCCGCTGCGGGGCCGCATGCAATGCAATTATCCGGCGCAAACGATTGATGATCCCACAGTATCAGCCGTCCCTGCGCCATCGCCGCCTTGACGGGGGGTATCACAGCAATACGCTTGAGTGCGGGGACCGTGCGGACACACACGCACAGCCCGAAGAGGCTTTGCGCTTGCAGCGCCGAGAATTGCGCCGTGAACACAGCTTCATCCTGCATGATGCCGTTTAACTCGCCGATTGCCGATACCTCATCTAAAAATCCGTTTGACAGACTCTGCGCATTGGCAGTGAGAAAGCTTTTCATCAGCGCATCGTCCTGATGAAAGACAATATCGCGTACAATGAGCTGCGGACGGTTTGTCATGCCGTCGATTCCGGGTTCGCACAGAAAATCCGCGTGTCCGGGTATCAGCGCATGCGCATCCTTATAGTAAAACGCAACGGCATCAATGGGTTTGCCGCCCTGTTCAATCACCATTTTCAAATGCGGCTGTTCGTTCTTGCCCACAAAGCGCGATGATTTTATAGCGCCGTTTATGATCGCAACGGCGGGCTTATCATTGCTCTGCCCGAACGGCTCCAGCCTCTTTATGTCATCCGCAAGCTCACGCGTGATGTCTTTCGTGTTCAGCGCCATATCATACGGCTTTTGCCGCACAAAGGCGCTGTCGTCATAGTGCTCTACGATGTGTGCGCACACATCGCGCCGCAGATCATCTAAGATTTCGGGCGCTATGGTGAGACCCGCCGCCTGCGAATGGCCCCCGAACTTATCGTATCGGTCGGCATAAACGCTGAGCACCTCGTAAATGTTGATGCCTTCAATGCTGCGCGCCGACCCGATTAAGCGATCGTCACCGCCGAACAGCACGCACGGGCGCGTGTACTTCTCCGCTATCTTGGCAGCGGCGATGCCGATCACCCCCGCGTTCCAGCCGCTTTGAGCAAGCAGTATCGCGGGGTCGCTGTGATAGCTGAAGCTGTCAATCATCGTCTCTGCGTCGGCCAGAATATCCTCCACGTCCTTTTTTCGTGCGTCGTTAAGCGCGCAAAGGCGCTGTGCCTTGAGGCTCAGCTCGGTACCGGGTTGTGTGCTTTTGAGTATGTCGATCGCGGCCTCGGCGGTATCCATGCGCCCTGCCGCGTTGATGCGCGGCCCAAGACCGAAGCTGATGTTGTAAGACGAGACCTCCGCAAGCGTGATGCCCGAAGCCTCCGCCAGTGCCTCGATGCCAGCCGACGGATTTTTGCGCATTTTATCCAGCCCCATGTGCGCAATCACGCGGTTTTCGCCGAGCAGCGGCACAATATCGGTAATGGTGCCGATGGCAATCAGGTCGATATAGCGCATGGCTTCAGCCAACGACGACAGTGCGTGGATCAGCTTAAACGCCACACCGCAGCCTGCGAGGTTGGCATCCGGATATATGCTTCCGCTCCGCTTTGCGTTGATGATATACGGCGTGTCCGGCAGCTCAGGGCCGCATTCGTGGTGGTCGGTGATGATCACGTCCATCCCAAGGCTTCGGGCCAGCTGTGTTTCTTCTCGATTTGTGATGCCGCAATCCACCGTGATGATCAACGTGCTCCCCGTTTCGGCCATCTGCTTAACCGCTGCCTCATTGAGGCCGTAGCCTTCTTTATGACGGTTCGGCGTTTGAATGGTGACATCAGCGCCTATGCTCTTCAGATGAAGGTACAGCGCACTGCCCCCCGTGGTGCCGTCCGCATCGTAATCACAATACACCGTTATTTTCTCGGAGGCTTCAACGGCTGTTTTGATTCGCTGAACCGCTTCGCCCATATCGGGCAGCAGCAGCGGGTCGTGAAACTGTTCCGGCCCGGGGTGTAAGAAACGCTTGGCAAGCTCCGGCGTATCTATGCCCCGGCGGCACAACAAAGCCGCCACCGGCTCACATAAGCCGGTGGCCGCCTGAACAGCCGCTGTTTTCTCACGTGTGCATTCGGTAAGCGCCAAACGCTCAATATAGCTTTGCACCGCGTCTCACTTTCTGTTAATACCGAAAAGCCTCTCCCTTTTGAGGAAAGGCTTTTGTGTGTCTTTGCATTTCTATTTCGTTTTCTTCTGCGCGGGCTTTTTCGCAGCCGTTGTCTTTGTGCTGTGGCGACGGTCTCTTGCTTCCAGCAGCCATGTCCAAACCGGGCTCGCGATGAATATCGACGAGTAGGTACCCGATATTAAACCGACGATGATGGGCAGCGAGAATTCCTTGATAGACGGCACACCAAACAGGTAAACCGCGAGTATCGTGATCAACGTTGTCAACGAGGTGTTGATCGTTCTCGGCAACGTCTCCGTGATGCTTAAATCCACCACCTGGTGGCGTGGTTTGGTTTTGCCGAATTTCTTATTGTTCTCTCTGATTCTGTCGAACACCACGATGGTATCGTTGATTGAGTAACCCACAATGGTGAGGCACGCCGCGATAAACGAGCTGTTGATCTGCATCCGTGTGATGCACACAAACGCCGTCATGATCAGCACGTCGTGAACGAGTGCAAGCACCGCCGCGATACCCGACAACAGATTAAACCGTACCCAGATGTAAAGGAGCATGAGGCCCGATGCGATAAGCACCGACAGAAACGCGTTTTGAATGATGTCGTTTGTGGTCGCGCCGCCAACATGTTCAATCTGGCCGCTGTCCGCATTCGGATATGTTTCCTTCAATGTTTTAACGATGGCTTCACGTACCGCTGCGTCGTCTGTGTCTTCCGACATTTCTTGCATGCGGATGACCGCCTGTGTATCGCCGCTGCGCAGCACCTGTGCCGTCGCGGGGTCGATATTGTTGGCCTGCAGCGCCGCATTCACGGTTTGCGTATCAAATGACTCACCGAGCTCCACAGTTAATATGCTGCCGCCCGTAAAGTCGATACCGAGGTTAAGCCCGCCGGAAAACAACCCGATGACAATCGCGACAACGATAATCGCGCACGAAATGAGTATGCATACCTTTGCTTTATTCATAAACTGCATGCCTACTCACCTCCTTTCGCAGCTGTTTCAGCCGCGCTTTTTCTTATGGTATAAAGCTTTATGTTTTTTACGTTAAGCGAAATCGCCAGCTTGAGCAGCGCTCTTGTGATGACCAGTGCCGTGAACATTGACGTTAAAATACTGATGATCAGTGTATAACCAAAGCCCATCACCGTGCCCACACCAAAGAACGCGATCGTGGCCGCCGCAATAATTGTTGTGATGTTCGAGTCGATAATGGTGCTCAACGCCTTGGAGAAGCCAGCATTCAGCGAGGCGCGCAGCGTCTTTCCTGTTGCGAGCTCTTCCTTGAACCTCTCGAATATGATGACGTTGGCATCCACCGCCATGCCCACACCGAGTATGATACCCGCGATGCCCGGCAGTGTCAGCTGTATCGACGGTATCGCCGCGAGCAGGAACAGTATGATAAAGATGTAAACACCGAGAGCCAGCACCGCCATCAATCCCGGCAGCCGGTAGTAAACAAGCATGAATATGAACAACACCAAGATACCGATCAAACCGGCCAGCAAGCTCTGATTCAGTGCGTCTTCACCGAGCGACGCGCTGATTGTGCGGTTTTCAATTTCCTTCAGCTCCAGCGGCAGCGCGCCGGACTGTATGTTAACCGCAAGCTTTGTCGCTTCCTCCTGCGAGAAGCCGGCGGCTCCGCCCGAAATGATCGCCGTTCCGCCGTATATCGGCCCTTCTTCGACCACGGGGCTTGATATGGTCACACCGTCAATCGCAATATCAAGTGTGCTGCCCTTTTTTGCATAGGCTTCGGCGGAAATCTGTCCGAATATCTCCGCGCCCTTCGCATTCAGCTTTAACTGAACAACCGGCTCGTTATTATTCTGCGGCAAGACCATCGCTGCGGCGCTCTCCACCATGTCGCCCGTGATTTGCGTTTTGCCGTTGATATCTTTAATTTCCAGCTTGGCCGGCGTAAAGATATCCTTAAACACTTCATTGGCATCTTCTTCTTTGCTCGGTATCTCCACACGAATGCGGTCGGTGCCCTGAATCACCACGGTCGCCTCCGTATAGCCCTTTTCGTCGAGCCTCTTGCGAAGCACCCCTAGCGTGGAGTCGAGCTTGCCGCTGAACTCATCGTCTGGCATATCGTCATGCTGAGCTTGGTAAACCGCATAGCCGCCGCCCGTTAAATCGAGGCCGAGGCTGACCTGCTTGTAAAGCGGATCCATTTTGTATATACCGATCTGAAAACCGGTCATCCCAAAATAGACCGCAACGCTGAAGATTAAAACAATAATCACCAGCCATAAGATGCTGCGTCTTCTCATATCTTAACCGTTTCCTCCTTGAATTGGATGACTACATTTGGTTTTTGAGCTTGTCCTTAATATCCGGGAAACTACAATATCGAAATAACAAGCTTGCTTTGATCTCGCCTTAAGCAATATCTTGGCGAAAAAACTCAATTCATTATATACGTGAGTAAAATAATAGTCAACGGAAAAAAGCGTACAATACAGCATGGTGAATCCTGTCGGTGAATGCCCATTATTCTATTTTTTTTAGAATCGAAAATACCGTCCAATGCCGCTGTCTGAGATCACAAAAGGATCCGAGAAATACGATCCCCGGATCCTTAATAAACGGCAACAGTTTGATATTTCGGATTTTTGTATTAGATACGGGCCACGCCGGAATCACGCGCGGCTTTAGCCACAGCCTCAGCCACCGCTGCGCCCACACGCGGGTCGAACGGAGCGGGAATAATGTAATCGGCTTTGAGTTCGCTGTCAGACACCAAACCGGCAATCGCATATGCGGCAGCAATTTTCATCTCGTCGTTGATGTCGCTGGCACGCACATCGAGCGCGCCGCGGAAAATGCCGGGGAACGCAAGCACGTTGTTAATCTGGTTTGCAAAATCACTGCGGCCTGTACCCACAACGGATGCGCCTGCCGCCAAGGCATCTTCCGGCATAATCTCCGGCGTGGGGTTAGACATCGCGAATATAATCGGGTCTTTGGCCATGGTTTTTACCATTTCTTTAGACAGCACATTCGGCGCAGAAAGTCCGAAGAACACATCGGCACCCTTAATCACGTCCGCGAGCGGACCCTTTTTCATCTGCTTGTTCGATATCTCTGCCATCAACTCTTTTTCGCTGTTCAGGTTATCGCGGCCTTTATAGATAGCGCCTTGTCTGTCACAAAGCACAACGTCGGTCAGACCCATCGCCATCAACAGCCGCGTCACCGCGATTGCCGCAGCGCCCGCACCGTTAACCACGGCACTGATGCTTTTTAAGTCTTTGCCCGTCAGTTTAAGCGCGTTAATCATCGCTGCGAGCGAAACCACAGCCGTACCATGCTGATCGTCGTGGAATATCGGTATATCGCAGCATTCCTTGAGCCGTCGCTCAATCTCGAAGCAGCGCGGCGCGGAGATGTCCTCAAGGTTCACGCCGCCGAAGCTTCCTGCCAGCAGCCGCACGGTGTTAACAATGTCGTCCACGTCCTTGCTGCGAATGCAGAGAGGAAATGCATCCACACCGCCAAAGGTCTTGAATAATACGCATTTGCCTTCCATAACGGGCATGCCGGCTTCGGGTCCAATATCGCCGAGTCCCAGCACTGCCGTACCGTCCGTCACAACCGCAACAAGATTCCAGCGGCGCGTATACGTATAAGACAAGTCCACATTATCGGAAATTTTCAGACATGGCTCAGCCACACCAGGCGTGTAAGCCACGCTCAAATCATGCTTGTCTTTAACCGGTACCGTGCTGATAACCTCAATCTTGCCTTTCCATTCCTCGTGCAGTTTTAACGATTCTTCAATAATGGTCATTATATCTACTTCCTTCCTAAAATTTAGAGAACATCTTTAATAACGCTTTTCAGTTTATCTGCTGACAAGCGCAGTTGATCTAATTCTTCCTCAGTCATGCGGATATCGAGATATCTGTCGATACCGTTACGATTGACAACACAGGGCAGACTGATGGCCACATCACTGATGCCATAATTCCCATTCAACGCTGTTGAGAGAGTCAGCACCGAATTCTCATCGCCCATTATCGCTCCGAGCAAGCGCGTTGCCGCCAAGGCAATGCCGTAGAACGTTGCTCCCTTGGCCTTAATGATTTCCGCACCGCCGTCGCGTGTCTCTTCAAATATCTGCTGACGGTTGATCTTCTGGCAGCGACGCGGACAATCCTCACAGTATTCATCGAACGGCTTAGATGCAATCGAGGCGCGGCTCCAAACAGGCACTTCACTGTCGCCGTGTTCGCCGACGATATATGCGTGAACATTTCTCACGTCGACCTTGCAATGCTGACTCAGCAGATAACGGAAACGACCGGTATCAAGCATCGTGCCGGTGCCGATAACACGTGAAGCCGGAAGCCCGCTTTCCTTTTGAACCATGTACGTGAGCACATCCACAGGATTTGATATCAGCATAATAATGGGATTGCTTGCGTACTTCATAATCTTAGCGAGAATGTCACGTGTGATAGCCACATTGGTTCGCGCAAGATCAATGCGGGTTTGCCCCGGTTGACGGCCAACCCCCGCTGATACAATAATGACGTCGGCATCAGCGCAATCTTCAAAATCTCCGTCTCTGATGGTCAGTTGCTTAAAATAAGCGATACCATGGCTGATATCGAGCGCTTCACCGCGCGCCCGGCCTTTGTCTACATCGACCAGCACAATCTCGGATGTCAGGTTGTTCATCATAATCGTGTAGGCGACTGTCGATCCGACTTTGCCTGCACCGATTACGACAACCTTGCTTTTGTTTGATGCAATGTTCATAAATGGCCTTCCTTTAGATAAATTTCTTTATTTCAAATTTAATTGAAGTCATTATCATTCTGAAAAAATCAGAAATTCTTTAGATGTTATTATATTGTGAAAAAAAAATCAAACTTCTAAAAGCCCTGAATTTTTGCTGTAATTGATGATTATCAAAATGAAACCACATATATCCCTTCAAAAACGTTCCATATGTCGCATTTTCATCAATTTACTGCTAATATGCTCTTGAAATAAAAAATGGCTGGCCATTGTCCTGCCATTTTATGAGTTCCTTGTTTAATTGATCCACATCTTCCATTGTAATTCCTCTTAGGCGCCTTTGAACCATCCATTTTCCTCCGGTGGCGGGCTAACTTGCTTACTAAGGAAGATAAATGGTTTTCTGCAGTCTTATTAAAGCTGGCAAAGCAGATTACACATTTCAATCGCAGTGAGCGCTGCGTCAAATCCTTTGTTACCCACTTTTGTGCCTGCTCTTTCGATAGCCTGTTCAATATTCTCTGTGGTAAGCACGCCAAAAACAACCGGTATTCCTGTCTGAAGAGAAACCTGTGCTATTCCTTTGGTCATTTCATTGGCGACATAATCGAAATGCGGCGTTGAACCGCGGATGACAGCGCCGACACAAATAATAGCGTTATACTTCTGAGATTTCGCCATTTTCTGTGCGGCGAGCGGAATTTCGAAGGCTCCCGGTACCCAAACCACATCAATCTGCTGCTCTTCTGCACCATGTCGAGTCAAACCGTCAATTGCACCATTAACCAGCTTGCTGCCAATAAATTCGTTAAAACGCCCTGCTACAATTCCGAATTTTAAGTCTTTAGAAACAAGATTTCCTTGAATCGTTTTTACTCCCATTGTTAAACCCTCCAAAAATATATTATTATTCTTTCTCTTTATCGACGGGCATGTTGCTTGAAAACAAATGGCCCATTTTTTCCTTTTTCGTGCTGATATAAAACGCGTTAACCTGATTTGTTTTCATTTCAATAGGTACCCGCTCGATAATCTCTAATCCATACCCATTAAGACCGGTCATTTTATGTGGATTATTTGTCAGCAAGCGCATTTTCCTAACTCCCAAGTCACTGAGTATTTGCGCCCCGATTCCATATTCCCGCAGGTCAGGCGCAAATCCCAGCAGTACGTTGGCCTCAACGGTATCTTTTCCTTTATCCTGCAGCTCATATGCTCTGATCTTATTCACCAAACCAATGCCACGCCCTTCCTGTCGCATATACAGAAGCACGCCTCTGCCCTCCTGCACAATTTGGCGCATTGCGGCATCGAGCTGTTCGCCACAGTCGCATCTCAACGAGTGGAAGGCATCCCCGGTTAAACATTCAGAATGCACGCGAACCAGTACCGGCAGATCTGTTCCCGAAATATCGCCCATCACCAACGCCACATGATGTTCTCCGCTTATCTTGTTTTCATAGGCAACGATATCAAAATCTCCATATTTTGTTGGCAGTTTAGCCGTGGCGGCGGCAAGAATAGATTTCTCTGTTCTCCTTCTGTATTGTACGAGGTCCGCGACCGTTATCATTTTCAGTTGATGTTTCCGGCTAAAATCGGCCAGCTCAGCCACTCTCGCCATTGTTCCGTTTTCGTTCATGATTTCGCATATCACTCCGGCAGGGTACAGACCGGCCAGTCGAGCCAAATCGACCGCGGCTTCCGTATGGCCAAGCCTTTGCAGGACGCCGCCATCTTTCGCAATTAACGGAAAAATATGGCCGGGACGCGAAAAATCATCGCCTCGCGACTGTGGATTGACCAACTGGCGGATCGTTTCTGCGCGTTCATAAGCGGATATTCCGGTTTTTACGGACTTATGGTCAACCGTGACAGTAAATGCGGTTCTCATGCTCTCCGTATTTCGATCTACCATGAGTTGAAGGCTCAATTCACGTGCTCTTTCCAAAGTTAGCGGCGCGCAGATCATACCTTTCCCATGGGTAGCCATAAAGTTGACGGCTTCAGGCGTTACTTTTTCTGCGGCCATAAGAAGGTCGCCTTCATTCTCTCTGTCTTCGTCATCTACAACAATGATCATTTTCCCTTTTTGGATATCTGATATGGCTTCTTCAATAGTAAAAAACATATATCTCTCCTTTAATGGTACTCGGGTTCAGGCAAACCCGTTTTCTTTTAAGAATTCTTCCGTCACTTTTTTAGACTGATATGCCGGACCCGCATTGTTTTTTGCAATCAGCTTGTAAACGTACTTGCCTATAATGTCGCACTCAATATTTAACAAATCACCAACATGTTTTTCCCCCAGTGCGGTTAGATTGGCAGTATGCGGTATCAAGGATACCGCAAAAGCATCGTTATAAATTCCGGCAACAGTCAGGCTGATACCGTCCAATGTGACAGATCCCTTCGGAACAATAAACTCCAGAATATCCTTGGAAACTTCAACCGCAAGCCAAATTGCGTTTTTCTCTTCAGAACGTTTTTTTAGCTTACCAACGCCGTCAATGTGCCCGCTGACGAGATGTCCTCCCAGACGGTCGCTTAAACGCAGAGCACGCTCCAAGTTTACCGGGAAAGAAGCGGATAGTAAGTGCAGCGATGTATGCCGCATCGTTTCAGGCATAACATCGGCTGAAAAAGAACCTGTTGCGATATCGGTTACTGTCAGGCATACACCATTTACCGCAATACTATCACCGACTTGGGTGCTTTCAAGCACCCGGCTGCAGCCAATGGTTAAGCGGAAAAAGAGACTGCCCTTTTTTATCTCCTTTACAACTCCTTTTTCTTCTGTTATCCCTGTAAACATAAGTCTCCTTTCAAATACCCCTCAATCAAGACATCCATACCAGATTGACTGACATGGATATTATCGATAGATATGGCATCCTGCATCAACGGTATGCCCTGACCTTCCACAGGCGTCACAGCCTCCTTGCCGCCAATAATTTTGGGCGCTACAAAAATCATAAGCTTATCGACAATCCCTGCTCCAATTGCGGCTGTGTTCAGCCTTCCGCCACCCTCCAAAAGTATACTGTCAACCTCGAGAGCGTGCAGGGTACGCATAAGGCTTTTCAAATCAACATGCCTGCCAATGCCATCGGCTTTGATCACCTGAACTCCCATTTTAATAAGTGTCTCTTCTTTATATGGGTCGATTTGGGTTGTTGTAGCCAGCAGCACTCTCGCTTCGGATTCTCCTGCAATCGCCTCACAATCGAGGGGAATGACTCCACGGCTATCAATGATAACCCGCATGGGATCCTTGCCTTTCCCGGATGCAAGCCGTGTCGTCAGCGCAGGGTTATCTCTGCAAATTGTCCCGCTGCCCACCATAATAGCGCCGACACGCTGGCGAAGCCAGTGAACGCTTTGTCTGGATGCTTCTCCAGATATCCATTTGGAATCGCCGGTTACAGAGGCAATTTTTCCGTCCAGCGTCATTGCTGTTTTCATAATCACAAAAGGGCGGTCTGTCGTGATATACTTAATAAAAATCTCATTAAGCTTTCTCGCCTCTGATTCAAGCACGCCGACCGTGACATTGATACCGGCTTGCTTGAGCATGCTTATGCCGCATCCGGCTACCCTCGGGTTCGGATCGGTCATGGATACAACAACCTCTTGAATACCTTTTTTGATAATGGCTTCAGCGCAAGGAGGCATCCGCCCATAATGTGAGCATGGCTCCAAATTGACATATAGTGTTGCTCCGCGAAGATCTCTGGCAGTATGACTGAACGCCGCCACCTCAGCATGATCACCGCCGAGTTCAGCATGATATCCTTCAGCAATAATTTGATTATCCTTGACAATCACAGCGCCGACTAAAGGATTAGGATTTGTATAGCCCCACCCCATTTCAGCCAACTCCAGAGCTCTTCTCATATAGACTATGTGATTCATTTTCGCTCCAATTCTCGAATGCCTCATTTGTTTTTCCCGGCAGCCATCGTTTTGCATATTGACCGGATAAACAAAAAAACCCTGAAGCATAACTTCAGGGATATAAAATCTATATAAAATATAAGATCTATATTCTTCTCCCATCCAGACTATACTGTCGGCTCCGGAATCTGACCGGATCTGCCTAAAAAAGGCTCGCGGGCTATACCGCCGGTAAGGAATTTCACCTAACCCTGAAGAATGAACTATTCAATTCAATATAAGCAATAAGCTTTTATTCAGCTACAATATACCATAACAATGATATTGCTGTCAATTCAAATGTTGCTTTTTCTCTATAAAACCAAAGATAAGCAATCTATCTCGGATGCATTAACATACCTGCAAACGCTGACCGTGCCCTTCTTGCTTTATAGCGTGAAACGGCAGGTTAACGGTTCGCCCGCAAAATCTTCAGAAATAATGTCTGCATACTGCTGCTCATGCCTTTTCAGCCACACATGCGCATAAGCGCAACTGGCTGTCACTTTGGCCTTTCTGGCTCTGAAATGCTCGGCGACCGCCGTCATCATATCACCGGCCACGCCGCGGCCTCTTAAGCGCGGCACCACATAAGTATGGTCAATGTCATACTCGCCGTTTGCTTTTTCATGAAACGTCGCTTCGGCAATCACGTCGCCGCTCTCATCCCGGCTGCAGATACGCCCTTTCTCAACAATCCATTTCATGCTCACATCACTTCTCTGATTGCGCTTTTCAGTTTTTCTGCCGACGATTTGAGCAGGCTTAGTTCGTCATCGTTGATATGAATATCTAAAAACCGGTCGATACCGCTGCGGTTCACAATGCAGGGCAGGCTTAAAGCCACATCATCAATGCCGTACTGACCGCTTAATACGCTGGCAACCGTCAGCACCGCGTTTTCATCGCCCATCACCGCCGACACTATGCGGGAAGCCGCCAGCGAAACGCCGTAGAATGTTGCGCCTTTCTTCTTGATGATCTCGATGCCCGCGTCGCGCGTGGCTTCAAACATATTTTGGCGGTTCACACCGCCGCACGGATGCCCGCATGTTTCGCAGTATTCGTCGAACGGCTTGGATGCGAGCGATGCATGGCTCCAGAGCGCTAGCTCGCTGTCTCCGTGCTCGCCGACGATGTATGCCTGAACGTTGCGTACATCTACCTTGCAGTGATCTGCGAGCAGATACCGAAAGCGGCCAGTATCGAGCATTGTGCCCGAACCGATCACTCTTGAAGCAGGCAGCCCCGTTTCCTTCTGCACAATATAGGTCAATATATCCACCGGGTTCGATATAATCAGCAGCAGCGGATCGGCGGCGTATTTCATCACTCCCTCAATGATGCTGCGCACAACACTGATGTTTGTTTTTGCAAGATCCAGCCGCGTTTGGCCCGGCTGCCGCCCGATACCCGCCGTGATAATGATGATATCGGCATCGGCACAATCTTCAAAATCACCCGCTCTTACAGTGGTCTGCCACAGATACGCGATGCCGTGGCTGATATCCAGCGCTTCGCCCTGCGCGCGATCTTTGTTCACATCAATCAGTACAATCTCAGATGCGAGCCGGCTCATCATCAGTGTGTATGCCGTGGTTGCCCCCACCTTACCCGCGCCGATCACCACAATTTTGGAGTTGATCGTTCTCATCTGCCACGCCCTCCTTTTACCATTAATTTACCCTTAGAGACAGAATAAGAAACAGCCTGAATGTTCCATGTTATGGTATTAATCAAAAAGGCTGATCTGGTTGCTCTTGAGCAGCCCTTTGAGGCACCCGTTCTCTTCGAGCTTCGTGATAACCGCGCTGGAAATGCCCGATCGGGCTTTCAAGTCTTCAATGGAGAGGAACGGGCCGCCTTCGCGCGCTCTGACAATGCCCTGAGCCGCCGATGCCCCCGTGCCGCCGAGTGCGTTAAACGGCAGCCTCAGTCCCTCGTCTTCTATCAGACAACGCGTCGCATCGGATTGATACAAATCGCACGGCAAAAACGATATGCCGCGCTCGTACATTTCCAGCGCCACCTCCATCACAGTCAGCTGCGACTGCTCCAGCGCCGTCGCGGCCTTGCCCTGTGCCTCAATATGCGCAATGCGCGCGCGCACCGTCTCGGCTGAATGCAGATACGCCGCGTCGAGATTGTCGGCACGAACGCTGAAATACGTCGCGTAGAACGCACGCGGGTGATGCACCTTGAAATAGGCGATTCGCAGCGCCATCATCACATACGCCACGGCGTGCGCCCTAGGGAACATGTAAGCAATCTTCTTGCACGATTCGATGAACCAATCCGGCACGCCCGCTTCACGCATATGCGCTTCCCAGTCGTCCTTCAAGCCCTTGCCTTTTCTGACTGACTCCATGATGAAGAACGATTCTTTTGCGTCCATCCCCTTGGCCACCAGGTAGTTCATGATATCGTCGCGCGTGCAGATGACCTCACGCAGGTTCGCTGTGCCATCCTGTATCAAATCGTGCGCGTTGTTGAGCCAAACGTCGGTGCCATGCGACAGTCCCGCAATTCGCACCAGTTCGTCAATCGTCGTCGGCTGCGTTTCCACGAGTATCTGCCGCACAAACTTGGTACCGAATTCGGGTATCGCGATGCTGCCCACCTCGCAGCCCATTATCTGCTCCGGCTTCAAGCCGAGCGCCCGCGTGGTTGAAAACAGTGAGAGCGTATCCGGGTCGTTAATCGGCACCTCTTTGGGGTCAATGCCCGTGATGTCCTGCAACATACGCAGCGCGGTCGGGTCATCGTGCCCGAGTATATCGAGCTTCACGAGCCGGTCGTGCAGCGAGTTAAAGTTGTAGTGTGTGGTGACGCTGCCCGAAGCCGCGTCGTTCGCCGGATACTGTATCGGTGTGAATTCGTGAATGTCACGGCTTTTGGGGAGTATCACAAGACCTCCCGGATGCTGGCCCGTTGTGCGCTTGGTGCCCGATACACCCTTGGTGAGCCGGTCAATCTCGGCTTTGCTCGCCACGATGCCCTTTTCCGCCAGATAGTTCTTCACAAATCCGTAGGCCGTTTGATCCTTGATGCTGCTGATGGTGCCCGCGCGGAACACGTGCTCCTCGCCGAAAAACTCGAGTATGAATTTATGCGCCTCGGGCTGATAAACGCCCGAGAAGTTAAGATCGATATCCGGCACCTTGTCTGCATTGATGCCAAGGAACGTCGCGAACGGAATCTCGTACCCGTCGCGCACGTACGCCGTGCCGCACTTCGGGCAGTCCATAGGCGGCAGATCGGGCCCGCACGCATATTTTTTCGTGTCCGTGTTAAAATCGCTGTGGCGGCAGTTTGGGCACACGTAATGCGGCGGCAGTGCGTTCACCTCGGTGATACCCGCCATCGTTGCCGCGAGCGACGAACCCACCGATCCGCGTGAGCCCACAAGATAGCCGTCGTCGAGCGAATGCTTCACCAGCTCGTAGGCAATGTAATACAGCACGCTGTAGCCGTGATGAATGATGTTGTCAAGCTCATAGCGCAAACGCTTTTCCACAATGTCGGGCAGCGTGTCGCCGTATTTGGCGCGCGCGTTTTCAAAGCACATTTTCTCCAGCTTTTCAGCCGCGTCGGGAATCTCGGGCATCGCGGTGTCATCGGGCAGCAGCACGATGGATTCCACCTGTGCCGCCACCGCGCGCGTGTTGTCAATCACGATTTCTTTCGCCTTATCTGCGCCGAGATAAGCAAACTCGGCCAGCATTTCGTCCGTCGTCCGAAAGAACAGCGGTGCCTGATTGTCCGCGTCCGAGAACTTTTGCCCGTGCATCAGTATACGCCGGAAGTACTCATCCTGCGGCTCGATGAAATGTGCATCGCATGTCGCGACCACCGGCTTATTAAGCTTTTCACCGAGAGCCACCACGCGCCGTGTGATATCGCGCACCGCTTCCACGTCACGCAGGCGCCCCTCGCGCACCATAAACATATTGTTGCCGTCCGGCTGAACCTCGAGATAATCGTAGAACGACGCGATTTCTTCAATCTCGCCGTCTGACGCAAAGCGCAGCATGGCCTGAATCAGCTCGCCCTGCTCGCAGGCCGAGCCCACAATCAGCCCTTCTCTGTGCTGCATCAGCAGCGATTTGGGAACACGAGGCCGCCGGTAAAAATGCTTGATATGCGATTCGCTGACCAGCTTGTATAGATTAAACAGCCCCTTCTTGTCCTTACAAAGCAGTATAATATGGTTTGTCTTCAGGTTTTTCTCATCGGTCGCTTCCAGCTGCTTTTGCGGGCTTGAGAGCTCCTTGATCGCCATCGCCATCAGCTTGGCGGTGCATTCCGCGTCGTCGAGCGCGCGGTGATGCCGCAGCTTAATGCCAAAATCCGCGGCAAGATTGCCAAGACTGTACGATTTGTGGTTCGGATACGTGCGCTTTAACAGCCCCACCGTATCGAGGCACGGGTTGTCGAAACGGATGCCGTTGTCGTCGCCGTGCTTTTTGATGAAGCTCATGTCAAAAGGCGCATTGTGCGCAGCCAGCGGCTTATCGCCAATGTAGAATTTGAACATCTCGAGCGCTTCGCCCATTTTGGGCGCATCCTTCACCATGTCGTCCGTGATGCCCGTGATGTCGGTAATCTGTCGGCTTATCGGCTGCTCGGGGTTCACGAATGTCGAGAAGGTATCCACAATCTCCCCGCGCCGCAGCCGTACCGCACCGATTTCCGTGATGCCGCAGAACCTAGGGTTCAGCCCCGTCGTCTCAAGGTCGAACACCACGTACTCGTCTGCAAATTCCTCGCTGAACGAAAAGCCCACATCGTCGAACATATACGCTTCCATGCCGTATATCACCTTAATGCCCAGCTTCTTGGCGGCATCGAAGGCGCGCGGAAACGCCTGCACCACGCCATGATCCGTGATCGCGACGGCATCATGCCCGAACGCGGCGGCACGTTTGACCACGTCCACCTCGTCCGCACAGCCATCGAGTGCGCTCATGTTGGTGTGCATATGCAGCTCCACGCGCTTGATTTCGGCGTTATCCTCGCGTCTTTTGGCCTTGGTTTCCTCTATGCTTTTGACCGTGATGCAAAGCTCGCGCGAAAAGCTGTCGTAAG
>JAEYOE010000014.1 GCA_023412005.1 Bacillota bacterium
ACTCGGCGGCGCTCAAGAATCCGACACTTATCAGCGAAGCGGCTGAGAAGTTCGGCAGCCAGTGCGTGGTTTGCGCAATAGACGCCAAGGCACGCCCTGACGGCAGCGGCTGGGATGTATACCTGAACGGCGGTCGAGTGAATACAGGGCGTGACGCGTTGGAATGGGCGGCTGAGGCAGAAAGGCTGGGGGCGGGTGAGATACTGCTGACCAGCATGGATGCCGACGGTACCAAGGACGGTTACGATCTCGTTATTACCAAGGCCGTTTCGGATGCCGTACGCATACCTGTAATCGCGTCGGGCGGCGCGGGAAAGATGGAGCACTTTAAGGACGTATTGCTGGAAGCAGGCGCTGACGCGGTGCTTGTAGCGTCACTGTTCCACTACGGTGAGATGACAGTGCGCGACGTGAAGGAATACTTTAAACAACAGAACATACCGGTAAGGATGTAACGGAGGAATTATGTATATCAATCAAGTGAAGTTTGACGATAAAGGCCTCGTGCCGGTGGTAACGCAGGATATCAAAACACATGCCGTGCTAATGGTTGCGTATATGAATGCAGAGTCGCTTCAAAAGACGCTGGAATCGGGTGATATGTGGTACTACTCACGAAGCCGCCAGCAGCTTTGGCGCAAAGGGGAGACCTCCGGCCATATCCAGAAGCTCCATGAGCTTAAAGTCGACTGCGACGGGGACACGCTGCTCGCCCTAGTGTCTCAGGAGGGACCAGCGTGCCATACGGGGCGTTACTCATGCTTCTTCGAGTCTTTGTATGGCGAAGGGGCTTATTCGGGCGGATACGGGGTTATAGACGAGCTGTTTGCCGTCATCGAAGACCGCAAGGTCAATCCCAAGGAAGGCTCCTACACCAATTACCTGTTCAGCAAAGGAATCGACAAGATACTTAAAAAAGTGGGTGAGGAATCTGCTGAGGTAATTATTGCCGCTAAGAACGCTGCGCCCGATGAGATACGTTATGAAACGGCTGATCTTATCTATCATTTGCTGGTGATGCTGAGTGAACGGGGGCTTAATCCCTCTGAGGTATTTGCGGAATTGGAGAAAAGACGATAGTGATAATGCCAGCTTTACAGAGTAAACGGGATAAAGAGAGAGGGATAGTTAAATAAATATCAATAACCGTGTTTTTTGAATTTTGACAGGGACACATGTGTATTATACAATATCGCAGCGTTCTCGTTTCTGCCGAGCTTAATGGGAGCATAGCTCAGCTGGGAGAGCATCTGCCTTACAAGCAGAGGGTCGTTGGTTCGAGCCCAACTGTTCCCACCATATGGCCCGGTAGTTCAGATGGTTAGAACGCTAGCCTGTCACGCTAGAGGTCGAGGGTTCGAGTCCCTTCCGGGTCGCCATAAAAACCCTTGTATCGTGCGGGAGTGACTCAGTGGTAGAGTGCGACCTTGCCAAGGTCGAAGTCGCGGGTTCGAATCCCGTCTTCCGCTCCATAAACGGACTATCCCCTCGCATTAACTGCGGGGGGATATAAAAACCCTATAAGCGGCATAGAGTAAAGTATGTGCCGTGTTTTTATCAAAAAGAATGGCGCCATAGCCAAGTGGTAAGGCCAAGGTCTGCAAAACCTTTATGCCCCAGTTCAAATCTGGGTGGCGCCTCCAATCATCCCTATCTTGGGACCCTTAAATGACGGGCTTCTTAAAAAAGAGGTCCGAAACTTTTTGCCGAAGTGGCGGAATCGGCAGACGCACGGGACTTAAAATCCCGCGGTGGCAACACCGTACCGGTTCAAGTCCGGTCTTCGGCACCAGAAAGGCTCTTGGTTTCAAGGGCTTTTTTTGTTTATATTCCTCTACGTTATAAAGCGAAACATGTCTTGATCAAGTGAATGGCTGCAGAGCAGGCCAGAGTGTGTTACATATCTTCATGGTGTAAATGCTAATATCATGCCAAAACCTTTCGTTAATAATATAAATGAAAATTAAACTTTGATTGAAGGTTTGCGTTTTATTGTGCTTTCATAGCGGGGCACGCAACAATGTGCTCAATGAAAATCCGACCAAAAAGATCATCGAAAAAGTGAAGCATATCGCAGGCGGCGAATAGGTCATATTTACTGCTTAGCAGCCGCTCGGAGATTACTTGCATCGATATAAAAAGAAAGTGTAATGATAACGCTTTCTTTATTTTGACACCTCATCAGTCGCCTGGCGGCGACAGTTTCTCCTCAAGGAGAAGCCATTATTTGCAGACGAGAATGACTATCTGAGATAAGCAATCTTTATACAATTGCAAACATAAAGCGTGGCCAGTTAAAGAGTGCTTTATTTTTTTGTCTTTGGCTTGAATATCAACGCCACAAGATACCCGAAAAGCACGGCAGAGGCAATACCCGCCGCCGTCGCCACCACACCGCCCGAAAGCGCACCCAATATGCCGGATTCATCCACGGCTTTGAATGCGCCTTTGGCCAGCGCGTAACCAAACCCGGTGAGCGGCACCTGCGCGCCCGCACCGCCGAATTTGACAAGAGGCTCATACAAGCCGACGGCTGTCAGCAAAACACCGGCCGTTACGAAAATAACAAGTATGCGCCCGGGTGTTAAGTTGGTTTTAGAGAGCAGGATTTGACCCACCACACAAATCAGCCCGCCCACAATAAATGCTGTTAAATAGTTCATTGTCCGTACCCCATTTCAATTGATACAGCGTGCGCAATGGAGGGAATGGTTTCCCCCTGCAAGGTGCTTGTGGGGCTGTGCAGCGCGCCGGTGGCCACAAACAGTATTTTGCTGATCCGTCCGTCGCGCATTTCATTCAAAAAATACCCGTTAAGCAAAGAAGCGCTGCAGCCGCAGCCGCTTCCGCCGCAATGCGCAAGCGGGTCTCCCGAATATATCATTGCACCGCAGTCTTTATGAACAGCGCTTAAATCATGCCCTTCGTCTGCCGTGAGCTTCATCAACAGCTCGCTGCCGTAAGTTCCAAGGTCTCCTGTCACAATCGCGTCGTAATAGTCATCCTTACGCTGCGTTTCATCAAGATGGCATATAATCGTCTCGGCTGCTGCGGGTGCCATGGCCGCGCCCATATTGTTAACATCGTTTATTCCCATATCCACCACGCGTCCGGTTGTTGCATGCGTCACGGCCGGATAATTGCCGCGCAAAGATGTGAGCAGCGATGCACCTGATGCCGACACCGTATTTTGCGATGTGGGCGTTTTTGGCGTGCCAAGCTCCAGTGGATAACGGAATTGCCTTTCTGCCGTGGCAAAGTGGCTGCTGGTGGCGCACACGGCGTACTGTGCGAATCCGCCGTCTACCGTTATAGCCCCCAGCATTAAAGACTCTGCCATTGTGGAGCACGCTCCGTACAACCCGATAAACGGTATGCCGAGTTCGCGTGCCGCAAAGCCGGAGGAGATAATTTGATTGAGAAGATCGCCCCCGAATAGAATAGAGATATCACTTGGCTTGAGCGACGCTTTATCGATGACTGATTCCACTGCTTTTTGCAGCATTTTTCTTTCAGCCAGCTCGTACGTTTTCTCTCCCCAAAGGTCATCGTCAAACGTCATATCAAACGATAGCCCGTACGGCCCCTTTTTTTCGGCTTTCCCCGCAACGGATGCCGAAGACAATATATTTGGCGGAGAGCTGAACTGAACGGTGCGTGGTCCTAGTCTGAGTCCCATATTATCGGCCTCCGAATAGAAAATAAATCACGCCTACGAGCACGGACGAACTGATGCCGTAGACCAGCACCGGGCCTGCTATGGTAAACAGCTTTGCACCAACACCGAGAATGTAGCCTTCCCACTTGTATTCAAGCGCAGGGGAGACAACTGAATTTGCGAACCCTGTTATCGGCACGATGGAGCCCGCGCCCGCATATCGTCCCAGCACATCATAGATACCGATACCCGTAAAAAGCGCACCGAGAAAAATCAACACAGCAGATCTGAACGCGTTGACCCCTTCTTCATCAAGTCCCAACGTGTTCTTTGCCAAGTCGTTGATCGCTTCTCCAAGCACGCAAATCAGCCCGCCGACGATAAAGGCCATCACGCATTCTTTGAAAAAATTGCTTTTGGGCATGTTATTTTTAACATATTGCTGGTAGTTCGTCTGATCGACATTTTTCTTTATATCCATATCAACATGTCCTATATCTTTTTTTGGCGTTCGGGAACTGCTTTATCATACTCTTCATTTTCCTCAACGTTTTTTAATGTTCCGGCATTGTTTTCCGGCATTTTAACGAATTCTTCCATCGAAATCCTTTCCTTTGTCACAATCATGCACGTCAGACGAACCAAGCATCGATATACGTATTTAAATGCGGCCTCAGCAGCAGTATGGCAGCCAACACAACTGCGCCGATGCAAACGCAAATAATAAATGCAATCAACCACTTTTTACGCACTTTGAAAAAAGCTCCTTTTTATAGCTGCCAGCCCGGCTAAGCGGGCGATAAAAATAGTATTTCTCGCGGGAAAAAAATTATGAAATGTTATAATGCTGATTTTCTGAGTTTATCTAAGGTTTTTGAAATGAGCCTTGAAACCTGAACTTGAGATACGCCGAGTATTTCGGCGATTTCCATTTGCGTTTTGTCGCTGTAAAAACGCAGCATAATAAGCCTGCGTTCCTTTGGATCCAGCCTCTGTATCAGTTCTTTCAGCAGAATGGTGTCTATCATATCGTTGTCGGTGTTTTCCGACATCGTATCAATCAGCAGCGTTTTGGAGTTGTCGTCGTCGAAGGCCGGCTCATAGATAGACACGGGGGTACGAACAGCTTCAATGGCGAACACGATATCTTCGGCGGACATTTGAAGATACTTTGCGATTTCCTCAATTGTGGGCTCGCGTTTCAGCTCTGCCTTCATCTTTTCCTTCACGCTGAATATTTCAAACGATTTTTCACGCAAAGAACGGCTCACCTTAATGATACCGTCGTCACGTAAAAACCGTTTAATTTCTCCGGCAATCATAGGAACGGCATAGGTGGAAAAACGAACCTCGAATTTGGGGTCGTAACCGAGCACGGCTTTAACAAGCCCAAGGCTTCCGATCTGCATCAAATCCTCAAACTCAACACCGCGGTTTAAAAACTTCCGCACAATGCTTTTAACCAGTGCTGTATTGCGGATGATCAACTTTTCTTTAGCGTTGTCGTCTCCGCGCTGGGCGGCTTTAATGAGCCGCAGGCTCTCTTCGTGCGAAAGCACGCCTTTTTCATCCATGTGCTTATCCCGCGGCGCCGATCGCTTTTTTCATCTCCACCGTTGTTCCTTTGCCCGCCGATGATGCGATTGTCACCTCATCCATGAACGTTTCCATCACTGTGAAGCCCATGCCCGAACGCGATTCGTCTCCGGCGGTGCTGAAAAACGGCTGACGTGCCTGTTCAATATCGCGGATGCCTACGCCGTAATCCTCAATAACCACCTTGATCTGACGGTTCTCAAGCGAAGCGAATACCCTGATATCTCCGAGTCTGTCGGGATAGGCGTGAACGATCGCGTTGGTGACGGCTTCGGATACGGCTGTTTTGATATCTGCAATTTCCTCCAGCGTCGGGTCGAGCTGGGTAGCGAATGCTCCCACAACGCTGCGCGCAAAGCCTTCGTTAACCGACAGACTGGGCAGCCTTAGTTCCATATTGTTTTTGAATTCCATATAAGCCCCCGTTATTTTAGTTTCTTGATAATTTGATAAATGCCGCTGACGGTGAAAACTTTCTCAATCTGGGTATTGGCGTTTTTTATGTACATTTTACCGCCCTTTGCTTTGAGTTTTTTGTATCTGCCGAGAATGACACCGAGGCCGGAGCTATCCATAAAACTCAAATTTTTCAGATCGAGTATCAAATTCATATCGTCGAAGCGGCGAATGAGATTATCCAGTTCGTCCTTCACCTGCTCGGCGCTATGATGATCGAGCTCGCCAATAAGATAAGCTGTGGCAGAGTCGTTTTGCTGTGTCACTCGAATGTGCATATAGAAAAGTCCTTTCATATGATCTCTAACGTATTCTTTTAAGTGCCGTGATTTCCTTTAAGAGCTTTTGTTGAATAAAATCTAGTTTTGGTAACATGTTTTGGTTCTTGTCGAAACAACATATTTAAAAGCCATTTCGGAGAGTCTAAACTCGAAAGTGAACGCAAAGAAGGTTAGCTGAATTGGGAAAGCACAGCCATAAGCGGGGGATATTATCCCGCATTATTCATAAAACCTTAACTGTTATCAAATATACCGCACTCGTTTGTCTGACGCTTGGCCTTTCGGGAATCGCGTTTGTTTTTTCATATCTGATGGGTCTGGAAGAATGGAAAGAGTTTGATCCGTATAAAATTGCCGATATGCAGCAAACACTGCTGATTTTTGATAAAAACGGAGCGCAGACAGCGGCCTTATACAACAAGCAAAACCGTGTATACCTATCAATCAGCGACATTCCGGAGCACGTGAAAAATGCTTTTATCGCCATCGAGGATGCGCGGTTTTATGAACATGACGGCGTTGATATCGTTCGCATTGCAGGCTCGCTCGTAGAAGACTTAAAAAGCGGCAGCTTTAAACAGGGCGCCAGCACCATATCGCAGCAGCTTGTGAAAAACACAAGTCTGACGGGTGTTAAAACAATGTCGAGAAAGCTTCAGGAAGCGGTTATGGCTTATAAGCTTGAGCAGGTTTATACCAAGGATCAAATTCTTGAGATGTATTTAAACTTTATCTATTTCGGTCATGGCGCATACGGCATTGAAGCGGCTTCCAAAACCTATTTTGGTGTCAGCGCAAAATCGCTGACACTGTCTCAGGCTGCGCTGCTGGCCGGCGTTATCAAAGGGCCATCGCACTATGCACCGCATATTGATATACAAAAGTCGATTCAAAGGCGCAACCTTGTGCTTTCCTGCATGCGTGATCAGGGCATGATATCTGAAAGCGAAGAAGAGAAGGCTCAATCGGAAGCGGTTATACTCGCGGAAAAAAACGAAGTGGAATACGGGTATTACACGGATATGGTGCTTGCCGAAGCTGAGAACATACTTTCAATGGACAGCGAAGAGCTGCTTTCCAGCGGATGCCGTATCTTCACCACGCTGGATCAAAAATTGCAGGAGGAAGTGGAAACGCTGTTTAAAAAAGCGAGCAATTTTCCGCCGGATGCAAAGGATGGTGAGCAATGCCAGTCTGCCGTGTGTATACTCGACAGCAAAACAGGGGAGATAAGGGCCGTGATGGGGGGACGCAGCTATGAAACGCGCCGAGGCATTAACCGTGCGATAGATATTAAACGACAGCCCGGCAGTGCGATAAAGCCGGTGCTGGTTTACGCTCCGGCTATAGAAAAGCTGGGGCTCACGCCCATCTCGCTGGTGCTCGATGAAAAGGAAGACTTTAATGGCTATATACCGAAGAATTTTGCAAACAGCTATAAAGGCTGGGTAACATTAAGAGAGGCGCTGGCCGAATCGTTAAATCTACCTGCCGTCCGTGTGTTCAACGAGCTTGGTGTGCAAGCAGGCAAGCTTTACGCATCGCAGGTCGGCATTCCGTTCGACGAGAAAGACAAAGGGCTGACGCTGGCTCTCGGAGGCTTTACGACGGGTGTATCGCCGCTTTGTTTGGCCAACGCTTTCACGCCTTTTGCCAACGGCGGATATTATTCGCTGCCGTCTTGCATTTCAAAAATTGAAGACGGCCGAGGCGATATAATTTACGAGAGGCCGAAAACCAAAACGGGTGTGCTGTCTCCTGAGACATCCTATCTGATAACCTCCATGCTGGAAACGGCAGTCGATTCGGGAACGGCAAAACGTCTTGCCGTTAAAAATGTACCTATTGCTGCCAAAACAGGCACGGCAGGCGCGGGGGAAGACAACAAAGATGCATGGACGGTGGCCTATAACCCCGACTATACGATGTGCTGCTGGATGGGGTTTGACAGCACGGATGAATCTCATTGTCTGCCGTCTGAGGTGACGGGAGGCACCTACCCCGCTAAGCTGCTTCAGCAGCTCTTTTCACGAATATACAAAGACAAGAAAGCGCCGAATTTTGTTCAGCCGGAAAATATTGTGACAGCTAAGATAGACATCCAATCACTCAATGAAGGCAGCCGTCCGATGCTGGCCAGTGCGTTTACACCGGCCGAGCAGACAATGACCGAGCTGTTTACCAAAGACAATGCGCCGTCGGAATACACATCTTACTGGGCAGTGCCGTCTCCGCCCGATGATCTGAAAGTTGTTATCGGCGACGGCGGAATGCCGTGCATCAGCTTTACACCCAAGGAAAGCTTCATCATTTACCGCATTATGCGCAAAAATCTCGCTGACAGGACGGTTGAAACAATCAGCGAATGCACCGACGCGACATCGCTGATTTCTGTGATTGATTTTTCGGCAGAGTATGGCAGCTCATACGAGTATTATGTGGTGCCGATTCATCCTGAGATAGAAATAAATAAAGAGCGGCTTTGCGGGCCGCCCTCTGCAGGTTTTAAAATCAAGGTTCTGCCGGAAGACAATTATATGCCGTGAGTGCCTTATGTTGAAGGCGCAGGTGGAGACGGAGCCGAATACTGCGTCACCAGCTTGCTGGTGAGGTTCTCGAGATCCGATGTTTTCTGTTCGATCGCGCCCGAGGTTGAGGTTGTATCGGCAATAAGCTGGCTCAGCTCATCAATTTTGTTGGATAGAGCGGCTCTGTCCTCGGCGGATAACGCATACGCCGGATTCTGCAAAACGGCATTTGAAGCGCCGATCTGTGCGTTGGCCGCAATTATGGCATTTGCGCGGTTATTGTTCTCCTGCCACCACCCGATATTATGCAAATCGCAGAAGAATTGGTAATACTCGGGGGAGCTTGGGTCGTTCATAATCTCAGAGAGCGGCAATCCACTGGCAGGGGTGAGCATGATATTCGGCATGTATTTCAAACGATCCGCCTCTGTAGGGAACTGCCAATATATCGAATCGGGAGGGAGCACCAAATACGATTTTGCCTCGACTGTTTCATAACCGGGGCAGTACGTCGATGCAATTTTCCCGGTTTCAGGACATGTTTTCAGCAAATAATGAAGATTGCATTCCGCTGCGGGCGCTGCACCCTTAAGGAAATACGCCATTTCCGCACCGTGTTTAGGATCGGCCTTGCATGCGGCGGTGGCTTTCTGTCCCGAAACAGAGCAGATTTCCACCTGCTCAAGGCCCAATTCATCAAGTGATTTATTAATAATGGGTGCGTTCGGCTTGCCCTCCAGAATCTTCGACATAAAGTCTTTCCAGAGCGGTGCCGCCGAGCTGGAGGCGTATACCTGACTATCAAGCGGCTTGTAATCGTCATGTCCGATCCAAAGCGTTGCCGTGTAGTAAGGTGATATACCCGCAAAGAAAACACCCTTTGCGTCTTGGTTTGTGCCCGTTTTGCCGCCAATCGTCATGCCATCTATTTTGGCTTTGGTACCGGTACCGTGATCCACAGCGTCAACCAGCATCTGGGTAAGTATAAAAGCAGTGGATTCTTTGAAAACGCGGTGTTCTTCACGAATCTGTGCGGCATCAAGAATCACATTGCCGTCTTTGTCTTTAACAACCGTAAACGAGAGCGGCTCAAGATAATTGCCTTCGTTGGCAATTGTTGCGTAGGCACCCGCCATTTCAATGGGCGTTATGCCGGATGTGCCGAGAGACAACCCGGCTGCCGTTTTCTGAATGTGCTTCGGATTGATACCCATGTTTACCAAATAGTTAAACGAATCATCCGGCTTAACTAAATTCAGCAGCGTGTAAGCCGTTGCACTGTTCAGTGAATTAACCATAGCGTTGTGCAGCGTAATCGGGCCGTACTTTGAACTGCCGCCCGCCGGGTATCCTTTGCCGCCGTTGTCATCCCAGCCTTCAATCTTCACTGGCATGTTGGGCACAACAAATCCGTCGGAGTATCCTTTTTCAATAGCCGGGCCGTACACAGCGATCGGCTTAATGGAAGAACCCACCGGCATTGTGGTTTGATACGCCCGGTTCAGCGTTTTTTTAGCTTGGGGCTTATCTCTGCCGCCCACAACGGCCTTAAGCTGCCCTGTCGAATGCTCAACAACCACCGCGGCGGCCTGCGGTTCCTTGGTTTCGGTTATGCTGCCGTCGGCGTTCTGCGTCCGCTTAACTGACGCGCTCGGGTCTTCCAGCTTGGGATATTTATCCCAGTTTTGCAGGCTTTGCTCCACATCTGTTTGAATGAGAGGATCCATTGTGGTGAATATCTGATAGCCGCTGGTGCGTATCTCGTTTTCAATATCGGCACGGTTATCCTTGGTATCTTGAAGGTTGCGGTGCTTTAAGAAATGCGTGATGACATCGTATATGGCGTACTCAACAAAATACGGATGCTCATACATGCCCGATACCTCGGACGTTTCCTGAACCGTAACAGTATCGTGCAGCGCGTAATCATATTCTTCCTTCGTGATATAGCCCGCCTTGTACATTTTCTCGAGAACGCTATCGGTGCGATTATTGAGCTTGGTCGGGTCTTTTTTTACATAGAAACTGCGGCGCGGGTTATACAAGTATGGGTACTGCGTGATACCCGCAAGCATTGCGCATTCTCTGAGCGTTAACTGATTCAGTTCCTTATCGAAATAATCCTTGGCTGCGGCTTTAACGCCGTAATTTGATTCGCCGAGGAAAATTGTATTCATGTAGCCTTCGAGTATTTGATCCTTTTCGTACTGTTCCTCCAGCTGTATCGCGAGGTAAGCTTCCTGAATTTTGCGCTTGTATGTGCGTTCGGTGCTCAGCATTCTGTTTTTAACGAGCTGCTGAGTGATTGTGCTGCCGCCCTGAACGTTGTTGTTCATCAGATTGCCGATAAAAGCGCCAAAAAGTCTCTTGAAATCAACGCCATTATGGTATTCAAATCGGACATCCTCAATAGAAATAACGGCATACTGAAGCATAGCCGGTATTTCGTCCAGGCTGGCCCAATCTCTGTTCTCTAAACCCGAATAAGCCGTCATTTTATTGCCGTTACAGTCGTAAAGGTACGATGTTTCGTCTTGCTCCTGAATTTTTTCCGTATCAAGCGTCGGCGTCGTTTCCATATACGCTTTGGCAATGCCGATAACCGTTCCAAAGCCTGCCGCACCGATCATGAAAATCACAATTAAAACCAGCTTGAAAGAGGTAAGCGCCACATTAATCACCACGCCGCCTCTTCTTTTGCGGGGGCGAAACATATTAATATGCTCTTTGCCTTCGCCTGATAAATGATCCTTTGAAATGTGGGGCACGGTATGCGTTTTCTGCATACGTTCAGAACGCGCAGAAGCCTTGGTATCCTGGATGTGATCGAACACAACGGTTTCAAACGATGCGCGCTGAGCACTTGTTTCGTTACTCGGGCTTATACCGCGCAGACGGTTAACAATACTGATGAATCCAAATTTCACGCGCTTCCAAGCAGAAGAAATAAAACTGCCGATTGATCCGGAAGTACGGCTGGAATTCCTGTGTTTATATTTATCTTTAATCATACAATGACACCTTTAATCTTAATATCTGAATAGATTATACCATAAGTCAATCAAAACGACATCACTATCGCGATTAATTTACATTTTTCGATTTCTGTGCTTACGCCGTCAGCGTTCCGCATAGCTTATAAAGGGGATATTATGAAAACACGCAAAAGGCACAACAGAAAGATTTGGATTGCAATTTTCCTCATTATACTCATTGCTGTGGGGTATATTATTGTTGACAATGCCATACGCCCGACGATTCTGAGTCTGTCCGAAGCGAGGCTGCGCGCCATCGCTGTCAAAGCCATGAACGAAGCCGTGAGAGAAACAATTGGAAACAATATTACATATTCTGATTTAATCAACATACAAAAGGACGACCATGGGGAAATTACGCTTGTCAGCGCGAATACGGTTCTTATGAACAATCTCGCCGCCAGCACGGCCATTTCGGCACAGGACAAAATATTAAATATCGGGGAACAGGGGATAAGCATACCCTTAGGAACGATACTCGGCGGTCAGATGCTATCGGGACGCGGGCCGCTGGTAGAGGTGCGCGTAGAGCCTGTCGGGTCTGTCACGACTGATTTTAAAACGGAGTTTGAAGGAGCCGGTATTAACCAGACGCGGCAAAAAATATTCATTGTGCTTAACGCAACACTTCGAATTATTGTGGGAAACACCACACAGACTGTGGAGATATCCTCAGAGGTGCTGATTTCCGAAACCATCATCATCGGCGATGTACCGCAGAGCTATGTGGATGTGGCTAATAAAGACGATATGCTCAACCTTTTACCGGACACCATGATTGATACGCCAAAATAATCGGCGAAAAAACTTAAATACATGATCAAATAACGGCATTGTCACCAATAAACGTTTTATGTTATGATACCAACAGATTTTTTATAGAGGTGACATATGTCCGGACATTCAAAATGGGCAAACATCAAACACAAAAAAGAACGTACCGACGCAAAACGCGGCAAGATTTTCACGAAAATCGGCAGAGAGATTGCCGTTGCCGTTAAAGAGGGCGGTGCCGATCCTGAGAGCAACTCAAAGCTCAAGGATGTGGTGGCAAAAGCCAAGGCCAACAACATGCCCAACGATACCATCTCGCGCTCAATCAAGAAAGCGGCGGGTGAGCTTGGCAATATCAATTATGAATCAATTATATATGAAGGTTACGGGCCGGGGGGCGTGGCGGTTATCGTTGAGGCCCTGACAGACAATCGCAACAGAACGGCGGGTGAAGTGCGCCATAGCTTCGATAAAAACGGGGGTTCTCTTGGTGCAACCGGCTGTGTGGCTTGGATGTTTGAAAGAAAAGGTGTCATCATCATTGAAAAAAATGATAAAATTGATGAGGACGAGCTCATGATGGCGGCGCTTGATGCCGGCGCGCTTGACGTGCAGGACGATGAGGATGCACTGGAGATCACGACGGATGTGGCATCATTTTCTGCGGTGTATGACGCGATTGAAAAAGCAGGCTTTGAATTTGCGATGGCTGAAGTTCAGCTCGTGCCTGCCAATACCGTCAAAGTCACGGAGGATATTGAAGCAGGCGTGCAAAAAATGCTAGACATGCTTGAAGACAGTGACGACGTGCAAAACGTGTATCACAACGCCGAAATGGACGAATAGAAGATTATCAGGATACAGAAAATACCCCTGAGTCGAATTTTTAGCTCACGGGGTATTTTTTTATGTTCTTTAAAAAACACAAAAAGCTTGTCATCTTTATTTGTATGATATTAACCATTACAGCGGCCGGCCTGGCTGGTTACTTGATTGCTGACAGTGAACCGCGTGTTGTGGCAGAAAAACCGCAGGAAGATACGGATTTGCCCGTAAAGGCAGATAACGACAGCATCGATAAAGAGACAATCATAACATGGGACTATGAATATGAGATGTGCAAACATCATGTCATAATCCGCGGCGCACCCGAGCCAGATATGATCGGGTTAACATTGACGAAGCTGGAAAGTAAATATCCCGATATCGTTATTGTCTCGTTTACACCTGAAGAAGTGATATTGAAAAAAAGGCTTGAGTGCTATTGTCCCGAGCATTTTCTCTTGAAGAGAAATAAAGGCAAGCTTTCCGTGTACCATACCGCTGCGGGAACAGATAAACAGAATGTATATATCGATTATGATATTGTGTTTGAAAGCCTGACAAAGGAACAACGCGAAGCGCTCGAGGAGGGGCGGGTGTTCGGTAGTTTTGAAGACCTACAGCGGTATTTGGAGAAATTGACTCGTGAAAACCGTTGACTTCGTTATCATAAAGTGTTAAAATAAAGAAAATTTAATTTAGCAAGTCTTCGGGGGAGGGTGAAATTCCCTTACCGGCGGTATAGTCCGCGAGCGAAAGCTGATACGGTGTAATTCCGTAACCGACAGTATAGTCTGGATGAGAGAAGAACGTGTATCTGTTTTGTGATATACCAAGGCTCTGAAGATCTGCTTCAGAGCCTTTTTAGCTCTGGGAAAGGATTGTTGTATGCAGTTAAGTCAAAACACAAGAAAATTAACCACGCTTTCGGTACTCACTGCCTTATCAATTATTCTGTTGCTCCTGATACGGTTTCCTATTTTTCCCGCGGCACCTTATCTCATTTACGAACCAATGGATGTGCCGATATTGATCGCGGCTTTTGTTTATGGGCCGATATCCGGACTGCTTGTGACCGTCGTGTCGTGCATTCTGCAAGGATTGCTGTTTTCAGTTGACGGCTGGGTCGGTATCCTTATGCATTTTATCGCGACGGGAACGTATGTAACTGTGGCATCGCTGATTTACCGTAAGAAACACAGCGTTTTTGGCGCTATTATTGGCCTTGCGGCTGGTACTGTTGCGATGGCCGCCATCATGGTGCCCACGAATCTGATCATACAGCCT
This sequence comes from Bacillota bacterium, assembly GCA_023412005.1. Lineage (GTDB taxonomy): Bacteria > Bacillota > Clostridia > Christensenellales > SZUA-584 > SZUA-584. The sequence goes on from JAEYOE010000014.1 coordinate 14,438, forward strand.
GTGTTTTACGGCACGCCGATTGAGGTTGTTAAACCGCTGCTGCTACCCGTTATCGTTCCGTTTAATTTATTAAAGGCAGCAATAAACGGAGCGGTGACATTCATACTATACAAACCGCTGAGAAAATTTCTGATAAAAAAGTAAACAAAAACAGTCGGTGCGGCATCATATGCCGCGCCGTTGCTTTTCGGGGGGATTTCTTGTATACTTCAAAACAGTAAAAACATGAACGGCAGCTAATAAATGAAAACATACCATACAAATTCGACGGAAGAGACTTATGCTATCGGTTTAAGCTTAGGGCAGTCAGTGCACGAGGGCGATGTGATTGCGCTGTACGGCGGGCTGGGTGCCGGGAAAACCGTGCTGGCCAAGGGCATTGCCAAAGGCCTCGGCATTGATGACGACATAACGAGCCCGACATTTACATTGCTGCGGCAATACCAAGGAAGGCTGACGCTCTGCCACTTTGATCTTTACCGCATTGAAGACGAACAGGAGCTGGAGCATATCGGCTTTTATGATTATTTGGGTGGAGACAATGTCTGCGTGATTGAGTGGCCGCAAAATGCCTTTGAGCTGAAAGCCGATATTGTTGTACGCATAGACGGTTCGGGCAGTGAAGCCCGGCAGATAAACATCTCTGAAAAAGAGGAGCCAAAATGATCATACTCGCGGCTGACACATCGGGCGGCGTCTGTTCGTCGGCTGTTATCAAGGACGGGCGAATTGTCGCTGAAGCGTATATGAACAATCAAAAGACGCATTCGGAAACGATTGGGCCGATGATTGATTTTTGCCTTTCCTGCGCGGGCATTGGCATTGCCGATGCGGATCTGTTTGCGTGTGCCGTCGGCCCCGGCTCATTTACCGGCTTGCGCATCGGCATCGGCATGATAAAGGCCTTTGCGCATGCGTCCGGGAAGCCTGCTGTGGGGGTTAACACGCTGGATGCACTCGCGCTCAACGCAGCCGGTACTAACGAAACGGTTTGTGCTGTAATTGACGCGCGGCGCAGTGAAGTGTATACGGCATCTTACCAAAATGGAGGCCGCGTGACTGATTACCGCGCCATGCTGATTGATGATGTGCTCAATGAACGGAAAGGGCAAAGCGTTGTATTCGTCGGTGATGCCGCCGTATTGCACAGAGATAAGATACTGAATACCGATTCGTCGTTTCGCATCGCCTCCGAAGGGATTGTGCTGCAGCGCGCGGGGTCTGTCGGGCTGGCGGCATATGAACTGTTCAAGTCCGGTATCTGTCAAGACGCTTACAGCTTAGAACCTTTTTATTTACGCGAAACGCAGGCGGAGCGTGTACGCGCGGCAGGGCAGCCGAAATGAGCATTATCTACAGACAGGCTGACCGAAAAGATGTTGCTCAAATTTTCAGCATTGAAACCGCGTGTTTCTCGCAGCCCTGGTCTTTGGAATCGCTGCAAGGCGACATCTGTGAAAATGATTTGGCATACTACATTGTCGCGGAAGAAAACGGTGTTATCGTGGGGTACTGCGGCATTCATATTATTTCAGATGAAGGGCATATCATGAATGTGGCGGTGTCGCCTGAGAATAGAAGCCGGGGGATCGGGCGCGGTCTGATTGAAACCTTGATGGTGCAAACCGGCCTTGATTATTACACGCTGGAGGTTCGCGCTTCCAACGAAACCGCCATTCGTCTGTACAATAAAATGGGCTTCAGCGTATTCGGCAGAAGGCCGAAGTATTACGGAGATGAAGACGCGCTGATTATGTGGAAGGGCAAAACGCACCTTTGATTTTCCGCCGGTTCTTCCAAATCAACATTGATGACTTGATACTTAGTCTGCCGGAATGTATAATCGAAACTAAATATAAAATATAATAGTTTATATAAAAATAGAAATAACAGAGTATGATTATAGAAATTGACGGTATTAAAATACATTACGAACAGGATGGGCAGGGGGCCGATGTGCTTGTGCTTCATGGATGGGGCGCCAGCATACAGACGATGCGCCCTGTTATTGATGCGTTAAAACAAAGTTACCGTGTGACAGCACTTGATTTTCCGGGCTTCGGCGGCAGCGATGTGCCGCCCGATACGTTTGATGTTCAGCAATACACCGATTTAACGTATAGGTTCATGCTTGAACTCGGCATAAAAAGAACGCATATCTTATGCCACTCGTTCGGCGGGCGCGTTACCATTAAGCTTGCGGCGCAGCACCCTGAAGCCGTAGATAAGATTGTTTTCACGGATGCAGCCGGGCTTCGTAAAAAACGCACTATAAAGCAAAATGTAAAGATCTATTCGTTCAAACTGGCCAAACGCTTAAGCAAGGGCCGCATTATCAAGCGGGTGTTAAAGGTAATCGGCGTTGATGTGGATAAGCGTGTTAAGAATGCGGGATCAGCCGATTACAAGGCTTTAAGCGATCATATGAAGAAGGTGTTTGTACGCGTCGTCAACGAAGATTTAATCGGTTATTTGCCGCAGATAAAAAGCCCGTCTCTTTTGATTTGGGGCGCAAACGATCAGGATACACCGCTGGAATTCGGCAAGACCATGGAGAAGCTGATACCTGATGCCGGCCTTGTCGTGTTTGAAGGGGCGGGGCATTATTCTTTTCTGGATTGTTTTGGCCGGTATATCAGCATCGTCAACACATTTTTCGGAGGATAACGGATGTCGGTTTTTTTGCTCATTGCGGTTTATGTGCTTGGCGCGGCGGTTATGGTTTTCGCCTCGGCAGGGCTTGTTCATATGCTGCAGCTGGAAGGCTATAAAAACAAGAATTTAATTCACTGGCTCGGCGTAAATTCGGCAAAGATATACAACCTGCCTCTTGTTGTATCTGTTTTAACCATTGCTTTTATGTTCATTGCCAATGCGTTAGCACCGGCATCAAGCGTGTATGTTTTTATCGGGCTGGCGGCGATAGCTGTTTTGCTCATCGCTTTGTACGCAAAAAAAATTCGCGTGGAAAAGGCCAAAAAACCGCTTGTTTACACAAGCCGTGTCAAACGGCTGTTTGTGGCTATTTCACTTTTTTATGTTATATTAGGCGCATTGCTGTTGTTGTTGGATGTGCTTGTTTTTAACGTAACCGTTGCTGCTTATGTGCCGTTCTTCGCCTTTTTTATAACACCAGGGTTTGGCGTTTTGTGCGCCAACGCGATGGTGAGCCCCATTGAGAAAGCGGTGCAGCGCCGGTATTTCAACGATGCCAAGAAAAAGCTCGAGGCACGAACTGATCTTATTCGCATCGGCATCACGGGCAGCTACGGCAAAACAAGCTGCAAATTTATACTCGGAACAATACTATCGGAAAAATACAATGTGCTGGTGCCGCCCTCCAGCTTTAACACGCCAATGGGTTTAACGCGCGTGATTCGTGAACAGATGAAGCCGTTTCACGAGGTGTTTATTGCGGAAATGGGCGCGCGACATGTTGGCGATATCAAAGAGCTTTGCGGTCTGGTTTTTCCGACATACGGTTTAATCACATCAGTCGGGCCGCAACATCTGGAAACATTCGGCAGCATTGAGACCATCGCGAAAACAAAATACGAACTGATCGACAGCCTGCCGCCAAGCGGCACGGCATTCTTTCCGGGCGATAATGAAATCTGCCGCGGTTTGTATGATAAAACAGCAATTGATAAAGTATTGTTTTCTGTAGACTACAGCGGCGAATCGGACGTTCGCGCCGAGAACATCACGACCGGAAATTTCGGAAGCCGTTTTGATTTGGTGTTAAACGGCGAACGCATCGCGTGCGAAACAAAGCTGCTCGGCAGGCACAATATCTCCAACATTATCGGCTGTGCCGCCGTGGCCCATAAGCTCGGGCTCACTGCGCAGCAGATTCGCCTCGGCATTCGTAAAATACAGCCTGTTGAGCACAGGCTTCAGATGCTGCCGACATCTAACGGCATCACCGTGATTGACGACGCGTTCAATGCGAATCCATCGGGAGTCAGAGCTGCGATGGAGGTTCTCAAAGGCTTTGAGGGACAAAAAGTGGTGGTAACGCCCGGTTTGGTGGAGCTCGGAGACAAAGAAGATGAAGAAAACCGCGCGTTTGGCCGCGTGATGGCGCAGAGTGCCGACACGGTGCTGCTGATTGGCCCCAAACATACCCGGCCTATTTATGAAGGGTTGATTGAATGCGGTTTTAAAGAAGATAATATCAAGGTTTTCAAGTCGCTGGATGAGGCGGCAAAAGTGCTGTGGACGATTGTAAAGCCGGGCGATGTCGTGATATTCGAGAACGACTTGCCGGATAACTATAACGAATAAGGAAGGACTTTTTGATATGAAAAAGAATCTTGCGGTGACATTCGGAGGACGAACCGTTGAGCATGATATCAGCATTATAACGGCCAATCAACTGATGAGCAGCGCCGACCAAAACAAATACAACATCATTCCGATATACATTGACCGCGACGGGAAATGGTATACCGGAGAAAAACTGCGCGATGTTGCCGTATTCAAAAAGTTCGATCCCAGCACCAAGGGTGTGACGCGTGTATTTTTATCGGCCTCGTCTGACGCGATGCTTTATGAGTACGGCAAAAAACAAAAACCCATCTGCCAGATTGATGTGGTGATTCCTGCCATGCATGGGCTGCATGGCGAAGACGGAACAATACAAGGCTTGTTTGAGCTGTCGGACATTCCGTATTCGAGCGCCGGAGTCACCGGGTCTGCTGTATGCATGGATAAAATCGTGATGAAGGCGGCGTTAAAGGGGTTTGGTTTCCCGGTTCTTGATTCGTTGTTCTTCGAACGCGATGAGTTCTATTCGGACAGCGATGCCGTCTCCAAGAAAGTTGAAAACGAGCTTGGGTATCCGGTTTTCATAAAGCCTGCCAACTTAGGCTCCAGCATTGGCGTGAACCGTGCGGACAATCGCGACGCGTTTGTTTACGCCATGGAGGTGGCTGCCAAGTATGACCGGCGCATACTCGTGGAAAAAGCTGTGACTGACATTAAAGAAGTGAACTGCGCCGTTATGGGACGGGGGTCAGACGCGAAAACAAGCATGATTGAACAGCCTGTGACATCCAAGAGCTTTCTTGGGTTTGAAGAAAAGTATCTGAGCGGCGGAAAATCAAAGGGCATGAAATCGCTTGGGAGAAAGATTCCGGCTGATATATCTGAAGAAACGGACAAATATGTGCGCAGGCTTTCGGAAGATATTTTCAAAGCATTTGATTTAAAGGGCGTGGTCAGAATCGATTATATCATTGATCAATCAACTGACACACTCTATGTGAATGAGGTGAACGCGATACCCGGCTCTTTTGCGTTTTACCTTTGGGAACCCGCAGGCGTTCCTTTTAACACGCTGGTAGACAATCTTGTAGCGATAGCTGAGCAGCAGATGAGAGAAAAGAAGAAATCCGAGTTTGCATATGATTCCAATGTTCTGCAAAAAGTGGCCAGCGGTCTTAAAATAGGGAAATAAATAGTTTACAAACCTGCGATTGTATTATATATATTACATATATATAAATACTTTTAGGAGGATCATTCTGTATGACTGACAATAAGAATTCCCTCGGTATGGATCAAAAGACAGCGAGCTGGTTTGCTTATGTTCTGAGTTGGTTGAGTGCCGTTATTCTGCTTGCAACAGAAAAGGATAACAAAGTGGTCAGACAGCATGCGTGGCAGTCGCTTTTCCTTGGCATTGTCATCTTTGCAGTTTACTTTTTGCTTATGATCCTGTCCGGTATGTTCCTGTTTATCGCTCCGTTCTTAATCGTCTTATTCTCAGTGTTAACTACCATTGCATGGATTGGCTGGCTTGTTCTCACGGTTATCTGCATCATCAAGGCCACACAGAATGATATGTTTAAGATTCCGGTTATCTACGGCTGGGTTGAAAAAATGAAGTCATAAGAAATACATACGACGCAAAAGAGGTTTCTGAGTTTTCAGGAGCCTCTTTTTTACGTTTAACACATTATTTTTTTGTAAGATAGGTCATGTTAAATGACGGGAAAATGATAAAAAAAGCAAGAGGTGACAAGCCCTCGTTTCTGAATAAACCTTCGGGAATGAATCAAAATATAAAAAAAGAAAGAGTGGCCGAAAATGAATCGATACAAAAGGCTGCCGCGACACATCGGCATTATTCCCGACGGCAACAGAAGGTGGGCCAAGCAAAAAGGGCTGCAAAAAGAAGAGGGGTACGATTACGGTATCAACCCGGGATTTGAACTGGTCAGAGAATGCATGGAACTCGGCATTGAAGAGATGACATTCTACGGCTTTACCATGGATAACACAAAACGTCCCGCGGCTCAAACCAGGGCATTTCAAAAAGCATGTGTGGATGCTGTGATGCAAATTTCCATATGCGACGCGAATCTGCTGATCGTCGGCAACACGGAATCACCTCTTTTTCCAAAGGAGCTGCTGCCTTATACACAGCGAACTGCCTTTGGCAAAGGGCTGATGAATGTTAATTTTCTTGTGAATTACGGCTGGGACTGGGATTTAACACAGTCCGTCGGCGTGCAAGACGTAAAAAACAAAGAAAGTTTCAGCAAAAGGATTGCGTCTTCAGACATATCAAGGATAGACTTAATTATCAGGTGGGGAGGCAGAAGACGACTCAGCGGCTTTTTGCCGATACAATCTATCTATGCTGACTTTTACGTGGTTGATGAATTCTGGCCCGACTATACCCCTGAACATCTGTATCAGGCGCTTAAGTGGTATCAGCAGCAGGATGTGACGTTGGGCGGATAAGGAGAAGAGAATGGTTGACGTATGTCTGCTTGGCTGCGGCGGTATGATGCCGCTGCCGCATCGGCGGCTTTCGGCGCTGCTGTATCGGTTTGAAGGCCGCATGATACTGATCGACTGCGGTGAAGGAACGCAAGTATCTGTCAAACAGACGGGGTGGGGGTTTAAATCCATCGACGCTGTTTTGTTCACACATTTTCATGCCGATCATATTTCTGGGTTACCGGGCTTTCTGCTGACGCTCGGTAACAGCGGACGAACAGAACCGCTGACGTTAGCCGGACCGCCCGGGCTTGCTGCCGTGGTGGCAGACCTTTGCGTTATTGCGCCGAATCTGCCGTTTCATTTGAAAATTATAGAACTGTCCGTGTCTGAAATATGCGAGCTGCCAATCGGACAGGTGGTTGTCAAAAGCCTGCCCGTTGATCACACCGTTTCTTGCCTTGCCTACAGATTGGATATTAAACGCACCGGTGTGTTTGACATTCATCGAGCGAACGAGCAGCATATTCCCATAGTTTTTTGGAAAGCGCTGCAAAACGGAGAATCGGTCGAAGACGGGAACGCTCACTATGAGCCCGGCATGGTACTCGGGCCGCCCCGCAGGGGCATCAGTGTAACCTATTGCACCGATACAAGGCCTGTGCCTGAACTGATTCCGTTTTGTGCAGATTCAGATTTTTTAATCTGCGAAGGCCTTTACGCTGAAGATGAAAAACGGCAAAGCGCGCAGGAAAAGCAGCATATGATATTTTCGGAGGCGGCTGAGATAGCAAATGAGGCCCGCGTGAAAGAGCTTTGGCTGACACATTACAGCCCGTCTTTAAAGAACCCGGAAGAAGAAGTTATTAACGTCAAACATATATTTTCAAACATCCATGCGGGTTATGACCTGAAAACAGAAACGATTCGGTACGCAGATTAACAATTTGCCTGTTTGTCTTTTTTAAGATATGATATCGCCGATAAGGAGCATACACGCTATGAATTTTGAAACCGTTGCACTGGATGAGAAAAATAACGCGCTGGTGATTATCGACCAGACGAAGCTGCCGCATGACGTTGTCATGCTGGTATTGACAGAGCTGCAGGAAATATGGGATGCCATTTATCAGTTGAAGGTGCGCGGTGCGCCCGCCATTGGCGTGGCGGCGGCCATCGGATTGTATGTTGTGACACAAAGAATAAACGAAACGGATTATCAAAACTTTCTAAACGCGTTTAACAAGGCAAAGGAATTTCTTGCGTCGTCCAGGCCGACAGCGGTCAATTTGTTTTGGGCGCTTAATCGCATGGAAAGAATCGTTTTAACCAACGCCGATAAAGAGGTGCCTGATATCAAAACACTGCTGCACGACGAAGCGATTGCCATAAAAGATGAGGACATTCGCGTTTGCCGGGCAATCGGCGAATACGGCTTGAGCCTGATTAAAGACGGCGACGGTATATTGACGCATTGCAATGCGGGCAGGTTGGCTGCCGTGAAATACGGCACAGCGCTCGCGCCAATCTATATTGGTTTGGAAAAGAGTTTTCATTTTCGGGTTTTTACCGATGAAACGCGCCCGCTGCTTCAGGGGATGCGGCTCAGTGCGTTTGAGCTTGTTTCGAGCGGCGTTGAAACGACGGTGATCTGCGATAACATGGCGTCGCAGGTGATGAAGAACGGCTGGGTTCAGGCTGTCTTTGTCGGGTGCGACCGCGTGGCCGCCAATGGAGATGTGTGCAACAAAATCGGCACATCCGGCGTTGCCATACTCGCAAAGCACTACGGGATTCCGTTTTACGTCTGCACCCCGACATCCACGATAGATATGAAGATTGAGAACAGCGAGGATATACCGATAGAACAGCGCCCGGCTGAGGAAATGACGACTATGTGGTTTCAGGGGCGCATGGCTCCCGAAGGCGTTAATGTATTCAACCCGGCATTTGATGTGACGGATCATTCTCTGGTGACGGCAATCGTGACGGAATACGGCATCGCCAAAGCGCCGTACACGCAAAGCTTAAAAGCGATCATGGAAAAGAAGGGTGAGGGAGACGTGCATTCCCCAAAATAGCAGTATAATATTATATCTTTAATTTAACCATTGTCCTCGTAAACGATTTTTAAAGTGACTGAATCTGTCACGGCGAATACGATCCAACATAAAGCGGACTGGATGACCGAATTAGTGACTTTCGAGGTATTCACATACATATATCAAGACTGTAAGACAAGCCAATCACAGCTTGTCTTTTTCTTTTCTCAAACATCGCATTCGCATTATGACTGCACACATTAAGCAATATTTCATACGATAATATTAAGCCATATATGGCATGAATGAGATGGAAAAGAGGAAAAAGTATGATTACAGATTTCCCAATGGACATGAATATGCTGGGTACAAGCAGCTGTGTACCGCAGGAAACAGTGATTAAGGATGTTAAACTGGCACATGCGTATGTGCCCTTTCAAAAATTGTGCGCCACGTATATGCCTCTTGAAGGATTGAAGCAGGGCACCATATTCCCGCCGTTGGTTGGGCTTTATAGCTGGCAGAAAAAAGGGATGGGAGATGATATGAATGACCAGGGATGAAATGCTGAAAAAGCTCAGCGCGCTTGACTTTTATTTGATTGATCTTCATCTCTATCTGAATACGCACCCGGATGACCGGGAAGCGATTATGAAATACAACGCCATGGTGAAAGAAGCCATGATGCTTCGGCAGGATTATCAGGAGCAATACGGGATGCTGATGGCCCACAGTTCACCGAGCAAGGTTCCGTGGCAGTGGATTGACAACCCATGGCCGTGGCAGTATAAATTCAATTTTGATTTGTCGGGGGATGATAAATAATGTGGATGTATGATAAGAAACTTGAGTATCCGGTAAAAATAAAGAAGCCTGACCCTAAAATGGCCAAGGTGATCCTTTCTCAATACGGCGGACCAGATGGAGAATTGGCAGCATCGCTGAGGTATTTGAGCCAGCGATTTTCTATGATCACGCCGGAAGCAAAGGCCACGCTGAACGATATCGGTAAATCGTAAACTAAAAGGCATATGAATTACGTTATATTTAATACCTTATAAGCTATCATTGGTTTCTGTGCCAGATGATTGAGTAATATCATTAGCAAGTTTTTTTACAAAATAATTGTTATCGGTACGTCCATTTTGAAGAATAAATTGCCCCCTGACTGTATTGATAAATTCAGTTTTCGATATACTTCGTAAAATTAATATTTTTGTATTGCTATTAGCGTTAATTGTAAGGTAAGATAATCTTTCTAATGCAACAGCTGCATAGCTTTCAGCCCGTAAAAGCTCAACAAGCACGACTACAGCATAAAATAAGGCGTCGGAATGATTGTTTTCACCCACCGACAAAACGAAATTTATGATAATCCCTAATATACCGTTATCAATATTAGAAACATCAGTATCAGATAAATATTCGCCAAGATATCTTAAGGCACTAATAATATCTTGTTCAGGATTTCCTGTCATGATAGCAAACCCAATAGCTACGTCTTCAAAAGACGCGCAACCCAAAGAAATCTTGAGTAGCAAACTGTTGTATCTAAGTATTTGAGGGGTGCTTCCACCGAATGGCTCGGCAAATCGCCCGCTTGTAATAACCTCTTCATGTGTAGTTATTTTATTCGCAAAGTCTTTCCATATTTCATGTTCGGGATATGTATTGTATAAGAAAATGGCTAGTAAAAGAGCACCTTCTTTTACATCACCCTGCTGATGTTTGCTAAGTAATGTATCCTGAATCAAATTTATAATTTCTCCAACTTTTTCATTTGTAAGTTGAATATCATTAATTTTCAATATATTTCTTATTACTTCATATGGATTGTACCCATAAGAAGTATAATAAACACCAGATTCATTTGGTACATTTCTATGCTGTGCTTCTTGTATATATTTCTCTAAATGTTTTAAAGGATTGCTATTCATTCCAACTTCCAGATCATATTCGCCGGAAGAAAACTCTGGATTATATTTGTCAACAGAGCTATCAAGCTCCGACATATCTATTGTCGCTGTTTTTCTAAATACAATAATAGCTTCATGAAGTTTTGAATTATTGACCAAGTTTTCCATTGTTAAAAGTGAAACTAACTGCTTCAATATCTTAGTTTGGATTTCCTCCGTTATTTTTGAATATTCAATATATCTAAGCGTTTTTAGGGCATCGTCACAAAATCTAAAGATACCATTGTTGAAAAAGTCTAGAACTAATTCTGCAATGAGATTGTTGTCAGAACGCTTGATGATTGATTGCGCAGTCTGAAGAATATAGCTACCAGCGTTAACGATTCTTGTATTATTAGTGCACCATTTATGGGATTGTATAAAGAATAAATTCTCTTGCGTTCGATATTGTTCATCACTCATATAGTAACCAAGGTGCTCAAGTAGCATACAACATGATAAAAACCGTCTGTTTTTAAATGGGATCGTTTCAATACTAGCAAGAACTGTGTCAATGTTATCGGTAGTAATGGCATCAATGCTATTACGATACGTATTCACAACTTTTCTTAAAATTTTATCATCTTGCTGAAGAATGTATATACATATAAGCTTAAAGAATAGTTGAACATCTTTACAATCAGAGAATTTAGTAAAAAGCACTTCTGTATATCGATTAAGCGTCAATCGAATATGAGTGAGCGAACCAAAGCGAACTGCTATGTTAAAATATGATGCTATGTCATCAAAAGCACCACTCATAATTCCCATGCGAAATGTATATGGGGAATCGGTCAACATTTCAAAATGCTCTTTTAATAATTTAGATTTTTGATTTTCTACGAATCTATCTAATAATGGATAATATATCAACTCTGAACTTTGATCTAACAATTCTTGCCCTTTTGGCTTAATATTTATCAGATTTTTTGTTTGGTCTAACATCGTGCTAATGTTTCGCATATCAATAACGATATCGTTAATAAACCATTCTGGGATACGCTCTCTGCCCTTAACAAGGTCGTAAGCTCCCTGTATTTTTAATAAGCAATCATCAAGATTTCCTGAAAAAAAGTCTGCAACTGCGCCAAACCTTAATTGAAGTACATCTGAAATATCATTAATAGCCATAGGCTCAGATAACACTTCTTTTATTAACTGTTCAAAGGTGTTGACATTGAATTTCTGACGTCCGATTACTACACCTAAGAATTCAGAACATAACCTGTCATACAATGCTGGCTCGTCTTCTTCTTTCGGTGATGATTTTTTGTTGTAAGGGTCCATTACTCTTGCCAAAATATTATTCGGCGAATATCTCGAATATATTTTTTTATTAAATAAAATACTTTGAGAGGGATAAAATCCATTAATATTTTCCGGCGGTGTGATATCCGGCGGTGTGATATCCGGCGGTGTGTTATCCGGGGTATTTGAAGTATTATTATCCGAAGCTGATATCCTCTTCCTATACCAATCTAAAATATCTTGTATGGCACGTTCGTAAGCTATCTTAGGTAGTTCAGCAAATTCAGGGACAGTTCGATAAATGGTCTCGCCAGACTGTCTGAGCTCACTATGGAGTGGTATCTCATCATTGCTTCTTTCACTGCAGAAAAAATAAAGTCGATGTATGCCTGTGCTAATTGCTTGTCTGTGTTCTGTGTAGACTGCATCGGTTACTCCATCAGCATTGTCAATAAGAAAAATACAAAGGTCTGATAAAGAAACTTCTTGAAGATAAGCCCCCTGAGTATTCTGACTGCTGGCTTCTTGCTCAAATACATATACCGAGGCTACTAGCCCAGTCTCGATCAATAGAGTTTTTAATGCATGACGTACCAGCTTATAACGATTGTCAATTCTCGAACTTATAAATACAGTAAGTTTTCTTTCTATATCCCTACCAAACATTGACGAAACATCCCTTCACTCTATACTCAAACAAAACAAAACCATATTAGTCATTATACAACATTAAACAACATTAATACCATACTATGAGATAAATTATATTTTTAAACTTTTGAATTAGAAACAGAAGCAAAGACTTCACTGTAAATCAAAACCTTGCTAAAGTCATTCTTATTATGGAATGCCTTTTATTTGTATAGCTATCGCAAGAACTAGCGAATTTATATGCTGGGTGATATAATACTAAGCAATATGAAATGGAAGGCTTATTATGGCTGTTTCATGAAATTTATTCAATTAACGACTCTTACAAAAAATGAGCAAATTGTGCTTGCGTAAAGTTTCTGGCCTTCGGACATAATGACTAACTTCGACTATAGGAGCCTATGATTTATGATAGATAAAAAACAGATGACCGAAGAGGATATCAAGCTCCAATTCATTACTCCGGCAATCACCGCCAAATGGAACTTAGATTATATTACGATGGAAACGAAAATCACGGATGGAAAAATCAATCTCAAGGGTAATTTTATAATTCGTGAAAAACCGAAAAAGGCTGATTACGTTCTTTATATAAATTCGAACAATCCGATTGCCATCGTCGAAGCCAAGGATAATAAGCATTCGGTATCTTATGGCTTACAGCAGGCTATAACTTATGCTCAAATGCTCGATGTACCCTTTGCATATAGCTCCAATGGTGATGCGTTTTATGAGCATGACTTTCTCACCGGGCAGGAGCGGCAAATAGAATTTTCCGATTTCCCATCACCAGATGAACTGATTAACCGTTATCAGGCTGGAAAAGGGTTGAATGAGAACGAAAAGAAAATCATCGAACAACCCTATTATACAAGCCAGACCACATACGCACCGCGATATTATCAGCGGAATGCAGTTAACCGTACTTTAGATGCTATAGCCAAGGGTCAACAGCGTCTCCTTCTTGTTATGGCAACTGGGACAGGCAAGACATACACTGCGTTTCAGATTGTCTATCGTCTGCTGAAAAGCGGCATGAAAAGAAAGGTGCTATATTTAGCTGACCGCAACATCCTTGTTGACCAGTCAATTCAGCAGGATTTTGCTCCACTTAAAAAGACGATACATAAAATCAATTTTGCTAAGGACGATCCAGTAACAATTACATCACATGAGGTCTATTTCTCGCTATATCAGCAGCTAACCGACCGTGAGGATGAAGAGAATGATGAATGCGAAGACGAAACCGTTAGCCGTCTTTCCAAGCTATTTCAGAAGGACTTCTTTGATCTCATCATCGTGGACGAGTGCCATCGCGGTTCTGCAAAGAAGGACAGTAATTGGCGCAAGATACTCGATTATTTCTCCGCGGCAACACAAATTGGCATGACCGCCACGCCGAAAGAAACAAAATATATTTCCAACATTGATTATTTTGGTGATCCGATTTACACCTATAGCCTTCGTGAAGGCATTGATGACGGTTTCCTTGCTCCTTTCAAAGTGATAAACATCCGTACCAACATAGGAGAAGGCTGGCGTCCTTATAAAGGGCAACTTGATAAGAACGGTAAAGAAATTGAAGATCGTATCTACACAAACAGCGATTTTGATTACAATATCATCCTCGAAGACCGCACGTATGAGGTTGCCAAGGAAATCACAGAATACTTAAAAATCACGGACAGAATGCAAAAAACGATTGTGTTCTGTGCAACCGAGGATCACGCAGAGCGTATGCGAATCGCGCTGGTCAACTTAAACTCCGATATGGTTCAGAAGAACCCAGATTATGTGGTTCGCATAACAGGCAGCGATGCGTATGGTAAGAGCAAGCTCGATTATTTCATCTCCGTTTCTGCACCGTACCCTGTTATTGCAACAACCTCGAAACTTCTTTCAACCGGTGCGGACTGCAAGATGACCAAGCTCATTGTTCTAGACCAAATGATTGGTTCTATGACGGAATTCAAGCAGGTTATCGGCAGAGGTACTCGGCTCCGTGAAAAAGAAGGCAAAACGCACTTTATTGTTATGGATTTCCGCAATGTGACGCGCCTGTTTGCTGACCCTGACTGGGACGGCCCAATTGAACAGGATGATAATTACGGCAGCGGTGGAAATAGACCCGCTGGCCCCGGGCCTGTAACACCTCCCGGCCCTGGCACTGATCCGAAAGAAAAGCCAATCGTTGATGAACATGGCTGCACAGTTAAGGTGATCGGTAAGACCGTTTCAATTTATGATGCCAACGGCAAGCTGCTCCGTCAAGAAAGCATTGTGGATTATACCAAGTCCAACATCCTCGGCACATACGCTTCTCTTGATAATTTCATCCAACAATGGTCTGCAGAAGAAAAGAAAGAAAGCATCAAGGATTTGCTCTTGGAGCGCGGTATCGATTTAGAAGGCATGAAAACTGACCAGAACATGTCCGATGTGGACGATTTTGATTTCATTTGCCATGTTGCGTTTAACCAGAAACCTTTAACGCGGTGTGAACGAGCTAACAATGTTAAAAAGCGAGATTTCTTAAGCAAGTACAACGGGGTAGCTCGTGATGTTCTTGAAGCACTTCTGGATAAGTACATGAACACTGGCATCTATGAGATTGAGAAAACAGAGATTTTGAAGCTTGACCCACTACAGAAATTCGGCAAGCCATCAAAGATTGCGCAGTTTTTCGGTGGTAAAGAAGGATATCTGCAAGCGATCAAAGAATTAGAAGAAGAACTTTATAAGGTGGGTTGAAAATGAGCTTAACTAATTTCGTCAAGAGACTTCGAGACATTATGCGCAATGATGCAGGTATCAACGGTGACGCTCAGCGTATTGAGCAGATTGCATGGATGTTATTTTTAAAGGTATATGACGCAAAAGAGCAGGACTGGGACATGGATGAAGATGATTATAAGTCCATCATCCCGGAGGAGTGCCGCTGGAGCAGCTGGGCAGTGGATGACAAAAGCGGCAAAGCCATGACTGGTGACAGGCTGATGAGCTTTGTCAATAACACTTTGTTTCCCACGCTCAAAGGACTCAATGTAACGCCAGATACGCCTATAAAAAAGTCTATCGTAAAGACCACTTTCGAAGATGCCAACAACTATATGAAAGACGGCGTTCTGCTCCGTCAGGTTATCAACATCATTGACGAATTGGATTTGAGCGACTATGATGAAAGCCATGCTTTTGGAGAAATCTATGAATCTATACTCCGTGAATTGCAGAGTGCGGGTTCTTCCGGTGAATTCTATACGCCCCGCGCGGTCACGGAATTCATGGCCAAGATGATCCAACCGAAAATCGGTGAAAAGATGGCCGATTTTGCTTGCGGCACCGGCGGCTTTATCACCAGTTGGCTAAATGAACTCGCTCCACTGATCAAGACAACGGATGACCAGGTTGAATATGATAATTCCATTTACGGTATCGAAAAGAAACAGTTTCCTTATATGCTTTGCATCACAAATATGCTACTTCATGGTCTTGATGTGCCGAAAATCTATCATGACAACTCATTGCTGCGTGATGTGCTGGATTACACAGAGGATGATCAGTTTGATGTCATCTTAATGAATCCTCCGTATGGTGGAAGTGAAAAAGCAGATGTTAAAAACCATTTCCCCTCTGACCTTGCCAGCAGTGAAACGGCAGATCTCTTTATGTCTGTCATTATGTATCGCTTAAAGAAAAATGGCAGAGTAGCCGTTATCCTACCGGATGGTTTTCTGTTTGGCACTGACAATACCAAGGTTGCCATAAAGAAAAAACTGCTTTCTGAATTCAATCTGCACACTGTTATCCGTATGCCCAACAGTGTGTTTTCTCCTTACACCTCGATCACCACGAACATTCTGTTCTTTGACCGTACAAAGCCAACTTCGGATACATGGTTTTTCCGTCTGGATATGCCGGAGGGATACAAACATTTTTCCAAGACAAAGCCTATGAAGCTGGAGCATTTTGATCCAGTCATCGAATGGTGGGATAATCGGGTGGAAATTAGCGTTGACGGCTTTGACAAGGCCAAGAAGTACACCGCTGTGCAGCTCATCGAGGAACTGGGATACAATCTCGACCAGTGCGGCTATCCCCACGAGGAAGAAGAAATACTCGACCCGATGGATTTGATTCATGAGTATGAGGAACGACGGGCATCTTTGAATGCCGAGATTGACCGTGTACTTGCTGATATTACCTCCATTCTTGGGGGTGCGAAGCAATGACCCCGCAGGAATTGAAAAACAGCATTCTACAGTTAGCCATTCAGGGTAAGTTGGTTGAGCAACGGCCGGAAGAAGGCACAGGCGAGGAACTTTATAAGCAGATACAAACAGAGAAACAACGGCTCATCAAAGCAGGAACTATCAAAAAAGAAGAACTAATACCGGAAATCATTGAAGATGAGAAGCCGTTCGATATTCCGGACAGTTGGATTTTTGTGCGTCTTGATGATATCATTCAAAAAAATATAAAACGAGGTAAATCACCAACATACATTGCTTCTAGTAATACGCTTGTCTTTGCACAAAAGTGTAATGTGAAGACAGGTGGAATTAATATGACTCTCGCTCAGTATCTTGATGAATCAACTTTGCACAAATATCCAAAAGAAGAATTTATGCGTGATATGGACATTGTTGTTAACTCAACAGGAAATGGGACTTTAGGAAGAATAGGTATATATAGCGATTCCGATAATCCTAAAAATCAGCAAATAGTGCCGGATTCCCATGTTACGGTTGTCAGGGTCAACAACTACACACTGCCTAAATACGCATATTATTTTTTAAAAAGAAAGCAACCATATCTCGAAAGCATGGGAGATGGCTCAACAAATCAAACTGAACTTAAACCATATGTTTTAAGAGCATTAGTAATTCCGCTTCCGCCTCTTGCTGAGCAGAAGCGTATTGTTGCCAAAATAGAAGAACTACTGCCTCTTATCGAACGCTACGAACAGGCGTGGAGCAAACTTGAGGACTTCAACAAGCATTTTCCAATCGATATGCAGAAATCCATCCTGCAGATGGCAATTCAAGGCAAGCTAGTCGAGCAGCGCTCGGAGGAAGGTACAGGAGAGCAACTGTATCAACAGATTCAAGCCGAAAAGCAAAGACTCATTAAAATAGGGACTTTAAAAAAAGATAAACCTCAACCAGAAATAACAGAAGACGAAAAGCCGTTTGATATACCAGAAAGTTGGGCATGGGTTAGACTACAGGAAATCGGAGAATTAAGTCGTGGTCGCTCTCAGCATCGTCCGCGCAATGATTCAAGCTTATATATCAACGGAACGGTCCCGATGATTCAAACTGGCGATGTCGCAAGAGCGAATGGATATATCTCTGTCTGGTCAGTAATGTATAATGAGTTTGGCGTTGCGCAAAGCAGGATATGGAAAGCGGGGACCGTATGCTTAACTATTGCTGCAAATATTGGTGATGTTGCAATCTTAAAATTCGATGCTTGTTTTCCTGATAGCGTCGTTGGATTCAATGCATACAGACCCGTGGTGTCAAATGAATATTTCATGTATGGCTTGATGTGCTATAAAAGCATTTTGAACATAATGTCCCGTTCAACGGCGCAAAAGAATATTAACATTGATATTTTGTCTAAAATTGCATTTCCTCTCCCGCCCCTTGCAGAGCAAAAGCGCATTGTTGCTCAGCTAGAAGAAATCCTGCCTCTGTGTGAGAAGTTGAAAAGGTGAGTGCAAGCCCAGTTGTGAATAAGAAAAAGCTAAATAAAAACGAACCTTTTTCATGTTGACAATTTGAAAATTGTGTAGTAAATTTTAGACAGTCTAATAGATTTTCTGTTAGCAATCGTTAATGTTGAGGTGATAGGGTGCCAACACTCTACGAACCTCTAACCGTTTAATTTTGAGGCAACAGGGGTTTTTACATTCCTCAAACCTCTAACAAGGTAGTTATTAAGCCTTTATGGCAAACAATTAAGAGAGACGAACTTTTTTTAGTCGTCTTTTTTTGTTTGCGGGAACGGGGATAAAAGTAGAAAGGGGGTGATGCCTATGGTGTTTATTTGTAATGATGGTTTATATCGCTACAGAAACATACTTGGTATCAGATATCGCAATATCCATTGTAGCCCCCTCCCCGCAAATTATTAATTAAAGTACAAATAATTATTGGATAAAGTAGCATAGTTACTTTTGAATAAGCATATCAGATCACAATCAGGCTCTGATATAATTAATCGAATAATTACAGAGAAACATTTAACACAGGCTGATGTAGTTCGGAAAACCGGACTCAGCAGATCGGTAATAAATCGCATATGTCGAAACAGTAACGATAAGGGGGAACCATATATACCAACAGATGATGTTTTCTGGATATTGGTATATGACTTAAGAATGTCAGAAGAAGAGAAAAGCGAATTGGAAAATGCTTGGTTTCCTGAAAAAAAGATTCTGCGTGAAAATGTTGGGCGAGGTTTGAGTTCAACGGAAATAAACGAGATATTATATGAATCCGAATGCAAATTGTTAGGCTATAAAAGATCGGATGACAATTAAGCATAAAAAATGGCCACTCTTCAAGCACTGGAAGGGTGGTCTTTTTTCTGCGCTGCTTCTCCCAAGAAGCCAACACAAAAATAATATCTGTTACTGTAAATGCAAGTGATGCGCATACCTTAAAAAATTATTAAAGGAGATTAACATGCCTAATAAGATTGAAACCACACTGATGGCGATTAATGGCAATCAGGACTTTGCTATTATCGTAGGCAAAAGCGATGTATTTCAGTATGAAAATGGGCAGCGCACAAGCAAAGAAAGAGTAGGAGTTCGCCTTAATTTAGCTCTTCAGGGAAACAAGCTCACCCCGATATCGGCGCGCATTGATGGAGCAGATCCTTTGCCAGACTTAACGGATGAGCATATTGCGGAGACATGTAGGCAGAGAAAATTTCTCTATGTCAAGCTGATTGAACCCGTCGTATCGATATATACCATTAATAATAACATCAATATGACGGCAACGGCAAAAGGCGCAGAAATCATCGGGAACAACAGCAAATAGTGAGGGGTTGTACGGAATGGAGGGGGAGGACAACCCCCTCCAGCTGTATAGGTCAGAACAAGAAAGGAAGTCCTTGAGATGAAAAGCGAAAAAGATTCTATGCTTGCACATATGGGGGAATATGTGAGAACGCATTGGAAATGGCTGTTTTTTATTATCTATATAATAGCAGCAATTTTGGGCTGGAATATGAAGCTTGAAATACTAAGTTTCTTGCATATTGATAATATTCCTTTTCTACATCCGATATATAAAATCATCATCAGTGCTATATACTTACTGCTGGGCACATGTCTCCTTATATGCATTTTGAAGTGGGTTAGAGAACCAGTATTTTTGCAATTATGGTATAAAAGAGGATTTGAGAACATTGGATTTAAAAACAGTCAAGGCATGGTTCCGATTCTCAAGTCAAGGCGCAAAGACAAACGTAAAACGCACGGTCTCATTTACGAGTTTGATAATGTTGGACTTTCTGTAGACGATTTTGAAAATAGCACTGATAGAATTCAAACGGTTTTAAATGGAACGGTTTATCGTATCGCATATTCTAAAAAGAGAATGAGCAGAACCTTTTTATATGTATTGCCTAAAAAGTATGCTTTACCAACAGTTATTTCACTTAACAGTATATCCATGTGTTCGGAGCCGAATCTATTATGCGTAGGAAAAACCGGAGCAGGGAAAAGCTACGCGCTTGCCACCATGATGGGGATTTTTGCATTACATATCCCTGAAGTAAGTATCACAATTTGCGATTATAAAAAGAGTTCATTTGCTCAATTTGAGGATACACCAAATTTCTTTGGTTATCAGGATGTGCCAGATGGAGTACGGGGATTCTATAAAGAATTCCAAGAGCGTCTTGCGGCAAATGATTCTGACCGTAATAAGAAGGTGAGGGTTCTTCTTATTGATGAGTACGGTGCATTAATAGCCGCACAGGACAAGAAACTTGCAGATGAACTAAAGATGATGATAGCCAATATGCTCTTTATGGGACGTAGCCTCGGTATAAAGGTTTTGATTGGTGTGCAACGGGCAGATAGCGAGCACTTTCGCGCTGGTGCACGAGATCAGTTTAGGTCAATCCTTGCACTTGGCAATCTCTCAAAAGAACAAAAGCTGATGCTATTTGCGGATGATAGAGATAGTATGACGGAAATTAACGACATCGGTGAGGGCTATCTTTTTATTGATGGAAAGGGTCTGGAAAGAGTAAAGATTTCCCCAATCAGAGATTCCGAGTTTCTCAACGAGAGTATAAGAAAAGCTATGTACCATTAGAGACAAGGACGGGCGGGCGGCTTATGCGTAGCAAGAAGTCGCTCGTTTGTCCATGCCGCCGAAGGCGGCAATTTAACTTGTTTCTTATGATACAATATCACGTTCTTAAAAAGAGGTGAAAAAATGAGAATCGAAAGGTTGTCAGACAACATTAAACCGTCGCCAGATAGCACTGTAACAGTTAAAAAAATGGGACATATCACCGAGGTTCGTTATATGCAAGTCACTACTGGTGGTACTATCCATAAGCTTGATAAAGATAGCTATGTTGATTTAAGTACTGGTGAGGTCAAAGACTTTAAGCATAGAAAGAATCGATTAGGAAACATCGAAAGTGTCTCACGTTCCCTTCGTAATTTGCGGGATATCATAAATGCTAATACCATTGATCAAGAAAATTGTTTATGGGTCACACTTACGTATGCGGAAAATATGCAAGACGAAAAACGGCTCTATGATGATTATCGTAAGTTCAATATGAAATTTCAGAGATACTTAAAGAATGAAGGTATATTTAAGTGTGAATATATAGCCGCTGCGGAACCGCAAGGTAGAGGCGCATGGCATTTGCATATACTATTTATCTATCCTGAAAAAGCACCGTTTATAAAGAATGCAACATTATCAGAGTTATGGGGTCACGGCTTTGTAAGCATATCGTCACTAATGGGCATCGATAATATTGGTGTCTACCTATCCGCATATCTAAGCGATATGGATGTTATTAAAGCTTTGAATACAGTCGATTTTGATTGTAAGAAAGTCAAGATAGTAAATTCAGATAGTGAAAATGACAGACGGCGTAAAAAAGCAATCATTAAAGGCGCTAGGATGAGGCTTTATCCAACGGGCTTTAGAATTTACCGACTTAGTAGAGGGATTAAGAAGCCGGTAATTTCCAAGATGACCGAGGCCGAGGCTATGCAGGAAGTAGAAGACGCAGCTCTTACATTCGAAAAAACAATACGGATAAAAAACAACGAAGATAAGACTATAAATCAAATCAATTACAGACATTTCAATAGCAGAGCTAATGAAGAGAGATAACTTAATGTCAATATGCTAAGTGCCCAGTCTTGGACTGAACACAAGCAGTCAAGTGAACATATTTTATAATAAAGATTTCTTGAAAGGGGGACGGTGCCAATGAAGGCTGAGAATTCGGAAACCCTAAATAGCATCAATGATTCAATCGCATTGACGCCGGAACAATCGGATAAGTTGCAAGCTGCTGTTAAGATTGGCCTATGTAAAGAGCTACATCGAAAAGGCTTGCTGACAGATATGCAACTAAACTATTTAATTTTAGAACAAAACGAATAATGTTTTGTTGCCCATCTCCGCCGTTTTTGATAGAATAAAAGCAGCGGATTTTTTATTATTGAGGATGAATTAAATGAGTGATAAATTGAAAGTTGCGGCCTATTGCCGAGTATCAACAGATAAAGATGACCAAGCAAATTCACTGGCAAGCCAAATTGATTATTTCACCAAATACATCAGCAATAACAATGAATGGGAAATGGTTGAGGTTTATTACGATGAAGGTATAACCGGGACTTCAACAAAAAAGCGCACAGGATTCAATAGAATGATTGCTGATGCTTTGAACGCCAGAATTGATTTAATATTAACGAAAGAGATCAGCCGATTTGCCCGTAATACCCTTGATAGTATCAGTTATACAAGGGAGTTAAAAGAAAAGGGTATAGGGGTTGTATTCATCAATGATAATATCAATACCCTTGACAATGACAGCGAATTGCGGCTTACGATCATGTCAAGTATTGCTCAAGAAGAGAGCAGAAAGACATCTGAGCGCGTCAAATGGGGGCAGAAGCGTCGAATGGAGCAAGGCGTTGTATTCGGCAGGGATATGTTGGGGTATTTCGTCAAGGACGGTAAATTAATAGTTAATCCAGATGAGGTCGAGGCTGTTAAGCTAATATTCCATAAGTATCTTAATGAGGGGAAAGGCACGTGGACAATAGCAAGAGAATTGTATAACTCAGGAATCAAGCCGAAACGTGTTAAAGAGTGGTCAAATACCATGATACTGAAAGTGCTGCGTAACGAAAAATATGTTGGTGACTTGCTTCAAAAGAAAACCTTTACGCCGAATTATTTGAGCCATTCAAAGAAATATAACAACGGGCATGAGGATAAAGTATATATCCGTGATCATCACGAGCCTATCATTGATCGCAAGACTTGGGATACAGTTCAAAAAGAGCTTGATAGGCGTTCTCCCTCTAATGAGCAAAAATCAAAACATTCTAACCGCTATTGGTGCAGCGGTAAATTAATATGCGGCGAATGTGGACAAAGGTTTGTTAGTAAAACGAAAAAGCTATCTGATGATTCGGTTTATAAAGCGTGGAGATGTTATGCTGCCGCTAATCACGGAACAGCAAAAGTCGATGATTTGGGGAATCATGTAGGATGTGATAGCAGTTCCATAAATGACAAGGTTCTTCTTTATTGTGTTTGCTATGTTCTTAAGCATATTCAAATCAATAAGGACAAAATCATTAAAGACCTTATGCAAAGCATAAAGTCAGTACAGTCCATAAATACGATTGTTGATACTGCTAAATTGTATGAACAGATTAGCCAAATAAACAAAAAGAAAGCCAAAGCCTATGATCTTGTTATTGAAGGACTTATGAGCAAAGAAGACTTAAAATTGCAGATAGAGGAATACGATAGCCAGATTAGAGGAATCACTTCTCAAATATCTGAAGCGGAAAACGAGAACGGCATTCGCCAAATGCAGCTTGAGGGTATAAACCAATATATAGTTGAGATAAAGAGAATCCTTAACTTCGACACCGAAAATGAGCTGTTGTATAGGGAACTTGTTGATAAAATAAAAGTCTACAATAGGAATACGGTTGAGGTGCATATGAAATGCCTTCCCTTTGTTGTTAAATTGATATATTCATCAAAGGGAAGAATGGAGAAGTTTACAGTGAGGATTGAAAAAATTGAGATATTGGAGAATTGAGTTGCTACTATTGTTCGCGCTATAATATGCTAATATATGATGATTTTCGTGCCAAAAAGATTTCTCTTCTGCATAGATTGGAGTTGGCATACGGCTTATCTATCGGCATGACAGAAAGCGCCTATGTGGCGGAACTTATGAAGTTGTCTCAAGAAAAAATAGCAGGGTTGAAATAAGAAGGCTCCATTTCTTGATGTTATTATTACACAAATTATGTAGTGGAACGTCTACGTTTTAGCTCTGCTGGCAACTCATATAAATATTTCAATAGTTCTCTCATAAAACTGTGCAATTGTTTTGCATCATCATTAGTGACAGGATTAATAGGATCATAATGAGCCCCATCATTACCAATTAAACGCACTTCTTTTGCCCATTCAGATAGATTTGGTTGCAGTATACCTTTATCTGATAGAGCTTTTAATCTATCAACAAGATGTCCTTTTGTTTCACCGAGATTTTCCGTAATTGCTTCGAGTGTTCGCCTTAGCATAACCGTAGATGCCCGAGGACAGTTAGCGAGTAACGTTGTTGATGCTTCACTAAATGCATCACGTATACATTCGGGGATATCCTTTGATAAATTACTATCAGGTAATGGCCACCAGTGTATTCCCCTGAAGGTAATAGAACCACCTGTCCATTTTAAACGAGAAGGTGTTTCGCCAATATATTCCTCTTCAATAACTACTGTAGCCTGATTGCAGTTTCGGCATAATAAAGAAGACACTCTATCGCTATAGGTCTTTTCACCGGTTGTTGCAACTACACCTTCGCTATAAGTTACCGGTAAGCTTCCGATTATATCAAAACTTGATTGTTTATTGCATCGTGGGCACAAGCCATTTGGTCTATATGAATCAGGAAGTCCGTCATTTTTTAAAGGAAGTGGTTCGTTTCTTTTGCCCTTATTCGTTGGACTCTTTGCAAAAATATTAAACATTGTTCTTCTCCTTAAATTGTATATAATCATACTATAGTTACCTGTATATTTCAACATAATATACCAATTAATAAGATAAGAATATAAACAGTAACAGAAAATGCATTGTATTTTTATTTTGTTTTGTTGAAAGAAAAACTAACGCGTGGTATATTATAGAAATAATATAAGTGGTTTTGATTCAATATTATTATAAATAAAAGGCAGGTCATCTGATGTTATTTATAATAGCAATTATATGTATAATTATAGGTTTGTCGGGCACTAAAGGAAGATATAGAAGATAATGAATAACGAATGTAAATATGTTCTTGAAGATACTTTGGAATACGGACAGAGATTAGTTATTTGCGGTACGGCTGCGGGGGATACTTCAGCAGCGAAAGAATACTATTATGCTGGCTCCGGTAATAAATTCTGGGCAATACTTCACAAAACTAAACTTACTGCCCAACAACTACACCCTAATGAATATAAAATTCTTAAAGACTATTCAATTGGCTTAACAGACATTGTTAAAGACCAACATGGTAATGATAGCAAGATAAATTTTAACAATTCACAATCCAATGAACTTCGAAGGAAAATTATTTTATTCAAGCCGAAAGTATTATGCTTCAACGGAAAAGAAGCTGCAAAAAGATTTTTTAATAAAAAAGCAGTAGACTATGGTGTATGTAAAGAAATAATTGGTGACACCATATTGTACATTGCTCCATCAACCAGCGGTTTGGCAGCCAAATGGTGGGATGAATCCTTTTGGCATGAATTATCAGGAATCGTTGGAGATGGAAAATGAGCTTATATAAGTATTCCGCTATTACAAAACATACTAAAGAAAACTTAATGAATAACCTAATATATTTTCAATCCCCAAGTTTTTTTAATGATCCATACGAATTCATTTTTAAGTTCGAAGTTGCTGATCAAATCTACATTAAGTTTCTAAAGCTTGTTTACGGTGATCAATATAAGTTTTTTTTAGAAAAAGGCATGTCAAAAAGTGAAGTGCTGGAGCATACTCGAGATCATTATTTTGGTCAAATGTGTAAGTTGCTTGGGGCGGTCTGTTTATCAGAAGACGATAATAATGACCTAATGTGGGCGCATTATGGCGGTAATCATCATGGAATCTGTATTGAATTTGATGCAGAAATTACTCCATTTCACCTATGTCAAAAAGTTCATTATATAAACGATGTTTTTTGTCTGTCGATAAATACTGTCTCCAATCTTCAAGAACAATTAGAAATAGAAATAGGGGCAGCCTTTCTTCGAAAAAGTAAAATATGGAGCTATGAAAAAGAATGGAGAATATTATCTGAAGCTTATTCAATTGAACCATATCCTGCCAAGGCGATTAAATCAATAACCTTTGGATTTTTCTGTGAGAAGGAAAGCAAGCAAGAAATTATTAATCTAACTTCGCACTTGAACATCAAGTATTATGAAATAGTTCGTTCAAAAGATCATTATCTAACAAAGAAGATAGAATATAATAAATAAGCAATTAAGATAACGATATAGGTACGGAAGAGCTTGCTCATCTTGAGATGATCGGGACGATGGTGAAGCAGCTAACGCAAAACGCAACAGTAAAAGAAATTGAAGCAGCGGGTATGTCCGCATATTACACCGATCATGACAAGGCCATCTATCCGGCTAACGCGGCAGGGGTGCCGTTCACAGCGGCCTATCTCCAGTCGAAGGGAGACCCGATAACGGACCTCACAGAGGATATGGCAGCGGAACAAAAAGCACGCTCCACATATGAATATCTGTTGAATCAGGCGGATGATCCGGACGTAATCGGCCCACTAAGATTTCTGCGAGAGAGGGAGGTTGTTCATTTCCAGCGTTTCGGCGAAGCGCTGCGGATTGTTCAGGAGTATCTGGAGAACAGAAAGAAATTCAGCATGGGTAAAATGGTGTAGGTTATTTTCTAGAAATTAAGGATGCATAAGGCTGCATCCTTTTTTCATAAATTCTTCAACAAAATAATGCATTTGCGTATGATAAAACAGATAAACAACTAAACTTTTGAGCTTTGTTTTAGGAAGGTGGTGATACGATGACCAACAACACGAATATGAATAGCCGCAGCCGTACATACACTGAAGAAAAAAGTCATACAAATCTCACGCGAACATCGGGGCAAAACATGAAGAATACTTTTTCGGTTCCGCCGATTGACGAGATAACTGGGGAAAGCATGATGCCGTCAGACTCCATGTTGGTGCCGATGGTTCCGGCAGCAACACCGGATCGAATGACAAAGAAGAGCCCGAGTTTTTCACAAGAATATCTGCGAGAACACATCGGACAGCCGGTGCGTGCCGAATTTTTAATAGGCACGGATGGTGCGCTGATAGACAGAACGGGCATTCTCACAGAAGTCGGCGAAAACTTCATCGTCCTGAAGCCATTCGGTTCCGACGATTCTTTGATGTGCGATTTGTTTTCAATCAAATTTGTCACCATCAGCAAGTAGCGATATAAGCGTATATTTGCTATGGAATGCCACTATTTTGGTCATCCTGAGAAGCGAAGCGATGAAGGATCTGTTGAGACAGATTCTTCAACTTCACTTCGCTATACTTGTTACTGCGAAAGTGAATAGAATGACCTTTGTCCTAAGGTTATCACGGTGCTTTCGTGCATCATCATTCTGAGTTTGCGAAGCAACGCAACACGAAGTGAATTGCATTGACTTGCTGTGGCTCCCAACTAAATGATATAGAAGTAGCGCTGTCAGCGGTATGAACCTCTAGCGAAATGGGCTTTTATACTTTATCCGATTTGTACACAATGTTCCCGTTGATAATGGTATAAAGGCAGTTGGTAAATGTGTTCATCGGGTTGCCGTCAAAAACAGCGATATCCGCATCTTTGCCGGGGCACAAGCTTCCCAGACGATCAGAAACACCACAAATCTGTGCAGCATTAATGGTGATGGCTTTTAAGCCTTCATCAATGCCCAGGCCTTCCTTGGCGGCAAGCCCGGCACAAAGCGGAAGATACTGAATCAGCGATACCGGATGATCCGTTGTTACGGCCACCTTGACGCCGGCATGATGCAGCTCGCCTGCCGTTTTAAAATCGGCGTATTGAATCTCCACCTTGTTTCTGGAAGCGAGGCCGGGGCCGACAATAGCGGGGAAGCCGGATTCCTTAATATGCGAGGCAATGAGATGACCTTCGGTGCAATGGTCCAGCGTCAGGTTCAAATTGTATTCTTTAGCGATACGAATGGCCGTTAAAATATCGTCGGCACGGTGCACATGGGCTTTGAGCGGTATTTCTTTTCTAAACACAGGCAGCCAGCATTCGCGGCGGGGATTAACTTCAAACTGCTCATTCTTCGCTTCCGCTGCATTTTTTTGCTCATAATATATTTTTGCGTAGAACAGTTCTTCACGCAGCATAGCCCCGATCGACATGCGTGTTGACGGCATCAGGTTGTTGCTGCCGTAGTTTTTTTTTGGGTTTTCTCCGAAAGCAATTTTCATTGCCGCCGGTTCTTTTACGATCATATCATCCAGCCTGCGCCCGTCTGTTTTGATAAACACAAACTGACCGCCGACCACATTTGAGCTTCCGGGGCCGATCATGACTGAGGTGATTCCCGCCTTGATTGCGTTGTGAAATGCCGCGTCCATCGGATTGATGCCGTCAATAGCTTTTATGTACGGCGTTACCGGCATGGTGACTTCATTGCTGTCGTCACCGTCTGCGCCCGTTTTTTCTGATGATATACCGATATGGCAGTGGGATTCTATCAAGCCTGGGAGCACCCAGCAGCCGCGTGCATCAATTTCTATGCCGTCATGGTTTTTTGAGGAATCAATAAATTGGTCAGTCTGCACTATGCTGCGGCCTTTTGTTAAAACGCAGCCGTTCTCAACAGTAATCCCATTCATTATGAAAATTTTACCGTTTTTTATTAACATAAAATTCACTCCATTGAGATTAATACTAAGCAGATATTGAATAGCGTGCCCCTGATCAGAAAATAATAATCTTAAGAAATATGAAAAGGAGAAATGATGATGGATAACATTCAAAATGACCAGAACTGCAGAAACAACCAGAACCGGAACAACCGGCAGAATAACAATCAGAAGAACAACCAGAATCAGAACAACCGGCAGAACAACAATCAGAAAAACAACCAGAATCAGAATCAGAACAACCGATAGACAAGGCATCAAGATTGTATTGCATTGGGATGTTGCAAAAAGCAACATCCCAATATTTTGTTAATTTGGGTTTGTGAATTGCGGCGGTTGCGGATTGCTGGGCGCAAAATACTGCCCGCCGGGTGAAGATAAGTCAAAATACATTTTCGAGTCGCCTGTTACGCCCCAGTCTTTTAACGACCCGGTGTCCTTTATTCTGTTGAACGCTTCACGGAACAATTGTGCGCTTCTTCGCGGTTTAGCAAAAAAGACAATGGTCTCACGAACGCCCTTGTCGTTAATCTGCCGGTAAAGATATTGATATACCACCTTGGCTCTTTCCTCTGCCGCAATGTCAGAGAGTATATCCGCAGCGAGATCACCCGTTGCTTCAATATATGCGCCTGTCCATGGAAAACCTGACGCGTTGGTGAGGGCAGGCGTTAATTCCGTCTGGACATGAGCTTCAATGCTGCCGCTATTCGCGTTTGCCGCGTCCAGCGTGTGTCCGTTCAGCAAATTTACGGTTGTGGCAACCATCTCCATATGCCCGAGCTCTTCTGAAGCAACATCCAGGAAAAGATCCTTTATCTGCGGATCGTTGATAAGAAAGCTTTGCGACATATACTGAAGCGCCGCTTTTAGCTCGCCGTGCGGGCCGCTAAGCTGTTCCTGCATCATCGCTGCGTAGTTTGGGTTCGGTGCGTCAATTTTAACTGGAAAGAGAAGCTGTTTTTCGTGTTTGAACATGAGGTTACCTCCCAAAACAAATTGTTCGGTTTTATTCTCTTCAACAAAAAAGCTTATTCGTTCAAATCATTAAAACGACTGTTTGTTTTAATGAAAAACAAAGAGATATAGCCGTCGTGATAACCTGAAATATAACGAGTCAGTGCTATATGCGCGATTTCATATGCGTCAGTGAGCCGCCGTTTTTAACGAGCAGTATTTCGCTGATGATGCTGAGAGCAACCTCGGCAGGCTGACCGCCGCCAAGAGCGATGCCGATGGGGGTATAGACCGCGTCAAGATCACGTCGCGCTATGCCCTTTTGCTCGAGACTGTCCATCATTACCTTCACTTTGTTGCGGCTGCCGATCACGCCGATGTATGCCGGCCTTTTTTGTATCAGGTGATAGAGCGCTGCTTCATCGTGCTTATGGCCGTGGGTCGCGATAACCACATACGTGGTTTCGGGCGAAAACTCAAGCTTTTCGCATTCCTTGCCGATATCGCCGACGATGACGGCTTTGGCTTCGGGGAAGAATGGCGATGCAGCCACATCGGCCCGGTCGTCAATCACGACGGCATCGTAACCGAGTATTTGCGCAAACTGATACACAGCCCGCCCGACATGCCCCGCGCCCACCAGCACGAGCAGCGTCGGCGGGGAATAGACCTTGATGAAAATTTCCACCTGCCCGCCGCATTCCATACCGAGATCATTTTTAAGATCATACGAAAAGGAGCCGTTTAAACCCCGGCTCAAGCTCTCCTTCGCTTTTTCGATGGCCATATGCTCAAGATTGCCGCCGCCAACCGTTCCGCCGATGTTGCCGGATGCATCGACCAGCATATCTTTCCCAACCTCGGCAGGGGTCGACCCTGTGGCGGAGGTCACTGTCACCAAAGCCACTGTTTTGTTTTGCTTGATCAGTTCAGGTATGCGTTCAATCAGCATGGTTTGTCTCCTTTGTTAAATGATTAATGGCAAAGAGCGTACCAAAACCGATCATACGCGCTTTGTCGGATATTGAAAAGCAGTGGTCATAAACGTCCCTTGGGTCTATGTCCGCTGTTTTAAAGCCTTTTATCACCTCATAACCATCGCGAATCAGGCCACGTAGTATACCGCTGATTTTTGCAATGACAGGTACACCGCTTACCTCAGCGATGGTTTCACCCTGCATCACATGATCGCCGATTTTTTTGCAGCATTTGATGATACCGGCTGCGGGTGCGTAGATGACGCGCTCATGCGAATAACCGCCGATCATGCCGGGAACACCGGTGTTCGGCTGGGCAGTACCATTTAATATCATGCGGCCCAAATGATGGCCGCGCGCCGTTTCGACCACCGCATGAACATCCTCTCCGGCGGTAAAGCCCGGCCCAAGGCCGATCACCACCGGCGCCATATGTATATCTGTGCCTGTATTTTTTTTAGCGATAATCGCGTCAACGACGATGTCGGGTTTTAATTCATGAGTGATCTGACAGTTCGGATCAATCACAATCGGCACAAAACCTTGATGATGTGCCTTTATTATCTCGGACTTGTTTTCGCACAGAACCGCCGTAATACCCTCAACGGCGGCGGTGCCGTCGTAAACGGCTTCGCAGAGCGACACCGTGCGCCTGATGGCCGACGGCTTGTCCGTTTCTGTTGCAATCACCGTATAATTAAAATGCTTGAGCATGTATATCACGCCGGTCGCTAGGTCTCCCGCGCCTCTGACAATCACCAGCTTTTCGCTCATATCTCTCCTTCCTTCATCCATACATAGAATTCGGTGAACCAGGCTTCTTCTCGGCTTGTAAAAAGCACCGGAACAGCACTCTTTTCAAGAGTCTTGTTGATCTCGTTTTTGACGGATGCATGAATCAAATCGCTCTTGTTGAGAAAAACAATTTTCCTTGCCTCCTGCGGTGCACCTTTGAATAAACCCTTTGGATGTTTGATTAAACGAAGCCAATGCTGTTCCGTGATGATATCGCCCGCGTTTGATTCGGTAACATCCGCAAAAAGATCAGCGCGATGCACAAATTCGTCTGTGATCGGCTTGCCAAGGCAATCAAGGCCGATCACGCCGATAACGATTTTTGTATGGAGGGGATAAACGGGCTCCGTTTCATTCGGTGCCTTAACCGGCTTTCTGGCTGAACCATCAGCTTCTGTAATAATACAATCGAACAGAGGAGGAAGCTGTGCCATTTCGTCCGGTGTATAGCCCAGCAGCTTGCCATGAGGCAGCTGGGCCTTTGCGGCTGTCAACAATAAGTTGTCGGCTGTCAGGTATTGGACAGGCCCGATATAAACACTTCCTTTGCCGGGATGAAATATCTTTGTGGTCGTTGTGAATAAGGTGCGCCAGCCTTTGCGGGAAAGCTCATATGCAATTTTACAGCCGACAGTCGTCTTTCCGCCGCCGCCCACAACAGAAATGATCATATCCTTTATTCCTTGCTTATCATTGTTAAACATTGTAGACTATTAAGGGCAAAATGACAACAAATGCGGTTTGATGTCAGCTGTATTTTACGCCTCAAATGTATACTTCGTTATATATTGACAAAGACAGTTTGACATGATACATTGATACCATAAAAATAATTAGGTGATTAAAATATTTTTGTATTATGAAAGTTTTTTACGAGTCTGTAAAGAAGAATAAGAATGCGGAGATACTATTCATTAACGGAAGATAAGGCAGTGTATTTTCATTGCCTTTTTAAATTGAAATAAACGTGAGGAGCATAAAAAAATGGATTTTTCATTGATTAAACAAAGGGCATCCGAATACGAGCAGGCGATGACAAAGTTTTTAAGAGAGCTGATTGCGATTCCGGGCGAAAGCGCGGGAGAAGAAAAGGTGATCGGCCGCATCAAGCAGGAGATGGAAGCACTCGGCTTCGATAAAATCGAGGTTGACCCGATGGGCAATATCTTAGGGTATATGGGCGACGGAGATAAAATCGTCGCATATGATGCACATATTGATACTGTGGGCATCGGCAACATCGATAACTGGACCTTTGACCCGTATGCCGGATACGAGACGGACGAGGAAATCGGCGGCAGAGGCGCGTCTGATCAGCTCGGCGGCATTGTCAGTGCCGTTTATGGTGCAAAAATCATGAAGGAATTGGGACTGCTTGCGGGCTATAAAGTGCTTGTAACGGGCACGGTGCAGGAGGAAGACTGCGACGGCTTATGCTGGCAGTACATCATCAATGAGGATAAGGTGACTCCCGAGTTTGTGGTGATCACCGAACCGACTGACGGGCGCATTTACAGAGGCCAACGTGGCCGCATGGAGATTCGTGTGGACGTTAAGGGTATTTCGTGCCATGGCTCCGCGCCCGAGCGCGGCGACAACGCAATTTATAAGATGGCGGAAATCATCTCGGAAGTGAAGGAGCTTAACAATCGGCTTCGTTATGACGAATTCCTCGGCAAAGGCACGCTGGCCGTTTCTGAAATTTTCTTCACATCACCGTCACGCTGCGCTGTGGCCGACAGCTGCGCGATTTCAATCGACAGACGGCTGACCGACGGCGAAACATATGAATCGGCGCTCGAGGAAATCAGAACGCTGCCCGCTGTGAAGAAATATAATGCCGAGGTCTCGATGTATAAATACGACAGAGCCTCATATACGGGCCTTGTTTACCCGACCGACTGCTTCTTCCCAACGTGGGTGTCGCCGGAAGATCATGTGACCACGCAGTCGATGGTGGAAGCGTATGAAGGCATGTACGGTACGCCTGTTGTTGATAAGTGGACATTCTCCACGAACGGCGTATCGATCATGGGCCGTTACAATATTCCGTGCATCGGCTTCGGGCCGGGCAAAGAGGCGCAGGCTCATGCCCCGAACGAGAAAACATGGAAGGCCGATTTGGTGAAATGCGCGGCTGTGTACGCGGCTCTGCCCGAATGCTACCGCAAAAGAGATAAATAAAAATGAGAGGATTTAATAATATGAGCGATATGAAAAAAATGCTGGAGCAGCTGTCGGCACTGAATTTAAAGGATATGTATTTGAACGACTTCCTTCTGACTTGGGAAAAGTCTGACGATGAAATACAGGGTGTGTTTCAGGTTGCCGAGCTGCTGCGCAAAATGCGTGAGAACAACATAAGTTCAAGGATATTCGACAGCGGGCTTGCAATCTCGCTGTTCAGAGACAACTCCACACGCACACGTTTCAGCTTTGCGAGCGCGTGCAATCTGCTGGGCCTCACCGTGCAGGATCTTGACGAAGGCAAATCGCAAATTGCTCACGGCGAAACGGTGAGAGAAACAGCCAACATGATTTCGTTCATGGCGGACGTTATCGGTATTCGCGACGATATGTACATCGGCAAGGGCAACACATACATGCGCGAGGTGTCCGGCTTTGTGAAGCAGGGCTTTGACGACGGCGTGCTGGAACAGCGCCCCACGCTGGTGAACCTCCAGTGTGATATCGACCACCCGACACAGTCGATGGCGGATATGCTGCACATCATCAAGGAATTCGGCGGTGTGGAAAACCTGAAAGGCAAGAAAATCGCGATGACATGGGCGTATTCACCCTCTTACGGCAAACCGCTTTCGGTGCCGCAGGGCGTCATCGGCCTGATGACGCGCTTTGGCATGGATGTGACGCTGGCACATCCGGAAGGCTATGAAGTGATGAGCGAGGTGGAAGAGGTAGCGAAAAGGAATGCGGCAGCCACCGGCGGCAGCTTCACCAAAACAAACAGCATGAGCGAAGCGTTTAAGGATGCCGATATCGTGTACCCCAAGAGCTGGGCTCCGTATGCCGCGATGGAGAAGAGAACCGTGATGTACGGCAATGGCGATTACGACGGCATCAAGGCGCTCGAGAAAGAGCTGCTGGCTCAAAACGCGCAGCATAAAGACTGGGAATGCACCGAAGAGATGATGAGCCTCACGAAGGATAAGAAAGCGCTTTATCTGCATTGTCTGCCCGCTGATATCACAGGCGTATCGTGCGCAGAGGGCGAGGTGGCCGCGAGCGTGTTTGACCGCTACCGTGAGCCGCTTTATAAAGAAGCGGGCAACAAGCCGTACATCATCGCGGCGATGATTCTTTTGAGCAAGGTGAAGGATCCGGCTGCTGTGCTGAAAGGTTTGATCGACAAGAACAATCAAAGATGGATAGGATGATAAGCCGTGAATAAAAGAATCGTCATTGCCCTTGGCGGCAATGCGCTCGGAAAAAACTTATCGGAGCAGATGGTGGCCGTCAGAAAAACGAGCAAGAAGATCGTCGAGCTCGTTAAAGACGGCTATCAGGTGGTGGTGACGCACGGCAACGGCCCGCAGGTTGGTCTCGTTACCGACTGTTTCGATTCGTATAAAATCAATCACGAGATTGACGATTTTACGATGTCGGTTTGCGTCAGCATCACACAAGGCTATATCGGTTACGATCTGCAAAACATGCTGCGTGAGGAGCTGCTGAATCAGGGGCTGAATATCCCTGTGTCCACGGTGATTACGCAGGTCATTGTAGACCCGAACGATCCTGCGTTTCAGGAGCCGACCAAGCCGATCGGGCTGTATCTCACCGAAGAGCAAGCCGAAAAACGCCGCAGCATGGGTGAAACAATCGCCGAGTTCCCGCAAGGGTACCGTCAGGTGGTTGCATCGCCGG
Organism: Bacillota bacterium; assembly: GCA_023412005.1. GTDB lineage: Bacteria > Bacillota > Clostridia > Christensenellales > SZUA-584 > SZUA-584. The sequence continues at coordinate 49,925 of JAEYOE010000014.1, forward strand.
AGCCGCAGCACATCGTGGAATACGAAACGATTCACACGCTGCTTGATGCCGGGCAGGTCGTCATTGCATGCGGCGGGGGCGGTATTCCGGTGATGGAAATCGGTAACCGGCTCAAAGGCGTGGAAGCGATTATCGACAAGGATTACACCAGCGCTGAGCTTGCCAAATTGATAGACGCCGATTATTTTGTTATACTGACAGCAGTGGAAAAGGTGGCGCTGAACTTCGGCAAGGAAAACGAACAGTGGCTTAACAGCTTAAACTGCGCCGACGCACAGAAGTATATCGAAGAGGGACAGTTCGGCAAAGGCTCGATGCTGCCCAAGGTGAAAGCGGCGATGCGCGTGGTGACGGTGAAACCGGAATGCAAGGCGCTGATCACATCGCTCGAAGGGCTGATTGACGGCCTGAACGGAAAAACCGGTACACTGATTACGCCCTGAAACGAGAGGAGCTTTCTATGATATTGATCGGAAACGGACTGCTTATCACACAAAACGATGCAAGCCCTTTTGTGTCAGACGGATGTGTCGCTGTGGATGGCAGCGTGATTGCCAATTTTGGTAGCACAGCGGATATGAAGCAAAAGTATCCGTCCGCCGCGTTTTATAACGCGGAAGGGCGCGTGATTATGCCGGGTCTGATCAATACACACGGGCATATTTACAGCGCGTTCGCGCGCGGGATGATACTCAAAGACAGCAAGGTCTCAAAAAACTTTACACAGATACTTGAAAATCTCTGGTGGCGGCTTGACAGAGCACTTGGCTTGCCGGAGATTGAATACAGCGCGTATACCACGTACATCGACGGTATCAAAAATGGTGTCACCACGGTATACGATCATCACGCGAGTGCCGGGCACGTGCCGGGCAGCCTGATGACAATTGCGGCTGTCGCCAAAAAGCTCGGCGTGCGTACATCGCTTTGCTACGAGGTGTCCGACAGAGACGGGCAGAGAATCGCCGATCAGGGAATCAAAGAGAACGCGGATTTCATCGCCTATGCGAACAGCCAAACCGGCGATATGGTGAAAGCGTTGTTTGGGCTTCACGCATCGTTTACGCTGTCTGACGAGACGCTGGAGAAATGCGCCGCGGCTGCCAATGGCACCGGGTTCCATGTGCACGCGGCGGAAGGCATCGACGATTTGTACGACAATCTCAAAAAATACGGCAAGCGCGTGGTGGAACGGCTGCTTGATGCAAAGATACTCGGCCCGCAGACGCTGGCGATTCACGCGATTCATATTAACGCGCGCGAGATGGACATTTTGCAGCACACCGATACCATGGTGGTGCACAACCCCGAAAGCAACATGGGCAACGCGGTGGGGTGCTCGGCGGTGCTTCAGATGATGGAAAAAGGCATATTACTAGGTTTGGGTACCGACGGTTATACCACGGATATGCTCGAATCGTTCAAGGTTGCCAATATACTGCATAAGCACAACATGGGGGACCCGAGTGTGGCCTGGGGCGAATCGGCGCAGATGCTGCTGAGGAATAACCCGAAGATCTGCGCACGGCATTTCAGCCAGCCGCTCGGCATTATAGAAAAAGGCGCTTTGGCAGATATCATCGTGGTGGATTATGATGCGCCGACACCGATCAACGACAACAATATCTCGTCACATATACTGTTCGGTATGTCGGGGCGAAGCGTGGTGTCCACTATGATCAACGGCGAATTTGTGATGAAGGATCGCGTGCTGCAAACGGCAGATGAGCGCGAGGTGATGGCCAAAGCACGCGAGACCGCCAGCGAATTCTGGAAACGCGTATAATTGTAAAGGGGAGCCGCTATGAGTGAAATCATGACGCCAATGCCGTTTTCTCAGCTGATCGGATGGATGCTGGACGAATACCGTATGCAAGACAGCGTATTTGGCGTACATAAGAATAAATTCTACAAGTCAAAAAAAGCTATTACTATTCTCGGTGCAGAGCTTGGCAGCCCGCTCGGGCCCGCTGCCGGGCCGAACACACAGCTGGCTCAGAATCTCGTCGCGTCTTACGTGGCGGGCTTTCGCTTTTTTGAGCTGAAAACTGTGCAGACGATGGACGGGGAGGATTTGAGAAAGTGCATCCCGCGCCCGTGCATCAACGCGCAGGACGAAGGCTATAACTGCGAATGGTCTACCGAGCTTACCGTGCGGCAGGCTTATGAGGAATACGTGAAGGGCTGGATTGCGCTGCATGTGGCAATGAAGGAATTCGGCCTTGCTGACAGCGTCGATTTTCTTTTTAACATGAGTGTCGGGTACGATTTTGAGGGCATCACATCTGAAAAAATCGATTCGTATATCAACAATATGGAAAATGCCGAAAGCACAGATATATGGGCGCAGTGCAAGGCCTATTTGCTTAACAACTTAAGCCTGTTTGAAAACGTTACAGCCGAGTATATCGAACAGATATCGCCGACCGTATCGTCGTCGATCACGCTCTCCACACTGCACGGCTGCCCGCCGCAGGAGATTGAAAAAATCGCGCATTATTTTCTCACCGTCAAGAAGATGGATACCTACATCAAGGTGAACCCGACGCTGCTCGGGTACGATTTTGTGCGCGGCATACTGAATCAACTCGGCTATGGCTACATCACGTTTGACAATCGGCATTTCGAGCAGGATTTAAAGTTTGATGATGCTGTTAAGCTGATTGAACGATTGATGGAAACAGCGAAGCATGAAAACCTCGCCTTTGGTGTGAAGGTCTCGAATACGTTCCCGGTAATGATTAAGGACGGCGAACTGCCCGGTGAGTTCATGTATATGTCGGGTCGGGCACTTTTCCCGCTCAGCATCAACGTGGCCGCAAAGCTCAGCAGCCATTTTAACGGCACGCTGCCCATTTCGTATTCGGGCGGTGCGGATTCTTTCAATATAGAAAAAATACTCAAAACAGGTATCAAGCCCGTCACGTTCGCAACGACGATATTAAAACCCGGCGGTTACTCACGCGCCAAGCAGCTCAGCACAAAAGCAGAGGCAGTGGCATATTCGGGCGATGGAATTGATGTTGACGCGCTTAATGAGCTGGCGCAAAGTGTGCTGACGGATAAACACATCATGAAAGACGCGCGCGAGGTCAAGTCTCGCAAAACCGCGTCAACGCTGCCGTTGTTTGATTGCTTTAAAGCACCGTGCAAGCAGGGCGGCTGCCCGATTGAGCAGCAGATACCGGAGTACTTGCAGCTTGTGTCAGCAGGAGACTATGAAAAAGCGTTTGACATTATCGCGATTGACAACGCCGCGCCCGCTGTAACAGCGCAGATTTGCAGCCATATATGCCAGAGCAAATGCACGCGCGTGGATTACGATTCACCCTTGCAGGTACGGCAGGCCAAAAAGCTGGCCGTGCAAAATGCACAGCAAAAGTATATTGATGATATCAAGCCCACAACGCTTAAGACGGATAAAAAGGTGGCGGTGATCGGTGCCGGGCCTGCAGGCATTGCCGCAGGTTATTATCTGCGGCGCAACGGCGTAGCTGTAACGGTGTTTGAAAAGCGCGGGAAGCCGATGGGCATTGTGGAATACGTGATTCCGGCATTTCGCATTTCGCAGCAGGCCATTGATTTAGATTATCAAATGGCCGTTAAAACAGGCGTTGAATTCGTGTTTGGTGTTGATGAAAAAATCGATATTGAAGCACTCAAAAAGAGCTATGATTACATCATTATCGCGACGGGCGCTTGGAAGGAAAGCGCCTGCCCGGTTAAAACAGGTGGCGAAAACCTGATAGACGCGCTGGATTTTCTGGAACGTTCGAAAGCGACTGATTGCAACATAGATCTTGGAGAATCCGTCGCTGTGATCGGCGGCGGCGATGTTGCGATGGACTGCGCAAGAGCGGCAAAACGCGCATCCGGTTCTCCTAAAGTGAGCATCGTTTACCGTCGCACGAAGGATTTTATGCCCGCCGAAGCCGAGGAGAAGCATCTCGCGATGGCCGACGGCATCAATTTCCTTGAGCTGCTCGCACCCGTAAGTTACGAAAACGGCGTGCTGACAGTGGAAGTGATGCAGCTCGGTGACCGGGATGCGGACGGACGGCGCAAGGTGGTGCCGACCGGCGAAACAAAAACGCTCAAATTTGATACGGTGATCAGCGCGGTGGGTGCGCGGGTGGATACATCAGTGTTCGAAAAGCTCGGCATGAAGCAAACCGGACGCGGTTATGCGGCGGTTAATGACAATAACGAAACGAGCCTCGAAGGCGTTTATATAGCAGGAGACTGCCGCGACGGTGCGGCGACCATCGTGCAGGCCATGGCCGATTCAAAACACATCGCCATCGATATACTCGGCAAGCTCGGTATCGCGCACGATTTTAAGCGTGTCGATAGGCTTACGGATGAACAGGAAATTCGAGACAGCAGAGCGGTGCTCGAAGACGCGAAGTCGAATCAAAAGGACGCGGGCAGATGCCTTGCGTGTGACGTGGTCTGCGAAATCTGCTGCGAGGTGTGCCCGAACAGGGCGAATGTCAGCATCACGTCGGCAGGCAAGCGGCAGATTGTGCATATCGACGGTATGTGCAACGAATGCGGCAATTGCGGCATATTCTGCCCGCACACAGGGCTGCCCTATAAGGATAAGTTTACGCTCTTCTGGGATAAGGAAGGTTTTGACGACAGCACCAATAAAGGAGTCATGTTTATGGGCGGCGGTCAAGTGCTCGTGCGGGACGAATGCGGCGATGTCTTCACCTGCGGCGAGAACGATGAGGGGTTGTCTGATACGTATAAAGCCATGATCACCGCGATCAAGCAGAGCTACGGCTATCTGATAACAGAAAGCACCAACTAGGATATAAGTTACCGTAAGGAGGGCGTTATGGTCACATTGGAAATCAACGGTACGCTTATACGCACGGACGTCGATAAAAATCTGCTGTCCTTCTTAAGAGACGATTTAAAGTTCAAATCCGTTAAGGACGGCTGCAGAGAGGGCGCATGCGGCACATGCAGCGTGTTAATTGACGGCATCTCAAAACGCGCTTGCACACAGTCTGTACAAAAGCTGGACGGCAAACGCGTCATCACTGTCGAGGGGCTGTCGGATTACGAAAAGCAGGTGTACGCGTACTGCTTTGCCAAAGCGGGCGCGGTGCAATGCGGGTTTTGCATCCCGGGCATGGTTATTAGTGCCAAGGGGCTGCTCGACAAGAACCCGTCGCCGACTCCGCAGGAAATCTGCAAGGCGCTGGTGGGCAACATTTGCCGCTGCACAGGCTACAAGAAGATTGTTGAAGCAATATTCATAGCGGCTGATTTCATAAGAGAATACAAAACCGTTCCCGAGCATCACTCCACGGGACGAATCATGGAAGAGGTATTCAGGCTGGACGCCTATGCGAAGACGCTAGGAACCGGAGAATATGTTGACGATATCGATCTGCCCGACATGGTATATGCCGGCGCGGTCAGAAGCGCGTACCCGCGCGCTGTCGTCAACGATATCGATACATCCAAAGCAATGGCATATCCGGGGGTTATCGCGGTGATCACCGCAAGTGACATACCCGGCAGCAACAAATGCGGCCACATCGTGAAGGATTGGGACACATTAATCGCCAAGGGCGATACCACACGTTACGTGGGAGATTCGGTTGCGCTCGTCGTTGCCGAAACAAAGGAAGCGCTTGAGGCTGCGAAAAAACTCGTTGATGTCAGCTACACGCCGCTGGCTCCCATTACATCGCCGCGCATGGCGCTGGAAGAGGACGCGCCGAAGCTGCATGAATCGGGAAACGTGCTGCGGCACGACCGTGTGAAGCGCGGTGATAACATCGATGACGTTTTTGCTAAGTCTAAATATGTGGTGAGCCATGTTTATAAAACCCCGTTCACCGAGCATGCGTTTATGGAGCCCGAATGCGCGGTGTGCCGATGCGACGGCGACAGCCTCACGCTTTACACAGGCAGCCAGAATATTTTCGATGAGCAGCGCGAGATATGCCATATACTCGGGCTGCCTGCTGAAAAAGTTCATATCATCAGCAAGCTGGTGGGCGGCGGCTTTGGCGGCAAGGAAGACATGAGTGTGCAGCATCACGCGGCGCTCGCGTCGTATATCACCAAGCGCACGGTGAAGGTAAAGCTCTCCCGGCAGGAAAGCATCATCGTTCACCCCAAGCGCCACGCGATGGAAATTGAGATGACAACCGCATGCGATGAAAACGGTATGCTCACCGGCATGAAAGCGCGCATTCTCTCAGACACGGGCGCGTACGCCTCTCTCGGCGGGCCGGTGGTGCAGCGTGCGTGCACACACGCAGCCGGGCCGTATTATTACCCGAGTGTGGATATTGAAGGCAAGGCCGTTTACACGAATAACCCGCCGGGCGGCGCATTTCGCGGCTTCGGCGTAACGCAGAGCCTGTTCGCGACGGAATGCAACCTCAATGAACTGGCGAAAATGGCGGGAATATCGCCATGGGAGATACGCTGGCGTAACGCGATTGAGCCGGATGGCATATTGCCCAATGGACAGATTGCCGATAAAACAACGGCCTATAAGGAGTGCCTGCATGCTGTGAAAGATGCGTATGAAAGCGCCAAAATCGCCGGCATCGCAGGTGCGATTAAAAATACCGGCCTCGGCGTGGGCGTTCCGGATACCGGACGCTGCATCGTGTCAGTTGAGCAGGGTAAGGTTCATCTGCGTACAGGCGCGGCACGCATCGGGCAGGGGCTTGATACGGTGGTGCTTCAGGTGGCATGCCAAACGCTTGAATTGCCGCCGGACACCTTCGTGGTGGAGCCGCCGGACACACAGCGCACGCCGAATTCAGGCACAACAACAGCATCGCGCCAAACGATGTTTACAGGCCAAGCCGTTAAAGACGCGTGCCTGAAGCTTAAATTAGAGCTGGATAAAGGCAAGGCGCTTACAGATTTGGAAGGAACAGAGTATTACGGCGAGTTCACCTGCGTGACCGACCCGATCACAACGGATAAAGAGCATCCGTACAGCCATGCCGCATACACCTACGGCGTGCAGATGGTGGAGCTTTCTGCCGATGGCAAGGTCAGCAAGGTGACAGCGGTGTATGACGCGGGGCAGGTCATCAATCAAAAAAGCGCCGAGGGACAGGTGGAAGGCGGCATTGTGATGGGCCTGGGGTACGCACTGACGGAGGATTATCCGCTGGTGAACGGCGTGCCGCAGGCGACGTATGCGAAGCTCGGTCTCTTCCGTTCCAACGCGATGCCAGAGATGGACGTTCTGTTTGTCAGCAAGGATTATAAATCCGATGTGGCTTACGGCGCAAAGGGGATAGGCGAAATTGCGACGATACCCACAGCGCCTGCTGTGGCCGGTGCGTATTACAAGCTGGACGGGATAATGAGAACGTCATTGCCGCTTGATAATACCGCGTACAGAAAGCAGGGCAAATAGATGGTCATCAAGAACGGACGTGTGGTAACGGAAGACAGCGTTATCGAAGCAGACATACTGATCAAAAACGGACTCATCGTTAATATCGGCAGCGGTTTAACTGATACTGAAACGATCAACGCAGCCGGGAATTATGTGCTGCCCGGGGGCATTGACGTGCACACGCATCTGAATCTTGATGTCGGCATTGCGGTCGCTCAGGACGATTTTTATACAGGCACCGTGGCGGCGGCCTGCGGCGGCACCACTACGATTGTTGATCATCCGGGGTTTGGCCCAACGGGCTGCGCGCTTGATCATCAGATTAATCTGTATCATGAATATGCGCGCGGCAAAGCAGTTGTCGATTACAGCTTTCATGGCGTGATCCAGCATGTGAATGACAATGTGCTGACCATTATGGAAACGCTGATTGAGCAAGGCATCACGAGCCACAAGATATACATGACGTACGGCTATAAGATGACGGATGAAGACATCTACGCCGTTTTGAAGCGGGCCAAGGAACTCGGCGTAATGGTCACCGTTCATCCCGAAAACGACGCGCTGGTTAATGCGCGGCGCAGGGAATTGCCCGAGGCGGGATATACGGCTCCGAAATACCACGCGGTCAGCAGGCCCGAGGCATGCGAAGCCGAAGCGATATTCCGCGTGTCTCAGATATCGTCGGTTGTGGGGGATGCGCCGCTGTATATCGTGCATTTATCCAATCACTTGGGGATGCAGGCGGTCAATATAGCCAAGAAGAACGGGCTCAAAAATATATTTGTGGAGACTTGTCCGCAATACCTGTTGCTTGATGATTCATACTATGAGCGAGAAGACGGGCTGAAATATGTGCTGAGCCCGCCGCTGCGTAATAAAGTGAACAATGCGCTGCTTTGGGACGATATCATTGCAGGAGATATCAATACAATCGCAACGGATCACTGCCCGTTCGACTATACGCTTAAAACGAAGCTCGGAAAAGATGATTTTTCAAAATGCCCGAACGGTATGCCGGGCGTGGAGCTGCGATTCCCGCTTATGTTTTCGGAGGGTGTGCTGAAAGGGCGCATAACAGCCAATTCTTTTTCGAAGCTCTGCGCGACGAACCCCGCCAAGCTGTTTGGTCTGTATCCGAAAAAGGGCGTGATTAAAGAAGGCAGCGATGCCGATATCGTGATTATGGACACGAAGCGTGGATACGCCGTGTCTCACAACGCATTGCATGAAAACGTGGATTACACACCTTATGAAGGAATGCGATTGGATTGCGGTATCGGCTGCGTGATCTCGCGCGGAGAGGTCATTGTTAAAAACAACTGCTATATCGGTGCAAAAGCGAGAGGACAGTTTGTCAAGCGCGGCAAACCGATGCTCAGCGTTTAATAATAGATTTGTAAATACAGAAAAGGAGAAACACCATGAAAAAATACGAACTGATTGATTTAACCATTGACGAAAAACGGCAGCAAAGTGCGGTTAAACGCGCGAAAGAGCGCAGCATTAAAATCCCGACCTTTGCGGAAATGAAAAATCCCGATCTGATAGATGGCAGCATTAAAAAACAGCTGAAAGATGTGGGCCTTTGGGATGTGAACCCATTAAACCTTTACCGCATTAACTGGCATAACGACCCGGTGGAAAAAGGCGGGGCTTTCGGCGATGTCAACTATATCGAACTGCCCGAAGCGCTGACCGGTGTAAAAGCGAAGATCGTGGTGATCAGCGGAAAATGGTTCCCGACGGGCGCTCATAAGGTGGGTGCGGCGTTCAGCTGCCTCGTGCCAAGGCTCGTCACAGGCCAGTTCGACCCAACCACGCAAAAAGCGGTCTGGCCGTCTACCGGCAACTATTGCCGCGGCGGCGCTTATGACTCTGCGCTGCTCGGGTGCGATTCCATCGCGATATTGCCGGAAGGCATGAGCAAGGAGCGATTTGAATGGCTCAAAACGGTCGCGGGTGAAACCATCAAAACACCGGGCACCGAAAGCAACGTGAAAGAGATATTCGACAAGTGCTGGGAGCTGCGCAACTCCGGGCAGGATTTGATGATATTCAACCAGTTTGAAGAATTCGGCAACTACCTGTGGCATTATGAAATTACCGGCAGCGCGATTGAAGAAGTGCTCAATAAAGTGGGCGGCAATCTGCACGGGTATATCAGCTGCACGGGCTCAGCGGGTACCATCGCGGCCGGCGATTACTTAAAGAAGATTTTCCCGAAGAGCCGTATCGCGGCCTCCGAGGCGCTGCAGTGCCCGACCATTTACATGAACGGCTTCGGCGCACACCGCATCGAAGGCATCGGTGACAAGCATATCCCGTGGGTACACAATGTGAAAAACACGGATGTGGCTGTGGCGGTGGATGACGAGATTCCAATGCAGTGGATCAGAATGTTTAACGAGCCGGAGGGCTTAAAGCTGTTGAAAGAAAAGGGCGTCAGCAGTGATGTGATTGATAAACTCAGCTGGGTCGGCATTTCGGGCGCGGCCAATATCGTCGCGGCGATCAAATATGCCAAGTATTTTGAGCTGAAAGAAAACGACACAGTGGTTACAATACTGACCGATTCGATCGAGATGTACGGCAGCCGCTTAGCGGAGCTGAATGAAGAACATGGCAAGTTCGACGCATTTGCGGCCCACGAGGTGAATGCGCGTTACTTCGACGGCATTGGCATCGATTATTTGAAGGAACTCAACTACTATGATAGAAAGGCTGTGCACAACTTAAAATATTACACTTGGGTTGAGCAGCAGGGCAAAACATACGATGAGATTCTTGCCCAGTGGGAAGACGACAGCTACTGGACGGATATTCCAAAGCATACACAGCAGCTTGATGAGCTCATTAAAGAGTTCAACAAGAAAGTCGCCGAGGCGTAACGATATGGAACTGATCAAATACGCGCCGAATAAAAGAAAAACGGGCGCGTTTACGAAAGAGACTGAGCTTTTCTCGGAAAGCGCAGTGCAAAAGGTTTACCGCTTTCACAAATCGATGGGCAGCGCATATAACCAAACGCCGCTTGTCAGCCTGCAAAGCTTCGCCGCCTCGGCGGGGCTTGCGGGGTTTTATGTGAAGGATGAATCGCAGCGCGGCAACCTAAAGGCATTTAAGCTGCTGGGCGGTGCCTATGCGGTGGGCAGCAGCATCTGCAAAAAGCTCGGCAAGGATATCTCCGATGTGGATTTTAGTTATCTGAAATCCGCCGAGGTGAAGCAACAACTGGGCGACCTCGTTTTCGCGGCCGCGTCAGACGGCAACCACGGTAAATCCGTCGCGTGGGCGGCGCATGAATTCAACCAGAAGGCCATCGTCTACATGCCTAAAGGCACCGTGCAGGACAGAATCGACGCCATTGAGCGCTACGGCGGCACGGTTGTGGTGTCGGACGACAACTATGACTGGTGTGTGCGTGAGGTGAACCGGCTGGCGGCAGAAGAGGGCTGGGAGGTTGTGCTTGATACCGCAAGCGAGGGCGATGCGCAGGTAGCCACATGGGTGATGCAGGGGTACGCCACGATGGGACATGAAGCGATTTTGCAGCTAAACGGCGTGGTACCGACGCATCTATTTTTGCAGGCTGGTGTCGGCTCGATGGCCGCTGCAATGACAGCCGTGTTCGCCAACCATTACGGTGATAGGTGCCCGAAAATATTCATACTCGAGCCGCATCAGGCCGCATGCTATTATGAATCGGGTCTCAGAAACGACGGTACCGCGTGCAGCGTGGACGGCGATATGGACAGTATTATGGCCGGTTTATCGTGCGGTGTGCCAAACCCGATCTCGTGGGAGATCATACGCAATTTTGCGGATGGGTTCTTTTCGTGTGACGACGTGTTAACAGCGAACGGCATGCGCATACTCGGTAATCCGCTCGGAGATGATAAACGGGTGATCGCCGGTGAGTCGGGCGCAATCGGGACAGGCTTTGCGGATGAGCTGATGAATCACCGGCCCGAGCTGGCCGCACAGATCGGCCTTGATGCCGATTCGACAGTGCTGGTATTCAGCACTGAGGGCGATACGGATACGAAGAATTACCGCGATGTTGTGTGGTACGGCAAATACGCGCGCCCATGATTCAGTGTAACCGCTGCGGCTCGGCCTCCAGCAGAGCGTTGATTTCTCTGAAATGCTCCGGTGTGTCGATATCACGTAGTTGAGATGTATCGAAAACAGTATGGCGACGAAGCATATCCGGATGGCGGCTGATCACCGTCTTTCCGGCTTCATCGCCGTTTAAGCTGATGAGTTCTTCAAAAAGCACAGATGGAAAAATGTTGGGGTTGCCGGTAACGCCGCCGCTTTCCAGCGTCAGTATGGTGCCCGGTTCATACTTTTTCAGCATATGCAGCAGCGTATCTCTTTGCAGCAGCGGCTGGTCGGCCACGCAAAACATGCAGGCGTCGGCAGGGCCAAGCGCCTCTAGCCCCATGCGTATGCTTAAGGACGCGCCAAGCTCCGGTCTGTCGTTGATAACGCCTTCAAAGCCGTAGCGCTCCCCGGTTCGTAAAAGCTCGTTGTTGGCCGCAACGATGATGCGCTTATGGAAGGGCTCATTTGGCAGACTCGCTAAAATGTACTCGATGATCGGTTTATCTATTAGAATCGTATTCAGCTTGTTGCCGCCAAAGCGCGATCCTGCGCCGGCAGCCAGCAGTATACAGCCGACTTTCATGATGTGTTGTCCTTTGTTTTTTTAGTTATTATACCCCGATGTTCAATTATTGACAAACGAAAGGGGAAGAATATGAAAAGCAGTTATGGCGTTTTTGATATCGTCGGGCCGATCATTATTGGGCCGTCCAGCTCGCATACGGCCGGAGCCTGCCGCCTTGCAAACGCGGCGCGGGCTATTTTTAATAAACCGATTGCAAAGGCCGTTATTCATGTTTACGGCTCGTTTGCGGCCACATTATACGGCCATGGCACCGACAAAGCGTTGGTTGGCGGGCTTGCCGGTGTGCTGCCGGATGATGAGCGGCTCAACGATGCCCACGATATCGCCAAAGAAGCGGGGCTTGACTGCCGTTTTGTGATGGAGCAGGAATCATCAACGAATGCGAATCTTGTGAAGTTTGACTTAACCGGAAAAAACGGTGAAATAATGAGCGTCAGCGGCGTATCGGTTGGCGGCGGGAATATCGTCGTCACGCATATCAATCATACCGATCTGGAAATCAGCCTGCAGTACAACACGCTGATTGTGGATCATCTTGATAAACCGGGCGCCGTGCTGAGCGTGGCAAAAATTCTGGCCGATGAAAGCATCAATATCGCGAGCATGAACATGTACCGGCAGGGCAAGCACGGGCGCGCATATATGATAATTGAAACAGATCAGACAATCGGACCGGATATCGTCAAGCGAATCAGAAGCCTTGAGGATATGTATGTCATATACATTCCTCAGCTCTATTAAGGAGCCCGCCATGTATCAATATCAGTATTCAAATCAGAAAGACATCGAAAACCTGACTTGTAAATTTTCCATCAGCATATCTGAGCTGGCGATGCTTCACGAGGCGGAGCGGCAGGAAACCGACAAGAAAGCTGTTGTTGCGCAAATGATGGCCGCCATAAACGTTATGAAAGCCAATATTGAGGCCGGAACGGTATCAACAGTGCCATCCATCGGCGGGCTAATCGGCCAAAACGCCGATAAAATGAATCGGTATATGGCAGCGGGGCAGACGCTTTGCGGCTGCATGCTGGGCAGCGCCATTACCTACGCGCTTGCGGTCACGGAAGAAAACGCACGAATGAAGCGCATCACCGCGTGCCCCACGGCCGGTGCCTGCGGCGTGGTGCCCGGGTGCCTTTTTGCGGTATGTGAGCAAAGGCAGCTCAGCGAAGACGTGCTGTTAAGCGGGCTTTTTAACAGTTCCGCCATCGGCATTATCATTGCCGAAAACGCCACCATCAGCGGTGCCCAAGGCGGTTGTCAGGCGGAAATCGGTGCCGCGTCGGCCATGGCGGCATCCGCTTTAACGGAAATCTCTGGCGGCAGCGTGGATGCTTGCTTGAATGCGGCTGCTATCGCATTGCAAAATATACTCGGGCTTGTGTGCGACCCCGTGGCGGGGCTGGTGGAAGTGCCATGCAGCAAGCGCAATGCCATGGGCGTGGCGAATGCGTTCGCCTCTGCAGATATGGCACTTGCGGGCATCACCGGTATTATTCCTCTGGATGAAGTGATTAAAGCGATGAAAGAAGTGGGCAGGGCGCTGCCGTATGAGCTTAAGGAAACCGCAAAGGGGGGCGTTGCGGCATCTGCCACAGCCAAAGATATCAAAAACAAATTAAAGCAATTTGCCGCCGATATTAATGACAGATAACTAACGATAATAATGGCATATCCATACACTTTATGTTATTATACATCTGAAATTATTTTTCAAGTATAAAACATATTTGGAGGGGGTTCGATGGATAAAACATTTTTAATGCCTTTTTGGATACAACTGGCACAAGGCATTACGGGGCATTTTGGTGATAACTGCGAGGTTGTGATACACGATCTGACAGAAGATGAGGAACACACGATCGTCTTTATTGAAAACGGACATGTTTCGGGCAGAAAGGTCGGCGATGGTTCCAGCAGAGTTGTGTTTGAGGCGCGAAGCAAAAACCCCAATGAGCTGCAGGACAGAATCAATTATCTCACGCAAACGGAAAACGGGCGTGTGCTAAAATCGAGTACCATCTACATCAGAGACACCGAAGGCAAAGTCGTTGGCATATTTGCAATTAATTATGACATAACGAATCTGATGATGGCGGATTTCACATTGAAAAGCCTGATTACCGCAAAGAACGACAGCAACGAACCCGAAAAAATAACAAAGGGCGTTAACGGTCTGCTTCATGAACTGATTGAAGAATCGGTTAAGCTTGTGAATAAGCCGGTTTCTCAGATGAACAGGGAAGACAAGATCAGAGCCATCAAATTTCTTCAGGACAAGGGCGCTTTCTTGATAACAAAATCGGGCGATAAGGTATCGAAATATTTTGGCATATCGAAGTTTACGCTTTATAATTATATTGATGTGAAGGAAAACGGAAAATAGATTAAGTTTTTAAATTTATTAACAAAGTTTAAGGTGAAACAAACTTGTCCGTACCTTGTATCAGCTTGACATTGCCGGTGCGAGTTGATAGAATTAATTCACAACGAAATAAGCATAGGCTGCTGAGCGGTAAACATCGCGTTAGCGGCTTTCAGTAGCTCTTGTATAAGTCCATAAATCGGTATGGACGTCTCTACAGGCGACCGTAAATTGCCCCAGGCTACAAGAGATACATGTTGAGCATTTGCGCTGTGCGCCGGGTAAACCGGCCAAAAGCAGCTTCGATTCTCAAGGTGTATCTTTTGCGGGTCCGGGGTTTTTGCATTCATACCGCCTCTTTTCAGGGCGGCAGAGATTGCATAAAGCGCTCTGCTGATTACGTGTATCTTGCACACGCGGCATGCCCCATCGCATATCGCGGCTCGCGAGGTCACGCAGAAGTGCAGATGCTGACTAACTTTTTACAGACAGAGAGTTATTGAGGGGTTAACTTGTATGGCTATCAGCCGGGCAGACAGAATTGATTGATTTTATAGATACGGGTTTTTACTCGGTAATGTGTGGATAGATATATCATTGTAAATGACAAATCGACAAGGGGGAATGCGTTGTGAGTCAGGTAGGAAAAAGTGTTACGCGCGTGGACGCGCTGGATAAAGCGACCGGCCGTGCCAAGTATACCGACGATCTGTGCGACAAGAGCGCGCTGATTACCGTCGTCGTCCGCTCCACCATTGCGCATGGGTATGTCAAGTCCGTCGATATTTCCGAGGCGGAAAAGGTGCCGGGTGTTGTAAAGATATTTACGTGTTTTGACGTTCCGGATATTCAGTTCCCAACAGCGGGCCATCCGTGGTCAACCGATCCAGGGCATCAGGACGTGGCCGACAGGCTGCTGCTGAACCGCCACGTTCGCTATTACGGCGACGACGTGGCCGCCGTGGTGGCGGAAAATGAGGTGGCCGCCGCACAAGCAGCACGCGCCGTGAAGGTGGAATACGAGGAGCTGCCCTTTGTGCTAGACCCGCAGGAAGCGATGAAGGACGGCATGCCGCAGCTGCACGAGGAATACCCAAACAACGTACTTAAGCATACGTCTATTACGATCGGCAGCTACGACGAAGCCATCAAGGAGCCGGGGCTTATCTGCGTAGACAAATGGTACGACACGCAGGTGGTGCAGCACTGCCATATCGAAAACTTCGTTGCCTATGCTTATGGCGAGGGCGACCGCATCGTGGTGGTGGCCTCCACGCAGATTCCGCACATCGTCCGCCGGACGGTGGGGCAGGCGCTGGGTATACCGTGGGGAAAGGTGCGCATTGTCAAGCCGTACATCGGCGGCGGCTTTGGGAACAAACAGGATACACTGTATGAGCCGCTGGTGGCCTATATATCACAACAGCTTGGCGGGCGGCTGGTGAAGATCGACGTTCCGCGTGAGGATACCTTCGTCAGCAACCGAACACGACACGCCATCCGCTCTCACATCGTCTCGTGGGTGCGGCCTGACGGCACATATGTTGCGCGCAAGCTGGAGGCCTTTTCGGATCAGGGCGCTTACGCCTCGCATGGGCATGCCATTGCAGCAAAGGGAATGGGCGCGTTCCCGCAAATGTACCCGTGCCCTAATGTGCAGTGTGACGCTTACACGGTTTACACGAACAAATCCACAGCCGGTGCGATGCGCGGCTACGGTATCCCGCAGGCCATGTTCGCTGTGGAAAGCCATACGGACGACGTATGCAAAGCGATCGGTATGGATCCGGAAGCATTCCGCCGTAAAAACCTGATGCCGCAGGGCTATAAGGATAACTTCTCCAAAAACGAGAACTACTATGATACATATAACCAGTGCCTCGATAAGGCGATGGCCTACATGGATTATCATAAAAAGATTGAGGAATACAAGAACCAGACAGGCCCCATTCGCAAGGGTCTTGGTATATCATGCTTTTGGTACAACACGGCCGTGTGGCCCATCGCGCTGGAGCACTCCTCCTGCCGCATGGTGATGAACGAGGATGGGTCGATACAGCTGCAGGTGGGTGAAACAGAGATCGGGCAGGGTGCCGATACGGTATTTGCCCAAATGGCGGCAGACGTGGTGGGCCTGAAGGATTATAAGGATGTGCATGTGGTTTCCTGTCAGGATACGGATGTCTCGCCAAACGGCCTCGGCGCATATGCGTCGCGGCAAACCTACGTATGCGGCTTCTCCATCACGCAGACAGGGCAGATACTCAAAGAGAAAATCATCAAGCATGCGAGCGAGCTGACCCGTGTGGCAGAATCGAATCTTGATATCATTGACAGCAATATTGTTCGAGTTATGGATGGACGCGTGATGATGACGCTGGAAGAGCTGGCGACCGAGGTGATGTACAGCATGAAGAAGAGTGATCATATCACCGCCGAATCCAGCTACCATATTACTAACAACGCGTATTCCTTTGGCTGCTGCATCGCCGAGGTGGAGGTGGATATCCCACTGTGTAAGGCAACGCTGACCAAAATCGTCAACGTGCACGATTGCGGTACGCTGATTAACCCGGCGCTGGCCGAGGCACAGGTGCATGGCGGTATGTCGATGGGCATCGGTTACGGCCTCTCCGAGCAGCTGTTGTTTGATCCGAAAACGGGCAAACCGCTAAACAACAATCTGCTGGATTATAAGCTTTCAACCATGCTGGATCACCCGCATTTGGAGGCGCAGTTCGTGGAAAACCCGGAACCCACCAGCCCGTTTGGCACCAAGGCACTGGGTGAGCCCCCGGCCACACCCGTTGCGCCCGCGATACGCAACGCGATATTGAACGCCACCGGAGTGGCGGTTGATAAGCTGCCACTAAACCCGCACACATTGTTTCAACGGTTCATGGAGGAAGGCCTCATCGAAGATCCTTCAAAAGGGGAGGAATAACGGCTATGTTTGATATGAAGGAATTGTACGAAGCGCAGAGCGTGGCGGATGCCGTTCGTCTGCGCATGGAGCACCCGGATGCTCACATCATTGCGGGCGGTTCCGACGTGCTGATACAAATGCGCGAGGGCAAGCGCGCGGGCGTTGAACTCATTTCCATCTACATGATCGATGAAATGCGCGGCGTTTCTATTGATGAGAACGAAGCCATCCGCATCGGCTCGCTCACCAGCTTCTCGCACATCACCAAAAGCCCGATCATTCAGAAGTATATCAACGTGCTCGGTGAAGCGGTGGATCAGGTGGGCGGCCCGCAAATACGCAATATTGCCACCATCGGCGGCAACACCTGCAACGGTGTGACGTCAGCTGATTCCGCGTCCACACTTCATGCGTGGGAGGCGTTGGTGGAACTGACAGGCTCTGAGGGCGTGCGACGCATACCCATAAAGGAATTTTACATCAAAGCGGGCACGGTGGATATCCGCCCCGGCGAGATACAAACGGCGCTGATTATACCAAAGGAAAGCTATGCGGATACTTTCGGCAGCTACATCAAATACGCGATGAGAGGTGCGATGGATATCGCGACGCTGGGGTGTTCCGTCAACGTGCGTCTCTCTCCAGACAAGAGGACATTCGAACGCGTTCGTGCCGCTTACGGTGTGGCGGGGCCGGTGCCCATGCGTGTGCCCACGGCAGAGGCTGCGGCAAACGGAAGCCCAGTGAGTGAAGCAACAGTCAAGGCGTTCGGCAAGGCGGTGCTGAGTGACATCAACCCGCGCGATTCTTGGCGCGCATCCAAGGCGCTGCGCCAACAGATTGCCGTGGAGCTGGCAAAGCGTGCGCTGGTTGAAGCGGTTAAACGCAGCGGAGGTGAGTTATCATGAAAGATCAATACCGTATGATAGATTTTAACCTAAACGGTAAGGATGTGTCTGTCATGGTGGATGCGCGTGCATCGTTAACGGATATGCTCCGAAACGATTTTCGCATGACCTCTGTGAAAAAGGGCTGCGAGGTGGGTGAGTGCGGTGCGTGCAATGTCATTATCGACGGTGAATGCTACAATTCCTGCATATATCTTGCTGTGTGGGCGCGCGGTAAAAAGATACGCACGCTGGAAAGCTTGCTCGGCCCGAATGGCGAGCTCAGTGATATTCAGCAGGCGTTCATCGATGAAGCGGCCGTGCAATGCGGCTTTTGTACACCCGGATTTATCATGTCGGCCATAGAGATACTCGAGAGCGGTAAGGAATACACTGACGACGAGCTTCGAAAGCTGATGAGCGGGCATCTATGCCGCTGCACCGGCTATGAGAACATACTGCGGGCTGTGAAGAAAACGATGTATAAACGGCTTGGCAAGGAAATGCCAACCGATTAGTGAAAACGGCTATAACGGCTCACAACCGGGTCGGCGAAGTCCATTAAATCGGTGGAAGGTGAATAGAAGTGTCAACGGATCAATTGCTTATTCTTAAAGGGAATATTGTATACACACAAACGCAGCGAGAGCTGACGGCAGTGGAAAACGGTTATATTGTCAGCGAAAACGGCATCGTGACGGGCGTGTTTTCTGAGCTGCCGGAAATGTATCGGCATGCCGAGGTCACGGATTTCGGCAGCAGCCTGATATTGCCGGGACTGGTAGACTTGCATGTGCATGCACCTCAGTTTGCCGTGCGCGGCATGGGTATGGACTTGGCGCTTATCCCATGGCTGGATAAATACGCGTTTCCCGAGGAATCGCGCTATGCCGATGCCGAATATGCGGCAGCGGCCTACAGCGCTTTTTGTGCCGCTTTAAAATCCGGCGTAACCACGCGCGCATCCGTGTATGCGACGGTGCACGCCGATGCGGCAGCTTTGCTGATGCAGATGCTGGAGGAGGCCGGGCTCGCCACATATGTGGGCAAGGTGAATATGGACCGTAACTGCGCGGCTTCGCTGGTGGAGACAACGCAAGGGTCTCTCAACGACACGGAAAACTGGATTCGATATTCCGAGCAAACATACAAAAACACGAAGCCGATCATCACGCCCCGCTTTGTGCCCACCTGCACACCTGAGCTGATGGAGAAGCTTGGTAAGCTGGCGCAGCAATATCACGTGCCCGTACAATCGCACTTGTCCGAAAACGAGGACGAAATCAGCTGGGTGAAGCAGCTTCATCCTGAGGATGAGACGTACGCCCATGTGTATCAGCGTTACGGTTTGTTCGGGCAGCAGCCAACCATTATGGCGCACTGTGTGCACCTGTCTGACAGCGAGATGGATTATATTCGCGACAACGGGGTGATTGTGGCGCATTGCCCACAGTCTAACTTCAATTTGCGCAGCGGCATCGCGCCGGTACGGCGCATGCTGGAAAAGGGGCTCCGTGTGGGGCTTGGCACCGATGTTGCGGGCGGGTCATCCATATCGATGTTACGGGTGGTTTCAGATGCGATACTGGCCTCTAAACTTTATTCGGTTTATGTGGATCAAGATGCAGAGCCGTTGTCGCTGTCGGAGGCGTTCTACATGGCCACCAAGGGCGGCGGGAGCTTCTTTGGGCAAGTGGGCAGCTTTGAGCCGGGGTATGAGTTGGATGCCGTGGTGATAGACGACAGAAGTTTTAACGGTCTCAATCCGCTCAACATGGCACAGCGTTTGGAACGTGTTGTGTATCTGTCATCAGATCAAAATATCGTGAAGAAGTATGTGAAGGGAAAGCCGATCTTATAAAATAACAGTGAAAAAATACACTTTAAAATGCCTGACAGTATAAACGCAATAAAATGAAGCTCTCATTCACACAGCAGACATGGGGCTTCTTATTTTATTTTTGATTACTTGACATTTTCTTAACATTTAAGCCGTGAATCAGATGAAATAGAAAAGCGGCCCTAATTGCTCAGAACCGATTTATAATGGCAACAGTTGATAAAAATGATACAGTTTCAAATGGTTTCCCAGGGTTTCATTTTGATTTGAAACCATAGCCGAAGAAATGAAACCATAACTGTGTTTTAGTCAAACTGCTTTGTACGGCCTTTACGGTAGGTGCTTTTAATTGTCCATCTTGCATTTGTGTGATATAATGAATAAAAAAGTATGTTAAGGAGGCCATTATGCAAGAACTTTTGCACGGTGCTTTCTTTTTTTCTTTATATTTAATCCCGGTGGCAACCATTATGCTGATTGCGCGCAAATTTCTGAAAATTCCAGATGAGCTGTTCCGGAAGATTCTCCATTTTATTCTGCTGGGTGCCTATTTCCCATTTCTGTTCGGGTTCAACACCTGGTGGATCGCTGCCGGGTTTGCGGCTGGACTGATCGTGATTATCTATCCGATTTTGGCTTTGGCCGGAAAGATCCCCGCGTTCTCATCCTTTGTCAACGAGCGGAAAAAGGGCGAGTTCAAAAGCAGTATGGTCTTGGCACTTGCTACTGTGGTGATCAGTATCAGTATCTTCTGGGGCATTTTTGGTGACAAGCTGCTGACTATGGCTTGCGTCTATGCCTGGGGTGTGGGTGATGCTTTTGCTGCCCTCATCGGCAAGCAGTTCGGTAAGCATAAAATTAAGCTTCCCTTTGTAGATCCCCACAAAAGTTGGGAAGGTTCTGCAGCAATGTTTCTGACCGCTACCATTTCCGTACTAACGGTGCTGTTGGTCCGGGGAGGTTTGGGTCTTGGTGGTTGCCTACTGATTTCGCTGATTGTCGCAACTGTAACTACTTATGTGGAACTTTGCACCAAGGACGGATTGGATACTGTAACCTGCCCTGTGGCTGCCATGGCGGTGATCCTGCCGCTAATCAAGATTCTGGGAGGTTGACACTGTGTCTAATAACACTACCAAATCCGGCACCCGGACACTGCTGCTGTCTGTGCTGATGAGCGCACCCGGCCCGCTTGTGGTTGGGCTGGGTTTGTTGGCAGGACGCAGCTCTACTCAGATTGCAGACTTTGTCCGAAGAAGCGCGGAACTGTTGGCCATCATTATGTCCTTCACGGTTTTCCGGATCACCACCAAAGAGGACGCTTGCGATGAAGTAAAGCGAGCCAAACTGGAGCGAAGATCCAATGCCTTTGTGGGTGCCATGATGTGCCTGGGCGGCGCATTTATGGTGCTGCTGACCTTCCTGTCCGATACAGGCGATAAGGGGAATGTGATCCCGGGCCTTGCAATCGCAGTACTGGGTGTCATCACCAATACCGCCTTTTGGATCAAGTACACTCGGCTGAACCGCAAGGAACCCAATGCGATTCTGCAAGTGCAGTCCCGGCTCTACCGGGCGAAAAGTCTGGTGGATGGTTGCGTGACCGTTGCACTGCTTTCCGTGGTCATCGCACCGGGTTCCAGCCTTTCTTATTGGCTGGATTTTGCAGGTTCTCTAACTGTTGCGCTGTATCTTATTTACTGCGGTGTACAAACCATTCTGGAAGCAATGAAATAAAAACAGCCCGAGATTGGAAGGGTCGTATCACCATAAGATTGTTCTCACTCTGAAACTATTCCTATCACAATGAAATTTTTACAGTCACGCTGAAACTATTCCTCGGAGAAAAGTTTCAGCGTGATTTTCTGTATGGAATAAACCGGTTGTTCTGTGCAGTTAAAATCAACCCCACAAAGCCCACAATGAAACTAACCCAAAGAGCCGATGTGCCCCAAAACCCTTGTATCACAGGCATTTTTGCAAAAAGATAGTTTCAGATACTCTCGTATCAAAACTATCAACCTTATTTGACGGAGAGAGAGGGATTCGCTCCGCTCCCTTTGGTCGCTATCACGCCATCCTTTTCTGCCTTCATCCGCCACAGGCGGCGGCAGGCTCACGTTCGAATCCTCCCTATGCCAAAATAAAATGGATGCACCTGTCGGTACACCCATTCATTTTGGCGGAGAGAGAGGGATTCGCTCCGCTCCCTTTGGTCGCTATCACGCCATCCTCGCCTGCCTTCATCCGCCACAGGCGGCGGCAGGCTCACGTTCGAATCCTCCCTATGCCAAAATAAAATGGATGCACCTGTCGGTACACCCATTCATTTTGGCGGAGAGAGAGGGATTCGAACCCTCGGTACGGTTCCCCGCACACACGATTTCCAGTCGTGCGCCTTAGACCAGCTCAGCCATCTCTCCAGTCACGCGAAGCATATTTTATCATACGCATTTAAAAATAACAACAAAAAAATCACATAATTTTAAGTGTAACGCAAAAAATACTGATAGACAAACATAAGAGAAAGGCGGAGAATGATGCAGCAATTTAAATCGGGACAAAAAGCGCCGCAGAGCGGGGATTACAGAATTGTCAGCCAGAATGGGCAGGTTATCAGAAGAGGCGTGACACTTGATAAAGGCGATTCTTTTCCACCGACACCCGGCGCGAATCAGCATTTTGAAAAAGAATAACGTCGAAAGACCGGCTGCTAAACCGGTCTTTTTTATATAATGATTGCGCAAGCTATGGTATACTGAGAAAAAAAGCGGAGCAGTCAATGAAATACGAGCTTCTATCACCCGCCGGAGATATGCAGTCGGTGATTCAGGCGGTGCAAAATGGTGCGGACGCAATCTACCTCGGCGGAAAGAGCTTTGGTGCGCGCGCGTTCGCCAGCAACTTCTCGTCTGATGAAATAAACCGAGCCATCGCCTATGCGCATACATATGGCGTCAAAGTTTATATCACCGTCAATACGCTTGTTTATGAAAGCGAGACTAGCGGATTTTTGCAGCACGTCGAAACGGTTTTAAAAGCCGGTGCCGACGCGCTGATTATGCAGGATATTGGCATGATCGCAGCCGTACGCGCCCGTTTCCCAGATGCCGAGCTGCATGCCAGCACGCAAATGCATAACCACAGTGATGCGGCACTGGCGTTCGCAAAAAGCCTTGGATTAAAGCGAGCGGTGCTCGCGCGTGAAATGAGCATCGAACAAATCAAAAGCCTTCAATGCGACATTGAAAAAGAAGTGTTTGTTCATGGAGCACTGTGCATCTGTTATTCCGGCCAGTGCCTGATGAGCGCGCTGACAAACGGGCGCAGCGGCAACAGGGGCACCTGTGCGCAAAGCTGCCGCATGCGCTATAAGCTTTTTGACGAACATGACATGCCTTACAATACGAATGGCGATTATCTGTTGAGCCCAAAAGACATCGGTCTGTTTGAAGACATCGCCGCGCTTATTGATGCCGGTGTGAGCAGCTTTAAAATTGAAGGCCGCATGAAATCGCCCGAATATGTTGGTTTGGTCACGAAGATTTATTCACGGCTTCTGAATGACATCCGCGAAGGCCGCGAACCAAAAACATGCAAGCAAGATGCGGACAACCTGCTGAGCCTGTTTCACCGCGGCTATTCCAAATCACACTTGTTTAACGTAAGGGGAGAGGCTCTTTTAAGCAAAGACCGCCCCAATCACCGGGGAACACCGCTGGGCATTGTGCTATCAGCCGGTAACGGCAGAATTAAGCTGCGGCTCACTTCACCGCTCAGTCAGGGAGACGGCATCAAATTTGAACGCAATGACGACGGGTTCATCTGCAATAAAATTTACAGGAACGGTTTGCTCACAGCCTCTGCCGAAGCAGGCGATATTATCGAGCTGAATGCCAAAGCAAAAACATCGGCGGGTGATACCGTTGTAAAAACCGGTGATATATCACTGCTGAAAGCTCTTCAGGTATCAAAAGCGCGTTGCGTGCCGGTGAAAGCCACTCTGTCAGCCAGAATCGGGGAGACGCTTCGCCTGACGCTCTCAGACAGCAGCGGGAACGAAGCTCTGGCTCAAGGGCAGCCGGTGCAAATGGGCCGAACAGCGCCCACAACGCAAGACGACATTTATGCGAGCATATCTAAGCTCGGCGATACGCCGTATCTGCTGGAAGGCATGGATATAGACGCCGATGACAACATATTCATTGCCAAAAGCGCGCTGAACGCACTGAGACGTGACGCCGCCGATACGCTGACGGCACTGCGTACAGCGGTTCCTGATATACGCATCAGCAACAAAACGCTGCCGTGCGCGCAGTATGATAAAGAGGGAACCGGCGCGAAGCTTCATGTGCTTGTGCGAAACGCGATGCAATTCGATGCCGTGAAGGATATCGTGAGTGGAGATATCTATACCGAGGATGCGGCGCTGTATCTTGAGAACAAGGCCGCATATCCGCGCCTCAGGCTCAAAACAGACAGGCTGGCGCAGGTGCCTGAATCTTACAGGGGCGAACGGCTGCTTGTGACAGATCACGGCGGCCTTTACGCCTTTAAGAGAGATAATGCCATCGTACTAGACCATACCGTGTATGCGTTTAACGCGTCGTCATTGGCTGTATTTGTGTCACTCGGAGCGAAACGGGTCGCGCTATCGCCGGAACTGAACATTAAGCAAGCCGCGAAGATGATGGCAGCCTACAAAGCGCACAACAATCAAACGGCTCCCGTTGAAGCGCTGCTGTACGCACGGCATGAGCTGATGGCGATGCGGCACTGTGTGCTGTCGGGCGCGCTAGGGAAGGATGCCTGCGGCTTATGTAAAAAGAAGCGATTCTATTTTGAGGATATGAAGGGCCATCGTTACCCGTTGTTTGCAGATTCGCATTGCCAAAGCCATGTAATGCACAGCCGGGTGACAGAAGCCAACCCAGCCGATTATTTCGCCCTGGGCGTGAAGCACTATCGCGTTGAGCTGTTTGATGAGAATGCAAAGCAAAGCCGTGATATTGTTAAACGCTTTGCGGAGCAGCTTAAGGGGATGCGATGAGCACGATTCATTCTTTTGGCCCGGTTGTTAATGAATATAGCCGGGTATTGATACTCGGCTCAATACCCGGAAAAGAATCCCTAAAGAAACAGCAGTACTACGGCCATGCACACAACGCGTTTTGGCCGCTGATGAGTAAGCTGCTGAAGGAACCGTATGTCGACAGCTATGAGCAGCGGCTCGATATGCTGCTGCATCACCGCATTGCGCTGTGGGATGTGATTCAAAGCTGCGAAAGAGAATCCAGCCTCGACGCGCATATCAAAAATCCCGTCGTGAATGACTTTGCCGGCTTATTCGCGAAATACCCGCAGATTCGGCATGTATTTTTTAACGGCCAAAAAGCACACAGTACGTTCGCGCGGTATGTGGGCTTTCAATTTAAAGGGCTGTCGTTTGAGCGCCTCGGGTCTACCAGCCCGGCTCACGCGATATCCTTTGAAAAACGTCTGCAAGATTGGCAGCGATTATTAATCTGTTTAGAGTAGGAGACGACAATGACAAGCTTTGATGAACTCTATAAAAAAGTAATGACAGCCGCCGTCAAGAACGACATTGATTCACTCACAAACGATGACTGCGATACGCATTCACTTGATTGTCTGCTCAACCCAAAAACGCATCCGCCAGTGGTGCGCTTGGGCAATTGCGCATGCGGAGACGACAAATGTACGAATGTATGCTTTTATGACGCGCTTACCAGAGATGAGCATGGCAATGTGGTTGTTATGGACAATTGCGTCGGGTGCGGAGAATGCATTACGGCCTGCGATGCGCATAACCTTGTGGAAATCAAAGAGGTCGTACCGATATTTGAACTGATCAACAAGAAAACACCTGTATATGCGCTGATAGCGCCCGCCTATTTAAGCCAATTCGGTGCGGATATGACGCCCGGACGCTTGCGTACCGCGTTTAAGATGCTCGGATTTGCCGGGTTGATTGAGGTGGCGCTGTTCGCGGATATATTAACGCTGAAGGAAGCGCTTGAATTTGACGCGGCGATAAAAAAGCAAGAGGATTTTGTACTCACCAGCTGCTGCTGCCCGCTCTGGGTGGGCATGATTGAGAAGGTGTACGCGGAGCTTGTGCCGCATATGCCGCCATCTGTATCGCCCATGGTGGCCAGCGGACGTGCCGTGAAACACCTGCATCCTGATGCCAAAACCGTGTTTATCGGCCCTTGCATCGCCAAAAAAGCCGAAGCACGCCAAACGGATGTTATCGATGCGGTGGATTATGTGCTGACGTTTCGTGAAATGGCGGATATTTTTGATGCGGCAGGCATTAAACCAAACAGCTTAGAGGAAGACCTGCGCGACCATTCATCGGCAGCCGGGCGTTTGTATGCACGTACAGGCGGCGTCAGCGAAGCCGTTGAACAAACCGTCAAGCGCATTGCACCGGGCAGAAGCCTGCCACTCAAAGCGCGTCAGGCCAACGGTGTGCCGGAATGCAAATCGATGCTCAAAGATGTGATAGAAGGTAAGCTGGATGCCAACTTTTTGGAAGGCATGGGCTGCGTTGGAGGCTGCGTCGGGGGGCCGCGCATCATTATCGATAAAGATCAGGGCACGCGAAATGTGAACGCGTATGCGGCGCGAACGGAGGAAAAAACACCGGTTGAAAATCCGTTTGTGTTTGAAATGCTTAAACGGCTCGGGTTTGACAGTGCGGAAAGCCTGATGCAAGAGAAGAACATGTTTATGCGCGATTTTGATAAGAAGAAGTAACATAAATTAACAATTTACTATGAAGATTGCTCGGTAGAGTGTACTTGAAATATTTTCGAGTACACTCCAAATCAATGTGGATGACCATGTTGATCATATGGAGCGTGAGCGGCACACTTGCTATTTTACATGGTGGGCGTGTCATAAAAGATTCTTGTTTCATTCCGGTGAAGCACAATCGACAGACTAAGATTCTTCAAACGTTTTATTACGCCACAATAGACGAAAAGCTATGATGGCGGTCATTCTTTCCGCTGTTTCAGTGAACGCGGGCAGTGAAGTGACTGCGGATTTTATCTATCACAGAAGATACTGATCCACCACGTAATCCTTGCTTTGCTTATCAGCAAGACCGATTCTGTTTTTTCATAGGGTTTACAGACAATCTGTCCAGTGCCTTACATGGTTTTCTTTTTTTGCGGCAAAATAAGGTTAACAAACAATCGGGAGAGAAATATGAAAAAGCAGTCACTTTGGATGGATACAGCGTTTAAACCGGTGTTTCAGCAAATCCCTCCATCGAAGGTATACGATGTTATTGTGGTGGGAGGCGGTTTATCCGGCATCACCACGGCACTGCTGCTGGCGCGGGCAGGGGCAAAAATTGCCGTGATTGAGGCCAATGAAGTGGGTAGCGGCACAAGCGGGTATACAACAGCTAAAATAACGGTGCAGCACGATGTTCGCCTCTCAAAGATGTCTGATGAAAAGGCGTTGGCTTACTATAAAGCGAATATGGCCGGGTTCAATTTAATCAAATCGCTGATCGATGAGCTGCATATCGCTTGCGATTATGAAACGCAGCCCGCGTACGTTTATGCGCTGACCGATGCTGAAGAACGGGATGTGATGTCGGAAAGAGCCGCATACGAGCGGATTGGAATTGAGGCGAACATCGAGGAGACTACACAGCTGCCTTTTGATGTTCGCTGCGCGCTGAGGCTCAATAATCAGGCGCAGTTTCATCCGCTTAAATACCTTTATGCCGTAGCAGAAAAAGTAAGCGATATGGGCATCCCAATTTATGAAAAGACAAAAGCGATAGGTCTTGAACGCGATGAGCACGGCATTACCGTATTAACAGAAAAGGGATCGCTGAAGGCCGGTGCCGTTGTTCTGGCAACAGGCTATCCTATTGTTGAACTTCCGGGCCTGTTCTTTTTGCGGCTCCACCAAGAACGCTCCTATTTAATTGCGGCACAGCACAAGGGGCCAAGCGGTATGTACATCAATTCTGGTAAGCCTGTAAGATCTGTTCGCTCGCACAGCCTTAGCGCAGAGCCGTGGCTGCTGGTGGGCGGCTATGGGCACCGCACAGGCAAGGAGGATAAGGAAGACGCAGGCCTCGAGCCGTTAAACGCATTTTTACACAGCTGTTATGGAGGGGCGAAGGCTGTTTACGGCTGGTCTGCGCAGGACGGGCAAACGCTGGATCATATTCCGTATGTCGGCAGCCTGTATAATGACGGGCCGCAAATCTATGTAGCCGCAGGCTACGACAAATGGGGCATGACCAACAGCGCAGCTGCTTCGATAATGATATCGGATGAAATCTTACAAAGCACCGTTATCGATGAAAAATGGAGAGCCGTGTTCAGCCCGAAGCGCTTTTCGCCCGCTGCGTCAGCCGCCGGGTTTGCAAAACAAGCGGGGGAGGCCGTATTTGAGTTCACAGCCGGTAATGTGTCTATTCCGTCAGGAAGCTATGATGATGTGGAACCGGGAGAAGGTGCCGTGCTCAGAATAAACGGACAGGCCCTAGCTGTTTACAAGGATGAAGCCGGGCATGTTTCATCATTTAAGGCGCACTGTACACATGTGGGCTGCCCCATTGAGTATAACGCGTCAGAGCGTTCTTTCGATTGCCCGTGTCACGGGTCTAGATTCTCAACAGACGGCCAGGTTCTCGAAGGCCCGGCCAAAAAACCGCTTGAGAGCATTGACGAGGAACAATGATCAATGAGCCATCGCCTGCATCCGTTTTCACCGGCACGGTATCACGGCACACTTTCTAGCCGCCCGTATTTTGAAGGATGGTATTTTAAGCACACATCAAAAGACGGTGCTTTTGTTGTTATTCCGGGTATTTTTCGCGGAAGTGAAGACAATGAGGATATCGCGTTCATCCAGCTCATTTATGGTTCGCCGCCAAAGAGCCGTTTTGTATCCTATCCGATCAGTGCGTTTGCATGTCATCCCCGTCGGTTTGAAATGGTCATCGGCAGCAGCCGCTTTTCTGAAAAGCAAATACATCTGGATATACCCGAGATCGGGCTGTCGGCTGATTTGAAATACAGCGAACATATTCCTCTGAAAACAAGCCTGCTCTCGCCGACGGTTATGGGGCCATTTTCATACCTGCCAAAGATGCAATGCTGTCATGGGGTTTTGAGCCTTTGGCACAGCGTTACCGGCAGCGTTCGTTTTGATGACAAACAGCTTATATTTAATAATGCAGACGGATATGTCGAAAAGGATTGGGGAGAAGAGTTTCCGCAAAGCTGGATTTGGATGCAGTGCGGCAGCGGCAAGCAGGCGCTTATGTGTGCGATTGCCCGCATTCCCCTTAAAACCTTTCGGTTTACCGGCGTGATTTCTGTGCTGCAAACGGGCGATCGGCAGCTTCGTTTTGCCACATACAACGGCGCAAAGGTTCTTGATATCAGCAGCAATGCAAATGGTATTACTGTTGAGATTAAACGCGGCAAGCTGCGCCTATGCATTATCGCAAGGGCCGCTTCGTTCGGCAGCCTGATGGCGCCATCCAAACAAGGCATGATCCGCGAGATACGCGAAAGCGTTAATTGCAGATGTGATATTTCTTTATGCCGCGGGACACAAACGATTTATTCGAGTCATTTTGAAAATGGCGGGCTGGAGATTCTGGAGCCGCAATTGTTAACCCAAAGACAACGCTGAACCTTTAAAGGCTGTGCCTTTGGGCCATGAAATCACGCACGATTTCGAGCAAGTCATCTTCTTCAAGATCGCTGATTCCTAACGCGCCTTCTTCCACTATATCAGCCATGTCACTGCGAATGTACACAAAAAAAGCTCTGCCGCTATCCTGCATCTGTTTTTTATCATACAAAGGGACGAGCTCCCATTCATCAGCAACTAGCATGTCTTCATCGGATATGCTCAGCATCTTGCCGGTCACAGCGCATCCATGCTTTGGTTTTACAGTGTAAAAACCGTCAACGCATCGGCAAACCGAATAATTGTTGAGAATATAATCGGTGCTCTGCAATGTTTTTCCGAACAAAATGAGCTGCACCTTTTCACTGCAAAGCGTGCCATAAGCGAATAATAAAGGCATTCAAAGGCTCCTTGAGTTGCTATTAAGCCGATTATATCAACTTAAAAATAATTATCAACATGTATCCGGTTAAAAAACTACTTGTCAGGTGTGAATAAGTGAATTATAATCACTTTGTTAGATACTCATCTAATAATCTGCTTATGAGGTGTTTGTTATGCCCAATATCTATTTTGATATGCCCGATCCATTGTATGAAACAATAGGTCTGATGATTGCGTGCAACAACGCCGACAGCATCAAGAAGGATACCGTGCAGGCGCTCAATAATTTGGGTATCAACGGTGATGCGTTTTATGCGTCTCATA
The DNA here is from genome assembly GCA_023412005.1 of Bacillota bacterium. Lineage (GTDB taxonomy): Bacteria > Bacillota > Clostridia > Christensenellales > SZUA-584 > SZUA-584. Next base: position 80,445 of record JAEYOE010000014.1, read on the forward strand.
TGAATGTGTTTGATGCGTACCTCGATGAATTCAAAAACCACTATAATCCCGGCAGCAGTGATGCGCTGTTCTTTAATGGCATTGATACAGGCATGATGCTATTGATACTCAGCTTGCTGGTGGAAAACAAAGAGATTGTTAAAACGATCGACCGGTATGAAGACAGCGATATCAGCAAAGAAATCATCGACCATATTTGTTCGTTAAATGATTTGAAACCGGCAAATACGATGTACAGCCTTGACGGCTGTATGGACTTGCTTGGAAAACTCTCGTACACCGACAAAGAAAAGTGGAAGCTGATTCAGATTTTGAACAGCCCAAAAAACCGCTTTGCAGAGCTTATATCGTCTATATCGATCAATATAAATGCATATCAAAAAGCCGTTGATAAAGTTTCAGAACCCCTTTCTGATTTATTAGCGCAATACCTTGCGGCTGTTAAACAACACAAATCCGAGTTGTTTGGCAAGCTGAAAAAATCATTATCAAAGAGTGCGGATGTATTCCCTTCTTTGGCTTTTCCTGTTTCGCAGATGATCTTTTCAAACGGCTGTTATTACGGCTTGCTGAGCAGTTTTATCACCTCAAACAGTGTGCCAGAACGTGACGCTCTGCTGCGTGGTTTAAAAGCGTTGAGCGATGCCAGCCGTCTTGAGATTATGCATTTGATCAATCAAAAGCCAATGTATAATCTTGAAATTGCCGAGCAGCTTCATCTTACAGCCGCCACAATGTCGCACCATATGGGCGTTTTGCTCGCGTGCGGATTTGTGGGCGTCACCAAACGCGACGCGAAAGTCTTTTATCATCTGGACAGCGATTCTGTCAAACGCTTTATAAAATCTCTTGAAAAGTCTCTCATTTAGTTAAGTATCAACACCACAACCGCCGCTCACTTTGTTGAGCGGTTTTTATTTTTATCTAACCATATTGACGCGTATCTAATTGTATGTTATTATCGCCTTAGTAATTAGATATATATCTAATTTCAGAGGAGGGTATTATGAGAACCTTAATTAAAGAGAACCGTTTTTTGTTTATTGCCACCGTTTTGCTAAGCGTAATCGTTTCGGCAGCGTATGTGTTCATCGCCATGGTGCTGCGCGAGGTTACCGATACAGCAGTCAGCGGTGATATGAGCCGGTTCCGCGATGTCATCATCATATCAGTTGCGTATCTGCTTGGTATTGGCATCGTCAACTGTATCGCTTCAATACTCAGCAAGCTGTTAATATGCAGAATCGTTCGGCAGCTGAGAAGCCGTGTATTCAGCGGCATACTAAAGCGGAATATGAAGGACTATTCAGCCGTGAACACGGCAGATTATATGTCTGCAGTTACAAACGACATCAAGCTGGTTGAAGACAATGGCATACAGCCGCTGCTGGTTATCATTGAAAATGCGGTGATGTTTATAACGGCGGTTGTTATTCTTTTCACCATCAATGTGATTATCGGCTTGTGTCTGATCGGCTGCTTGGTACTGATGTTTGCCATACCGATGCTGTTTGGAAAGGCCCTGCAGCGCAAACAAAACATCGTTTCCCATAAGCTTTCGCAATTCACCACAAAAATAAAAGACATACTTGCGGGCTATGAAGTGATTAAATCGTACGGCATGGACGAGGATGTGAAAGCAGAATATGAAGAGCAAAACGCAGAAAACACAACGGCAAAATTTCAAGCCGACAGGGTGACTGTGTTAAACCAAAGCGTTTCCGAGGTGCTTGCTTATATCACCGTGTTTTCGGGATTTTTTATCGGTGCCTATTTCATACTCATTGGTGAAATATCAGCAGGCGTGCTGTTGGCGCTTATTCAGCTCAGCAGTTCTTTTGTGAATCCGCTTATGCTGGTGATGGACGGCATGCCCAAGGTTCAAGGCATTAAGCCGGTGCTCAGCCGTTTGGAAGTATTCTCGCAGTATCAAGATACGTCTTTTGCCGGCACGCAAGCACCGAAGTTTGATAGAAGCATTCGGTTTGATAACGTTTCTTTTTCTTACGACGACGGCAGCCCTGTGTTGAAAGGTGTAACCTTCACGCTGCAAAAGAATAAAAAATACGCCATCGTCGGCCACAGCGGTTCGGGCAAATCCACATTGATCAAGCTATTAACCGGCACTTATGCGGATTATGACGGACAGATTTTTATTGATAGCGACGAAATGAAGGCTCTTGATATCCAGAAGCTGCGCAGTATGATGGCGGTCATTCATCAAAATGTTTATATGTTCAGCAGCAGTATCAAGGACAATATAAGCCTTCATCAACAATATGATAAGGATGAGATGCAAAGTGTACTCGATTTAAGCGGCGTGAATCTGTTTTTGAAGGACATACCCAACGGCCTTGATACCTACGTCGGAGAAAACGGCAGCAGTCTATCGGGCGGCCAGCGTCAAAGAGTCGCTGTGGCGCGTGCGCTGATGCAAAAATCGCCGCTTATGATTCTTGATGAAGGAACAGCGGCCATTGACAAGCAGACCGCATACGCCATTGAAAACGGGCTTTTAAGTATAAACAACTTAACGCTGATAACCATCACACACAATTTAAGGCCTGAGCTTTTGAGCCAATATGACGGAATCATATTCATGCAGGATGGCAGAATTGTGGAGTCGGGGACTTTTGAAGAGCTGCTTAACGCTAGCGAATCGTTTAATGGCTTTTATCAGCTGCCCGAGGCAGATGACAAACTCACCGCCTAACCTTATAAATTATTGACAGGGTAGCATAAAGATGTAGCAAGATCAAACGCTCTGATAAACAGGGCGTTTGATCAATTTAACTTAGATATTATGAGGTGCATATACCTTGCCTTATTATGCCGATATGTATTATAATCATGCAAAGAAAAGAATCTGCGAGGAATTCTATGCTGAGTTTAAACAACATCTTTCTATCGGCAGGCGACACGAAGATACTCAAGGGTGTAAGCCTTACGATGGAACAAAAGAAGATATACGCAATCACCGGGCCAAATGGCAGCGGCAAGTCGTCGCTTGCCCGTGTGATTATGGGCATACAGATGCCGGACTCCGGCACGATTGTGCTGGACGATCAGGACATCACATCGCTGACCATATCTCAAAGAGCGCGGCTCGGTATCGGGTATGCGTTTCAGCATCCGCCGCGTTTCAAGGGCATTAAGGTGAAAGAGCTGATCGAGCTGGCGGGTGCGCACCCGAAAAGCGTGTGCGATTTGCTGTACAGTGTGGGTCTGTGCTCCAAGGATTATCTGGAGCGAGATGTTGACGGCACGCTGTCGGGCGGTGAGATTAAACGTATAGAAATTGCCTCTGTGCTTGCGCGCAATTTGAAGGTGGCCGTTTTTGATGAGCCCGAGGCGGGCATTGACCTTTGGAGCTTTCAGCAATTGGCCGAAACATTCAAATCCATGCATGAACGTCTGGATACCACCATCGTGATTATTTCACACCAGGAACGAATTCTCGAGCTTGCAGATGAAATTATGCTGATTTCATCCGGAGAGCTTCGCCGCCGTGTCTCCAAAAACGAGATTATGGGCAGAGGCATTATTGATGGCTGTGAATGCAGCGTGAATTGCGGAAAGGTGGGCTAATTTGATGCTGAGTGCGCTTGATAAACTTCTTTTGGAACAGATAGCCGACCTGCACGACGTTCCGCAGGGCGCTTACAATATTCGAAGAAACGGCGAGGGAGCCGGGCGTGTATCAACGGTTAACATCGATATCGCCAGCAAGACGGATCGTCCGGGTATCAATATCACGGTGAAGCCGCACACCAAAAATGAGAGCGTGCACATACCCGTGATAGTCACCGATACGGGGCTTAACGATCTAGTCTATAACACGTTTGAAATCGGTGAGGGTGCCGATGTGATGATTGTCGCCGGTTGCGGTATTCACAACGCCGGCAAGGACAAATCGTCGCACGACGGTATACATGAATTCTTTGTTCGGCGCGGCGCGCATATCCGCTATGTAGAAAAGCACTACGGGCAGGGCAGCGGCACCGGCGGCAAGATATTAAACCCCAAAACGCTACTCCACGTGGAAGAAGACGCGACGGTGGAGCTGGAGCTTGTTCAGATTCGCGGGGTAGACAGCACACGCCGCGACACAGAGGTGCATCTTGCTGACCGTGCAAAGCTCGTGGTAACGGAAAGGCTGATGACCGACGGCGCGGAGGCGGCCTATTCTAATATAACAATAGATATGCCGGGGGCCGGTTCTTCCGCGCAGGTGATTTCGCGTTCGGTGGCCAGAGGGCACTCCAAGCAGGATTTTTCCTTCGATTTGATCGGCAAAAACGCCTGCAAGGGCCATATACAGTGCGATGCCATTATCATGGATCAGGCCACGGTGATATCCACGCCGCGCATTTCTGCGCATAATGAGTATGCGCAGCTTGTTCACGAAGCGGCCATCGGGCGCTTGGAATCTCAGCAGCTGTTAAAGCTTGAGTCTCTCGGCCTCACAGAGCAAGAAGCCGAAGATACGATATTGAAAGGCTTTTTAAAGTAAATGAAGCCGAAGACTGTTGGTAAAGCCTTACCCCTTTCGGAACAGTCAGTGACTATCCTGAAGGAAATGGATCGTGAAGGCAACACAAAAAGCCGGAGAAAGTGAACGAATTCATGAGCGTTTTTCTCCCTCAATCACCTATCGCTGCCAGCTCCCTCATCAAAGAGGGCCAACTCAAACGATATTGAAAGGCTTATTAAAGGTATAGAAACTTTAAACTTTGTTATTAATGGCCTGCTAAAACGCGGGCTGTTTAACTGTTTACAGACATAAAAAACAGTTTCGGTATAAAATACGGTTTGAGGAGAAACAGCAGGAATTCTATGAAATTGACAAAAGACGAACTCAACACAAGGCTTGATCGGTTTTGCTATGCGATGAACAACGACCATCCGGAATGGGACACGGCACTCATTTTAAGCAGAGTCAATCAGTATTATTTCACCGGAACGATGCAGGACGGCATACTCATTATCAAAAATGATGGTCAGCTTTTCTATTTCGTACGCAGAAGCTTTGACAGAGCCAAGGATGAATCACCTTTGACCGGGATTTACCCGATGAACAGCTATCGCGATGCTGCGGCTGTAACGGGAACAGAGCTTGGGCATACCTTCATCGAAAAAGAAATCATGACACTGGCGATATTCGATCGCTTAAGCAAAGCCTTTCATACACAGACCATCAGCGCGATTGATAAAACCATACTGATGCTCAGAGCCGTGAAATCTCCGTATGAGCTTTATTGGATGGAGGAATCGGGCAAAGCGCATTGTGATTTTCTAGAGAACACGCTTCCCGGCATGCTCAAAGAGGGTATCAGTGAAGCCGAGCTGGTCGGCGAAATGTTCAATGAGATGGTCAAACGCGGCTATCACGGTTTATCGCGTTTTTCGATGTTTCAAACAGAGATGGTGGTGGGGCAGGTTGCCTTCGGTGAAAACTCTCTTTATCCCACCAGTTTCGACGGCCCGGGCGGCACAACCGGCTTGTCTCCTGCGGTGCCGCTGCTGGGCAGCCGCGAGCGCAAACTAAAAAAAGGCGATCTCGTTTTTGTGGATATCGGCTATGGCATGAACGGCTACCACAGTGACAAAACACAGGTTTACAGCTTCAAACAGCAACCTTCAGCCGATGTTTCAGCGGCTCATAATGCCTGCATTGAGGTTCAGCAGCGTTTGGCAGCGCTGCTTGAGCCGGGAGCCATACCGGCAGATATCTACAAAACCGTCAACAATGAGTTGAATGATCAATTCAAGCAGAATTTTATGGGGTTCGGTACCCGAAAAGCGAAGTTTTTCGGCCACGGAATCGGCTTGCATGTGGACGAATGGCCGGTGATTACGAACGGCTGCACTGATGCTTTAATAGAAAACATGGTGTTGGCGCTGGAACCCAAAAAAGGCATCAGCGGCATTGGTATGGTGGGCGTTGAAGATACATATGTTGTCACGCCGAATGGCGGGCGCTGCATTACCGGCGGCGGCCAGGGTATTATCGTCGTGTAAATTGAGTTTAGATTAATATAAAAATAACGGGTGCAGAATAGTCAAACCACCTTATGTCAAAACTATGTACGGTCATATTTTTTGATGACAAGGAGATTTGATATGAAAAAGATTCTGCACTCTATTTTTATTCTTACCAGCGTCATTTTATTGATAACCGCGTGTGCTCCGGCAAATAACGGTAATTCAGCCGGTCAATTGGGGTCCGGTACCACCTCTATAAAAATCGGCATCAACATGGAGTTGTCGGGCGATGTGGCATCGTATGGTGAAAGCACGGTGAACGGTATCATGCTGGCGATTGACGAAATAAACGCCAACGGCGGCATCAAGGACAAAAAGGTGGAAATCGTTAAGTACGACAATAAATCGGACGCGGCGGAGGCCACCACGCTTGCCACCAAGCTAATAACGCAGGACAAGGTGCTCGCGATACTCGGGCCCGCCACATCCGGCGCTTTTAAAGCTGAAATTCCGGTGGCGAACGACAACAAGGTGCCAGTCATCTCAGGTTCGGCCACTGCGGATGATGTCACGGTGGATGCGAGCGGCGTCAAGGAATACGCGTTTCGCATCTGTTACAACGATTCATATCAGGGCACGGCAATGGCCGCATTCGCACTTAATAATCTAAAAGCGAAAAACATTGTGATCATTAAAGACAGCTCCAGTGATTACGGTAAAGGCTTGGCCGAAAGATTCTCTGCCATGATTAAAGACGGGGGTGGCATGATTGTTACCGAAGAGGCATATGTTAAGGGCGATACCGATTTCAGCGCGATATTGACAAAAATCAAAGATATGACTTTTGATGCCATCTTTATACCCGGCTATTATAACGAAGCCGGGCTGATCATCAAACAGGCGCGCTCTCTTGGCATTACGGTGCCGATACTCGGTGCGGACGGGTTTGATTCACCCAGCCTGCTGGAGTTGGCCGGTGCCGATGCGCTTAGCAACGTTTACTTCTCGAACCATTATTCCTCTCTCGACCAAGACCCCGTTGTGGTTAATTTCATCAAAACATTCAAGGATAAATATGGCAGGGATCCGGATGCGTTCAACGCGCTCGGTTACGATCTTGGAAAATTCGCCTGCGATGCCATCGGTCGCGCAGCCGGATTAACGGGCAAAGATGTTATGACGGCGCTTGCATCCACAAAAGATTTTACGGGTGTCACCGGTTCGTTCAGCGTAGATCAATACCATAATCCCATTAAATCCATCGTTGTGATTGAAATGCAGAATGGCGCACCGGTCAGCAGCGTGAAAGCCGGATTATAATAGCAGACACATACGAAAAGGGTGAATGTGAGGGCTTTGAATACAAGGCTCTCACTTTTAAATTATGCCATTGTGCTTATATTATACCGGTTGATTTTTCTGATTAAAAACAGCCATAATGAGAGCCAAAGGGACTGGTTTGCAGCATATTTGAAAGGTAATTAATGATGCAAAACGCCCAACACGGCGAAATGAGGGGAGTATTTTGGAGCAGCTTTTACAACAGCTTATTAACGGCATTTCACTCGGGAGTATTTATGCGCTGATCGCGCTTGGATACACCATGGTTTACGGCATCATCAAGCTGATTAATTTCGCTCATTGCGATGTTTATATGATCGGAGCTTATGTGGGGTTCTTTTGTATGACCGCGCTGAATCTAGGGCTATTTGCATCAATGCTTATCGCGATGCTGCTGTGCCTGATACTCGGCGCGGCGATCGAAAAAATCGCATACAAACCGCTTCGCAACGCATCCCGCATTACCGTGTTGATTACGGCGATCGGCGTCTCATTGTTCTTGGAATATGCCATGATGTTTCTTGTCGGCGCCAACGTTCGCGCTTATCCGGCGGCAACGGGGCTGCTGGCGCAGAAGGTAAGCATAGGAACGCTCAGCATTCCCGTTCAAAATGTGCTTATCGTCGGCATCACGGTTGCCCTGATGGTGCTGCTGCAGTTTATCGTAAAAAAAACAAAGCTTGGCAAAGCGATGCGTGCCGTATCGCAGGATGCCGATGCCGCACGGCTGATGGGCATCAATGTGGATGCAACGATATCCTTTACGTTCATGCTGGGCAGCGCGCTGGCAGGCGCGGCCGGTGTGCTTGTGGGCGTTTATTACACATCAATCAACCCGTTGATGGGTTATCTGCCGGGCGTTAAGGCGTTCATCGCCGCTGTGTTCGGCGGTATCGGCAGCATTCCCGGTGCCATGATCGGCGGTTATTTCATCGGTTTGGTGGAGGTGTTGGTGGCCGGATACGCCAGCTCTCTATTTAAGGATGCTGTTGTTTTTGCGATATTGATATTGATACTGATTTTAAAACCGGCCGGTTTGCTCGGCAAGCATGTCAGAGAGAAGGTGTGACATGAAGAATTCTGCATTGATTAAAACGGCAGCGATTGCACTTGTTTTTGTAATTGTTCAGGCACTGATAAGCACCGGCATTCTCAACGATTACTATTTTACGACAATTGTGACAATCTGCATCAACATCATTCTCGCTGTCAGTCTAAATCTGGTCACCGGTTTTACGGGCCAGTTTTCGCTCGGCCATGCGGGTTTCATGTCGATTGGGGCGTACACATGCGCTATCTTTACGCTTGCCATGTCGTCTACGCTCGGTATCGGCGCGTTTTTGATCGGCATCGTTTTGGCGGCGCTGGCTTCAGGGATTGTGGGTGTTCTCGTCGGGCTTCCCACGCTGCGCCTTCGCGGCGATTATCTTGCCATCGCAACGCTGGGTCTTGCTGAAATTATACGCATCATATTTGTCAATCTTCAAATCACCAACGGTGCTGCGGGCTTAAGCGGCCTTCCAAGAAACGTGAGCTGGTTTTGGCTGTTTTTATTTACGGCGGGTATCGTCACGCTGATATCGAATTTTATAAAATCCGCTCATGGGCGATCATGCATTTCCATTCGCGAGGATGAAATTGCGGCAGACTGCGTGGGCATCAACACGACGAAATACAAGGTGCTGGTATTCGTAATCGGCGCTATGTGCGCGGGCATCGCGGGCGCGCTTTATTCCGGTTTTTTCTATGTGATTAAGCCTGAGTATTTCGGATTTTTAAAATCAATCGATATACTTGTCATTGTGGTGTTCGGCGGGCTCGGAAGCCTTTCCGGCTCAATACTGGCGGCTATCTTGCTCGCGCTCATCTCGGCTTTTCTTCAGTCGTTCGCGGAGATTCGAATGGTGCTGTATGCGCTTCTACTGATCGTCATCATGATTTTCAGGCCGCAAGGGTTGATGGGGTCAAAAGAGGTATCATTACAGATGTTTAATAAAATCGGGCAGACATTTAAGAGAAAGAAGGCGTAGGCGTGTCGATTTTAAACGTAAACAAACTGACAAAATCGTTCGGCGGTCTGACGGCTGTCTCGAATGTGACCATTGAATTGAACAAGGGAGAGCTTGTTGGTTTAATCGGCCCGAATGGCGCGGGAAAAACCACAGTGTTCAATCTGCTGACGGGTATATACGAACCCTCCTCAGGTGATATAATACTCAACCGCGATGAGAAGACAATTCGGCTTAACAAAATGAAGCCATACAAAATCAGCAAAGCGGGGCTATCCCGAACCTTTCAGAACATCCGGCTGTTTAAAGACCTATCGGTGCTCGATAATGTCCGCATCGCGATGAATCAGAACACTGGCTACGGTATCATTTCGGGGCTGCTGCATCTGCCGTCGTTTCAGCGGGAGGAGAAGCAGATTTGCGACGATTGCATGCGCTTGCTCGATGTATTCAATCTTGGCTCGAAGATCAATGAAAAAGCCATCAATCTGCCATATGGCGAGCAGCGCCGTCTTGAGATTGTGCGCGCGCTAGCCACGAAGCCGTCGTTGCTGCTGCTCGACGAACCGGCAGCCGGTATGAACCCAGCTGAATCGGCACAGCTCACGGAAACGATTAAAATGCTTCGTAATGACTTTGACCTCACAATATTGTTAATTGAACACGATATGTCGGTGGTGATGACGATATGTGAACGTATCTATGTAATGGATTACGGCAAGGTGATTGCGCATGGAACGCCGGAGGAAATTCGATCTGACAAGCGCGTTATCGAAGCGTATTTGGGGGAGGATGCCGCCGATGCTTGAAATCAAAAATGTCAATGTGCACTTCGGCGTCATCCATGCGCTAAAAAGTATTTCCATCACCGTTAACGACGGCGAAATTGTCACGCTGATCGGCGCGAACGGCGCAGGGAAAACCACCACACTGCATATGGCTTCTGGTTTAAAAAAACAAACGAGCGGTACAATTCATCTAAACGGCAGCGATATCACCGGCACAACCGCGCAGGAGCGTGTGAAGCTCGGTCTGTCGCATGTGCCCGAAGGGCGCCGCATTTTTTCCGCTTTGACGGTACTTGAGAACCTTGAGCTGGGGGCGTATCTAAGGCGGGACAAAGCTAATATACAAAAGGATATGGACAGCGTTTTTACACGCTTCCCGCGGCTTGCCGAGAGAAAAAAGCAATTAGCCGGTACGCTCTCCGGCGGCGAACAGCAAATGCTTGCCATTGGCCGCGCACTAATGAGCCACCCGAAAATTTTGTTTCTTGATGAGCCGTCGATGGGGCTGTCGCCGTTGCTTGTGATGGAGATATTTCGCATCATAAAAGAAATTAACCAAAGTGGCACCACGGTGCTGCTGGTTGAGCAAAACGCGCGTATGGCGCTGCAGATTGCGCATAGGGCTTATGTATTGGAAACGGGCAGCATTGTGCTGGCAGGTATGGGCGATGAGCTGATGCACAGTGATCAGGTTAAAAAAGCTTATCTCGGAGGATAAGAATCATGTTCGTAAAAAATCAAATGACAACAAATCCGTTCACCATATCGGCAGACAGCACGCTTCCAGACGCGCTGGAGCTGATGAACCGTTACCATGTGAAGCGGCTGCCTGTGCTGAAGGATGAAAAACTCGTGGGTGTGATTTCCAAAGAAGATATCGCTGAGGCCTCTCCGTCTAAGGCGACGAGCTTCAGCGCGGGGGAATTAACATACTTGCTTTCTAATGTAAAAATCAGCAGTATCATGAGTAAAAACGTCATCACAATATCTTCCGAGTCATTACTGGAGGAAGCGGCGACGATGATGAAAAGCAACGACATCGGCTTTTTGCCGGTTGCTGAAGACGGAAAACTGATCGGTGTCATAACAAAAAACGATATATTCGATGCCTTTATCACATTGCTGGGCTTCCGGGATCCGGGAACACGCTTGACCATAGAGGTGCAGGACATGCCAGGTATTATGGCAAGCATCAGCGGCATATTTGCGGAATTCGGCGCTAACATATCGCATATTGCCGTTTATACCGGCGCCAGCGGTAAAAGCGCTGTGGTGATAGGCACACGAACACTCAATACGCAGAAAATTGAAGAAGCGATCGAGGGAAAAGGATACCGAATCATTTACAAACTGCAGAACAAATAAGAGATTTCTAATTTCAACAATAAAATAGAAATAGAAGGCGTCCTTATGTTATAATACAAAATATTATGCATAAAGGAGTCTGTTTATGTCAATTCCGATTCCCATTGTCATACCCCGAACTAGAAAAGGTGTTAACATAATGTTCTTCGTATTACTAGTAGCCAGTTTAATTGGCGCGGCTATCGTATTGACTTTATGGACAATTGATCAAAATAACCTGAAAGAATACGGCCAACCCGACTTCAATACGTTAAGCATTGATGAACTCAAAAGCGGTATGATCATTAAAGGAAAAATAGACTTAGCCTTCGATACCTTTGCGGAAGAATATGAGACCGAATACGGAAGGCGAACTTCCGATCAAAGCGAAAAGCTATATTATGTTGTTCCGGTATACAATACCGATGCCGAAGGGTATTTTGACTATCAATATGTGCTTTGTTTTATTACGGAACCGAGCGATTTTCAAAGAATGGATCAGATATTTGAACAGACATGGTCTGACGAGGATATGGATACCAAAGTGACCGTTACAAACGGGGTTATAACGGATATGCCCGGCGATATAAAGCAGTTTTATTATGAATGGGCCGATTCTCCAGAATTCTATGATAACGGATCTTTTATTGATTGGTGCGTGGAATACAATATTTTCGGTACATCCGACGAAAATGAAATCAGGTCAAGGATCGTCCCGTACTGCATTAGCAAAACAGCATCGGCGGGCACCAGTCTGGACGGCTTTTGGGCATGCATAATTTTTGCTGCGTTATTTACAGCGGCGATTATAGCAATAAAGGTATTCAACAAACCGATGAAGGGTGTTGATGGGCCCGATGATAAATTGTTTTGAACAGTATAACGATATGTGAAAAGGTTAGGACAATCATATTATATAGAAACTAAATGAGACATTGAAATGGTAATAAAATATAGGCTCCCGGTCGGCGGACAGGCACTGCCAAATGGTGTGATGATACGCAGCGGCAACAAAATATCGTTGGCGCTGCGACTGCGCTCCGGCAATATTGTAACCGGCTCATGGGTGAGCAAGCATCAACAGACGACTCGAAAAAAGCTGCCGATACTGCGGGGGATTCAGCAGCTTGCCGCGTCATTCAGAGCCTCCGCACAAACAATAAGGCAGGCATTTCGGCTTTTAAAGCAAGCCGATCAGCCGCCTGTTTCTCTTAATTTAGCACTTCACATTGCCGCCGTTGTCTTAATTTTAGTTGCTTATGTGTTTGCGTCTGAAATGTGGTATGGCTATCTCTTTTCACATATCCCCGAATCAACACCTTATTATCTTTTATCCGGTATCTTTGGCATCGGTGACCTTTTATTACTGGTATTATCGCTTTATCTTATTACCCTTTTGCCTTCGGTTAACAAAATGCTTAAGTACCACGGCGCTGAGCATAAGGCCATTACCTGCTACGAAAAAGGGCTTGATTTAACCATTGAGAATGTGAGGACCCAAAGCCGTTTTCATAGGCGATGCGGCACTTCAATGGTGGCTGTCATCGTGCTCGCCGTTGTTACCGTATCCATGTTCTTACCGCCGCAGCTGACTGAAGCAGAGCAAAGCCTTATTCTTTGCGTAGTCATGCTTATCGCGGCTGGGCTTTCCTATGAAGCCATGCGCTCAAAAAGAGTGCCGCTGATATTAAAGCTCGGGCTGGCTGCCCAGCGCATCACCACAAAAGAGCCAAGCGATGATATGATAGAGTGCGCAATAGCCGCTATGATAGAAGCGATAAAATGTAGATAAGACCTCCATTGGCTCCTTAAATAAAGTCTGAAACAATTCATCGCACCTTTCCTGCAAGCAGTTTTTGTTTGTACACATGTTGCTGATTCTGAACATATTTATATAGAGAAACAGAGGTGAGCAACACATGCATCCAGAAAAGATGGCATTTCGTATGCCGCAAACAGTCGCTGTACCGATTACACTCTATAAATCAGCGCAAGGCAAATATTTTACCGGTTACGCAGATAATGTTATATATACCGGACGGGATATGAGCGCGTGGGCCAGCCTATATAATCCGATATACTCAAATGTATTACTTCATGTTAACGTGTGGACAGTGACCAGCTTGTTCAGCGTGTTCCGGGCGCAGATATGGTTTAATGCCTGTCTGCCGGGGCTTCCGAAACAATCCGAGTTCGTGACCACATCCAATCTCGCGTTTGAGCCGACACCGATTCCGAAGGTTAAGCTTCTCTATGCCGATGAGGTTTCAGGTGAACCAAATGGAATAAAAGCCTTTGTAAGAAGGGGAGAAGCCGAGAGTACAATTGTTGCAGAAGAGGATGGAAAATTCATTTTTCCGCCCGGGGGGTCATTTACCGTTTTCTTATCGCACCCGGAGAATCCTGATGCAAAGGCCGAAGGGCGCGTCGCGTTTGGCTGGTGGGAAGAGCCAATTGACTGTAAATATTAATGGGAGGATGCGATTCCTTCCATTTTTATTGTCTAAAGAATACCCCCGGTAATGCCGGGGGTTCCAAAAGGCTTTAGCTATGGATAAGAAAACTCCTTTTGATATACTGAAAGCGGTCTAGCAGCCGCAGAAGTAAAATCAAAAGGATGGTCACCAAATGGATGACACAAAAAGTCTAGCACATACAAAGTGGAACTGCAAATATCATATCGTGTTTGCACCAAAGTACAGAAGAAAGATAATATTCGGCAAACTGAAAGTAGAGATTGGGAAAATATTAAGAGAACTATGCAGTTGGAAGCAAGTGAACATAATAGAGGGAGAAATATGCCCGGATCATGTCCATATGCTGGTAGAAATCCCGCCGAAGATGAGTGTAAGTAGCTTTGTGGGATTTCTGAAAGGAAAGAGCACGCTGCTGATATTTGAACGACATGCAAATCTCAAATACAAGTATGGAAATCGAAGCTTCTGGTGTAGAGGATACTATGTAGATACGGTGGGCAAGAATGCAAAGAAGATAGCCGAGTATATACGAACACAACTGGAAGAAGATCAGGTTGCGGATCAGATTAGCATGAAGGAATTGATCGACCCCTTTAAGGGGTAGCCAGTAACCAAGCCCCTTCGAGGGGCAGCCAGTAACAAGCTTTTGCGGCTGCCGACCGTTGAGTACGCCTTTAGGCGATGCCAGAAAAAGAGGGCTATGCCCGTGTATGAAAAACCCCCGGACGTGACCGGGGGATCATTATTCTTAATCCCGAAAGCATATTAAAAATATTATGTTCCATGATATCATTTTTTAAGTGTATGGAAGCCCCTAAGCTGTGATATACTTTATAAAAACGGTTTCGGGAAGGTGTCAGATGTCAGACGAACGCTCTGAAAGGCTCAGCAAATTTAAGTCGTATATGATGGATATTGAATACTTAAGCAGCGCAATCAGCACGCTTTATTGGGATTCTCGGGTCAGCATGCCAAAAAAGGGCGCGCCCTACCGCGCAGAGATGCTGGGTTATCTATCGGCCGAAATGTACAAACGTCAGACTTCGCCAGAGATCAATGACTACATCAACTTTTTTCTGGATAATCATGCAGACGACGATATCGTAAGGGCAACGGCTGACCGCGCGAAAAAGGAATATGATCGCTCGACTCTGGTTCCGGAAGATCGCTACCGCGATTTTGTAATCGCGTGCTCAGAATCGGAATCGGCCTGGGAGCTTGCCAAAGAGAAATCAGATTATAACGTATTTAAACCGCATCTTAAAAAGCTGATCGATTTTAACCGTGAGTTCGTCGGCTATTGGGGCTTTGACGACAGCCGCTATGACAAGTTGCTGGATTTATATGAGCCGGGCATAACAGTAAAAAAACTTGATGTGATATTTGGTGCGCTTAAAGACGCCATTATTGTGCTGCTGGATAAAATCAAATCGAGAGGAAGCAAAACGAATAACGATTTTCTGCACAGTGATTATCCTCTTGAGGCTCAGCAGCGGCTCTGCCGCAGCGTTCTTGAAAAGATGGGCTATGATTTTGAGGCCGGACGCCTTGATGTCAGTGTGCACCCGTTTACGGATACGCTTGGAAGTCACGATGTCAGAATTACGACGCATTATTACATAAAGGAGTTTCAAAGCGCGTTGTTCAGCTGTATTCACGAAGGCGGCCACGCGATTTACGAGCAAAATGTATCCGATAAACTGATTGGCACGATGCTTAAAACCGGCACGTCGATGGGCATACACGAATCGCAGTCGCGGCTTTATGAGAACATCATCGGGCGCAGCCGCGCTTTCTGGACGCACTTTTACCCGGAGACACAAAGCTGCTTCCCGCAGTTTCAAAATGTTCCGCTCGATACGTTTTACAAGGCGATCAATCAGGTTCAGCCTTCGCTGATTCGTATTGAGGCTGACGAGTTGACTTACAGCCTGCATATCATTATCCGCTACGAGCTGGAAAAAGCGATATTTAACGGCGATGCGGGTATCAATGAGCTAAAAGTACTATGGAATAAGAAATACAAGGAGTATCTTGGTGTGGAGCCAAAGAATGACGCGGAGGGCATTATGCAGGATATGCACTGGTCGAGCGGCAGCTTTGGTTATTTTCCAAGCTACGCGCTCGGGAATCTCTATGGTGCGCAGTTCATAAATCAGCTAAAAAAGGACATGCCAGATTATGAGCAGCGAATTGAGGGGGGAGACCTGATGTCGCTGAATGGCTGGCTTAAGGACAATATTCATCAGCACGGCTCCGTTTATTTGCCGGATGAGCTATTAAGGCGCGTGACGGGGGAGGATCTGTCTGCGACGTATTATATCGATTACCTGAATGACAAATACGGAGAGATTTATAACCTTTAAGCAGTGCTTTGTGAAGGCTTCGGTATTCCCCGAAGCTTTTCTTTTTTTGCCTATTGTTGTAACATTATTGTATACTTTAAAGAAAAATTTATAGGAATGCGTAATAATTCCCGACGTGTCGTCTGGAAAACAATAACAGAGGTGAAAGCAATGTGCTGGAAACACAATGACAAAAACCAAAGGCACAAAAGGGTTTTGTTTGCTTTTTGTCGAACTTAGCAGCGGGTAATAGAGCGTAAAATATTGATTTAAACGAGGATACTTTATGAAATTAATGGTGCTTGTGGGGAATGGTAGAAAAATCGGTCTTTTGGTGCTTCCTTTTTTGGTTGTTGGTTTGGTTTTGAACATAACGTTTCCATCAGTATTCAGCGTTGGCGGCCCGCCTGATGCTTTATTTTGGGCCTCGGTCATCATATTGATTCCGGGCATGGCCAACTGGTTATGGACAGTCATTTTGATACTGACGAAAATCCCTAAAAAGCAGCTGATTACCACCGGGCCTTACGCGATCATGAAGCACCCGCTGTATACAGGTGTTGCTCTGCTGGTTTTACCCTGGGTCGGCTTCCTTTTCAACACTTGGCTTGGCTTATTGATCGGGATTATCATTTATATCGGGTCTCGGTTATATTCGCCTGAAGAAGAGCAGATGCTCTCAAAGATATTCGGAGCAGCTTGGGATGATTATTGCGGAAAAGTATTAATCCCTTGGTTGTAAACACATAGCACGTGAACAGGACGGCCCGTGGCCGTCCTGTTTTACTTTCGCAGAGTCATACGACTGAGTGGCCGTCATGTTATCGACGCTTCGTAAATGGCCTTGACAGACTCAGCCAGCATCTCGTTAAATTCTGCGTCCGTTTGCTGCGCGGTGAGCCCCTGAGAGAGTGCACGTGAGAAGCTCGCGATCAGCCCATGGTTACGTGCCAACAGCGCGTTGGCTTCACTCTGCGAATATCCGCCCGACAAAGCCACCACTCTGACCACATGCTCATTCGTCATCAAATCGCTGTAGAAATCGTCCACTGACGGTATCGTCAGTTTAAACATGAGCTTCACATCTTTGCCCAAAGCGGCGAGATTTCTCTTGATTTCAAATTTTAAAAGCACTTCACAGTCTTCTTTGCTGTTGCTGTGGATATCTACCTCGGGCTCGAGTATCGGTATAAGCCCTGCGTTAAATATTCGCAGGCCGATTTCAAACTGCTGATCAACAATTTTCTTAATGCCGATCGGATTCGCGTCCTTAATCACCGAGCGCATCTTTGTACCGAAAATGTTTCTTTCCGCTGCCTGCTTTAACAGGCCGTCAAGGCCGGCTATCGGCTTCATCAGCTGAACGCCGTCTTCTTGAGTCGCAAGCCCATCATCCACCTTAAGTATGGAGACAATGCCTTTATTCTCCCAAAGATAATCCGCAGTGAGAATACCGTCAATATTTCGGTTCATTGTGTTTTTAAACAATATCGCCGCTAAAATGTGC
The DNA here is from genome assembly GCA_023412005.1 of Bacillota bacterium. GTDB lineage: Bacteria > Bacillota > Clostridia > Christensenellales > SZUA-584 > SZUA-584. The sequence goes on from JAEYOE010000014.1 coordinate 98,241, forward strand.
TGCGATGAAAATTCGGGGCTTTTGATAATGCGCGTTCTCATTTGATGAACGATATCATACATCTCGTCTTCGCTTCTATAACTGTCTTCTTTGATGCCGTAGAGCAGGAGAGCTTTTGGGGTGCTTCCGCCGCTTTGGTCGAGCGCGGCCACAAACCCTTTGCCGTATTGCATACGTTTCAATTGTTCTTGATTCATCACACAAGATCCTTTCTCCTTATATAGTCAGTAATTCCTTATATTATTAATAAACTCTATCTATAATTTCAAACCAGCGAAGCCGTTCAAGACACGGGTATATATCACCATGTAAGAAAGCTGCATAAACGGCATAAGAAATAACTTATTTTCAACTCCGTCTTTAGTTGTAAAGAAATAGTTGTTGACAAAGCTTGCCAAATGTATTATTGTAGCTATAATAATAAAACCATTAATTGTATAATGTTTATCAGGAGCGATATATGGCCATGCAGCAAAAAACATTGACAGCTCTCGAATGGATTGTGATGGACACCTTATGGGGCAACGAACCACAGGTGCTCTCGGAAATCATCGACGCCATCGGTGACAAGGTGAATTGGAACTATCAGACCTATGCGTCTTACCTGAATGTGCTTTGCGAGAAGGGCTTCGCCGGGTTTAAGAAAAGGGGAAGAAACAAGTTTTACTATCCGCTCGTCGAAAAAGACACATGCATCGAAGCGGAAAGCAAGAGCATACTGCAAAAATTCAGCAACGAAAGCGCCGAGAAGCTGCTGCTTTGTATGGTCAGAGATACGCGTCTATCTCAGGATGGTCAGGATAGGCTTAAAGCGCTGATTGATGAATTGAACAGAGGTGATTAACAATGGATATACTTAGCCGTCTGCTGGAGATATCCGCATACTCCGCCATACTGTTCTTGGCTGTGATGGCGTTAAAAAAAGCGTTTCATCATAAAATGTCGCCGGCTTTACATTTCTTGATTTGGTTTTTGCTGATTGCGAGGCTATGTGTTCCGATAACCATCGACAGCAGCATCAAGCTGATTACGCTACCGGCGCAAAGCGCTGATACGGCAGCCGCAACACCGGAAGCACCCTTTCCCAAAATCCCAGCCGCATTAACATCAATTAAACCGCAGCTCGTTGCTAACACGCAAACCAGCAGTCAGCCTCATCAAAAAGCGGCAGCCATGCAGCCTCAAGCACAAAGCAACGCAAAAACAGTTTCTCAGTCCGCCAAAAAAGGCACATGGGCCGATTGGCTTTTGGCCGTGTGGCTGATAGGCTTATTTATTTCTGTTGTGTGGCTAGTTTTCACGCTCAAGCGAATGAACCGAATGATAAAGCATTTAGGTACCGAACCGACTTTGCGCATTCGCGAAATCATGGCTAGGTGCGGCAGTGAGCTCGGAATATGCAAGAACATACCGGTATGGTTTGTGCCGAAACTATCAACGCCCGCGCTGACGGTGGGCTTTCGTCCAAAGCTGATACTGCCCGCAGATATAACGGAAACACTGAATGAAAGGCAGCTTGAATTCGCCATTAAGCACGAGCTGATGCATTATAAACGCGGCGATCATCTCACCGGCCTGCTGCTTCGCCTTTTGCTTGCAGTCTATTGGTTCAACCCGGTCGTTTGGCTTCTGGGTAAGTTCATGGTTGATGATATGGAAACCGCGTGTGACAGCATGGTGCTGAGGAAGCTTGATCAACAGCAAAGAAAGCAATATGTTTTGACGCTGCTCGATATGTTTTCGAGCAAAAAAGCGCCGCAGTATCTGCTCGGCATGGCACTGAGCCACACGGAAAAAATCGCAGAGAAAAGAATAAGGGGGGCCTTTATGAACAGCAAGAGCAAACGCAGCACCAAGCTGATGGCGGGAGTGCTGGCGGTCATCCTGTTTGTCGGGTGCTTTACGACGGCTTGTCAGCCGACGCCCGAAAAGCCTGTTGTGGTCAACAAGGCAGACGGCCTTGACAGCTTGATAGAGGCGACGCCAGGCGCTTCAAGCGGTGAATCACCAAGCAATACACCGACACCGAACAACGATGCGTTATATGAGAAGCTCGCAACACCGAAGCACTGGACTTTTGAGGAAACAGCACTAGACGGAAAACTCAACCTGACAGCGGATGTGGATATCGAATTGCCGAATGTATCACAGTTGCCCGCAGCAACGGCATCGCTTAGTGAGTTTACGCAAGAGGATTTAGATAATATAGCTGAATTGATCGGTGCGGGGGACGCAACGTGGACAGTGATTGATCATACAATGACCAAGGCGCAAATTGAACAGGAGATACTTGACTATAAAGCGCGTCGGGCAGAGTTTAAAGCCGAGGGTAATGATGAGTTGGTTGAACACATGGACGATAATATAGAAGCCTATGAGAAAATGTATAAAGACGCACCCTATGAGAATGAATTGAAAAATACAGAACTGAAAATCGGACAGCTATATTACGGTTCGGAGCTTAATGGAGACGCTATAACCGGCATGGGTTTTGAAGGTACCACTCAGTTTAACGGACAGTCATACTATTTAAGAGCGGGCAGCAGATCTAACAGTGACGCAGTAGACAAAATTTCTTTTAATTATGGATTAACTCCCGTATGGTTAGGCGGTATTGGTGTTGATAAGCCATTTGGCATATCCTTAACAAAAGAGCAGGCAGGGGAAAAGGCAAGTGAAATAGCGAAAAAGTTGACGACTGAGCTCACGCTTTGCCATGTGTACCCAGCGACGACAACGGGTCAAGCATCAAACCGAAAATGGGGATGGGCGTGTGTCTTCATGCGCGAAATCAACGGATGCCCTACCGCCTATGAATCAACGGGAATCGGCTCCGACATGGAAACAACAGTTAGAGAACCGATTCCTTATGAACAGATGACCATCGTGATGGATGACATCGGTATGATCAGCTTTGAATGGAAAACGCCGATGACCATAAAATCGATAGACAATCCCGATGTGACGCTACTGCCGTTTGATGAGATATTTAATCGCGCTAAAAACAATCTTATCCAAAGAGGGGCTTATGAAGCCGTTGACGCGAAAGATAACAATGGAAATGATATGAGTGACCCGGGTTGTACCTTAAAGATTACGAAAGTGGCGCTTGGTCTTATGCGCGTTGCCAAAGCGAACAGCAGTGACTACTATTACATACCCGTTTGGAATTTCTTCAGCGATATGAAACATTCGCCCGAGTATTATGAACGCATGGGTTTCGAACCTTCAAATATGGACGACCTTGTCGATGAAAACGGCAATATCAATGGCGGTGTAACCGATGGTGACCCTTTTGCGTGGGGTGCAGTTACGGTTAATGCGCTGGATGGCAGCATAATCGACAGAGATTTAGGCTATTAAAGCATCTCCAAAGGTTAATAGCAGCATCAAAAAAGCCCGTCTGCGCGGGCTTTTTCTCTGTCTTGGTAATGTGATCCGTTTTGTTTAATTAAAGTCAACCGGTATTTCGTTTTTCACAAACGACTGATTTGCCGACCGCTTTCCTGCGTGATCACCATAATCCACATGCCAGTATTTATCCCAGTTCTTATTGATGCCGAATTTGCTGCAAAGCTCCTGCATATCCAGGTGAAACTGCTCAAAATCGGCTATGTCAGCATATTCACCTTCAACTTTATTATACAAATCCCAGACGGCGCAGCCCGGAGGGTATCTCCTATAACCATCGCTGGGTACCGGAGGGGGAGGCGGTGCTGCGGGGTCTGTAACCGGCTGCGGGTCAGGATATGGCGGAAGCTGAGCGTCAGCGTCGAGTATCGATTTAATACTATCAAGTAAGGGCCGCGCTTGTCTCTTTGTCACCTTGTTCTGCATTTTATTCCATAGACTTACCGCCGCTCCCTTTGAATAGTGCTTATAAGAGGGAACAGTGATGCCGTATGTGGCCTCCAGCGCCTTGACATCCGCATCATTCGTAATATCAAAGCCATACACTTCCTTGATGATATCTACACGATTTTTCTGATCGGTAACTACAAAATTCCAATTAAAAAGCTTGAGTATTGTCGGGCCGCCCATGGAATACATTTTTATGTTTTTGGTGTCAATTTGATAGGCGTATGCAGCCAAAGCCCCCGTGCTTGCAAGGTCAACGTTCGTTTGAAGGTTGCCGTTGAACGCCCCGATTATATCAGGTATCTTTAATATAAGCCCGGAATCTTTCAGCTTCTGTACGATTGCAACAAGCATGTTTTTCTGACGGTTAATGCGGTTCTTATCTCCGGATTCGTCGCCCAGATCTTTGCGAACGCGCAGATAATCAAGAACAGCCTGCCCGTCCATATGCTGAAGCCCTGCCTTGTATACGCGGCCCTGCATTTTATAATCGAGATCGATGTTAAAATCCACTCCGTCTATCGCATTCACAAGCTCCTTCACGGCAGACATATCCACGGCATAATAGTAATTGATGGGTATGCCGGCCATCATCCATGATGCGGCTTCGCAAACCTTTTCACAGCCGCCCTTGGGGTTGTCCTTCCAGCCGCCGCCGCAATCCATCGAGGCGTTCAGCTTATAGATGCCTTTAACGCCGGGAATTTCGGCGTATGTATCGCGCGGCAGAGAAATGAGATTGACGCTGCCTGTTTCTTTATTGATGGCCAATACGATCATGACGTCTGAGTGGTAAAAATGCTTGCCTTTCCAGTCGTCACGTTCAGGCGCATAATCAACGCCGATCAGCAAAATATTCACCGTTTTTTCAAGTATGCTAAAATCGCTCTTTGCAACGAGCTTGTCGTATTCGCTCATTGTAGGGCTCGGCGTGGGGGATTCCGCGCTGTCTGGCGGCAAAGAGGTTGTCGGTGCCGGTGACTGCGGCGCGATCGTCTCAAAATGGCTCATAGGGTCTATTAAAATGGATGCAAGGAATATGCCTGACCCGAGTATCAAGGCACCAAAAACGCATGCAACGGTGACGATGATCTTCTTTTTTACGCTCCATGGCTTTTTGGGTTTGGAAGAAGCATCATTGTTGTTTTCTTCTGATGCAGGGTTTTCAGTCGGCTGATTCTCGTCATCGGTTATGGCGCTGATTTGCAGGCCATTATCGGCATCTGACGTTTGCGCCTGTTGCGTTTCGTCAAATACAGGAGGGGAGTCGTTTAAGCTGTTGTCGTCATTGGCTGAGAGGTTGTCTTCCTTGTTGTTGTTTTCTAAGTTTTTTTTGAACCATTTCTTCATCTTTTGTACTTCCTGAATTTCAATTGTAGTTATAAAACGATTGTATATCATTAGACTTGCAATGTCATCATTTAGTTCCAAATTATTCTGTAATTTTACAGTTTGTTTATAATTGAGAAAAGAAAGCGTAATGTAATTAAGATTATTGCAATTGAGACGTATCAGTGTCTGCTAAAAAACCGTCGGTAGACAATGTGAATGAATTTTATAGTTATATAAAGGAAGATATGGTTGTCGTGTCGAACTTTGCATAAAGTATTTGCATCACCGATTCTGTTGAGTAATGTGGCAGGAGGACGTATCATGTCAAAAGAAAATGCAAAGAGATTTCTTGAGAGATTAGCGCATAGTGAAACTTTGCAAAAAGGCTTGAACGAGCGGAGTCCGTCCTCACCGGAAGATTTGGTTTTATATGCAAGCCAAGCAGACTTTTTATTTAATAAGGAAGAAATGAAGGAAGTTCTTATTGACTATGGGGCGTTCATCATTTCGGATGATGAGCTGGGGAGCGTCGCCGGGGGAGCGGGGTGCAATACCGGTGTGCTGGGTGACGCGCCTGCGATGGCGATGGGGGATTTATATCAGAGTATGGCACAGGCTTTGGCCAATGCGATGTATAACGCGACGAGTGCGCAGAAGCAAATGAATATCGTTATACAGACAGCGACGACTATGGTGCTTTCGACGTTGGTAGCAAACCGAAACAAAGTGAGAAACTGCGTATTTGGGTAAGTTTTTGTAGTCTATGTCTATAATGGGAAGTTAATAAAATTTTTTATATAATAAGCATTTAAATAGTGATTTTTAGGAAGTGTATTTAATGAGTAATTGGAATGATGTAAAAAACCAATCCGATATAGATTACTTAAAGGAGATTTATGGAGAGTTTCATGACGCTTGTATAGCAGAACTTCGATATGTGAGTGGAGCCAATGTAAATGAGAATCTGTCAATGTGCTTTGGAGAATCATTAGATAGAAAATTATTTGTAATATTTAACAGACAACGGAAGCCGACAAAATTAGAATTATTGTTTGAGGGAATGCGCCAAATGAATATCGCAGGTTGGCAAAATAACTATTTTTGCGATATATATAACTGCTATCTTGCGCTACATAAAGACTTGATAAAAGGAAGAGATGATAATCTAATTGTATGGGCAGATAATTCTGGATTTAATCCGAAAGAGAATTACGAAAGAAATATTCTTTCGGAGCCATTAACAACTTATATAATTTCTGAAAAATTAAAATGGCGATTATTAAAAGATTAACTCCTGATAAACAAAATCAGTAGTATTTTTCAGTTAACAGAGTTCACGTTATCTATATAATCTTGATTGATAGGCAGGGGAGAACCGCATTTTTGAGCATCAAAAAAGCCCGTTTTCACGGGCTTATTGATTTGGTGCGAGAAACAGGACTTGAACCTGCACGGGTGTGACCCCACTAGAACCTGAATCTAGCGCGTCTGCCAGTTCCGCCATTCTCGCACGGCTGGCTAATGGTGGAGGGAGGTGGATTCGAACCACCGAAGTCATCGACGGCAGATTTACAGTCTGCTCCCTTTAGCCACTCGGGAATCCCTCCGCATGGAGCTGATGATGGGACTCGAACCCGCAACCTGCTGATTACAAATCAGCTGCTCTACCGATTGAGCTACATCAGCGAATTAATTGGTGCCTCAGGACAGAATCGAACTGTCGACACAGGGATTTTCAGTCCCTTGCTCTACCGACTGAGCTACCGAGGCATGTTAATTCATTCTTTAGTCAATGTTCTTAAGTAAAACTGGCGACCCGGAAGGGACTCGAACCCTCGACCTCTAGCGTGACAGGCTAGCGTTCTAACCATCTGAACTACCGGGCCACAAAACTTTACTGGTGGGGCCTCAGGGACTCGAACCCCGGACCGATCGGTTATGAGCCGACTGCTCTAACCAACTGAGCTAAGGCCCCAGAAAGGTCGCGATAAGTTGGTATTGGTGACCCCTAGGAGACTCGAACTCCTGTTACCGCCGTGAAAGGGCGGTGTCTTAACCGCTTGACCAAGGGGCCATACTATTTAACCAGCTTTCGCAGATTGGTCGGGGTGATAGGATTTGAACCTACGGCCCTCTGGTCCCAAACCAGATGCGCTACCAAACTGCGCTACACCCCGTGGTGCTTTTTCGCGACGAAGTATAATATACAGTATTCTCATATTAATGTCAACAGCTTTTTGACCATAAATTTAGATGAAATTGAACTAACGCTTTGTTAACGGCTCACCTGGTAAAAGAGCTTAAAGACTGCGTTGATTGAGGTTGCGGCAAGCTCTGATTCTGATTATAATGGACAAGGATCATTATTTTGCTGAAGAAAGAAAATATAAGTTGAGCGAACAATTAAGAGAAACGATTCGAGCTAAAAAGCTAACCTATTTTATCGAAACATACGGCTGCCAGATGAACGCGCACGAAAGCGAGAAGATCGCCGGTGTGCTGGAGGAATGCGGCTACATGCCGACACAAAATAAGGCCGAGGCCCACTTCCTGCTATTTAATACCTGTTGCGTGAGGGAGCACGCCGAGGCCCGACTCTATGGCAATATCGGTGCGTTAAAGGAGCATAAGGACGGCAAAGAGAATGCTGTCATCGCGGTGTGCGGCTGCATGATGCAACAGCCGGAGGGCGCCGCCAAATTGATGCGCCGCTTTCGGTTTGTGGACATGGTTTTCGGTACCAACAGCATACATCGGCTGGAGTCGCTGCTGGACGATGTACTGCTTGCGCGCAAACGGGCATTCTGCGTGGACGAAGATATCGCCATCATTGAAGATATCCCGGTGCGGCGCGAGGGTGGTCCCAGCGCTTTTGTCAACATCATATATGGCTGTAACAACTTCTGTACCTACTGCATCGTGCCGTATGTGCGCGGGCGAGAGCGCAGCCGTCATGCCGACGACATCATCACGGAAATCAAAGAGCTCTGTCTGGACGGCGTCAGAGAGGTTACGCTGCTCGGGCAGAACGTGAACTCATTCGGAAACGATATATCGGACGGCGTTTCGTTCCCGCAGCTGCTGCGGCGTATTGACGCCGAGACGGATATCCGCCGTATTCGGTTCATGACGTCGCATCCAAAGGATCTGACGGATGAGCTGATCGCCTGTTACGGCGATCTGAAGAGCCTCTGCGAGCATATCCATCTGCCGGTACAGTCCGGCAGTGATCGCGTGCTGAAACGCATGAACAGGCGTTATACGCGCTCTCACTATCTTGAATTGGTGGACAAGCTGCGCAGCCGTGTACCGGATATCGCCATCACCACCGATCTGATTGTGGGCTTCCCCGGCGAGACGGATGAGGAATTCAGCGAGACGCTCAGCCTGGTCTCCGAGGTCGGGTTTGATACTGCCTATACTTTTGCCTACTCGAAGAGAAAGCACACAAAAGCGGCGGAAATGGCGGACCAGGTGGACAAGGCGGTCAAGTCGGAGCGGCTGGCCCGTCTTAATACGCTGGTGACGGAGTCGATGCAAAAGCGCATCGGCGCTTATCAGGACAAAGTGGTTGAGGTGCTGGTTGAGAGCGTCAGCAAGCGCGACAAGGACGGCGTTGTAGGACGGACGCGCACCGCAAAGACGGTGCACTTTCCGGGCGGCGAGGCGGATGTAGGGCGCATGGTCAACGTTCGCATAGACGAGGTACTGATGCACACGCTGCGCGGCGTGCGTGTGGAGTGAAAAGAAGACAGCAAAGTTCAATTGATATAACATCCGGAGGGGTATAATGGCCGAGCTATCACCGATGATGCGCCACTATGTGGAGCTGAAAGAAAAATATAAAGACAGCATATTGATGTACCGGCTGGGGGACTTCTATGAGATGTTTTTCGACGACGCGCTGCTGGCTTCCCGAGAGCTGGAAATCGTGCTGACAGGGCGAGACTGCGGTTTGCCGGAGCGCGCACCCATGTGCGGTGTCCCGCATCATTCGGTTCAGGGGTATATCGACAGGTTGATCGCGAAAGGATACAAGGTCGCTATATGCGAGCAGCTTTCTGATCCGTCGCAAAGCAAGGGGCTGGTGGAGCGCGATGTGATACGCGTGGTCACACCTGGCACGGTGATTGATACCGCCAGTCTGGCAGAGAATGAAAATAACTACATCATGGCGTTCTGTAGCAGCGATGGGCGAATCGGGTTATGCTACGCGGACGTATCTACCGGCGCATTCTATTTAAGCGATTGCGAGGCTGATGAAGGCTTTGCTTCGGTGATGGGGGAAATTGCGCGTATCCAGCCGCGAGAGATCATTTTCCGTATCGAGGACAAAGCTGTGATCGATCAGCTGAGCGGTGTTTTTAAAGAACAGGGCATATACGTCAGCGAATACCCTTCCTTTGTTTTTGAGAAAAAGACAGCGGTAGATTCGCTGCTCAAGCATTTTCGCGTAGCCAGCCTGACAGGTTATGGCATTTCGGAAGACATGCCGGGTGTACGCGCGGCTGGTGCGATGATCGACTACTTAAAGGAGACACAGAAAAACGCACTGTCTCATATCAATACGATTCAGTTTCATTCCGCGAGCACATACATGGCGCTGGACATGTTCACCCGTGCGAATCTCGAACTCACCAAAACGCTCCGCGAAGGCCGCGTCAAGGGTTCGCTGTTCGGTACGCTGGACAAGACCAAAACGGCGATGGGTGCAAGATTGCTGAAGCGCAGCATCAACGAGCCGCTGCAGAGCGTGGACGATATCAATAATCGGCTGGACGCCGTGGACGAGCTTAAATCTGAACTGCCGCGCATGGACGCGGTGGCTACGGCGTTGGATGGGATATTCGACCTAGAGCGGCTGATCACGCGCATATCCTATGCGACGCTAGATGCGCGGAACTGTTTGGCGCTCAAGAACTCGCTGTTGCGGTTGCCGGCACTTAAGAAGGCGCTGTCGAACAGCCGTTCAACGATGCTGTCCAGCCTGCACGACAGACTTGACGTCATGGAGGACATCTGTACGCTGCTGGAAGCCTCCATCGACGAGGACGCCCCTGCGGGCATTACAGAGGGCGGCATCATCAAAACGGGATATAACGCCGCCATCGACGAGTTCAAAGAGATGTCGCACAGCGGTAAGCAGCAGATTGCCGCGCTTGAGAGCGCCGAGCGGCAGTCTACCGGCATCAAGAACTTAAAAGTGGGCTACAACAAGGTTTTCGGTTATTACTTCGAAGTGACGAAATCGTATCTGGAGCTGGTGCCTTACCGTTATATTCGTAAACAGACGCTGGCGAATTGCGAGCGCTTTGTGACGCCGGAGCTGAAGGAAATGGAAGAGAAGCTGTCCGGCGCGGAGGAGAAGCGCATATCGCTGGAATACGAGTGCTTCCTTGTGATACGGCAGACGCTGGCGGACAACATCCGCCGTTTTCAGAGAAGCGCTGATGTCATTGCCCTCATCGACCTGCTTCGCAGCTTTGCAGCCGTAGCGTTTGAAAGAAACTACGCCCGTCCCATAATGATGAATGACGGGGATCTGACCATCGCAGGCGGACGACACCCGGTGGTGGAATCCTTCGTAAAGCAAAGCTTCGTTAAGAACGATACGCATATCTCGGACGACGAGAGCATCATGATACTGACAGGGCCGAACATGGCGGGCAAGAGCACCTATATGCGGCAGGTGGCCCTCATTGTATTGATAGCGCATATGGGCTGCTTCGTACCGGCAGACAGCGCAACCATCAGTATCGTGGACAAGATATTCACGCGCGTGGGCGCATCGGACAACCTCGCTTCCGGCCAGAGCACGTTCATGGTTGAAATGGCCGAGGTTGCAAACATACTCAACAATGCCACACAGAAGAGCCTGTTGATACTGGACGAGATAGGCCGCGGCACCAGCACGCTGGACGGACTGTCCATCGCGTGGTCGGTGGTGGAGTACATCAGCCAGCACATCAACGCAAAGACGCTGTTCGCAACGCACTTTCACGAGCTCTCAGAACTGGAGGGCGTGGTATCCGGCGTCAGCAATTATTCAGTCACCGTCAAAGAGATGGGGGATACCGTCATCTTTCTGCACAAGATCGTCCGAGGCGGAACGGACAGGAGCTTTGGTATCGAGGTTGCCAAGCTGGCAGGTGTGCCGTCCGGTGTGACGGACCGCGCCAAAAGCATTATGGCAGCGCTCATCGAGAAGGATGACAGCATATTGGGGCAGCGCAGGCAATCGGATAAGTCTTTGGAAAAGGACGAGTTGATCGCGATGCTGGATGCCGTCAACCTGGACAACATCACACCGCTGGATTCGCTCAGGCTGCTGAGCGAGATCAAGTACAAAATCAGGGGTTAAACATGGGGCAAATCAGGCTTCTGGCTAAAAATGTATCGGACAAGATAGCCGCAGGCGAGGTCGTCGAGCGGCCATTGAGCGTCGTCAAAGAACTGATTGAAAACGCGATCGACGCAGGTTCCAGTGCCATCAGCGTGAGCATAACGGGCGGCGGTATCCGGGAGATACGTGTAACGGACAATGGCTCCGGCATTGCGGCTGATGACGCCTCCCTTGTTTTTGAGAAGCACGCCACCAGCAAGATATTCACCGAGCAGGACCTCAACTTCATCAGCACGCAGGGGTTTAGAGGCGAGGCGCTCGCCAGCATATCGTCCGTCGCTGTGGTGGAGCTGAAAACGAAGCGCCGCGATGAGGAACTGGGTACTATCATGCGCGTATCGGGCGGGCGCGTGGACGAAGTTGCTCCGGCGGGTTTGCCGGATGGTACCTCCATCGCTGTGACAAATCTGTTCTATAATGTTCCTGCCCGGCTCAAGTTCCTCAAGAGTGAGACAAATGAAGCGGCATACGTATCCGATCTGATTTCGCGATACATACTGGCGTTTCCGGAAATATCGTTTCATTATACATCGCAGGGTAAAAGCGTTTATCACAGCCCCGGCAACGGCAGCCTGCGGGATGCCATATACTGCGTATACGGTTCGGACTTGCTGGACAACATCGTGCATGTGGCACATGAGGCAGGCGATATACGCGTGGATGGCTTCGTATCCCGACCGGGTGTGGTGCTGAAAAACCGTCAAAAGGGTTCGGTATTTGTCAACAGGCGTTTCGTTCGCAACAGCGCGCTGCACGACATGATTAAAAGTGCTTACGGACCTATGCTGGTCAAAGGGGAGTCGCCGTTCTTCGCGCTTAACATATTCCTCCCTGCCAGCGCCGTGGACGTTAACGTACACCCGAACAAGCTGCAGGTTCGTTTCCGTGATGCAGCCTCGGTGGAATATGTGCTCAAGGAAGCGGTTGCGCAGGCCGGAAAACAGGTGCACGGAACTGTGAAGCTCGATACGACGCCCGAGCCGACAGAAACGGTACAACCAAAAAGGGTAGAAATGCACGCGCGCCCTGATGTTATGCAGACGGCGCTGTTCTCCGGATTTTCGCGCACCGTCATGCGGGAGACAATGTCCGCCCCCGAGGATATAACGGAGGTGCGCAGCTATGAGACGGATACAATCTTGTACGACGCATCGTCGGCAAGCGTTGATGAAATTGACGGGGATACAAACTCGGCAAATGATATAATCGGTACTGAACAGGCAGAGACTCTGATCCAGTCCTTCGGTGACCGGCTTATCGGCAGTTTCGCGGATACTTATATATTGGTGGAACAGGGAGAAAACCTGCTCATCATCGACCAGCACGCAGCGCATGAGCGGCTTCTGTATGACAAGTTTGTTTCAGGCCGGTTTGACGGGTCTCAGCCGCTGCTGATACCGGAGGTGATCAAGGTCTCGCATGCGGAGAAAAATCTGATAGATGAAAACATAGATGCTTTTCAAATGCTGGGGTTCGACATTGAGCCCTTCGGTATGCTGGAATATAAGATCGCCGCGGTACCTATGCTGTTCTACAGCGCCGGGCTGTATGAAATGATCGCGTCAGCGCTGTCTGAAGTCGGTCAGAGCTCGGAAGATGTGGTGATCAAGCGAGAACGTATTATCAAGGCGGCCTGCCGCAGCGCCGTTAAAGCGGGCGACAAGTTGACGGATGAGGAACTGAGGAGTTTAGTGGATAGTTTCCTGCGCACCAGCGTGATCCCCACATGCCCCCATGGACGGCCTGTGATATCTGTGTTGACCAAGAAACAGATCGAAAAAAGCTTTAAACGGGTGCTATGATGGGTAGGCGTTTTGTGGTGATCACAGGGCCGACGGCGTCCGGCAAAACCCGGGTTTCCGTTGAGGTGGCAAAGGCGTCGGGCTCCTGCGTGATATCTGCGGACAGCATGCAGATATACAAAGGGATGGATATCGGCACAGCCAAAATCACGCCGAGAGAAATGCAAGGCGTTCCTCATTATATGATAGATATCGTTTCGCCGAACCAGGCCTATTCGGCTGCGGAGTATCAGAGAACGGCGTTTGAATTGATTGATCGAGAAAATGAAAAAGGCCTCACGCCCGTCGTTGCAGGCGGTACTGGATTGTATATTCATTCTCTGGTATACGATATTGACTTCACGAATACTCCGGCAAACGACACGGTTCGACAAAAATACTTACAACTGGCTGATGACAAAAGCATACAGCACCTGTATAATGAACTCAGACAAAAAGACCCAGCTTATGCCAGTATCATTGCGCCAACGGACTTAAGGCGCATTGTCAGGCGGCTCGAAATAATTGAAAACGGCGGTGCGGACGAGTACGATTTTAGACGCAAGAATACGCGTGACGATATTTTGATGATTGGTATTTCACTGCCGAGAGAAACGCTTTATAACAGGATCAATGCGCGTGTCAATGAAATGATCTCGAATGGTCTTGTTGAAGAGGCGCGGCAGTTGTATAATCAGTATGGGATGGTAAATGCGTTTAAAGCCATCGGATATAAAGAATTGTTCACCAGCTTCGATGGTGAACAAACTCTGGAAGAAACCATAGAGCTTATCAAACGAAATACCAGACGGTATGCCAAACGTCAGATGACGTGGTTTAAGAGAGACGAGCGTATAAATTGGATTGACTTTGGTGCATCACTGTGTATAGAAGATGCGATTAATGTAATAATTAAGATAATAAAAGAAAAGGGGTTTTAATATGCAGAAATCAGTCATCGTCCTGCAGGATGTCTTCCTCAATCAGGTTCGTAAAGAACATGTTCCGGTGACTATCCATCTGACCAATGGTTATCAGATAAAAGGCACGGTAAAGGGATTTGATAACTTTACGATCATTCTTGACAGTGACGGCAAACAGTTGATGATCTACAAGCATGCCGTATCCACGATATCGCCCTCGAAGGCTGTGTTCTTCACTTTCTCGGACAAACAAAGAGAACAATCTGAAGATTGATGCATATTTTAGAACAGCTGGGGATTAGCCGGGCGGTTCAGTTGTTGATAAGCAACGCTGAATCGTCCTTATTGCATGCTTACCAAAAAGTTCAGGAAACAGCTGAATACAACCAATACAAAGTCATAGAGGCATTTCGGGCAAATCAAATCAGCGCACGCCATTTTGCTCCCACCACCGGATACGGTTATTCCGATGAGGGGCGACAGGCGCTGGCTGATGTTTTTGCGCGCATAACAAGGGCCGAACACGCACTTTTAAGCCCGCACATATCATCGGGTACCCACGCCATTTCGCTGGCGTTGTACGCCGTTTTGAGGCCGGGAGACACACTGATCAGTGTCACCGGACAGCCATACGATACGCTGCATCAGGTGGTCGGAATAAACCAACGGGATAAGGACATCGGCTCTTTGGCAGACCTTGGCGTGCAATATAAGCAGGTGGAACTGCTCGAGGATGGCTCAATTGATATGGAGCGCGTCGCTGATACAATACGTGGCTGCAAACGCGCTAAGGCTTTGTTCATACAGCGCTCCCGCGGCTATAAGTGGCAGCGTGCGCTTGGTATAAAGGATATCAGAGATTTCATCGCGGCGATCAAAAATATAATCCCTGAGGTTATCGTGATCGTGGACAACTGCTACGGGGAGTTCTGTGAAACGGAAGAACCGACCGACGCCGGAGCGGATCTGATTGCCGGATCGATGATCAAGAACCCGGGCGGCGGTATCGCGCCAACGGGCGGATATGTCGCGGGTCGAAGAGAACTGGTGGAATTGGCGGAATATCGTCATACGTGCCCGGGACTGGGCAGCGAAGTCGGGTCGTACGAGGCCTCCTACCGCAGCTTCTTTCAAGGCCTATTTATGGCGCCGCACGTGGTGGGGGAAGCGTTAAAGGGCAGCATACTATGCGCCAAAGTGTTCGAAACGCTGGGTTACAAGGTATTTCCCGCGCACAATGACACCAGAAGCGACATCACACAGTCCATATTGCTGGGGAACGAAAAACTGCTGCTCGCTTATACCGCGGGCATACAAAAAGCGGCTGCCATAGACAGCCACGCAGTTCCTGTACCGTGGGATATGCCGGGATATGATGATCCGATCGTGATGGCGGCGGGTACGTTTGTACAGGGGGCATCCATTGAGCTTTCCGCGGATGCGCCGGTTAAGCCGCCGTATATCGTTTATGCACAAGGGGCGCTGACTTACGCCCACATGAAGCTGGGGCTGATGTGTGCGCTCACGGAAATGAATATTATCTGAACATCCGCAGTACGCCGATCACCTTGCCCAGAATATCCAGCTGCTTTGTGTATATCGGTGCATAGCTGTCATTTTCGGGCTGCAGCCGTACGCGGCCTTCCTCCACGAAAAAGCGCTTAACAGTGGCTTCGTCCTCAATCAACGCGACCACGATATCGCCATTTTGCGCATAATCCTGCTTTTGAGCGATGATCTTGTCCCGGTCGAAAATGCCGGCGTTTACCATGCTGTCGCCCGCTACGTTAAGTATGAACACGTCGTCGGAACCAAGCAGGGAATAGGGGAGAGAGAGGTATTCGTCGATGTTCTCCACGGCCGTGATGGGTGTGCCGGCAGCCACGCGTCCAACGACAGGAACGGGCACCAGGCGCTCCTTGACCACGCTGCCATCGAGTATCATGATGGTTCTCGGCTTAGCGGGATCGCGCGAGATATAGCCCTTGCTTTCCAGCTTGGTGAGATGTGCATGCGCCGTGGATGTGGATTTCAGGTCAAGCGCATCGCAGATATCGCGAACGCAGGGCGCATAACCGTTATCGTTGATATAACGCTTTAAATAATCAAATACGTCCTTTTGACGCCTGGTTAAACCATCCATGAATAATCACCTCTTCAAATGAATCATATCAAAGAACAAAAGGCATGTCAATAAAAACAAACATTTGTTCTAATCCGTGTTGCTGTTCCGAAACTGTACCCGTTCGGAAGCCATGAGTCTGCGCGTTTCCTCGTCCACAGCAGCATAGTGTTTGCGCGTTGTGTTCACATCCTTATGCCCCAGTACATCCGCAACGAGATAGATGTCGCCGGTGCTTTGATATAGCATCGTGCCATAGGTGCTGCGTAGCTTGTGCGGAGATATGTTTTTCAGCGGAACGGCGATGGATGCGTATTTCTTCACGAGATCCTGTAAAGCACGAACACACATGCGCTTATTTTGAAGTGAAAGGAACATGGGGGAGTTATGCTGATAATCTGCTGAAGTTCGGCGCTGCTCCAGATAGGCGTTAAGCGCCGTCTCAGCTTCCTTGCCGAAATAGAGCAGAGCTTCGTTACCGCCCTTGCGCAGCACTTTGAAAGAACGCGAGGAAAAATCGAAGTCGCTGATATCCAGTGCGCACAGTTCGCTGATACGGATACCGGTGGTCAGCAGCAGCGTGATGATGGCCATATCACGTACTTTTGTTATATTGTGGTAGCTCATCTGTCGTGATGAAAAGCCTTCGCCTGTTTCCACCACATGCAGCAGCTTGAGCGCTTCGTCGAAGCTCAGGCGCAGTATGGGCTTTTCGTGTATCTTGGGCGTCTGCAGGCGCGTTGTAACGTCCGTGGTAATGACTTCTTTGTTGTAGTAGTAGTGATAAAGCGTCCGCAGAGACGAGAGCTTACGTGCGATGCCTTTTTCACTGTTTTCCATCACAACGTCGTCCTTGTAGTAGAGCCGCAGATAGTCGATATATAGTTCCATATCGTTGTACGTGATGTCCTCAAGCTGGCGAGCGGACATATGTGTCACATTGGCTTTGCCCAGCTCATTCTCCAGAAAAGAAAAAAACAAACGCAGGTCGTAAGCGTAGTTGATGCGCGTCAGCAGAGTCGTCTGCGGCTCGATATTCCGGAAATATTCCAGACAGAACTTCGGAAGTGTCGAGAGCACGTTTTTGAGCTTTTCAGTTTTTTGCACATTCATCTCAGTGCGGCTCAATCTGGACAAAGCTGAATACTTCCTTGATTCATTAATAGGCTTGAGTTTTAGCATAAACTATGCGCAAAACATGTCTTTTACGCATAGTTTATTATCCCTTTTTCGTCTGGTTTTTCTTGATGGCTCCACGGGCCAACTCATCGCACATCGTGTTGTACTTGTCGCCTGCATGCCCTTTTACCTTGTTGTAGACAGCCCTGTGTATCCCAGAGGCATCCAGAATGCCTTTCCACAGGTCCTGGTTCTCAACAGGCTGCTTGGACGCGTTCTTCCAGCCGTTACGCTGCCAGCGGTCTATCCAGCCTTTTTCAAACGCGTTGTGAATGTATGCACTGTCAGTATACACATGCACTTCACAAGGCTCCTTCAGCGCCAGAAAAGCTTCCAGAACAGCCCTTAGCTCCATTCGGTTGTTGGTGGTTTCGGATTCATAGCCGCTGATGGCCTTTTCATGGCCTTTGTACAGTAGCACAGCCGCCCAACCGCCCGGACCGGGATTATATGAGCACGCGCCATCCGTATATGCTGTCACTATCTTCATGTTATTTGCTCATGGACCGCGATTTTGCGGCGCATTTCTCTGCTGCGTTGATAACAGCGGCGCGCAACCCATCATTTTCCAGTGATTTGACGGCTTCGATCGTGGTGCCGCCCGGTGAGCATACGGCATCCTTCAGCGCTCCGGGATGGCTGCCTGTTTCCAGCACCATCTTGGCTGCCCCCAGTACCGTCTGAGAGGCCAATTCCAGCGCCTGAGCGCGTGGCAAGCCGCACAGCACACCTGCGTCGGCCAGCGCCTCGATAAACAGGAATACATAGGCGGGCCCACTGCCGGAAACGGCGGTCACCGCATCCATCAGTCTTTCCGGCGCCTGCTCCACACGGCCAATAGATGAGAACATATTTTCTATAAATACATATTCATCTTCGGATACGGAGTGCGGGACTTCAATAACCGTCATCCCCTCTCCCACCATCAGCGGCGTATTGGGCATCAGACGCAACACCTTCTTGTCCGCGCCGATAACAGTTTTAAGTCTGTCGGCGCTCCACCCCGCCGCAATGGACACAACGGCTTTGCTTCCGATAATATCCTTTATATTCTCAAGCACGGCACCAATGATGTTAGGTTTCACAGCCAGAATAACGATGTCAACGCTTTCCACCAGCTCGGAGAGTCTGTTGGCAGTCAGTACACCCAGCCTTTGTTTCATATCATCCAGCTTTGCCGAATCAATATCATAAACCCGTATATTTTCCGCGGAAATCACTTTTTTGCCGATTGAACCTTCTATAATGGCGGCTGCCATATTGCCTGCTCCAATAAAACCCACTGTGAATGTCTTCATTTTCATTCCTCCTATTGACGCGTCATGCGGAATTGGTTATAATATCGATTGTCTGTTAAAGGGGAGTGGCTCAACGGTAGAGCATCGGTCTCCAAAACCGAGGGTTGCGTGTTCGAATCGCGTCTCCCCTGCCACTAAAATCCTCAATCGCTGAGCGGTTGAGGATTTTTACATATTTATTACATTTTTACACGTTCACTTCGCCCTTGACGCCCAGCTTGTCCGCGTAAGCCGTCAATGCTGGCCGTACGTGCTCGTTGACAAAGCACTGTGTTTGAACAGCCGCGCAGCCGGTAAATGCCGTCGGGTCCATCAGTGCGTCGATCTCATTTGCAGTAAGACCGAAGGCTTTATCATGCTTGATCAGTTCGATAAGATTGTTTGATTCTCCAAGCATCTTAACGCGCTCAGCCGCAGCCATAGAATGGACGCGGATGCGTTCGTGCAGCGCCTGCCTGTCACCCCCGCGCTTGACGGCTTCCATCAATATTGTCTCGGTTGCCATAAAGGGAAGCTCTTGATCGATATGGCTCTTGATGACCTTGTCATATACGACCAGACCGGACGTGATGTTCAGATAAAGGTTGAGTATCGCGTCTACTGCCAAAAAGCCTTGCGGTATTACCAGACGCTTGTTGGCGGAGTCATCCAGCGTGCGCTCAAACCACTGCGTGGAGGCGGTGACAGCCGCGTTGACGGGCAGGGAGATCACGAAACGGCACAGGGAACCCATGCGTTCGCTGCGCATCGGGTTGCGCTTGTATGCCATGGCAGATGAGCCGATCTGGTTCTTCTCGAACGGCTCCTCCATCTCCTTGAGATTCTGCAGGAGACGCAGGTCGTTGCTGAATTTGTAGGCGCTCTGGGCGATCAGAGACAGCACGTTCAGCACCATCGAATCAAACTTGCGGGGATAGGTTTGTCCCGTCACGGCGTAAGATGAATGGAAGCCCGCTTTTTTACATACGGCTTCGTCCAGCGCCCTGACTTTGGCCGCGTCCCCGTCGAACAGCGACAGAAAACTGGCCCCGGTGCCGGTGGTGCCTTTTGCACCACGCAGCCGGTAATCCTTTCGGATCGCCTTCAACTCATTAAGGTCTATGAGCAAATCCTGTATCCACAGTGACGCTCTCTTGCCAACGGTTGTAAGCTGTGCCGGTTGGAAGTGCGTGAAGCCCAGTGTGGGCATGTCCTTATAATCCAGCGCAAACTTGGACAGGTTTTCAATAACGCTGGCGAGCTTGGTTTCGATGAGCTCCAGCGCCTCGTATATGACAATGAGGTCGGTGTTGTCGCCCACGAAGCAGCTGGTCGCGCCCAGGTGGATGATGGGACGTGCTTTGGGACATTGCTCGCCAAAAGCGTGGACATGGGCCATCACATCATGCCGTACGAGCCGCTCTTGTGCCTCTGCGACGTCGTAGTTGATATCATCGGCATGCTGTTTCATCTCATTGATCTGCTCGTTGCTGATGGGAAGCCCCAGCGCCTGTTCGCACTCAGCCAGCGCAATCCACAAACGCCGCCAAGTACGGAATTTATGATCGTCGGAAAAGACCTCTCCCATCTGCCGGGATGCATATCGGGTAATCAGCGGATTTTCATAGATACTCTTCATAGTTCCTACCTTGTGATTAATGTAAAAATTCTAATACATATCGGGCAAAATTGCCATAGCTAATTTTCTTTACCAAAGCGTCACTGTAACCGCGCCGGAGCATGGCTTCCGGCAGCTTCTGATAGTCCGCAACGGAATCCAGGCCTTCCGGCGTATACTGTATACCGCAGAAGTCGGAACCAAACCCCACATTTTCTTCTCCTCCGCAAGCCAGTATGTACTCTATATGGTCCAGTATGTCACCAATATAAGCACGGCGGCCATAAAGGAATTCTGTAAAGAAATTGATGCCAATATAGCCGTTTTTGGAAATGATATGAGTTATCTGGTTGCGTTTTAAATTGCGGGGGGCTGAACACAAATCGTAAACACAGGAGTGCGAGGCGCACGGTGCACCTCTGTAACGCTCCACGGCCTCCCAGAAGCCCTGTTCGTTGATGTGCGATACATCCAGCGCCATGTTCAGACGGTTCAGTTCATCCACGGCAGCAAGCCCGTCAGGCTTCAATCCGCCCTCCCGCATGCATCCGCAGCCGAATGCGTTCTCGTCGTTCCATGTCAGGCTCAGCATTCTTGCGCCCAAGTCATAAGCCTTTTGTATATTAGGGAGGCTGCAGTCTATCGATTCACCGCTCTCAATCGCAAGTATGGCACAGACACTTTGATTGTAAGCCATATGCTCGGCACGGGTACACAGTCGTATATCTGCGCGGCTTTGTACCCACGTTTGCAAAAAACGCATTTGGGCAAGACCTGCTTCTTTCACGTCCTTATGTTCGGGGGGCACCCAAACCGCCAGCACCTGCAGAGCGACACCGCCCTTTTTCAATCGCTCCGCATCGATGTGATCAAATAACCGGCCGTCATTTTCTTCAAGCGTGTTATATGACAGAAAATCAGAATGGGCATCCGCTATCCTGTACATATGGACAACCTCCCCGTAATGAAAGAAGAGCCGCTTTTATGCAGCTCTTCTGATTTGTTACTTTGCGTAGTCTACAGACCGCGTTTCCCGGATGACATTTACCTTGATCTGGCCGGGATAGTCCAGATCCTTTTCGATCTTCTTGACGATGTCTTTAGCCATCAGATGCATTCCTGCATCATCCACATCCTCGGGCTTCACCAATATGCGGACTTCGCGTCCCGCCTGTATGGCATAGCACTTGTCGACACCCGAGAACGAATTCGCAATTTCCTCCAAAGCTTCCAGACGTTTTATGTAGTTTTCGAGAGTTTCTCTTCTTGCACCAGGCCGCGCTGCCGATATCGCATCCGCTGACTGCACAAGCACCGCTTCTACAGTTTGAGCTTCGATATCGCCATGATGCGCCTGTATGCAGTGTATCACATCATTGGCTTCGCGATATTTCTTGGCAAGGTCCGCGCCAATCTGTATGTGCGGCCCTTCCACCTCGTGATCCACCGCTTTGCCGATGTCATGCAGCAGTCCGCCGCGCTTGGCCAACTTGACGTTTGCGCCCAGTTCTGCAGCCATCACCGCTGCCAGATGTGCCACTTCCAGTGAGTGCTTGAGCACATTCTGGCCGTAGCTGGTGCGGTATTTCAATCTGCCCAGCAATTTGATGATTTCCGGATGCAGGTTATGGATGCCGGTTTCAAAGGCCGCCTGCTCGCCTGCGTCACGGATCTCCTTTTCCACCTCTTTGCGCGCCTTTTTCACCATTTCTTCAATGCGCGCGGGATGGATTCTCCCGTCAATGATCAGCTTTTCAAGCGATATCCGGGCAATTTCCCTTCTTATCGGATCAAAGCCTGACAGTATGACGGCTTCCGGGGTATCATCAATGATCAGATCGATGCCGGTTGCTGTTTCCAGTGCACGAATGTTACGCCCTTCCCGGCCTATGATCCTGCCCTTCATCTCATCGTTTGGCAATGATACGACGGATACAGTGTTCTCCGCTACATGGTCAGCTGCGTATTTCTGTATGGCGTTGGCAATGATCTCGCGGGATTTCTTGTCCGCCTCCTCTTTGGAGCGGCTTTCGATTTCCCGGACATATATCGCCATGTCACGCCGTGTTTCCTGTTCAACCTTTTCAAGCAGCAGATTCTTGGCATCTTCACTTGTCATGCCGGAAATCTTTTCGAGCTGCTCAATCTGATCCGCGAAGGTCTGATCAATCTCTTCCTTGCGTTTCGTGATTTCCTTTAAACGCTTGTTGACCTGCTCTTCCTTCGCTTCTACATTCGCGACTTTTTTATCCAACGTTTCTTCACGCTGGACCAACCTTCTCTCGACTCTCTGGATTTCGTTTCGTCTTTCTTTGGATTCTCTTTCAAATTCGGTTCTTAATGCGTGGACTTCTTCTTTGGCTTCAAGGACCGTTTCCTTTTTGACTGCTTCGGCTTTTTTCTGAGCGTCAACGATGAGCCTTTTTACGGCGTCTTCGGCTTTCTCAACCTTCGCTTCGGCAATGTGTCTTCTGTACAGATAACCTGCACAAATGCCTGCAATTGCCGCGGCTACGAGAAGCAGCACAACTAGCCAAACTTCCACTGAGTATGTCGCACCTCCTTATTTAGTTTTGTGCAGACAAGTATACCCCCTTATAATATTTCTCGTATATCTAATGTCTGCCGTGCACGGCCAATTTATCTGTTATGATGATGGCAGGCCGTGTGGTTGGCTCGCTAATAAAGAAATCCAGTATCCAACATAAGCTCATTTCACTTATTAGAAACCACTCTAATTCTAGTATCTTGTCATATCTTTGTCAAGTCAGGTTATACCAACGCCGTGACTTTCTTCATGTGATTTGTTTTTTCGAAAAGTAACTGCCGCCATAACGAAACAAATTACCGCGATGATCGGATAGTAGATACGAAAACCTGTCACCAGAGGCCAGCACATGACGATCAGGCTACAGAAAATGTAAGCCTTGACTTTGCTTTTGCTAAAAGCAGTGCTTTTGAGCTTTTCCAAAGTAACGATGGTTTCGCTCATCTCGTTACGTGCTTTTTGCTGAGCCGTGTCTTCATTGGGTAGCATGTCCTTATCTGCCGCAGCCTTCAATATATCCTTACCCGAAATCAGCTTAATCCCGTGACCCAAACAAAAAGTCCTGACGGTTTCGCTGTAATCGCTGAGCGAGACAATGACCACACTTTCATTCTTGATTTTTCGTCTGATATTAACCGCTTTATCAATACCGCAGACAGAACCCGGATGGTTGTGCAAAACATAATAGACGACATCTTCCTTGTTTGCGGTAAAACCATCTTCGTTTGGAGTGATATCAGAAAAACCGTCAAACAGGCGCGCAATATAATCAGAGTAGCAGTCAGCATCCAGCATCGTCAGTTCTTCCAGCAGGCACTTCTGCTTGATGCGAAGAAGGTCTTTCTCAATATAACGCCGGATTCTTTTGCGTCTGACCAGTGCCAGAGTAAAACTGACTGCCAATGTTATAAATACGGATATAAGCAAGGCTACAGTAAATGAACGGCTGAAATACAGCACTGTCAGGAATATAATAAATAGCGTTATCAACCGCAGAACGATAAAGTCAAAAAGCCTGGCTATCATTGAACGCCCGCCGTATATTTGTTTTTTGTAATATCGGATCAACTTGGTATCCATATTCAATGTCCTCCTGTCATCATTGTTGACACATATAGCCATACGTATACATGCATAACTTGTGAACCCCAAAACATTGGTGTATAATAAGCAAATGAGCGTTTATCAGCAGGATATATTTGAGTTTTCCAACTTGGAGACCAAGTGCATTGTTACGAAAAACAACCGGGTCGGGCTGCTCGGCGGTACATTTAATCCGATACATTGCGGTCATATCAGCATGGCATATATTGCTCTTTATGAGTTTTCTTTGGGTGAAGTTGTTTTCCTGCCTCTGGGTACCCCTCCCCATAAAAGTGATGAACGCGTTGCGCCTGCTTCAAACAGGCTTGACATGATCCGTCTGGCGATTGAAGAAGAAGTGCGTTTTTCGGTCAGCACGATTGAGACGGACCGCAGTGGATATACTTATACCGTCGATACGATGGAAATGCTTAACCGTATCCGCAAGGACACAGATTTTTACTATATTATCGGCGCGGACACACTGTTTGAACTAAAAACATGGAAGAATATAGAACGCGTGTTCCGTCTTACTGACTTCATATGTATTCTGCGTCCCGGGCAGGATGATATCAAGGTGCGCCAGTATGCAGATAAGCTCAACAACGAGTATGGACACAAAATTCATGTAGCGCAAGAATGCGGCCCCGCAGTTTCTTCGACTGAGATCCGGATGCTGGCATCCGAGAATGTGTTTGCGAAAGGTATGGTCCCGGAAAAAGTGGCACAATATATTCGGCAGAATAACGTATATAGCGCAGAGGTTTGAATGACATATGATCTGACCCGGTTGGAACAATATCTTGAAAAGCATATCGATGGGCATAGGCTGCTGCATTCCCAACGGTCCGCCGAGGAAGCAGAGAAGCTGGCCGAAAGGTACGGCGTAGATCAAAAAAAAGCTTATGTTGCCGGGCTGTTGCATGATGTTGCAAAGGGTTCGTGCAAACATGGGTTGCAAAACATCGCCGGGAGATATAATGTAAGTATCGATAAGATTGAAACCGATAATCCGGAGCTGCTGCATGGCAAGATAGGTGCCGCAATGGTAGCTGCCGATCTTGGTATTGACGACGAGGATATATTATCAGCCATACGGTGGCACACGACGGGCCGTGCCAATATGTCAATGCTCGAAAAGATTGTGTATATGGCCGATCTTATAGAACCAGGGCGGTGTTTTGACGGCATCGAAGACATACGCATACTGGCGTACCAAGATATAGACGCGGCAATGCTGCATTCACTGCAGCAGATCATGGAATTCGTGAGGAGTAAGGGTTTTTCGTTGCATCCATGCAGCGTTGAAGCCTATGAGGATATATTAAAAAGGAGGAACTTCCAAATTTGAAAAACCAATTTACCGATGAGGTAATACAGGCAGCAAAACAGCTTTTCGCAAAAAAGGCCGAAGATGTCCGCATATTAAACGTGTCTCACCTGACGATAGTGGCCGACTATTTCATACTGGCAAGCGGCCGTTCAGATGTGCATGTTAAATCACTTTGCGATGAGATAAAAAAGCATATGCATGAAATCGGCCGTGTTCAACTGCGCATTGAAGGCTACCGGGAAGGGCGGTGGATCGTCATTGACTATGGCGATATTCTGGTACATATCTTCCACAAGCGCGAGCGTGAATTCTACGGGCTTGAGCGGCTTTGGATCGATGGCGATAACTCAATGGTGATCACGGATGATGACATGAAAATTTCCGATACCACTGTTACGAAATAGTTTTAGATTTAATTAAATAGTATTTAAAAAAGAGCGTATGATACATCTTCATACGCTCTTCTTATGTGCTTTAGCGTAATAATCCACCAGCTATGCTGGTGTGAATAAAAATGCTTTAGCTTACAGCAATTGAGCGAAGCGAACGACAAAAAATAGACTGTCAAAAGCAGTGCGCTCGAGAGGAGTACTGCTTTTGACAGTCGTAGTGCGAGTAATGCAACTGGCGGACTTTTCAATACGTCTTGAGACGTAGCCAGTAAAATGCCCTTTTAGGGCTGGTGCATACCACCAGTTTAACTGGTGGTTTTGATTTGTATATGTTTCGTTCAGAATACCCGCCTGCCGCAGATAAAGTTTCGGGTCCAGTAGCTTGAATCGAATATATTGGAACAAATACGAATCTTTCCCTGACTTGATGAGGCATCAATCATCTTTTCACCGCCCATATAGATGCCCACATGCCCCTTAAAGCAGATGATGTCGCCCTTCTGTAGATCAGACATTTTAGAAACCTTGGGCAAGCTGCTCTTTGCCCAGCCGGCGGACGTCATATACTTTATTTTATAGCCTACCTGATTCAAACAGTAGTAGACGAATCCGGAACAATCGAACACATTGGGGCCCTTGCCGCCACGGACATATTTTTTCCCAAGCTGCGTTTTGGCAAAATCGATCAGAGCATCGGCTGAAGCGTCATCCGGGTCACCCGGTGGCGGTTGGGTAGTGTCGCTGCCGCCACTACTGCCGCCGCTGCTACCACCACCGCCACTACTGCCGCCGCTGCTGGAGGTAGTCTTCGCCGGCTTTGCTTCGTCCGAATAGATGGCCTCAAGCGTGTTTTCCCCGACGTTGCCATCCACGGAAAGGCCGTTGCGCTTTTGAAAGCTTTTAACGGCTGACTCGGTATCCGTACCAAAGTATCCGGTGCTGCCCGCCTTCAAATACTTCAAATCCTGTAACCGTTCCTGTATACCTGATACATCAGTGCCTTTGTCTCCAAGCTTTACAGTATAAGGCATGGCGTCTTCAGAAAACAATGCGGCCTGCGTCTGCTCTCCTAAAAGCCCATCCACTTGAAGGCTGTGTTTGCGCTGGAATAATTGCAGGGCATATTCGGTACCGTATCCGTAATGGTCAGTCGGTTCCTCCTCCCCCATATAGCCAAGCTCCATAAGCCGTTCCTGAACGTCAAGAATTCTGGCATCGGTACAGCCTGGGACAAGATCGGGTTTATCAGGAGCCGTTGTTGGTACCGGTTCGGTATCAGCCGGTGTGGTTGGAGCTGGTTCAGACTCTATAATCGATGGGTCAGAAGATGTGTCACGCGTTGACGGTATAATAGATTGATCATCTTCCTGTCCGGTTATCATTGTGGGCGTTGGTAAAGCCGTAGGAGCTACTTCAACCTCTGTGGGTTTGGGCGATTGTACAGTATCGGATTGTTCCGTTGGCGCGAACGCGACCTCAACCGTTTCAGCAGAAGCATCGGGCTGTGGAATGACGATGCTCAGAACCACAGCGATGATGACGGCTGCAGCGCTGGCAGCCACTATAAAGCGTTTATCTTTCCAGAAAAAACGATTGCGTTTTCTGTTTCCGGTACGCCTTAAATTTGAACCGACAGTCTCAAACCTGGCTGCTGGAACAGCTGAGCTATAACGAGTCGCTTTCTTTTTATGAGCAGTAATACTGAATAGTTTCTTTGCTTTTTTTATCAACCGATACATCCCTTTGACAACCGGTCTAAGTATCGAGATAAAAACCTTTTTCATGTGTACCTCGCAACTGATAGTAATAATTACGTAACATATATGTAATCATTTAATAACATTATACACAAGATAAGTACAAATGCAAGCGAATATTGACAAAATCACAGTTCGTTGCGGTATTTTTCCATCAATTGTTTAAAAATCTCAGCAGACGTTGGCGGCGTATAAGTGACAGCATTCGCGCCTGCATCGATTGTGCTCTGGATTGATTCGGTTGTGGGTCCTCCTGTTGCAATGATTGGCACCTGCGGGAACCTTTTTCGTATGCTGCGAATGATATCTGTCGTCTTGGCCGCTCCTGATACGTTTATGATGCTCGCCCCCGCATCCAGCCGTGCGGCAATATCTGTGCCTTCGGATACCACCGTTATCACGATCGGAATGTCGATTCTGTCCTTGACTTTGCGGATAATATCATTGGGGGTCGGTGCGTTCACCACGACGCCTATGGCACCTTGGTTTTCCGCGTCCATTGCCAGATTGATGACGCGTTTACCCGTTGTGGTTCCTCCTCCTACGCCGCAGAAAACCGGAATGTCGGAAACGGTGATGATTGCATGGGAAATAGTTGGTTGGGGCGTAAAAGGATAAACAGCGATGACAGCGTTTGCATTGCAATTTTTGATCAGCGCTACATCTGTTGAAAAAATCAGCGACTTGATCAGTCTGCCGAAAATACGAATTCCGCTGACTTGATTGATAATTTCGGGAACCCTCACCATGTGTTTGCGGAGGTTTCCATGTATCTCTGGTACAAAATCGTTCATGTGCTGCCTCCTTAATTATCTAAGCATATTTTAACAAATTGTATGTCGTCCGTAAATAAGCCGAGATAGTATTAATTAAGGAATGTATTCGTTACAGGTCATACAAATTTCATTGGCAGACAAGCCGCTGTGATACGACATCGGAATAAATGCGGAGACCTTCGGACCGAACCAGTTTAATAACGTCGATAAAAGAACCGCTTTGAGGCAAGTACTCTGTCAATATATTGGGACGACTGCTGACATAACTCGGATCAAAAATAACTTCAGGCCTGCCATCAAAAATGGCAACATAGAAAATATCGGATTCCACAAGATCCTGAAAGAAGTGGCTTCCATATGATAGCTCAGGCATAAAGCCGGCATCAGCGGAAGCGAGCTCACAGATGACCGACATATTACAGAGCTCTGCGAAGCTCACCGGTACCCCGAGGGAAGGCGTCGTTGTCCCCCAGCGGCCCGGACCCATCAGCATGACGGAATTATCTTTCAGAGCGGTGTTAAGCTGA
Source organism: Bacillota bacterium (assembly GCA_023412005.1). Classification (GTDB taxonomy): domain Bacteria; phylum Bacillota; class Clostridia; order Christensenellales; family SZUA-584; genus SZUA-584. The sequence continues at coordinate 127,150 of JAEYOE010000014.1, forward strand.
CCAATCATTCGGGCAATGCTGTATTTCTCCTGATCGCTGCGCGCCAGATAGCACTGTGTATCCACATAGACCACAAAATCGATCGCGAGATTGGCATTGCCGCCCATAAATCCACCCTGTGTAGAGAAGAAACAATGGCGGCATTCACCTGGTTTGGGCATTTCAATGGTGTTTCCGTAGCCGCGCGTCTGCAGCGGGCGGCACTGAACCAGGTTTATTTTCAAGCTCTCGTCCACGTTGAAATTTGCGGTGAATTCAATGTCCACCGGATATTCGTATGTACCCGAAAGCACGGAGAGCATATCCTTCATTAAAGCTGGAAATTCCGTATCCTCAAGAAGACGTTTGAACTGCAGCAGCCAAGGTGTTTTTTTGTGGGTATATCCCAGTTCGCGCTGTCGGGCCGCTGCGATTCTGTCAACCGAAGCAAACAGCGACTTGTCTGTTTTGAGATTGTAGCTCAGCGCTTCGTCTGCTGATACTGTGACAAGCAAGTTGTCATCCAGTGAAAGAACATCCACCTCATGCTGTGAGAACCTGCGTTGATCTTCCAGCGCCATGGGTGGCAGCGCCGTCGGGTCGTCAAGGCTGACGATACGCGCGTAGTCGCCGGTCATCCGACCAACGGCCCGCGTTCCCAGACCAAACACGAGCCTAAGCATGCCCGCGTCACCGTCAATACTGCGGTCCCAGACATACAGGTTGGAGGAATTGCCCACACCCGACACATGCGGAAAGAAGCTGTGTCCGTAATAATCTCCGGAGACACGCTGAACGAGTATGGCCATCTGTTCGTCGCTGTCCAGCAACCCCCGCTTATCCCGGTATACGAGCGCATCCTCATTCATCGTGCTTGCATAAACGAAACGGACAGCTTGCTCAAACGCCTCAAGTCGCTCCTTGGGCGTACCCTGATTTACACAGAAAACGCTGTCGTATTTGCCGGCAAAAGCATTACCATAATTATCTTCAAGCAGCGAGCTTGAACGTACTATAATAGGGAATTGGCCAAAGTATTCCAGCATCTGGACAAACTGTTCCTGGATATCTGCAGGAAACTGGCCTTTAAGCAGCTTCTGCTTCAGCTCACCTGCGTATTGATAGTATCCGTCACGCGTTTTTTGACGTGTTCGCAGGTCCCACCAACCATTTTGGACAATGTACGTGTAGAATACGTCGGAACCGATATAGAACGAATCATGAGGTTCCAAGTAGGGCATAAAACGTTTTGGCGCCTCTGTTTCAATTATCTTTCTGGCTGCCAACATGCCCACACTTTTACCGCCGATTCGCCCGGTACCGATAATGCGGGATGCTATCATCTGCAGGTCTTCCAGAGTAAAATACCGTTCGCAGAGCAGGCGCATGCGCGATTCTGTTCCCACCAGCATAGAAAGCAGCAGGTCTTTATGCTGATCCGCCCGCTCGGGGAAAGCCGATATATTTTCCCTGATTTTGCTGAGGTATTCAAGCGGGCGTCCGCTCCTGTCAATGCTGGAAAAAAGTCCGGCGACCTGAGCGCTTGCCGTTATACTGACCGCTTCCTGTCCCCGTATAAGATGCGGGAAGAACATTGTCGGGGAGTACCGCTGCCAAACCTTAAGCGGATGGATGTAGCTCTCCCCCGCCACACTATACAGATCAAGCAGCAGCTGCGTCGTCTCTCTGATACCGGCGATCGTTGAGTATGTGTGCGCACTTCTTCTTATAGCGAAGTACGCAATGGTATCAAGCTCAAAGAGGAACGGACAAGTCACTTTGAAGAAATTCCGGATCATCAGATCAGAATACCAGTTATCCAAAAGATCTGTCAGGCAGTCAAATACGTAAAACGCATATTGCCCCTGTTGCTCAATAAGTGAGTGAACCGCAATAGCGAAGCTCTCAAACCCACGGCTTGCGTCCACTTCCACAATGTATGCCTGATCGCCGTCAAGAAGCGGCATATGTTGTCCGAAACGGACATAAACCAGCCGTCGTCCGTCATTTCGTGCTTGCACAGCGTAAGGCAGAACCACCTTCTGATAGCTTTCAATATCGTCAACCTGCCAGACTACGTTATCGCCGAGGCGCAGTTTATCAATGATATCGTCGAATCCTTTGATACCGGTACTTACCTTGTCATGTACGCTCAACCTTTATCTGCCCCCTTTCGGCTATCCTGAACATTCGCACTTATATTGAAAGAGCAAACCGTTTGCTTTATACTATAACTAAACTATTTATCAGGAGAAGTTAACTATGTCCTGCGATAATTCAGTTAAATGCACCTGTACTTATACTTCCTGCTCACACCATGGAAAGTGCTGCGAATGTGTCACATATCACCGCCGCTTGGGCGAGGCACCAGGGTGCCTTTTTTCCAAAGAGGGGGAGAAAACATATGACCGTTCAATTCAGCGTCTTTACGAAGATCAAACGCGAACGCGGTAAACGGACATGTCTATCTGACAAATTATTCGTATCTGTCCGGTAAAGCCCCGTTCGTTGTCATATCAAAAAGCGCTTCTATATCGTGAAGAAAGTCGCTGTCACTTTGCTCTGGTTTTTTCTCCAACAGCTCAAGCTCATCAAAACGGAAGGCATGCCCGCCGAGTTTTTCCCAGTCATGCTGAAGCCGCGGATGGATGCAGCTGTTGACGCTTTGCGCGAATTCAAAGCGATTATAACTGCCTTGAATATCTGTCGTCATGCCCAGCAGCTTCTTCTCCGTTACTGTATTGACAATAGCAAATACGCCCCCGATAATGGACCGCTTTTTGAAGTTTTGCAGCATTTCTTTTCGGTTTTTCTTGTCCATAATCAATATCCCATAGATTTCAACATGCGTGATAAGACTGCCAGACGTTCGCCGATCAACTCATCGTTTTTTGCAAGCACATCAGAAAAAAGCCTGATATCCTCGTCTATCAATGGGTTATCTTTACATACCGAAACAGTCATTGCATCACCCTGCATTCCCACTCTGTCTATAACAGGCTGATCAGGGTCGTACAGTTTATCATAGCGATACGCTTCACGAAAATAGGCCACCGCACGGCTGACGAGTATGGCCAGATCCAAAACCCTGTGCAGCGGCAGTTCTTCAGATTGGCGTGACCATTTTTCTCCGGTATAGCGCCAAACCTTCGCAGATATATCAACCCGACCGCGATCATTCCATTGGGCCAATCCCACAGACAGCCCTTGAGCGTCCGACTGATAAGCCATTCGGCCATCCACATTGGCATAGTCCTCAGAGACGATAACTGGTTTATGCTTTAAGCTTGTTGGAATTTTCATATTCAACCTCGTTAGTAATTTACTAAATAAGTAATACTACATTTTTTCTATGTTGTCAATGCTGTTGTTTCTTCTTTGTTAAATATGCTATGATTTAAATAATCATTCTTTAAAGGCAGGAATCAGAATTGGGTGTTTTCACACAAAAAGTAAAAGAGGTCAGCTTCTCTGTCCTGCCGATCGTTGTAATCGTTCTCATTCTACACTTTTTTATTGCAGGTATAGACGCAATAAAACTTTACCGTTTTTTAGTGGGTGCTGTTTTTATTATTGTTGGATTATCTATATTTCTTGTTGGTGTCGATATTTGTATATCGCCCATCGGCAGTCTGCTTGGACACCTGTTCACGAAATCAAAAAGGATCTGGATAGTCGTAATTGGCGGAATAATACTAGGATTCCTGATATCTATTGCGGAACCTGATCTTCATATTTTGGCGGGCCAGGTGGAAACAGTAACATCCGGAATAATATCAAAAATGAGTATCATTGTCGTTGTTTCCATTGGCATATCCTTGCTTCTTACACTCGGTCTTATAAGGATTGTTTACAACGTGCCGCTTTACTGGATATTGGCCGGACTTTACTTGATAATCGGAGTGATGTCTCTTTTTACCACGCGCGGTTTTTTAGCGATATCCTTTGACGCCTCGGGCGCCACTACCGGAGCGCTTACAGTGCCGTTTATACTGGCGCTATCTCTCAGCATTTCCGCAATGAAGAAGGACAGTAAAGGTTCAGAGAAGGACAGCTTCGGACTCGTAGCAATTGCATCTACAGGTGCCATCATAGCCGTCATGCTGATGAGTTTCTTTTCCGGGTCGGGAGAGCTGAACAGTGATATTTCAGAAGTTACCTCTGCCAACACACACTTGCTTGAACCGTTTTTGCTTAAGCTCCCCCATCTTGCTTACGAAAGCGCTCTGGCGCTCAGTCCTCTGCTGGTTTTATTCCTTATATTTCAAAAGATATCTTTCAAGCTGCGTGTGAGAGCATTCGCAAGAATATTGAAAGGCTTTGTTTATTCCTTTGTGGGTCTGACGATATTTATGTTGGGCGTAAGCGCGGGCTTTATGGACGTCGGCGTAACAATGGGCTATGCGATCGCCTCCAAAGGTTCTGAACTTCTGGTGATTTTTATTGCGTTTGTATTTGGAACCGTTACAATATTGGCAGAACCAGCGGTCCATATTCTGACGCATCAGATCGAAGAAGTCACCAGCGGCTCGGTTAAAAGGGTATTCGTGCTAATTGCGCTGGCTGCTGGAGTTGGTCTTGCTCTTGCTTTGACATCAATAAGGATATTGGTTCCTTCTATTCAGCTTTGGCATTATCTGTTGCCGGGATATGCAATTGCTGTTGGATTAATGTTTATCGGTCCGAAACTATTTGTCGGTATCGCATTTGATTCAGGTGGAGTGGCGTCAGGACCGATGACAGCGACATTCATACTTGCATTTACGCAGGGCGCGGCAAGCGCGACTGTTGGTGCTGACGTTTTGATTGACGGTTTTGGGACGATAGCGCTGGTGGCTCTGATACCTTTGATAACACTCCAGATTCTCGGACTGATCTACCGGCGCAAAACGATCAAAGGAGATCGATAATATGAATGCTATAGGATTCTCATTGCTGGTTGTAATTACTGACTGTGGGAACGGGAGCCGCGTACTCAATATTGCAAAAAAGCACGGTGTAAAAGGCGGTACGCTGACTTTGGGAAAAGGAACCATCAGGAACCGTCTGCTGAATTTTTTAGAGCTGTCTGATATTCGAAAAGAAATTGTGGTTATGGTCGCGGGAAAACTTACAGCAGAACATGCTCTTGTTGGGCTTGATAGAGAACTGCGTTTTGAAAAAAAGGGACATGGCATTGGTTTTCTCATACCCTTGGATAATGTTTTTGGAATCAACAGCTTTTCAGGCGAGACTTTTGGACAGGAAGAAGGGATAAATATGTATAAAGCTATTTTCACTATTGTGGAGCGTGGACTGGCAGAATCCGTAGTAGAGGCGGCAACTGAAGCGGGCGCTCGCGGGGGTACCATTATCAATGCCCGCGGTTCTGGTATTCATGAGACCAGCAAGCTGTTTGCCATGGAGATAGAACCGGAGAAGGAAATCGTGCTGATTATTGCTGAGGTTTCAAAAACAGACATCATAACGAATGCGATACGGGAGAAGCTGATGATTGATGAGCCAGGCCGCGGAATTATCTTTACCACAGACATCTCTCGGGCAATCGGAATCTATTAAACCTGCGGGGGCGCTGTCTTTTCAACAGGTTTTCCGGCCTGCAGCAAAGCTTTGCTGCCCAGCATGAATACATTCTGTACAAGCACCAATGCACCTGTGCCAAGTAGCAGCCATTCAATACGCACATAATCAGATACAGGCCCGAAAGCCAGCATACCAAGCGGCATCATGGCGCTTGATATCATTCCGTAAACACCGAAAACGCGCCCCATATAATCCTCCTCCACCTTTTCCTGCAAAAGTACAGTAGCAGGTGTGCTGAAAACGGGTATGGCCAGACCTGTCAGCACCATAAAAAGCAGATAGAGCCAGAACACCGGCACTGCACCCAGCGCAATAGTAAAGATACCAATGGCAAAGCCTGCCATTGCCATGGAGTGTATTTTGTTTTTGAACCCTCCCCAGGAGGCCATGAGAAAACCACCCAGCATCATACCAACCGAAAAAGTAATTTCGATAGCTGTCAGCCGCCATACGTCATTGCCGAAGCTGCGCACCACCTGAAGCGGCGTGAGAAAAGCAGCCGGTGTAACAAGAAAGAAAAAAACCGCTCCGTAGATAAAGAACTGTTTAATAAACATATGCTTGCTGATATATCGAAGGCCCATACGAAAATCTTCGAAATAACTTACCTGTTGATTTTGAGTTGCTTTTGCATGGGATTCTACTTTCACTGTGAAGAGCATGGCAAATACGGCAATGCAAGCTGTAACAACATCAATGAAGAATACTATTTCTATGGATGCGAAGGAAAGCAAAACACCACTGACCATAGGCGATAGCAGTGTAATGGCCGACTGAATACTTCCGTTGATTCCGTTAACACGTGTCAGCTTGTCCTCTGGAACCAGCTGCGGCAGCAGGGCACCCACGGCTGGCACTTGAACGCTTGTCCCAAGCGCACGCACAGCAGAAACCACAAAAAGCAGCCATATTTCGTTGTAGCCCAACAGAAAAATCACGGCGAGTATCAGCGTTGAAAACGCGATCCCCGCGTCGGAAAGAATGATAAGAAGTTTCCTGTTATACCTGTCAGCCCAGACCCCAGCAAACGGCGACAGGAAAAAGGTAGGCAAAAAACCGCAGATGATGGATATCATCATCATAACACCGGAGCCGGTTCTCAGTGTGATATGCCACATGATGGCATATTGAACCAAGGATGATCCGAATAATGATATCGCCTGACAGAATAAAAATCGTGCCGTGTTATTTTTCCAGTCCGGTTTCATCATTCACCTCTCATACTTAGCCATACCATGCATTGAGAATTTAGCATTAACAATCAGCTTGAGTCAAGCTAAAATATTAAGGGAGATGAGTTTGGAGTAGACAGCTAGCCCGAGAAACGCAGCAACAATTTAGCGTTATCGATACAATATTGCATGTCCTTAATCCCAAGGCGGCCATTGTAGAATTGGCGTTTGCTGTTTTCCTGGGATATCCGTTCCAGCATGTCCTCAGCTTCACCATCGGCAATATCTTTAACGCTTTGATAACCTGCAGCGAAGAAAGCCTTTGCGGCCGCAGTTCCGATGCCATTGACCCTGATGAGGTCACACAATGATGAAAGCATGCTTTGAGTATAGTCATCCAATTTAATATTGCCAGCTCGCTCATAATAATCCCGGGATGTACGTATACCTTGAGCAGTAAGGATTTCAATCACAGAACCATCCATGATGCCGAAATCACTAAGCAAAACAGGAGACTGCTCCAGCGCGTGGAGTTCCCGCTTTAGAACGGTTAGATATTCCATAGGAATTCCCGAATGTTCCGCAAGTGAGGAAACCTTTTTAGAGTTGTTCAAGGTTGATTTCAATGTCTGAAGATCATCGATACCCTGGCTTTGAATTTTTAAAAAAACGTCATCTATGTTATCAACGATAAATCTCCGCGATGGAAGCAATTCCTTACCCAAGATAATTGATTTGAAATCGGAAACTGATAAGCTCGATAATTGAATTGAGTAATTCATTAAAATAACCGGACCTTTCGCAAAATACAGCTCGCAGTACAAAGGAAATAAAACAAAAGGCACATCCATGTTGAGTGGAATGTGCCAAAGATTTTACTTGTTTTTAAGTATATCCCTGATTTCTGTGAGCAGCAATTCCTCTTTTGAAGGAGCAGGCGGCTCTGGTGCTTTTGCGGGCTCTTCCTCCTTCTTCTTACGTAATTTGTTGATGAGCTTTATTATAAGGAAGATACAAAGGGCAATGATAAAGAAATCAACAACGCTTTGAATGAACAAACCGTAAGCAATTGATGCTTCCCCCACCGTTACTTTGAGTTCAGTAAATTTCAAACCTCCAAGAATTATACCGACCAGCGGCATAATAATGTCATTCACCAGCGATGATACTATTTTTCCAAAAGCACCGCCAATGATGACACCGACAGCAAGATCGATTACATTGCCCTTGGAGACAAACGCTTTAAATTCTTTTATCATTTGGATGTACTCCTTATGAAAAATTTGGGATACTATTTTTATTGCGAATAATAATTATGCTTATAATATCATATTACCACATATGTACAATACATAGATTAACAGTTTCTTTAATTAATGATCATGAAAAACATATCAAAAGAAGGACAATACAGATTCAAGATTGAAAATGAAAGTGTGTTCAACTATTATTCGAATGATCAAAATACTCAATGAAGCCTGCGCAAAGCCCATCGGCAATTTGGCTTTGATACCTCTCAGAAACGAGCAGATAATCCTCAGTCTTATTGGTCATATGACCCATTTCAATATTGCAGACGGGAACGGACGACCAGCCAAATCCGGTTTGATCAGTTCGTATCTTGATGCCAAGATTCATTGCCCCTGTGGAACTTACAGCGCTTGTCAGCAGCTTATCAGCCAAAACGACGCTTTGTTTCTGAATACCGTCTGAGGGGCTATTCATGCAACCTTTGTCGGCAACAAGTATAAACATCCCGCTTATATTCGGATCGTCTTCGCCGTTCGCGTGGATTCTGAGCCAGCAGTCCACGCCGGCGTCATTCATCAGCATTGCTCTTTCGGCATTAGAAATGTCAACGCCATGTGTTTGGCGCGTCATTATTACATCAGCCCCCAGCGCTTCCAGCTTTCTTTTCAATTTGAGCCCTACCTGCAAATTGATCACATATTCGGGTACCCCGGTATACCGCCCCACAGTACCGACTGACACCATTTTTTTAAGTTCCTGACTGCCCGGCATCACAGGCTCCAACCTGTCGTTATCATGACGCTGGTGACCCGGATCAATGCCGATAGTATGTCCTTGAAGCGGTTTGTCCGTCTGACTGCACGCTGTCAACGCATCGTTATATCGTTCAAGAAGGGCTGCCGCTGTCTTTTCTCCTGCAATGCCATCAGGAGAAAGTCCGGCATAGAGCTGAAAATTCCTTATCGCTTTTGTTAACTGTACCCCGTATACCCCATCGGGCTCTCCCGGGTCAAGCCCCAGTTCAATCAGCATATTCTGAAGCAACAGAACTTCATCTCCGCGATCTCCATTTTTATATGAACCATGCTGCAGCAGCTTTTCGCTCAATGCTGCAGCTGGTATTGAAGTTGCAATACTCTGGGACGGCACAGATAGTGGTAATGAACGTGATGCTGTGCTCTCCGGTGCGGGTGACGGGCTGTCTGCAGGTAATCCTCGCGTGCTGTATTCAGTACTGCACCCAAATGCAAACAGTGCCAACAAGACACTTAACACCAAAAAGGCTAGCTGGATGCTCTTATTCAAGCTTTTCATGCATTATTTCTACCGAGGCGCCATCAGTTTCCAATGTTAATCCAGCACCACCATTTTGGCCGCGACTCTTTCCATTGAATTTAATGCGTGTTCCAGTTCAAACATTTCTTTGGTTTCACCGCAAAGCTGGAGAATGAGTATGCCTTCATCAGAACATACTTCATGCGTTTCATGCAGCCCCAGTCTGACTTTAATAGAGCAGCCGAAACGCGATAGAACCTCCTGTACCTTGGGAGAATCCTCTCTTCGGGCTTCGATCTTGACGACCATAATATTGCATTCCATAAAATACTCCTTTAGTTTAATGACTTAGTCATTATTATGTCTCTAATCGAACTGTTCAAACAGGAGAAATCTCACCATTTATTCTTTGATAGTCTGGAAATACTGGTTTATGCCGCTGCATATTGCGTCGGCGACCTTCTTTTGATAATCATCCTGCAAAAGAAGCTGCTCTTCTTCTTCATTGCTCAGATATCCGCATTCAACTATCACGCAGGGCTGCAATCCGCTGCGCAGTATGTATAAGTCACCTGATCGAGCACTGTTTTGCTGTTTGGGTTTTAAAATATCCAACAAATTTTGCTGAATACATTTTGCAAGCTTTTCGCCCTTGGAAGAGCCCTGCATAAATATCACAAGCGGACCGGAAACGCTGCTCTCAGAAAACGCATTCATATGAATACTCACAACAATATCCGACCCGCTGTCGGTTATGATTTGGCGACGCTTTGCCATATCCGCATCTTTTGTATCGGCAATGGCGTTTTCATCGGTACGCGTCATAATGACTTTTGCCCCGTATGATTCGAGTAAGTCTTTTAAATGGTTGGCCACAAGCAAATTGATTCCGTCTTCTTCTGTGCCGGTAACGCCCAATGTGCCGGGATCAAAGCCGCCATGGCCTGCGTCTAAGACAATGAGCTTATCAGAAATCGCGTTGTCAGCGGCTGTTGCTGTTGAAGAAGGCATAGATTCAACAACAGCATTTACGGGTTGTCCCGACAGAAAATGGACTGCAATGGCCACTGAGGCAGCCGCAAAACAAATTAGAGCGATCACGATGAATAGTTTGTTACTTCTGTTCTGATGTTTGTGAGCAGAATCCGGTGTACTCACTTCGATGCTTTTGCTGGGGGGCTCATTTAGGTTCATGCTTCACCTCGGACAGAATTTTTATATCTGATAGCGAACAGCTTGTACATATAAATAATACCATAAACTCTCGCAGGTGGAAACATGAATATTAAACTACTGTGTCGGAAAAGAAATGATTTTGTAACATTACTAGAATATTTTCCTACACCGCTTGTTTGCTGTGCGTTCACATCAGCTTAAGCTGATGCTTGAGGTGAGTAATTAATATTTTAGACACGGTGGTACACGTAGGCGAAAGATAGCCAGTGAATAGAAAAAAGCCCTGTGAAAGGGCTTCTTGTGGCGTACCCGGGAGGATTCGAACCTCTGGCCTTTGGAGTCGGAGTCCAACGCTCTATCCAGCTGAGCTACGAGCACATATCTTGTTTTTTGTTGCTCACCGATTATAGCACAGCCTTAACGCAATTGCCAAGGATAAAAAACACAAATCATAAAATCATCCTGACTACGATTTCTTTCATTGCAAAGATCACACGTAATTTTTTTTAATTTCTATTGACTTAATCTTATGGCGGTGATATATTGTGCATGTTCAATATGCACAATATTTTAAGGAGGTAACGATCTTGCTATCAGTTGCGAACTTAAGTAAACGATATGAAAAATTCGCGCTCAAAGACGTATCCTTTTCACTGGAACCCGGCTACATCATGGGGTTTGTGGGTAAAAACGGCGCGGGCAAAACCACCACGCTCAAATCAATGCTGAACCTCGTCCACCCGGACGGCGGCAGCGTGAAGATGTTTGGAATGGACTTTATCCCAAACGAGCTGTCCATCAAACAAAACATCTCCTTCATGTTCGGCGGCATTCACTGCTACCCCAAGAAGAAGATCAAAGACATCGCAAGCGTGGTGAAACGCTTTTACAACGAATGGGACGAAAATGCTTACGAAGCGTATTTAACACGCTTCGAGCTGGACCCGGAAAAGAAAGTTGATGAGCTGTCGGAAGGCATGAAGGTGAAGTTCAATCTCGCACTCGCGCTGTCTCACAATGCCAAGCTGCTGATACTCGACGAACCTTTGAACGGCCTTGACCCCGTCTCTCGGGATGACCTCATCGAGCTGTTCCAAGAGCTGATTGAGAATGGCGAACGCAGCATCCTCTTCTCCACGCACATCACAAGCGATCTTGACAAATGTGCCGATTACATTACGTTCATTCAGGACGGTGAGATCATTGAAAGCAGCACCAAGGACGACCTTCTTGCTTCTTACCGCATTATAAAAGGCACGCCCGAGCAGCTCGAATCGATCGCGGGATGCTTGATCGGCTATAAAACCAATGCCTTCGGTTTCACCGGCCTTGCTAAAACAGCCCATGTGAGCGGCCGCGATGAATTGACTCTCGAAACGCCAACGCTCGAAGAAATTATGATATTTCACGACAAAAGGGGGACGAAGAAATGAAGAATATGATTTATAAGGAGCTTCGCCTAACGCTGCATCCGCTGTTTTATGTCGCTTTGCTGTTCGGCGCATTACTCTTGATACCGCAGTGGCCTTATTTCATCGCGCTGATGTACTTTTTCTTCATCGTTGTGCCGAACATTTTCAGCACAGCTAAAGCGCAGAACGACCTTGATTTTTCAGCGTCACTGCCTGTGCGCCGCGGTGATATTGTAAAAGCACGTATCATGTCAATCGTCATATTGGAACTGCTTCAGATCATTGTGGCAGCGGTTTTTGCAGCCATCAATGTGGCAATTTATCCAATGGGCAATTTCCTTATGGAGCCCAACGCGGCATTTATCGGCTTTGCGCTCATGATGTATGGCATCCACAACGTGATACTGTTCCCCATGTTCTACAAAACAGCTTATAAAATTGCGGTGCCGACCATTGCCGCCATCACCGTGTCTGTGCTGTTTGCCTGCGCAGCGGAAACCGCCGTGCAAATCATTCCTGCCGCGCGTGTGCTGGACGGCAGGCTCAGCACCTGGGCTCATTTTGCCGTGCTGATTTGCGGCATCGTCATATTCGCGCTGCTCAATCTGCTGGCCGCAAAAATATCCGTGAAACGGTTTGAGAAAGTTAACATCTGATGAACATCGTGATATCGAACACGTCGGAAAAACCGATTTATCAGCAGCTGTTTGAGCAGATTTCCTCGCAGATCATCAAAGGCGAGCTGGCGGTTGATACCTGCCTCCCGCCAATTCGCACGGTTGCCAAAGAACTGCGCATCAGCGTGATCACCGTGAAAAAAGCGTGGGAAGAGCTGGAACGTATGGGCTTCATCTATTCAATGGTAGGGCGCGGCTGCTTTGTGGCGCCGCTGCACCGTAACGACATTGACGAAAAGCGCGACGCGATGGTGATGGAAAGGCTTCATAAGGATATCGCTTATTACAAGGCGCTGGGGCTTAACAAGCAAGATTTCATAAAGTTGATAGACCGCCATTACAATGACGCATAAGCGTAAGTCAACGCGGCAGTAAGCTCTGTTTACTCATCCAGGCTTGGCGCTGTGTCGGCTGACGCCTTCGTATGCTGCGAAAGTAACGGGTACATTTCTTTTGTGCCCGCTTTTTCATCGCCGTGCAGTTTTGCGCTTTCCAGCTGCGTCATCAACGAATTGAGCACGGTGCCGATCTGCCCGAATTCATCTGTTCTTCTGCTATTGCAGCGCAGTGAGAAGTCGCTCTTCTCCATCTTCGCCGCTGTATTGTTAAGCTGTTTTAATGGACGCGCAATACATGCAGAAAAAACACAGGCAAAAATCACAAACGCCGCCGCGACAACGATACCGGCGTACATAAAAAACTGTTTAAACGTATCGGTAATTCTATTCATGCTGGCGTATGAAACGCGGCCCAGCAGCAGCGCGCCGTCGCTTAACTGCGTTAAATATGATAGCCATTTGTTCGCACCCTTCGCCGAAGTCGTCTCAAAGAAGGTGCCGACCTTATCCTGTGTCATGCTGGCGTAAACGCTCTGGCGACCCAGCATGCCGTGTGTGTTCTGGCCGCTGAATATGCCCTTGGCTGCGTTGGCATAGTGCAGCGCCACGCCGTACTCGTTGTCAAACGCGTCGATCACCACGCTCATATCGCCGCCGTCATCAATCTGCTGTGCCGCCCCGTTGGTGCATTCCAGCAAAATCTGCCGCTGTTGATTCTTGTAATAATTGGGAATTACCCATACGCTGACAAGATACCCCGCCAGACAGACGGCAACACAAAAGCTCAGCATGCTGATAATCATTCGTTTGAACAGCGTCTTTTTCATATGCGACCTCAGGAAATTAATCAGTAGATACAGCGATGAAATACCGAAGTATCCGTTCTTCATTATATCACAAATATTAACAGATGGAACACGGGAGTTTTCGCCCGTGTTTTGAATAAAGAAAAGGCAGAGAATCCATTTCCCTGCCTTAATGTATCAATCGCGGCCTGTCTGCCGCTATTCATTATTTGAAAGCCTCTCCTCCCTGTTCTGCAACATTTCCAATATGCCCGGCATAAGAATGCCGGTTCCGTCAATCGCATTGATCATGAATTCTTCTTCGTTGCCGCGGCTCCATTTATCTGATTGGTCATACATCATCTCTTCCTGCGCCTTGATATGCCACGCGGGCACGATCAGCACGCGCTCCGGATCATCCTTCGCGTTGATATATGTGGTCACCAAACGCATTTCTTTGATATTAACCCGCTTCTTTTGATCTGGCCATGCCCCACTCATAAAGTAAATGTGATCGAGGATACGCTGTTTCATGTCATCAATCGGCATTAGTGTGGTGTCTTCCGCCACGCGTTCGACCACCTGAGCCATACTGCTCCACGAAAAACTCTCTACCCCTTCCTCACTGATAAGCACCGTCACTCCCTCCAGATCAAACGGTGCGCAGTACAGTTCGGAATAGTCCTGCTCTTGTGAGAACCCGCCGCCACGCTGCGCAAGCGAAGGGATGCCGCCGCATTCGCGTACAAATTCTACATAGCAGCCGGGTATTGTGTTATCTTCATTGCCGCGTTCCCTGGAGAACATCGCCTTCTCATAGCTCTTGAGCTGCATGCCTTCTATGCCCAGCTCCTCCAGCAGGCCAACTGCTTTGTCTGCCGCGACGCGTAGATCTATGTTGTTTTTCTTCATACTCTCAAGCCCGGCGTCCACAAATTCACGCTGCCTTGCCATATCCTTATCCCACAAGCCGCCGTCTTTATCCGCACCCGGTGGACGGTTCTCCATTTCCCGCTTGAGTTCCTCGTCATACCAGGTAAAATAGCTTTCCATATCACAGCCGCCGCTGTAACGCGAGTAAGCAAAGCTCGATCTATTAATTTTCCCTTTTCCATAGCGAGTGGCGTAAACAGACCCATATCGGCTGCCATCCGGCAATTCTATTGAGACGTTAATCGTATCTTCCCCGTAATCCCTTCTCGGCTCTCCTGTCTCGTAATCGGTCTCATACGTAAATATCGGTTCCACATATGTATAAGTATGGGTTTCGGGCGCCTTCGCCAACTTGCTCTCAACCTCCTTAATATATCCACGGATAGATTCGGGGGTTTCGCCGTCACCGCCATTCAGTACATCCTGCAGGCTCTTTTTTAAATTAATGAGTTCTTCTTCATACTCCGATTTTAGTCTCACATATTCGCCGGAATAGAATTTGGTTCCCGGCTCCGTGAAAAACGCGATCAAGTCGTTCACTTTCTCCTGCGTGAGCACAACACGTTCGAGCCGTTCAACCGGATAAGCGGCCGCTTCGGGCATCAGGATATCCGCATCCACCTCAATGGAAAAAACATCATTCTTTTTGACTGATTCCGTCCAATGCTCATTAGCCGAATAAACTACCGGTTCAACGGTGTTCTTCTCAACCGGCAGCGGCGCAACGGTTTCCAGAATTGCTTCTTTGGGTATATCCTCCACTTTGTTCACAATCACCGGCTTATCGGGCGTCGGCTGACATGCGGTGGTAAAACAGCATACAATCATCACACCTGCGAGCAGCAACGCGGTCAGCTTCACATGCCATTGGCTCTTTTGCTTCATATAAATCCCTCTGATGCGCTTTTCAGCGCCTTTCCGCGTGCCGCCCAGCGCCATACCCAGCACCATCTGCGTTTCAGGTACGCTATTGTACATCGCTATCAACGAGCGCGCATAAACCCCCTTCTCAACCGGGCTCAAGCGCCTGGTCACACTGCTGTCGCAGGCCGTTTCGATATCGTCACGAATGATTCTTTCCGCCAAATGCACCACGGGATTGAACCAATAGACGATGCGCAGCGCGAGCAGCAGCATCGCGAAAAGCTGGTCTTTTCTCTTAAAGTGTGTCAGTTCGTGCATCAGTGCCAATTTCACATTCTCATGCGCCATTTCAAGCATGCTGACCGGTACCAACACCATGGATGGGAATAACAACGCTGGGCTTTGCGTAAAGCGCTGTACACTGAGACGCACACACCCGCTTACTTTCAGCTCGCTACGGCATTCATCGAATAATGCTTCAAGTGCTTCTGGGGGCTGCATAGCGTCGCGCCGAAGCTTACGGCGAATTCGGCTGTACCCGCATACCGCCATACCGGCACAGACGACCATGCCCGCAATCCACCCACCAATGAGCGCCGCCGCCCAGTCGATTTTTAGCGGTGCGGCTGAATTGGCGGGTGCTGGCATGGTCTCACGGCTTGCTGCCTGAGCGGCGTATGGTTTGGGCAACGCAGTCGTCGGCTGACTGTTAACTTCGGGCCTTGGCTGCAGGCTCTGTGTCGTTTCAGTCTGCGCCGCTTCGTCGGCACGGTTGTCCAGCTGTATCGTTTCACCCGGCAGCGTAAAGAAATGCACCGAGGCATCAAAAGTCACCGGCAGCATCAGCCGCATAATCAGCAGCATCCAAACAGCCAAATGCAAAGCCGGAGACAGCTTGCCTTTGAACAGCTTTTTAAACAACAGTGTCACGGCGAACAAAATGGCTGAGTACACCGTTATTTCCAACAATACATTTAATATCGTCATGCTACTTGTCCTCCGGCGCTTCGCGCTCCGCTTGTTCAAGCTCGTCTATCAGCTTTTTTAAATCGTCTCTGTCTTTCTTGGTGAGGCTTCCTTCCTTGATCATGTTGGAAAGAAAGATGCGCGCGCTGTCGCCAGTCATACGCGACATCAGCGAACGGCTTTCATTCACGGCACACTGGGCACGCGCCACCAGCGGGAAGTAAGAGCGACTGTTTCGAATGGTGTCGTAGCCGATATACCCCTCGTCAGTCAGTATTTTAAGATACGTTGAGAACGTGCTCTTTTTCCAGTCGACCTTGCTGCCCATGGTGTCCATAATTTCCGACAGAAACATCGGGCTTTTCCCCCACAATGTTTCCATCACCATCCATTCGGCTTTAGAGAGATTCTCTTTCATACGATACGCCCCCGGTTAATAAAATTCGTCTAATCAGTTCGTCATCATGTCTAATATTTTAGACACTCTTTCTTTACGTGTCAAGATAATTTGTAATAATTTAATATTTAATTCCATAAGTTATTATCTGAACATATTTTCATATGAAAACCATGTGTGCATTTTGACAAGTTATTTATTGACACCTCTTCCGGCGCAGCGCGCCACCTTCTTCTCAAAGGAGAAGGCTTATCACTACGCGAAAAAAAGAACTACGAAAACAAAAAAGAGAACAACACACTCAGCGCTGTTCCCCGTTATAAAACGATATTCTATGCTATTCGGCCCCGTACTGCGCGCGCAGCGCATCCACCTCGGGGTTCTCGATGTATTCATCGAAGCTCTCGCGGCGGTCAATCAGGTATCCGGGCAGTATCTCCATCACGCGGTTCGCGACCGTCTGCATAATCTGATGGTCGTGCGAGGTGAACAGCATCACGCCTTTATATTCCGTCATGCCTTCGTTCAGCGCCGTGATCGCTTCAAGATCAAGATGATTCGTCGGCTCATCCAGAATCAGCACATTCGCACCCGATAGCATCATTTTGGCGAGCATGCACCGCACCTTCTCTCCGCCCGACAAAACCTTGGCCTGCTTCATGGCTTCCTCGCCCGAGAACAGCATGCGCCCGAGCCAGCCGCGCACGGTGGCTTCGTATTTATCTTCGGAGAACTGGCGCATCCAGTCCACCAGCGACAGCTCCACACCGTCAAAATACGCCGAGTTGTCTGCAGGCAAGTAAGCCCGGCTGATTGTGACGCCCCATTTGTAGGAGCCTTCGTCCGGTTCCATCTCGCCCATCAATATTTGAAACAGCGTGGTGCGCGCGACCTCATCCTTGCCCGCAAACGCGATTTTGTCTCCGGCCTGCACAATGAAGCTCACATTATCGAGCACCTTGCGCCCGCCAATTGTTTTGCTGATGCCGTTCACTTCGAGTATGTCGTTGCCCACCTCGCGGTCCGGCTTGAAATGCACGAACGGATAGCGCCGTGACGACGGCGCGAAATTGTCCATCTGCAAATTATCCAGCATCTTTTTGCGCGATGTGGCCTGCTTCGATTTGGAGGCGTTCGCGCTGAACCGGCGGATGAACTCCTCCAGCTCCTTCGCCTTTTGCTCGGTGCGCTTGCGCTCGTCCTTCAGCTGCCTGGCGGCAAGCTGTGTGTATTCGTACCAGAAGTCGTAGTTGCCCACGTACATCTGTATTTTGCCGTAGTCGATATCCACGATGTGCGTGCACACCTTGTTTAAAAAGTGACGGTCGTGCGACACCACAATCACGGTGTTCTCAAAGTCCATCAGGAAGTTTTCGAGCCATGTGATGGCGTGCAGGTCTAAGTTGTTTGTCGGCTCGTCGAGCAGCAGGTTATCGGGCTTGGCAAACAGTGCCTGCGCGAGCAGCACCTTCACCTTGCGCGGGCCGTCGAGCTCCGCCATTTTCATATCATGGTATTCACCGGTGATGCCAAGGCCGTTTAATAATATTTCCGCGTCGGATTCGGCGTTCCAGCCGTCGAGTTCAGAGAATTCGCCTTCCAGCTCCGCGAGCTTTAAGCCGTCGTCGTCGTTAAAATCCTCTTTGGCGTACAGTGCGTCCTTCTCTTTGATGATTTCATGCAGCCGCTCGTGCCCCATGATGACTGTTTCACGCACGGTGAATTCGTCGAAAGCGAAGTGATCCTGCCGCAGCACCGCGATACGCTGCCCCGGCGTGACGCTGACGTCGCCATTGTTGGGCTCAATTTCGCCCGACAGTATTTTTAGAAATGTGGATTTCCCGGTGCCGTTTGCGCCGATCAGCCCGTAGCAGTTGCCTGCTGAAAACTGTACGCTGACGTTTTTAAAGAGCGCGCGGCCGCCGTATTGAAGGGATACCCCTTGTGCACTGATCATTGATTCTTATCTGTCTCCTCTTTTAAATTGCCGGTTTATGATAACATAGGATTAGAGATTTGACCAGTAAAGCAGCACATTTATTCGATAAATGAGTATTAGACGGTATACCGAATTGCGCCTATTCTGCTTTACCATTAATAAAAGCATTCAGCACTGATGACTCAGCAATATCGTAAACAACCAGCAGATAACAACGTGTGCGATCATAATACGTCGAAAAATGGCCGAAGGCTCCCTTTTCTCCTTCTTCAATAAACACCAAGCAGTTATCCTGCGCCTCCAAAGTGCAGGCACCGATTTGGTTAATGTCTTTTTCTGGATCTAATGAGCCTGTTTGTATCAAACCATAATAATGCCCGCCCGGGCTTATAAAATAGCGGTAACCCCGGTTATTATCGTTCGTAATCTCCTCACAGCCGGTTTGTTCGCAGAACGTTTTGATGAATGTTTCAAATTCTTGGGGCGATGTGTTATGTGAAATGATATCCTTTGCAATGTAGTCATTGAACCCCGATATTTTATTCTCATAGTTTTCTATCGCTTTTTGTATGAAATAAAAATTAACCAGCTGCAGCTTCAAAACGCCACTTGAATACGCATCAGCCATAAGGCCATCTGTTAGAAAATCCTCAACGTTTTTATCCCCTGTAATATCATCATCATTAATGTTAAAATAATCGCGCAGAAAATCAGCATTTAAACAAACCATTTCTCCCTTAGTGCTTAACAATTCCCGTCCGCAAATCAAATTGACGTTCTGAATAAACTCATCCCAACCTTTCGGAAAGCCTCCGTATAACGAAACCCCACACGTTTGTTCGCCGTTCTCATCAATATAGTCCAAGTTCACAAAAGCTGATAGTTCACCTTCAGACTCGCTGCTTTGAGGTAGGCTTTTCACGTAATCGACAAAATAACCATACAAACCGTCTGCTTTTTTATAGTCAGGCTCTATTTTTTTGGAGCTTGAATATGATCCGTACTTGCTGTCATAATCAGGACAGTAAAAATCGTATGGATATCTGATATGATAGATATGATTTTCATTTTCAATAAAACTATAAACCACCAGACCTGTAATTCTATTTTCGGGTGGCTGATTTGACTGATACATACTGGGTTCTTCCGTATTCTGTTGTAAGGATTGAACGGGACTATAACCGCATCCAACACAAGACATCAGCAAAGCAACAAAACAAATCAACACTATTTTTCGACATAATTTAGACAGTTCTGTTAACGAAAACAACAAGGTTTCCTCCTGCAAATTTTTCGTGCTTTAAACTGTAACATGCCTCACTGAAGTCAAAAATACTGATAAAAATTGCACCTGATGCTGCCGTTATACAGCTTGCGTTTCTTCGTCGCTCTCTTGCCGAAGAACCGCTCAAAATCATCATCCGCCGATATGATCGACTTCTTGGGCACGCTCGCAAACGCCTTGCCCATATCGCCGTAGAGCCTATGCACCTCGTTCTTCTCACCCAGCCGCACCGCATACGGCGGATTGGTCAGCACCGGGCAGTTCCTAGAAAAATTGCGCACGTCCGCGTGAAAGATTTTAATATCCACACCAGCCGCCAGCGCGTTTTTATCCGCCGCACTCAGCGCTTTCTTGTCGATATCCGAAGCAAATATCACAGGGCTGTGCGTTTTTTGCTGCGCCGCTTCCTCCCTTGCATTAAGCCACGGTTTTTTAAAGCGCGGCCAGCTTTGCGCGTCGAACGAACGGCTGAGCCCCGGCGCCATGTTCGCGCCAATCATCGCGGCCTCAATCGCAATCGTGCCCGAGCCGCACATCGGGTCGGCCAGCTCATTTCCGTCCCACCCGGAGAGCATCACCAGCCCCGCGGCGAGCGTCTCGCGTATCGGAGCGGTCACGTTGTTCGCACGGTACCCGCGCCGGTTCAGCCCCATGCCGCTGGTATTCAGGCACACCGACACCTTATTGCGCAGTATCTTCACATGAATGTCGTAGCGGTCCCCCGTCTCGGGCAGCACCTTCACCTTATGCGCCGCCATCAGCCGCACGACCGCCGCCTTTTTGCTGATCGACTGGATATCCGACACGCTGAACAGCGTGCTGCCCACCGAATCCGCATTGACCGGAAAATTCGCATCCTTTGGAATATAATCCTCCAGCGGCAGTGCCCGCACACCTTCAAACAGCTCGTCAAAAGTATGCGCTTCAAACGTGCCCAGCTCAATAAACACCCTGTCTGCCGTGCGCAGCCAAAGGTTTGCCGCCGCAATGCCTTGTTCGTCGGCATCAAAATAGACCCGTGCGTCGCGAGCGCTCACGCCGCCGAGTCTTTGCTTTTTCAGTTCCGTGGTTACAAGTGATTCTAAGCCGAACGCACACGAAGCAAAGCAGTTATACGTCATTCGCTTCGTCCCATCTGTTGAGCTTTACGCCGTTGATATGCAACGCGAAATTGCATCCGAGAAACTGGGCGCTCTTTTCACACATCTGCATGCGCGTCATGTAAATGCTTAAAAACTCCATTGGCGAAGCGCCGTTATTCATCGTGTATTCCATGGCTATTGTGCCGTCTTTCACGGTCATGCTGGTCGATTGAATTGAATAATTCACGCGATCATGTATATCTGAAGGCAGGAACTGCTTTTTTCTCACACGCGCGCGGTGTGCATCCACCTTGTCTGCAATAATCAGCGCAGCGGATATATCGCTGATAGGCCGTCCTGTTTCTTCCTCATGAGACCCCACTGCCGCACAGATGTCGCACGCTTCGGAAATATCCATTCCCATCTCACACAGTATCGGAAACAGCAGCGTTGCGCCGTTGAGCCCATGCTGTTTTCTGTTGACCATGTTGCCCACATCGTGCACCCAGCCCGCAATTTTCGCGAGCTCCACAACCCGTTCGCTTTTGCCGAGCTTTTCGAGCAGCTCTCCCGCAATGCGGCTCACATACCCCACATGGCGCGGGCCATGATCGGTATATCCTATCACTTCGAGAACCTTATTCGCGTGCTCCACCAGCACCTTTATCTTTTGGTTCTGCTTCACTTCCGCTAATGTGATCACTTAATCCTCCCTGCCGATCAACGATTCGTAATCCTTGTCTCCCGTGAAATCGCGATCAATCATCACCTCGCCGCCCAAGGCCTCAACCGCGTTTTTAATGCTGACATAATCAAAGTATTTGATATCGTCCTGCCTTAGCGCTTCTTCCAGATACGGCAGCGCCTTTTCGCTGCCGAGCTTGCCAAGGCAGCTCGCGTAAAACGCCTGGTTCGTGTCGCTGTAAAGAAATCTCTCTAGCGTCAGCTCGTAAACGCGCTCATCAAACGGCATATCGGCAAGTATATCCAAAAAGCAGTCGGCTGCGTATACCGATTCCGCCGCTTCATACGCCGCAATCACCTTGTCCAAAAAATCCGCCCCAGCGTTTTTCAGTTCCTCCACGCACGCTTCGGAAAAATCGCTCGGCCCCGAGGCCGAAGATACCACCTCAATATAATACGCAAACGGGCGCGGCATATCCATCTCTTCAATCAGCCGGACAACCGCCGTGCGAATTTCGTCGCTTTTGTCCCCTTCGTAATTTTGCATCAGCGAAACCAGCAACGGATACGTCTCATTGCTGCAGTCGGCAATTTGGTTCAGCAGCGGCCCCGGTATCGACATATCCGAAAGCATGTAGCGCCCAAGCTCGGTAACAAGCTCGGCGGAATCCATCGCCGCAAAGAACCCGCTTGGGGTGGCACCCGAAAGCCATTCCTTCGGGCTGTCGAGCCACTCCAAATAAAGCTCCGGTGCACGCTCTTCAATTTCATCTTCTTTCAGGCCGCTGTGGTGCAAATATTGATGAAGGTATTCTGAAAACCGTTGTTCAAAATCAATCAACATATACAATCACCCTATTCTTTTTCATCAAACATCAGCCGGTAATACTTCTTCAGCGTGAGCGGCGATATGCCGTACACAGCCATAAGCTCGCTGGTGGTGGGGGTCTCTTCCTTTTTAGACTTTTCGCATGTGCGAAGCTCCAGCGCCGCGGCAAACGCGCTGATAGACCGCACCCACTTACCGTCATCTTTTTTGGCTTTGACCACCGAGAGCATCAGCTCCACACCCAGCGTGACGAATTCGTCGCTGTAACGCGGCCGTGTGTGCGCAATAAAGCTGGTTAACGCTTCGGCATAAAGCTTTGGCAGCGTTTTTAAATCTTCGGATACCGTCCCGACACGCACCTCAGCAATTGACCCTTTGATATATGCCACATATGGTTCCTTTGCGCCCATTTTCTTAAGATACATAAAAACGTCGTTTTTAATATCATCCGATTCCGAGCTTTTGAGCAAAAAATCGCGAAAGATCTCTTCGGCCTTTTTATCTGCGAACATGCTCATCACTTCGAGCACGATCTTTTTGATATACTCGTCGCCGTAATGCAGACCCCAATACATGATCGACTTAAACAACTCGTCGCTTTCCCATTTATGCGAGAGGCTCACATTCTTTTGCCGCAAGCATTCGTTGAGATACCCGATACGGCGCTTGATCTCATCAAACTGCACCTGATAAACGTATTCGAGTTCCTTTATTGCACCGTTTTGCTTTGCCTGTTCCGCCAGCGTTTTGTAATACAGCGCAAGGCTGTTATCAGGATCAATCTTCAATATCTTGATGAAGTTTGAAAGTGCCTCGGCATACAGCCCGCTGTTGTATGCGGCAACGCCGCAAAAATGCAGTATCCTGATATCGTAAGGCTGAAACGACACGATTTTCAGAAACATCAGATACGCCTTATGATGATAGCCAAGCTCGCAGTAAGTAAGCGCAATTTTGTGCATATCCTCCGGCTCCGATTCTCCGAGACTGTCGAGCTTTTCCAAGTATACGGCAGCGTTTGCATGGTCGTTCAAATCCGAATAAAAAAGCGCCAGATTGCAGCAGGCGTGCAGATTCAACGGCTGCGTAACCAGCACGCGTTTGGAGAGCGTCACCGCCTCCTGTTTGCGTCCCTCAAAGAAATACGCAAGCGCCAGGTTGTTCATTGCGCTCACCATGGTTTCGTCGCGGGCGGTCACCTTTTCCAAATGGACGATTGCGTTTTTATAATCGCCTTTGTCGAGGCATTGCTTGCCCTCATACGCTTCTTCATAGAGCATTCGACGGCTGATATCATGAAGTGTCACGTCGTCCTCGTAATCTTCCTCGTCCATAATATCAAACAGCTCGTCGATATCCTCGGCGTATTCGCCTTCGGGATCAACCGCGAGATACTGTTCAAACGCTTCGTCTGCAAGCTCGTAGTTTTTTAGCCCCATATAGTTGCACCCGAGCGCAAACAAACACTCGGTGGGCGTGTTGCCAAACTTGGCGATTTTGAGCAGCACATCGTTGGATTCGGCATAAAGGCCCATTTCCGAATAAATCTGTGCAATGCTCAAAAGATAGTCTATATTTTCGGGCTCCATTCCCAGCACACAGCGATAAAGTGCCAGCGCTTCCAGAAAATTGCCCGCGTCAATATGCTTTTCCGCTTTTTTGATATAAAACTCCGCCGGCTGATGAAAGCTGAGTATTTTGTTGTTTCTTTTGTCCTTCATGTCATCTCCTCTGCTCTTATTATATCATATGCGGCATCAAAAGCATACGCCAGTTATTTGCGGCAAACGAACTGCGCGCGCGGCGCGTTATCCGGGCAGGGTGTTTTCGATAAAAAATCATAGATGGCAACGTCCTTAAACCCCGCCTGCTCCAATGTACAGCGCAGCAACGCTGTATCGTGCGCATGCTGAACATGCGTTTCGCCGGTGCGTTCAAAAAGGCTGCCGTTTCTGACAAACAGCGTTAAATCCATCGTCAGCGTATCGCTGCTCGTGTCAAACGTGTTTTTCCATATGCACGACACGTCGTCCGAGTCGTCAAAATACACTTGAGTGTCCATCGCCTTAAGCTTTGCTTTGGTACTGATATCGAAAAGCAGCATGCCGCCGTCCTTCAGCGCGCGGTATGCCGCCGCCGCAAACTGAGAAAAGCCCTGTGTATCCAGATAGTTCACGCCGTCACATGCGGCTATCACGGCGTCTGCCTTTTTTCCCGCCTCAAGGTGCCGCATATCCTGCTGCGCAAATGTGATATCGCGCCCGGTTTCGCGAGCGGTCTGCGCGGCCTTTTGCAGCATATCGGCAGAGAGGTCGGACGCCACGATATCAAATCCCATATCGTACAGGCGACATGTGAGAGCGCCTGTGCCGCACGCCGTTTCATAGATGCGCGCGCCGCTTTTGCCGATGAGTTCGCCGATATAGGCCGCCCACGCGTTGTAATCCACATCTGCCATGAGCTCGTTATATGCTTTTGCGAGTGTACTGTAAGCTTTCAAAAAAGTCTCCGCTCTCTCGTTTTCCAAATACTATACTATACAGTTGTGTCATACACAATCATGATATGATGATTTTTTGTGCGTAATATGGTTTATCTTGTAGGTTTATGTCTGTTATTGTATTATTAATATATCATAACCAAAGGAGTTCGATTATGTTTTGCAAACAATGCGGCAACGAATTGCCGGACGACAGCTCATTTTGCTTCCACTGCGGTGCCGCTTTGGCAAATGGGCAGCCCGCTTCGGATGCCAAACAAATATATGAAGGATCTTTAGCAGCAACGCCAACGGCGACACAGGCTGCTCCGTCAGAGGGTTTAACTTCACCTCATCATTCTAATGTCAAAAAAAAGAGCACGGCTGCGGTTGTTTTTGCCGCTGTGTCTTTGCTGCTTGCGGCTGCCCTGACGCTGTCGTTGTTCGGTGTTCTTCCCTCGCCTTTCGCTGCAGCTTCAGCTTCCGCTGTGTCTTCGCAAAGCTTTGACACCCCAGAGGCGGCAATTGAAAGCTTTGTCGGATATATGAAAGCCGGTGATTATAAGGGAATCTTAAGAACTTGCGCCATCAACACTATGGCACAAAGCTTCGATTATAAAGTATATTCAGAACTGCATGAAGGAATTTCACCTATGTATTATGGGTATCTCCCCTCCGATTATCCCGATTATGTAGCGTACAACAAGTATAAGCTGACAAAAGAAATATTGAGCGATATCTATAACTTCGTCATTTCTTTAAAGCTGCCTATTGAATACAGCGAAATAACGTACAACAGTATTTTTGTAATAAATGAAGACTCCTTTCCTGACAATATTATTGAAGATATGGCCCCAGCAAAAATTTCAGAACTAAATATGATTGATATTGAAAAAAACGAATTAAAAAATGGCGATGATTATTTAAGAAAACGGAAAGAAGAGGCCGATGTATTTGGCGCTGAAGACATTCAACGCAGAACGGTGCTTTTTGAATACGAAGACAGGTATTACATCTGCGGCTTCACCCTGATTCAATATGACGGAAGATGGCAAGTGCAAAACTTGTCAGACGAGTATTCCGGCATATCATTCGACCGACCAACACAATTAGGGGATAAGTCGGGATTCTATGCCATATTTAAAGAGATTAATTCATAAGGAGCAGTTTATGATTTGTAACATATGCGGAAAAACCACCCCCAAACACGCCTCCTTTTGCTCGTATTGCGGAGCCGCCATAGCAACTGCGTCCCTGTCTGCTGCGCCAACCGCATCTTCCGCGACAGAGGTCACCGTTGCCGCAAAAAAGAAAAAAAGCACAGCGGCGTTTATTTTCGCCGGTATATCGGTGCTGCTCGCGACTACGCTCGTATTGTCGTTCCTCGGTATATCGCCCTCGCCTTTCGGGGTACCGGCAGCGTCTTCCGCAGAGGCTGTTGCTGCTCAAGGCTTTGATACACCTGAGGATGCGATTGAGAGCTTTGTATCGTATCTCAAAGCGGGTGACTATAGCGGTATTTTAAGTACTTGCGCTATCGATAATATGGCACAGGGCTTCGATTATAAAGTTTTTTCGGAACGCCTTGGTGGCCTATTTCCTATACCAAGAGCCTATCTGCCAACGGAATATCCCGATTATGTTTTGTATAATAAGGTTAAGCTTACACAGGAAATGCTGAGCAAGATATATTGCGTTGCCGTGTCATTTCATTTGTCTGAAGATTACAATGGGATAACAGGCGGCGGAACTCATTCTTTAAAAGCGGATACTTTTCCGGACAGCATTATTAAAGAAATGGAACCTGTGTCCCTCGATGAACTGAATATCGTCGATATAAAAAAAGTTGTCATAGATGAAGTTACCCTCGATATGAAAAACAGGAAAGAGCAAGCCGGCATGTTTGGCGGTGACGACATTCAGTGCAGAACGGTGCTTTATGAGTATGAAGGCGACTATTATGTCGGCGGTTTTACCCTGATTGAATATGACGACAAATGGCTGGTTGAAGACATGATCGACAGCTATTCCGGTGCAGGTGCTGACCCCGGATTGAAACTGGACAGCAAATCTCAATTCTATGATTTCTTCGAAAACTGATTGTACAGCAAACAAAAGGAGTTAAAACATGTACTGCAAACAATGCGGCAACGAATTGCCGGATAACAGCACATTTTGTTTACACTGCGCAGCAGATTGTCACCCCTCCTCTGCCCCGCAATCTGCTCAAACTCACGATTCTTCCGCTATGGAGTCAGCTCTAAAAAACGTTCGCAGAAAGAACATCCCGGCGCTCATCTTTGCTGCTGTCTCGGTGCTACTGGCAGCCGCGCTGCTGCTGTCTTTCCTGAACATACTTCCTTCGCCGTTTGGCACCCCCGCTGTAGCTTCAGGCTCGGCTTTTGCTTCCCGCAGCTTTAACACCCCCGAAGAAGCGATTGAGAACTTTGTCGAGTATCTGAAAGCAGGTGACTTTGACGGTGCGCTGAGTGCTACTACAGCTGAAACCTTATCCAGTTCATTTGATTACCGGAAATATGTTGAGCGCATGCAAGGCCTCTGGCCGGCCGGTAAAACTTATTTACCCGCTGATTACCAGCAGTTTATAAAATACAACAGATATAAATATACTAATGATATGCTCCAAAAAATGATTATTTTTTCGGCAACATTAACTCTCTCCGAAGAGAACGCAACTTTTGTCGCCGGTGATGTCATGGCGTATCAAGATGAAAAGACGCTCGACGATTTTATTACCCAATTGAACCCCGAAAGTATCGGCTCTCTCGAAATTGTTAAAATCGCAGCAACAAAAATGCAAAGAGATGAAAAGACACAAGATATTTTAAAAATGCAGGCCGTTCCCTATGGCGCAGAGGATCAACAATGCCGCTCCGTCCTTTTTAAATACAACGGCGGCTATTATTTAGGCGGTTTTACGTTGCTGCAATATGATGGAAAATGGCAGGTTTATGATATGTCTGATCCCACTAACGGTCTTAATTTGAGCATTGTACTCGCGCCATTGCCGGATCAATCAACATTTGATGACGTCCTTGGCGATTAATTTAATCTCATAAGATTAAGACATGAAGGCCCTGCATCAAAATACAGGGCCTTTTCATTATCTTATGCCATTCCCGACATGCTTCTGCATTCATTCGCACAGTCTGTGCAGATTTGCGCACACTTTTGGCAATGATCGTCATTAAACATCTCGCAGTCTTTCGCGCAGGCGTCGCACACAGTGGCACAAAGCGCACAATGCTCTTTAGCAAAGCGCGCATTTGAAGACATCCCCGCTACCGACATCTCACACATTCTTGCGCATTCCATAAGCATTTTGATACAGCTTGTTCTGGCTTTTACATCCGCCTCATTCAGGCATGCTTCAAGGCACTCATAGCAGGCTTGAGCGCAGCGGCTGCAAGCGTCAATGCACTTCTGATAGGCATTTGAAACATTTGTGACAACTCCCATATGGAAAGCTCCTTTTTCTTTTTAGTATTTGTAAGTACAAAAATAGTAAACATACTATTTTGTGTTTGGTTTAGATAGATCAGTTGACTAAGCAGTTTGCCAATGGTATAATCAAGCACATAAATACCATTACAGTTTGAGGCGCGGTTTTCAAGAGTATCTGTGCAGAGGCAGCGGGTGCCCGTGAAGCACATGAAAAAGGGGAAACTGCCGAAGGAAAACCGTCCGCGAAGGTTTTACCTGGGGGTATGGCGAACAGCCATGCAACTGTCGTCTTTTTTAAGACGGAGCGCTGCTGTAGTCCGGCATTGCATTAATTTGCGGTATTATGACGGTGGTGCGCTATGTTTTGGTATGCGCACTATTTTTGTATAAAAATACTTTTAATATATCTGGAGGACAAACAGATGAGCAAATTCAAGGTAGGCATCGTTGGGGCAACAGGCATGGTCGGACAGCGTTTTGTATCGCTGCTTGCTGACCACCCTTGGTTCGACATCGCACTTTTGAGCGCGAGCGAACGATCCGCAGGGAAAACGTACGGCGAAGCCGTAGAAGGGCGCTGGGCGATGACGACTCCCCTTCCGGACAGCATTGCCAAAATGACCGTCTACGACGCGTCGGATATCAAAAGAGCCGCTGAGACCGTAGACTTTGTGTTCTGCGCCATCAGCCTTGATAAAGCGCTGACAAAACAGCTTGAGGAAGCATATGCTAAAGCAGAAATCCCGGTGGTTTCCAACAACAGCGCGCACCGCGGCACGCCCGATGTGCCGATGCTGATGCCTGAGATTAACCCCGGGCACATTGCGATTATCGACAGCCAGAAAAAACGCCTCGGCACAAAGCGCGGCTTTATCGCTGTGAAGCCGAATTGCTCGATACAGACGTATGTGCCTGCGCTGCAGCCGCTGTATGATTTCGGTATCGAGCAGATTGTGGCCTGCACATATCAGGCGATATCGGGCGCGGGCAAAACCTTCGACTCTTGGCCGGAGATGGTTGATAATGTGATTCCGTATATCGGCGGCGAAGAGCAAAAGAGCGAACAGGAGCCCTTGAAGATCTGGGGACATATTGAAGGTGATGTGATAGTAAATGCCGATGCGCCTGTGATTACAACACAGTGCATCCGTGTGCCCGCATCCGACGGACACATGGCCGCCACGTTTGTGAAGTTTGCCAAAAAACCGTCAATGGATGAGATCAAGCAGCGGTGGCAAAGCTTCAAGGGTGTACCGCAGGAACTGAAGCTGCCGAGCGCGCCCGAGCAGTTCCTCATGTATTTTGAGGAAGATGCGCGTCCGCAGACCAAGCTGGACCGCGACAACGGCAACGGCATGGCTGTTTCCATCGGTCGTCTGCGCGAAGACCCGATCTACGACTACAAATTTATATGCCTCAGCCACAACACGCTGCGCGGCGCAGCGGGCGGCGCTGTGCTTATGGCCGAGCTGCTGGCCGCCAAGGGCTATTTTGACAGGTGATTAATAACCTGAGGAAGGAAGCTTAATGTATGAGCATTTTTAAAGGAGCAGGTACCGCGCTGGTAACGCCTTTTGACGACAACGGTATCGATTTTGCGGCTTTTGAAACGCTGATTGAGTATCAGATAAAAGGCGGAATCGACGCACTCATCGTTTGCGGCACAACCGGCGAATCATCGACGATGACCAAGGAAGAAGACTTGAGCGCGATCGAGTTCGTCGTTAAACAGACAGCGGGGCGTGTTCCGGTTATTGCCGGAACGGGCAGCAACAACACCCTCACGGCGATAGAAACCTCCATGGAAGCTGCCGACCTCGGCGTAGACGGCCTGCTTCTGGTAACACCGTATTACAACAAATGCACCGACGCCGGGCTGATTAAGCACTATCATGCCATTGCGGACGCGGTGAACCTGCCCATGGTGGCATATAACATACCGGGCCGTACGGGCGTGAATATTAAGCCTTGCGTGATGAAGGAAATTGCCTCTCATGATAATATCGTCGCCGTGAAAGACGCTACCGGCAACATCGCTCAGATCACCGAAACGGCGCGCCTATGCCCTGATATCGATATCTACTCCGGCTGCGACGACCACGTGGTGCCGCTGCTTGCACTCGGCGGCAAGGGCGTTATTTCCGTGGTGTCCAATGTGCTGCCGGGCATGACGCACGATATGGTGATGAGCTTTTTGAACGGTGATGTGGCGCGTTCCAGAGAGCTGCAGTTTAAGCTCAATCCGTTGATCGACGCGCTCTTCCTGGAAGTGAACCCAATTCCTATCAAGATGGCGCTTAACATGATTGGCATCAACGTTGGTGTGCCGCGTATGCCGCTGACGGAAATGAGCGCTGACAAAGCCGTTATACTGAAAAAAGAACTGATGACGCTTGATTTTGACATCGCCTGAACGGTGTGCTGGCGCACCGTGGGTAAACCAAAGATAAAGAGGTTAGCATGGTTAACATACTTTTATGCGGCGCAAACGGAAAAATGGGTCAGACTGTTGCAAAGTTTGCATCCATTTCCGATGATATGCGCGTCTGTGCGGGCGTTGATAAAATGCCGCACGCCGTGGTTAACGATTTTTCGGTGTATGCCGATATATTTGATTGCCGGGAAACCCCCGACGTGATTATTGATTTTTCGCGGCCCGAAGCGCTGGAAGCCAATTTGCGTTACGCGTTGTCTCGCAGCATTCCCATTGTGATATGCACAACCGGCTATACGGATGAAGAAAAGAACAACATCAAAAACGCATCCGCTCAGGTTCCGGTCTTCTTCTCCGCGAATATGTCACTCGGCGTAAATCTGCAGATGGAGCTTTGCCGCAAAGCCGCCTCTTTCCTCGGGGAAGATTGCGATATCGAGATTGTAGAAAAGCACCACAATCAGAAGGTGGACGCACCCAGCGGCACCGCTCTTGCCATTGCAGAAGCGATTAACGACGCGCTGATGACATCTAAGCCGCTTACCTGCGGACGCTGCACGCGCACGGATAAGCGCGGGCGTGAAATCGGCATCCACGCGGTACGCGGCGGCACGATTCCCGGCGAACACAGCGTTTATTTCATCGGCATGGATGAAATCGTTGAAATCAAACACACAGCCCAGTCAAGGCAGATTTTTGCGCTGGGCGCATTGCGCGCCGCCGCTTTTGTCTGCGGCAAACCGGCTGGATTTTACAGCATGAACGATATTATCAGCCAATCCGCCGTCACAAGCGTATATAAGGACGATGGGCAGGCTATGGTCACGCTGTCGGCTCTTCAGTTTTCGCCCGAAATCATCTCGAATGTGTTTTGCGATATCGCAGACGCGGGCATAAAAATTGATATCATCAGTCAGACGATGCCGTACAACAGCAAGGTGGGGTTATCGTTCTCTCTCCCCCGTACGGATTTGAACAGCTGCCTTAAGGTGATTGCGAAATACAAAAAAAATTGTGAAGAGATTATCGAAACATCTTCTCTCTCAAAGCTGACCGTGGAGGGCGCAGGCATGCAGCAGCAAACCGGCGTGGCCGCGAAGCTGTTTGGCGCGCTCGCAAAGAAGGACATCGGCATTGCGATTATCACGACATCTGAAACGAACATCAGCTTTTGCGTGGAAACGAGCAAGGCGGCGGATGCGATCAGCGTAGTGGCGGAAGCTTTTTGCTTATAATTAACAATGAAAAATGAAGAATTAAGAATGTAAAGTTACGAATGAGAATTCTATGTTGATTAACGAACAAGGCGCGGAGATTCCGCGCTTTTTGTTTGATAAATTATATCTGCTTTTGAAAAACCACCGAATATACCCTCCGGGTTACAGGTATCTCTATTTTTCTTATGTTATGAGGGATGGGGCTTTCATAGATACCGAAAAAAGAATCAAAAACTAAAGAGCCCTTTTGGCGGCGTCTACCGCGATTGAGTATTCTCTAGCAGCACATTATACCCCTCGTATATAATGTTCCCAACGGAAACCTCCGTTTGCGCTCTTCACTAGCGCTTTGTGGTATACTCTGATCAGGCAGAGGAATACGTCCTATCCCTTGGGCTTCCAAGCCTGTCCCGGAG
>JAEYOE010000016.1 GCA_023412005.1 Bacillota bacterium
ATACTAACAAAAAACATACCGGAGGCGATATTATGAACAAACTCTTATACATCAGTGCGAACCCAAAGCCCGAAAACTTATCGGCAAGCAAAACCGTGGCGCGGCAGCTTGTTAACCGAATCACCGAAAAATACACGGAGATTGAGTTTGAAGAGCTGGATTTATATGAAGACCATATTCCGCAGTTAAAGCATAGTTATTTTGCGGGCCGAAGCGCCATCATCAGCGACGAAGAGAGAAAAAGGCTGCCGGAGAGCGAGCAGCGTGAAGTGCAGAGAATTGCGGCACTATGCGATCAGTTTTGCAGTGCCGACGTGTATGTGCTGGCGGCACCCATGTGGAGCCTCTCTTTTCCCGCACCGGTCAAAGAATACATTGACTGTGTCATACAGGCCGGCAAAACAATCGAATTCGTGGACAATAAGCCGCAGGGGCTGCTGCAAAGCCATGCAAGGCTGTTTATCTACGTTCAATCTTCGGGCGCACACATTCCTTGGATATTAAGGCCTGCGCTGAACAAAGGGCTTAATTATGTGCACGACGTGATTCGCTCTGTCGGCATCAACCGTTTTGAGGAGCTGCTGGTTGACGGAACGGGCACCACCGATGAAGAGCGGGCTTCAGCGATTGAACGTGCAGTCGAAAAAATAGACGACATCGTGATGCTTGTATGAAAACGCTGGTTATAATTAACAGATATTATTTTTGTAAAGATATGAGAGAAAATGCCGATAGATAATAATGGAGGTATCTGAAATTTAGGAGTTTATTGGCAAGGAGGCCGAAAACGATGAAAATTGAAAGTTACAGCGTATCGCAAAGCAGCTCTCACAGCCTTGTGAAGGAAGAAAGCACAAGCGAGACATTAAACGCATGGATCGGAGATCCTAACAGCGCAGACAGCCCGGCCTTTTCTATCGACATTGATATGAAACGGTTTCAGTTCAGCACGGAGAAGATGAATCTGAACAACGACTTGGATGCGATAAAAAACCAGACGAATGACTCGCGCATCAAGCTGATCGAATCACTCGTGTACGCACTGACCGGAAAACGTTTGAGGTTTAAGGACCCGACGATGGATTTGCGGAATGCCCAAAACAACGGTTTCTCTATAACGATGACGGGAAACGGCGGTTCACAGAGCAACTGGGGTCTTGCGTATGACTACAGAGAAGTCAAGATGGAGCAGGAGGATGTCAGCTTCAATTCCGGCGGCTATGTCAAGACGGCAGACGGACGTACAATTGCGTTTGACATGAAGTTTGCGATGTCGCGATCATTTTATCAGGAATCAAGTATGAGCCTGCGGCTCGGCAACGCGAAGATAGACCCGCTTGTGGTTGTGATGAACGGCGGTGCGCCCACACTGAGCACCACGAAGCACGCATTTGATCTCGATGGAGACGGCAAAACCGAAAACATTTCGTTTGCGACGGGCGGCAGCGGTTTTCTCGCGTTTGACAAAAACGGTGACGGCACCATCAATGACGGCAACGAGCTTTTCGGGCCTTCGAGCGGCAACGGATTTTCGGAGCTGCGCGCTTTCGACAGCGACAAGAACGGTTGGATTGACGAAGCGGACGAGATATACGGCAAGCTTTCGGTGCTGACCATGACGCAGGACGGACAAAAAACGCTGTTTAAGCTGGGCGATGTCGGCATCGGCGCGATCTACTTAAATGACGTGAGCACACAGTTTGAGATGAAGGATATGACGAATGAGTACGGCGAGATGAAGAGCAGCTCGATTTTCCTCAATGAAAACGGCTCGATGGGTACCATTCATCATATCGATCTTTCGATATAGGCAACACAGCATCACTTTATATACTGTCTGAACTGGCCTTCACTGCTGAAGGCCTTATTTCTTTTTCTTTGCGATATGACCAAAAGTATATATAATCAATATCAAAGAAACACGTATTGTTGGGAGGCCCAAATGGCGAAAGAAAAAACAGCATTCGTTTGCAGTGAATGCGGCTACCAGTGCGCAAAATGGCTGGGGCAGTGCCCGTCGTGCAAGGAATGGAATACACTGGAGCAAATGGCTGTGGCCGCGCCTGAAAGGGGAACAGTTACCGTCCCGCTCGGCGAGCAGGCTGTTCTGCTGAAGGATGTGTCGATGGAGGACACCGCGCGCTGGTCAACCGGGTACGGTGAGCTCGACAGGGTGCTCGGCGCGGGCGTTGTGGAGGGGTCGGTGGTACTGGCGGGCGGTGAGCCGGGCATCGGCAAATCCACGCTGTTTTTGCAGGTGGCCGATTCTCTGGCGCGCAGTGGCAAGCGCGTGCTGTATATATCCGGCGAGGAGTCGCTGCGGCAGATTCGTCTGCGCGCGCAGCGCCTGTCGATCAACAGCGATTTGAGGCTGCTGGCCGAAACCGAGGTGAACAGCTGCATTACGCGCATTCGCGAGAACGCCCCCGATTTTGTGGTGGTCGATTCGATACAGACGATGTATTCCTCGCGCCTTGGGCCTGCGGCGGGCAGCCTGAGTCAAATTAAGGAGTGCGCCGCTTTGCTCACGCGCGAAGCCAAAACGAGCGGTACGGCGATATTCATCATCGGCCATGTCACCAAGGAAGGGGCGATAGCGGGGCCGCGTATGGTGGAACACATGGTGGATACCG
Source organism: Bacillota bacterium (assembly GCA_023412005.1). Lineage (GTDB taxonomy): Bacteria > Bacillota > Clostridia > Christensenellales > SZUA-584 > SZUA-584. Next base: position 2,634 of record JAEYOE010000016.1, read on the forward strand.
TGCTGTATTTTGAAGGCGAGCGGCAGGGGACCTTCCGTATACTGCGTGCCGTAAAAAATCGCTTTGGTTCCACCAACGAGATCGGTGTGTTTGATATGCGCGACGACGGTATGCACGAGGTGGAGAATCCTTCAGGGCTGCTGCTCAGTGAGCGGGCGAAGGAAGCCTCGGGCTCGTGTGTGTACCCGGCGATTGAGGGCACAAGGCCGGTGCTGCTCGAACTGCAGGCGCTTGTGAGCCTCACATCGTTTCAGATGCCGCGCCGTATGGCGGCCGGGCTCGATTTCGGGCGGATGGCACTGATGGTGGCCGTGCTGGAAAAGCGCATGGGGCTAAAGCTGTATAATCAGGATGTTTATTTAAACGTGGCAGGCGGCATGAAGCTGAACCAGCCCGCGGCGGACCTTGCGATGGCGGCGAGTATCGTCTCGAGTTTTCGCGACGCGCCGATCAGCGATGCAGTGGCGATGGGCGAGGTGGGGTTGACGGGCGAGGTGCGCGCGGTGGGGCAGGTAGAAAAACGGCTGATAGAAAGCAGCAAGATGGGCTTTAAAAAAGCTGTGATACCAAAATCGAATCTCGCGGGGCTTAAAGCGCCCGCAGGCATCGAGGTGATCGGGGTACGTCATGTTTTTGATGCCTTGGAAATTCTGATTTAACTGAAAACAAGCATAAACATAGCGCATATGAAAAATGATAAACAGCAAAAATTAATGTGCTGGAGCCTCATCGGCATCGTTTTAGTTTTTATCATTGCCGGGCGTGGCATTTTCTTTACGTATGGCTGCCGGGGCCTCTCACAGCTGTGCTGAGCCCCGTTAACGAAAGCCCATGGGAGCACGTCAAGCTGTTTTTTATGCCGGTTCTGATATATTTCATTATCGGCCGGTTAACCGTGGGCAAAGAGTATTCGAATTTCACGTTTGCGCACGCCGCCGTGCTGCCGGTTATGCCGCTCATGATGCTCGGTATTTACTTTCTGAGGCGTGCGATCGGCATCGATTCTCTCGCCGTTGACTTGGTGAGTACACTGGCCGTGATCACTGCCGGATTATTGACAGCGTATCGGCTGACGGTATCGGACAAACGGATGGACGGCACAGAATATCGTTTGGCATCGCTGCTGATTGTGCTGGTTTTGCTGATTGTATTCGCTATATTTACATACTTTCCGCCTCATATGCCGGTGTTTCAGGATTCAAATACATTACAATACGGCATCCCCCTTAAGTAAACCCATTTTCAACTTTCAGCAATGTGAATAATCTGTTAAGCATACCAAAACCCACTGTTTACAAACATGATTCCTTGGTAGAATAGCTCAAAGATGAATTTTGCTTAAACTATTTATTTTTATAAACGGAGGGACAGGCTCATATGAGCAAGAAAAAGAAGTCGAAGAAGAGAATTGTGATTCTTGTAATCGTCCTCGTGGTTGCGGCGCTCGGCGTATTCGGGTATATGCAGATGCGCGCCAAGCAGGCCGAGCAGGCCAAGACAACGTATGACATTGTGGATGTGACCAAAGGCACGATAGAGGTGAAGGTGAAAGGTGCCGGAACCGTGGAGCCGCTGGACGACAACACCGTTTATGCGGATGCGGCCGCCAAGGTGACGGAGGTGCTTTTTGAAAACGGCGATACCGTGAGTGCGGGTGACGTGGTTGCGGTGATGCAGAGCGATGCGCTCGAATCACAAAAGAGCAGCCTTGAGCAGCAGATTGACGAAACAGATATGTCGATACTGACCGCGCGGTCGACCACGGGCAGCAAATCGGTGATATCGCCGGTGAAGGGTGTTGTGAAAGCTGTATTCGCCAAGGAAGGCGACACGGTGGATGCGGTTGTGAAACGGGACGGCGCGCTGGCTGTGATCTGCCCGGATGAGCTGATGAAGACGGAAATATCATACACGAACACGCTTGTTCCCGGCGATGCCGTTAAGGTGACTATCGGGGCGGTCAGTGCCGACGGTGTGGTGGTGAGCGTTTCGGGCGGCAAGGCCGTTGTGCAGTTTGCTGATGACGGTTTTGCGATCGGCGACAGCACGGCGGTGACGGACGCAGCCGGCGGTGAAATCGGCAGCGGTACGGTGGCCGTGGCGAACCCGGTGTATGTATCGGCCAAGGGCGGCACGGTGGACGATGTGCGCGTGGAAGCGGGCGATGATATTTCCCGCGGCGGCAAAGTGATGACGCTCGAGGGGGACATACTCTCCAGCACGCTGTATTCGCTGTTGGAGCAGCGTGAGAGCCTTCAAGATGATTTGGACGAGGTGTTGGCCGATATCGACAACTTAAGCGTAAAAGCGGGCACAGACGGCGTGGTTACGGGGCTGGCGCTGAAGGCCGGGCAGCCTGTTCAGGAGGGCACGGCACTGTTCACGGTACAGAATGCGCGTAAGGTGAAGATCGATGTGGAGATTGATGAGCTGGATATCGCGTCGATAGAAACGGGCGATGACGCGACGGTGACATTTGACGCGCTGCCGGAGAAAACATACAAGGCGAATATATTGAAGATCAACCCGGTCGGCACGGCGCAGAACAATGTGACCAAATACACCGTGACGCTGTCGCTGGAAGACACGCAGGGCGTGATGCTCGGCATGAGCGCGGATGTGCAGATTGTATCCGAGCAAGCGCAGGATGCGCTGCTGATTCCCGTGGAAGCGATACAGACGATCAACGGTGAAAAGTTTGTGGTGTTTGAAGGCGATATCAACAAAGATCTCGATTATACGCCGGCCACGCATAAAGTGGTGACGGGCATTACCGACGGCGTCAGTATTGAAGTGACAGAAGGCCTGAATGAGGGTGATCGTGTGGCGGTGCCTCGGGTGAAAGAAGTCAGCCTGCAGGAGCGTATGTGGAGCAGCAATGGCATGAACGGCGGCAACAGTTTCAATGGCGGCGGCGGCTCGGCACCGAATCCTCCGGCGCAATAAGGGGCGCGGCTATGATTGAACTGCGCAATGTGAAAAAAACATACCAGATGGGTGAGGCTCAGGTGCACGCGCTTGATGATGTGTCGCTGACGATTCAAAACGGCGAATTCGTCGCGGTGATCGGGCCTTCGGGCAGCGGCAAATCGACGCTGATGAATATCATCGGCTGCCTCGATCTCGCGGATGGGGGAGAGTATCGGCTGAATGGCCAACTGATAGACGACTACACCGAGCGTCAGCTCGGCGAGATCAGAAACAAGGAGATCGGCTTTATTTTTCAGCAGTTTAACCTGCTGAGCAAGCTTACGGCGTATGAGAACGTGGAGCTGCCGCTGATTTATCAGGGGCTGCCCATGTCCGAGCGCAAGAAACGCGTAACGGATTCGCTTGCGAAGGTGGGCCTGGCAGACCGTATGGCCCATAAGCCGACCGAGCTTTCGGGCGGGCAGCAGCAGCGTGTGGCCATCGCACGGGCGCTATCCACGCACCCCACGCTGATACTCGCGGACGAACCGACGGGCAACCTTGATTCGCAATCGGGTAAAGAGATTATGGGTATGCTGATGAGCCTGCACCGCGAGGGGCGCGGTATACTGCTGATTACGCACGACAACGATGTGGCAAAGCTCGCGAGCCGCAGACTGCACTTCCGCGACGGACGCGTGGTGCTTGACGAGAGCGGAGGTGAAGGCGCATGAAGTTCTCACAGGCTCTGAAAATGGCGTTTGTGGCGCTTAAGGGCAACAAGATGCGCTCGTTCCTCACGATGCTTGGCATCATCATCGGCGTGATTGCTGTCACGCTGCTGATATCCGTGGTGCAGGGCGCAACGGGCGAGATCACCGGGCAGATCGAGAGCCTTGGGTCGAACCTGCTGCAGGTATCGATGACGGGACAGAACCCGAGCTACCTGACCATGGCCGATTTGAACCGGCTCAAGGAAGACCCGAATATTTACGGCGTGACGGGCATCGTCTCGCGCACGGTGAATGTAACGGCGGGCGTGAAGGACGAAGATTACAAGGTGGAAGGCGTAACGAGCAGCTATCAGCAGATTACGGGCCAGAATATTGAATACGGCCGGTTCATTTGCGATGTGGACGTGGAGGCGCACAGCTACAATGCCGTGGTGGGCACGGATGTGGCGGATGAGCTTTATGGCACCAAGGACTGCATCGGCAATACGCTGGAGATACAAGGGTTCGATTTTACCGTGGTAGGGCTGCTGGAACCGAGTGATACGATGCTGGCCAACAAGGACACGACGATTATTATTCCGCTGACGACGGCGCAGCGGCTGTTTGCCGACAAAGAGTTTGATACGCTGTATGTCTCGGCCATGTCGCCGGATACGGTGGATGCGGCGGAGGATGCGACGGATGACTTTTTAACGCGTGAGCTCGGCAGCGAAGATGATTATATCATCATCAACCAAAGCGCGATTATTGACGTGATGAACGATGTGATGGGCGTGATGACGATATTGCTTTCGGGTATTGCCGCGATATCGTTGCTGGTGGGCGGCATCGGGATTATGAACATCATGCTCGTGTCGGTGACGGAGCGCACGCGCGAGATCGGTATCCGCAAGGCGATTGGTGCGCAGCGTACGGATATACTGCTGCAGTTCCTCATTGAGGCGGTGGTGCTGTCGGTTTCGGGCGGTATTATCGGTATCGGCCTGAGCTACGTCGGCTTGCAGATTATCGGCACGGCGATGGAGATATCGATGGGCATGTCGGCGGGCACGATTGCGCTGGCGCTGGGGTTCTCGGCGTTTGTGGGTGTGGTATTCGGTATTTATCCCGCGAACAAGGCCGCGACTTTGAAGCCGATAGATGCACTGAGATACGAATAGAATAGTTAAATCAACAGACGGGTTGGGGACGATGTGCCCCGGCCCGTTTTTTGTATTGGCGAGGGAATATGGATAAATATGTCGAGTTTAAAAGTAGGGAACGACCTATGTGTCGTCTACGGTTTCGGAATATATACAGCGATTCAAAACAATGACAACGAAGCTGTATATTGATGGCGTTAAGGCGGGAGTGTATCCGACGTTTGAAAAAGCGATCTGGCAAAAATCATTTTATGATCGGATAATACGAGATGAAAAAGAGTATCTTGCGATATGGAAATACATTGACGAGAATCCGCTCAAATGGGCTACGGACGAATATTACAACGAAAACGAGTAGAAGTATTTCTGAACTATGCCATTCTGCGCGGTGTGGCTTATTTTTTATTGACAGTCTAACAGTTGTTAGATATAATTTGCCTAACAACTGTTAGAGAGGAAATTATGGAAGCAGTCACAACCAAAACAAGAATACTGCACGTCGCGCTTGATCTGTTTGCCAAAGATGGGTATACCGCGGTGTCAATACGCGATATCTGCGCGCAGGTGGGCATTAAAGAAAGCACGGTTTACTACCACTTCAAGAACAAACGCGCCATTTTTGATGAGCTGTTTCAAACATTTCAGAGAACAGCGCAGGGGATGATGGACCTTCTGGATCATGAAATGAATGGGGTTGATAAAATTGAAGACAGCGCGTTTCAGATGGTTTGCGACGTTTTTTTCGAGAAATATCTGATGGACGATTTTTGCAACCGGTTTATTCGTTTGATATCGCTTGAACAATTGAATAATGCAGAGGTGCAGGCGCTTTATACAAAATGGATGTTTGACGAACCGCTTCGGTTTCAATCCCGTATATTCTCTCGAATGATAGGCGCCGGAATCCTGCCGTCTGTAAACAGCGATTATACCGCAATTAAATATTACGCGCCGATCTATCTTTATACTCAGCGCTACCTTCTGAGCGGAGAGCTGACAGAGCAGAAAAAGGCGGATTTTCGCTCGGAAGCGAACAGACATATCGTCAATTTTTTCAAGGAATGCGGGGTACACTAAATGTCTCACATCATCATCACAGGCGCCAATCAAGGTATCGGCTACGCCATGGCCGAAAAGTTATTAGCAGACGGGCATTCTGTGGCCGTGCTTGATCTGAATACGGCGAATTTAGAACCATTGAGGGAAAAGCACGCGGAAAGGCTGCTCGCTCTTGTGTGCGATATGCGCGATGCCGGAAGCGTTAAAAAAAGCGTCGCTGAGATTGCGCAGGCTTTTGGGACAATCGATATCGCTGTTCACAACGCGTGCCTATGCACGTTTACGCCTGCTTCTGAGACGTCGGAAGAGGTGTATCACGATGTGTTTGATGTCAATTATTTTGGCGCGCTGCGGCTAACTAAGGCCGTTGTCCCCTATATGCAGAAACAACAAAAGGGTAAAGTGATTTTCACAAGTTCCGGTGTGGGGGTAACGGGTTTTGTGAATATCAGCCCGTATGCATCGAGCAAGGGGGCGATTGAGAGCCTTGCAAAGTGCCTTGGTATCGAATACCGAAATGACGGCATCACATTTCATCTGCTTCATCCGCCGCTGACCCGCACGGCCTCGGCAGCACCGTTGCCTGTACCCAAGGAGTTCAAGGCGGACCCCGAGACTGTCGGAAGGGGGCTTGCAAAGCATATCGGCTCGAAAAGATTCATTATCTGTCACAGTTTCATGCAGAAAGTGCAGACGATGATGTGTTATCGGGTCCCAGTCAAGATGGGGCGGCTTATGAGCAAGATGACGGTTGGTTACGCGGCAGAGCAGGGAAAAGAAGAAGTCAATTAGGAGAAAAGAAAAGGTGATTTTAAAGCCATTCCGACAAGGTTTCAAGGGATATAAATAACTATATCGAAATAAATAACCCGAAGGGAGCGACCTCCGCTTGTGCCCCGAATGAAGTATGTTGTTCCGTGAAACCAAGTAGGGAACGACCTCCGTGTCGTTCCGTTTTAAAGACAACATTACAGAGGAGATCGAATGGAATTAGATCAACGAAAAAAACAGAGACTTCGTGATTACGATTATTCGCAAAATGGTGCGTACTATATAACCCTTTGTACTCGCGAAAAGCAGCATCTTTTCGGTACGGTCAATAATGGTTGTGTTGTATTAAACATGGCTGGCGAAATGGTTAGGCATCATCTTGAATATATTGATACATATGAAAATGTGATTTTAGATAAATATGTAATAATGCCGAATCATATTCATGCAATCATTAATACAAATGATTGCGGAACGACACGGAGGTCGTTCCCTACGGTATCGGAGTATATACAGCGATTCAAAACAATGACGACGAAGTTGTATATTGATGGTGTTAAGGCTGGTGAATATCCGTCGTTTGAGAAAGCCATTTGGCAGAAATCATTTTATGATCGTATTATTCGAGATGAGAACGAGTATTTGCTAATCTGGAAATACATCGATGAGAACCCTCTAAAATGGGTTACAGATGAATACTTCGACGATAACGGATAGGGAACGACCGCTGACTATGCCCCAAAGGCGTATGCCGTTTCTCGGTGGAATTTTCGGCAGCTTTAAGAGAATGCGGGGTTATTACGTTCTTATGAATTCGTGTGATAGAATGTTATAATATGTTCGTCAAACACCATTGACTTTGACACCGTGTCGCCGTTTATACTCCATTTTAGCAAGGAGTGAATTTATGCAGGGGATGACAATCAGCGAGGTCTCAAAAAGGTTCCGAGTCTCTACGCGTATGCTGCGTTACTACGAGCAATTTGGGCTCATCGAGAGCTATCGCCGCGAGAACTACGCCTATCGCATGTATGATGAAGCAACGCTCATACGCCTAAGGCAGGTTGTGATCTTGCGCAAATTAAGAATACCGCTGAAGCAGATTAAAGTGATATTGCAGAGCCCTGAGGCGGTGACTGCCGTTGAGGTGTTCAGGCAGAATCTGGCCGAGATCGATGAGCAGATCACAGCACTGACCACAATCAGAAGCATACTCAGCCGTTTTTTGGATGAGCTCACAAAAGCAGCTCAGGTTTCTGTCTGTCATCTGCTCACATCCGACGAGGCCATACTTGCGTCCATAGAATCACTGGCTTATGCGCATTTAAACGGTATGGAGGATAAGACAATGGATGATTTGAAGCAAGCGGAAAAAAGCCTCTCAAGGCTCACGGATGTGCGCATTATCCGATTGCCGCCGTCGGCAGTCGCATCAGCGCATTATATCGGCGATGAGCCTGAGGCGTATGTAACCGAGATCACTGACCGCTTTGTGCGCGAATATGATTTGTGCAGAATCAAGCCTGATCTGCGTCACTACGGCTTTAACCACCCCAACCCAAAGGATGAAAGCGGTTTTCATGGTTATGAAATGTGGGTAACCATTCCGGAGGACTTAGAGGTGCCCCCGCCGCTAACCAAACGCCGCTTTGAGGGCGGGCTTTATGCTGCGCATATGATACAAATGGGCAATTTTCACGAATGGGAGTGGCTGTTTGACTGGGTAGCAAACAATGAAAAATACGTATTTACGGGTGATTTGAAGGATCAGGAGCATATGTGCGGTTTGATTGAAGAGCAGCTTAATTATGTCAGTCATGTCATGCAAGGCAACAGAGCGCCGGAGGATATGCAACTGGATTTGCTGATGCCGATAAAGGAACGTTAGAGACAGAGGAGAAACGCCCTGTCTTTATGGAAACAAGGCGTTTTGGCAGTTATATTTCGATTTTTGCCAACAGCAAACTCAAACCGTCAGCAGTTTGCTCATAAAATCCTTTGTGCGCTGCTGAGACGGATTCTTAAGCACCTCACTCGGCGTGCCCTGCTCCACCACCACGCCGCCATCCATAAACAGCACCTCGTTGGCCACCTCGCCCGCAAACCCCATCTCGTGCGTCACGACGACCATGGTCATATGCTCGGCCGCGAGCTGCTTCATCACGGCGAGCACCTCGCCTGTCAGCTCCGGGTCCAGCGCGGATGTCGGCTCATCAAAGCAAAGGATCTCGGGCGTGAGCGCCAGCGCGCGTGCAATCGCCACACGCTGCTGCTGCCCGCCTGAAAGCTCACACGGATAGCTCTTTTCTTTATCCGAAAGCCCCACCTTGCGTAAGAGCTCGCGGCAATGCGTTTCTATCGCCGCCGGGTTCGCGTTTTCCTCCTGCATCGGCGCCAGCATCAGGTTCTGCATCACCGAGAGATGCGGAAACAGATTGAAATCCTGAAAAACCATGCCGAGACGTTTGCGCAGCACGCGCTTTTTGTCGGGCTCGGCGATGTGCACCTTGCCGCCTTCCTCGCGGAACAGATACTCGCCGTCAATCTCGAGGCTGCCGCCGTCTACCGATTCCAGCAGATTTATGCAGCGCAGGAACGTGCTTTTTCCGGAGCCGGACGGGCCGATGATAGCGATCACATCGCCCTTGTGCACCTCAAGGTCAACGCCTTTTAGCACCTCGAGCTTGCCGAATTTCTTTTTGATGTTTGTGGCTTTTAACATAACAGTACCCTACCTGTAATAAGCGAATTTGCGTTCAATCAGCTTAAATAGCTTTGTTAATCCGCCCGTCATCACAAGATAAAACAAGGCGGCGATAACAAGCGGCATGATGGAAAAATCACGCTTCATGGCATCCTTTGCTTCCAGTAGCAGTTCTCCGATACCGATAGCGTAAACGAGAGCCGTGTCTTTCACCAACGTAATGACTTCGTTGCCCATGGGTGGCAGAATGCGCTTAACGACTTGGGGCAGTATGATTTTCGAAAATGTCACTTTGGTTGAAAGACCAAGCACATGCGCCGCTTCATATTGCCCTTTGGGGATCGACTGTATGCCACCGCGGTAGATTTCAGCAAAATAGGCCGCGTAGTTGAGTATAAACGCAATGATAGCGGCAAGCAGTCTATCGAAGGTAAAGCCGAATATGATTGGCAATCCTAAAAAGATAAAAACAACTTGTAAGAGTAAAGGGGTGCCCCGGAAAATAACAATGTACGTTTTGGATATACCGCGAAAAACTCTATTTTTGGATAAGTACATTTGACATATCAACAGACCCAATGGCAATGCAAATAAAAGCGTAAAGAACCATACTTCAACGGTGACCACCGTGCCCTTGAGCATTTGCTGCACGACAGACCAGAGCCTGTCCATATCCTCGAAGTAGCCCATGCCATGCTCCCTTCAAAAAGCTTTGCAGGAGGCTCTTGATAAAAAAGCCGCCTGCAAAACCGGGGCAGACAATTGCCTGCCCCGAATGCTTGAATTATTTACCGATGACGACGTTGTCGCCAAACCACTTTTTAGAAATCTCTGCTGCAGTGCCGTCTGCGATCACCGCATCAAGCGTTTCCTGAATTTTATCACGGAAGGCTTTATCCTGCAAACGGAAACCAATACCGTATTGCTCTTCACCAAAGGTATCTTCAAGAACGAGGTATGCATCCGGATTGTCGGCCAGCACATAGTAACGACCGGTCATTTCGTCCACAACAACGGCGTCCACGCTGCCGTTTTTAAGCTCCATAAGTGCTTCTACGTAGTCAGGGCTTTCGATCAATTGACCGAATGTGTCCATCACGTCGGGTTCGGCTTCAATGGCTTCCATCGCACTCGAATCGACCTGGGCGGCCACCGTTTTCCCTGCTAAATCCGCTTTCGACTTGATGCCCGAATCAGCAGCCACAACAATAATCTGCTGGTTGTTCATGTAGGGATCAGAAAACAGCATATTCTCTTTACGCTCATCGGTAATGGTCAGCCCGTTCCAAATCATATCGATGTTGCCGTTTTTGAGTTCCATCTCTTTTAGATCCCAGTTAATCGGCTGGAATTCGATTTTAAGGCCAAGGCGCGAAGCAACTTCGTTTGCTAAGTCGATATCAAAACCGACAAAGTCTCCGTTTTCATCCTTGAAGCCCATGGGGGCAAATCCGGAATCAAAGCCGAGGACAAAGGAGCCTTTGTCTTCAACTGTTTGCCAAGAAACATCGGCTTCTTCCGATTCCTCAGCCGAGACGGATTCTGAAGGCGCTGCAGATGCTTCTTCTGATGCCGCAGGTGTTTCGGAAACAGCAGCGGACTCTGTGGCTGCGGGAGCGGCGCACGCGGCAACGCTGAATATCAGCGCAAGAACCAACACGGCTGCCAGTAATTTTTTCATTGGTTATTCCTCCTGTTGAGTATAATAAAATTGTTGTACACAACAAATTATAATTTAGCGCGCTAAAATAGTAAAGAGTTAATTGACGGAAGACGTATGCTGTATGAGGCCGCTCTGCAAAAACATTGCGCGGGACACTTTTTCGCAGCGCGGCAGCCGTGGTATAATGAACTAAAAAATGCCGGAGGCACCTATGCAGCTGAAACCGGGTGAAAGAATTGAAGACCTGCAAAACGGTTATGTGATCATACAAAATCCCGATTATTTTTCGTTCGGGACAGATGCCGTGCTGCTGGCAGACTTCGCGGACGTTTCGCCGGGGCAGCACGTGGTGGATTTGGGCACCGGCTGCGGCATCATCCCGCTGCTGCTGATTGCGCGTCGGCCGGATATCCACATCACCGGCATCGAGATACAAAGCGGCATTGCGGATATGGCGCAGCGCAGCATTGCAATGAACAAGCTGAACGACCGCATTAACATCGTCTGCGGCGATTTGAAGGACGCGAGAAAATACGTGCCGCACGGCGTGGACACGGTGGTTTGCAATCCGCCGTATGAAAAGGCGGATGCGGGCAAGCATAACGGCAGCGCGCATGTGAGCATCGCCAAGCGCGAAATCAAATGCACGCTTGATGACGTGGTGGGCGCGGCAGCCAAGCTTCTTCGCACGGGCGGACGGCTGTTTATGATTTACCGCACCGAGCGGTTTGCGGAGCTGATGAGCGTGATGCGCGCCAAACGGATTGAGCCCAAGCGGATTCGGCCGGTGGCGCCGCAGATTGATAAGGCGCCGAACTTCATGCTGGTGGAAGGCCGCGCGGGTGCGCATACCGGCGTCAAGTTTGCGCCGACGCTCGCCGTTTATGAGAAGGACGGCACATACACCGAGGAACTGAAGAAAATTTACCGTATTGGGGAGGAAAAACCGTGCTCTATATTGTCGCCACGCCCATAGGCAACCTCGAAGACATCACACTGCGTGCGTTGCGTATTCTTAAAGAAGCGGATTATATAGCGGCGGAAGACACGCGCCATACGCGTAAGCTGCTGAATGCCTACGATATCAAGACGCGTTGTGTGAGCTTTCATGAGCACAGCAGCGAGGAAAAACGCGCGTTCATATTGAGTGAGCTGAAAGAGGGGCGCGATATTGCGCTGGTTTCCGACGCGGGCACACCGCTGATTTCCGACCCCGGCGCGCTGCTTGTGAGGGAAGCGGTTGAGCAGGGGCTGCCGATCACATCGGTGCCGGGCCCGTGCGCGGCGATTGCCGCCGTGACGCTTTCAGGCATCGGCGGAGCCTTTTGTTTCTTTGGATTTCTCGCCAAAAAAGCATCAGAGCGCAAGAAACAGATTGAGCAGCTGGCAGCTTTCACGATGCCGACAGTGATATACGAGAGCCCGCACGCGCTGCATGAAACGCTGTGTGCGCTGCAGGAGGCCGCTGGTGCCCAGCGTCACATCGTGGTCGCAAAAGAGCTGACAAAGCTTCATGAGCGTGTTTTCAGCGGCACGCTGGATAGGGCTGCCGCAGAATTTGTCGGCGACATAAAGGGCGAGTATGTGCTGGTGCTTGATCCTGCCGAGGAAATAATCGCAGAGGTCAGCGACAGCGATATAAAAAAAGAAATAGAAAAACTGCTCGCTGCCGGAATGACAAAAAAAGATGCCGCAAAAGCGGCATCCGATAAATTTGTTATCAGTAAGAACAGAGCTTACCGATTGACATTGTAAGTTCGAGACTTACTTAAGGCCGAGCTTGCCCATGCATTCCTGACAGACTTTTGCGCCCTTGAACTCTGTGACGCCGCTGACGCTTTCACAGAAGATGCAGGCCGGCTGATACTTGCCAAGCACGATGTGGCTGTCGTCCACAAAGATCTCGATCGGATCTTTGATGTCGATACCCATCACTCTTCTGAGTTCGATCGGCAGCACGATGCGGCCAAGTGAGTCTACTTTTCTGACGATTCCTGTTGATTTCATTTCTTTCATCTCCCAATTTGATTTAATATAATATAGTTAGTGTTACAATATATCAAAATATAACAAATATAGCGTTCCTATGTCAACCTATTTTCTTCGGATTTTTTAAGCATTAATAAAACGTTCACAATTGAATATATATGATATGAGTATACATGATATGGCTGTTGGGGTAAATAAATGATCAATTATATATGGGCGTTTTTGATTGTTATCGGAACGGTGGTGGGTATTGCAACAGGCCATACGCAAGCTGTGGGAGATGCCGCGGTTGAAGGGGCCAAAGAGGCGGGCTTGTTGTGCATCAGCCTCATCGGTTCATATGCGCTGTGGCTCGGCATTTTGAATGTGGCCAAGGAGGCGGGGCTTATTGAGTCGCTGGCTAAGCGTATGCGCGGTATCATCCGTTGGCTGTTTCCCAACATACCACCGAATAGTGAAGCCAGCGGTTATATCACACTCAATATTGTTGCGAACATACTTGGCATGGGCAACGCGGCCACACCGTTTGGTCTTAAAGCGATGAAAGAGCTGCAGGAACTGAATACCGACAAAAATGTGGCATCCGACGCGATGTGCATGCTGCTGATCATCAATGCGGCGTCCGTACAACTGCTGCCGCTCACGGTGATTGCGCTTCGCAGCGCGGCGGGCAGTGCGGCACCTGCAGAAATCGTATTGACAGCCCTTGTGACCACCGCCACGACAACCGCGTTGGCCGTTGTGGTAGGAAAGATATGGCAGAGGATTAAAAAATGTCGATAATGACCGCCATTTCGGCGCTGTTTGTGCCCGTTTTTATCGCAGCCATCGTGGTTTTCGGGCTGGCGAAAAAGGTGTCTGTTTATGAAGCGTTTGTGCGGGGAGCCAAGCAGGGGTTGTCTACTGTGGTGCGCATTTTGCCGTACGTGGTCGGCTTTATCGTTGCGATACAGGTTTTTACCGCTTCGGGCAGCTTTGAGTATATCTCGGCCGCCTTATCGCCGCTGCTTAAGCCAATGGGTATACCGCCTGAGGTGCTGCCGCTCGCATTGATGCGCCCGTTTTCTGGCAGCGCCTCGATAGGCATGCTGACGGTGATGTTCACCCGCTATGGCCCGGACAGCTTTATTGGCCGGGTTGCCAGCACCATGATGGGATCGTCCGAAACGCTTTTTTATACCACGGCACTATACTTCGGCAGCGTGGGGATTAAAAAGACGCGCTACACGATTCCCGTGTCATTAATATCCGAACTGTCGGGGCTGATTGCGAGCGTGACAATTTGCAAAATATTTTTTACCTGATTATAAAAAAACAAACCAAATGATAAAAAAACCAACTCAATACTATCGAATATGCAAAAAAAATGAATATCATTGCATAAAATCTAATTAATGCTTACGAATGCTTAAAAAAAAATTTATTAATTTTTTATTACGAAATATACATATAGACATTCGTTATATTTATTGGATGCACAAATGTGCATTTTCCCACTCGCTCATCAGTGCTTCAACCGCTTGTTGCTGTGCGGCGTGGTCTTCCGAAAGGGCAGCGATGCGCGCTGAATCGAGCGATGACGGATCAGCCAGCTGCGCTTCAATGTCTGCCAGCCGCTGCTCGGCGGCCTCAATGCTGCGTTCCAGTGCCGCAATGCGTTTCTTCGCCTCGCGGGCGAGTTGCTCCTTTTCCTTCTCGGCACGCTTTTGTTTGGCGGCGGCGGTTTTGGTGACGCCCGGCTCTATGGTTTCCTGCGGCGCATTCATTTTGTCGAGCGCGGCCAGATAATCGCTCCAGTTGCCGGTGAACGAGGTGAGTGCGCTGTCTTTAAGCTCCAGCACGTGCGTGGCAATTTTGTTGATGAAATAGCGGTCGTGGCTCACGAACAGCACTGTGCCGCTAAAATCGCACAGCGCATCCTCCAGCATTTCGCGGCTGTCCATATCGAGGTGGTTGGTCGGCTCGTCGAGCAGCAGCAAATTATCCTGCCCGAGCATCAGCTTTAATAGCGAAAGCCGCCCCTTTTCGCCGCCCGAGAGCGCCGAGACAGGCTTGAACACATCGTCCCCAAGGAACAGGAACGACGCGAGTATGTTTCTAAGCTCGCCGTCCGAGAGCCCCGGATAATCGCCGCGCAGCTCTTCGATCACGGTCAGACGTGTGTCGAGGTTTTCCTGCAACTGGTCGTAATACCCGGCGGATACACCGGTGCCGACCGATACATCGCCATTCGTGGGCGCAAGCCGCCCGGCGGCAATGCGCAGCAGCGTGGTTTTGCCGATGCCGTTTGGGCCCACCAGCGCGGCGCGCTCTCCCTTGTAGAGGTGCATGTTCACATTGCTGAATAAAGACGCAGGCGCGTCCGGCCATTGCAGCGCGATGTCTTCCATCACCAGCACGTCGCTGCTGCCGCGTGCGGACGTGTTTAAGCGCAGCGATATCTTGTCGCGGTCACCCTCGGGCCGGTCCAGCTTCTCCATTTTACCAAGCAGCGTTTCGCGCGCGTGCATTTTGATGAAATTCTTGCCGCCGCCCGAGTTGCCCCAGGCCCGGTATTGCTCAATCACCTTTTTCTGGCGCGCGATCTCTCGCTGGTTGTGCTCGTACGCTTTTTGCTGCAGCCGCCGCTTTTCGTCGCGCTGGGCCACAAACGCCGTGTAGTTACCGATGTAAATATCCGTGACGCCGCCGTGAAGGTCGGCAATGTGGGTGCAGGTTTGGTCGAGGAACCAGCGGTCGTGCGAGACGATCAGCACGGCACCCTGCCATGCTTTGAGGTAGCCTTCAAGCCATGTGACCGCGTCGGTATCGAGATGGTTGGTGGGTTCGTCGAGCAGCAGCAGCTGCGGTTTTTCGAGCAGCAGCTTGGCGAGCATCAGCCGCGCGCGCTGGCCGCCTGAGAGCGTGCAGACCGCCCGGTCATAAACGTCTTCGCCAAGGCCAAGGCCTTTGAGCACGCCGTTGATCGCGCTTTTGTAGCCGTAGCCGTCCGCTTCTTCAAACGCCTGCGTGGTGCGCTCGTATTCGCGCGAGATGCGCTGCCATGCGGTCTCATCGACTGAGGCGTCTTCCATGGCGTGCTCCAGCTCCCTCAGGCGCTGCTCGAGCGCAAAGGCGTGCGCAAACACAGCCAGCATGGTGTCCCATACGGATTCCTGCGTGCCTTCAGAGACCTCTTGGCGCAGATAGCCTGCGCTGCTGCCGAGGCTGACTGTGCCCGAATCGGCGGGGATTTCGCCGCAGATGATGCGCAGCAGGGTGGTTTTGCCTGCACCGTTGGGGCCAACGAGGCCCATGCGCATCTCGTCAGTCAGCGTTAAGGTGACGCCGCTGAGCACCTCATCGGCACCGAAGCTTTTGGCAATGTCTTTTAGCGACAGAGCGATCATGACATGTCCTCCCGAAAAACTCAAAGCCCATTATAATGGATTTACGCGCAAAAGAAAAGCGGGGGAGTGGGGTTGATACTTCCGTACGGTGGAGTTACAATATTTTCAAGGAATTTGGATAGAAATGTCGAATTAAGTTGAAAGAGAATAAGGATACTTTAGCCAAAGTGAGGGGCAATAGATGGACTATCAGAAACTTTTGGATAGCAGTGAAGATTGGTTGAAATACGCAATCCAAATAAACCTGCTTCATCAATCTAAGGATGATTTAGCCGAACTAAGAAAAGCCGCCTTAACAGATTACAGAATCCGAAACTATCTGGATGATATCGTCAACTATCACAGTACGCTGATAAACAATCATAAAAACCCCGAATTGCCGATAAATAAGCTACTGTTCTTGTTAGACATTGGCTTTGATATGGATGTCCCGGAAATTAAAACAGCCATTGATATGATTCTGAAGCACCAAGATAACAATGGCGTTTATCAATCTCTAGTTAATATCCCGAAACACTTTGGTGGAATGGGAGAGGATATGTTCTCTTGGTGCTTGTGTGATGCGCCGCGATTACTGCTTGCTCTCTTAAAAGCAGGATTAGATTACGAAAAATATATTAAACCCGGCGCGGATTATCTGGCTTCATTATGCCGGGATAATGGTTTTCCGTGTGCTGCATCGCCGGAGTTGGGTAAGTTCCGTGGCCCCGGAAAGAAAGAAGATTGCTGCCCGTATGCGACATTGATAGTGGCTGACTTATTCTCATACATCCCCGAGTATAAGAATTCTCCGGTTACAAAAACAGCCGTATCCGCATTGTTATCTTTATGGGAAAACAGCCTTGAAAAACATCCTTATTTATTCTATATGGGAACCGATTTTCGCAAGCTGAAAGCACCGTCTTGCTGGTATGATATCGTCAGTGTGTCTGGCGTTTTAAGCAAATTTAAGTTCGCACAAAAAGATCCGCGCTTTATAGAGATGATTGCTTTAATTAAAAACAAGCAGGATAGCAATGGCTTTTTTACTCCGGAATCAATATACCAGAAATTGAAGGGATGGGATTTCGGACAGAAGAAAGTTCCTTCTCCATACTTGACTTATCTATGTTTATGTATTTTTGAGCGATTGCAGTAGCTCATACCAATAAAGCGTAATTTTAATAAAGAGGGAATAGCAAATGGGCGACTATTTATGGGTAGAAGATGGAGATCAACTATTTATAAGAACATATAATCCAGCTTATTGCGCGCACTATGGGTGGGAGTATCATAGAGCTATAGCTTTTGCCAGCTATCTTTCTGGATATAAATTGGCTGCAGATTTTCTAGTTGAAAAAGCCATAGAAGAAGCTAAAAAACATCATATTGAAGTAATAGATACATTGATTTACCCTATAATATTTATATATAGACAATTTATGGAACTATCAATTAAGGATATATATATTAACTATACTCCTTTACATCGAGAAGAATCAAAATCCATAATAAAAGAGTCTCATAGTCTTATCAAAGCTTGGGAATATATAAAACCTTTTGCTATTGAAGTGTCTGATGAAGATGAAGATCAACTAAAAGATGTAGATTTAATTGAAGACTATATAAAACAATTTGAAGAAGTGAGCAAAATATCAACCGAATACAGATATCCAATTAACAAAGAAAATAATGTTATACTTAAGGGAGATACATATTTAGACCTAAATAATTTGAAAGAAAAAATGCAGAAATTCGCTAATTTTTTTGATGGATTAGCCGGAGCAATGGACCACTACTTTAATAGTTAATGCACGTTTTTACCAACGTTTCCGAGCAAGACGATTTCGCAGTAACCCCTATGCTTTCTTCACCGGCACCCAAAGCTCACAATCCCCATCCGCAGCCCCCGGGTAAAACTCAAAATAATACCCATGCGCTTCATCCGGCTTCAGCCCCTCCTCCGGTATCGCCGTGTAAAAAAACGCTGTCCACGCATCCACAAGATTCCTTCCCGCCCGCACGCTTGTCACCGCATACTCCGCCGCCGGTATCACCTTAAGCACCGCGCCCTCCGGCGCACGCACACCCTTATCCACAGCCACGCCCAGCAGATAAAAAAAGCTCTTGTGCCCCTGCGTATACCACTCCACGCCGAAAAACCCCGGCTCAGCCCCTTTTAGCTTAAGCAGCACCTCATCCTTGCCTGTCTCAAAAAAATCACCGAATAGCTTTTGCAAATCCGCATCATTGTTCTCAAGATTGGTTTCCACGGCATACCCGCAGACGGCAAACGCCTCGCGCCTTACCAAATGAACGTTCATAGCTTCTCTCTTTCCAAGACATAATAAAAGGGGCAACTGCCCCTTAATAAACTTATATTGTGTGCGTTATTCTCAAATCGGGCCGCATGGCCTTGAGCTGTTCAATCGCCGCATCGGTGACCGCAGTCGCCTTCACAAGATCGAGCTTTTTGAGGTTCTTCAGTGCCGCAAAACGCAGCACATCGTCGTCCGTGGGCTTGAGGCCACCGGCTTCATTCCACTCCGCTTCGAGCATCAGCTCATACAGATTTTCCAGCATGAGTATCTGCTCGATGATAGCTTCCCAGCGCTCGCGGCTTAAAAAACGGATATCCATCTTTAAACGGCGCAGCCTTTTCTCCTGGCCCATTTTCAGTATGGTTCTCGATTGGCTAAGCGTCTCGTTGAAGAACGACAGCCCGCAAAGCTGAGGCAGCTTGAATACGGTATGAAGGCCGTCATCCGAAATGGTCGGTGCGGGCTTCACCCAAAGCGGTATATCGCCGACGGGGGAATGCCAACGCTTCACATACTTGCCTAAGGACCCATCGTCGAAACGCATGTCCATGCGCAGCAGCCAGCCGGTATCATACGCTTTGCCGAGCCACTTTTGGTTCCCGACGGCTTTCATGGCCTTGGGCGTGCACGCAAAGGTTCCTCTGCCTTCCGCAAACGAAATCGTGTACATGCCAAGGTCGCCAAACAGGCTCATCGCGCTGCCCGCGCCCATGTCGTCCCAAAACGACGGCCTGCAATTGCTCCACGCGCTACGGCGTTTGATAATGGCCTGCTCATATTCAGGGCTGTTAAACGGACATCGCTTGGTAATGACACACGCGCGAATAAATTCCGCCCGCTCGCTTTGCCCGTTTGCCGCATACCAATCGGCAAGTGACAGACGAAGCGCATCGTTGTCGTAGTCATCCCTAATGGCTGTAATCAAATCATGCTCAGTCATTCAAGCCCCCTAAATAAAAAACATCAAAGACTGTGTATCTTCATTGACACATCATATATTCTGTTTAATTTTACCTAAATAAACCAATTATCTTCTATAAAAATAAGGCCGCTTGATAACGGCTGCTGTATTATTCGACACAAACCGCTAAAATTCCTTGGTTTTTGGTTAGATTATTCTAACATTTACGGATGATCACTGGCTGGTTTACATATGTTCATGTGGTATTGTAACATTTACGAATACGATTTAGAAGCGGATTTTTAAGATAATTTCAGACTTCATTCAGATATTGCTGCAGGCCGTCATAATACCGCCCCATGTGGATGCCGTCAACAAACGAATGGTGCGCCTGCACCGAAAACGGCAGCAGAATTTTTTCGCCCTCTTCAAAATATTTACCCCACGCGAGCCTCGGTACCGAATCGTCCTTGTTGAAGGAAATCGTGTGCGATAGATTCGTGAATGAAACCCACGGGATGCAGGTGATATAGATCAAGTCGTCGCGGCCTTCCACATCGTCGCGCACAAAATAGGCGCTCTGATTATCGGCCTTTTCTTTTGCGAGACGCACGAAATTCTCAATATTATCTTGCATATCCACTGTGACCATCTTGAAAAGCTCCGAATTGGCGGACATATCCGTGAACGACGGATGGACGGTGTCGTGCAGCACCACATGATCGCCGTGAATGCGGTACCGAAACGCCTCAACCTGATTGACGGCACACGTGGCGGCGTAGATCATGGCGTAATAAAACGGGATTTGCCGCTGTTTCATGGCTGAGAGAAAGTGCGTGATATCCACGTTCGCGCAGATCAGGTATTGGGGGTAATCCATGCGGCGGAAAAAGTGATAGTGCGTGGCGCGTTCCCAGGTGTCGAGGTTGATGGTCTTCATATTATGTACCTCTCGTAACGGATACCTTAGTCTATCATGCTGAACAGCAAAAATGAATACGTCTCAAATATTCTCCTTCACTTGACAAAAGGACCACCTAAAACTATCCTTAATAAATAGTAAAAAAGACGAAAAATCGCAGGAGAGCTTTATGAAAAAGTATTACATCACGACGCCCATCTATTACCCGAGCGACAAGCTGCACATCGGGCATTCCTATACCACCGTTGCGGCCGACGCACTCGCGCGCTTCAAACGCCAAACCGGCCACGATGTTATGTTCTTAACCGGCACCGACGAGCACGGCCAAAAGATTGAGCGCGTGGCGAAAAACGCCGGCATGGAACCCAAAGCGTACGTGGACGGGATTGTAGACGGCATCCGCAAGCTCTGGACGCTGATGGACATATCCAACGACGATTTTATCCGCACCACGGATGAACGTCACATCAAAACCGTACAGAAAATTTTCAAAAAGCTCTTTGATCAGGGCGATATCTATAAAGGGCACTACGAAGGCTGGTACTGCACGCCGTGCGAGGCGTACTGGCTCGAGCGGCAGCTTGTGGACGGCAAATGCCCGGACTGCGGGCGCCCCGTTGAGCTGGCGAAGGAAGAAGCCTACTTCTTTAAAATGAGCAAGTACGCCGACCGGCTGATTCAATATATCAACGATCATCCTGAGTTCATACAGCCCGAAAGCCGCCGCAACGAAATGCTGAACAACTTTTTGCTGCCGGGGCTGGAAGATCTGTGCGTCTCGCGCACGTCGTTCAAGTGGGGCATCCCGGTCGATTTTGATTCGGATCATGTGGTGTATGTGTGGATCGACGCGCTGTCGAACTACATCTCGGCGCTCGGGTACCTTTCGGATGACGAAACCAAGTTCGCACAATACTGGCCTGCGGATGTGCATCTGGTGGGCAAGGAGATCATGCGGTTCCATACCATCATCTGGCCGATACTTCTCATGGCGCTCGGTCTGCCGATACCCAAGCAGGTGTTCGGCCACGGCTGGCTGATGCTTGAGGGCGGCAAAATGAGCAAATCCAAAGGCAACGTGGTGGACCCCGTGAAGCTGATTGACCGCTACGGCGTGGATGCCGTGCGCTATTTCCTGCTGCGCGAGGTGCCTTTTGGGGCCGACGGCTTGTATTCAAGCGAAGCGCTGTTAACGCGCACCAATGCGGACCTCGCGAACGATCTTGGAAACCTCGTGTCCCGCACCGCTGCGATGATCGTCAAATACTTCGGCGGCGTGATTCCGTCCGATTACGAAGCGACGGAATTTGATGCGGAGATTCAGGCACAGGGCTCCGCGCTGCACGATCAGGTGGAAAAGCACATGAACGAGCTGCGGCTGCCCGAAGCGCTGATGGACATTTGGAGCTACATCGGCACGCTGAACAAATACATCGATCAAACAGCGCCGTGGACGCTCGCCAAGGATGATGCGAATAGCCTAAAGCTCGCGAGCGTGATGATTCATCTCGCGGAGGGTCTGCGCATCGTCTCGGTGCTGTTGATTCCTTTCCTGACCGACACCGCAAAACGCATACACGATATTCTCGGCATCAACGACGAGGCGCTTGTCTCGTGGGAGAGCATCTCTAAGTTTGGCCCGAAGGTGTGCGGCCTCACCGTCACACAGACCGCGCCGCTGTTCCCGCGCATCGATATCAAAAAGGAGCTGGAATCGCTCGAGGAAATTGCGGACAACCGCACGCTGCAAAAGCAAAAGAAGCTGCCCGCCAAGGAGAACAAAGAGCATAAAGACGAAGCGCCTGCGGGCGTGATTACATACGACGATTTTAAGAAGGTACAGTTAAAGCTGGGCCTTGTGAAGCTGGCTGAAACCATTGAGGGCAGCGAAAAGCTATTAAAGCTGCAGGTGGAGATTGGCAGCGACATCAGGCAGATCGTTTCGGGCATACGCAAATGGTACAGCCCGGAGCAGATCACCGGCAAAACTGTGGTGGTGGTGGCGAACCTAAAGCCCGCCAAGCTGTTTGGTGTGGAATCGCAGGGCATGCTGCTCGCGGCCGAGCAGGACGGCGACTTGAAGCTTGTGACGATTGACGGCAGCCTGCCGAGCGGTGCGGGCGTTTCGTGATGGCGCTTTTTGACACGCATGCGCACCTCTTAAGCGAACAGTTCGACGACGACAGAGCAGCGCTGATTGAGCGGCTGCCGTCGCTTGGATTGGAAGGCGTTATCGAAATCGGCACGACGGTGGATGACAGCCTTTCGGCGGCTGCGCTGGCTGCCAAGACGAATTATATCTACGCGGCGGTCGGTGTGCATCCGCACGAGGCCAAGGACGCCCCGCCCGACTATTTAGAGCAGCTGGAGGCGCTGGCGTCACAGCCTAAGGTGGTGGCTGTCGGCGAAATCGGGCTTGATTACCACTACGACTTTTCGCCGAGAGATGTGCAGCAAAGGGTGTTCTCGGCGCAGCTTGCGCTCGCGATGCGCCTCGGTTTGCCCGTCGCGATTCATATGCGCGAGGCCACGCAGGATACGCTCGCGATACTGCGCGAGTTTTCCGGCATCACGGGCGTGATGCACTGCTATTCGGGCAGCCCCGAAACGGCTGAGATGCTGGTGGCTATGGGGCTTTGCGTGTCATTCACCGGCTCGGTCACGTTCAAGAACGCACGCAAAACGGTGGAATCGGCTGCCGTGGTGCCATTAAACCGCATTATGGCCGAGACGGACTGTCCGTATCTATCGCCCGAGCCGATGCGCGGACGGCGCAATGACCCGTCGAACGTGCGCCATGTCCTGCAAAAACTCGCAGATATCAAGGGACTGTCGTTCGAAGAGATGTGCCGCATCAACATAGAAAACGCAAAAGGACTATACCGGATAAAATGAGTGAAACATTGATTTACCGCATCGACGGTGCTGTTTATATCAATCTGACCAACAAATGCACGAATAACTGCACGTTCTGTCTGCGTGAAACGCACGACGGCGTAGCGGGATACCATCTGTGGCTTAAGAAAGACCCGGAAGCGGCGGAGGTTATCGCGGCGCTGGCCAAGGAGAGCGATGTAAGAGAAGCGGTGTTCTGCGGGCTTGGAGAGCCCACGATGCGGCTGGAGGCGCTGCTGGAAGTGGCGGCGTATTTGAAATCGCGCGGGAGCCATGTGCGGCTGAATACCAATGGGCAGGGCAGCGAATATGCAGGCCGCGATATCGCGCCGGAGCTGAAAGGCCTGGTGGATGTCGTTTCCATCAGCCTCAATGCGTCGGACGCGGCAAAGTACAACGCGATATGCAAAAGCATTTACGGCGAAGAGGGCTTTGAGATAATGCTTAGCTTTGCGAAAAGCTGCATTGTGCAGGGTATCGAAACGGTGCTGTCCGTCGTGGATGTGATCGGCGACGAAGAGGTTAAAAAGTGCCGACAAATTGCGGCCGATGTGGGTGCGCGATTGCGCGTGAGGCACTATATCGAATAATCGGTTTTCCATTTAAATGTGTAAGATATGATGACATCAATCATATGACATGTAATATCATTGACATGTATACTGATAAGCCCTTTAAAAAGAGTGTTTTTTTCGTTGACATATTATCAACGGCTGAACAGCAGCATAAATTTTTATATTTCAAATTTTAAGAAAAGGCGCATTCACACAAAAGAATGCGCACAGCTTGATGATAAACCCGTCCTTATGTCATGCTGAGGAGCGGAGCGACGTGAGCATCCCATGGCAAAACGCTTTATACATGGGATTTCAGTCCACTTCGTAGTCGACTTGCTATCGCTTGTTCGAAATGACACGCAGAAGGCTTTGTCGGCCGCCTGAGGTGCATTCACACAAAAGAATGTGACTTTATAATTTTTCTACCAAAAGATACATAAAATTTCCGAAATTTAAGCAGCATACCTGTTTGACACCTATATATAGTGTTTATTATAATAGGCGTATACAACAATTTGGAGCACGCTTTTTCCGTGATTTTCGGGTGTTTATAGGATTATAAGGCTTTGGCGATGCCAAATTCACACCATATATTCAAACCAACACAAAGATTAGGGGGGCAAGTATGTTTACGGTCATACTCAAAAGAAGCGGACAAAAGGAAATCTTTCAGCCCAAAAAGATCACGGAAGCCATATTTAAGGCGGCCAATGCTGTCGGCGGGGACGATTATATATTAGCCGAGCAGTTGACCGATAATGTGGTGGATATCGCACGCATGAAATTTGGGGATCGCGTGCCGGGCGTGGAAGATATTCAGGACATTGTGGAACGCGTACTGATCAAGAACGGCCATGCCAAAACAGCCAAAGCCTACATTCTCTACCGTGAAAAACGCAAAGGAGCCAGAGAAGCGAATGCACTGATCGGTGCGACAATCGACATGTTTTCGAGCTACCTGTCGGATTCCGACTGGAACACGCGCGAAAACGCGAACACGCAGCGCAGCGTGAACGGCCTTAACAACTACATCAGAGAAGCATTCACCAAAAAATACTGGCTGCATGAAATCTATCCGGCAGAGGTGAGGGACGCACATCTGTCGGGCGACTGCCATATCCATGATCTCGGATTTTTTGGCCCGTATTGCGCCGGCTGGGATTTGCGGCAGCTGCTGATGCTCGGTTTTGGAGGCATCCCCGGCAAGGTGGAGAGCAAACCCGCGAAGCACTTACGCTCGTTTTTGGGGCAAATTGTTAACTCCACGTTTACCACGCAGGGTGAAACAGCGGGCGCGCAAGCCTGGTCGAGCTTTGATACGTATTGTGCACCGTTTGTGCGGCAAGACAACATGACGCATGAGCAGATCAAGCAGTGCCTGCAGGAGTTTATTTTTAATATTAACGTGCCGACCCGAGTCGGGTTCCAGTGCCCGTTTTCCAACCTGACGTTTGACATCAAGGTGCCCTCCACATTGAAGGATCACCCGGTGATCATCGGCGGCCAGCATCAAAACACCACCTACGGCGATTATCAGGACGAAATGGATCGGTTCAATCTCGCGTTTTGCGAAGTGATGCTCGAGGGCGATGCCAAGGGCCGCGTGTTCACATTCCCAATCCCGACGATCAACATCACGAAGGATTTTGAATGGAATACCCCCGTGGTTGATAAATTTATGGAGATCACCTGCAAATACGGCATTCCGTACTTTGCGAATTACGTCAATTCCGATCTGTCGCCCGAAGACGCGGTATCGATGTGCTGCCGTTTGCGGCTCGATGTGAAGGAACTCAGAAAACGCGGCGGAGGGCTGTTTGGCTCCAACCCGTTAACCGGCTCCATCGGCGTGTTCACAATCAACCTGCCGCGCATCGGGTATATCGCCCAGACGGAGGAGGAGTTTTTTTCGCGTCTCAAAGCGATCGCTTCCACAGGCAAAACATCGCTGGAAATCAAGCGCAAAATCATTGAAAAGCAGACCGAAAACGGTCTTTACCCGTATTCGGCAGTGTATTTGAAGGACGTCAAAAAGCGTTTCGGCCAATACTGGTTCAACCACTTCAACACAATCGGCATAATCGGCATGCACGAGGCGCTGCTGAATTTTATGGGCAAGGGCGTTGAAACGCCGGAGGGTAACGCGTTTGCGGTGCGCGTTATGGAATATCTGCGCGAGCTGATGCAGGAGTTTCAGCAGGAAACGGGCCATTCGTACAATTTGGAAGCGACGCCCGCCGAAGGCACCAGCTACCGCCTTGCCAAACTCGATAAGGAGCGCTATCTTGATATCATCACGTCGGGCAAGGATGTGCCGTATTACACGAACTCGACACAGCTGCCCGTTGGGTTTACCGACGACATCATTGAGATGATTGAGCTGCAGGACGAGCTGCAGTCGCTTTATACGGGCGGCACGGTGCAGCATCTGTACCTCGGTGAACGCATAGAAGATTTGCAGACAGCCAAACTGCTGATACAGCGGATATTCGCGGATTACAAGATGCCGTATATTTCGCTGACACCCACATTCAGCGTTTGTGACGCGCACGGCTACCTGCCGGGCGAGCAGTTTGCCTGCCCGCACTGCGGCGCGCAAACGGAGGTTTGGAGCCGCGTGGTGGGATATTTGCGGCCGGTGCAGAACTTCAATGTGGGCAAGAAGGAAGAGTTCAAGGAAAGGGTCAAATTCGTCGTACCCGAGGCCATATAAACAATGCAGATTGCAGGTTTCGCCAAAAATTCATTTTTGGACTATCCCGGGCACATCGCGGCTGTCGTGTTTGTGCCCGGCTGCAATATGGACTGCTGGTATTGCCATAATCGCCCGCTGTGGAAAGCGCGCAACCTGATTCATCAAGCCTATGTGCTCGACTATTTAAGCAAGCGCCACCGCTTTTTGGACGGCGTTGTTATTTCGGGCGGAGAACCCACGCTGCAAAAGGACTTGGCGGAGTTCATACGGCAGATCAGGCAAATGGATTATTTGGTGAAGCTCGATACCAACGGCTTGAAGCCGGATGTGGTGTCAGCGCTGCTGAATGATGTGGATTATGTCGCGATGGATTTAAAAGCACCGCCGGGGCAGCTGCATCGTGTGGTTTCCGGCGAAGCGGACGATACGCCAATCTGGCATACGGCCGACATTCTGATAAACAGCGGCGTTGATTATGAGTTTCGCACCACGTTTATGCCGCTGCTGAGTGTGGACGATATCGCGGCCATCGCACAGCGCGTCAGCGGTGCGAAGCGCTACATAGTGCAGCAGTACCGCAAACCGGAAGGCAGTGCGGCGCAGCCCGATCCGCACGCGCCGGATACAATTAAAAAAGCGGCCGAAGCCGCTCGTGAAACCATTGCCGATGTGACCATAAGGGGATTGTAAGGTCAGCTCACCTCGGGCGATTCGGTGGTGATTCCGAGATCGTCGAGCGGATTGCCGTCCGTTAAATCTTCGATGCCGTCTACCGTTTTGTCAATCAAATCGTCCACCGTGTTTTCAATCTGCGCCTTGGGCCAGATGCCGATGGCGATACCGGCCAGCACAAGGCCGAGAATTAATATCACGATAAATTTGATGAACCCGCCGAGCAGCTTCCAGATGATTGTAAAACCGAGCAAGAAAATCGCAACCGCGCCGACGATGATGACCCATTCGGGTAGCGCTTTGGCATAGGCAGCGCCTTCATCAAGGTTGGTTTGCAACGGTGCGCATGCGGCCAAGATGCCGATGGCGCAAAGCACGATAACGATGATAAGCATGAATTTCTTCATTGACAAAAACTCCTTCATGCCGACATTATAGCGTAATTTTGCCATGGCGTAAAGGGGCTTGAAAAAGCCTTCAACATCAGTATTAAATATTCAGTCCTTAAAGTAGTGGGAGCGGAGCGACGACTACGATATGGAGACCGAAATCAATGTTCTTGCATCATCGCTATGATAAGCAACTATACCGACCGTTTTTCTTTCCATCATCATTATCAACAATTGAGTCCTTTACGTAGTGGGAGCGAAGCGACGACTACGAAGAGGGGTGAAGATTACTAAACAGATTCTTCACTTCGCTACACTCGTTCAGAATGACAGTAACCGTCACTTTCCAAGATTTTCGTCTGCAAAATCAAGCAGTAAAAGGACGAGCGCAGCCTCCTATTCTTTCTCTTTTAAAAAATCTCGTGAAATGGTATCATTGATACGGTCTTCGCCTGCCGTCATCGGCGAAGAGCTTTTTAATGCGGAGGAAACCATGTTTATAGCAGATAACACAGGCGATTATGCCGTGCTCGATACAGGCAGCGGCGACAAGCTCGAAAATATCGGCGGCATCATCATGCAGCGGCCCGACCCGCAGGTGATATGGGAGCGCAGCGGCGACACGCCGTGGCAGCCGCACGCGGTTTACGACCGCAGCGCCACAGGCGGCGGCAGCTGGCGGTTCATCAAAAAGGTGCCCGATAAATGGGCGGTAACGATCGGCGGCCTTAAGTTCATTGTGCGGCCCACCGGCTTTAAACACATCGGCGTGTTCCCCGAGCAGTCGTTCAACTGGGATTATATGACGCAGCGCATTAAAGCCGCAAACCGGCCCGTGAAGCTGCTGAATCTGTTTGCGTACACGGGCGGCGCCACTGTGGCGGCTCTGAGCGCCGGGGCCTCCGTGGTGCATGTGGACGCAGCCAAGAGCATGAACGACTGGGCGAAGGACAACGTGAAGCAAAATGGCCTTGAGGACGCACCTGTGCGTTTCATTGCGGACGATTGCCACAAATTTGTGCTGCGCGAGCAGCGGCGGGGCAACACCTACGACGCGATTGTGATGGACCCACCGAGCTATGGGCGCAGCCAGAGCGGCGTGTGGAAGATTGAAGACGCGCTGTTCGAGCTGGTGAAGGATTGCGCGAAGCTGCTAAGCGACGATCCGCTGTTCTTCATTATCAACTCGTACACCACGGGGCTGTCGGACGTGGTGACGCGCAACATGCTGGCGCTGTGCTTAAACGACGGTAAAATAGAATCGGATACGCTCGTGCTGCCGCAGAAGAATTCGGGCGTGTATCTGCCGTGCGGCACCACAGCCAGGTGGCAGGCGTGAACGTGATATATGAAGACAATCATCTGCTCGTGGTGGTGAAGCCTTACGGCGTGCCGTCTCAGGCGGACGAAACGGGCGATGAGGATATGCTGAGCCTATGTAAGGCGTACATCGGCGAGAAATACAACAAGCCGGGCGCTGTGTATTTGGGGCTGGTGCACCGGCTGGACAGGCCGACGAGCGGCGTAATGGTGTTTGCGCGCACCTCCAAGGCGGCCGCAAGGCTGAGTGCGCAGATTCAGAACGGCACGTTTGAGAAAACGTATCTCGCGGTGCTGACGGCGATGCCGCCCGAAAGCGAAGGAGCGCTGTGGCACTACCTGACCAAGGACGAGAAGACTCATATCGCTTCTGTTTCGGATAAGCCTTCGGCAAACGCGAAGAAAGCGGGGCTGGAATATCAGGTGCTGGCGGAGCAGAATGGGCTGGTGCTCGTGCGCGTAAAGCTGTTAACCGGGCGGTTTCATCAGATAAGGGCACAGTTTGCGCATGTGGGCGCGGCGGTTTACGGGGATATGAAGTACGGCGCACGGAATGTGAAAGCGCCGCTGGCGCTGTTTGCGAGCAGCATCAGCCTTAATCACCCGACGACGGGGGAGAGGATGACGTTTGAGGCGAAGCCGGAGGGGAAGGGGTTCGGGGAGTTTTAAATAAGCGGGCTGTAATTTTATTCAGCGGACGGGATTGAATTGACATAATCAACTAACGGTGCGATTTGCTCGCGATTTGAATAATCATAGGAATTGCGGATGGCATCTGCGGTACCCTTCTCAACATCAGATTTGTTCTTTTTCAGTTTTAAAAACGCTTTAAACATGCGCATCAGCAACTTATCTGCTCTGTGCATCTTGGCATAATTCATACCGCTTTGAAAATAGAAGAATGCAATGTCTTTTCCGCCGGTAATGTTGGTTTTTTTAAATCTTTCAATTTCGCTCGGAATGGCGGGCGTTGCGCCGGTTGCATAAACGATGACCTGTTTGTTCTTCAAAGTGGATAGATGATTCTTAATAAATCTAATCCCATTGATGGTGCCCGCATGAATACCTCCGCCAAATATCACGGCATCATATCGGCTCAGTTGTGAGGCGCTGATTTTCTCCAGACGTACAGCCTCACAGCCGAGGTCTTCGGCAATCCACTTTGCATATTTTTCTGTAAAACCGGTTCTGGATTTATACACGATGATTCTTTTCATATGTGTCATTTGCTCTCCTGATGTAAAAATTGATGGTCACGGATATTTTTCTGGCTTGTGTGTACAAACAGGCACTATTATAGCACATATAACCATATATCTGCGACAAAGCTGATTAAACAATAATCTCCATACCATCATAGGCAAATAATATGTTATCTAGCTTCTTTTCGAGTTCGTTGTAGAAACCATATGATTTTCCCCATATTTCATCGATATGCGTAATGATTACCTTTTTTATTCTGTATTTTCTCTTCAACGTTCTAATTTCATCTAAAGTAAACAATTCGTTTTTGAAGGGTGCATCTTCCACTTTTGTTCCATCTACAAGAACACCGTCATCTGTGACTAAACCAATTATTAATACATCAGCATCGTAGTACATGTCGTTATGAATGAAAGGCTTGGAGTTACAGCAGGCATATATTGCTTTACTATCTTTTTCTCTTAGTAAATAGAAGGTAATATTGGCTCCGTTGGTTTTGTTGTTAATAAGATTTATTTCTATATCATTAATTTTAATATAATTTACTTCATTGATGGAAATGCATTTGAGGACATCGTTATAATATTTCAACATGTTGCCATTCCAATTGTTTATATCCTCAACAACCTCAGGAAGTGCAATAAATTCAACAGGTCTGCTTTTTTCTGTAATCCAGTTGTATCCGATCGACTCAACCATTCTTATGCCTCTCGTGTGATCAGGGTCTTTATGCGATATAGATAAGTATTTGAGACTTTTAATATTTTGTCGGTCACATGCAACTGCAATATCCTCGGGAGTATCTATTAGCATTTGAATATCTTCGATATAAAGACTGGGGCCATTACGTTCGTATCTTCCCCTCTTTTCTCTAGCTTCTTCGCAAATAGAACAATTGCAAAATGAATTTGGGATAAGAGACATACCTCCGCTTCCAACAATTTTTAGTTTCATAAGCGTACCTAACCTTCTTTCAATAACGTATATTAAAAAAGGGAATATTACCAAAGCCTCAAGGACATGATCATTACAGCTAAAATCTCTATTCTGACAGCTTCTTCAGCACCTATGCCAGCTTCGCATCTTCCTATAGCAACGCAAAATGCGGACTCTCAAAAACACGCTTCATATTACATAAGCAAAAAGGGTGCCCGGCGGGGTCAAACATAACTATCCATCTTTTAGAAAATTGTTTGCTAGCAACGGTTGCCCCGCATTGGATGGCGTACTGAACCGCTTTTTCCATGTCATTCACCGCAAAATCGATATGCGCCATCTGCTGCTGAGCTTCCGGCTCCTCCGGCCACACAGGCGGTATATATTCAGGGTTGCGCTGAAAGGTTATACCGGGATACACCCCCTGATTTATCCCCGGCGCAGCCACAGTGGCATAGTTCTCATCAAAGAATGGTATTTCCCATTTGAGCAGCACCGCATAGAATTCCGCTAACGCGTGCGGGTCTTTACAGTCCAGCGTAAATGCGCTCATTTTAATTTTCAGTTCATTGTCCATAATGTTACCCTCCAAAAATATAAATGGTGTGACCATAAGACTTTAATGTTTGCATATCAATGCTGTAATCTATTCGTTGTTTATTCAAAGGGATTTTCGGAACCCTCAACCTCCTGCAATATCACGATTGGGTCTGATATCAAACCGTATTTATCGTCTTCCGGGTATGTGACAGCCGTTGTTGGGTTATCACCCGCGAAGGCTATCACACTATCCATCGTATCCCATTTTGTACATAGAAAGAAATGCGCATAGTCACCTTGCTCGACAATCTTTAAATAGGCACCTCGGTTACCCTTTGTTGCTTTAGAATGCTTAACCCCTGTTTTGTACTCATATCTTTCAAATGCGTCCTTCATAGCAATGGGTACCATGCCATGCCACGTTCTTGATATCATTTCTCAACCTCATCTTCTATTCATTATGTCTTTGTGCTTATGCGTAAAAATCAGGCTTCGGATCAAAAGATTGTGTTCTCGGTTTCACTTTTTTGATCCGGCAGGTTTTGCTTGTGCTGCATGGCTCATATCCGCCCGAATAAAGCTGCCCGATCCTCATACCGAGGGCTTTTGTCAGCGCGTCAAAATCGGTGAGCCCTTGTTTTTTGAATGCTTCCAGCAGTATATTGGCACAGGCCAAAGCGTCTTCCAGCGCGTTATGATGGGTGAAGCTGAAATTTAATTGCTTTGATACTGTATCTAGTTTATGATTTTCAAGCTGCGTCCATGTTTTCTGAGCCGTTTTAAATGTACAGATGTAATCAACCTGCGGATATTCAATTTTGTACAAATCCAATACATGGCGGAGTGCCGACATATCAAACGCCGCGTTGTGGGCAGCCAGCACCGTACCGTGAAACAGCGGGGCGATTTCGTTTGTATAAACGGTATCAAATTCAGCGGCGTCTGCCACCATATCCTTAGTGATGCCGTGGATATACACATTGAACGGATCAAAATAACTGTGATCTTTGTGAGGCTTTATCAGCCAGTATTTTTTACTGACCAAAGCCCCATCCTCCACGACAGCAAGCCCGACCGCGCAGATGCTGCCGATGAAGTTGTTGGCTGTTTCAAAATCTATTGCCGTAAAGCGCATATAAATCTCCGATATATTAGGCTTCGTCCACTTGAATCAATTCTATAGGCGCGCCGTTTTCTTCAATAAACGCCACTGTGACTCGGGGTGACGGACTGTTGGGTTCAATGATGACTTTTCTTCCGTGAATAGCTTCGAGTATATCATCAACTTGAAAAGCCACATGCGGCACGTTTTTAACGATCTCTGGTAATGGACAGCCCTTCTCATATCTCATCCACTCAATACCGAATTCGCTGTCTTCATATCCAAAGTGAAATAGTTTGTAATCTGGCAGGTATACCTCTCCTTCGATTGGCTGCTCTGTCGGGATGCCGATATGATGATATTTGAATTTCATTATCTTTTCCTCTCGCATGAAACAATCTATATAAGCTTCTTTAACACCGATGCCATGTTCTGTCCGAGATTCAGCATATTGCGTATGCCCTCTTCGTCTCCCAGCACATCGCCGACTTCCTTGCCGTACACCATGTTCCAGTACGTCGACCCTACTACCACAATCTCTTTATTCAGCAGAAAATGATTCATCGTATCCACCGCCGCCAGCCCGCCGCCGCGCCGTACCGCCGCAACGCTTGCACCCACCTTGTATTTGAGCAGCCCCGGGTTCATGGCTGTCACCGCGCCCGCGCGCTCCAAAAACGCCTTCATCGTAGAACTCACATCCGCGGAATATACGGGGGACCCTAATAGTACGCCGTCGGCCATTTTCAGCTTTTCGAAATAATCGCAGAACATATCCGTTTCAAACACGCAGTTCGCGCTGTTTTTGCAGGCGAAGCACCCCCGGCACGGCGCGATGCCATTCAAGTGAATCAGCTCTGTCTCAATACCCTGCTCCTCAAGCTCCTCGAACACAATACCCATTATGATGGATGTGTTTCCGTCTTCCCTTTGGCTGCCGTTGAAACCGATAACTTTCATCTCTTCACCCCGATTTCAGAAACATACTGTGTGTTTCGACATTTTTTCTCAAAAACCTCTTGTGAAAGTAAAATAGAGCTTAAAACGGCAGCTGCCAATTAAAAAAGCCATGCGTTGAGACATGGCCAATGTCGTTTTATGCTTATCTCAGCCGCTGCAGAAAGCTCTTTTTCCAACCGCGCAGCCGATCGGGGCCGGTTTTGGCGACAACCGCGCCGAGAATGAGGCAGGCAACAGTGAAACCCATTATAAAGCCGCGTAAGGCGTCGGGAAGCGTTACGAAGTGCCCCACACCGAAGTAAATGACCATGCCGATTGCGCCGATCATCATCGGCCAATTCCTCTTCAGGTTGTTACGGTTCATAAGAATTAACCTCTCAGTATTTATTATGATAATAGATTTTAAGCGCAACACGAATGAGCAGCAGAAACAGCGCGCAGCCTGCGAGTGAGAAGAACACCGTTTCGTTAAAGTATCCCGCCACAATGCCTGCGATGAGAATTAACACGGTGCAGACGTACATTGCGTTGCCGCCGATCTTCATCATGATCAGCTTATGGCGCTCGTCGTTTTCGGCACAGTAGGCAGCTTTTAGTTTATCTTCGTTTTTCAGCAACCAGAGGTATTTGAGTATGAAAAACATGAAGATGAGGCTGACGGAGAACAGGATGCCGGTTTGAAAACCGCGCAGGAAATCCGAGAACTCGTTCAAACCGATTTGGCGGAACACGCCGCTTTCGCCCAGCACGAGTAAAAAGACCAAAACGGCAACGCCGGCGATGAATACAGCGATTCTTGACTTGAGTGAGTTTTTGTATTGCTCCATATTAAATATCCTCCACGTCGGAAAAATCGAAAACATCTTCGATGGCCATGTTAAAATAGCGGGCGATTTTGTAGGCGAGTACGAGTGAAGCTGTGTATTTGCCGCACTCAATGGAGGTGATGGTTTGGCGCGTGGTGCCCACGGCCATGGCCAGCTCCTCTTGAGACAGCTTGTGTTTTTTTCGCAGTTCTTTGATTTTTGTGTTCAAGAACGCACCTCCATTTGCAAAGCAAGCTTTGCAAAAATAGCATAGTACGCTTTGCACGAAATGTCAAGTGGGCTTTGCAAGAAAACAAAAAAGCCACACCGCGTGTGCGGCATGGCTCGTTGTGCTTGGTTTTCATGAAAATAGGGTTGTAATTATATACGGGCGGGCTTACCCAAGGGGGTAGACTCTGGAAACCCGCCACTACAGACTAAAATCTGACCTTCTCGGCGATATAAGCGCTCACCTTGTCAATCCCAATGCGAATCTGCTGCATCGTATCGCGGTCGCGAATCGTCACCTGATTGTCTTCGAGCGTATCAAAATCGACCGTGATGCAATACGGCGTGCCGATCTCATCCTGACGGCGATACCGCTTGCCGATGCTGCCCGTCACATCGAAATCCACCATGTGATCCTTCAACAGCATATCATACACTTCCTGCGCCTTCTCGTTCAGCTGCTTTTGCTGCGGCAGAATGGCCGCTTTAAACGGTGCAAGCGCGGGGGAGAGCCTTAATACCACGCGCGTATCGCCGCCCTCGAGCTGTTCTTCATCGTACGCGTCGCAAAGGAACGCAAGCGCCACACGGTCGGCCCCTAAGGACGGCTCAATGCAGTACGGCAGATACTTCTCGTTGGTGACCGGGTCGATATACTCTAAGCTGACACCCGAGGTATCCATATGCTGCTTTAAGTCAAAGTTTGTGCGGTCCGCAATGCCCCACAGTTCACCCCAGCCAAACGGGAACAGGAACTCGATATCCGTTGTGGCGTTGGAATAATGCGACAGCTCTTCGGGGTCGTGGTCTCTCAAACGGACGTTTTCGGCCGTCATGCCAAGCGACAGCAGCCATTGGTGGCAGAAATTCTTCCAGTAATTAAACCACTGCATCTCCTCGGCCGGCGCGCAGAAGAACTCCAGCTCCATCTGCTCAAACTCGCGCGTGCGGAATGTGAAGTTGCCCGGCGTGATTTCGTTACGGAACGATTTGCCGATTTGCCCGATGCCGAACGGCACGCGCTTGCGCGTGGTGCGCTGCACGTTTTTGAAGTTGACGAATATACCCTGTGCTGTTTCGGGCCTCAGGAAAATTTCGCTTGCCGAATCTTCGGTCACGCCCTGAAATGTTTTGAACATCAGGTTAAACTTGCGGATGCCGGTGAAGTTGCGCTTGCCGCACACGGGGCAGTTGATCTCTTTCTCGGCGATGAACGCTTCCATGTCTTCGGGCTGCATTGAGGCCACGTTGATTTCAATCTTTTTCTTGGCGGCGTAGTCCTCAATCATGTGATCGGCACGGAAACGCGCTTTGCATTCCTTGCAATCCATCAGCGGGTCGGAAAAGCCGCCCACATGGCCAGAAGCCACCCAAGTCTGCGGGTTCATTAAAATTGCAGAATCAAGCCCGACGTTATACGGACACTCCTTAATGAACTTTTTCCACCACGCCTGCTTGACGTTGTTTTTAAACTCAACACCCAAGGGGCCGTAGTCCCACGTGTTTGCGAGGCCGCCATAAATTTCCGAGCCCGGAAACACATATCCTCTGTTTTTGCAGAGCGCGACAATGCGCTCCATCGTTTGCTTATCTTTTTTCATATTGTCCTCCGAAATAAATAAAGCCACTTCGTCCGTTCAACTGGGACGAAAATGACATCTTTCCGCGGTTCCACCCGTTTTGGCATACAATGCCCGCTTTTTTGGTTTCCGGATTATAAAAGCGCCCATGAGTTTTTCTGCCGCCGCGGGCTTTCACCCTTCCCGCGTCGCTAAACCGGCATTATTAAAAACGCATGCTCTTTACCGAAAAGTATTTTTTTCTACTATATCAAATGCGGTGCGCTTTCGCAATAGGGATTGAAGACACATTTTTCATTTTAGGAGCAGCCGCCATACATTGTGAAAAATGAACCTAAACGAGCCATCTATGAAAGAATTATCGCTTGTTCGACGCGTTTTGGGCCAATTTTGCAAGTTTATAAAAATAAAATTGCATTTTTTTAATATTCCTCTTGCATTTTAAAAGTGATATTTGTATAATAACAGCATAACAATGGTGTTGGAAGTGATTCTTGCCGTTGTTTTTTTGTTCTCTCCCATATGCGGCGCATATGGGAAGCGGACGCGGCTTATGCATTAATTAAGGCTCAATGACGATCCTGCGTTATTGGGCTTATATTTTTTTTAAGGAGGAATAATAAATGAACGAAATTTTAGAAGCTGTAAACGGTACAGTATTTCCGGTATGGTTTTTGATCGGTGCGGCGCTTGTGTTCTTTATGCAGGGCGGTTTTGCGATGGTCGAGACCGGCTTTACCCGTGCGAAGAACGCTGGCAACATCATCATGAAAAACCTCATGGACTTCTGTATTGGCACGGTCGTCTTTATGATCATAGGCTTCAGCCTGATGATGGGTGAAAACTACCTGTTCGGAGTCATTGGTGTTCCAGACTTTCAAATCTTCACGGACTACAACAACTTTCCTTGGTCCAGCTTTGTGTTTAACCTCGTGTTCTGTGCAACGGCGGCAACAATCGTTTCCGGTGCCATGGCAGAGCGCACAAAGTTCTCCGCTTACTGTATTTACAGCGCGGTGATCAGCCTCGTGATCTATCCGATAGAGGCAGGTTGGGTGTGGAACTCGCAGGGCTGGCTTTTCAACCTTGGTTATATCGACTTCGCAGGTTCCACGGCAATCCACATGGTTGGTGGTATCATGTCTTTCATCGGCGCGGCGATGCTTGGGGCTCGTATCGGAAAATACACCAAAGACCCCAAGACAGGCAAGAAAATATCCCGAGCGATTCCGGGTCACTCCATAACGCTCGGCGCGCTTGGTGTATTCATCCTCTGGTTCGGTTGGTATGGATTTAACGGCGCGGCTGCGTTGAGCGTGGAACAGATGGGTACGGTTTTCGCAACGACCACAATTGCTCCGGGCGTGGCGACCGTTGTAACGATGCTCTTTACATGGATCAAGAATGGCAAGCCTGATGTCTCCATGTCGCTCAACGGCGCATTAGCCGGCCTTGTGGCCATAACGGCTCCGTGTGCCAGTGTTGACGCTTTTGGCGCTTCTATTATCGGTCTTGTCGCCGGCTTACTTGTTGTCATCGCTGTCGAGTTCATCGACAAGAAGCTCCACATCGACGATCCGGTGGGCGCGATTGCGGTTCATGGTGTAAACGGTTTATGGGGCGGCTTGGCGGTTGGCTTATTCGCCACAACAAACGCGCCTGGATCAGCCGTCAACGGCCTTTTCTACGGCGGCGGTTGGGGACAGCTCGGCGTGCAGGCACTGGGCGTTGTATCAATCGCAGCATGGACCATCGTGATATCGTTGTTACTATTCTTCATCATCAAAAAGACAAATGGCCTTCGCGTATCGGCCGAGGAGGAAATCTCGGGTCTCGATATGCCGGAGCATGGTCTGCCGAGCGCTTACTCCGACTTCATGATTTCCATCCCGACAGCGGATATGGGCGATGCGTCTGTCCCGGTGGGTGCAGTGCCTGCTGAGGTGGCGGTTCCGGTGATGAACAACGCACATCCCGATGCGAAGATCACCAAAGTCACAATCATTGCGAACCAGAACAGATTTGCGAAATTGCAGAACGCTCTGGAATCAATCGGTGTAACTGGTATAACGGTAACCAACGTCATGGGTTATGGCATGCAGAAGGGTCATCCGCAGATGTACCGCGGCGTTCCGGTAGAAACAAAGCTGTTGCCCAAGGTTCAGGTCGATATCGTTATCTGCAAGGTTCCGACGGAAATGCTTGTGAAGACGGTCAAAGAAGCGTTGTATACAGGCAATGTCGGCGACGGCAAGATCTTTATCTTTGATGTGGAGAACGTCATCAAGGTCAGAACTGGCGAAGAAGGCTATGCCGCCCTTCAGGACGAGGATTGATCAGTTTACAAATTACGGCTAAAAAAGGAGAGCGTTTTGCTCTCCTTTTTATTTTTCAACAATATGAATAATGGCGTTTTTTTTGTTGCATTTTTGATAGCAATATGATATATTATGGATAGGAACAATGGCGTTTCTTTTTCCGCTTATTTTGTTCCTTTTTTATTTTTCGGCTAGGGCAGCCGGTATTCACCCGTTAGACCGTAGGCTTGCTTTCTTGGGTGCAATTGGGTGAAAGGGATGAAAACACGTTTAACTAAATATTGTACATAAAGCTGGCTCAATGACGAACCCGACTCGTTATTGGGCTTTACTTTTTTTAACTAAAGGGGAGGAAATAGGTTATGGATCATGGGGATATGGCATGGCTGCTGACATCTTCGGCATTGGTTTTCATTATGACGCCGGGTCTGGCGCTTTTTTACGGAGGTCTTGTCAAGCGTAAAAACATCATCAATACCATTATGTCATCGGTAATAATGATGGGAATCGGTTCACTGTTATGGGTGCTTGTCGGGTTTTCGCTCTCGTTCAGCGGAGATACGGCAGGCATCATCGGCAACTTAAACTGGTTCGGGTTTAATTTCAATACACTAACCGACACCACGCTTCCCTACCCGAACACGTTGAGTTTTGCGATATTTCAAATGATGTTTGCAATTATCACGCCTGCGCTGATAACCGGCGCGATTGCAGAGAGAATGAAGTTCTCTTCGCTCGTGATTTTCTCAACGATCTGGTCACTGATCGTGTATTACCCGCTTGCGCATATGGTATGGGGCGGCGGCTTCCTGTTTCAAATCGGCTCGGTCGATTTTGCGGGCGGCAACGTGGTTCATATCAGTTCTGGTGTAAGCGCTCTCGTTCTTGCAATTTTGCTCGGCAAGCGCAGTCACTTTGGGCGCGCAACATACCACCCGCATAACGCTACCTATGTGTTTTTGGGAGCGGCGCTGCTCTGGTTCGGATGGTTCGGGTTTAACGGGGGCAGCGCACTCGGGGCAAATGAGCTGGCTGCACACGCCATGATCACAACAAACACAGCAGCGGCGGCGGCCATGATTTCATGGCTCATGATCGAAAAGATCAAGAACGGCAAGCCGACTTTGGTCGGCGCGTCAACAGGATTGGTGATCGGTCTCGTGGCCATAACGCCGGGTGCCGGCTTTGTGCCAATTTGGGCATCCGTTGTGATCGGCGCACTTGTGAGTCCCATCAGCTATTTCTTTATCACGGTTGTTAAAAAGAAATTCAACTATGACGACGCGCTCGACGTGTTTGGCTGCCACGGCATCGGCGGTATCTGGGGCGGCATCGCGACAGGGCTTTTCGCTCAAACCGCTGTCAATCCGGCGGCGGCCTGGAACGGCCTTGTTTTTGGGGATATTAATCTGTTTTTGGCGCAACTCGAAGCAATTGGTATCACCATCGTGATTGCTGTGGCGGGAACGCTGATAGCGGCAGGTATCGCGTCGCTGGTGACCAAGGGGCTCAGCGTATCGCCGAAGCATCAGGCAATCGGGCTTGACGTGACGGAACACGGCGAAACCGCTTATCCTGCTTTTACGGGTATGGATTAATTCTGATAAGGGAGTGCTTGATGATGAAAAAAATAGATGCGTATATCCGTCCTGAAAAATTGGAGGATGTTAAGGAAATCATGGATACGCTGCACCTTAACGGTCTCAGTATGGTTGAGGTGATGGGCTGCGGCAACCAAAAGGGCTGGAAAGAGTATGTGCGCGGCACCGAGGTTGAGTATAACTTTTTAAGAAAGATTAAAATTGAAATGGTGGTACTCGACGAACAGGTTGATGCTGTTGCAAACAGCATCATGGAAAAGGTATACACCGGCGAATGCGGCGACGGTAAGATATTCATCTATGATGTGAAGGACGCCATTCGTATTCGCACCAAAGAACGCGGCGAAAATGCGATAAAGTAAAAAAGGCATTGACGGTAGGCCCGGCGATGGCAGAAACATCGGAACTGTCTGCATAAAGGCGTGCAGATATAAGATCCTTGACGTGCCGATGTTTCCATAGTTTTCAGAGAAAAGACGAGGCTCAAAGATGAACCGGATGTGTTTGTTTTTGTGCCTTGTTTTTTTGGGAGAATCCCAGCCGGTTTAATGACCGGAAGGGTGAATATATATCATTTTAAGGAGGTTAATATGGATACACAGGTGGTTCTTGATACCCTATGGGTACTCGTGGCGGGAATGTTGGTGTTCTTCATGAATCTGGGCTTTGCCATGGTGGAAAGCGGCTTTGCCCGGTCTAAAAACACGGTGAACATCCTGTCCAAAAACTTCATCGTTTTTGCAGTGTCGTCTCTCGGTTTCTTGGTTCTTGGCTGGGGCTTGATGTTCGGCGATGGAAACGGTTTTATCGGGCTGAATGGGCTTTTCATGGCCAGCGGTGCGGATAACTCGCCCGCAGTGGGAGATGCGTATCAGGGCGTTTACTCGGCCATTTCATGGACGGGTGTACCGTTCTGGGCGAAGTTCTTCTTTCAGCTCGTGTTCTGCGGAACAGCGGCAACGATCGTCTCGGGTGCGGTGGCGGAGCGTATCAAATACATTTCGTTTATCGTGTTCTCGCTGATACTCACGATGGTTATATACCCGATCGTCGGCCACTGGATTTGGGGCGGCGGCTGGCTTGCAAGCCTTGGTTTCCAGGATTTCGCGGGTTCGACCGTGGTTCACTCGGTTGGCGGCTGGGCAGCCTTGGCGGGCGTGCTGATATTAGGGCCCCGCTTTGGAAAATACGGCCCGAACAAGCAGATCAACCCGATTCCGGGCCACAACATGCCCATCGCAACAATCGGTCTGTTCGTGCTTTGGCTCGGCTGGTTCGGGTTTAACCCGGGTTCCACAATGGCGGCCAATCCGCAGGCCATCTCTCACGTGCTGATGACGACCAACACATCGGCGATTGTGGCGGTGCTCACATCGACGGCGGCATCGTGGATACTCATCGGCAAGCCGGATCTTGGCATGACGATCAACGGTTGTCTCGCGGGCCTTGTAGCCATTACGGCAGGCTGCGCATACGTCAGTGTGGGGAGCGCGATGATCATCGGCGCGGTTGCGGGCATCTTGGTTGTTATCGCGGTGCGTATGTTTGACAAAATCAGAGTTGACGATCCGGTGGGCGCAACGGCTGTGCATCTTTTCTGCGGCGTGCTCGGCACGCTGATGCTCGGGCTGTTCAGTGACGCGAATATCGCGGCAGCTAACGGTGTTGTCGGTTCAAACGGGCTGTTCATCGATGGCACGTGGAATCTGCTTGGAACGCAGTCGCTCGGCGTTTTGGCGGTCGGCGGTTTCGTATTCGTCGGTGCGTTGATCGTTTGGCTGTTGATCAAGGTGACAATCGGCATTCGCGTATCGCTGAAAGAAGAGGTTGAAGGCCTTGATATCGGCGAACACGGCAACCAGGCTTACCCGGAATTCGTGATTCGTCGTCC
Source organism: Bacillota bacterium (assembly GCA_023412005.1). Classification (GTDB taxonomy): domain Bacteria; phylum Bacillota; class Clostridia; order Christensenellales; family SZUA-584; genus SZUA-584. The sequence continues at coordinate 44,811 of JAEYOE010000016.1, forward strand.
TTCAATGATTTCGGATATGCCCGTGCATATTGACGGTAAGAAATAGTGATATAAAATTTAAAAGGAGGTGGCTATTGTGAAACACGTGAAAGCAGTGATAAGGCCGGAAATGCTGGAGATTGTGCGCGGTGCGCTGGAGAAAGCGGGCTGTTACCACGGTGTGACCATTACCGAAGTGATGGGTCACGGCAAGCAAAAAGGTGTGGTTCAGGTATGGCGCGGCGAGAAATTCCATTTGGATCTGCTGCCCAAGGTTATGATTGATATGGTTGTTAAGGATGCAGAATTACCCATTGTTAAGAAGGTGATTCTTGAAAGCGCTGGACGCGGCGAAAACGGTGACGGCAAGATATTCGTTTATGATATTGCAGAGGTCATCCGTATCAGAACTGGTGAAGAGGGCGAAGACGCACTCTAAGCATACGATCAGGAACGCCGGGGAATATATCCTCGGCGTTTTTTTACGCTGAAGAAAGATGTACAAAAGAACGATTGATTTGAATGATACCCTCCTCTTCGCAAAAGAGAATACGCGGTATTGTATAACATGGCTGCCGAATAATGGCCAAAAAAGTCTCATCAGTCGTTCTTTTATCAAAGTGCTGTTTCTGAGCCAAAGATAAGTGGGAGACTGACGATAATCTTTTGCTGATTTCCATATTGCGGCATATTTCGCGAAATAGAAGCAAAATAAACTGCTGAGAGCTGAAAAATCCGCCGTTCTTGACGAATGCTCCGCGCTGTTATAGTATTAAGCATAGTTTATTATTTGGAGTGGCAGATGGTTTCATTCACAGTCTCAGAGCAGCAGGCCGGGCAAGAGCTATTTGACCTGCTGGCGGAAGCATATCCGGATTTTGCTCCCAAAGCCATTCGAATTGCGATAAAAAAGCAGTTTATCACGGTGAATGGGGAAAATGCTTTTGGCGACGATGCCGTGAAGCAAGGCGATATCGTTCATATTTATATTCCGGGAGACATACTCGGCATTGATCTGATGCCCGTCATCGTCTATCAGGACGAAAACATCATTATTGTTGATAAACCTGCGGGGCTGCTATCGCGCTCGGATGAAGGCGAAGTGAACGCCGTGGATATGGTGGAATACTACATGAAAAAGCGCGGCGAATACAATCTCGATGCGCTGATGGTGCCCTATCTTTTGTATCCGCTCGAAGAATATGTGAGCGGCCTTTTGATTATGGCGAAGCATGAGGACGCGTATCTCTTTTTGGCCGAGGCGATTAATCAGCGCCGACTCTCGCGATATTATTACTGCGCGGTACAGGGCGCTGCAGACGAGGGCGAGGAGCTGATGGGGTATCTGCTGCGAGACAAGGCGGGGCGGCGTGTTCAGATCGTCAGCCAGTTTCGGAAGGATTCAAAGCCCATCGTCACGCGGTATCAAAAGCTGGCGCAAGGCGAAGCGATGTCGCTGATTAAAGTGCGGCCTGTCACCAATGCGCTGCATCAGGTAAGGGCGCATCTGGCGTACGCCGGGCTGCCTGTGGTGGGAGACGATGTGTATGGCAACGCGCGCTTTAACAAAAAGTGCGGCGCGGAATACATTTGCATGTGGCTCAAATCTCTTATTTTTGAGGTGGGCACGGGGCACAGCTATGAGTATCTGAATGGCATGAGCTTTGAATCGCACAAGCATGATTTTCCGCGGTGCGTTTATGATGAAGGGCTGCTTAAAGGCTTAGAAGGCAAAACAACCGAATAAGAAAGCAAAGGGATGAGCGGTGCTCATCCCTTTTTGATAATCAGTTTTTCTGTCTTTCATTTATTCGATTCCTTAACCTTTGTGGATGGCATAGGCGTGGGGGCGGGGGGCGGCTCGGCTCCGGCTTCGGAAACAGAGGCAGGATCGGGGCCGTTGACATAGACAACGTTTTTGATTGCGTGATATGTATATCTCTCAAAAACCATCTGCTTTATACTGCCGTCTTTATAATGAACAACTTTGTTGACAATGTACGTGACTGGCAGCCTCTCAGATGAGGATAGATACGATTCTCCGTAATCAATTTCTGTACCGTCTGATGCGGACGTCGCATTATAAATATAAACCGTAGTAGGTTCTTCGTCTTTACTTTCGATTTCATCCGAATAGAAGTCGACGGTATAATCCATATGCGGGCCGTATATGCTAATGATTAAGTCTGTTCCTTTGAGCTTAGCTTCTATAGAAACCACGCTGTCATAAGTATTTTTAATTTTTAAATCGGGTCCTTCTGTACTGATTGAGGCATCGAGCCCACCGTCCACGAGATGATAAGGAATTTGACAATGCGAGAAATCAACAACACCTAGTTCCGCACGGATTGCCGCATTGTACAGCGCGGTGGAAACCGCCGTCATACCGCCACCGATATTTGTGACATATGAGCCATCCGTAATGCCTGAGGCAAGTGTCCATCCGACTGTTTCAGCCGTCTCTGAGTTGCGCGGGCCCAAGATTTCGTTGAGTGAAATCGTCTCACTCGGCTTAATCACGGTACCGTTCAGTCGGTCGACAGCAATCTGTATGTTTTTCAATCGCAAATCTCTGTTATATGGGGCTGGGCTGTTATCGAGTGTAAATGTTGACATCAGCGCCGGCTCAGCAGCAGGTTGACTGGGTTCGGGTGTGGACGTTGGCGTGGCTTCCGGTGTGACTTCAATAACTGCAGACGGCGACGGCTCAGAAGGTGCCGATTCGGCCTTAAGATCGACAGCCGTGGTGCAGCCCGTGACGGCCACAATTACCGTGAGCAGCAGCGCGACGACCGTGAACAGCGCCGATTTGTTTTTATGCTTGATGATCATCACGATTCTTCTCTTAGTATTCGCCTTGCTGATAAACAGCGCAGGCGCGAGCTTCGGCGTCTGCACCGGGCCTGCCAGCTTCAGCAGCGTCTCCGCATAATCGGCGCGCTGTGCTCCCGGCAGGCCGCGGAACACATGCGCATCGCACTGCACCTCGATATCGCGTCGCATCAGCGCAAACACGAGCCACACCAGCGGGTTAAACCAATACACAACGTTCAGCACCGTCGCTCCCGCGCAAATAAGCGTATCGCGGCGGCGGATGTGCGACAGCTCATGCAGCAGCACATGGCGCTGCTGCGTCTCGGTCAGCAGTTCGAACGATGCGGGGGAAATCAACAGCACGGGGCGGAACACGCCGTACACGGCGGCTGTTCCCGTTTCGCTCGCGCAGATAACGCGGATATTTTGCTTGAGTCCGAGTGCATATTTGCATTCATCAAGCAAGGTGAGAAAGTGGGGTTCATCGTAAGTGCGGTTGCGCCGTAAACGCCGCATAAAAAGTGCGTTACCCGTCAGTATCGTGCCGGACAACGTAATCATGCCCAAAGTCCAGATCAGAGCCGCGATGTTGAGAACCGACAACGGCGCTGCGGTTTGAGGGCTTATGTCGGCTGGCGCTTCGACATGGCCGGACGCAGCCTCTTGCGACTGTTCAGCAGAGCGGAAAACGTTGGTTTTATGCGTCTGACTTGTGTCGGCTCGTATGGACGTTTGCACATCGTTGACGGCTATGGGGTCGACGTCATTGATGGTCGCAATAAGCTGCTTTTGAGGCTCATTCCAGATATTATGGATGCTTAAGGGGCTGCTTACCGCAAACGGCACGATCAGCCGTACGGCAATCAGCGCATAAAGCAAAGTCAGCAATCGGCCGGGTCGTCGCCCGACGATCAGCCGCGCGATGAGCACCAGCACGCAGAGCACCGCCGCCTCAACCGAAATGCGAAGCATGGCTTCAAACATCGATGTCATGGCTGATCTTCCTTTCTCGGGCTGATGAGTGACTTGAGCTCGTCGATTTCCTGCTCAGACAGCGACCCGTTTTCCAGAAAGCCTTTGACGAGCAGATTCACGCTGCCCTTATACACGCGCTTGAGAAACTGATCTGTTTCCATGCGGACCACATCGTGCTCACTGAGCAGCGGATAATACATCATCACGCTCTGCTGCTCAACGCCCACAGCTTTTTTCTTGACGAGCCGCCGCAGCATGGTGAGAATCGTGCTTTGAGACCAGTCGGTGTGCGCGCTAACGGCTTTGACGATATCGTTGCCGCTCATGGGGGCTTTCTCCCATAGCGCCTTTAACACATACCATTCGCTTTCGCCGATTTTGGGAATGCTCATTAGAAACCTCCTCAACATTACAATCGGTAACGTTACAATGTAATATTACAACGTAACATATAAACTGTCAATAACAAAATTCTAAAAATATGGAAATTAAGGAAGGATGGTAACGCGTGAGCCGATAGGCGCCAGCGCCCAGAGCGTTCGAATATCGGAATCGCGCAGCGCGATGCAGCCTGCGGTATTATCGATGAGTATGCCATTTTTTTCGATACCGCCGCCGTGTATGCCAATCTGTCCGCCCAAGTCCGTGTTCCATGGCGGGCGGAGGCCGTTTTGATGTGCGAGAGCAATAGCATCCAGTTCGGATGCAGAAATGAGCCCGGCTGAGAAGCCCGCCTTAGCATCGCTTAACGAGGGGTAACTGAGCCCCAAAAACAGCGTGTATTTAGACTGTTCGTTGCGCGTACACACGGTATAGTGCCCTTCCGGGGTTTTGCCGTCGCCCTCGTGTGTTTTATGTCCGAAAGATGCGGCGCCAAGGCCGATTTCGCAAGAGAATATAATGCGCCCGTCGTTGTTACATTCCAGTATGCGCCGCCGTTTATAGACTGTCATAGTCGTCATGTTTCTTTATATTTCCCCGAAAATATACTTTTTTTTATTATAATTAATTAATTCTTAAATATGTCTTCATTATATGCGTATTTCTTTCTATTTTTTACACTATTTTTGTCGAAACACTATACAACAATGATAATATGTGTGATATTATAACACTAGATAGCATATAAAAATGATATTTAAACTCTTCATTCGGCTTTGAAACAGTTTGCCCGTAAATAGAATAGATAAGGGAATATACTGGTCTTGAAGAGAGTATGGTATGATGGCAGCTTGGTATGAAAGTGTTTGCTTGTTGAAAAGGAGCGGAGCACGAGTACCGGCATTGCTGATAAGAAGCTTCTGAAAAAGAAAAAAATTTGTGAGAGAGAAGCTTTGACGAGTGCCGGTCAATCGACGACACGAACGTTTTTGGGGGTATCATTATGGATCAGCTCATTAGGCAGAATGCCATGAGAGTTTCAGGCTGCACGGTTTTGGATCTGGAAAGAGTCAGAATTCGTCAGGAATTTCAGCAGGAACAAAAAAAACTGGAAGACATGGTGGCAAACCGCTTTAAAAGCGGCCATATAAACATGGGCGCTGATTTGTGCATTCTCAGGCAAAGCGATTTGCTCGACAAGCTTGTGGTTAACGAAATGGAGATCGAGGAATACAGCAAGAGATATCAAAAAGATCAGCTTTGTGACTGATCGGTATTAAAGGTGGCTTTTTGGCTGCCGGCCGTATTCATGCGGCGTTATGTTATTTTTTTGATGCAGGGGTACTTGATATGCAAGATGTCGTGGCATTTTGTTCAAACGCTTTTTCTGTTGCCGTGTTGGACGAGCTTCCGGACATGGTACGCGTGATTGACGCGCAAGGACGTATACTCTATGCAAACAGTGCGCTTAAAGAAAAGTTTGGCGACGGTGTGGGGAGCAAATGCAGCAAAATGCCGGGCGCAACGAGCCGCTGCACTGATTGTGTGGCCTTAAAGTGCATTCGCGACAGACGGCGATATAACACCATCGCGCAGGTCCGCGGGCATATTTATTCTGTCAGCGCGGGGCCGGTTGAATATGAAAACAGCATTTATGCACTGGAAATTTATACAGATATCACAAAAGAACAGAATTTAAAAGAGAAGCTGATGGCGAACAACTCGCGCATGATCAAGGATTTAGAGATTGCACGCAGCCTTCAGCTTTCTATTTTGCGCCATACACTGCCTAAAACCAAAGGCTATCGGTTTGCTGCCGAATTTTTGCCGTGCGAGGCACTCGGCGGTGACATGTACGACTGTTTCCTGACGCGGGACGGACGCATCATCATGTACATCGCGGATGTATCGGGGCATGGCGTTATGCCCGCGATGCTCACCGTTTATTTGCGGCAGGAGATGTTTGCACAGTGCAAGGTGCCGGGGGTGACGCCGTCGCAGGTGCTGCACAACATTCAGGATTCGTTTGAGGAGCTTAATACCGAGGAGAGCATTTATATCACCGTGTTCATTGTGGCGATGGATCCGGATTCGGGCGCGTTCGTGTGCGCGAATGCGGGGCACAGCGTACCCCCGCTGATTGCCGGAAACGGACAGCTTAAGGAGATACTGCTGCCCGGTACGCCGATTTGCCGCTGGATGGACAACGCCCGGCGCGATGAGTTCACCGGTGTGCTGCAAAAGGGCGAGAAGCTGTTTCTTTATACGGATGGGCTGGACGGCATTCATACCGAGCAGGCATCGCGGCGCAATTTAAGCGATATTCTGCTCAGTGAGCGGCTTCATGGCAAGCAGCTTTTGGACGAGATAAAAAGAAAGTTCACGCAGACGCGTGCGGACGATGTGACAATGCTCATCTGCGAACGGGACAAGCTTTAAACCAAGGCACCCTGATCATCGTGGGAGCTGCTTTTTAATTGAGATGAGATCCGACATCTCGATTTGAACTTTTTTATCCAGCGACAGACCCTCTGAAACAATGGATTTCTCTAGCATAATCCCGTTTTTCAACGGTAATTCCACCGTAAAGGTGCTGCCTTTGCCCAGTTTGCTGTTCACATCTATCTGGCCGCCGAGCAACTGAGCCAGAGCTTTTGTCAGCGACAACCCGATACCGCAACCCTCCGATGCGCGCGTCAGTGACGCATTCACCTGCTGAAACCTGTCAAATATGATTTTCTGCTTCTCAGCGGGTATGCCGACACCGTTATCGGTGACAGACAAAATGACGCTGTTTCTTTTTTTATAAACGCTGACTTCAATATTTCCGCCCGCCGGTGTGTTTTTTATGGCGTTGGAAATCAGGTTCAGCAGTATTCTTTCTGTTTTTCCCTTGTCGACCAATGTGAGGAGAGTACCGCTTTTCGCGCTGAACTTCAGGCTGATCCCGGCTTTTAAAGCATATTCGGAAACAGAATCAGTCAGCTCTCTCGTTATGGAAATGATGTCGGCCGGAACATAGTTGACAGCTTCAAAGCCCGATTCAATCTTTGTCACGTCCAACAGATTGCCGACGAGTTTTGTTAATCTGAAAATGTTGCTTTGCATCACCGATAACGTTTTGCGGACACCCTGTGTATCCGGTGTAGAAATTTCAGCCGATTCAAGATCTTCGAGCTTCATCATCAGTATGGAGAGAGGCGTTCTGAATTCATGAGATATGTTTACAAAAAACTCAGTAATCAGCCGGTTTTTTTCGGACAGTTCGTTTCTCTGGCGTAAGAGTTCAATCTCCATTTCTTTGAGCTCTGTAATGTCGAAAAAAGCGCCGTAGGTTTTTATAAGTTTTCCTGTGTCGTCATAGATCAATTTTCCGTGAACCATAACCCACATGACTTTTCCATCCCGGTCTTTCACGTTTAAAACTCTTATCAGCTTTGCCTTTTTATCCGTCTCCAGATTAAAGCGAATTTCTACGTTTTCTTTGGCATCTTCAGGGAACATTTTTTCATGAAACTTATTTAATAAATTCTCGGGCGAAACCGCTTCGAGCCCGAGCCGCCGTTTCCAGTTCTCGGAATACCTTGCCGTCCCTTTAATAAAGTCAACCACATAGCTGCCTTCGCTCGAGCCATCCAAAATCTCCAAATATTCAGCTTCTTTTTTCATGAGCTCTTCTGATTTAACAATTAACTCAAGCAATTCCTTCTCTCTTTTCTCAAGTTCAACGTGATCGGTGATATCTGTGGAGAAAAGCGCGGCAGCAATGATCCGGCCGTCTTTATACACCGGATATGAACGGTTATAAAACCACAACCCATCTCGGGAATCTTCAAAAACGATTGGGGATTTTGTATCAAACACACCACAAATCTTGCTTATCCGTTCTTTGCAGAGACTGCCGTATTTGTCCTCCGGCAATAGACTTTGCATCTTTCTGCCGGCCATTTCTCCGGGAGCTCTGTTAAACCTGCGAGCAAATTCCTTATTGCAGCTGATCACATCTCCAAATTTATTGATCATACCGATACCATCGTTTGTCGAATCCAATAAAAGCTGCATGCTGGCTGTCTTCTCGATCAATTTACCCTCGCAGTCGATCTTCGCCAAAACGCTGGTGAGCATTTCGCTGTAGATATTGATGACGGAAAGCAAACTCTCGGCAATTCGTTTTGTTTTTTTCGGGAATATAAAAACGCAGGCACCGAGAATACCGTCTTCATTTTTTAACGGAAAACATTTCGCAATCTGCTTGGCGGAGTCGAAGTGTTTTGCAAAGCTTGTCAGCAAAAACGAACAATCGATATCGTCATTTCTATTGTTATATTCCAAAGGTAAGTTATGGGCAGGCAGTTGCTTATCATAAAATGATGAGTTTACCTGACCCCATTCATTCCTGATTCTGACGGTTTTATTATCCCAATCAAATAAAAACAAAGCAATGCTTTTGGCATGGCAAAGCGGCCCCATAACATCGAGTGAGTTTACAATCGCGTCATCAATCCGCCTGATTGGGACATTGATTAATTCCCGAGCCAACACCAAGATGACTTTTTTATAGTCCGAAAAAGTTAAATTCATAATAACACCTTATAAAAAACGAGTTCTATTATGGAGATTAGTTGTTTGCTATAAAATTGACTTAATTATAAGATAATCAGCAAACATTTTCCACAACCAAATTAAGGTACAATTACCTTGACATTTTTACGATATAGGTGGATATTTAAAAGGCTTGCAAGCTAAAAAACATAAGAAGCAGGAGTATGGATACGAAAATAAAGCTAATGGTTGTGGACGATAACCCGGAAGTCACGAACAGCATAAAAAATTATTTTCAATTGAAAAGTGGCTTTGATGTAATCGGGACCGCCGGTGACGCTTTGGAAGCCATTCAGATACTATCGCGGCAGATACCGGATGTGATTATTATGGATTTAATCATGCCCAATGCGGACGGCTTTTGCTTGCTGGAAGAGGTCAGAAATCAATTGTTCTTGAGCCACATAAAAATTATTGTGGTGTCATGTTTGTCGCAGGAATCCATCATTTCGAGAGCAAGTAAATTGGGTGCGGATTTTTATATTATTAAGCCATTTTCACTCGATGTTCTTTATAGCCGAGTGGTTGAGGTCTGCAATAAACAGTTTACCATTTCCAACAGGCAAAAGACTATCACAGACTCTGCCGAGCTTCTGGATAAAATAATGAGCCTGTTATCGTCCTTGGGTATACCGGAGAATTCAAAGGGGCGAAAATACTTGGCAGATTGCATCATGTTGGCAATAGACGATCAAGACGACGCTGACAATTTGAGCCGAAATATCTATCCGAAAGCCGGCCTCTTAAACGGGACGGATGCATCCAGCATCGAAAAGACAATCAGGCATACGATTCAAGCAGCCTGGGAGAGAAGAGAAACGCCGTTATTGGGATTCGATTCACAGACAAAACCGACAAACAAGAAATTCATTAAATCAATTTTACAGCAACTTTTATCGTCGTAATTTCAGCAAATATCAAACATAGTGACACTGCCATTTTTTTTCGTTTAATTCGACGTCGAAACGTCGAAAAATAATAGACATTTTCGTGTGCGTGTGATTAAATAAAAACAGAGGTTGTATTTAGTTAAAAATAAATAAAAAAGGGAATAGGCAAAGAAAATGCCTGTAATGCATCATTCGAAAATAAATGCCAATAAAATGGGTTTAAACAACCCGCTCCAGGTCGGCATGGATGTTTGGATGCGGCGCTTCATTATATATGCCTTAATCACATTACGAAAACACACGAGGAGGTATAGAAGTTGACAAATAAAAAGACGGAAGAAACCGACGATATGCTGCAGGGCAGGTACTTGCTGTTTGGTCTCGGTGATGAAGTGTACGGTGTACACATTCGCTGTGTGACAGAAATCATCGGAATGCAGCCAGTGAGCACGTTGCCGGAGGCCACCGCATATATCAAGGGGGTCATCAACCTGCGCGGAAAAATCATTCCGGTGATCGACATGCGTTTACGGTTTAAGAAGCCTGCGGCACCATACACGGACCGGACCTGCATTGTGGTTGTGGAGACACAGCACTTTTCGGCAGGTCTGATTGTTGACGAAGTGGATGAGGTGCTTGTTATTGAAGAAAAAGATATTGCGCCGCCGCCCAGGCTTGACATCGGAATCGGCCATCGCTATCTCAGCGGAATTGGAAAGGTTAACGGAAAAGTGAAATTGTTGCTTGACTGCGAAGCGCTTTTTGACGAAGAGGAAACGAAACAAATGGATCTTGTTAGAACAGGAGGAAGCAAAAGATGAAATCGCTCAAAACGAAGATGATAGCAATATTTTCAGTAACAATGGCCGTTGTTCTTGGGGTTATCGGTGTTTTCACGGCCATAAATGTCAGCAATATTGTGGTTCCGCTGAACAACAGCTTAACCCAGCAGGTTGTAAACGCCAGAGCGGCAGAGATCGGAAAATATCTGGACGGTATTGGGCTTGATATCACGACATGGTCGGAAAGGAACACAATACGTTCCGGCGATTTAGCAGCAATTCAAAAGGACCTAGAAACCAGGCAAGAGACCCTTCGGTCGGACTATCAGATGGTATTGTATTCCGATCTTAACGGTGATTACTTTACCTCGCTGGGCGGATCGGGCAATATCAAAGACAGAGAGTATTTTCAGCAAATTGTAAGCGGACAGGTCTTCGCGCTCAGCAACCCTGTCATTTCAAAAACCACTGGTGATATTATTTTCGTCGCGGCTCACGCCGTAACCGGCGATAACGGTGAACTTGAGGGTGTGGTGGCTGCCACAATACTTCTGGATACCTTTAACGAAGTGGCTCAGTCCATCAAAATCGGCGAAAACGGATTTGCGTGGATTATGGATTCGACAGGACTTATATTTGCACATCCTGATGAAAGCATCAGGCTTAAGCTCAATACGCTGAATTCAAAAGATGAGGGTTTTGACGGCCTGGACGCGATCGGACAAAAGATGGTTGCAGGTGAATCGGGTATCGGTAAATATGTAAAGAATCATGAAGCGGTTTCTGTGATATACGAACCTGTTCCGAGTTCTCCGGGTTGGTCGATGGCTTATACGATGTATGAAAAGGAGCTTATGGCGCCAGTAAGTAACCTCATTATGGCCATTGTGCTTATCGTCATTGTTGGTATAGTCGCCAGCGCCGCCGCCACATTCTTTATTTCGGGCAGAATTGTTAAGCCCATTAAGGCCACCGCCGAATGCGCAAAAGCGTTGTCGGAAGGGAATCTGGATGCCCCGCTCGCTTTAAAAGCCAAGGACGAAACCGGGCAGCTTGCGCGAATTTTGGACAGTGAGGTGCGGGGTGCTTTTAAGAATATAGAAACAGCTCAAATTGTGGCGAAAAAACAAGCGGACTATCAGGCAAAGGAGGTCAATAAGCTTGTTGTGAATCTGGAAAGGCTGTCGCGCGGCGAGCTGCTTTGCGACATTGTCGTCCATGAGCCTGATGCGGATACAAACGAGCTTTACAAAGTTTACAGCAACATCGCCGATAACCTGGGCAATGCCGTTAAGGCCATCAACAGCTATATCAGTGAGATTTCGTTTGTGCTGGGTGAGATGTCAGACGGCAAGCTTGATGTTAAAATATCCTCCGATTATCTCGGCGAATTTGTCGCACTTAAAGAAGCCATTAACGGTATTGTTGATTCGCTCAACAATGTGATGTCTGATATCAATATTTCGGCAGACCAGGTCGCTTCGGGCACATCGCAGGTATCCGACGGCAGTCAGGAGATATCACAGGGCGCAACGGAGCAGGCCAGTTCTATCGAAGAGCTCAATGCATCGGTTACCCAAATTGCTGAACAGACGCGGCAGAACGCCGTTAACGCCAATAAAGCAAACGAAATGTCCGGCGCAGCAAAGGAGCAAGCCATTGCGGGCAATGAGCAGATGAAAAAGCTTCAGCAGGCGATGGAAGAGATCAACGAATCGTCCGCGAATATCTCGAAGATCATCAAAGTGATCGACGATATCGCGTTCCAGACCAACATCCTTGCGCTCAACGCGGCAGTGGAGGCAGCGCGGGCGGGCGTGCATGGCAAGGGCTTCGCGGTGGTTGCCGAGGAAGTGCGCAATCTCGCGGCCAGAAGTGCGAGTGCGGCCAAAGAGACGACAGAACTGATTGAAGGTTCGATTAAGAAGGCCGAGGCGGGCACAAAGATTGCGAATGAAACGGCACAGTCTCTGAACCGTATTGTGGAAGGCGTGCAAACCGCGGTGGCGCTGGTGGCGGATATTGCGGCAGCGTCAAATCAGCAGGCAACGGCCATTCACGACGTGAACAGAGGTATCGAGCAGATGTCGCAGGTGGTTCAGAACAACTCCGCAACATCTGAAGAAGCCGCGGCGGCAGCCGAACAGCTCTCCAGCCAGGCAGAGATGCTCAAAGGCAGGGTGGCTCAGTTCAAGCTCAGAAACGCGGAAAATAAAGCCGGTACATTGAAAAAAACCGCATCGCTCGAAGACGGCAAACAAAGTTCGCCTCACATTGATTTGAACGGCGGTGAGTTTGGGAAGTATTAAGCGGCAGCCACAAGATGGGCTGGGACATCATGTTTCGGCATCCGACGACAAAAGGAACGGCAGTAATGTGGCTTAACAGAAAGCGCCGGATAATAACTCCGGCGCTTTTTCATGGGCTTTATTGTAAATATATGCTCGTGTTTATGCGGTATTTCTTTCTTTACAGCATCAACCGATAGATATTCATAACGTCCTGCTTACCTAGCTTCACAAAGCCTCCAATATAGCCGTCGCGTCCGTCGCCGTAGCATGCCGATTCGGCCATTCTTTCAATATCCTCTTCCTTTGCGCCGAGCTCTGCAAAGTTTAACGGCAGGCCGATGGATTTGAAGAAGCGTTTCAGCGCCGCAATACCCTCTTTGGCAGTGGCTTCGGGATTCGCAAAATCCATCTGACAGCCCCACACACGCGTGGCCAGCTGTGCAAAGCGCATCACGTTGTGCTTCATATTGTACGTCATCCAGGCCGGGAAAACGACAGCAAGGCCCGCGCCGTGCGCGCAGTCGTAAATCGCCGAGAGTTCATGCTCGATGTCGTGGCTGGCCCAGTCCTGAGAGCGCCCGACGCCGCATGAGTTATTGTGCGCCATCATACCCGCCCACATGATGTTCGCGCGCGCCTGATAGTTATCCGCGTCTGCCATCGCACGGGGCGCTTCGTGTATCATGGTTAACAGCAACGCTTCAATCATTCTGTCGGTCACTTCCACCTCGGTGGTGTTGGTGAAATATCGCTCGAACAAATGCGCCATGATGTCCGCAACGCCGCAGGCTGTTTGGAACGGCGGCAGCGTTTGTGTGAGCGCGGGGTTTAGTATCGAGAACGCGGGGCGGTAGGCTTCGCCGCTGGCACCGCGCTTGAACATGCCGTTTTCATGCGTAATCACACTGTCGGGAGAGCCTTCGCTGCCCGCTGCCGAGATGGTTAAAATCGTGGCAATCGGCAGCGCTTCGGTAACCGGCTTGCCCTGATAGAAATCCCAGAAGTCGCCGCTGTACACCGCGCCGGCTGCAATGGCCTTGGCCGAATCAATGGCGCTGCCGCCGCCGACGGCCAGCACAAAATCGACACCTTCCTTGCGGCAAAGCTCTATGCCTTCGTAAACAAGGCCGCTGCGCGGGTTCGGCCTTGCGCCGCCCAGCTCAACAAACAGCAGGCCTTCGTTTTTCAGTGAGGCTTTTACACGGTCCAGCAGGCCCGTTTTGATAACGCTGCCGCCGCCGTAGTGAATGAGCACCTTGCTGCCGCCGAAGCGTTTAACGTATTTGCCGGCCTCGTTTTCCTGGTCTTTACCGAACACAAAGTATGTGGGGCTGTAAAATGTAAAATTCTCCATATTGTTCATCCTTTCGTGGCTTATTCAAAGTGAGATGCGTTTGTTGGTTATTATTATAAATGAAGATGCCAATAATTCAAGCAGGCACATTCTTGTGCCTGATGGTTTGTAAGCTCAGTCCTCGCCCGTGCATTGCCGGTTGGTCACCTCAAAGCGCTCACCGATATTCTTTTCACCCCATTCGCACATCATCTCTAATATGGGGTAGAGCGAGCGCCCCAGCTCGGTGGCGCTGTATTCCACGCGCGGCGGCTGTTGACCATAGTCTACGCGGCTCACTAGGCCGTCCGTTTCCATTTCGCGCAGCTGCGTGGTCAGCGTTTTTTTAGGCAGACTCTCCAGAAAGAACAGTATTTCGCCGTAGCGCTTGGTGCCGTTTTCTATGAGGTAGTTAAGTATCAGCGGCTTGCATTTGCCGCCTATCATTTTCAGCGTGACTTCCATCTCGCAAGAGACTTTGATCTTTTCTTTCATTCCTGCCTCGCTTTTCATCCGTATGATTTATATTAACACAATATCAAACGGAAAACGAGCCAAAATGGCTTGCCTTGGTTTGTGAATGCGTCTTAACGGTCTAGTCGGCAAACTGCGCCAGTTCCTTTGTAAACGCCTCCATTTCGTCGATGAAAAGGAAATGCCCGCTCTCCTTAAACGGCACAAGCACCGAGTTTTCAATGCTTTTATGCTGCCAAACGGAAAGCTCCGGCTTCACCACCTTGTCGTGAATGCCCTGCATAATCAGCGTGGGCACCTTAATTTGTTTTAAATCGTCGAACAGCGCCTCTTCACCGAGCCACGTATTGGCGATGGCCGCGGTGGCCCAGCCCGAGGCCTGCAGCCCGAGCGAGAAAATCCAGTCGGAAAACGCCTGCGTGACGGGCTTGTAGAAAATCATCTTTCCAAAGTCGCGCAGCATTTGAGGCCGGTCGGTCAGTGTACCTTCAATAATGTTGAGCACATCCGCCTTTGGCAGGCCGTAGGGGAAGTAGGAGCGCTGCACGAGGCTAGGGGCGGCCGCCGCTGCCAGCACCAGCTTTGATACGCCGTAGCCCTGATGGCGCGCCATGTATCTTACGGCGATGCCGCCGCCTGTGGAATGCCCGAGCAGCGTGAAACGGCTGAGGCGCATGGCATCCACCACGCTGCGAAGATCGTCTGAGAGACGGTTATAATCGTAGCCGCTCCACGGTTTATCCGATTGCCCGAAGCCGCGATAATCGATGCCGACGCAGCGAAACCCGAGCTTTGGCAGCCGGTCGAGCTGGTATTCAAACAGGCGGTGATTGCCCGGCCAGCCGTGCACGAACAGTATTGTTTTGTCGCCTGCGGGGTTTAAGTCTTCCACAAAAAGCTTCACATCAGGCTCAACGCGTATGTATTGTCCCATGATGGGGTTCCTCCAATAGATTAAGTACTGGTTTAAACTATTCGTTTTGGTGTGATATAGTGACAGAGCATAAACGCATATTGCCAAAGCAATTGATGAGATGATGTATAGGAGGAAAACACATGTCGAAATTAATCGCGAAAAAGTTTGCAGAGGAACTTTTGAGCAGCCAAAAGCTGCAAAGGCAGCTGGAAGATCACAAACCCGCCAGCATCGAAGATGTTGTCGCTTTTGCGGCGGTGCAGAATTTCAGCTTCTCGGCAGAAGACTTAAAGCAAGTGATTGAAGACTACAAGGCGATGCAGTTGTCAGACGATGTGCTCGGCAAAATCTATGCGGGTACGATCCCGACGCCGGTCAATGGTCAAATTACGGACGCTGTAACCTGAGAAACGATTTTTCTAAATAGGAACGAGCTGGAGGATATACTGATGTCGAAAGAAAGTGCGAAGAAATTCGCAGAGGAACTACTCCTCAGCAAGAAGCTGCAAAAGCAGCTTGAGGTACAAAAGCCTGAATCGATAGAAGATGTTGTCGCCTTTGCGGCTGTGCAGAATTTCAGCTTCTCAGCGGAAGACTTAAAGCAGGTGATTGATGAGTATAAGGGTATGCAGCTCTCAGATGAGGTGCTGGGCAAAATCTATGCGGGCGCGTTTCCCACGGCTGTGAATAACCAGATTACGGACAGCGTGACGTGAGGGGGTATGAAAAAGGGACGCATCTTTGCGATACATCCCTTGGGTAACTTTGTTGTTATCTCTTGGAGAACTGGGGCGCGCGACGAGCGGCTTTGAGGCCGTATTTCTTTCTTTCCTTCATTCTCGCGTCTCTTGTTAAGAACCCGGCTCTCTTCACGATGGTTCTGAGCTCCGGCTCAGCCTTCACAAGCGCGCGGGCAATACCGTGACGGATTGCACCGGCCTGGCCTGTGTAGCCGCCGCCCTTGGCGTTAACGGTCACATCGTATTTGCTGAGCGTTTCGGTTAATACCAGCGGAGACTTCGCAAGCATACGCAGCGTCTCAAAACCGAAATACTCTTCGATCGTTTTCTTGTTAACGAGCATTTTGCCATTGCCGGCGGTAAGTATAACCCGCGCAACAGCGCTCTTTCTTCTTCCCGTGCCTAAAAACTGTATCTTTGCCACGATTAGTTCCTCCTACCTTTGAGCTCTAAAAGCTCGGGCTTTTGTGCTGCATGGTCATGCTCAGGACCTGCAAAGATTCTCACCTTGGTGAGCATCTGGTGGCCAAGCTTGTTCTTGGGCAGCATGCGGCGGATGGCTTCGTACATTGCGAATTCCGGCTTTTCCTGCATGAGGTGCTCATACTTGGTTTCCTTCATGTGACCCATGTAACCCGAATGCTGACGGTAGAGCTTCTGTCCGAGCTTATTGCCCGTAAACACAGCCTTTTCGGCGTTGATGATGATGACATAGTCGCCCGTATCGACATGCGGCGTAAATTCCGGCTTGTTTTTTCCTCTCAGGATAGACGCGACCTGGCTGGCCAGACGGCCGAACACCATGCCGTCGGCATCAACAAGATACCACTTACGGTCCACAGAGCCGGGTTTTGCCATATATGATTTCATTGGCTTCCTCCCAGTGTTTGCTTAGGTTATAGTCGCAGACTATCGATCGGGGCTAGTGAACGATAAAACGCGCAGATAACATTGTATACAATGGTGCCGTGTGTGTCAAGATTTTTTACGACCAAACAAGCGCTAATTGCACCATTTTTATCAGTATAACCGTAATTTTCACCGTTATGCCGGTTGCGGCTCACTGTGCAGCCGCAAACAGACAAAAATCAGCGGCAGCAACAGGGTTAACGCAATCAGCATAGACGTTTGAAGCCCCAGAGCATCGCCCAGCGCGCCGAACACGGGCGGCGCAATAAAGCAGGCCATTGTGAACCCGAGAAACACCAGCGACGACGCGGCGGCCGTGTCGTCCGGCACGATGCCGCACAGCTCGACGATAAACGCGGGGAAGTTCATTGACAGCCCAAAGCCGCCGATTCCTGCCATCACGCATATAATGACCGGGTCGTTACAAAGCAGCATCACCGCGAGGGCCGCCAGCGCAACAGCGGTGGCGGCGGGAAGCACCTTGCGTGAGGCGAACCGGTGCAGCGATTTTGCGTAAAGCAGCCGCCCTGCCATTGAGCCGAAGAAAAAGGCGCTGAGCGCCGCGGCGCTTTGCAGCGAGCTGCCGCCGCATTCGGCCACAAAGCTTGCCACAAAATAAATCACGGTGAGCTGCACCATCGAGTTCAGCATGGCAGCGGCCAGATAGCGCTTGACGCCCTTGTGCCTGAGTGTACGCAGCAGTTTGCCAAGGCCGCCGATATTGTGCCGCTTTTGCATCATCGGCAGGGCAATTTCACTGCGGAGCCCCAATGTGAAAACAAGTGCGCACAGCGCCGTAAAAACGCCAAGCCCCAGAAAAACAGACGTGTAGTCGCTGCCGAGCAGCATCGCAAAAAACGGCCCCGCTGCGCCAAGAGCCGACCATAACGCCTGCATGAGCCCGATATGATAGCTCTTTTTCTGCGGCGACAGATCGGCAATCAGAGAATTCGAAAGCGTATCGGTGATATTGTTAAACAGGCCGAGCAGCAAAAACAGCGCATAGATGACGATCAACACATGGCTAAAGCCGATCAGCACAATCACAACAGACAGCGCAAATGAGCAGACCGCCATGATGCGCGCCTGATTCAGCGCCGAAAACACCGTGAAGCACAGCAGCACCGAGAGCGCGGTGCCGACGGACTGCAGCGTGGAAAAGAGCCCGGCCTGCGCAAGCGTTAGCGAAAACGCGCCGCGCATCACAGGAATCATGTATCCCAAAACCGTGACGTACAGCGCAAGCGCCATCACGGGCGAATAAACAAAATACGGTTTGAGTGACTGCTTCATGGTAACCTCGGATGAATATGATGCGCATTATAACACGGCTGTGATTTCATTGTATATATGCTTTCACCCACAATAAGGCAATTTAGCATCCCGGTCTTCCGATGAAAGAGCCTTGTGTCATTTTGAGTGAGCGTAAGCGATTGACTACGCAGTGGACTAAAATCCCATGTATAAAGCGTTTTGCCATGGGATGCTTCGCTTACGCTCAGCATGACAACTGGGGGAGTCGGTTAACCAGTCCTTTACGTAGTGGGAGCGAAGCGACGACTATGAAGAGGACGATTATCATTTGATTATATGATCTAGTGGCGATGAAGAACAGAATCGTTTGGATGGCTCAAAGGTCTTTGCAGAATTTCCGCTTCGTGGTATGATACAAACAAGGAGAGGGGCACATACATTCGCCTCTGTATTGAACTGTGGATAATCTGTTTGAAAACAACATGCAGCAAAAAGCACCTCTGGCCGACCGGATGCGCCCGCGCACGATCGATGAGTTCTTCGGTCAGGCGCACATTGTGGGCAAAGGCAAGCTGCTGCGCCGCGCGATTGAGACGGATTCGTTAACATCGTCGATATTCTTCGGGCCGCCGGGTTCCGGGAAAACAACACTCGCTTCGGTGATTGCGAATTCGACCGGCGCGGCGTTTGAAAAGCTGAATGCGGTGACCAGCGGCGTGAAGGACGTTCGTGTGGTGATCGACAAGGCGCAGGAGCGGCTCGCGCTGTATGGCCGGCCTACGTATCTGCTGCTCGACGAATGCCATCGCTGGAGCAAAACACAGAGCGACAGCATACTGCCCGCGATTGAAAAGGGCATTATACGCTTTATCGGCTCCACCACCGAAAACCCGATGGTGAGCATGACGAGCGCGATTGTAAGCCGGTGCCGCCTGTTTCAGTTCTTTCAGCTGGGGCAGGACGACGTGAAGGATATTATCGGCATGGCGCTGACTGACAGCGAACGCGGCCTTGGGGCACTGGATGTGGTGCTTGAGCCGG
The DNA here is from genome assembly GCA_023412005.1 of Bacillota bacterium. Taxonomy (GTDB): domain Bacteria; phylum Bacillota; class Clostridia; order Christensenellales; family SZUA-584; genus SZUA-584. Next base: position 64,192 of record JAEYOE010000016.1, read on the forward strand.
AGGCGCTGAATCACATTGCGAATGTGGCGAACGGAGACGCACGGACGGCGCTGAATGCCGTGGAGCTTGCGGTGCTCACCACACCGCCGGGTGAAGACGGAAAAATCGTGATCACACTGGATATCGCCGAGGAATCGATACAGCGGCGCGCGGTGCGCTGCGACGAAGAGGAATACTACAACATGCTGAGCGCGTTCTGCAAATCGCTGCGCGGCTCGGATGCGGATGCGGCGCTGTTTTGGTTCGGGCGGCTCATTTATGCGGGGGTGGACCCGCGGCTGATTATGCGGCGTATTTTCGCGCATGCGAGCGAGGATGTGGGGCTGGCAAATCCGTCCGCGATGACGCAGGCGGCTGCTGCTGCGCAGGCGCTGGAGTTCGTGGGCATGCCCGAGGCGCGGCTCAGCATTGCGCAGGCAATCATATTTTTATGTGAATCACCGAAATCCAACGCGGTTGTGATGGCGGTGGACGGCGCGTTTTCTGACGCGGAGCACGCGTATCAGGTGCCCGTACCGCTGCATTTGAGGGACACGCACTACAACGGAGCGGATAAGCTCGGTAACGGCAAAGGGTACAAGTACCCGCACGATTTTGAGAAGCATTACACGCCGCAGCAATACCTGCCGGATAACCTTGTAGGGAAGGCGTATTATCAGCCGTCGGACGAAGGGTATGAGAAGAAGATCAAAGAAACGCGCAAGCTGATGAAACGGGAGAAGGGCGAATAAAGCGCTCTTCTTTTTTTGAATTAGTAATAAACAAATAAAAGATTTTATGCTACAATAATACAAAAGGCACTTATTACTCCATTTATCAAACAAAGGTAACATAGCTATTTAAAGAGGTTACTTGAAAATTCGGGAGGTTTTAATTCGTGAAGTTTAAAGTTCGGAAATATATAAATTATGCACTGATTTTATTAGTATTACTCCTATTCATCGTTATTCATCGTTTTGATATTGTTCAAGTCTCCAATTCAATATTTTATAACAAATCCTCTGAAGAGATGAATCTCACAACCGAAAAGAAAGTTGAGGATTTTGAGTATCTTTTTAATGTGATTACAACCAGCATGCCAATGCTTGACTCTATAGAGGAGACTTATAAGATTAATTTTCGTGAAAGAAAAGAGTACTATCTGAAGACAATTAAAGAAACAAAAAATGATTTTGAGTTTTACTGTGTGATGTCATCAATTGCTAATGACATACCGAGTTTTCATACCGACTTAGTCTTTCCAGATTACAATAACTATACGAATCTTAGTTGTTATCATCTACAAGAAATGCTTTGCAGGGTTGATTTGAAACCTCTTGCGAATTACTGGTATTCCACAATCGAGAGTAAATTCAAAGAATACAAAGATATAAAAATACTGGAGTTTAAATACATTGAGGGCAAGTATCTTTTTGATAAGTATTATTCCTCGGAAGAATATTCGCAATATGAGGGGACACAACTAGTGGCCATAGATGATGTTGCTGTAAATGAGTATATTACTGATAAACTATCCATGTGGGAAAGAGAATACGACACGAAGCGTTATGTACCTTACAGGAGATTTCTTACTTTCAGCAGTGATACTGGCGAAAAAGTATCACTCAAGTTAAGGACGACAGAAGGTGAGATTGTTATCTGTGATGCTTATATCGATTATGCAGCAGAGTGTAAAAGCAAGTATGATTTTGTTTTTGGTGGCGGAGAAGAATCAGAAATGGTTGGTAGCTATTATTATGAAGATAAGATAAATAATATCGGATATCTATATTTAGAATATTTTGATGAGACAATAATTAATATTCTTTCAGAGAGAATTAGTGAAGAAAAAGTTATAGTTGATTTAAGAAATAACAGTGGTGGTCTTAGGAAGGTTATATCAGAGTATTTGCACAATAAGTTATTTGCAGATGATATTGTTCAATCTCTAGAATGGTATGTTCCTAAATCCGAAGCAAATCAGTATGTTATACAAGGTAATTTCACAACAGTGAGTATTGTAAACCAATTGTTTCATCAAGCAATAAGTTATTCACCTACAAAGTTTAGAACAGACTCTATTTCTGAATTTCTTCATGGTCACTCTGAAATTACATACAAAGGCAATGGCAATAGTAATAAAACAGTATATTTTTTAATCGGTTCAAATACAGGATCGGCAGCTGATGGATATGTTTCGGTAGTCAAAGAAAAAGGTTTCGGTAAACTTATTGGTATGAATACTGCTGGGGAAGGTCTTGGCGCTTCATTTTGTGTAGATTCCCTGCCAAACAGTGGGCTAGTATTCATATATATGCCATGTTTAGCTTTCAATCCGGATGGGACAGACAATTCTGTGATGGGAACATCACCTGATATTTATATTGAGCAAACGGCTGGAAGCTTCTATAAACAGCGCGAATTACAAATCCAAGGAGAGGATATATTTACATATCAAAATCGAATGATATGGGATAATGTATTTCTTGATACTATTGAGATGATTAAAAATAAGTGAGTGACATATAAGCGGCGTTATACATCTTATTAATACCTGCCCGACAACCGATTACATACGGTGTATTATTAGAAAGAAGAAGATTAGAGAAACGCGAAGACTGATGAAACGGGAGAAGGGTACGCACTTCTTTTTTTGTAACCGATTATGTGTTAAAATAAAGCAATAACTTAACACTCTTTAAAGGCGGGTATACGAACATGAATAAAGAACTGCTCAAAAAACTGATTGATGTGGCGGCAGGCCGCGAGCCCGCCGATCTAGTGATAAAAAACGCCAAGGTGGTCGATGTTTACAACGCGACCGTCATTGAAGGCGACATCGCAATCTGCGGCGACCTGATCGCCGGTGTCGGCGAATACGAAGGCCGCACCGTCATCGACGCGCATGGCCAATATGCCGCACCCGGCTTTATTGATGGCCATATTCATGTGGAATCGTCCTACGTCAGCCCGGAGGAGCTGGGGCGTCTGATCGTGCCGCACGGCACCACCACAATCATCTCCGACCCGCACGAAATTACGAATGTATGCGGCTTAACCGGCCTTGAGTATATGATCGAGGCATCGCGCGGCACCGTTCTTGATATCAAATGGATGATGCCGTCCTGCGTGCCGGCCACGCCGTTTGAGCACGCGGGCGCGACGGTGGACGCAGCCGATATGGAGCCGGTGTTCGGACGCAAAGAAATACTCGGCCTCGGTGAGTTCATGAACTATCCGGGCGTTGCCGGTGCCGACAGCGGCGTGCTCGATAAGCTGATGGTGGCGATCAATCACGGTAAGCCGATTGACGGGCACAGCCCGGCGATGACAGGAAACGCGCTGAATGCGTACGCCTGCGCCGGTATTCATACCGATCACGAATGCTCGACTGTGGACGAAATGAGAGACCGCTTGTCGCGCGGCCTATATGTGCTGATGAGGCAGGGCTCGGCCTGCCATAACCTTTTCGAGCTGCTCAAGGCGGTGACGCCGCTGAACAGCCGCCGCTGCGTGCTCTGCTCTGACGATTGTCAGCCCAAAACGATCTTAAGCGTCGGGCACCTCGAAAACCATCTGCGTTTGTGCGTCAGTGCGGGAATTGACCCGATCATGGCGCTGCAAATGGCCAGCCTGAATGCCGCCGAATGCTACGGGCTCAAAGACAGGGGCGCGATTGCGCCGGGGCTCAGGGCCGATATTGTATTGATAGATGATCTGAAGGATTTCAACGTGAACAAGGTGTTTATCGCGGGGCGCGAGGTTGCGGCGGGCGGCCAATATCTGCTGCCTGTTGTAAAGCATGATATCTCCGCCACCAAAGGGCGCTTTCGCGTAAAGGACTTTTCCCAAGACAGGTTGAAGCTGACGGTTCAGTCTGACAAAGCTCATGTGATCAAAATCATACCCGGCGGCGTGGTGACCGGCAACGAAATAGCGGTGATTACAAGAAATGCAGACGGTGAGTTCGTGTATGACCCGGACAAAGACATCGTGAAAATCGCTGTGGTGGAGCGGCACCAGAACACCGGCAACGTGGCGGTGGCGCTGCTTAAAGACTACGGCATCAAGCGCGGCGCGGTGGCACTGTCGATCGCGCACGATTCGCATAACATCATTGTGGTGGGCGTGAGTGACGACGAGATGGCATTTGCCGTTCAGCAGCTGATTGCGCAGGACGGCGGCATTGTGCTGGTGGATGGCGGAAAAGTGCTGGAGAGCCTGCCGATGCCGATTGCCGGGCTGATGAGCGATCAGAGCGGCGAGTGGGTGGATGAGCGGCTCACAAGCATTCATCAGACGGCGATTGATGCACTCGGTATCAACAGCGATATAGAGCCGGTGATGACGCTGTGCTTTATGGCGCTGCCGGTGATACCGGAATTAAAGCTCACGGATATGGGGCTGTTCGATGTGATGAAGTTTGACTTTATACCGATTGAGGCATAGAGGCGGATCAGATGCCATCTCTAAACTCCTATAGAAACTGATTAGATAATTATCAATAGATCGTCATCGACAAGGATATAAAGTGTAAACCAGCCCGCCTCCCTCGTTGACAGAGCGATTTCCACATTTGGAAAGCATCCCATGTTAAAACGCATTTAACATGGGATTTTTCGACTCGTTATCACTCACTCAAAATGACAATTTTGACTTTGTCCAAATCCGGAGTGATGAATCAAGTGTACTCTTTTTCAATTCAATAATAGTCAAACCGGCACTTGTATGTTATAATAATACATGATTTCTATATATTAATAAACGATACGGGGAGGGTTATATGAAATATACCATTAAACAGCCTGAACTGATGAATGGACTGAACAACGCAAAATACAAACCGAACGTTATTATCTCTATTCTTATTTTATTAACTGTCTATGTTGCGTATATGCTTGCGTCATTCATCGCTTCAATCGTCTACTTCATTATTTATTTCGCACAAAACCCCGTCGTCTTGCAGGGCTCCTTCCCGGATATCATGCAAAACTTAATGCAGTTTGCCACATCGCAAGACTCAACGCTTTTCTCTTTTTGTTTAGAGGCCATATTCATTGCCTTTATAATCATTGAGGTGCGCTTCATTGAAAAACGCCCGATTTCAACGCTGGGGGTGGCCAAAAAACGCTTTGCGCTTCACTATCTTATCGGCTTTGGGGTCGGCGCGCTGATTCTTACGGTCAATCTTCTGCCGGACGCGCTGTTCAGATGGACAGACCTCTCATACATCGGCTTCAGTCCAATCGTTGCCTTGTTTCTTGTTGGGTTCATCTTTCAATCGGCATGTGAGGAATTCATGTTTCGGGGGTATTTGTTGCCTTTGTTCGGCAGAAAAATCGGTATGTTCTGGGCAGTCATGCTCTCGTCACTGCTGTTCGCACTGCTTCATATCATCAATGGTGATATGACGATACTGAGCGTAGCCACGATTTTTGCCATCGGTACCTTTCTTGGTTTTTATATGGTGCGTACCAACAACATCTGGGGCGCGTGCGGCATCCATGCGGTGTGGAATTTTCTTCAAGGGCTCGTTTATCCGGTTATAATCGGCCCGATGACGCTGAATTATTCCGTGATTTCGGTTGGTGACACCGGTTTTTTAACACAGGATTACGGCATTATCGGCGACCCTGCCTATTTAATCAGCCTTGTTATTTTCGCGGCGGCGATAATGTGGGTGTTGTTTGCAGGGAAGAACAAAATCGTCGTTAAAAAGGCATCCATAGTCATGAGCGACGCTCTGTCTGAAAGCGCGGAAGCCAACCCGACCACAGTCGGTTAGGGTGATGCAATTTAAAAACAGCGCCATAAATAACGATCCATTGATGGATCTCTTGACACATGAGCCTTCCGCTGCAGCCGCCCTGAAGGCTTCTTTAACAAGCCATATCATGCCATAAAGGAAGAATTCATTTGCGAATCACCCGCAGTATTGATATAATACAACCACGGTTTTTTATCTGCGGGCGTATGCTTTGCGCAGCGCCACGCAACCTAATGAAAAGCCGAAAATAACTAATGTCGGATATCCTTTAAAGGAACCCGAACGGAGGAAAAATGAAAAAGAATACGTTGTTTTGGGTGCAGATGTCGCTGTTTACCGCGATAGAGCTGCTTTTCTGCTTTACGGTGCTGGGGTCAGTGCCTCTGGGGCCGGGTATTGTTGCGACACTCGCCCATATCCCCGCCTTAATTGCCGCGATGACGCTGGGCAAAAAAGCAGGCGCTTTTATCGGGCTTGTGCTTGGTATCAGTTCGGTCATCGTTTGGACGTTTATGCCGGCCAACCCGCTTGTGGCTTTTGTTTTCAGCCCATTCGTCCCAAACGGTAATGTGTGGAGTTTGCTTATCAGTGTGGTGCCGCGTTTTGTATTCCCCATATTTGCGGCATGGCTATTTGAAACGATTAAAAAGCGAAAAGGGCTGGTACTGTCGGCTTCGGTGGCCGCGGGCGCAGGCACTCTGCTGCATTCCCTGCTGGTACTGACGGGCATATTCTTTGCTTTCTATGGAAATGACGTGGTGGGCGGCAGCTATACGATGTTTCTGCTCGCGTGGGGCGGCTTAAACGCGGTGATCGAGATTATCCTCGCGGTTATCGTAGTGGCGGCGGTTGTTGTGCCGCTGACAAAGATGAATTCACGCAGAGCGTAAGCCTGAACCCGGCGGCTATATTTGAAAAAGAACTGGAGAACTCAATGATATTTGTCATGGATGTGGGCAACAGCCACATCAAATGCGGCATATTCGAAGGAGACAAGCTCATCAACTCGTGGCGCATGGCCACCAAGCAGGAGCGCACAGCCGATGAAACCGGCATTCGCATCGAAGCGTTTTTTCACCACGCGGGGCTGGAGCCAAGGGATGTCAAGGGCATCATCATATCGTCTGTGATCCCGACAATCAACTACACGCTGCAGCATATGTGCGGCACGTATTTTGGGCAGCAGGCAAAGTTTGTGGGCCCCGGCATGAAAACGGGCATCAACATTCTTTACGATAACCCAAAGGAGCTGGGAGCCGATCGCATTGTGAGCGCTGTCGCGGCGTACACGCTGTACGGCGGCCCGTGTATACTCGTGGATTTCGGCACAGCCACCACATACGGCGCAGTGACTGAGACCGGTGACTTTTTGGGCGGGGCCATCAGCCCGGGGCTGAAGATTGCAGCGGATGCGCTGACCAACGGCGCGGCAAAGCTGCCGCGCGTGGAACTGGTGAAGCCGGAAAAGACGATCGCAAAGAATACGATTGCGGGTATGCAGTCGGGCATTATTTACGGCTATGTGGGGCAGGTGGATTATATCATCCGTCGGTTCAAGGCGGAGATGGGCGGCAACCCGAAGGTGATTGCCACCGGCGGGCTTGCGCGGCTGATTGCGCAGGAAACAAGCGAGATTGATGAAATTAACAGTCTGCTCGCACTAATCGGGCTCAATATATTATACAAAAAGAACGCGAAATAACGGTGAGGGGGACGCTATGAAACAAGTCAACATTGCGCTGATCGGTCTTGGAACAGTCGGCTCGGGCGTATACAAAACGATTGAAATGCAAAAAAGCTATATTGAACACAAGGAAGGCATATCGCTGAACTTAAAAAAGGTGCTGGCGCTTGCCTATTCGATCGATATTCCGGACGAGATGAAAGCCAAGGATTTTTATAAGGACATCATCGAAGATAACACGATTGATGTGGTGATTGAGCTGATCGGCGGCGTCAACCCGGCCAAGGAATTCGTGCTCGAATCTCTCAAAGCGGGCAAAACGGTGGTAACCGCAAACAAGGAGCTACTCGCGCGCCATTGGCCCGAGCTTAACGCAGCGGCGCAAAAAAGCGGCGCAGGGCTTTATTTTGAAGCAAGCGTGGGCGGCGGCATCCCGATACTGCGCACCATATGGGAAAGCCTGCAGGCCAATGAATTGACCTCGGTCATGGGCATTATTAACGGCACAACGAATTACATTCTCTCCAAAATGGAGGAGGATAAAGCGAGTTACGACGCCGTGCTGAAAGAGGCTCAGAGCCTCGGGTTTGCGGAGGCCAACCCGAAGAATGACGTGGAAGGCCTCGATGCGATGTACAAGCTGTCGATCCTCTCGTCCATGGCGTTTCACGCGCGCGTACCGGTGGAATACATCTTCTGTGAAGGAATCACGAGCATCACGCAGGAGGATATCGCATACGGCAACGAGCTTGGGTACACGGTGAAGCTGCTGGCCATCGGCAAGAAGCGCGGCAAAACGATTGAAGCGCGCGTGCACCCGACGATGATTCCTAAATCTCATCCGCTCGCGTCGGTACGCGGCGCGTTCAATGCGATTTATCTGCATGGTAACGTCGTGGATGATATTATGCTTTATGGCAGAGGCGCGGGTGATATGCCCACAGCGAGCGCGGTGGTTTCCGATGTGCTGTATGCATCCAGTCAGACTAAGCACCGGTATACATCGTTTTACAACGACGTCAAGGTATCGACAGAGTTGTCTTTCGAAAACAACTGGGAGTGTGAGTTCTTCATTCGCATCTCCGTGCAGGATTCGCCCGGCGTATTGGCCAAGATCGCAAATGCTTTTGGTAAGCATGGTGTCAGCATTAATTCCGTTGTGCAAAAGGGCCAGAGCGGAGAAAGCGTGCCGCTGATATTCGTGACGCACCGCGCCAAGGAGATATCCGTGAAATGCGCGATGGATGATATTCGTTATATCCCCGAAGTCATCAAGGTGGCCAATGTGATCCGCGTGGAGAAATAGTCGCAGATAAAAAGGAGACAAGCGGTTATGGTGATAAAAAGCACTGATATGAAAAGCGAAACCAGAGAGGCCATGCGGGGCGGCCCCGGCCATGCGGCGCTGCTGCATATTGTGGGGGCAGACAATCTGCCAACGAAATCGCGCTTGTTTACGCTGATGACGCTGGAGAAAAACTGCGGTATCGGGCCGCATGTGCACGCGGAAGAAACGGAAATTTACTATGTGCTCGAGGGCGAGGGCGTGCTGAACGATAACGGAGAGGTGAAGGCGCTTGTCAAGGGAGATGCCAACGTCTGCGGCGGCGGCGCCACGCATGCGATAACCAACGAAAAGGACGAGCCGCTCGTCGTGCTCGCGGTGATCATAAAGGATTGAGAAAACCATAAAGAGCCATGGGCCTAGATCCAAGGCTCTTTTTTTGGGCTAAAGAATACATCAGGTAATGCCGGGATTCCAAAAGGATTAGCTAAGCGTAAAATGGTTTTCACGATAGAATGTGTTTTATCTAAAATATAATACGAACACCTCATCATTCGCCTGTCGGCGATAGCTTTTGCTCAAGGAGAAGCCTAAATATACGTCTTAGATAGCTAAAATGCATTTAATAAATGCCCCTTCAAGAGGCTGCCAGTAACAAGCTTTTGTGGCTGCCGGCATTTAATTATGCTTAAGACGATGCCAAAAAAAAGAGAGGGCAATGCCCGTGTATGCCCCCACGGGCATGACTAGGGATCATTTTTCCGATATTCTCGTTTTTAAATATGATTGTTCGAAATCCCGTCCAATCGGCGGGCGAGTTCCGCAAGCTCTTCTCGCGCATCCTCCAGCGGAAGCGAATGATAATCCCGCGTGTTCACCGCGTGCGACAGACGCAGATGCATCTGATTCAGCTGCCTGCGGATATCGTCTGTTGATTGCTGCAGCTCGGCATATGCTTTTTTCTGTGCGGCAGTCACCGGCGTCTTCTTATCAAATTCAAGCGGTTCAAGAATCTTCAATACATTTTCGTTTTCCATAGTTATATATCCAGAATGTCTCCCGCGTACATACGTTTTGTGCGGGACAGCAGCGACAGCTTGTCGAGCGCCTTTTTACCCGTGCAATGCCCGGTAAAAACCTTTTTGATTTTGTTATTTTCAAGATATTTGGCAATCGCCACAACTTCAGATTCGGGTTCCTTTAACAATTGCCGTTTTCCGGAGCCGCTTAAATGGAACCCGCCGACCACACCCTTAATCGGGCCGAAATCTTCGGCGGCTGTCATTAAAATGTTCAGCACGCCATGATGGGCACAGCCAGTTAACACCACCGCACCGTCTTTTTCTTTTATCGCGACATAAAGCTCATGGTCAAGCGTGTCACTCACAAAGCTGTCGCCCTTTTTTTCCAGCATCAGCGAAGCGTAAAGCGGCAAGCGGCGAAACGTTCTTATACCGGCAGCCGTCACACCTTCCCCAATGTCGATTTTGTCGTCAAAAAAATGCAGACGTGCTGCATATTTTTCAAAAAAAGACGGATCCAAGCTGGTTCTTTCTTTTTTGCCGAAGTGCTTTGTGTAAAAGTCTCCGCGAACTGCACTTTTTAGATAAACCTCTGCATGACTGTTGATACCGAGAAACGCCTCAAGGCCGCCGATATGATCGTCGTGTGCGTGGGAAATGACACAGGCATCTATTTTGTGAAGATCAATGCCATGCAGTGTGGCATTGTAGATGAAAGCGTCCGAAGCACCAGTATCAAAAAGAATACGCTTTTCGCCGTGCTCAAAATACAGGCTCAAGCCATGCTCCACCAGAAAACCGCTTGTCTTGGGCTTTTCATTTTCAATTAACGTGTATATTTTCATAATTCACCTTGCGTGTGCATGCAACGTCATTGTTGCAATGCGATGTCCATCGATAAGTCCATTCCTCATCGGTAATATCTGCAGCACTCTTTAGGTTTTTATCAAGATGCAAAATCGCTGATTTCGAACATGACCCGTAATAACATTGTTAATCCGTCGACGCGTTCTAACCATCTGATGGCTCAAAATGATTGGGTGACAAGCAAAGAGGTTGATTTTTCGCTTATTCGAGCCACGGTTAAACGCGGAAAACGTGTCAAACAAAATGGTTCTGTAACAGTAAAACGTTCGGTCGCTGTCGGTGGCAGCCGCAGCTGCGTGCGGTGTTGCGGTGCCATTACGGTTGCGCGTAATATTCCTTGCCTTTGTGATCATTATATTCTGCCTCCGAAGCTCAAATTCATTTTATCACCAAGTATTTGAATGCACAACCCGCAGATGTAAACAAAAAGAAAATATCGGCTCGGTTCGACCGATACATGCTCGTCAGCTACGTACGGTGCAACTCAGCCCCCGTTCAGTATGTGATTTGTCTGATACTGACAAAACACCTGAGATTGCCGGATTGGAATACCGTGGATATTGCCTTGCGCTCAAATCCATGGTCTGCTACAGGGGGGCTCGTTACGGGGTCACTGTGATCGCGCACCAGCTTTACAAGCAGAAGATGTCGCGTGGCAATTCGCCGGGGAAGCCCAAAAAGACGGTAAGACCCAACGTTGAAACGTGTTAAATGGCGTTAAATGATTGAGATTTGCTTTCATATGCGCGGCGGATAAGATAGCCTGCTCTTGTATAGAACACGGCTCAGATGTTATATATGGAGTGTAACGGCTACCAAGGGGTACATGCTTTTTTGAAAGGAGACCCGTTTTGCAGATTCGTGATGTCCTTTATTACGGTGACGATCACCGCTTTCACTTCGGTGATGTTACAATACGAAATGGCTGCTTTGTGAGCACAGAGGAAAAACAGCTTTCCGAAAACGCAGAGGTTGATTATATGATTCCCGGCCTTGTGGATATCCATCTGCATGGCGGCAACAACGTGGATTTTTCGGATGGCTGGTACGACGGCCTATTAAAAATGGCGAGGTTTCTAGCTCAGGCCGGAACAACGAGCTTTTGCCCGGCAACAATGGCATTGCCTGAAGAGGCCTTGGCGGCGGCAATGAGCAATGCGGTAAAATTGCGTGACGAAGCGCCTCAAGGGTGTGCCGTTTTGCGCGGGGTGACGATGGAAGGCCCTTTTTTCAGTGAGAAAAAGAAAGGTGCTCAGCAGGCCGCGTATTTGCAGCTGCCGGATGTACGCCTGTTTGAGCGGCTGCAAAAGACAGCGGGTGGGTTGATCCGCATGGTGTGCGTGGCCCCGGAGCTGGAAGGTGCCGATGGTTTTATTCGTGAAGCTGCCGCCTCGGGTGTGGTTGTGGCGGCGGCTCATACCAATGCCTCATACGATGAGGCAGCTGCCGGGTTTGATGCGGGCATCACGCATGTGACGCACTTGTTTAACGCGATGCCGCCGTTGCTGCATCGTGAACCGTCGCTCATCGGGGCTGCATCGGAGCGCGAAAACGTGACGGCGGAGTTGATTTGTGACCGCGTTCATGTGCATCCCGCTGCGGTGCGCGCAGCGTTCAAGCTGTTTGGGGCATCGCGCCTCTGCCTGATCAGCGATGCCATGGCCGCCTGCGGGCTCGAAGACGGAGACTATTCGCTGGGCGGGCAGAAAACCTGCGTGCGCAACGGGCGCGCGTTGCTGGCCGACGGCACGATTGCGGGCTCAACCACGACGCTTTTTGACTGTATGCAAACAGCCATCGCCATGGGCATACCGGCTGAGGATGCGGTGCGCTGTGCGTCTGTGAACCCGGCAAAGCGAATCGGCATAGACCATATCGGCAGCATTGCCGAAGGAAAACGGGCCGATTTTTTAATCTGCGGGAGAGACTGGACGCTCAAAGACGTGTATATGGCCGGAGTCAGATTAACCAAAACACCGGACAGCCCTGTCTGAAGATGTTTCAAAGATGATATAAAAGATGCTTTATATTTTTGCTGTCTTGAAGGCAGGAATGAAAACCGTGCTGATGCCGCGCTGAAGCATTCTCATGTTCCGCGACAGACAGCAAAAACATTCACTCTGATATAATGCTCGTTATCCAAAAAGACAATACGATAATAAACTTTCCCATACGAACAGTTAAATTCAAATAAGCACATTACAAAACTAAAAAACTAAAGATTTCGGCAAATTTACCCGATATAAGGTATAGTGTGATATTTTCGGACAAAATGTTAAAACGATGTTCGATTGTTATGCACGTATTTTCATTTTGTTGGGAGGGGTGATCAACAAAAAGTGATTTAAATTAAGCCGAGTGTTAAGGCGTGTATCACTTAATGCCGGAGTCCATGTTGGGGTACACATCTTGTATGATTTATTTAATTGAAAGGCTATTTCACTATGGAAACAAAAGCTCCTGCAAAGGAAAAGAAAAAAACAACGCCCCTGAGCCCGAAGGCAAAGCGCTTGATCATTATCGGCGTGGCGGTGTTGTTTTTGGCTATGGCAGCCATCATTATCATCCTGCTTACCCAAATTGAAAAACCCAAGGATGGCCGGGCCACTGTTGTGTCGCAAGGAAATGCGGAAGAGGTGAAGGCGGCTATGGATAAGCCGGTGGAAGATGGCTACTATGAGGTTGCAATGAATACCGCTTGGACGTTTAAAGGCGAAGCTTCCGATGCCTACGTGGAGAATGCAAAGACCAACAACCGAACAGTCTATTTCGATGTTTTCCGCGCCGACACAAATGAGCTTGTCTATTCCTCGCCGTATATTCCGGTTGGGGAAAAAATACAGGGCTTTTTGCTGGATGCAGACCTTGAACCGGGCAGTTACGACGGCCTGGTGACATATCATCTGGTGGATGATAACCACGAAGAAGTCAGCAGCCTTTCCATAAAAATTACCTTTCAGGTAGAGTAAGTCATACAAAAAGTTATTTCACGGATGAAATAATTAAAATTTCAAGGAGGAAAGAAAATGAAATCAAGAAGAATACTCGCTATTGTAACAGCTGTTGCGATGTTACTGTTACCGACACAGGCCTTGGCAGACGATCAGACCACGACAGGGGATTCTATTATCACAGGCGATGCGATCGTTAACTATGTCGATCCAACAACCATGATCAGAATCACAGTGCCGACCAGCGAAGCGCTTCAGTTCACACTGGATCCGCAGAACCTTGCCGCCACTCAGGGCGTTGGCCAATGGGATCCTTCCGCGGGTGGTTCCATCATCCCCGCAGCGGTTGGGATTATCGCCAATAAGAGCGCTATTCCGATCAAGACAACGGTCGACTTCTCATTGACGGATGATGCGGGCAAAGTCGTTTTATTGGACAACTCGGGTGACGTGAACACCGGTACGGATAACAATATGTTTTTGAGCTTCGTTCCTGCGAAGTCTAAGACAAGCATTGCACTGCCTGAAATTGAAGAAGTGACGGCTCCCGTTTTTGTCAAGGACGGTTCAACTCCGAAAGTGTTTACCCCAGCTGAATTGACGGCGGCTGGCGTGCTGCCTGCGAATCTCTTCGCCTTAGCAGATATTGAGGAGGCGGGATTCGGCCAGTTTGTTGCGGTCGACGCAGAAGCAACCGGTTATAATCAGGTTATCGTTCCCATCAGTGAGGCTGTTGACGCAACAGAGGCGACGACCGTGTCCGAATATGCAAGTCTGGAAGTTCCTGCGGCTACCGCTGTGATGAAAGACTTGGAAGCCGGAGCCAGTCTGGCGTATGTGATGAACAAAGCCATGTATTATGTCGTCAGAGGCGCTGAAGGTTTCTCGCTGGTGTATGATGGCGCTACTAACAACGATAACTATGATACCGCTTCGTTCATTATAAGCGGCATCATCAACAAAAATGCGAACTGGTCCGGATATAACAGCACCACCAAAATCAAGTTAACGGCGACATACTCCTTTGAAAAGCTGACGGATGCCGCCTACAGCACAGAGATTGGAACAAAAATAGCAGCTTCCTATAACTCCGTGGAAACAGTTGCTCCCGTGCTTCCTTCCATCAGCTCATTGTCTGCTGCGATTGAAGCGGGAACGGCTGAGGCTATAACAGTTTCGCTCGGCACGGGTTCGCAAGCGGCAACGGATGTGACTGTGACATGTGAAGACGACGGGGACTTCTCGGAAGATGACTACGACTTCAGCGGCACGACACTGACATTCACGGCGGATTATATCGATTCGCTGATTGAGGATGAAGTGGCGTCGAGAGAATACACAGTTACCTTCAACAACGCGGCGCACACGGCGGTCGTAATTACCCTGACCTATACAGCACCGGTGCCACCGTCCATCACTGAAACCACGTCGGCAATCAGCGCCGATACGGCAGTGCCTGTAACGGTTTCGTTGGGCGCAGGGGCAGGGGCGGCAGAAGACATTACCTCGGTCACATATAACGATGGCGGCCTGCAGACGTTGGTAAAGGGTACCGACTACACATTCAGCGGCACAACGCTGACGTTTACATCTGCCTATATCAACTCGTTGATTAGCGGGAGTGTGACATCCAGAGAATACACGATAACGTTCGACGACACGTCGGCAACAACGGATACGTACACACTGACGTATACGGCATCGGTGGCACCGTCCATCAGCGCAACCACTTCGGCAATTAGCGCCGATACGGCAGTGCCTGTAACGGTTTCGTTGGGTGCAGGAGCAGCAGCGGCTGATGACATTACCTCGGTAACATACAACGATGGCAGCCTGCAGACGTTGGTAAAGGGTACCGACTACACCTTCAGCGGCACAACGCTGACGTTCACATCCGCCTATATCAACTCGTTGATTAGCGGGAGTGTGACATCCAGAGAATACACGGTAACGTTCAACAACACGGCTGCAACGACGGATACGTATACCCTGACGTACACGGCGCCTGTAATTAATGCCGCACCGAGTATTGGCACGACCA
This sequence comes from Bacillota bacterium, assembly GCA_023412005.1. Classification (GTDB taxonomy): domain Bacteria; phylum Bacillota; class Clostridia; order Christensenellales; family SZUA-584; genus SZUA-584. The sequence goes on from JAEYOE010000016.1 coordinate 79,788, forward strand.
GCTATACAGTTTCAGCTGCGGCAGTTCCGATAACCATTAATTTTGGAACCGGCAGCCTGGCGGCGACAGGGGTAGAGAAAGTTACCTATGTGAGTTCGACTGGCTCGGAAAAAGATATGGTTCTAGGCACCAGCTACACGATTAGCGGCAATACGTTGACGCTTACATCTTCCTTTATTCAGGGTATAGCTTCAGGCTCAACCAGAGTGGTGACGATTACTTTCAATGACAGCGCACGTACAGCAATCGAGGTATCGCTTCAAAAATAGTAATCCGTAAAAGGAAAGACATTTTCAGTTGAGTGTCTGAAAAACAAAAGAATGGAGCTGCTGAAAGGCAGCTCCTTTTTGCTTACTAAGCGGCTATTTCTGGACAGTGCTTATGTGACAGGATTAGCTGTGTATGTCACGGATAATTGTGCTTATGTCATGAAATAAAGTAGAATATAATGACAACTTGTTATAGACTTGAGTATATAAAAATTATTCTGATAGGAGAAAATTATATAGGGTTATTAATATTAACGAAATGTTCCGCAGGCCATTGGCCTGTCATCCCCCAATTGGTATGCGTGGAAAAAAGGCACAGGATAACAATATATAAGTATTTACAAGAACTTCACATATTTTATCACCCAAAAATTATACACAGATGCATTATATAGTAAATTACCCGGCGAAAAAATATTACGAATAAATTGCGAAAATATTGCGAATATGAACGAAGGATGGTAAAGTAGGGATATATTGAGATTAACACTTAATGCCATCGACCGCTCGAATATCGATCTCGTATTTCACCCTCAAAAGGGATAAAAAACTGTAAACACAAAAGGAGTATCTATGAGTAAACGGCACAGGATATATACAATCATCATGGCGGCGCTGGCAGCGGCTTTGCTACTGACCGCCTGCCAACCTACGCCGGATGAAGTAGTAGTAATAAATAAAAATGATGTGGGTGAAGAGATTAAGAATTCCGCCGAAAAATCTATAACCGTCCCAGATGCATGGGATGAACAGGTAACAAACGAAAATGGTGATACTTATATTGACGTTAATGCAAAGATTTCTATTCCTGACACAGATGCTTTTTGTGTTATGAGCGTTGAACCAGGGAAATTCTCGCAAGAAGAAGTGGACAAGCTTGTTAATTATTTCTCGCAAGGCAAGCCCCTATCTGCCTCAAATGCAAAAATGACAAAAACAGAAATAGAAGCACGTATTATTGAGTTAAAGAGTGTTCTTTCAAAGGCTGAAAACGGTACTGAGGATTATGGAACACCAGAAGAGAGGTGACGCAGACTTATCTTGATAATTTGCAGGAACAATGTAAAAGCGCCAGTTCGGTGGTTGAAAATGCTCCGCTGAATATTGATGACGTGATAACAGGCAAACAGCAAGAGATTTTTATTAAAAACAGCAGCGGTATCGTTTCGCAAATATTCATGGGAACCAACAGTTTTGGTTATAAGCGCAATATATTTATGAGCGTTATCCCCAAAAGCTGGACAGATGAGCAGATGCAAGGGGAAAACATCTGGTATGTTCCCGGCGAGCCGGAGATATCAAAGGACGTTGCATATGAGAAAGCTGTGGAATATATCAATAAAATGAACATTGGTTTGGTATTTTACAGCACAGAACCATGCAGTTTGGTAACGGATTCAATAGATTTGCATACGGGATGGACACTCGTTTTCACTAAAAAAATATCCAACTTGCAGGCTGAGTATCGCGACGGCGTAAATACACGTGTTAACCCTGATGCTTTGCCCAGTTACGGCGCGCCGTGGCCGCCGGAGGTGCTCATTATGGCGGTTGATAAAGAAGGCATATGCAGTATCAGTTGGATGGGGGCATCTAAAATTGAAAGTACATTGGCAGAAACGGCAGAACTTGAAAAATTTGATGAAATCAAAAACCGAATTGCCAATCAGCTGAATTTTATTAGTGGAACCGATGAAAACGCTAACGGATTTGGGCTTGATATTGAGGTTAACAAAATCGAATTGGGAATAAGCTTATTATCAGAGAAAAACAAATCGGATGTTGGTCAATACCTGCCGACATGGTATGTGAGCTTCAAATGGAAATGGAGAGACCAGCAAGACAGTGATGAAAACTGGAGCGAGGATCAGATTATGTTTAACGCAATCGATGGCAGTTATGTTGAACCGCGTGTGACAAACGCTGATTTGATGCGCAATAGCCAGTAGTCATGCCTGATATCCAACTTGAGAATTGTATCGACGAAGAATGCAACTTGCTTTGGCAGTGGATTAATTCTATGTCCCTATCTTGACAGAACACAATCTGTCGTGTAAGCTAAAGATTATATGGGACAATACGGAAATAAAAAGATAAACCCGGCACAAATGTTAGCATCACTCAAACTTGGCTTATAGTTTTCAGCATGGAGGCAATGCTTGAAGAAATACAACTCAGACATAGGCCGCGCGCTATCCTCATGGGGCTTTTACGCGGGTATCGCAGGCATGGTCATCGCCATCATCATCGGCGCGGCGGGAGACGTTTTGCCCATGCTGCAAGCGCCCGAGATGAACGGCCTTTATAACGGTTTTCACGCGCAAACGCTGCTCACCGCGCTCAGCTCAGATGTGATGCTGCTCTGCGTGCCTATACTCGCGGCGCTGCCGTACACCTCGGCGTTTGTGGACGACTATAAAAGCGGCTACTTAAAAGAATATCTGCCGCGCTCGGGACGCAGGCGCTACGTCACCGGCAAGGTGGCGGCCACGGCTGTTTCGGGCGCGCTTGTGATGTTCATCGGCATCATCATTGCGTATGTGCTGTTCGCACTCGTGTTTACGCCTATGGAACAGGTTCCGGATGAGCAGATGACGCAGATGATGCAGCCGCATTTCTTTGCGGACATATTGGGACGGGCCTTCGTGTTCGCGCTGTGCGGCGCGCTGTGGTCGCTCGTCGGTGCGATGCTGGCCGCCGTCACCATGAGCAAATACATGGCGTATGCTTCGCCGTTCATTATTTATTACGTGCTCGTGATTCTCTCCGAGCGCTACATCAAAGACGTTTACGTGCTGAACCCCAAGCAGTGGCTCAGCGCCGGGGACCTATGGCCGGGCGGCATTTGGGGCATCGCGCTGCTGGTGGCGCAGCTTGCGGCCATCGTGGCCATCGGGTACGGTATCCGCGTATCAAGGAGGCTCGGCGATGCATAGACTCACGCAGGTTTGGACGGTCACTGTCTACAATTTCCGCGGCTGGCGCAGAAACCCGCGCATATTTATCACGTTCGCGCTCGCGTTTATACTCTGCTTCCTGCTGTCCGATAAAGCCGTGAAATTCTCGCTCGAATACAAAACCACGATGCAGCTCGTTGAAGCGTTCGTCTGGACGTTCGGTGATTCAAATTCAATATTGCTCGCATCGCTGCTGCTTGTGCTGCTGTTTGCGGACATGCCTTTCTTGGGCGCGGGTGTGCCGTATTACCTGTCGCGCATACGCCGCAGCACATGGCTTTGGGGGCAGATTCTCTACATCTGCCTCGCAACGGCGATATATATGTTGTTTGTACTCGTGTCTACGTCGCTCGTCTGCATGGGGCAAAGCTTCATTGGCAACATGTGGAGCGAAACGGCCGCGATACTCGGGTATTCGGGGGCGGGCAAGGCGGTGGCGCTGCCGGCACTGGTGAAAACGCTCGAGATGTCGACCCCGTATGAGTGCATGGGCACGATATTTGCGCTGATGTTGCTGTATACGCTGCTGATGGTATCGATCATGCTCGTTGTGAATGTGCGGCGCGGCCAGTTCTGGGGCGTCGCGAGCGTCTTTCTTTTCAGCCTGTACGGGTTTCTGCTGAATCCGCAGACGTTCAACGCGTTCATGCATCTTGATCAGGAGCAGATGTATATCGCGAACCTGTGGGCGGCGTGGCTCTCGCCGCTGCAGCACGCGACGTACCACATGCACAATTTCGGGTACGATCTGCTGCCGCGAATGTGGATGACGTTTGCGATATTCGGCGTGCTGATTGTATTGTGCTTCATCTTTGCGCTGCGCGCGATGCGTAAATACAACTTCAACTTCAGCGGAACTGACTAGAATCATGTGATATTGGATATACAGAATAAACGGACAGGAGGGAACCGATTAAGAACCGGAATTGAGGATAAAAAGCTTATAGCACTTGCCCATGCCTCCCTCTTTGAGGGAGGTGGCAGACACGAGATTTTACATCGAGTGTCTGACGGAAGGAGTGATCGCTTATGCTGAGGATAACTCCCCCAGTCGCCTGTCGGCGACAGCCCCCTCTGGGAGGGAGCTAAAAACATTCTCAATTCTCATCTTAATTGTTCATTAATCTATGGATATCGCAATCAGTGTGCAGCATGTATTCAAAGACTTCAAGGGCGAGCAGGTGCTCAATGATGTACACCACGACTTTGAGACGGGAAAAATCCACGGCATTGTGGGCAACAACGGCAGCGGCAAAACGGTGCTGATGAAATGCATCTGCGGCTTTCTGTTTCCCACGAGCGGTAAGATATTCGTGGACTACGAGCAGGTGGGTAAGGACATGGATTTTCCCGAGGACTTGGGGCTCATCATCGAAACGCCGGGTTTTTTGCCGCAGTACAGCGGCATGAAGAACTTAGAGATTTTAGCGTCGCTAAAGAACAAGATCGGGCGAAAAGAGATCGCCGAGACGATACGCCGCGTGGGGCTAGACCCGGCTATGAAAAAACCGGTGGGTAAGTATTCGCTCGGTATGCGCCAGCGGCTCGGCATTGCACAGGCGATTATGGAATCGCCGTCGCTGATGATACTCGACGAACCATTAAACGGGCTCGATAAGCACGGCGTGCAAGAGATGCGCAGCCTCATTAAAGGGCTGCGTGACGAAGGCCGCACGATACTGCTCGCGAGCCACAACGCACAGGACATTGACGAACTGTGCGATACCGTGTGTGAGATGGACGCGGGCGTGCTGACGGTGATAAGGGATTGAATAGGCGCGTCAGGGATGCCGCGCCCTACGATATGCAAAAATTCGTGAAACGCGATTCCGTAGGGCGCGATTTCTAAGCGCGACGAGGCGCAATCCTCCGTCACGTTGCGCGTGTTCCCGCGAAATGTAGGGGAGGGTCTCCGGGGTCTGCCCCCCAGGGTATGCCCTCCCGTGTACGATTTGTACAATATTCCATGGCCGGCGTGGAAACCGGCCACTACAGTGTTATTTTGATCAATGGAACAAAGATTCCGCAAGCGAGAGAGTTTCTGAGCCTTCCCGTGTCGCTTCGCAGGGCGCGATTTCCAAACGCGCCGAAGCGCAATCCTCCGTCACGCTGCGCGTGCCACCTCCTTTCAAAAGGAGGCTATATATCGCCGAATGTAGCGGCGGGTTTACAGGGTCTACCCCTTTGGGTATGCCCGCTCGTGAAAATAAGCAGGAGAATGAAATGGACGAAGCCATCATCCGGGTAAAAAATTTGACCAAGATATACAAAACGCAGGACACGCGCGTGAAAGCGGTGAACAGCGTGAGCTTCGATATTGCTCAGGGCGAGACGTGTGCGATTGTCGGCACGTCGGGCAGCGGCAAATCAACGCTGCTAAGCCTCATCGCGGGGCTGGAGCGCCCCACCGCCGGGCATATCCTCATCGGCAGCCGCTCGATACACGCGATGAGCGAAAGCGCACTGGTCGATTTCCGGCTGCGCAATGTCGGCTTCGTGTTTCAAAATTACAACCTGTTTGAAACGATGACTGCTGAGGAGAACGCGGCGTTTGTGCTCGCGGCGAAGGGCTATCCCAAAGACAAACGTCTTAAGTTAGCGCGCGAGATCCTCGGCAATATGGGCCTTGGGCAGCACTTGAAGCATAAACCGACGCAGCTTTCAGGCGGGCAGCAGCAGCGTGTGGCGATTGCGCGCGCGCTCGTGGCTACCCCGAAGATATTGTTTGCGGACGAGCCGACGGGCAATCTTGACAGCCACACCGCGCAGGAAATCATGGAGCTGCTGCGTGAATCCGTCAGGAGGGACAAGACCACGCTGATGTTCGTGACGCACGATATGGAGAAAGCCGCGTTTGCCGACAGGGTGATTCACATCCGCGACGGGGAAATCGTTGAGAATTAAGAATGATGAATAAACAATTAAGAATTGGTTTTAGGAGAAGGAACACGATGAAAAAGCTTCGGAAAGTCTCGATTGTTATCGCAGTGATACTTGTTTTAAGCGCAGTGAGCATTACCGCGTTCGCGGCGGGCGGGCTGCTGAAAATTGCAAACGATAAGCCATATGGTGATATGACTAAATCTTATCAAGAAGGTTATTCACCTGTGCAATCAGGAGAAAGTGTCAGTGTGGTATTACCACTAACGTTCGCCGGGAGTCCTTCGGATATTAGTTTTGTTATCACACCTAACCTTGGCGATGCGGCAACGGCTCCGTTTGTCTTTAATAATTATCAGCAGACAGGAGCGCTAAGCTCAGCCAATCCGGTGTATATCGCGCAATTTGTGTTTGCGTTGAAAAAAGACCGTTATTCCGGAAGCTATCCTATCGTGTTTAATGTGTCTTATACCGATGCGGCGGGAGAAGCGGTAGAGCAGCCGTTTACCGTGTATGCCACAGTAGATGGAGCTGCCCCGGCAGCCACACCGGCCCCCGAAGGCCCAAGGTCGCAGCCCAAGCTGATTGTGTCTCACTATGTGACAAACCCCGATGTGGTAAAGGCGGGGGAAACATTCACGGTCAGCGCCACACTTGAGAATACAAGCACCAAGTACGACGTGAAAAACATCACAGTGACCTACGCGGGTGACGGCAAGAGCCTGCTCTCCGCCGACAACACGAATACGGTGTACATCGATAAAATCAAGCGCGGTGAAAGCGAAGACATTTCATTCAATATGCTTTCGCGGCTCGACAGCGCGCCCGGCATACAGACGGTGACGCTGAACATCGCGTATGAGAACAGCAAGGCAACAGCTTATACGGTGACCGAGCCGCTGCTGCTGCAGGTGACGCAGCCGGTGAGCCTTGAGTACGACGAGCCAAAGATTCCGCAAACAGCCAACGCGGGGGATACGCTGCCGCTGTCTTTCAACGTGTTTAACAAGGGGCGCAGCAAGCTCTATAATGTGATGGTGAAGATCGAAGCGCCGGGGCTGCTGCCTGAGGGCAGTGCGTTTGTGGGCAACATGGAGCCGGGCACCAGCGGCACGGCGGAGCTTTATGTGTTCGTCGGTACGCTGGGTATGAGCCAAAACGAAGAAGGCAACATGGAAACAGACAGCGATGCCGAAAAATACGGCTACACAAACGGTAAAATCACAATCAGTTATGAGGATGAGTTCGGCAATCCGTACACGCAGGATGTTGAAATCGGCATGAATATCGAGCCGCCTGTGATTTCGGCAAACGCGGATAAAGAAGAGGAAGAGCCCGTGGACACGGTGAGCCAGTGGTGGATATCTGTGCTGATTGGCGCGGTTCTGATTGCGGCGGTGGTGACGGTGCTCGTGGTGCGTAAAAAACGCAAAATGAAAGCATTGGGAGACGGTGATGGGCTGGATTGATCTGATTCGCTTCGCGGCTCTGAACCTGTGGCGCAGGCGCGCGCGTACGCTGTTGACCACGTTCGGTGTGGTGATCGGCACGGTGTGCATTATATTGATGTTCGCGCTCGGGCTCTCAAGCTACAAGCAGTTTGAAGAAAATTGGCTGAACAGCGCGAGCCTGACGGAGATTCGTGTGAACGCCAACATGGACGCAATGGGCAAGAGCGTAAAGCTCGACGCTAATGCAATGGCTTCTTTCCTCGCGCTTGAAGGCGTGGAGAACGCAACGCCTGTGATGCAATTCCCTGTGTATATCGACGCGGGGGAATACGAATCAAGTTATCTTTATGTAACCGCAATGAACCAAGACTTCCTGGAGGGAACCTTGGAGTTTAAGGATGGCGGTCTGTTCGACAATTCCGCATCGCCGCAGCTTGTGGTTGGCTATTACGCACAAAAGCAGTTCGTCAAGGACGGTGAGCAGCCGGACGAAGAATCCATGAGTTTTATGGAGGATGGTGAAGAAGAACCTGAGATCGCGCTGCCTTTTGATTATAAGACGCAGGAGATGAGGCTCTATCTCGGAAACAACCCGGATGAAAACTATATGGGTGAAGAGGCTGTTCAATCCAAACGTTATTCAGCTGCCATCACAGGAATACTCAAGAAAGATGATCGCAGCGATGGGAGCTACGGCGCGTTTATGAGCCTAGATGCCGCGAAAAATATAATTCATCAAAACAGAAAGCTTGCAGAGCAGATGTACATCAACTCGGATGGTTATAACGAAATACGGCTGCGCGCGAAGGATTTAGACAGTGTATCCGATATTGTGGAGTCGATAAGCAAAATGGGTTATCAAGCGTATAGCGATGGGTCTTATATCGAAGAGGTCCAAAAGGATCAAGCCAGCCGCCAGACGCAGCTCGTGATGATCGGTGCGATTGCGCTGTTCGTCTCAGCCATCGGCATCGCGAATACCATGCTCACCAGCATACTCGAGCGCCGAAAAGAAATCGGCATCATGAAGGTGGCCGGGCTCGCCATGAAAAAGATACGCCGCATGTTCCTCATTGAGGCAGCCGTTATCGGCCTCGCGGGCGGCGTGATCGGGGCGCTCATCAGCTATATCATCTCGTTCGCTGTCAACAACGGTTCGGGCAACACCGAAGTGTTGGGCATGTACTTTCAGGAGGGTATGGTGCTCTCTATTCCGCTGTGGCTCACGTTCGCGGGCATTGGCATCGCCGTACTGGTGGGGGTTGTTGCGGGGTTTTATCCCGCGTGGAAAGCCACGAAGCTCTCACCGATGGAGGCGATAAGGGGTAACTAAAACAAGATCAGGCTTGCGTCGTCAACGAATCAGAGAGCTGTGTTAACGCCTGTTTCAACAGTGCGCGCGGGCAGGCGATGTTGATACGCTGAAAACCGCTGCCCCCCTGTCCGAACATCGTACCGGCATCGAGCCAGAGCTTGGCACGGCTTATGATATGCTCATCAAGCTTTTCGTCACTCAATTTTAAAGCCCGGCAGTCAAGCCAAACGAGATACGTACCCTGCGGCTCCACGAGCTTGATTTCCGGGAGATAGGTTTCAAGATAAGACCGCAGAAAATTTAAGTTGTCCGTCAGATAGTTTTTCAATTCCTCGAGCCACGGCTCGCCTTTTGAATACGCTGCCTTGCACGCCACGATGCCCATAATATTAAGCTGGCTGTAGCCGCAGCGGGTCAATTCCTGCCGAATGCGGTTTCGTAGCGCTCTGTTTGCGATAAAGATGTTGGATATCTGCAGCCCCGCCAGATTAAACGTTTTGCTGGGGGCCGTGCACGTGATGGTGATGGCTTCATACTCGGGTTTTAAGTCCGCAAATACCGTATGGCGATGGCCCTGATAAATAAAATCGGCGTGAATCTCATCTGAGATCACGGTGACACCGTGTTTAACGCAGATATCGCCGATGCGGATGAGTTCGTCTTCCGTCCAGACACGCCCCACCGGATTGTGCGGGCTGCAAAGAATAAACAGCTTGACACCGTGCTCTTGTATTTTCCGCTCAAAATCCTCAAAGTCGATTTTGTAACCGTTGCCGTCAAAAATGAGCTCGTTGACGACGAGCTTGCGTTGGTTAACCTCGATGCATTCGGCGAACGGGTAGTAGACGGGCTGCTGGATCAGCACGGCATCGCCTTGCTTCGTCAGCGCGCGGATGGCGGTGCTGATGGCGAACACGACACCGGGTGTTTTTAACAGCCATTCGGGTTTTATCTGCCAGTTAAAGCGGCGGCTGAACCAGCCTTGCAGCACATCAAAATAATCGTTCCGGCTTTCGCTGTAGCCGAAAATGCCGTGAGCACTTTTTTCGATAAGCGCATCCACCACGCACGGCGGCGTGCGAAAATCCATATCGGCCACCCAGAGCGGCAGCAGATCGGCGGGCTTGCCGCGGTGTGCCGCAAAATCGTATTTCAGAGAATCAGTATTCTTACGGTCGATAAACTCATCAAAGTTGTATGTCATGTTAGCCCTCCAATGCCTGTTGCAAATCCAAAATCAGGTCGTCTTCGTTTTCAAGGCCCACCGACAACCTTAGCAGCCGTGAATTGATGCCCTTGGCTTCACGCACTTCCGACGGGACATCGGCATGCGTCTGCAGCATCGGATAGGTGATCAGCGATTCCACGCCGCCAAGGCTTTCCGCATATTGAATGATTGATACGCGTTCCAATATTCTCTCGGCAACAGCAGCGTTCTGTGTTTCAAACGAAATCATCGCACCAAAACCGGATGCTTGCTTTTTGGATACGGCATAGCCCGGATGAGACGCAAGCCCCGCGTAATAAACAGCTTTTACTTTGGGCTGACCATATAAAAATTCTGCGATTTTCATTGCGCTTTGCTGCTGCCTTTCCAGACGTATGGCCAGCGTTTTAAGCCCGCGTATCAGCAACCAACTGTCGAACGGAGAGAGACATGATCCAATTGTTTTGTAGATAAAGCGCAGCTTTTCAGAGAGCGCGCTATCGTTAACCACGAGAAAGCCTGCCAAAGTGTCGTTATGGCCGCCTAAGTATTTCGTGCCGCTGTGCACCACAATATCGGCCCCGAGATCTAAAGGGCGCTGATAATACGGCGTTAAAAACGTGTTATCAACGATAACGAGCAAGCCATAACGTTTGGCAAGCGCAACGGCTGCTGCGATGTCCGTCACCTGCATCATGGGGTTGGTCGGTGTTTCGATAAAGAGCGCCTTGGTCGCTGCTGTGATTTTTTCTTCTATCAAAGATACATCGGAAGTATTCACAAGGCTGAATGAAAGCCCGTTCTTAACCGAAATATGGTGAAACAAACGGTGAGAGCCGCCGTAAAGGTCGTCTGACGCGATAATATGGTCGCCCGGCGAAAAGATCTCCATGAGCGCAGAAACGGCGGCCATGCCGGATGAAAAGGCCATGGCATCCACACCGTTTTCGAGTGCCGCGATTGTTATTTCGAGATGCTCGCGTGTCGGGTTCTGCAGACGTGAATAATCAAAGCCGGTGCTTTCGCCCAGCCCCGGGTGAGCAAAGGTGGCCGATTGATATATCGGCACACTGACCGCGCCTGTATGATCGTATTTTTTTGAGCTTCCGTGTATACAAAGCGTTTCAAAATCCATAACAGTCTCCTTATATAAAAAACATCAGGCCGTTTTCCATGTTGTTCTTCTCGGTCTCCAGAACGAGATCATCCAGCGTGACCTTTTCTAAAGCCGTTTTTATGACGTTGTCCAACAAATCAAATACAAGGGAACGCATCGCATTATCAATCTGCGGCGCTTTTTGAGCAACAGTTTCTTCCGTGTTTTCACTCAATGAGCTTTCCACAGCGGCAAGCACTTGATAAGCGCTGATTTCAGACGGCATTCGCGTTAACATATAACCGCCTTGTGACCCTTTTATTGATGTGACGATATCGCCGCGCTTGAGCAACGAAAAGACTTGTTCCAGATATATTTTAGATATGCCGAGTTTCTCGGATATACTGATGACAGTGATGCATTCACCTTTGCTGTACCCTTGGGCCATGCTGATGGTGGCTGCAAGCGCATATCGCCCCTTTGAAGATATTCTCATAGCCTTTGCCTCATTTCATACTAATTATATATGCATTTATATTATGCGAATTAAGTCTGCTTGTCAATAGCATACCAAACAGATATACAAAATATAAAATTTTATGGATATTCCTATTGACAAATAATAATAGTGCGACTATTATTAAATCATATAAAACATATATGAAAAACAAATATTAATTAATAATATGGAGGAAATACTATGTCAAAGGTATATAAGAGCTTAACAGAGCTGATTGGGAAAACGCCGCTGCTCGAGCTTTCAAATTACGAGAAGAAGCACGGGCTGAAAGCAAAAATTATCGGCAAGCTGGAATATTACAATCCAGCAGGCAGCGTGAAGGACAGAATTGCCAAGGCCATGATTGACGACGCGGAGCAAAAGGGCATTTTAAAGCCCGACAGTGTGATTATTGAGCCGACAAGCGGTAACACGGGTATCGGCCTTGCGTCAGTCGCAGCGGCGCGCGGGTACCGCATCATTCTCACAATGCCCGAAACATTCAGCGTAGAACGCAGAAACCTGCTCAAAGCTTATGGCGCAGAGCTGGTGCTTACAGAAGGCGCAAAAGGCATGAGGGGTGCGATCGCCAAGGCTGATGAGTTGGCGCAGGAAATTCCAAATGCATTTATTCCAAGTCAGTTTACCAATCCGGCAAACCCGGCCATACACAAAGCCACCACCGGCCCTGAAATTTGGGAAGATACTGATGGTCAAGTGGATATCTTCGTATCAGGTGCTGGCACCGGCGGCACGGTAACGGGAGCGGGTGAGTACTTAAGGTCAAAGAATCCAAACATCAAAATTGTCGTTGTTGAACCTGCCGATTCGCCGGTTCTTTCGGAAGGAAGACCCGGACCGCACAAAATTCAAGGCATCGGCCCCGGATTTGTGCCTGAGGTGCTCAACACAAGCGTCTATGATGAAATCATCACGGTGAAGAACGAAGATGCGTTTGCGACAGGCAAAGAAATCGCAAAGGCCGAAGGGTTGCTGGTGGGTATATCCTCCGGCGCAGCGGCATGGGCCGCCACACAGTTGGCTCAGCGTCCTGAGAACGAGGGCAAAACGATCGTCGTGATTTTGCCCGACACCGGAGAGCGGTATCTGTCGACACCGTTGTTTGCAGAGTAGATTAATCACAGAGAAAAACGCTTGAATGCATACTATTCATATCGTATAATTATCATATTATTGTATGGGATGGTTGAGATATGAAAATATCAACACGTGGACGGTATGCATTACGAATGATGGCAGACTTGGCAATGGCCCCGGGCGATGCTCTTGTCACAATCAAGAGCATCGCAGCCCGTCAGGAGATATCCGAAAAGTACCTTGAGCAAATCGTCACAGTGTTAAGCCGTGCCGGATTTGTGAAAAGCGTACGCGGGTCTCAGGGAGGGTATAAGCTGGCGAAGCCTGCACAAGAGTATACAGTGGGGATGGTGCTGAGGCTGATTGAAGGGGATTTGGTTCCTGTTTCATGCATGGAGGATGAACCCAATCAATGTCCGCGCTGTGACCAATGCGTCACCCTTGGTGTCTGGGAGAAAATTGCGGAAGCGGTTAACAACGTTGTGGATAACATCACTTTGGCAGATCTGGTTAAAAGCAAGACAAACTAAAAAGCCCTCTTCAGATTTTTGAGCAGGGGCAAAATAAATTCATACAAAAAATATATGAAAGATAAAAAAGGAGTGAACCCGTATGGCAACCGATAAAAAGTATAAGTTTGAAACCCTGCAGCTGCATGTCGGGCAGGAGTCGCCCGATCCCGCGACGGATGCGCGCGCCGTTCCCATTTATCAGACCACCTCGTATGTGTTCCCGAGCTCGGCCTCTGCAGCCGCGCGATTTGGCCTCACGGAGCCCGGCAATATATACACGCGCATTATGAACCCGACCTCGGATGTGTTTGAAAAGCGCATCGCGGCGCTCGAGGGCGGCGTGGGCGCACTCGCGGTGGCCAGCGGCTCGGCAGCCGTGACATACGCGATTCAAAACATTGCCCATGCGGGCGATCATGTTGTATCCGCAAACACACTTTACGGCGGCACCTACAATCTATTCGCGCATACGCTCAAGGATTTTGGCATCGACGTCACGTTTGTCGATCCCGACAAGGAAGGCAGCTTTGAGGCGGCAATACGCCCGAACACCAAAGCCGTGTTTATCGAGAGCCTCGGTAACCCGAACGCGAGCATTATCGATATCGAAAAAGTTGCGGACATTGCGCACAAGCATGGTGTACCGCTGATAGTCGATAATACGTTTACCACACCGTACCTTTTGCGTCCGTTTGAATACGGAGCGGATATCGTGGTGCATTCGGCAACCAAATTCATCGGCGGTCATGGTACGTCGATTGGCGGCGTGATTGTGGACAGCGGTAAGTTTGATTGGGCGGCGTCCGGGAAGTTCCCGTATCTGACCGAGCCCGATCCGAGCTATCATGGCGTCCGTTTTACGGAAGCCGTGGGCGCGCTTGCGTACATCATCAAAGCGCGCGTCACGCTGCTGCGCGACACCGGCGCGGCCTTAAGCCCGTTCAACTCGTTCCTTTTCCTGCAGGGGCTCGAAACGCTGTCGCTGCGCGTGGAGCGTCATGTGGAAAACGCGCTCAAGGTGGTGGATTACCTAAGCAAGCACCCGAAGGTGGAAAAGGTGAATCACCCGTCGCTGCCAGGCAGCCCGTATAAAGCGCTGTACGACAAGTATTTCCCGAATGGCGCAGGCTCCATATTCACGTTTGAAATAAAGGGCAGCGCAGACGATGCACGCAAGTTCACCGAGGACTTAGAGCTGTTCTCACTGCTGGCTAATGTGGCGGATGTGAAATCGCTCGTGATTCACCCGGCGAGCACGACGCATTCGCAGCTCAGTGAAAGCGAGCTGGTGGAGCAGGGCATCAAACCGAACACGATTCGTCTTTCTATCGGTACGGAGCATATCGACGATATCATTGCCGATTTTGAGCAGGCCTTCAACAAATAAAGCAGCTATTGAGAGATAGTGAAGTTCTAAACGACAGGCAGTCTCATCACGGGCTGCCTGTCTTTCATTCTCGAAAAGCTTCAGCTATATCATGATAAACAAGCCATTGAAAATAATTTGACAAAAATCGATACAGCGTGCATGATTCAATAAAAGCAATTATACAGAATAAGTATGAAATAATGATATAGGAGACTGTATGGATATCAACAGTGATCGGCTAAAAAATGAGTTCAGTGCACTGGTGAGTTTAGACAGCCCGTCATATGGTGAAAACAAGGTGTGCGGGTACATTAAGCATCAGCTTGAAGATATGGGCTTCAGTGTTTCACAGGATATGGCGGGGGCAGGCCATGAAAACGGATGCGGCAACCTTTATGGCTATCTCAAGGGAGAAGAAGCGCTGGGAGAACCATTGCTGTTTTGTGCCCATATGGATACGGTTGAGCCGTCGTCGGGGAAACGCGCGGTCATTTCAGATAACGGCCATATCACAAGCGGGGGAGATACTGTGCTCGGTGCAGATGATATATCAGGTATCACAGCAATATTGGAAGCTTTGCGCGTTATCACAGAGAACGGAATTCGTCATCGGCCCATCGAGGTATTGTTCACTGTGGCGGAAGAAGTGTATTGCGGCGGCGCAGCGCAATTTGACTTTTCTCAAATAAAATCGCGGCAGGCCTATGTTCTTGATTTGTCGGGGCCCGTCGGCTCAGCCGCATACAGCGCTCCCAGCATTGTGTTTTTTACAGCCGAGATAACGGGTAAAGCCGCTCATGCGGGCTTTGAACCCGAGAATGGCGTTCATGCCATCGCAGCTGCAGCCGATGCAGTCAGCCAAATGAAGCTGGGCCGTGTGGATGACGATACGACTTTGAATATCGGTATCATTAACGGCGGCCGTGCAACGAACATTGTGCCGGATCAGTGCACCGTGCGCGGAGAGGTACGCAGCTTGTCTCATCAAAAAGCACTTGATCTTGTAGAAACGGTCAAACAGCAGTTTGCAGATAGCGCGGATGCATTTGGCGCGTCGTTTTTATTCAATGCCACGACAGGCTGCAAAGCCTATGAAACATCATTGGATTCTCCGGTGTCGAATCGATTTTTAAACGTATGCAAGATGATGGGGCTTGAAAAGAATATGATAAAAACCATGGGAGGCAGCGACAACAATTATCTCGCAGAGCATGGAATCAGCGGTCTGGTCATAGCGTCGGGCATGCATGCGTGCCACACATGCGAGGAGTACACGACGATGGACGAATTGATTCAAAGTGCAAGAGTGGCGGCTTCACTGATGATAGCTGAAGACGAGGAGATAAAATGAAAATACCGCTTAGTTATCAGGCATCCGAGTTCGATTGCGGACCCACCACGTTAACAAATGCAATCAGCTATCTTTTCAATCGTGAAGAGATACCGCCCGATGTGATTAAGCATATTGTGCTCTTCAGCCTTGATGCCTACAACGAAAAGGGCGAGTTTGGCAAAAGCGGTACCTCAGGCATGGCTATGATGTTTCTTTGCAACTGGCTCAATCAGTTTGGAAAGGTGAAACACTTTCCGATACGCGGTGAGTTTCTGACGGGGCCTGATGTTTATGTGGGCCAAAACAGCAGGCTAGTGGCCGGGTTACAGCAGGGCGGGGTGGCGGTGGTGCGGCTCAACTATGGCTGCTGGCATTATGTTCTGTTTACAGGCGTCAGCCAAAACTCTATCTGTATGTTTGACCCGTACTTTCGTAAAAAGGCGTTTAAAATTCCGGGTATAGAAATGGTGTTAGATGCCCCCGCTAAGATGAACCGCAGGGTTTCTTTTGATATTCTCAACAAAGAAGAAAAAGGTGCCTATACACTTGGCCCAATTGACATTCGCGAAGCGGTGCTGCTGTTTAACGAGAATACGAGGCAGACACCCGGGCGCACGATTGAGTATTTTATTTAACAAGGGTTTAGGTTCGCCAATATTCCGGTTAACCCAACAATACCCCGTGGGCCAGCCTGCATCTTTTATTTTCAAGGTTTAGTGTGCAATATGTATTGCCGTCCTGCAAGGGACTCTTGCGGGTAAGAAAATCTGAATTGAATTTCATGAAAACTGGTGTTATAATAGCAAACGAATAATATGCCACCGGGCATGAGTGCGATTAGCATTCGTTTACACATCGTTAGGTCTTTGAAGATGTGTATGCGGATGTTTATTTTTTAGGGGGAGATTTTTTGGGTAAGTTTAAAGCATTAATAAGTTACTTTTCTAAAAGCGAAATAGCATTATGGTGTTGTTCTATCTTCTTAATAACCATATCATTTTTCGCTTATAATCAAAATAGCTTTCTAACTCTCGTGGCATCATTGGTTGGCGTAACATCACTGATATTTAATGCCAAAGGGAATCCAATCGGGCAATTTTTAATGATTGTCTTTAGCTTGCTTTACGGTTTTATATCTCTGACTTTTGCCTATTATGGTGAAATGATAACGTATCTTGGAATGACATTGCCTATGGCTGTGGTTGCTTTAATAACATGGTTGAAGAATCCGTATAAAGGCAATAAATCCGAGGTACAAGTTAACCATATAAGCAAGAAAGAATTGATTTTAATGTTGATTCTTACAGCAGTCGTAACCTACGTATTCTACGTCATTTTGAATGCGCTCAATACAGCGAATATCATACCAAGCACCATATCGGTCACAACCAGTTTTATTGCTGCATATCTTACATTCAGAAGAAGCCCATATTTTGCAATTGGTTATGCAGCTAATGATATCGTATTGATCATTTTATGGGTTCTGGCAGCCATTGAGGATATTTCATATCTTTCTGTTGTTGTTTGTTTTGTCGTATTTTTTGTGTTTGACATATATGGGTTTATCAACTGGCGGAAAATTGGGAAAAGACAATCAGAGAACTTGTAATCATAGTCATGAAGCTATGGAAAGTCGTCCTGAGCTGAGCGAAAAGTGTGCTTTTGATTGATGCGACACTGGGCACTTAACAGAACGAACCCGGCTGCGCCATCTCACGTTCGACCGTTCGAGCACACCAGAAATCCGCGATCAATAGGCACTTCGAAGCTTGTTCATGTCCAAAAAATCCTCGGGTTTTTGCCGTAAATATAAAAAACAGACTATTCTTCGAGGCTCAGACTGCTGACAAAGCTCTTACGTGTCATTTCGATCGAGCGATAGCGAGTCTACTACGTAGTGGATCGAAATCCCATGTATAAAGCGTTTGCCATGGGATGCTTTCCACTTCGTAGTTACGTCGGCTCCGCTCCTCAGCATGACATAAGGAGGGGTTAATCATCAAGCTGAGCCTATTCTCTTCGAGGCTGTTTTTTTACGTCTGACGACGAGATAAAAAACGGATACGCGGATCGATGGACCCGGGCGAATCCATATGGCGATCCATATTACTGTAAAGTCAATTAAATAAAGATCGACCACAAACAGAGAATCCGGTGCTGCTTACTGAAGCAGCACCGGATTGGATCCGGACGAATTGCTGAGTGTATCCACGACGTATACCCGGATGATATCGCCGGGCGATACGTTGAAACCAACGCCCGCGTTGGAAGCCGCATCAAAGTCCGCCTTAACAAAGCTGTAACCGATTTGTACCCCGGCGCGCTGCTGTACAAAAACCACCGTCTCTTCGCCTTCATGGGTTACCACCGGCTCAAGCGCAACGTTGAAATACCTAAACCCCTTTACGCCGCTCTTGATTTTAAGCGTCGTGAACCCGTCTGCCGTGCTTACCGTATACGCGTTGTCGGTGTCCGGTACGATTGTGTACTTGCCTGTTGCCGAAGGCGGGCTGACCACAAGCGAATACGTCTTGGTGGCTTTGCGGCCTTCGCCGTCGTAAACCCGCACCTCCACAGAGAATGTACCCGTTACGCCGGGCGTTCCGGATATGATGCCGTTTTCCCGCGATATACTAAGCCCCTTGGGCAGGCCGCTGGCGTACCAGCTGTTGCTGCCGTCGCCGCCGCCCGCGCTAAGGCCGCACGTATAGCTTTCGCCGATAGTCGCGGCGAAGATGCCGGGCGTATCGATGGAAAGGTTGGCGCAGCCGATGGTGATGTCAAAACCGACCGTGAGCACCGCGCACCGGCTGTCGGTCACGGTCACCGATACCGCGCTGGTACCCATAGCCGAAGGAATACCGCTGATCTCGCCCGTTGCGCTGTCGATACTTAAGCCCGCCGGCAGGCCCGTCGCTGTCCACGTATACGGCGACGTGCCTTTGGTGATGGTGGGCGTAAAGCTGTATGCGCTTCCCATCGCTCCCTTCGGGATGATCGGCCCCATGTCCACCACGACCGCGTTGTCGTTGCTGTCGCCCTGTACGTTTTGTATGGCTATGGTAAGCCGACGGTCATAATACAGTCCGCCGATGTCGGTGACGCGCACACGGATGTGAAGGACGCTCTTGGTTTCATAATCCAAAACCGCTGCTGTTTTCAATTGATCGCCTGCGATGCTGAACGAATCGTTGTCGTCATCTCCCGGGCCGGATACAAGGCTGTATGTACAACTTTCATACCGGTCCGAATCTGACCGGGTAAGATTTCCCACCACTGTCCCGACGGCCTGCTCTTCCGATAAGCTATGGTTGCTCAAAAACAGATCCGTCGGCGCATTGTTCAGCTTCATCACCGTTGTCTTATTTGCATTGCTTGTATCGGAATATGCCACGAACGGCGTACCCGCGTCATCAAACGCCAGGGATGTCTCCCATACGCTGCCCCCCACAGAAAACCCGGGCGTACCGACCGTCTCCCAACTTCTTCCGTTAAACTTCATCACCGTGACTTTTCCGTTATCGTTAAAAGCCACATAAGGCGTATTCTCATTTATCTTCAGTGAGACACAATATGTTTTGCCCTCCGAAAAGCCAGCCGTGCCGACCGTTTTCCAGTTGCTTCCGTTAAACTTCATCACCGTGAGTTTTTGATCATAGTTTAAATCCGGGTAAGCCACATACGGTGTATTGCCATCCATCGCCAGCGACATACCCCAACTTACATTATTTGACGAAAACCCGGGCGTACCGACCGTCTCCCAACTGCTTCCGTTAAACTTCATTACCGTGGCGAACCCGTTGCAGGCGCGATCCCCGTAAGCCACATACGGCGTAGTGCCACTGATCACCAGTGATAGCGGAGTTGAAGAAACTTGTGTCGAAAAGCCAGCCGTGCCGACCGTCTCCCAACGGCTTCCGTTAAACTTCATCACCGTTAACTTTTCGTCATTGGCTATATCGACATATGCCACATACGGCGTCCCGGCGTCATCAAACGCCAAGGGTGTATACCATGCCTGGCCTGCAGAAAAGCCGGGCGTGCCGACCGTCTCCCAACTGCTTCCGTTATACTTCATTACGGTGGCTTTTCCGCCGTTGCCGCCATCCACATAAGCCACATATGGCGTATTTCCATGGATCACCAGCGATATACAATCTGCAGTACCTGCCGAAAACCCGGGTGTACCGACCGTCTCCCAACTGCTTCCGTTAAACTTCATCACTGTGGCTTTTTTGCTGTTGCCGCTGTCCTGATATGCCACATAAGGCGTATCCGCGTCATCAAACGCCAAGGATGTATACGTTTCATGCCATGTTCCACTCGTCGAAAAGTGGGCCGTGCCGACCACCGCCCAGTTTTGGGTTCCAGCCGCCTTGGCGGTCTGCATTGCGCCGCCCGGCAGCATCGCGGCTATAATCGTCATGATTACTGCGGTTAACATTGCGGTGACTTTTCTTTTCATGATTTTTCCTTCCTGAAGTCTTCTTTTGTTGTCATGCGCTTTAGCGGGTTGCTGCAGCGTCGCTTGCTTTATCAAAACAAAGCCTTAATCGTCTTGTTCCTGCTTGTTTCTCCGGCGGATCAGTATCCATAGGACTGCTGCCAGTATGATCAGCCCGATGGCGATCCATATGGCCACCATCCATCCGCCCACGCGGCTCTCCCCGGTCTTTGAGGGTTCTCCGTTTTCGTCGAGTACGTGGATGCGCGCTTCGGCAAGCGGCATCATATCACCATTGAGCAGGGTGATCTCGATACCGCCGTCCGTGTTGATATCATCCTTTGTGACCTTAATCTTCAGCACGCCGTTCTTCGCATCGGATAGGTATAGCATTTTTCCGCTGGGTGTCTCAATCGCAACTGTACCTTCCGGCAGATCGTCTACACGAATCAGGATGGTGATGACGCCCGTTTCATCTTCCTGAGAGATCTCCTGGGGTGTTATGACCTGTTCCGCGTTACCGCCGTCTGTGCCCGTAGCTTCGGGTTCATCCCCGTCCGGGGCAGCGCTTGCGGAAGCTGACGCACTTGCAGGCGCGGATGCGTCCGGCGTTGAGGATGCGCCCGACGTTGCGGATGCGCTGGGCGTTGTGGATGCTCCCGGCGTTGTGGATGCTCCCGGCGTTGTGGATGCGCTCGGCGTCGCGGATGCGCTCGGTGATGCTGATGCGCTGGCAGACGGCTTGGGCGTCGCCGTCGAAGCCGGCGGTGCATTGACAGTGATCATTGTCGTTGCGACGTCATTTCCGCTGCCTGCCGTCACTGTCAGCCTGCCTGCCGCCATATTCGAGAGAATGGCGAATGAGGTGGAGTATTCTCCGTTCGAATCCGCTTTTGTTGCGTTGAAATATACGATGTTGCCTGCTTCGTCAGTGATCTTTATCATGATGTCCGTATCAGCGCCTGACGTGCCGAATATCGTGACTGTCTCACCGGGTAGCGCAGAAGTTTTGTCTGTAGCCACGCTCGCCGAGGCCAACGCCGATGAGATAAAAGCAAACATAATAAGAACAACAATACATGTTCCGACGATTTTCTTCATATAGTCTCCAATATTTGATCACAGGTGATACATATCTTGATAGGGTACTCATTCAACGAAGACTCACTGAACGATTGCTTGCC
>JAEYOE010000020.1 GCA_023412005.1 Bacillota bacterium
GTAATGCACGCTATGGTGTTGTGCAATACAAACTCCCTCCGTCAATTGCCGGATTGAAATCCGCCAATTGCCACCTCCCTCCGCGAGGGAGGCAAGGGTGCTTGCGCAATTGGAACAACGTACATGAATTTTGATATGAAGCAAAAATGCTTCGAACCGTAGGGATCGACCTCCGCTTGTGCCCCGAATGGGGTATGTCGATCCGGTCTGTGTGGCATACCCCTTCGGGGGAGAGGAATACTCTTTTTATAACGCTTAACAAACATGCTTCGAACTGTAGGGGCGGGTCTCCGCGCCCTCCCATCGTATACACGCAAGGAGTTGTTGTTCTGATAACTCCCTCCGTCAATTGCCGGATTGAAATCCGCCAATTGCCACCTCCCTCCGTGAGGGAGGCAAGGGTGCTTGCGCAATTGGAACAACGTACATGAATTTTGATATAAAGCAGGAATGCATCGAACCGTAGGGAACGACCTCTGTGTCGTTCCGGATTACGCAGCATACCCTTCCGGGGTCTAGGAATACTCTTTTAAAACTTGTAACATGAATGCTTCAAATCGTAGGGGCGGTGTCTCTGACCCACCCGCGATGACAATGTATGTGCGCTGAAAAATCCCTCCGTCAATTGGGACGACGTGAATGTGTGTTGAAATGAACTAAATATTTTCGAATTATTCGGAAACGGGTAAACATTATGATGGAAAGTATCGTTTTTAAAAAAGCATCGGATGCCGACTTAGCCGACATCAAACGCGTGACGCGCAAAGCGTTTACGGACTACGCGCGCGAAATACGCCGCGAAGACAACGTCGCGGCACTGCACGAGACGGACGAGCAAATTCTGCGCGATATCCACGAAAAGCATGTGTACCTATGCGAGGTAGACGGTGAGGTGGCAGGCTCGGTGCGCTTCGAAGTTCTGCGCGACGGCATCGCGTATTTATCGCGCCTCGCGGTAGACCCGGAATTTCAGTCGCTCGGCATCGGCGGGCTGCTGCTCGAGAAGGTGCGCCGTGAATGCGTGACACTGGGCGTGCGCGCCATCGCACTGCACACAGCCAGCCGTATGCGCTCGTCTGTTGCGTTCTACTTGAAGAACGGCTACTACATCCATTCCATCACGCGTGACAAAGCGTATATCCGTGCGTTCATGGTCAACGAACTCACCGAAATGGATGAACTGTTCGATTACGAAAGCATCGTGGGAAACAGATAAAAAACGATTGCCATATAAGGATAAAAAAGCGTTGCCATCTATGCGAGTATGTGTATACAATGATGACAGCGCTTTTTAGTTTGCCGTGATACAACGGCAGCTTGATTTTAAGGATGCGGATATGAAGATATTTATTGAAGAGCCTGCCGCCGGCGAAGAGGATCAGGTTATCATTCGGTGCCGGCAGATGAGCAGAGAACTGCTGCAGTTCATCAATAACTTAAAAACGCAAAAGCCCAATATAGTGGGGCTCGACGGCAGCGATATACACCGCCTTGACATTGACGACGTTTACTACTTTGAAGCCGTGGATAACAAGGTGTTTATTTATTGCCGCGAAAAGGTGTTTGAGAGCAAATACAAGCTTTATGAGGTGGAGGAGATGCTGGCAGGCGGCGATTTTCTGCGTGTGTCCAAATCGGCCATACTCAATCTGCAAAGAATATCGTTTTTAAGCCCGGCGTACAGTGGGCGTTTGGAAGCCTCGCTTGATAACGGCGAGAAGATCATTATATCGCGGCAATATGTGCCGGATCTCAAACAAAAGCTGCTGCTGTAGGAGGTGAAACCAGATGTTTATAAAACGCATAAGAGAAATGATACTGGAATTCTTACTGATCGTGGCGGGAACGGTGCTTTGTGCCACGGTTTTCTGCACGATATTTTTCAGGGATTTGCATTTTGGTATGTCGTTGCTATGGGAATTGCTTGCGTTTTCGCTGTTTTGCACGCTGCCGGGGCTGATTTTTTGCTCCAAAAAGGAGCTTGCAAAAAAACAGATGCGGATTCGAAAAATTCTGCATCTATGCATTCTGATCAGTCTGCTTTTATTCTTCGGTTACTATTGGGGCTGGCTGGCTACAGGCAGCATCATTCAGCCTGTTATTTTGATACTGCTGTTTGCCTTATCATATCTGATGGTGTGGTACTTCGCTTACTTGCGTGAAAAGAAAACGGCACAAATGCTGAATGAAGGGTTGAAATCATACAAACAGCGCACAATGAAATGATATTGCTAAGACAAAGCGGCTGAGAGTACATCTCACAGCCGCTTTTTTGCATCTTAGCCTGCGTTTTTGCATCTTACTCTTTGGCGTATAGGCAAACAAGCCCATCGCTTGCTATTGTATGAGCGAAAGGAGTTTTCAATATGCAAAAAATCATAGAGGTTAACAACTTGAAAAAGAGCTATGGCGAAGTGCAGGCGGTGAAAGGCATCAGCTTTTATGTGGAGCAGGGCAAGCTGTTTTCGTTCCTTGGGCCAAACGGTGCTGGAAAATCCACGACCATCGACATCCTCTGTACGCTGCTGGCCTATGACAAAGGCGACGTGACCGTAGACGGACAAACGATGGGTGAAAACGATGAAGCCATCAGAAACAGCATCGGCGTGGTGTTTCAGGACAGCGTGCTTGATAACCTGCTGACGGTGGGTGAAAACTTAAGGCTGCGGGCAGGTTTTTACTTTAAAGACAAGAATAAAATCGAGCAGGCCGTCAGAAACGCGGCGATAGCGACCGATGTCATGGGCTTTTTGGGCCGTCCATATGGCAAGCTTTCAGGCGGACAGCGACGCAGAGCGGATATCGCGCGTGCGCTGGTTCATACCCCGAAGATATTGTTTCTGGATGAACCGACAACGGGGCTTGACCCGCAGACCCGACAATCCGTTTGGGCCATGATTCAGGATCTCAAAGAAAAAACGGGTATGACCGTTTTTTTAACCACGCACTACATGGAAGAAGCCGCGGACTCCGACTATGTGATTGTGATTGATCACGGTGAGATTGCGGCCAAGGGAACACCCTCTGAGCTCAAAACAGCGTACGCAAACGATATTCTGAAAATGGTGAGCAGCGATGATACCGCTTTGCAAAACGTTCTTGATGATATGGGGTGTGATTACACACAGGTGGCTGACCGAATGATTATAAAGCTGCAAAATACGATGGATGCGCTGCCGATCATTGAAAAGTGCAAAGCGTTTATACAGGGCTTTGAAGTGGTAAACGGAACGATGGATGACGCGTTTATCGCGATCACGGGAAAGGAGCTGAGAGAATGAGCACATTTATCAAACGCAACGTCAGGTTGTTTTTCAGAGACAGGAGTGCGGTGTTTTTCTCGCTGCTTGCCGTTCTCATTATCATTGGGCTATATGCGCTTTTCTTGGGCGATGTTTGGCTCAGCGAATTCCCCGATTCAGACAGTGCCCGCTTTTTAATGGACAGCTGGCTGATTTCGGGGCTGCTCGCGGTCACATCGGTCACCACAACGCTTGGGGCATTTGGCATTATGGTGGAGGATAAAGCAAAAAAAATCGCGAAGGACTTTTACTCGGCACCGATTAAGAGAAGCAGCATATCGGGCGGATATCTCATGAGCGTGGTGATCATCGGGATGATCATGAGCGTTGTTGCGCTTGTGCTTTCGGAAATCTATGTGCTGGCAAACGGGGGGCAGCTGCCGGGCGTTTGGGAATTGACACAAGTTTTGGGGCTGATTGTACTGGCCACGCTGTCGAATACGGCATTGATGTTCTTCATTGTGTCCTTCTTCAAGAGCATGAACGCGTTTACCACAGCCAGCACCATTGTCGGCACGCTGATTGGTTTTATCGCTGGCATTTATCTGCCGATTGGGACGCTGCCCGAAGCGGTGCAGACCGTTGTTAAAGTATTTCCCACCTCGCACGCGGCGGCATTATTCAGGCAGGTTTTAATGGATGCGCCGATGGAGACGGCGTTTGCGGGCGCGCCGCAGCAGGCGCTGGATGAGTTTAACGGCATGATGGGGGTGACGTACAAATTCGGCGACTTTTCCGTGACGCCGCTGATGAGCATTGGCTTTCTCACTTTGACAGGGATATTGTTTTACCTCCTGGCCATGATGCGGATGGCTAAAAAGAGAGCATAGCATAACAAGCAGTTGAAAACCGGTCTGTGTGGCCGGTTTTTTGTCTGCATTGACGAAAAATGTTTTGGAAAGCAAAGAATATATGCTATAATAAGTTATTATTTTCTAACCCCTTTTATTGTATATTCGTTATTTAATATTTTAAGGAGTTTTTGATCTATGCGTGAGTTTTCCGGCAAACGTTTTATCGCTTTAGCGTTGTCTCTGATATTGTTCGCGGCTGTGTTCGTGTGGGACATACCGTCGTCGCGCGCGGAGGAACCCCCAGTACAAAGCCCTGCGCCCATTGAGTCGGTGGAGCCGGAGCCGACGGAGACGCCGGTTGAGACGCCTTTGCCGACTGTTTTATCACAAGCAGTTACTGATTCTGATATGTCTGTGCCGACTGACACTTTAGGCTCAGCAAAGAATCTGTATGAACTACTTTGCGAAAAGGGAACGCTAGAAACACAAGATTCTGCGGAGCCAATGGCCACATCGGGGGACTACGACTATGTGATCAACCCTGATAGCATGAGTGTAACAATCACCGGATATCATGGGGCAGGTGGTGCTGTCACCATCCCTGATACGCTTGACGGGAAGGCCATAACGGTAATCGGAGAAGAAGCATTTGCCGGGACTGAGTCCCTTGGCAGCGTTATACTTTCGAACAGCGTGACCAGTATTGAGACAGCCGCGTTTTATATGTGCGAAAATCTTACGAGCGTAACTTTTGGCAGCGGCCTACAGAGCATTGGTGCGTATGCCTTTGAAGACTGTGGTCTGACAAGCCTTAACATACCGCCGAGTGTTACAGTGATTGGCGCAAATGCTTTTGGGATGTGCTTTGATCTTTCATCAATCGTTGTGGATACGGAGAATCCAAATTACTCAAGTGACAGCGGAGTGCTTTTTAACAAGTTAAAAACCGCCCTTTTGCAGTACCCCGCCGGTAAAGGTGGTAACACCTATAGCATTCCGGGAAGTGTCAAGGTCATCACTGAAGGGGCGTTCGAGGCCTGTTTTTATCTGATGTCAGGCATACTGCCATCCGGTGTTATCGAAATTGAAGAAGGCGCATTTGCTTTTTGTTATAATCTCGAACGAATCAATATCCCAAGCGGTGTTAACCAAATTAATAACGGCACTTTTTACATGTGTGAAAGCTTAGAGAGCCTTCAGTTGCCGAACAGTATTGTGTCAATAGGGAAATTGGCATGTTATGATTGTGTAAGCCTGCCGAACATAACCATTCCATCATCGGTAACCTTTATCTCTGACTATGCTTTCTACTATTGCCGTGATCTGGCTTATGCTTTGTTTGAGGGAAATGCACCCGGCTTGGGTAGCGAAGTATTCAATTTAAGCCAATCTTATTTCACGGTCTTTTACAAAACCGGGAGAACCGGTTTTACAAACCCATGGTATGGATACAGCACATCAACAAACGATCCGGAAGCAATATATACCGTCACTTTTGTTTCTAATGGTACTGCAGTCAGTTATAAAGGCTTATATAATATGATCATATATCCTCCGGTTTTACCTATTAGAGAGCATTATATCTTCGAAGGCTGGTATACAACATCGTCATATGATAAGGCGCCTGTTACATTTCCTTATAAAATTTCTGAGAATAAAACCTTTTATGCAAAGTGGAGTGTAGAACTTTGCTGGGTTTCCTATTCATTAATTGGTTTTCCGATGAACTCATTCAAGGTGCCATATGGAACGGTTATTACAGATCCTCCGCAACCGACACTGAATGGCTTTCTCTTCTCAGGCTGGTTTCCAACAAGGGAGTGCAATACGGCACCGGTGACATTTCCGTTCACAGTAACAAATTATGATCAGTATTTCTATGCCAAATGGATTCGCACCGGGGCTTATTTAACCAATGTTTCTATCTCTGCCGGGAAATTATCATATCCGTTTGACTCGGGCTTAAGAGTTTATAAGGTCTTGTTGGGCGAGAACGAACCAAGTGTTACGCTTTCTTGTGCAAAACTAAGTGATGTATCGATGACCATTAACGGTAAGGCTGTATCCAACACCACCGTTGCCTTGGCTAATGGCAAAAGCAAAACCGTTACGATCAAGGTGATGTACGGTAAGAAGAGCAACACCTATAAGTTCACCGTCACGCGTGCCAAATCAGGCG
The DNA here is from genome assembly GCA_023412005.1 of Bacillota bacterium. Lineage (GTDB taxonomy): Bacteria > Bacillota > Clostridia > Christensenellales > SZUA-584 > SZUA-584. The sequence continues at coordinate 6,276 of JAEYOE010000020.1, forward strand.
ACAACAACCTCGCCTCGCTGACCAACACGGCAGGGGTATTGAGCCAACCGTTTGACCCGAATGTGACGAACTACACGCTGAATCTTGATGAAAACACAAGCAGCGTCACGCTCAAAGCCGCAAAATCCAACGCGATGGCGAAGGTCTCTCCGGCTTCGAAAAAGCTCACGCTGAAAAACGGGCAGACCAAGGTGCTCAAGTTTACGGTGAAAGCGCAGTCGGGCGCAAAGAAGACGTACACGGTTACCGTCACGCGCGC
>JAEYOE010000011.1 GCA_023412005.1 Bacillota bacterium
ATGCTGGATTCTGGATATCCGTAATTTTCTTGGCGGGAGTATCTTCTGTAGGAGCCTTTTTGATGCTGAATTATGCAATGACTTATCTTAATGTCGCAAAAGCATCTATATTTGCAAATATAACAACGATAATATCAATCTTAGCGGGTGTTCTTATTTTGAAAGAAGGCTTTGGGTTTTATCAGGTGATTGGCTCTATCATAATAATAGCGAGTGTATATGGAGTAAATCAACTAGCAGGGAGCAGCAAGGTCTATGCAATATTTCGCAAATAGCCAAATCCTGTTCTCCATCTAGCAACAACCTTATCAAAAGCCGGTGATTCATATCGTTTCCGCCCTTGGACGATGCGGCAGGCGGTATAAAACCTGCCAAGAGAAGTCAATAGGCTTCTGAGCAAGTTAAAGCTAACAAGAATTGATTATGAAGTAACAAAAATAGGCCACAGCGTATCGGTCGGCCTAGTTTTATTGCAAATAATTTTCTGATATTAAACAGAAGCGAACAGATATTAGTTCTTTATCCTAGGTGCCTATCCCTCACTTAGCACAAAGCCGTCCTCATAGCTGCCGGAAAGCATAAAGTCGATTACCCATAACCCGAGCGGTTATCAATAATCGCATTGTGTAAACTTCGCATTATGTTATCGCGGCAAGAGGAATTGAACTTCCAATTATGTTTAACCCGGGCGGTCGACCAAACTTCGCATTATGTTTAGATAGCCGCTTTTCAGCAGTGGAAGGAGAGTGTTTTATCACCCTCTTCCATTTTCTTGGATTATGTAATAATATATCGATATAAGATGACCGCAGTCAATTCATGTTATATCGAAGAAATAGGGCAAAAGAAATGCCTTATCATAGCGAAAACAGAAGCATAAGGGCCAACGAGACAAAGCGGAAGATCTATAAGAGCACAGACAAAGGAGTATACGAACATGAAAAAGCTTCTGGCAGCGTTGCTTTGCGCGGCGCTGGTCTTTACGCTGATGCCCATGATGGCGCGGGCGGCGGGCAGCGTCGACACCCCCGGCTATGCCTTTGACGCTACCACCGGCACGCTGACCATCAAGTCTAACACCGCCATTGAGAGGGTTGGTGTTAGATATGGAGATAATCATTGGAGGAATGATACAAACTTTTCCCCAGACGATGTCAAAGCAGTAAATATTCTGAACGGCGTTACGGAAATCGGCGTTGTTGCGTTTCAAAACTGCGCAGCACTCTCGTCGGTGACGATTCCGAACTCCGTTACCTCAATCGGCGATAGTGCATTTATAGGCTGCTCAGCGCTCACGTCGGTGGAAATTCCGGACTCCGTTACCTCCATCGGCGAAATAGCGTTTGCCAACTGCATAGCGCTCATGTCGGTGGAGATTTCGAACTCCGTTACCTCCATCGGTGTTTATACGTTTTACGGCTGCACAGCGCTCACATCAGTGACGATTCCGAACTCCGTTACCTCCATCGGCTTTGCTGCGTTTGAAAACTGCACAGCACTCACGTCGGTTGAAATCCCGAACTCCGTTACTTCCATCGGCAGAGGAGCGTTCTACAACTGCTCGTCACTCACATCGGTGACGATTCAGAACTCCGTTACCTCAATCGGCGATGCTGCGTTCTACGACTGCTCGTCACTCACATCGGTGACGATTCCCAACTCCGTTACCTCAATCGGCTATAGAGCGTTTACCAACTGCACAGCACTCACATCAGTGACGATTCCAAACTCCGTTACCTCTATCGGCTATGAAGCGTTTTTCAACTGCAACAGACTGGCCCTTGTGTTGACGGGTGCTGTCCCTCCCACTTTCGGAGTAGACTGGGCATATTCGGTTGCCGCCGTGTGCTACCCAGCCGCGTGGGGTGTGCCGGGTTCGGGGCTAAACCTGAATTATTCGGGCGACGCCTTTGCAACCATTGATGTAGCGGCCATCGGCGGCGTTACCGCGCCTAAACGCGGTGCGGCATCGGTCAGCGCAATTACAGAAACGGCGCAGTATACGGGAACCGTGACGTGGAGCCCGGCGGATAATCCGTTTGCTGGTGAAACTGCCTACACGGCGACAATTACCCTGACGCCGAAAGCAGGCTACACCCTAACGGGCGTTGCGGAAAACTTCTTTACCGTAGCAGGTGCGGCTGCAACCAATGCGGCCAATTCGGGCGTCATCACGGCGGTGTTCCCACTGAAGGCCCCCAAATCGGTCGCCCAACGTACCCTGACCGACAGCGCAACGGGCGTTATGGCGTCAGGCAGCGGCATCCGTAACGGCGCAAAGCTGACTGTTAACACGATCAACGCCCAATCCTTACCAGCACAAATGCGGCAAGCGATTGCGGACGGCGAGCTGATTGCCGGGTACGACATCTCTCTCCCCGGCGGCTTTAGAGGCAAGATCACGCTCTCCTTCCCCGTGAGCGCGGCATACGAAGGCCAGGTTGTCACGATCCTCCACTACGTGAACGGCCGGGTGGAAACCTATACGGCAGTGGTGGAAAACAGCGTGGCGACGGTCACAGTAAGCAAGCTTTCTCCTTTTGTAATACTCAGTACGGGTGTGGCGGTACCGGATACCATTGTAACCGACCCGCCCAAGACGGGCGACACGGCAAACCCGATCGGTTTTGTGATGCTGGGCCTTGCGGCGCTCTGCTCCGGCTATCTGGAAATGAAGAAACGCAAAGCATAAACAGATATGAAAAAAGGGCGAGGGTATTGAAGCCTTCGTCCTTTTAATTCCATGCCATTTTACCATGAAGCAGCCTTTCGCCATTAGCGGTAGGTCTACAATGGTGTCGGTTTTAAACAGAGTAAAAGCCCCACGCTCTTGAGATATACCCTATTAGTTCCAGTGCGCTAGACGCCGTGAACTGCGCATTATCCATATCAGCGGCTACGCCGTGAACTTCGCATTATGTTTATCAGCGGCTATGGAGTTGAACTTCGAATTACCCATTGCCTGGGAGTTGGTCTACTCATATGTCAAGAAGAAAGGCCACATCAGCCGAAACTGTATGACCTCTTTGCTTACATAGTTTAACATTCCTAAATATTGATTTTCTTTTCGATAATATATGAATCACCGAGTTTAATTTTAATAAGGCTTATAGCATCTTCTATGATTTTCAGAAATTTTTGTTTATCCAATTCGCTTTTGAACCCAATGTATTTAAACGCAATTGGGTTATCAAGGAAAAGACCATCATAGATATTTTGAATTTCTACAAATGCATCGTCTATTTCCTTATCTCCTGACAATTCCTTGGGTAGGTCATTGTTTATCAATTCGTCATTATCATCATATATCCAGACAGGAAAACAACGATAATCTAAATAAATTTTTACTTTTTGCATGTACTCTCCTCCTATGGCAATGTTGTGGGGTTGGCACCAACAATATATCCGTTACTACTTATAGTTTTTTAATATCATATACCCCCCAGTAGAGCCGTATAGGTTTTTTTCGGTCGATATTTCATAAATGATCTGCAATTGCATTATGGAGCTTTAACTCA
>JAEYOE010000007.1 GCA_023412005.1 Bacillota bacterium
ATGTACGTTGTTCCAATTGCGCAAGCACCCTTGCCTCCCTCGCGGAGGGAGGTGGCAATTGGCGGATTTCAATCCGGCAATTGACGGAGGGAGTTTGTATTGCACAACACCATAGCGTGCATTACGCAGGCGGGCACGGAGACCCGCCCCTACGGTTCAAAGCATTACTGTTAAGCGTTCTAAAAAAGTATTCTTGTCCACCCGAAGGGGTATGCCACGCAGACCGGATCGCCCGGAGGTCGATCCCTACGGTTCAATGCATTCCTGCATGTTATACGTTAGATGGGTTCTTTCGTCTATTTGCCCATCAACAGCGCCATGACGGCTTTCTGCGCATGCAGCCGATTCTCAGCCTCGTCAAACACCACGCTATGCGGCCCGTCAATCACCTCGGCGGTGACCTCCTCGCCCCTGTGCGCGGGCAGACAGTGCAGGAAAATGTAATCCTTGTTGCAGCGTGCCGTCAGCTTTTCGTTCACCTGATAGGCGGTAAAATGCTTGTATTTATCCTGCGCGCCGCTTTCCTGACCCATGCTCGCCCAAACGTCGGTATACACCGCGTCCGCGCCGTCAGCCGCTTCATTCGGATCATGCGTCACAATGAGCTTCGCACCGCTCTGCGCCGCCGCTTTCATGGCTGCTGCCAGAACATCCGCGTCCGGCTCAAAGCCCTCGGGGCATGCGAGCGTCATATCAAGCCCCACCTTGCCGCAGCCCACCAGCAGCGAATTCGCCACATTGTTGCCGTCGCCGATGTACGCGAGCTTGCCTTTGAGGCTGCCCTTGTGCTCGTAATACGTCATCAAGTCGGCGAGTATCTGGCACGGATGCAGCAGATCGGTCAGGCCGTTGATCACGGGAATTGTGCCGTATTTGGCGAGATCCTCCACGTCACTTTGCTTGAACGTGCGGATCATGATGCCGTCCACCATGCGAGAGAGAACCTGCGCCGTGTCGCTGATCGGCTCGCCGCGCCCCAGCTGAATATCGTTGCTGCTTAAAAACTGCGCGGTGCCGCCCAGCTGATACACACCCGCCTCGAACGACACACGCGTTCTCGTAGAGCTTTTGGTAAATATCATTGCTAAAATCTTGCCTGCGAGCAGCGGCGGACGAAGCCCCTCTTTGAGCTGCTTTTTCAGCTTGAGCGCTAGACTTAATACCTGCAAAATTTCATCCGGCGTGTAGTCGGACAGACGCAGTAAGTGTTTCTGCGCAAATTCTTTTTCGGGCTGATAGCTTAACAAATCCATCATAATACAATCACCTCGTTCAATATTTCAAATAGTCCCCGAGCGGGATATGGTGTTCTTCAATATTTTCCGCCGTCATCACAGCCAGCATCGCTCCGAGCGTATCCATCGATGTGATGCACGGCACGTTAAATTCCATCGCCGTTCGCCTGAGCAAAAACCCGAGCCTGTCGGAGAGCTTGCCGCGCGTCGGCGTGTTAATCACCATCGAAATCTTCTTATCCTTGAGCGCGAGCACCACATCGTCCTTGCTCACAAGCGTGCAATCAAGCCCCTCGGCAGCAAAGAAGCCGTAAGTCTTATCGGTACACGCGATAGCAAAGCCCATCTGCTTCATTTGCCGCGCATACGCAATCGCTTCTTCCTTGTCGCGGTCGGTGATCGAGAAAAGGATTGGCTTATCGGCTCTTGGCGGCTTCACGCCGGAGGCCACAAACGCTTTTTTCAGCGCCGCAAGATATGTTAAATCAGTGCCCATCACCTCGCCAGTTGATTTCATCTCGGGCCCGAGGAAAATATCCACCGTGGTCAGCTTTGAGAACGAGAACACCGGCGCCTTCACCGTAATCAGACTGCTTTCCTTGTAAAGCTGCGTTTGATACCCCATGGCTTGGAGCGTTTCGCCCATCATGATGCGTGTCGCGAGTGACACCATCGGCACCCCTGTGATTTTTGAGAGTATCGGCACCGTGCGGCTCGCGCGCGGGTTGACCTCGAGCACATACACCTTGTTCTCGCTGTCGATGACGAACTGGATGTTATACAGCCCCTTAATCTGCAGCTCAAGGCCAATGCGTATCGCATAATCCACAATCGTCTGTTTTGTCTTCGCGGAAAGGTTCTGCGACGGATATACAGCGAAGCTGTCTCCCGAGTGGACACCCGCACGCTCGATGTGCTCCATCACGCCCACAATCAGCGCATCGGTGCCGTCGCAAACGCCGTCGATCTCCACCTCTTTGCCGAGAACGTATTTGTCGATCAGCACCGGATGCTCGGGCGATATCTTCGCCGCGGCGAGCATGTATGACTCGAGCTCCTTCGTGTTATAAACAATCTCCATTGCGCGCCCGCCGAGCACATATGAGGGCCTGACGAGTACGGGGAAACCGATTCGTTCCGCAATCGTGATGGCGCTGTTGATCGAAAACGCCGTGGCGCCCGCAGGCAGCGGTATGCCGAGCTTTTCGAGCGCTTTTAAAAAGCGATCTCTGTCCTCCGCGCGGTCGATGCCGTCCACAGAGGTGCCGAGGATGTTCACGCCCACCTTGGCAAGCGGCGCGGCGAGATTGATCGCCGTCTGGCCACCGAACTGCACCACCACGCCCACCGGCTGCTCGCGCTGTATCACATCCAGCACGCATTCGCGCGTAAGCGGCTCAAAATAGAGCTTGTCGCTCGTATCAAAGTCGGTCGAAACCGTTTCCGGGTTTGAGTTGATGATGATTGACTCATAGCCCAAGGCCTTGAGTGCAAGCACAGAATGCACCGAGCAATAATCGAACTCAATGCCCTGACCGATTCGAATCGGCCCGCTGCCGAGAACGACGACTTTTTTGCGCCCGCTGTCGCGCGATTCGTCCGCGCTGTCGTAGCACGAATAGTAATATGGCGTTTTGGCTTCAAACTCACCGGCACAGGTATCTACCATCTTGTATGTCGGCTTAATGTTCAGCGCGTTACGCAGCGCCTTTACGGCGGCCTCCTGTGTGCCTAAAAGGTTTGCGATATAGCTGTCGCCAAAGCCGTATCTCTTGCATTTTTTCAAGAGATCCACACTCAGTGTGTCAATTGTGCAGTTTTTAAGCTCCTTTGCGATCGTCACGATGTTTAAAAGCTTGCTGATGAAAAACTTATCGATCTTCGTAATCTCAAATATCTGATCGACTGTATAACCGCGATCCAGCGCTTCAGACACCACGAATATGCGCTCGTCGTCCGGATTCTTCAGCGAGTTTTCAATGGCTTCGTTGCTCCACTTCGAAATACTCAGCATGCCGAGCTGATAATCGAGCTTCACATCAAGGCTGTCAATCGCCTTTAGCAGTGATTCCTCGATGTTTCGGCCAATCGCCATGACCTCACCCGTTGCCTTCATCTGCGTACCGAGCGTGCGCGTCGCGGTCACGAATTTGTCAAACGGCCAGCGCGGCACCTTGGTAACCACATAATCAAGCGCGGGCTCAAAGCACGCGCACGTTTCACCCGTGATCGGGTTTGTGATTTCGTCGAGACCGAAGCCCACAGCGATTTTAGCCGCTGCCCGCGCAATCGGGTAGCCCGTCGCTTTAGACGCGAGCGCGGAAGACCGGCTCACGCGCGGATTCACCTCTATCACCACGTAATCATACGTATCGGGGTTTAATGCGTACTGCACATTGCATCCGCCCTTAATTTTCAGCGCGCGGATGATCTTGATGGACGCACTGCGCAGCATCTGGTATTCCTTATCCGAAAGCGTCTGCGACGGCGCAACCACAATGCTGTCGCCCGTGTGAATGCCTACCGGATCGATGTTTTCCATGTTGCAGACCACGATACAGTTATCCTTCGCGTCGCGCATCACTTCGTATTCAATTTCTTTATAACCGGCAACGCTCTGCTCAAGCAGCACCTGCCCGATCATCGAGAAGCTCAGACCCGTCGCCGTGATGTTCTTAAGTTCGTCAAGGTTGTTCGCAATGCCGCCGCCCGTGCCGCCGAGCGTGTAAGCCGGACGGATGATGACAGGATACCCGTTGTCTTGCGCAAAAACAACGGCCTCATCGATCGAGCACGCAATCACGCTGCGCGCCACCTTCTCGCCGATGCTTTCCATCGTTGCTTTAAACAGCTCGCGGTCTTCGGCGAGCTTGATGGATTGGAGCGAGGTGCCGAGCAGCTCAATCCCGAGTTCGTCGAGTATGCCGCTGTCAGCCAGCTCCACGGCCATGTTAAGCCCCGTTTGCCCGCCCAAGGTGGCGATGATGCCCTGCGGGCGCTCCTGCCGCAATATATTGCTGACCGTTTCAAGCGTAATGGGCTCGATATACACACGGTCAGCCATCTCCTCGTCCGTCATGATGGTGGCCGGATTCGAGTTGATCAGCACCACTTCGTAGCTTTCCTCGCGCAGCGCCTTACAGGCCTGTGTGCCCGAGTAGTCAAACTCAGCCGCCTGGCCGATCACGATCGGGCCGGAGCCGATCACGAGTATTTTTTTAAGATCATCTCTTTTGGGCATGCAAATCCTCCGAGATATTTATGCAGCATTGTGAATACTTCCACTTGTCATTGCTATGGAAAGCAACTCATTCGGTCATCCAGTCCACTTCGTAGTGAGAAGCGAAGCGACGACTACGTCAGTGGAAAGAATGACCGCTAACCTATCTTATCGTTTTACGTTCACTCAAAATGACACTAACAACTTTGTCAGCAGCCTGAGATTATGCAAGCAATTTTTTCAGTGTGCCGATGAGGCTGTCAATATGCTCTTTTTGTATCACATACGGCGGCAGAAACCGCAGCACATTCACGCCTGCCGTCGCCGTAACAAAGCCTTCGCTTAAAAGCTTCTTTTTCATGTCCAATGCCGAAACGCAAGTATCCAAATCGATCCCGAGCATCAGGCCGTTCCCCCGCACCTCTTTGATGACAGGGCAGGTGTCTTTAAGCGCCGCTAGCCGGTCTTTAAAATAAGCGCCCGTCTGTTTGACATGCTGCAAAATATCCGTATCGAGCAGCTTGTTCGTCACGTAATAGGCGGCCGCGCAGGCAAGATAATTGCCGCCGAAGGTGGAGCCATGATCCCCCGCCGCAAATGCGTTGGCCGCTTTGCCGCGCGCGAGAAACGCACCAATCGGCACGCCCGCACCCAGTGATTTGGCGAGCACCACGATATCAGGAATCGCGCCGAGCGCCGGAGACGCGAGCAGTTCACCCGTACGCCCCATGCCCGTTTGTATTTCATCCGCAATCATCAGCGCGCCGTGCTTGTCACATACCCGCCGCACCGCTTTGTAATACTCACTCGTCATCGGTATCACACCGCCCTCGCCTATGATGGGCTCTATCAGCACCGCGGCGGTTTTCTCGCTCACAGCCGCTTCGAGCGCGGCAATGTCATTCGGCGGTACATGCGTAAAGCTTGGCATCAGCGGCTCATACGGAATATGGAATTTTTCTTGTCCTGTCGCGGCCAGCGTCGCAAGCGTGCGCCCGTGGAAACTCCCCTGCATGGTGACCACTTCCGCGCGCGGGTTCTCTGCGGCAAAATGATACTTGCGTGCAAGCTTCAACGCCCCCTCAATCGCTTCCGCGCCGCTGTTCCCAAGAAAGATATTGTCGTACCCCGTGGCTTCGCAGAGCCTTTGAGCCAGCTTCGCCTGTGTCTCGTTATAAAAGTAATTGCTTGTGTGAATCAGGCTGTTTACGGTATCGCAGAGCGCTTTTTTCAGCCCGTTATCCGAATAGCCAAAGCAATTCACCGCAATGCCTGAAAGAAAATCAGTGTAGCGCTTGCCGTCGTTGTCAATCAGATAAACTTCTTCGCCCTTTACGAAGCTGACAGGAAGCCGTTTTCCGAAAACGGGGCTGTAGTATTTTTGATCGAGTTTTGCCATATCATCGACATTCATATCTTGTTACTCCCTTACCATTGTACCGATGCCGGTATCTGTGAAGATTTCGAGCAGTATCGGGTGCGGAATCGTTCCGTTCAGAATATGCGTGCGTTTCACGCCGCTTTTGATTGCTTTGATGCAGCCTTCAACCTTTGGCAGCATGCCGCCCGATATTACGCCCTTGTTAATATAGCCGTAAATCTCATCGATGGAGATTTCGTATACAAGTGTTGACGGATCGTTAGGAACACTGCGGATACCATCAATGTCCGTTAAGAACATCAGCTTTTCCGCGCACAAGGCCGCGGCGATTTCGCCCGCCACCGTGTCCGCATTGATGTTGAAGCTCTCGCCGTTCTCACCCACGCCAATGGGTGCGATAACCGGAATATATTCATCCATCGCGAGCGTGTTTAATAGCTTCGTGTTGATCTCGGTGATTTTGCCCACGTGCCCGAGGTCATACCCGTCGTCACCGAGCATCTTCTCGGCCTTAATCAGCATCGCGTCTTTGCCGCAAAGGCCGATGGCCTTCGCGCCCGCGATACCGAGGTGCGAAACGATATCTTTGTTGATCTTGCCCATCAGCACCATCTGCACAACATCCATCGTCTGCGAATCCGTCACACGAAGGCCGTTATGAAACACGGGCTCGATTTCATAGAGCTTGAGCATTTTGTTAATGTCGCCGCCGCCGCCGTGCACCACAATCGGGTTCATGCCGACGTATTTTAACAGCGTGATGTCCTGCATAATTTTCTCGGACAGCTCCGCCGAGAGCATCGCCGCGCCGCCGTATTTAATGACGACCGTTTTGCCCGAAAGCCGCCGGATATACGGCAGCGCCTCAATCAGTATATTGGCTTTTTCAAATAATTTATCCATATTATAAATACCATCCAATCTCGCTTAATCCTTCACGTTCGTTAAAGCCGCACATAATGTTCGTGTTTTGAACGGCCTGCCCCGCCGCACCTTTGATTAGGTTATCAAGGCACGATACAACCACCAGACGCCCCGCGCGTTTATCGAGCACAAAGCCGAGCCCTAAATTATTGCTGCCGTTCACATGCTTGATTTCGGGCAGTGAGTTTTCGTAAATTTTAACGAACGGCTCATCCTTATACATCATATATGCGTCCGTAATGTCCGCTTCGGTGATTCCGGTTTTGGGCGTTGAGTAAATCGTGGAGATGATGCCGCGCTTTATGGGCACGAGATGCGGCGTGAACGACAGCACCACCGTTTCGCCCGCCGCCAGCGACAACTCCTGCTCGATTTCGGAGGTATGGCGGTGCGTCGCGATGCCGTACGCCTTCACGGATTCGTCCACTTCGCAAAACGCGTTGGGCAGTTTCTCGCTGCGTCCCGCACCGCTTACACCGGATTTCGCGTCAATGATGATGCCCTTAGGGTCAATCACGCCGGATTTAAGCAGCGGATATAACGCGAGAATTGCGCAGGTGGTGTAGCAGCCGGGGTTGCCGATCAACCTGGCTTTCGCTATCCGCTCGCGGTATATTTCAGAAAGGCCGTATACGCTTTGTGCAAGCAGCTCCTTCGCGCCATGCGGTATTTTGTACCACGCTTCGTATACGCTGACATCGTTGTATCGAAAATCTCCCGACAGATCAATCACGCGCGCGCCGCCCTTCAGCAGCACAGCAGCCGCTTCGGCCGATGTGCCGTGCGGCAGGCATGTAAACACGATATCGCTGTCGTGAGATAATGCTTCCAAATCAATATCGTCGAGAATGATATCGCAGCCGGTGAAGCTCGGATAAACCGCGCTTAATTTTTGCCCCGCATAGCTTTTCGACGCGGCATGCACAATCGCAACCCCTTTGTGAGATAAAAGCAGCCGCATAAGCTCTGCACCTGCATACCCTGTGGCACCGACAACGCTGACTTTGACCACTTCATTTGCCTCCTTATTTTAACTATTTATAAATATACATTAAAATGCATAAAAATGCAACCTCTTTTTTCGGAATAACGAAGCTGCAAAACTGCCAAAATACAATAGAAATCACACGCAAATTAAAGGGGGGCTAACCGCATGAGAAAAGTGATTCTGTTATTTAGCGTACTGGCCGTGATTGCACTTGGCTGGTTTTTATATTTTAACGAGGGTGAGCCTGTCACCTTGGTCAGCTTATACGAGGTAACAGTCGCAGATCTATCCAATACGCTTGAGTTCTCAGGAAAAGTAGAGCCCGCAACGATGTACAGCGTCATGAGCGAAACGGGCGGCACCGTCGCGTCGCTTAATGTCTTAGAAGGCAGCCGCGTTAAAAAGAACGACGTATTGTTTGACCTCGACGCATCGCAGGCCAAAGCACATCTGAAGGAAGCGCAGCTGAAATACAAAGCGATCAGCGATTCCGGGACGCATATGGCGATGGCACAGGGCGGCACAGCCGGGCTGGCCGAAGAAAAGGCCAAGCTTGCGCTGGCGCTGTCTCAATCCACCGGGTACGATTACGATTCTTTTAACAAAGCCTTTGGAACCGATACGGCAGAAGCGATCAGCCAAACCTCAGCATCGCTCGCGCAGAGCCTTTCAGATATTCCGAATTTGAGTGAGCCGGACATAGCGGATCTCGGCCTTGACAGCCAGCTTGAGCTTGCCGCTCTCGCCGTAGACCGCCTTAATAACCTTGTGAACGGCATGACGTACAAAAGCCGCATTTCGGGCACCGTCGTTTCGGTTAATGTGAATGTGGGCGAAGTGCTTTCCCCCGGCATCCCCGCCATGGTGATTGCGGACACCGACCACAAGCTGATTTCCGGCTATGTATACGAAAAAGACTTAAATGGCCTCAAAGAGGGTATGGACGTGATGATCAACGGCGGAAGTACGCGCTATAAAGGCTCCATATCGCATATTGGTGCCGCCGCGACAGACGTGGGAGATGCCTCTTCTTTTGATACGATGACAAAAATCGAAATCACGCCGGACAAGGCTTTTGATAAAATGATCGGCGCGGTTGTGGATATAAAAATTGTACTCAGCAGCAAAAACGGCGTGCTCAGCATTCCGCTTGACTGCCTGACGGATGACAATTGCGTGTTTGTTGTGAATGAAGACGGCATTGCGGAAAAACGCACCGTTGTTCTCGGGTTTGAAAATGAATCAAGCGCAGAGGTTATCCGCGGCCTTAGTGCGGGAGACCAAATCATCACAACGCCGCAGAACATTAAGGAGGGCCAGCATGTCAGTTATGATCGAGGTGAATGATCTTTATAAAACCTACGGACGCGGTGAAACGCGCGTTCATGCGCTGCAGGGTGTCTCATTGAAAATTGCGCAGGGCGGGTTTCTCGCCGTCATGGGGCCGTCCGGTTCCGGCAAAACCACGCTGATGAATATCTTAGGGTGCATCGACAGCCAGACAAACGGCGACTATATTTTCGCGGGCACAAACGTTAAGCGACTCAGCACACAAAGCAAGGTGTATTTGCGCAACCGCCGCATCGGCTTTATATTTCAGTCGTTTTATCTGCTGCCGTCGCTGACTGCGCGGCAGAACATTGAGTTGCCCATGGTTTATTCGGGGATACCGCCGAGGGAACGGCGCAAAAAATCATCCGAGCTTCTCGAGCTAACAGGGCTTACCAGCCGGGCCGGACATCTGCCAAGCCAGCTCTCGGGCGGCCAGCGGCAGCGCGTGGCCATTGCACGCGCGCTTGTGAATTCACCGGGCCTGATACTCGCGGATGAGCCGACGGGCAACCTTGACAGCCGCACCGGAGACGACATTATGCGTATGCTCTGCGATCTTAATATGCAAGGCGCCACCATTGTGCTGATTACACACGAACGCAATATTGCTGCCTTTGCGCACGACATTATCGTTCTCAAAGACGGTTTGATCGTTGATGAGGCAGACTGCTCATGAAAATATCGGATTATATCGGCATTGCTGCTCACCAGATTAAGAAAAACAGGCTTCGCACCGCTTTAACCGTGCTCGGCATTATGATTGGCATCGCATCGATGATCACCGTAATTTCCGTGGGCAATGGCGGCCAGGCGATGATCAACTCGGAGCTGCAGAAATTCGGCATTAACAGGGTTTGGTTCTTCCCGAACGACATGCGCGGCCCCAACGATCTGCTGACGTTAAACGACGCCACGATGCTCAATAATGTGTCAGGTGTCAGTGAGGTTGCGCCCAGCGCCTATCAAAAAACGTATCTTTCTTACAAAGATACAAATATCATATCCGACGTGGTGGGCACAACATCGTCGCTTTTCAACATGGAGCAAATGTCGTTTTCTGAAGGACGCGGGCTTTCGGAGAAAGATTTGGATTATGCGCGCCGCGTGGTGGTATTAAGCCAAGGCGCCAAGGAGACTCTTTTTGGCAGCGCGGATGCGATAGACAAGCAAGTCAGCATCAATGGGCAAAAGTTCACCGTGATTGGTGTGGAAGAAGAGGATCAGTCGATCTATTCCTCATTTTTTTCGGGAAAGTGCTATATTCCCGTTACAACGTTCACATCGATGTTTTCCAACAACTATATGGATGAGATATCCGTGAGTGTGCATAACACGGACGTGCTGGACAGCGTAATTGATAACTGCACCAGCCGTCTGCTGAACAAATACGGCGAGGGCAGCATCAAAATCATCAATTTGACACACGAGCTGCAGAACGCGCAGAATATTCTTGATATATTTAAAACAGTGGTCGGTGCTGTCGCCGCCATCGCGCTCATCGTGGGCGGTATCGGTATCATGAACATTATGCTGGTGACTATCAAGGAACGAACACGCGAGATCGGCATCCGCAAGGCGCTCGGTGCGGGCGAACATCATATTCTCGGGCAATTTCTCGCAGAAGCACTGTTCTATGCGATGCTGGGCGGTTTCCTCGGCCTCGCGCTGGGTATCGGGCTCACAGTGGCGGCATCAGGCGTGCTTGGCATTAAAGCCACGGTTTCGGCATCGGCGGCGGCGCTGAGTGTGCTGTTCTCCGCGACTGTCGGCATTATATTTGGCCTGATGCCCGCTTACAAAGCCTCCAAGCTTGATCCGGTGGAGGCATTGCGCCACGAGTAACCTGTATTCATTGTCAATAACTAGCTGTTTGTTCGATCCAATGGAATCGTTATTCACATTTGCGCACCACAATAAACGAATTCTATGGTCAGATGTCATTCTTTCCACTGTCGTAGTGAACGAGTGCAGCGAAGTGACTACGCAGTTGACTGGATGACAATAATAGTTGATCACACATCAATGACATCAGCACCTTATTTATGATAAGGCGCTGATCCGTTTGAAAGCCACGTTTTACTTGATAAGCCGTGCATGCACCACAAAACGCGCGTTGTCAAATTCGTAGCTGCATGTGCTTAAGGTGAGCACCACATCATCTTCATTCAGCTTCACATCTGTTTTGTAGAGGCTTTTTTCTTGCAGTTTCTCTATAAACGCGAGCCATTCCGTATCGGATGGAAACGATGTTTCAATATAATAGAAATCCGTTCCGGTCACATAGGCGGAGAATATTTCCCATTCATGATCTTCGTACAGCGTATCAAAACGAATGATTCGGTTGTTATTAAACGTCTTTTCATCTTCCAATTCTTTTAGCTTGTGAAACATAGAGCCGTTTTTCATGTTGTGCCCATACAGCACATAATGGCCCTGAAGCGGGTAGGCATGAAAATCGCACCGATAATCCATGAATATCGCTCCGCTTCTTGATTTGCTGCGGTCGTATCCGTGGGAAAGATAATAATCATTGTTATCCGTTTGTGTGACAAGATAGGCGATATTAAGCCCATCGATGGAGATGCGCCCGATGATATCCGGATTGTCCTTCAGCACCGCCGCAAAGCAGTCTCTCGGAACCGTCGGTGCCGCAACAGGCGTGGGCTGTTCAAACACCGCCGCAGCGCTTGTTTGAGGCGCGGTATCTTCAGGCACCTGCAAGGTTTGCTGATAAAGCGTATCAGCCAGCGTCAGCTGCATCTGATCACCCACCTGAGAAATCAGCGACGGCAGTATGCCGTAAACGCAGACGAGAAACAGCGCAACCCCCAGTGCGACCACACTGAGGACGACCACCAGCTTGGTGGTCCTTTCGCTTTTGCCGCGCACTTTCTCCCGAATAATAGCGGACAGATGGGAAAGCTCTTTCGGAAATACAATTGATTTTTTCATTTGCATGCTCCTTGGCGGCATTGAACGTATCAACGCCATAAAATCCTCAAAAATGACTATATATGCTTTTGGAGCATGGTCTTAATTCTTCGCCAATAATAGTGCCGAGCGGCGAAAACTTCTCATTTGGCGATGGATTCTGACAGAAGTGGTCGTGTGACGGGGCATTTAGACAGCGATCGTTATGATTCGCAGCAAAAAAGCGCCGTGAATTTTCATTCCGTGCGCTGTTCTTTGATTTTCGGACATGATTTACTTTTTTCGGCGTCTTTCTGGATTCTCAGATTCTTCGTGCCTGCGCTTACTCAGAATCTTTAAACCAGTGTCTTCAAGAATATCAGTGTGTCGCGATAGTGCCCGTCCTTATCTCGATAGCCGCCTGTCACCGTGCCGAGCACCTTAAACCCGAGCTTTAAATAAAGTGCAATTGCCGCCGTGTTGCTTGCCACCACCGCGTTAAACTGTAACCCTCGAAAGCCGTTCGCCTTCGCGCGCTCAAGGCAGTCTTCCACCAGCAGCCGCCCGATGCCCTGCCCCCGTAAGCCTTGCTTTACCGCATACGATGCGTTAGCTATGTGCGCGCAGCGCCCGATGTTATTCGGATGCAGAATGTATACGCCGACCACCTCTGTGCCCTTCATCGCGCAAACCGTTGCCGTCTGCTCACCGAACATCGCCCACGCTTCGGCCTCGCTCAACAGCTGATCTCCGGGAAAGCTGTCTCCCGCCGCCACCACATCGTTCCACACCGCCGTAGCCTGCGGCAAATCGTTCTTTTCAATAGGCCGTAATATTATATTCATTCGCTTTATATCCTTTGCACAAACTGCACAAGCAGCCCATCCGGGTCCTGCACATAAAAGTATTTAATTGACGGGTTGGGCGTAAACGGCCCGCTGTAAACCGGGATGCCCTTTTCTTTTAAGAATGCGATTTTCTGATCGACATCATCCACCATCATACCCACCGAAATACCGCTGCCCGAAAAAATGCCCTGATTGGCAACCAACTCAAGCTTCGTTTCACCGTCGCCCAAAAAAGCAATTTCAGCCCCGGTGGGGCTTTTAAATCGCCTGTCAACGTAAATGCCGACAATCTCCTCATAAAATTGAACGGACGCGTTCAAATCCTTCACATGTACCGTACACCAGCAAAAGCTCATATTAATGCCCTCCCTCTTGATATCAGCATTCTACCACTCAATTTTTTCGGGCTCAAATATTTTTTAGTAATACTTGACATATATCACGGCGTGATGTAGTATTAATATATCACATCGTGATGCATTTAGGTGTGATGCAGGAGGTGTCTGATGAATATTCAAAAAGCACGCAGCCGGTACATCCCGATGAGCGAAACCATGCTGTATATACTGCTTTCGCTGCGCGAGGAACGCCACGGCTACGGCATTATGCAGCACGTTAAAGAGCTGACAGGCGGACGCATTGTGCTCGGCGCGGGAACGATTTATCAAAGCATCGGTAAGCTGGAGCCTGACGGCCTGATTGAGGCGAAACGCGAAGAAGACCGAAAAAAGTATTATCTCATTACGCCGCTTGGAAACAGCATACTGCGCGAAGAGGCAGCGCGAATCAAAGAAGTTTATCACCATTTGGAGGAACTGCTATGAAAACAAAAATGTTTTGGCTGACCGCATTTCGTTATGTGGTACCGGCCGACTATGAACAATGGTTTGAGCAGCTTGCGCTTAATGGTTGGCATCCGGTTAAGGTGGGCCAGTGGAGCAGCCTCGCGATGCGGTTTGAACAAGGTGAGCCAAAAAAATACCGTTATGTGGCGGATATGCAGCCGTTCCCTAAAAAGGAATATATGCAGACGTACGAGGACTTCGGCTGGGAATTTGTCGGGCAAATGGCCAGCATGATGGTTTGGCGGCGCGAGTATGAAAACGAGCGCCCCGAATCGTTCAGTGATGCGCCCAGCCGCAAAGAGCGCAACAAGCGCTTCATTGGTGCCGCTGCCGTTTCGTTCATATTGTTTCTGGTCGGCACACTGGCAAGCCTCGGCGCGTTTATCTTTACAAACACCGAGAATCATCTTGATTTTGGCATCATGTCCGCGTTTCTGTTTGTGCTTACTGTTCTAATGGGCGCGGCGCTGCTTAAAATGCGAAAAGGCATCGATAAGTAAGCCGTTTTTTACGAAGTCATCATAAGCCTTCTCTTTCAAGGGGAAGGCTTTATGGTAAAAATGATCAGCCGCCGAGTACGGCTTCCCATTCCTCTTGCTTAAACCCCACGAGAACTTTATCTCCCGCAAGCAGTATGGGCCGCTTCACCAGCATGCCGTCCGTCGCTAGCAGCGCTATTTTCTCATTGTCGTTCATGTCATCGAGCTTCTCAGAAAGAGAGAGCGCACGGTATTGAATGCCGCTCGTATTGAAAAAGCGGCGCAGCGGTAAACCGCTTTTTTCAGCCCACTCTCTCAGCTCATCTTCATTGGGATTCTGTGCTTTTATGTCTCGCGTCTCAAAGGCCAATCCTCTCTCTTCAAGCCACTTTTGCGCTTTTTTGCATGTGGTGCACCGTGGATAACAAATAAAATTAAACATTATTCCCTCCCTCGCCCGATTATGATATAATTCATTATATCATAACCAAAACTTACAAATAAATTCATGATAAGAATTAAAAACGATAAGATAAATACCTACTGTTACGATAATGTTTATTAACATCAAATAAGGAGGCAGCCAAATGGAATGGACACAGGATTTATCGGTTGGGGTAAAACAAATTGACGACCAGCACAAAGAGCTGATATCGCGCATGAACAGTTTTTTTGATGTAATGAGAAGCGGCAACAAGGAGCAGGAGATATTAAAAATGCTCGATTTTCTCGCGGACTACGTGATAACTCATTTTAGAGATGAAGAACAGCTGCAATTAAGCAGCGGCTACCCAAAATATGAGGAGCACCGTCAGCTGCACAAAGAGTTTATTGCGGATGTAACAAAGATGCGTGCCGACCTTGAGAAGGGCGGCTTCACAGTGGCCACGGGTTCACTGATATCCAGTACGTTGATTGCCTGGCTCACACTCCATATCAGAAAAGCCGATAAAGAAGTCGGCATGTATATCCGATCTAAAAACAATTAAGGAGGACTTGACAGATGGAATGGACACCGGATTTAAGGGTTGGCGTTGATATGATCGATGAGCAGCACAAAGAGCTGATTGCCCGCATGAACTCATTTTTCGATTCGATGAGTCAAAATGACAAGCAGCAAAAGGTGCTGGAAGTGCTTACTTTTCTTGAAGACTACGTGGTTAAGCATTTTAGTGAGGAAGAAAAGCTTCAGCTCAGCAGCGGCTACCCTCTTTACAGAGAGCACAAAAAAATGCACACGGGTTTTATCGATGATATTAAAAAGATAAGAAGCGATATTGAGACAATCGGGTTTACAGTGGCTACAGCGGCTGTTGTGGGCTCAACGCTCGTCTCGTGGCTCACACTGCATATCAAGAAGGTGGACAAGGTGCTTGGCGCTCATATTATGAGCAAGCAATAGCCGGATATACAAAAGGAGCGTCGAAGCTCCTTTTTATTTTTCGTCATTTTTCCAGCATCACGCGCATTGGTGCGCCGTCGCCATCATCTATGCGCAATGTCATCGCCGTCATGCGGTAAACGCCCGGCTCCGCATGGCTCAAATCCAGCCCCTCTATGATGGATATGACCGCGCCGAGTAATATGCGGTGCGTTTCCAGCCCGGGTTGTTTTCAATCGATAAGCCATCAACACCGACAGCACGCATACCTTTATCCACAAGAAACTGCGCCGCACAAGGCAATTGGGTCGCCCGGATAATGTGCCATGCCGTGCTTAAGCTCGTGACATCGATGATCATGATGTCTGAGTTACCAATGGTGATGCGGCAGGAGCTGCAGGCGTTGAGGCGGCAGGCGATGACGATGATGTGGCAGCAGGCACGGGTGTGGCTGTGCTATCCGGCTGCTGTTCAAGCGGGTTCAGCAGCTTATTCAGCACATCATCCGTTAACACGTCGCTGATGATATACGTATCCTTCTGATCTTTAACGAGCTCATAAAATTCGTTTAGATTCGCTTCCGTGATCATGGTGCTCACCGTGTATGTAAAGGTCTGCCCTGGCGCAATCAATGTGCGTCCCTTTGCCATCTCCACCGCAATATCGAAAGCGGCTGCACCAACGCCCAAAGGCGCGGGCTGTGCGCAGACAATGAACTCGCCGGGCTGGGCTGTGAACATCACCGGCTGCGGCGTGGGCGTGGGTGTTTCATCTTTCTTTTTCTTTTTGCCGTCATCCTCGGGCGGCGGTGTCACGTCGATACCGCCGTTTTTCAGCGCGTGCCATTTCTTTATAAAACCGGCTGTCGCGTCTCCGCACATCACCTTTGGCAGTACACCCTTGGCAACAAATGCATCGAGTATCCCTTCTGCCATTCCTTCTTCGGTAATCACAACATCGGCCTTGCCCTTTTTCAGGAACTCTGTCATCAGTTCGTTGGCTTTTTTCTTGTCCCAATCGGCATATAGCGGCGCGTTGACCGTCAGCGCTGTATTGGCTGCAATGGCTGAGCCGATAGCCGCCGCACGTTGGGCATCCACCGGGCTGTCGGCCTTTCCGAACACCTGCACCACGTTACCCTCTGCCGATTGAGCGGCCGCAAACTGGCCGTAAACAGCACCCCATGCGGTTTGATCCGCCACAACATTGATGGCGTAGCCGCTGTCAATCGGCGCGTCGAACGCCACGACGGGGATGTTTTCGTTTTGCGCCATCATCGATATCATTTTAAAGCTTTCCGCATTGGTAAACCCAACGATGATGACATCCACGCCGTTTTTGATCAGGCTTCTCACATCCTGAAGCTGCTGGTTATAGCTGCCGTTCGCATTGTAATAATAGGCTTTGAATATCGTTTTGTCCGATTCCACCGCACTCGAAACCTGCTCCATTCTATTAAGAATGAATTCTTGATCCGACGACGATATAGATCCCACCGTAACACCGATGCGTATGCCTTCTTCCTCAAACATTGCCTCTGCCATATCCTCATCATTCGAGAACAAGCTCTCATCTGTGCCTGCGAGGCCGGCGAGTGTGGCATCATCAACGGCTGAATAATCGTATGTGTCTTCGGCGGGCGGCGGCGTGGGGGTGCCCTGTGCCGTCTGTTGCGCTGCAGGTGCGGTTTTGGGCCCGCCCAATAACAGCACGAGACATATCACACCCACAGCAATCACGCCTGCGGCAATGGCTATCAGCTTTATATATCTCCTGATGAAGGCTTTGAGGCCAGATTTACGCTTTCTGCGCCTTGAGCCTTGCGGCATCACCATTGAACGAGAAGACCGATGCCCGGGCCTTCCGTGAGCGGCCCGTCCTGTTTTCATCTGAATCAATTTGCCCATGTTATTCTCCTGATTTGCGATGCTAGTCCCATCTGTCTGCCAGCGCGGTCAGTTCATCTTTCATTCTGGCTGCACGCTCGCTGTCGGCTCCTTCAATTTTCAGCCGGACGCGCGCCAGCAGTGTGCCAAGATCGCTCTGAGGCACCTCTCTCACCGGCACCTTGCCCGGCGTTTTTACAAAGCTTTTTGTATCAAACGTGTCAAACAGCGCGGGCACCACGGCATTATAGCCGCGCTTTTGCAGCTCTGAAGCGTAAATACCCGTTACCGTTTCTTCACCGTGCATCACAAACACACGATCCACGCTTGCCGGAAAATGGCCGATCCATTCGAGCAGGCCCGCTTGATCCGCATGACCCGAAAAGCCTTCGATATACTCAACAGTTGCTTTTACCTGTATTTCCTCACCGAACACCTTCACCTTTTTGCTGCCGTCTAATATTGAGCGGCCCAGCGTGCCCACAGCCTGATAACCCACAAACAGCACAGTGGAATCAGGCCGCCACAGATTGTGCTTCAAATGATGCTTAATGCGGCCTGCGTCGCACATACCGCTCGATGAAATGATGATCTTTTGCTGAGGGTCAAAGTTAATTTCTTTTGATTCGTCCGCCGTTTGCGCGATACGCAGCGTTTCGAACGAAAAGAACTTGATGCCTTCGGCCTTGAATGCCATGGCTTCCTCATCGTAATAATCCTTGCTGCTCTCTTCAAATATTTCGGTTGCCGCTATGCCGAGCGGGCTGTCGATGTACACCGGCACCTTTTCAAGCCCCGGCACACTGCCTTCCTCGAGCAGCACGCTTAAATCGTACAGCACCTCCTGCGTGCGCCCCACAGCGAATGACGGAATTACGATGTTGCCGCCGCGCGCCAGAGAGCGAGCCAGCACTTCTTTGAGCTGCGAGCGCGTGTCTTTCACCTTGTCATGCAGTCTGTCACCGTAGGTGCTTTCGGTAAACACAATGTCGGCAGCGTTTAAATACTGCGGATCCTTGATGATGGGCTTATCCTTGTTGCCGATGTCACCGGAAAAAACGAGCTTGGTCTGTTTGCCGTCTTCCGAAATTGTCAGCTCGATGGATGCCGAGCCCAAGAGATGCCCAGCATCAACAAAGCGCATGCCGATATCGTCAAAGGCCTGTTTTTTCTCTTCATAGTTGAGCGGCTTCAAGTTCTTAACCGCTTTTTTGGCATCCTCCACCGTATACAGCGGCTCCACGGGGCTTTGCCCGGCACGCTGCCGCTTTCTGTTGAGCCACTCCGTTTCCATCTCCTGAATGTGCCCCGCATCGGGGAACATAATGGAGCACAGCCGCGCGGTGGCCCCTGTGCAATAGATGGGCCCAGAGAACCCCTTCTTTATCAGCAGAGGCAGCAGCCCTGAATGGTCAATATGCGCATGAGTCAGGAAAACCGCATTGATCTCACGCGCGTCAAAAACAAATCCGTCCTTCACAGGCGCTGTTTTTTCATCGCGTCCCTGCCGCATGCCGCAGTCGATCAGCACCTTGTGCTGAGCTGTTTCAATCATGGTACAAGACCCGGTAACGCATTTGGCTGCGCCTAAAAATGTGATCTGCATGAATTGTCCCCCGTCCCCTTGAAGTCAAAATCAAACGGTCGTCCCAAATAGACACGTCATTGTATTACAGCCATTATACAACACCACAATAAAAAATGCCAGACGAAGCAAAGCTGTCTAGCATTTGATAGCTAATATCTTATAAAGCAGCGTTGCTGTGCCTCAAAGCAAAAAGCGGAGTCTCCCCCGCTTTTTACTAAATATATAGATCCGAAAAGGCACGTAAGCAAATAAAATACCGACCCGATTCTCAAAGCCCGAAACCGCCGCTGCTGCACCGATAGGCTTAGACTTCACGCTTTGCGCCCTTTGCCTTTCGGCAGAGGTTTGAGTTTCTTTGAATCTTAAGCTTGTCTCTTATGTGAACGTTTGTGCGTTCGATTTGAACGTATTATAATGCGGTGACAGCGTGACTGTCAAGCTCAGCAAACGCACTGCCTTTTGAGCAGCCTCAGCAGCCGACGTTGGTGTTTCATAGACGCGCACAGCATCAGCTTGATCAATTCTTCTGTATACGCGATGTTGCTGATATCGCAGGCGTAGCTGGTGGCCTTGTCTGCCGCCTGTGCGCCCATGGCCTTCGCTTCGCGCCTCAGCTCGCGCTTTGTCATACCGGCCATCGCCTTCTCGGCAACAGCCATGCGCTGCTCAAAAAGCGCCACAATCTTTTGGTCCAGCGCGTCTAAACGCTGCGTGTATTTTTCATCCATCGTCTTTGACTCCTTACAGCGTTAGTCTGTGCGGAGTCGGCGCGTGTTATTTATGGCGGCAATGCTCCTGTGCCGCGTCGAGCAGCATAGAAACATGCGAATCATCCAAGGTGTAGT
Source organism: Bacillota bacterium (assembly GCA_023412005.1). Classification (GTDB taxonomy): domain Bacteria; phylum Bacillota; class Clostridia; order Christensenellales; family SZUA-584; genus SZUA-584. The sequence goes on from JAEYOE010000007.1 coordinate 19,863, forward strand.
AAATGTTCTTGCCGTCCTTCACGTAGCGCACAAGGCGCTGGCGGCGCATAATGCCGAGCTGATGCGATACAGCCGATACTGTTTTTGAAAGAGCTTCGGCGATATGCCCCACGCACATCTCCTTGTCTTTGAGCAGAGTGAGTATACGAATACGATCGGGGTCGCCAAACACCTTTAAAAACTCGGCAAGCTGTTTCGCGTCCTCAATATCCATTGGGCTATATTCCTGGCCATCAGTGCATCTTAGCATAATCACCCTCCTCCAGAGAATGTACAGCGATTTCAAAGACTTGTCAATGTTGTCGCCCTCTAAGCTTTGGTGTATAATTCAGAAAACTCATTTCAAACATTCTATACAAATGGCTGATCCAAATGTTAAAATCGGCCGGAACAAAGCGAGGTACAGTATGCCGCTAGTCCGAATTGAAATCATCAAAGGCCATCTCCCGACTTACAAAAAAGAACTGATGCAGGCCGTCCACGATGCCCTTGTCTCTTCTTTGGGCATTGAAGACGATGATCGGTTTCAGCGGCTTTACGAATTGGACGCGGATTGCTTCGAGCGCAGAAGTGCCAAGACAGACCGATTTACTCTGATAGAATTGACGCTGCTGCCCGGCAGAAGCAAAGAGCTGAAAAAGACTGTGATTGAGCAGGTGACCCGGCTGCTTACAGAGCGGCTTGATATCGCCCCCACAGACATACTGATCATCATGCTTGAGCCGCCGCTTGAGAACTGGGGTTTATACGGGAAGCAGGCAATCGACCTTGACCTGAAATATCAGCGATAATCAATTATTGCCCCATGCTTGCATATTCATCTGTAGGAGCAGCTCTTTATTAAACCCATACCCTGCCCTCATGTCATTATTAATCGGCAATAAAAGAGCCGCTCTGCTCAGCAAAGCGGCTTTATCATTTTAATTACGGTGACGCCGGAGGCCCGCTCATCGTCAGCGTGACAACGCTGCCCGCCGGGACAGTCGATAAGGCTGCCAATGATTGCGCGGTAACCGTTCCTTCCTCTTCGCCGTTGGCGAAGACGATATCGAACTGGCCTAAATACATCGATCTTATCAGAGTCGCATTCAAACCCGGTGCCATAAAGTCAGGAACCGTAACCGTCGCTACAGATTTGTACAGCAATGTGATCTTCGTACCTTCGCTCGTCTCAGTGCCCGGTGCAATGCTTTGGCTCCACACTTCACCTGCCAACGCACCGCCCGAATTGTCCTCCACGAACACCGGAATCAACCCCGCAGCTTCACACAATGCAATGGCCTTTTCGCGCGTGATAGCAAGATTGTAATTTGGCAGCCCCGGGCCTGTCAAATCCGGCACGTAGACCACTTTGCCTGCCGAGACCGTGATATTGATCGTCGCTTTGTAGCCCACTGACGTGTTCGCAACATCCTGAAAAATAATTTCACCGCGCGGCTTGCTGCTTTTCGACTCAGTGGCTTTAATCGTGATCTTCGCACCCTGCTCATTAAGGCCTTTTGCCCATGTTTCTATCGCATCGCGCGTTTGTCCCACATAGCTCGCCACCACAATCTTATTGCCCAGCGAGAATTTGAGCTCGACCATATCACCCTTCTCATACACGGAACCCGCTTCGATGCTCTGCGAAATCAACCGCCCCGCAGACGAGCTTGAATACTTCTCCGTAACGGTTATCGGCAGGCCGATTTCTGTGGCAATCGTTGTGGCCTGCTCCTTTGTGTATGCCGAGAAATCAGGCACGGTGATCATTTTGCCCTTGCTGATGACCAGTACGATTTCGCTGCCTATGGAAACGAGCTGATCTGCCTTCACGCTTTGTGACATGATGGTACCCGCAGGCACATAATCGTCGAACTCCTCTTGTATGGTCAGCGTTAAGCCGTTGGCCTTGGCAAATGTAAAGCACTCCGCGAGCGACTTTGTTTTCAAATCAGGCACTTTGATGGTCGCTGCCGCTTCCTCCGGCCCTTTTGAAACCACCACGACAATTGACGAATCGCGCCGTACCTCGCTGACAACGGTGGCATCGTTCACTGTGTAGCTGATCACATTTCCTTCAGGCACATCCGCGCTGTATTCGGCGGAAACACGTACCTTGGTCATAAAGTTCTCTGCCGCCCACGCCTTTACCTCATCGGATGTCATTGTTTTAAAATCCGGCAGCGGCACCGTTACGCTCAGGTCATGCCCAAGAGAAACCGTCAGCGTCAGAAAACCTCCGCGTGTGACTTTTTGCCCCACAGGAACATCCTGATCGATAACCTTTCCTTCCTCCACAGTATCGCTGTATGCCTCTTTCTTAGACAGCATCACGCTGTTCTGATCCGCCCACAGCTTGGCGTCGGTGTAGGTACGGCCTTTCAAATCGATCACCTGCACACCGCCGCCGCTGAACACGATAATCAGCACAACAATCAGAACGATGAGCGCCGCGCCGCCTGCAATCCAAGCGGGCTTGATACGCTTTTTGTTTTCCGGCGGTTTTGGCCCGCTGCTCTGGGGCTTTTTAAAGCCGCTTTTTTGCTCGTACTTGAACTTGCTCGGCGCAGCTGCAGCCTCTTCCTGTTGCTTGTTACCATAGTTGCTTAAAAAGCTGTTATTGTCGCTCATGGTCGTTCCCTCTTTAGTTTGTTATATCTTTTTTCTTGAATACCCACACAGCTATCAGCGTACAAAGCGCCGATATAGCTAACATCAGCCCGATACCATACTCAAGGCTGATCGGTGCACCGAACTGCATTAAACGGTTAACCGACGATGTCTCCACAAAGAATGATGATAACTGCACATACGGCAGCGGTGTGTATGCCACCCAATCCGGCATTGCCGAAGACATGTAGCTGTGATCGATAAACATGCCCACTGCGATAAAGCAGCCGATAAAGCAGACGATCGGCACCGATATGGCAACCGCAATGTTCTTAACCACCGTTGAGAGCATAAACGCCACGCAATACCCAAACAGAATGGGGATGATGCAGGCGAGGAACTTCGGCAGGAAATACCCGAAGAATCCGACTTGGCCGCCAACCGAGAAGTTGGGGTTGGCATAGTCAGCAAAACTGAACAATATGCCGTTCAATATCATGTTAATCAAGAAACCGACGATATATACCGCCAAGCTGATCGCAAGCCCTGCCGTGAATTTAGACATCAATATTTTTATGCGTGTTTTTGGCCGGATAATCAGCAGACGGATGGTGCCGAACTGGAACTCACTGGCGATGAGCCAGCCGCCGATAACCACAGCGAGCAGCGCCACGAACATCGAGTAGTAAAGGAAGTTGTACGTTTGGCTTCTCGCGCCCTTAGGTACAAACGACATATCCGGTTTGCCCTGCTCCAGCGATTGTTCCGCAATGATCACATTGGTGTTGCACTTGTCAATCTGTTTTTGTGTCGCCGTCACATAAGCGGGGTACGTTTTGTACTGCTGCTTCAAATACTGGTACTCATTGCTGTTGAACTGCTTTTCCGTCACAATCTTTGTGTACATCAGCTGGCTTTTGTTGTCTTGCTTGCTGTTGATGGCTGCATCCTGCCATGTCCCGTCGCCAGGAATGATGTTGTTGGCCAGCCTGTACTGCAGCATTGGAATCGTCACTTCGTTGATGATCTGCGACGACTGGTTGGTCTGATCAATGTTGGTCTGCATGCTGTCGATCTGGTTCTGCAGATTCTCAATTTTGCTTGTCTGCTGCGCTAGCAGCTCATTATCCGCGTTCTGGCCGACCATATCGTTATACTCCTGCTCGGCCTTCGCCTTTTGAGTTTCCAAATCGGCCATCGAGTCTTTAAAGGTTTCAATCTGCTTGTTGTTGTCTTCTATGGCTTTGTTCTGCTGTTCAATGGAAATATCCACGAACATAGCGAAATCGCCGTTGTCCACAACCTGATAGATTTTGTCTAAAAAGCTCTGTGCCTCTTCAATGGCTGCCTGACGCTGCGCGTCGGTAATGTTGATGTATTTGGTTTCAAACGTCGTGTCGTCAATGCCGCGGCGCCAGCCCAATGCTTCTTTAAGTATATCCACATCCACGGTATTATGCTCGTAAATGTAAATATCATAAAGCTTTTCAGAGCCGTACCACGCCATCTGAGCACGATAGTCTTCATATGTTTTAACCACCTTCGCGAAACGCACGTAATAATCATAATCCATTTGGCCCATTTCCATCACAAGGTCGTACGCTTCCGGGTGCTGAAAGTTAGCAACGTCTATATAACTTTTCTCGTCTTCAAATTGCTTGATATTCCAGTAAAACGGGTTGTCCGGCTCAATGGTAACGCCGTCAACCGTGATCGACTCTTGATTCATATCACCGCCGTAATACGATTTTGCATCAATGCTGCTGCTCAAGAAACCCACGGTTTGCGTGGCATCGCCCGAAACCGCGCTGACAACCGGCATGGCGATGCTCATCAGCAATATAAGTATACCGAGAATCAGCAGAAATTTCGATTTCAGTGTGTTTTTTATTTCAATTAAGGTCAGTTTAATAAAATCCATTTTTACACTCTCCTTTTATCTGATCTGCGTCTTGGTGCCGGTCGTCATCGAGATGAAATCTTGTTCGAGCGTTCTTTGCGTCTGGTTAACGGCATAGATATCAATGCCCATATTCACCAGTGTGCGTATCAGCTCCGGAATCTGATTACGCTTCATGACAACTGTCACTCCGCCGTTTGCCAGCTCACAGTTCGCTTCAAGGCTCTTGAAGTAATCGTAAGTCTTATCCTTGTTGTTAGTCACAAAGCTGTAGCTGTAGATTTCCTCGTCGTCTGATTCCTTCACCTGCTCGATGGTTTTTTCACCGATGATCACACCATTGTCAATGATGTATATCCGGTCACACATTAGCTCCATTTCCGAGAGCAGATGGCTCGAGATAAACACGCCGACATCAGCTTTTTTTGAGAGGTATTTTAATAAATCTCTGAGTTCTTTGATACCGATGGGATCAAGGCCGTTTGTGGGCTCGTCCAGCACAAGAAGGCTTGGGCGGTGCAGCAGCGCTTGGGCGATACCAACACGCTGTCTCATACCGAGCGAGTAGTTTTTGACCTTGTCGCCAATACGCTCCTTCATTTTAACAAGCTCAACGACCTCGTCGATCTGCTGTGTTTGGTCACCGTCGTACATTGAGGCAAAGTACTCAAGGTTTTGCCTTCCTGTCAGCCTCTTGTAAAGATCCGGGTTCTCAACGATACCGCCGGTGTTCTTCATTGCATTCTCAAAATCTGTTTTAACATCGTGCCCTAACACCGATATATGCCCAGACGTGATGGAGAAAAGCCCCATGATCATCTTGATGGTTGTGGTTTTACCGGCGCCGTTCGGCCCCAAAAAACCAACGATCTCACCTGTGTTCACGGTTAAAGATATGTCGTCCAATATCTTCTTCTTTTTAATCACCTTCGTCAGGCCTTCAATTTTTAAAAGCTCCAATGAAATATCCTTTCCCGCTCGTTCTGCGACAATATTATTTTAATATAAGACGTACGAATAAACAAAAAGTTCCGTATCTTGGTTCATTATAATAAAAAAAAGAGTAAATGAATATACCCTAAACAAAAAATAAACAAAATATTACAGTGATTCTTTTGATATCAGACTGTTTATACGCCGAACCGGTGAATTGAGACGCATCTAAATTCTTTTTCCCGGGCTGGCCGCCTAATGGACAACCACACGTTCGATGAAGCTCTCCTTCTCCTTGTCTTTGAGCGTATTGTATATTGGCATATGTGTAGCATGCCAAAAAATAGCATCTATGTCTCGAATACTTTTAAAGGTCTGTACCCCGTCATCGCAGAAATAACTTGCATTCTTCACTTAATGACTCCCTTCATTTTCACTTAATGACTCCCTTCATTTTGTATGTTGACAACACGGGGTGATTATATTAGAATGTTTAAGCGCTTAAAAACCAAGTGCCCGTAGCTCAGCCGGATAGAGTGTTTGACTACGAATCAAAAGGTCGTGGGTTCGAATCCCCCCGGGCACGCCAAAAAGAAAAGTACTCCTTGTGAGTGCTTTTTTTATGTTGATGCTAAGGATTTCGAAGCGCGTAATCAGAACACAACAGCTGATGCCGTCAGCCACTCATCCAAAATTAAGGTGACAGTCAAAACAAAAACCTCTGTTATGTCCAGCACATGAACAGAGGTTTGCTTATCAAAGGACTTATTCTTAGTTATCTTGCTAGTCCATTATAATGACCGCAAGCATTTTCAGCGGCGCGTCATTCTCATTTGAAACCGAATGAAAATCGCCTTTTCCGCATACATTGCAATCACCCGTTAAAAACGGCCTTAAAATACCGTTGTCGTTGATGATGCCTTCACCCTCTATTACATAGTAAATCTCTGTTTCGGCGTCGTGCGCATGGCGGCCGACGCTGCATCCCTTTTCAAGGCTCATTATTGAAAACAGCCTGCAATTCTTGGGTCTCATTTCGTCCGGTACAATTTGTAAAAAGTCTGTGGTGCCATAGCCGTCTTTCAAACGTACCCGTTGCTTCTTTTCCATATCTTTTGCTTTTATTATCATGCTCTGCTCCTTAAACGATTTGATTTAAAACTGCCGATACAGGTTAATCTTACTTTTTTAACTCTCGTTAAACCATTCATCCGATTCATTCATCAAAAGAGTATCACAATAATAACGCAGCCGCTATAGAAAGCTAACATAATTGTTCATTTAAAACGAAAATAGAGCATTTGTTCATTGTGGCATGAAATATGTTAACCGCCCATGCCAAAGATACAATGTATAGCAAATGTTGTTCCAAATACAACAGGAATCAATCGCAAAACAAAAGGCAGCCGAAGCCGCCCGATATCTGCGCTATACGTGATGCAACTCTTTATTCCTTTATATAAGAGCAGCAATAATCGCTCACTTCGTCTGCCGACACTTTAAAGCTGCTGTTCGCAGGCACCTCAAAGCTCTGCCCGGCCTCGAAAGACTGTATCCCGCTGCTGCCCGGCAACTGCACATTCAGCTTACCGCCCAGCACCTCCATAATCTCCTTATCCGCTGTGCCGAATTCGTAATCCCCCGGCATGATGATCCCGAGAGTCTTTTTCGTGCCGTCAGAAAACAGCACGGTGCGGCTTGTCACTTTGCCGTCGTAATACACATTAGCTTTTTTAACAACGGTGACATTCTCAAATCGATCCAAGTTTCATTCCTCCTGATTGTGGTTAAATAATACATAAACGTTCGTTGAAACCTACTATACCGCATGATCAGATGAGCGTCAATAAACATGACCCGCTGACATAATCGTCTTTTGTTCTATATAAATCTATCTCACTTTTGGCATAAAGAAGGGAAATTCAGGGAGGTATTAGGATGTCAGCTGAACAGAGGAAAATCACAGCGGAAGAGAGCGCAGAGCTCTTTGCCTCTTTGCGTGCTCGTTTCGAGAAAAACATGAGCCGCCACAACAGCCTTGAATGGGCAGCCATAGAACAGCGACTGATTGCCAAGCCGGAAAAGCTTTTTTCCTTGCACGAGATGGAGCAATCCGGCGGTGAGCCGGACGTGGCAGGCTATGACAAGAATGATGACGTATATATCTTTATGGATTTTTCAGCGGAAACCCCGCCGGGCCGCAGAAGCCTGTGCTACGATCAAGAAGCTTTGGATTCGCGGAAAGAGCACAAGCCGGTTGGCAGCGCGATTGAAATGGCGGCAAATATGGGCATTGAGATGCTTAACGAAGAACAGTATCGCGCATTGCAGACGTTGGGTGCCTTCGATACAAAAACCTCAAGCTGGGTGGTCACACCGCCCGACATCAGGAAGCAAGGCGGTGCGCTGTTTTGTGACCGACGCTACAATCGCGTGTTTGTGTATCATAACGGGGCGGAGTCTTATTACGGCGTGAGAGGCTTTCGGGGGATGCTGAAGGTATAGCGGTTTTTGGCATTCGGCAATTGAGAAAGTCAACGCTCGCCGCACAAACTGGCGAAACTGTCTTCAGTCTGTCGCCAACAAGCGGCTGTTTAGATGCGTTTTAACAACTATCGAGTTGACACCTCATCCGGCACTACGCGCCACCTTCTCCTCAAAGGAGAAGGCTTTATCAGCTTTTGCTGAACCTATCTGATACGTGATTAATGTTTTGCACACGCGTTCTTTTGATTTCATCTGCCAAAGGTATCAAAAAAAGGCGACATAACATCGCCCTTCTTCATCAACTCATTACCCTCTGCGCCCCGTCCGCGTGGAAGAGTCTTTGCGTGCATAGCTGCGCCGTTTGCGCTTCTTGCGCTGATTGTACGCGCGGGTCAGCCCGATAACAAATATGAGCACCGCCACCAGCGCCACACCGCCCACCACATACCAAATCCACGATCCTATTCCGACACCGGCAGTTTGCGGCTGAATCGGCTCTGTGGCCTCAGGCGTAACCTGCGCGGGCTCAATTTCCTGGGCAGCCGCATTAACGTTTCTCGATGCTGTCAGCTGCGCCTCGGCCACCGTTTCACCTGCGGCGTTCACATATTTCACCGTGCCTACGTTGTCCCCCGTCTTTACGGGTGCTTGTAGCGTGTCACCGGCTGTGAGTGTAACCTGCGCGGTCAGCCCGCCGGCTGCTTTGATCGCCTGAGCCTGCGCTTTATCCATCGTCACAAACCCGGGGCCTGAATAGGCCGCCGTCAGTGCCAGCTCACCGCCCTCGGCATCATCTGCCGAAGCACCCGCCACAGCGGTGCTCACAGGCACGCCGTTAATCAGTGTCTGTATATCAACCGTTTCATAGTTATTGAAGCCGTACTCAAAAAGGCTTTTTGCCAGCGGCCAGCGAACTGACCCGTCGGGCGTCTCATCGCCGAAAATCAGGCAGAGCAGCTTCATGCCGTCTTTCTCCGCCGAACTGACCACACAGCGAAACGCCTTGGGCGTCGCGCCGGTTTTAATGCCTGTCGCGTACTCGTAGTAATAGTTGGTATCACCCTCGGGCACATTGCTGATAAGCAGCTTGTTGGTGTTGTTTTTGCCTTCCTCTGTCAAATTTTTCATTGACGGGAAGTCATACGATGCCGACCCCACAATCTGCATAAACTGCTCGTTTTTCATCGCATAAAGCGACAACGTTGCCATATCGCGCGCGGTCACATAATGGCCGTCGGTATCCACGCCATGCGGTGTGATAAAATGAGACGCTGCCATGCCAAGTTCTTGTGCTTTTTCGTTCATCATTTCCGCAAAGCCTTCCAAAGAGCCCCCGATATGAACCGCAATAGCCGCCGCCGCATCGTTGCCGGAAATCAGCATCATGCCATAAATGAGTTCTCTCAAGGTGAGCTTCTGTCCATTTTTCAGGCCCATCAGCGAATAGCCCGAGCCGGTCCAGTCGCCATCCTTGCCAACCGTCACCACATCGTCGAGACTCCCTTTTTCCAGCGCCACAATACATGTTAGTATTTTCGTGGTGCTGGCCGGGTAAATCTGCTCGTCCGCATTCTTTTCATAGAGCACCTGCCCTGTCGTTGCGTCCAGCAGCATCACGGCATGCGGCTTCACCTCTTCCGAATACGGGTCTGCCGCCAAGGCACTGCCTGCCCCCATCGACAATACGAGACATATCACCAAACAGATTACTGTTGCCTTTTTCAATTCGCATTACTCCTTTTATGATCGCTGCACCGTTTTCAGCCGATTTCAGTCTGTCGAAAAAATCACTTATATCATTTCGATGAGCGTTAGCGATTGACTGAGAAGTCGACAAGCTCTAAATCATCTGCGCCGATGCACGCAACGCAGCGGTCATTCTTACCACTATCGTAGCGAATGAGTGTAACGATGTGACTTCGCAGTGGACTGGATGACAGAATGAGTCGCTTCCATAACAATGACTATACTGCGTTTAACGACAGACTGTTACCGTTTTTACCGGTGTTTTTCCTGATAGTATAACAGATTATGTCCCTTTTGTGAAGAAAAACGGCAAAGTCTTCATTCTGCGGCTGCTGCATAAGCCGTTGCCGAAATATTCGAGGTTTTCAAAACACATGTCACCATGTATAATGAATACAGTAAATTTTAAGTACATCTTAGCTATGCATCGGAGGAAAAATGGCATATAAATTAATCGCAATCGACCTTGACGACACACTGCTGAACAGCTCGCTTGAGATAACACCGCGCGTTAAAAACGCCGTTATCAAAGCCGCGGAATCGGGTATATATATCGTGCTATGTACGGGCAGAATATTAAAAGGCTCACGCCGTTTTCACGAGGCCCTCGGGCTTAAATCCGCAATGATTACCACAGGCGGCGCGGAAATATACGATGAAGACGGATCCTGCATGTTCAGGCGCACCGTAGACCCTGCCATTGTAAAAGAGCTGCTGGCTTTTGCGATGGAACAAGGCGTGCATTTTCAAGTCTATATCGACGGCGACCTCGTCTATCGCGAAGAAAACAAATACATTGGCGGCTATAAAAAGGCCAATGCCATTACGGGCGTGGTCATGCCGAATTTGCTCGAACTGGATGAGATACATACACCCAAGCTACTACTGATTTCCGATCCGGAACGCATGGATGATCTGCAGGAGACGGCAAAAAAAAGGTTTCCGATGCTCAACATCACCCGCTCCAAGCCGATCTACCTCGAATTCTCCAGCCCCGGCATCAGCAAGGGCGATGCGCTTATGTTTGTGGCGGAGTATTACGATGTAAAAAGAGAGGAAATTATCGCAATCGGCGATGCCGAGATTGATGTTCCAATGATAAAGGCTGCCGGGCTCGGCGTTGCGATGGCGAACGCCACCCCCATCACCAAACAAGCCGCCGACTACATCTGCCCTTCAAACGATGAAGACGGTGTGGCCCATGTGATAGAAAAATTTGTTCCGGAGGCATTTGAATGAAAACCAAGCTCAATATTGATGATCTCGCCCGCGATTTGAATCTGAACATCATCTTCAGAGGCGATGTCGACACCATTGATATCAACACCTCGGACTTAAACAGGCCGGGCCTGCAGATGGCCGGGTTCTTTGAATATTTCGCTGTGAACCGTATACAGCTTTTCGGTATGGTTGAGATGACATATCTGCAAAATCTGGACCCCGAACTGAAACGTGACCGGCTCGACAAATATTTCGCCAGCCAGATGCCATGCGTGCTGATTGGGCGCAATTTAACGCCCCCGCCCGAAATGATTGAAGCAGCGAAAAAATACAACACACCGATTCTCATGTCTGGCCTCACCACCACCAAGCTCAGCCACAAGACGACGGTTTACCTCGACAAGGTGCTGGCACCGAGCATATCGCGTCACGCAGGCCTGATGGACATTTACGGCGTGGGTATACTGCTTATGGGCGATTCGGGCGTGGGCAAAAGCGAAACGGCGCTCGAGCTTGTTAAACGCGGACACAGGCTTGTTGCGGACGACGTGGTGGAAATCGTCAAGTTATCCGACAATCAGCTTATCGGTCAGTCTCCCGAGGTCATTCGCCATATGATGGAGATAAGAGGCCTTGGTATCATCGATGTGCGTACGCTTTACGGTATTGGTGCGGTGCTCGTAGAAAAATCCATCGAACTGGCCGTGAACTTAGAGCCGGGTGACCCGATGAACATCGACCGCCTCGGGCTCACTTCCGAATACATCACATTACTCGGCGTTAAAATACCGATCATCACGATACCTGTGCGGCCCGGCCGCAACCTCGCCATCATCATCGAGGTGGCTGCCATGAACTACCGCCTCAAATGCATGGGACAGGTGACCGCAGAACAGCTGGACAGCAAGCTCTTAAGCATCATCGCACCCGACAGCATGAAAGGCTCCTGCCCCACACCGTAAAACAATGATCGGTTTAATACAACTATTAAAAGGAGTCAATGATGTTTCTGGCAGGAATCGATCTCGGAGGCACGGGTATAAAAGCGGGCCTCGTGGATGAAAACCTTAACCTCGTGTGTAAAACAAGCCTGCCCACCGGCGTGGAGCGCGGCTATGTGCAGGTGATCAGCGACATGGCCGGTGCAATTATCAGTCTTGCCGGGAAAAACGGCATACCGGCTGGCCAAATCGCCAGCATCGGCATCGGCATTCCGGGGTTTGCGCGCAAAGGCATTGCCACAGCCGTTAACCTCTATTGGATTGATGTGCCTCTGGAATCTGAAATGAAAAAGCATTTGGACGTGCCCGTGTTCGCAAATAACGACGCAACGGTGGCCGCCGTGTATGAATATCACCTCGGCGCACTGAAGGGCAGCGATGTGGGCGTGCTGCTAACGCTCGGTACCGGGCTTGGCAGCGGCATCATTATTAACGGCAAGCCGTTCAGCGGCGCGCACGGCATGGGCGGCGAGCTCGGACATATCGAGATCGTGCCGGACGGTATCCCATGTACCTGCGGCAACAAAGGGTGTCTCGAAACGTACACCACCGCAACGGCACTGATTCGTCAGGGACGGCGCTGCGTGGTGGAGCGCCCCGAGAGCCGTTTGCACCACCTCACCGAAGGCGATTTGAGCAAGGTGACCGCCAAGCTCGTGCTCGACTGTGCCAAAGAGGGCGATCATATCGCGCTCGCGATTGTGGACGAATACGTCAAGCACCTTGCAATGGGCATCGGCACCATTGAGAATATGCTCGATCCGGACATCATCGCTCTGGGAGGCGGCGTATCGGGCGCGGGCGATTTTCTGCTGCAGCGCGTGATTAAGGCCAGCGCGCACAAAGGCGTTTTCGCCGGCCAGAAATACGCGGATTTAAGGCTCGCTGTTTCAGGCAACGATGCCGGAATCATCGGCGCGGCGATGCTCGGCAGGCATTAATAAGACAGAACTAAAGTATAAATAAGCAAGAGGTGTCTACATGAAGCCTGTTGCTTATTTTTTATGTGCTTTGGCGCTGCTGCTGATTTGTCTCTCGCCGTGGCTGATACTTTCATACTATGAAAAGCTGCCCCCGAAGCCTTATTTTCAGGGCATATTGTCGCTCTGGCATATTTCCGGCTGGCGCACCGGTGGGTCGTCAGGTGCGGCTTTTTTGCAAAAGCGAATCACTCAGTTTGAAGCTCAAAATCCGCACGTGTTTATCGAGCTGCACACGCTGACTGCCGAGCAGGCCGAGCAGGCGCTGAAAAACGGCGACTCTTGCGATATTGTTTCGTATCCTTACGGTGTCTCCTTGCCGTTTGACCTCGCCGCGCTTCCGCCGCAGCAAACCATCTTCACCGGTCTGCCGGACACCTCCTATCCTTATATGTGCGGCGGCTACTGCATGTTGATCAACACCGATAAGCTGGCGGAAAGCGGCATTGATGTCCCCTCGGGCCGGGGCATACGGCCGGAAGATTTGCTTAACGCCGCTAAAACCGGCATATGCTTTGATAGCGAAGAGGGCTGCACGGCTTTGCCCGCGCTTGCGCTGCATGCTTACCCGGAGGGCGAAAAGCCGAACATCTCCACATGGGGTGAACCCGCGCCTCCCGACGCGGCGCTGGATCTAGAGGCCGATTGGCAGGGCGGCTTTGAAGCCTTCTGCGCGGGTGAAAAAGGCGTGCTGATTGCGTCGCATCGGCAGCTGTTTGAAGCGAGCGAATCCTTCACGCAGGGCGATGTGCCGCCCTTTGTTTCATATGCCATCGGCCCATATACCGATATGGTGCAGATGGTTGGCATCACGAAAAATGAGGATGCGCTGCGTCAGGAAACGGCTGAAAGCTTTGTGACGGCGCTTTTGAGCGAAAGCGCTCAGAAGAAGCTCGAGCCGCTCGGCGTGCTGCCTGTGATTGCCGGGCTGGAGGTGTATCAGCAAAGCGATATTTTATACGCGATGTATGAGCAGCTCTGTACGGGTGCCGCGCTCCCCCGCCCCGGCAGCAAGCAAACGCTGGATGAACTCGCTAAGGCTGCTTTCTCGGGCGACGAGAGCGCGCTTAAGCATTTGCGAAACATCCTAGAATATTAGACCGCATAAAACGACAAAAGCCGCACATCGTGTTGACATGCGGCTTTTGTTTCTGGATGCCCGGAAAACCTTTCCCGGGATGGTCGTCGAATATCATGCATCTTTGGTGTCTGTGCTACGCAGCCTGCTGCGCAGCATATGCGGCGATATAGTTCTCAAAGCCATAGGCTTTAATCAGCGCCGCAATCGTGTCCGGCGAGGCCACGCCATCTGCACTCAGTCCATTCGTTTCCTGAAACAGCTTAATCGCGTTGCGCGTTTTCTTATCGAAATAGCTGTTCTCATTCACGCGGAAACCGATGGCATTCAGCATTTGCTGAATGCGCAGCACGCGCTCCGACGGTGTGCAGCCGTACTGGGCATACTTGTAGTTTCGTTCATACAGCTTCGGCGGAATGCCGTCGCCGTTGTAACGGCCCTTGTACGGATAAAGGTAGAAACAGTGTCCTTTTATCGCGGTATAATAATCGTTTCTCCCCCAGTCCTTCCCCTCCCTTGAATGTGATTTGAAGAAATACACATTCTGCGGCAGTACCCAATACTCATCCTCCAGCACAGCTCTGGCCGCCCGTTTTGCAGCGGGTGTCGGGCGTGTGTGCCTTGAATAAGCAAATTGGCCTGTTTTCACGACCCTTGCGATCGTGTTGCCGAACTCCTCGGTGTTGAGCACCCGGTTCATCACCACGTTACCGACGGCGACCATGCCTTCAAAGGTCTCGCCGCGCGCCTCGCTTGTGATGATCTGTGCGAGCAGATAAAGCTCGTCGTCCGTGTACTCATAGGAGTTGGTGGAATAGCCTGTCTGTTCATAGTCGCTGTCCGTAACGTCCACATAGAACGCAACCAGCTCATCCACGGCTATCGGTGTCGGTGCCGCTTCCTGAGTCGGCGTCGGTTCCGGCGTAGGCTCGGGTGTGGCTCCGGCTTCATCAATAACCGTGACCGCCGCATCCGTGCTGTCATCAATCAGCATGGAGGTGACGGTGGGCACATCGGGCAGCCTTACTTTTTTCTCCTCTACAATCAGTAGAGACGGGTTGATACCCAGTTGTTCAATTCGCGGATTGTGTCTGACGACCACAGCCGGCTCCGCAATTTTTTCGGTTGCCGCATGGCTGCCTTCCGGCAACACGAACACGAGCAATGCAGCTGCAATCACAAGACCGGTAAGTGAGTATGCGATCAGCAGCTTGATTCGATGGCTTCTTCGCCTCGCAAGATTTGTTTCGGAAATGTTTCTGAAACTCAGCAGCTTATAAAACCTTTTCGAAAGCGTCAACCGATGGCTGTGGCCTTTGCCTTGAAAACGGTGTCCGTTTTCAGCAACGATTTGTGCGACCTCGTCGGCGGTCAATTTCTTTTTCGCGAGAATCGCCGGGGTCTCCTCCAGATACATGATATCCGGTTCATCCGTTTGGGGCAGCTTCGAAACCGATGCTGTTCGGCCGGTTTTCGCCGGCCTAGCCTTTTCGCCTTTGAGGCAAAAGAGCTTCCCTTGAGCACGAATGCCCGTATTAAATTTCATCTGTTCTATTAATCTCCCTGTTAAACTAAACAATTTTCCCGCATGTGCCATAATAACTGACCTCTTTTTGTTTGTCAATAAAGATTGTAATACTTTTGTAATATATTTATGCGCTTTTCTCAAAATTGATACAATTTGTTCACAATTTGATGGTTTTTTTATGCAGATTTTTCTTTATATTGTGTTGTGAGGAAATCATTTTTTCATTAATGGGCATTTAGTAGCCTTTTTTTGATGAGGCAAATCTTCAATCATTTCAGTCAAATATGATGTTCATTAGCTTCATCTCAGAGAAAAAGTTATCGCCATAAGGCAACTGATAAGGGCTTGTCTGACAGCGTGTATTTGAAACTGATCCCGTGCCTAACAAAAAAGAAGCTCAGCAGAGCTTCTCCAGAGTGTGGATAAACCCCAACTTATGTCATGCTGAGGAGCGGAGCGACGTAACTACGCAGTGGAAAGCATCCCATGGCAAAACGCTTTAAACATGGGATTCCTCGATCGCTTACGCTCCAACGGAATGACACAAGTAACCTTAAAGAAGCTCAGCAGAGCTTCTCTTTAATGAATCGAGCTTATATCGTGCCGTGGGCGGCTCAGCCGCCGTAATACGTTGCGCAGTATTTATCAAACCCAAATGCGTTAATCAGTGCCTTTACGGTGTCCGTACCGGCCACACCGTCAGCCCCAAGCCCTTGAGACGCCTGAAACTGCTTCAGCGCTTCCGCTGTGCCTTTACCGAACACACCGTCTGCCGAACCACCGTACCCAAGGGCACTCAGCATATACTGGATGCGTTTCACGCGTTCCTGTACCTTACAGCCGTATTGTGCGAATTTGTACGTCCTGTCAAACAGCTTCGGCGGGATCAAGCCATTGGTATTGCGGCGGCCGCTGTTGTCAATATAGAAACAATTACCGCCTATCTTTTTATAAAAAATGTGGCTCCCCCAGTTCGATTCATCTTTGCCGGCTTTAAAGTTATAAGAATTCTGAGGCACCACCCAATACTCGCTGTCCAGCACGGCGCTCGCTGCATTCATTGATGCTTGCGACCATGATCCTTCCGAATAGGGAAAAGCGCTGGATTTGACAACCTGCTCAATAGACTTACCCGTATTCAGCACCCGGTTCAGTACCACATTTCCCACGGCAACCATACCGTCTGTTGGTTGTCCTCGTGCTTCAATCTCGATGATGCGGGCAAGAATTTTTATTTCGTTCTCTGTATACGCGTACGAGTTGCTTGAGTATCCCATGTCGTTGTAATAGGCATCTGCCTGCACAACAAAAGCGGCAGCCGCTTCATCTACAGTACCCGGCCTTGCCCCCATATCACCCGCAACCTCCTGCGGCGGCGGCGGTGGTGCAGGCTGCGGTGTGCTTACCGGCTTTGGCGTTTTAGAGGGCTTCGGCGTTGCAGCAGGCTTCGGCGTTGCAGCAGGCTTTTCTGTCGGCTTCGGAGTCGTCTTCGGTTTTGGTGTCGGCTTTGGCGTCGGCTCCGGCGTTTCCATGATGTCCGGCGCGGTCGTCGCAATCGGCGTTATATCCGGCGCGGTCGTCGCAATCGGCAACTCAGGAAGCAAGGCGATTTGAGCTGATGTCTCAGATGGCTCTTCGGGCTTCGGCGCGGCATTGCCGCCGCCTGTCAGCACCAGCGTCATCATAACGGCTACCAATACAAAACCACCGCTCGCATACATCACGATTCTGCGTGCACGCCCGGCTTGTCCCTTTTTATGAAAGGCTGCTTTTAACTGACGGCATAATAAAATCACCTTCGCGAAAAGGCGTAATACCGATCCGTTTTTTAAGCTTCGACTTTTGTAAGATCTCCCGGGAAAAGATTTGACGGTTTTTTTCATGCAAGGCTCCTTCATTTTTCTTTTCCGCATGAATCATTATATCGCGAAACATAAAGGTTTGTAAATGTATTTGTAATAAAACCGTAATATTTGCGGCGAGTTTGATTTTTTGATTGTTGTACGCCGGTGCTAAAATGCCTAAAGAACGCTGTGCCCCTGTGCCTGAAGCGCTTGAATCGACCGGCTTAAATTCTCTTCTTTTACAAGCACATAGTCCGTTTCAAAGGTGGATAGCGCAAAAAGGCTGATATGTTCGTCGGCCAGCACCTTTGAAACATCAGCCAATACGCCAACAAGCGAAAAATCGAGCGGCCCTTTGATGCGCAGCGCGCACCAGCCTGTTTCGGCCTTGCACCCATTCGGCACACTTTCTTCCTCGCATACGAGTGATATTTCACCGCCGCTGATCGTCAGCGAGACGAACTCACCCTGCGGCAGCATCGGTTCATCCAGCAGACATACGGCAAAGCGTTTTTTAAGCAGTTCAAATTCCATTGCTATTCCCCCTTTTATGGCTTCCCCTTGAAGGGGAAGCTGTTGATATACTTAGTATTGTCATTGCTATGGAAAGTCACTAATTTCGGTCATCCTGAGGAGCGAGCGACGACTACGCAGTGGAAAGAATGACCCCTTCCGTAACTATCGTTTTTAATCAATTAATTATACAGTCCTCTGCGCAGCGGCCTGAAAATCCCACTCAACCTTGTGACATAAATGATTCAGCACATGTCTGAAATTTGTTGCCGCTTGCACAGGCAAACTTATACACGATCTCACAAAAACAGGGGCAACAGCGTTGCCCCCGCATTATAACACATAGTCGATATGATTTTTAATCTTCCGCCATAAATTGAGCGTAATAATTGGTGATCCCGTATTCGTCAATCAGCTTTTTAACCGTTGAAGGCCCGGCAATACCATCCGCTTTCATTCCGTGCTTCTCCTGAAACGCCTTCAGCGCATCAACAGAATCTTTGCCGAAATAACTGTCTGCCTTCACGTCATACCCGAGCTTGTTGAGCATGTATTGTATGCGGTAAACGCGTTTTTCCGGCAAACAGCCGTATTGCGCGTATTTGTATACGCGCTCGAATAGCCTCGGCGGCGGTTCGCCGCCGCGATGCCGTCCGCCGTAATTATGCGAATAAAAGCAATGCCCGCCGATCTTTGTATAAAACTTGTGGCTGCTCCAATCGACGCCGGCTGCCGCACCCGAACGAAAATAATAAACATCCTGCGCAATTACCCAAACTTCGTCCTGCAGCACATACCGCGCAGCCGATTTCGCAGCGGAGGTCGGCTTTACACCGGAATTATACGCAAACTGGCCGGGCGCTGTGATCACACCCGCTATTGTGTTTGGAAACTTATAGCGGTTCAGCACGCGGTTCATCACCACATTGCCCACGGCGATCATACCCGTACGAGATTCGCCGCGCGCCTCGCTCGTAATGATCTGCGCGAGCATATACACATCGTCTTCGGTGTAGTTATAATGGTTAGACGAGTATTTATAATCGTTGTAGTACTTATTCGCTTTCACAATAAAGTCGTCCACACAGCTCTCAATTGTGATCGGCGGTGGTGTCGGATCGGGGTTGGTCGTGGCTATGGGTGTCGGCGTTTCCGTTGGCTCAACCGTGGGTGCTTCTGTGGGCGCAAGGCTTTCTGTGGGCGCAAGGCTTTCTGCGGGCTCGGCTGCTTCTCCCATCACTTCAAAACCGCTGTCTGCCGTTGTCGTCGGAGATGCCTGTACAGTGGGCACTGCCGTCGTCCCGTTTCTGGTCGCTATATCGTCGGCTGCCGCAACCTGTAAGCCGGTGCTTGCGTCTGCAATGGATGCTGCTTTTCCGCCCGGCACTAACACCACGATGAGCAGCACAGCAGCCACAACAATGCCTGTCCCAATATAGGCCAGAAGCATTCTTCTACGGCGCTGCCGCTTGCTGACACGTTTATGATTCATCGCAAATTCAAGCGCGGCGCTTTCCTTCGTCCGTTTACCCAAAATAGTATCTTTAGCCGTTTTCAGTTTACTCGCAACTGTTTTTTTGCTGCTCCGATGACGGCGGCTCATATTCAGACTGCCCGCAATCGGTTTAGATGTCACTTTAGCAGACTTCACCCGATAACCGGAATCAGCATTGCCGCAGCGGCCGACAGTTCCGGGCTCGCTGCTTTCTGACTGATCAAAAAAATCATCAGTCGGCATCATTGCTGCTGGTCCCTGTATGTTATCGTCTACATAATCGGGAACAGCAATCCGATGCGTCGGCACAGACTGTCTCTTTTTGCTTTTCAGTTTTTCAAGAATGCCTTGATGTTTGCCCATCTGGCTCTCTCCTTGTCAAAATGGATACGTATTCCCAGATTCATCATAGCCGAAAAATCGCGCGGTGTCAATGTTTCCGTAATACAATTGTAACATTTCGCCAAATGATGCGATTATTCTGCAAGGATTTTATCCAACTGCTCTTGTATATGCGTCGGTGATGCGGTTACTCCCGGCTTGTCGCCATGCAGACGGATCACGCGGGTTGCAGAAGCACCCTTTTGTTCTAGACGGCTGGTCAGCTTATTCAGCCCTTCCGGAGGTAGCGGGTTCGGGTCGGCCTGCAGCGTAAAAAAGATGATCTGTTTGCCCGCCGCGCTGAGTTGGCTTAAGAAGGTGTTAATTGCCGGAACGATGCGGGAGGCCCAGATCGGCGACCCCAAATAAATCACGTCATAGTCCGCCAATAGCTTCGCCGGGTTTTCTTTCAGCTTGCTTTTTTTGCCGATCAAAGCGCCAAAGGCTGCCGCCATGAAAGACATCGGCTTTCCGCTCCTTTTCTTTACCTCTTCCAGTTCAAATACCGGTGCGCCGACGCGCTGCGCAATCTGTACCGCAGCCTCTTTGGTGCTGCCGTCCAGCGAATAGTAAACCACCGCCGTTTTCATTCGTCTTCCTCCTCGTATTAAAGAGCGAACAGAGCCTCCTTTATGCCAAGTGTTTTGGCCGTCATTTCGCGTATGCCGCTCTTTGTTTCGTCGCTTTGCACAGGCTTATAATGCAAATATGAATCGATACCCAAAAACGCAATGGCCGCACACGCAGACGGGTTCTTCAGGCGAAAATAACCTTCGTCGATGCCTTCCGACACCACGTCTTCAAGCAGCGGAAGCAGCGCCAGCATGCGTTCTTCCTTAACCACCGTGGCATACCATTCCGGCTCAAAATCCTTAAAATATGAGTTGGCTTCGTTGGCTGTATCGCCTTGTTCTATCAACGCGGATACGAAAAACTCTGCTTTCGATATCGCGTCGCCGAGTGTTTCCATCTGTTCTCTCAAGTGTCTGCCATATTCGTTAAGCTGCATCGCGACAATATAGCGTACGATGGACTGTTTGCTTTCAAAATGATAAAAAAATGTTCCTTTTGCAATGCCGGCCAGCGCGCAAATCTCCTCGACGGGCGTATTGTCGTAGCCTTTTTCGCTGAAAAGCGTACGCGCGCTGCTTAATATAAGCATTTTCGTTGCTCTCTCTACAGACATAACATCCTCCTTTGTCATTGTCAATGTTTTCGCGTTGATTATTGACCAAAGTCGGAAATTATATACCTGAGAGCGGTGTCAGAACAGCTGCGTCAGTACGCTGCTGTCGTTATAGATACGAAGCCTAGCGAACCCGGAAGGACGGACATCGTAGCTAAAGCAGTGCTGGTAATCGCCATGCAGCAGAAGTGACAGCACTGCCATCATCACGCCCTTGTGCGTGACGATGAGCACCCTGTGAGCATCATGTGCATCAATGATCTGCCGGACGGCTTCATAGGCGCTTTCGAGAAACTCCTGTACGCAGTCTCCGCCAGGAAATGTGAAGCCCAGCGGATCGTTTAAGTACGTTTCCCAAGCCTTGGGCATGCGCTGCGCTATCTCGTCTGCATGATACCCTTCAAACTCTCCGAAGTCTATTTCGCGCAGCGTTTGCATGATGATGGCAGGCCTGTGCGGCGCAATGATGCGCGCAGTCTGCACCGCGCGGTGGCTGGCGCTCACATACACGGCATCCGGCTCCAGTGCTTCAAACTGTCTTGCGGTGCGCTTCGTTTCGGCAATGCCCTGAGGCGAGAGCGGCGGGTTGCTGCTGCCGCAATACACCCCTTTTTCGTTAAATGCTGTTTTACCGTGTCTGAGTAAGATGAGTTCCGTCATAGCTCCCTCAAAAAGATAAATAAAATGACCGGCTGTACCCTATTATAATAGATGACATTGATGAGTTCTCATTGATGTGATGTTATGATGTCTTTCACACTTTGCGAAGCTGTTACCCTGTCAGCGGCTGAAGAATGTATATGATATGTGTCTGCCGTCATCCCATGCTGCACGCCGCCTTACACCCAAGGGAAGGCCAACCCAATAAAATATCCCTCAAATGACAATGGGATGAACCGGGAGCTGGCACGGAGTGTTGGAGAGAGTGCGGTTTTATGCCATTTCTCTCCCCCAGTCACCTATCGGTGACAGCCCCCTCGTCAGAGGGGGCCATGATAAGAGGTTTTTCAATACTCTGCCCTTCTCTCAAGGAGAAGGCTTGTGCTTTGCTTTATTAGCTTCTCCAAACAGTGGAGCAAACCAAAAAACGCCGCAATGAATGCAGCGTTTGGTTTGATTAATCGATATTGCGGCTCTTGCGCCCGGCTCTTAAGCGCACCATGGCTCTGGCCAGCGCAATCTGGTTCTGCATGTATTCCTGATGGCTGAGCTGCTGGCGCAATTTCTCTTCGGCGCGCTCCTTGGCTTCCTGAGCGCGGCGCAGATCGATTTCATTCGGCCACTCGGCCGTCTGCGAAAAGATGATCGTTTCGTCGGGGCGCACCTCAACAAACCCCTCCGAAGTCGTGCATTCCATCCATTCGCCGTCCGCGAGTATCCTCATTGAGCCTATGTTGATGGCAGCCACCATCGGCTCGTGCATTTTCTGTATGCTCATAAACCCGTCCGGCGCCGGAATAATGACGCTTTCCACCTCACCGCGAAAGAAAATCCGCTCAGGTGTAATGATTTCCAGCATGTATTTTGCAGGCATAATCTAACCCACCGCCTTATCCTTTTTCACCCTTTGCTTCACATCCTCGATGTCGCCCGCCATAAAGAAAGCGCCTTCGGGGATATCATCCACTTCGCCGTCCACCACAGCACGGAAGCTCTCGATGGTACGCTCCAGCGGCACATACTTGCCGGGAATACCCGAGAATACCTCAGCCACCGACATCGGCTGAGAGAAGAAACGCTGTATCTTTCTCGCACGGTACACGATGGTTTTGTCCGTGTCGCTTAAATCCTCCATACCGAGTATCGCGATGATGTCCTGCAGCTCTTTGTAGCGCTGCAGCACTTCTTGAACACGCCGCGCAACGTTGTAATGTTTGTCGCCGATTATACGCGGATCTAAGATTCGCGACGACGATTCCAGCGGATTGATAGCGGGATAGATGCCAAGCTCCGCGATCTGACGCGAAAGCACGGTGGTCGCATCAAGATGCGTAAACGTCGTGGCCGGTGCGGGGTCTGTCAGGTCGTCTGCCGGCACATAAATGGCCTGCACCGATGTTATAGAACCGCCCTTTGTGGACGTGATGCGCTCCTGCAGCGCGCCCAGCTCATAAGCGAGGGTCGGCTGGTAACCTACCGCTGACGGAATACGCCCGAGCAGCGCCGAAACCTCGGAACCGGCTTGTATAAAACGATAGATGTTGTCGATAAACAGCAACACGTCCTGATGCTCTTCGTCACGAAGCTGCTCTGCAAGCGTGAGCCCGGTGAACGCCACGCGCATTCTTGAGCCCGGCGGTTCGTTCATCTGCCCAAAAGCCAAACACGTCTTTTCAATAACGCCGGATTCACTCATTTCCTCGATGAGTTCGTTGCCTTCGCGGCTTCTCTCACCCACCCCCGTGAACACGCTGTAACCGCCATGTTCCGTTGCGATGTTGCGGATCAGCTCCATGATCAACACGGTTTTTCCCACGCCCGCGCCGCCAAACAGGCCTATTTTACCGCCCTTTGCGTACGGGGCCAGCAGATCAATCACCTTGATACCCGTTTCAAACTGCTCCGTTGCCGGGTTCTGATCGGCGAACTTGGGCGGCTGGCGGTGAATCGGCAGCTTAACAGAGGCATTGATGGGGCCTTTGCCGTCGATGGGCTCGCCGATTGCATTCATCACGCGTCCCAACGCCTTCTGCCCCACAGGTATTGTGATACGATTTCCCGTATTAATAACTGCGAGCCCGCAATACAGGCCTTCTGTTGCATGCAGCGCGATGCAGCGCACCGTATCGTCGCCGATATGCATCGCGACCTCCAGCCAAACCTCACGATCCTGCAGTCTGATAACCAGCGCGTAGTATATGGCAGGCAAATGGCCGTCATAGAATTTCACGTCCAACACCGGCCCTGTGATGCGTATCAACTCGCCTTTGTTGACGATAGTGTAATCATCCATAATGTACTCCTATTTCAATGCATCGAGCGCCCCGATAATTTCGGAGATCTCGTTTGTTATCGCAAACTGGCGGGCCCTGTTGTATTCCATCGAAAGTCTCTCTATCATGTCCTCGGCATTGTTGGTCGCACTCTCCATGGCCGTCATTCGCGCACACTGCTCGCTCGCATAGCTTTGCACGAGACAGCCGTAGACGAGGCCGATGATGTACTGCGGCACCAGGACGTCGAACACCTGCTTGGGTGTCGGGTGATAAAAAAGCTCTGCGTTGTATTGCGATTCCGCCGATACGTCAATCAAATCACCGATATGCAGCGGCAGCAGCTTTAACACACGCGCTTCCTGCTTCATAACGGAAATAAACTTGGTGTACACCACATACACTTCATCCATGATGTCTTTGTCAAAAAGCTCAAGAATATCACCCGTGATATTGCGCGCATTATAAAGCGTCGGGTTTTGGGAAATATGCATGAATTCAACGTCGATCATATAACCACGTCTCTCGAAAAACGCGCGGGCGATCTGCCCGACCGTGAGAATATACCGTTCCGGCACGTCTTCCATACGTTTAAGCGCCAGATTTAATACGTTGTGGTTATAACCGCCGCACATGCCCTTATCGGCAGAAATCACAATATAGGCCGCCCGTTTTCCCTTGCTTTCGCCCACATACGGATGCTCGATCTCTTTTGTATGCGTCAAAATATCCTTGAGCACACCCTGCACACGTTCAAAATGCACATGGTTCGATTCATACTTGTTAATCGCCTTTTTCATTTTAGACGTGGATATCAGGTGCATTGCCCGCGTGATTTGTTCCGTTTCGGAAATTGAGCGTATGCTGTGCTTAATATCCGCCATGCTCGCCATTACTCGTTTTCCTCTTCTTCCAGTTTAATTCCGTTCTGCTGGCAATACTGCTTTAAGAACTCCTCTGCAGCTTTTTTGAGCGAACCGATTGACGAATCCGATAAATCGCCTGTTTTATTGATGCCGATTCGTACTTCGGGATAATTTGTATCAACATGCTGAAGGTACTGGCTTAAGAACGGCTTGACATGCGTCATGGGCAGCTTAATCAGATATTTGTTCACAGAAACATAAAGAAGTATAACCTGACTGGCCGTCTGATATGGCGAGTACTGGCCCTGTTTGAGTGATTCGGTGAGCCGCGCACCCTGCTCCAGCGTTTCGCGCGTCGCTTTGTCAAGGTCAGAAGCAAACTGGGCGAAAACCGCGAGTTCACGGTATTGCGCCAGATCAAGGCGTAAACGCCCCGCCACCTTTCTCATCGCTTTTGTTTGGGCACTGCCGCCCACGCGCGACACGGAAAGGCCGACATTAACCGCCGGACGAATGCCCGCGTTAAAAAGCTCAGACTCCAAGAATATCTGTCCGTCTGTAATGGAAATCACGTTTGTCGGTATGTATGCGGATATATCACCCGCCATTGTCTCAATAATCGGCAGTGCCGTCATTGAGCCGCCGCCTCTCTCATCGTTCAGCTTCGCGGCACGTTCCAGCAACCGTGAATGCAGATAGAAAACGTCGCCCGGATAGGCTTCGCGGCCCGGCGGGCGGCGAAGCAGCAGTGACATTGTTCTGTAAGCCACAGCATGCTTTGATAAATCATCGTATACGATCAACACGTCTTTACCGTTGTACATGAACTCTTCGGCAATCGCGCATCCCGCATACGGCGCAATGTACTGCATGGACGGCATGTCGCTGCCTGTGGAAACCACAACAATGGTATACTCCATCGCGCCTTCTTCTTCGAGCGTCTGTATGATGGACGCAATCGTAGAGGCTTTCTGCCCAATGGCAACATACACGCAGTAGACGTTTTTGCCCTTTTGATTCAGTATTGTATCCACAGCCACAGCCGTTTTGCCCGTCTGCCGGTCCCCAATGATCAGCTCTCTTTGGCCTTTGCCAATCGGGATCATGCTGTCGATGCTCAAAATTCCCGTTTCCAGCGGCTGTCTAACACCCGTTCTGTCGAAAATCATCGGCGCTTCCGCTTCAATCGTGCGGTATTTGGTTGCGGCGATTTTGCCCTTGTTATCCATCGGCACGCCGAGCGGGCTCACAATACGCCCGAGCAGCACGTCGCCCACCGGCACCTGCACGACCGTCCCCGTGTTGCGCACGGTTGAGCCTTCAATAACATCCTGCGCGCCGCTCAGCAGCACCGCACCGAGGCTTTCCTTAGAAAGGTTCATAACGATACCGTAGGCACCGTTTTCAAACTCCAGCAGTTCGCCGTATTTGCAGCCTTCCAGCCCGGCCACATGCACGATGCCGTCGCCCGCATAAGTCACCGTACCCACTTCTGTGGTATCAATAGCGCCCTTAAATTTATCAATTCTTTCTCTGGCTGCCTCACTGAACTCCTCGGCGTCAAAATCCAAGTTGAAATCGCCCGCTTCCAAGGCATCCTCTTGATACGGCGTCTCGGTATCGATAATATAATTTTTGATTTTTCCCAAATGAGAGCGAACACTTCTGTCGTAGACCTTGTTGTTGATCACCACAACAAAACCGCCCAATAATTCCGGCACGATCTCTGTTTTGAACGTGATATCCGCGCCGGTGAGCGCTTCAAAGCGCTTTTTGATCGACTGTACTGTCAGCTCATCGAGCGGCACAGCCGATTTGAGTTTTCCTTCGATAACCACTTATCCCACCCTCTCGAAGAACTCGTCAATGATCTTATGGTTATCATCCAAAGAAATTTCTCTTTCCAGCACCTTTTCGGCAATCTGTATGCTCATCTCGGCTATCTGCTTGCGCATATCCAAGCGTGCTTGTACCTTCTCGGCTTCAATCTCTTTTTTAGCTCTGACCACAAGGTTCCTTGCGTGTTCTTTAGCGTTGTCAACAATCTCACGTGCATGATCCCTAGCCATCTCATTGCTTTTAGTGATAAGTTCAGCTGCCTCGTTATGCGCCTCTGCCAGCAGATGCTCATACTCTTCCTTTTGCTGTATCAATTGTTTTTCACGCGCATCAAGTTCATCGATTTTATCCGAAACAGAATGTTCGCGTTTTTTCATGAACTTCAAAATCGGCTTGTAAACAAGCAGTTTGAGTACGAAAAACATAATGACAACATTCAATACATGCAGGCCGATCTGCAAAGGCTCTATTTCCAGCATAATTACACCTCATTTAATGGTTGGTTACGTATTGCCCCCGGTCAGATCTTTCCGAACATCAATATGGCAATAACAAAACCGTAAATAGCCGTCGTCTCGGCAAAAGCAAGGCCGATAAGCAGCATTGTACTGATTTTACCGCTGGCTTCGGGCTGCCGTGCCACCGCTTCCGTCGCGCCTTTAGTCGCGAGACCCATGCCGATACCTGCGCCGAGTCCTGTTAAAACCGCGATACCTACACCGATCCCAATAAGTGCCGTTCCCATGATTGTTTACCTCCAGTAATTATAAACTTTATTTTAATTTTATCTTTTAGCCCCGTACAGCACCGTCTCTTCCATGAAGGACAGTGTCAGCACGAGGAATATGTACGTTTGAATGCCCACATGCGCCAAGTTAAAGTACATGGCCAGAAAAGCCGGCACCCCGATAGACAAATATGTCACGCTGTACAGTAAGTCCATCACAACCAGACCCGCAAACATGTTGCCGAAAAGACGGAATGAGAGCGAAACCGGAATGACCGCATGCGTGACGATATTAATGGGAAGCATAAAACCGATGGGTTTGACAAACCACTTCAAGCGGCCGATAAAGCCTGTGGCATAGAAGCCAAACGCGTTGATAAGCACGAACGACATCAGCGCGAGCGCAATGGTGAAATTGATATCGGTGGCCGGTGCGCGAAAACCGAAAAGCTCAATCATGCTGGTGGAAACAATCATCACGGCAATTGTAAACACATAGGCCGCATACGACGAACCGCGTTTGCCCAGCTGCGTGTTTGTGAATTTTTCGCAAAACTCCACAAACATCTCGAGTATATTTTGTATTCCTTTGGGAACTGTTTTGAATTTCGGAATGATGAGAATACGAACCAATATTGCGACAGCAATCAAAATGAGCATCACAATCCATGTGAAAAAAAGTGTTTCTGGAACTTCCAGCCCAAACAATGAAACCTTTGGAGGGGTCACAGTTACCTGCTCCGCTTTAAATGCCATCCGTCCAATACCAGTAGACAAAAGCTGTGTCATCGCTGCTGTCCTTTCCGCCGTGATTTCGCGGTCTATGTTTTCATTTTATTATTCCGAATGTTGATGAACACCAGTGCCGCAATAAGACCGAGAAACATGCCGACCGCCGTCCATATCACATGTGTGAGGGAAACCGAGGAGATAAGAATGATGATAAACACAATCAGCGCGATTTTTAAAAAAATTAAAAATACACCAAGCGCCTTTGCTTTTATACTTTCACCGGTTATCATCTTCGTGAATGCGTTCAGGCCAATCACCTGCAGCATCCCGATGGCGATCCCCACAAACAATCCCCACATAACAACTAATTGTAATCAATATGCCTCAAAAATGCAAGTCTTCTTCGGCACAAAAAAACGCCCGGCTTGGTGTTCGTGCCGATTTGCTCCGCAGTGAACAATACGTGCCAGTTCCGCGACATCAAGGGTGCTGCGCGCCCCGCCTGCCGTATTGTTCCATGAAGCAAAATCGTCCTTTACATCGATCTCTTCCAGCAATTCCTGAGCGTCGAAATCGTTGAGCAGCGCGTGAACATCCACCACGCGCGCCATGCCATGCTTCACAGCATCCATACCATCCGACGGTATAATATATTCGGCCATGTGATGCCCTTGTGACAGCACATGCGCGAGCAGCGCCCCGATATCTTCTTCATCCCGGTAAACTGTCTCGATGATGTCGGCCTTGCCATCAGTGCTGTGATAAAGCATATACGCACCGGCCCTGCCGTCTTTAAGCAGCACGGCACAGCGCCCGTTATCGCTTTTGAGTTCACCCAAACGCCATTGCCATTCGCGTTTGCCTCTGACCACGTAACCGTCGTACGCACGCATCATGCCCTCGTATATCGGCGCAAGCACGGCAGCATCCGCTGTTTCTATTACCTCGGTGCCACGCAGACGGCTGGCCGCGCTGACCTTCTGGCGGCTGACGTATGAATAAGCCGCCCATCCGAATGCCTCATAAAACGCATGGCTGAACGGATACAAATGCGTGATAAATACACCGCGTGATTTTAAGAGACTGAGCGATTCCAGCAGCATTGTGCGCATCAGCCCTTCCCCGCGGCGGTTTAAAGCGGTGGCCACACCGGCAATGAAGGCGGAATTAACCGGTTTGCCCTGAATTCGGATTGTGTACGGAATTAAATGAACGATGGAAATGAGCTGGCCTCCCTCAAACATGCAAAGCGAACTGCCTTCCGGCAGCTTATTCGCAAAATACCAGTTGATAAACGCGTCTGAGTCATTAAAGGCCTCTTTCCACAGCGCCTTGGCCAGCGGCCGTTCGTCTTCACAAAGCAGGCGAATATCCTTGCTCATAAGTTTCTCACACCCACAAATTTCTCCTTCAGACAAGCGGGGTAATACGACAGCTTGGCTTTACGCAGCCCCTCGATGCCCATATCCTCTTCCCTGTTGATATACTTCACATCGCTGAACTCCCGGCTCGCGAACTCCTTGTTGATCAGCGCAAATACGCCCTGAATATCCGGGTTTGCCTTTTCAATATGGATGATTGCCATATCGTCGAACTTTTCGCCGATCGAATAGGCCTCAAGGCTGCCGTCTACATAGAGCATGCCGCACTTTAAGCCCAGCGTATCAATGTTTTTCAGCGCATCCTTGGCGGCATTCAATTCGTTCACGTAGCTTTGCGACGCTTCGCCCTTGTTTTCCATCCACCGCTCCTGCAGCGAAATGCACGCATCGTAATCCTCGTTTGTGTAGCGGCGGTATTCAAACGTATGCTCTTTTAAAAACCTGTTGATATGGTTACGTTTCGCGTGATACTTCTTGCCCTCGAGCGTTATCAAATCCTGTGCGTTGTAAACATATTCAAAGCTGTCCCTGTCGGCGGTAAACGTGTACCAGCCGGGGCAGTCGTGCTCTATCTTTTCCTTTTGCTCGGTGGTTACACCCTTTAAAAGCGGCTTTTCTCCCCGAGACGCGAAAAACTCGTCATACCGTCTCAGCGGCTTTTCCATGCTTTCATCGCAGCAATCCAGAAACGGCGGCAAAGCGAATGAAACGCTGCCGTTGCTTAAATGCAGATACAATGCCAGATCATCGGTAGCCATTTTGATGTTCCATGCCTTGCGCCAAATAAAAATGTTGGCGAATGACGCTTCAAGATTTTGATATCCATGACACACCGTATAAATTTCAAAGTTCGTTTTGTCTTCGAGTTCTATCGGTCTAAAACTTAACATGCCTTCTCCCAATAAGTTAATTTTCTTATTATATACCAACGTGAGACTATTGGAAAACGCGATATGCCAATGGCTGGCATCAAAGTTCATCGTTGTTTTCACTTATGGGCGCTAAGCTTGCTTATACACCGTCTCAGCCTTGTTTTTGAACTTTCTTTCGTGTTCTAACGCAAAAAAGGCGTGCATTCACATTGAAGCACACCTTTAGTTTCTTTTAGTCTTCAATAATCTCGCCGTTCGGCGCAATCACAGTTACCTGCCATGGAATCATCTTGCCGCTGCTTTGCAGCGCCTGCTTTACCGCGTATTCCAAGCCGCCGCAGCAGGGCACGCTCATACGCAGCACCTCAACGCTTTTGATGTTGTTGTGCTTTATAATCTCTGTCAGCTTTTCCGAATAATCCACCATATCGAGCTTCGGGCAGCCGATCAGCGTAATTTTGCCACGCATGAATTCCTGGTGCACATTCGCGTAAGCAAACGCCGTGCAGTCTGCCGCAACGAGCAGCTTGGCGCCGTCAAAATACGGTGCGTTAATCGGCACCAGCTTAATCTGGCACGGCCATTGGCCAAGCTCAGATACCGCCTGCGCAGCGGGTTTCGGCGCAGGCGCCTGTGTCTTTCTTTCCAGTGCAGCCGCACGGGCCGACGGGCATCCGCCTCCTGTATGCTGCTGTTTCATATGCTTTTCCACCGCCTCCTGATCAAACGCAGCCGCTTCGCGTTCTTCAATTGTAATCGCGCCTGTCGGGCATTCGGGCAGGCAGTTGCCAAGGCCGTCGCAGTACGATTCCGACATCAGCTTTGCCTTGCCGTCAACCATCGCCAGCGCCCCCTCATGACACGCATCCACGCACAGCCCGCAGCCGTTGCATTTATCTTCGTCAATTGTAATGATGTTGCGTTTCATTATTCTCTCCTCCTTCGTTCATCCTTGCTTTTCTGGCCTTATTATCGTATATTTGAAACGATTCGTCCGTTGCATTTGCAACAATCGGGAGGGTGTTGTGACTATTTCATCCATTTATTCTGCAAATATCGCGCTTTTCAAGGGTATTGGCGAAGCCGAGCTTGACGGCATGCTGCAGTGCCTTGGCGCTGCGCAGAAAAGCTATAAGAAAGGCAGCTATATTCTAATGGCTGGCGATGCGCTGCATCACGTGGGCGTTTTGCTGTCGGGCCAGGCCACGGTGTATAAAACCGATCTGCTCGGCAGCCGCACGGTTCTCGGCGCGCTGACGCCGCCGCAGCTGTTTGCCGAAACGTTTGTCTGCGCGGGTGTGAAGACGAGCCCGGTTTCGGTGGAAGCCGCGAGCGACGTGGATGTGCTGCTGCTCGCGTTCGAAAGGATATTGCACACGTGCTCATCGTGCTGCGCGCATCACTCCGCGCTGATTTACAACATGCTGCGCATTGTGGCGCAGAAGAACTTGGCGCTCAGCGAGAAGATGGATCATATGGCGCGAAAAACCACGCGTCAAAAGATCGCATCGTATCTGATTGATCAGGCGACACGCGCTGGCGGCCGCCGCTTTGAGATTGCGCTGGACCGGCAGGCCCTGGCCGACTATTTGAGTGTGAACCGCAGCGCGCTCTCGCGCGAGCTGTCGCATATGAACGAGGAGGGCGTTTTGGATTATCAGCGCAACAGCTTTTTTATCCGCAGCCTCGAGGCTTTGGAAGAGATGCTGCTTCACGAGTAATACACAGCCCTAATATTCAAAGGATGACATCTATGAAAAAGAAAATAATGATTAAAAAGCTGAATGAAGATGATATATTGGAAATCCTGCTCGCGCATTATCAAGACCAAAAACAATATAAAGACTTTAAGAATACAAGAGGTCTTCTATTGGGCGAACCGGGTAAAGATTTAAGATTTATCGGTGTATTCGTCAATGAAGCTGCCAATGAAATATTTCATTACGATCTGGAGGCGATCGACAGAGAGCAGGATTTCAATAAAGACCATTCTTTCTTTGAAAAGTATCCCGAAACTTATTTGGGAGCCGATAAAATATGATGGCTATGATCAAAAAGTTGAATAAGCAAAGAATGCAGATAATTAGTCAATCATGACAAATTTAATTACTTATGGACGCAGATACGCATTATGCTATAATAATTCGGTAATTTGAGAAAGGGATTTTAACGCATGAATAACGGCAGCGGCGTAACATACGCCTTGGGGTTTACGGCGGCAGGCGTGGCCTGCGGCATCAAAAAAAACGGCAACAAAGACTTAGCACTCATCAAATGTGACTGTGTCGCCACAGCGGCGGGTGTGTTTACACAAAATAAAGTGAAAGGCCATTCGCTTGTGCTTGCGCACAAGAATCTGCGAAACGGACGCGCACAGGCTGTGATTATCAACGCAGGTAATGCCAACGCCTGCCTTGGCAGCCGAGGCGAGAAGGATGCCCTTCGCATGGCCGAGCTCACGGCAGCTTCTCTTGGCTGCAACCCGCGGGATGTGCTGACCGGCTCCACCGGCGTGATTGGCATGCCGCTGCCGATTGAACGCATCGAAGCCGGGCTGCAGCAGGCAAAGCTCTCGCGCGAGGGCGGCGCGGACGCGGCCGCCGCGATTATGACCACCGACACGATACGCAAAGAAGCGCAAGCCAGCGTAAAGATAGACGGACGCGACATCAGAATCGGCGGCATGGCCAAGGGCAGCGGCATGATTCACCCGAACATGGCGACAATGATTTCCGTAATCACCACCGATGCCGCCATATCAGCAAAGGCGCTTAAAAAAGCGCTGAAAGACGCAGCGGATGCCTCGTACAACCGCATTTCAGTGGACGGCGACACGAGCGTGTGCGACAAGGTGCTGCTGCTGGCCTCGGGGCTTGCGGGCAATGCTGTTATTGAAGAGAATACCGACGACTATAATGCATTTTTCGCTGCACTCAAAGAGGTGTGTGTGACGCTTTCTAAAATGCTCGCAGCGGACGGCGAAGGCGCAACCAAGCTGCTAACCATTGATGTGCGCCATGCGCGCTCCGCAAAAGCCGCGCATCTGATCGCGTCGGCCATCGCGAAATCGCCGCTGTGCAAAACCGCAGCCTTCGGCAACGACGCAAACTGGGGCCGGCTGCTGACAGCGGCGGGCTATTCGGGCGCCGCGTTTGACCCAACCAAGGTGGATATCTATATCGGCGGCGTGCAGGTATGCGCTCAGGGCGGCGGCCTTGCGTTTGATGAGGAGGCGGCGCTTAAAGAGCTGAAGCAAAAAGAAGTGGTTTATATTATCGATCTTAATGACGGCGAAGCATCCGACATGATGTGGACGTGCGATTTCTCGCTGGATTATGTGAAGATTAACGCAGATTACAGAACGTGACGGGAATATTCATATAAAGAATAGTCATATTCATTCGGGCAGGCGTGGAAACCTGCCCCTACGTTTATATGCGACATAAGAGGAAAGTAAACCAACGCCAAGACATTATACCGAGAAAAACATTAAGCGCACTGCGGGGCTGTCAGTGCGCTTTGTGTTTTTTATTCATGTTACTGTATCTCGATGCGGCGCGTGTTATCCACGTTCTTTTGGCGCGGCACGCTGACCTTTAAGATACCCCCGTCGAGCTTGGCTGAAATACCGTCTGCCTCGGCATCCGCAAGGTAAACCGCGCGGCTCATCGCGCTGTAACGCCGCTCGCGGTGAATGTAATTCTTGGTTTCCTCATCCTTGCTCTCTTCGTGGTTCACCGAGATGCGAAGTGTACCGTCGTTCATTTCAAGGCTGACCTCGTCCTTTTTCACACCCGGCAGCTCTGCCTCAATGGTATATTCCTTATCCGTCTGCTGCACGTCAATCTTAAACGCTTCGCGTGTGCGCCGCCCCGTCAGCCACGGGTCGGTAAAGAAATCATCCAGCATGTTGTAAAAATCCTCAAAGCCCGTGGGCGCGATGCTTTTGTTTCTCCTGTTTACCGGAATCAAATTTGCCATCATCATCTACTCCTTTTTTTTGATTTCAATAGCTTATACTGTTTCATTTTAGCACTCTCGCCCCGCGAGTGCTAGCTCGTTATGATTATTATATACCACTTTGCTTTTCTTTAGTCAATGAAGGTCAAAATTTTTTTACAAATTATCTTATGCGAAATCAGTCTCTTTTTTCTACTAAATATTTATCCGTGAATTTTGATATTATGTTATAATTTGTACACATATATTTCATTTTATCAGCAGTGTCATCTCTAATAATTAAACAAGGAGCAACCCTAAATTGTCTGACAAGAATGATTCTTCTGTAACGTTTAAGTACAGCCCAAACATCCAAATGATCGGCATTCTGAAAAACGAAAAGGGCATTTGCCAATGTTGCCGGAAAGAGGTTTCACAGTATTACCCGACGATGTATTGCCGAGAAGATGTTAACTGCATATGTCTTGAATGTATCAAAAGCGGCTTGGCAGCTGAAAAATACCAAGGCCAATTTGTTCAGGACGCTGAATCCGATAAAGTCAGCGATGCGGTAAAAATCGATGAGCTTTTCAAAAGAACACCCGGGTATACCAGTTGGCAGGGAGAACACTGGTTAGCCTGCTGTGGTGATTTCTGTGCCTATCTCGGAGATGTGGGTACAAAAGAACTGGTCGAAATGGGCATTGCCGATGATGTATTTGCGGAGTATGATGCGCTCAATGAATATGACGATGCCAGAGAGTATCTTGTGAAATCCGGATCCTTTTGCGGGTATCTTTTTCAGTGTCTTCACTGTGGCCGATATCATATATGGGTTGATGCCGACTAGTCAAAATAACGATGTAATATCTCCTGTAAAAAAAGCGGCTCAAGGGCCGCTTTTTCAATGCTATTCAAATACCCAAACGCGCTCATCCAAGCTTTTAAATTCCTTCTCCCGCGGTTGCAGCATGGGCTTGCCAAACGGCATCTGGGCCACCATCTGCCACTCAGCCGGCACATGCCATTTCTCGCGCACCGCCTCGTCCACCAGCGGGCTGTAATGCTGCAGCGATGCGCCAAGCCCTTCGGCCTCCAGTGCCGACCAAATCACAAACTGGTGCATCGCGTTCGAGTGCTGCGACCACAGCGCGAACCTCTCTGCGTACAGCGGAAACTTCGCTGAAAGCTCTGCCACCGCACTGTTGTCGATAAAATACAGCACCGTGCCATAGCCCGCTGCGAAAGACCCTTTCACTTTTTCTTGTGTAGCCAAAAATCGCTCGGGCGGCGTCACCTTTTTCAGCTCATCAATCGTCATCTGCCAAAACGCCTTATGTGCATCACCAAACAGCAAGACCACCCGCGTGCTTTGCGAGTTATATGGCGACGGCACATGTTTAACCGCGTCGTGCACGATTTCGGCGATCCGCTCATTCGGCACGATCTTTTCATCGCTGAGCCCGTATACACTGCGCCGTTCTTTCACGGCCTCCCAAAAGCTTTTCGACATCGTTTTCCCTCCGTGGTTGTTTGGCATTAGTATACCTTCTTATTCCCTTCATGCAAATGAAAAAAACCCTGAAACAGGGCATATGAGTATGGGCGTTGATAAATCTCCTTTAGTCATTCCGAGCTTGTCGACTGCGAAGCGGACTGGAATCCCATGATTAACGCTTTGACCATGGGATTTCTCAATCGCTGCACTCACTCGAAATGACACGCAAGAGCTTTGTTAACATTCCTGCGCTGCAATGCAGGGCAAACATTATTGCAGTTGTATTAGCCGGAAACGTCTATACGATTTTGCTGATTTCAGTGCGTAGCTGCTTGATGATGCGTTTCTCCAGCCGCGATATGTAAGACTGCGAAATACCGAGGCAATCGGCTACCTGTTTTTGCGTGCGTTCCTTTTGGCCGTTGAGCCCGAAACGCATCTCCATAATCATCTTCTCGCGCGAGCAGAGCTTATCGATGCACGACTGCATAAGGTCTTTCTCCACGCCGTCCTCAATCTCGGTATACACAACGTCCGGCTCGGTTCCGAGTATATCCGACAGCAGCAGCTCGTTACCGTCCCAATCCACATTGAGCGGCTCGTCGAACGATACCTCATAGCGAAGCTTCGCATTACGCCGTAAATACATCAATATCTCATTTTCAATGCAGCGCGAGGCGTAGGTCGCGAGCTTGATGTTTTTATCCACGTCGAACGTGTTAACGGCTTTGATGAGCCCTATCGCGCCGATAGACACGAGATCTTCAATACCGATGCCTGTGTTTTCAAACTTGCGCGCGATATACACCACGAGCCTTAAGTTACGTTCAATGAGCACCCGTCTGACCGATTTGTCCCCCTCCCCCAGCAGCCGAAGCAGCGTCTCCTCCTCCGTCCGCGTCAGCGGCGGCGGCAGAGCCTCGCTCCCGTTGATGTAATCTGCCCGTGCCGCCAGCTTCAGCCTCAGCGTCAACCAGGCAATCAGCCGTTGTACCCACAGCGTTCTCATGTGTTGCTCCTTTCTTAAGTTCGGTAATCAGCTCAGTGCCTGCAATCGCGCCGAATCCCCCGGGCAGCGGTTGCTGCGACAAACACGCCACCACTTTTTGCCCAACCGAACAGCCTTTCAGCGCCGCCTGATCAATTTCGATGCCGTAAAAAAGGCTCTGTCCGGCTGTGGTGGCACATGGCACAATGCGAAGGCGCTCTGTCGGTTTTGGGTTTTTTCGCGAAACCGTCTCCATGAGTGCCGTTCCCAGCAGCTCTGT
Organism: Bacillota bacterium; assembly: GCA_023412005.1. GTDB lineage: Bacteria > Bacillota > Clostridia > Christensenellales > SZUA-584 > SZUA-584. Next base: position 56,804 of record JAEYOE010000007.1, read on the forward strand.
TGCTGCCGCGCGGCTTAAAAAAACAACATTGAGCCTGCTCAGCGGATCGCGCGCCATGTTGCCTGAATCTGCAAATGCGTTCACCGTTATCTGTTTGTCGCCGCAGGTCAGCGTCAGAAGAACACAATACTCCTCGTTTTTTAGAGCCCTATGTTTCGCACGCGCCAGCAGCCACGTCAGCACAGCGCCCACGAGCAGCCCGATAAAAATGATGCGTACGGGTGCTTTCACCGCAAACGCACCACCAATCATCATCGGTTCACGCAAGCTCAGCATACACGCGTATACCGCACCGGCCAGCACGAATGAAACAGCCCAGAACGCGCAGGTGTTTTTCCAGAAGCCTTTCTCGCCGCGTCTGAAAAAAGCGATGAAGCACATCGCAAACCCTGCCGCGATTTTCACCGCAATCATCTCCGGCCAGCCGCTTAAGCCCACCGCGACGCAACCGTAAACGCCGCCCAGAGCCGCTGCCACTGCGTATCGGCGCCACCGAAACGGCGTTCTGACAAGACGCGCTGCGAGCAGCACAATGAGCATATTGACAATAAAATTGTCGAGAAAAACAAGCTCAATATAGACCTTTTGCAACCCCATCAGACCCTTGAATAAATGATGGGCATATTATATAGGTACTGTCACTTGATATATTGTAGAACTACGCTGTAACAAAAAAATATTATGACGCAATATGAAAGCTTGCGCGAGCAGACTGTCGGGTTATATCGTGCATTATCTTCGTTCATCGCGCTGAAGCAAGTCGGTAAGTTTTTGTTTTATCACAGTCGGTAATTTTGTCACAGAAAATAAAACGTTTGCGGCGTAATGTGATAGTCATTAAACAAACATGAGGAGCTTATAATGGATAAAATAAATAGACCAAAGCGTATCAGTGCGAAAAAAGCCAAAGAGATGGTGCAAACCGGCGGTGCCACACTGGTGGATGTGCGCACACCGCGCGAGTATGTGGGCGGGCATTTAAGCGGCGCGTTATCCTTACCGCTTGATGAGCTTGCCGCCAAAGCCTCCAAGGTATTGCCGGATAAGGAGAAGGCTGTGGTTTTATATTGCTTGAGCGGCGCACGCAGCGGCAGCGCCGCGCGGTTGCTGGCACAAATGGGCTATCAGAACGTGCGCAATTTGGGCGCGATGTTTAAGTGGAATGATTGAACGTGTTTCGTAGGGTGCGACATCCTTGGGGCACCGTTCTGCGACGACACCACGCTCGGGAATCGCGCACGATAATGTCATTCCGATTCTGTAGGGTGCGACATCCTTGGCGCACCTCTCCGAACGACTCTGTAGGGTGCGACATCCTTGGCGCACCTCTCCGAACGACTCTGTAGGGTGCGACATCCTTGGCGCACCTCTCCGAACGACTCTGTAGGGTGCGACATCCTTGGCGCACCATTTACCAAGTCAGCGCGCTTAGAAATCGCGCACTACAGAATAACTAACAATGAGATTTATTTCTATAATTTGCATTTATAGTGTTTGTCTGTTATGATTCTATCATGATCAATGATAATAAAACCAAACAATTCAGAAAAAGAACGAGACTCAAAGGATTTGATTACAGCTCATCAGGAGTTTATTTTTTAACGTTTTGCACAAACGGCCGAAAGCCTCTACTATCGATTATCACAAGGTGCAACGTTTCTGACACCCCAGCTGTCCGCCTCACAAAGTATGGCTTATGCGTTGAAAGATCATTAATGTATATTAACGACAATCGTGCCGATGTACATATTGATTATTATGTGATTATGCCGAATCATGTACATTTGCTTGTGACGCTTACGTGCAGCAATATCGATAATGGGTTTGATAATTGTTGCGACAGTGCGCTTGGAAATCGCGCACGACAATGTCCTCCCGATTCCATCCTTGGCGCACCTCTTCATGATGACAGCGCGCTTGGAAATCGCGCGCTACAGAATCACGCACGACAGAATATTATCATTCAAAATTACGAAAGCAGAAACAAGTCTGCTCTTGGAATCATACCACAGCTCATTTCCTCGAAAACGCTACACAAATAAGGAAAGCCAATTTGATCTATGGCAAAGTGGATATAACGATCATATTATCCGAGATGAACAGGATTATCTGATTCATTGGAAATACATCGATGATAATCCCTCCAAATGGGCCGAAGATAAATACTATGTATAACTATCAACCAAAACAACCATAATCATGCCCGGCTAAATCTTTACCATTTTGAAGCTCGCCGTACCATGGTCTATCGTGAGCAGCCCCACCGTTGCGGGGTGCATGCGCGGCTCACCGAGGCTGCCCGGGTTGCACAGCTGAATACCGTTCCAAAACTGCTCTGTGGGCACATGGGTATGCCCGAAAAGCGCAACACTTGCTTCTTTTTCCTGCGCGTAAAGCCCCAGCCCGAGCAGCGAGGATTTCACGTTTTGCTTATGCCCGTGCACCAGCAGTATTCTAACGCCCTCGACAGATAAAACCAGCTCTGTTTCAGAATCTGAGCCCAAATCGCAATTGCCACGCACGCTATAGACGGGCTTGTCGGTGATTGTGCGGATATAGTCGGCGTCACGGCTTGTGTCGCCCAAATGAAATATCATATCCGCATACGGGAACTGGCGCACCGCAGCCGCCATTTTCATCTTCGCGCCGTGTGTATCACTGATGACCAATATCGTTTTCATACGTCAGCGAGCTTCTCGCGCAGCGCCGACAACGCGCGCGCCCGGTGGCTGAGTCCGTTTTTCCTTTCAGCGGATATCTCGGCAAAGGTTTGTCCGAGTTCGGGCACAAAAAACAGCGGATCGTAACCAAACCCGCCGCCGCCCGAGGGCGCATGTGCAATAACACCGCACACCTCACCGCGTGCCGTCGTCACATTGCCGCCTGAAACAAGCGCCACCACGCTTACAAACCGCGCACTGCGGTTCTCAATATCATGAAGCGCATGCAGTAATTTTTCGTTATTCTGCTCGTCCGTCGCGTCGTCTCCGGCGTATCGTGCCGAATAGATACCCGGTGCGCCGCCAAGCGCATCGACGCACAGCCCGGAATCGTCGGCCAGCGCGTCGCAGCCCGCAAGGTCAGCCGCCTCACGCGCTTTCTTTATCGCGTTGGCTTCAAAGCTGTCACCATCTTCCACAACCTCGAGGCTGATCCCCGCATCCTTAAGAGAGACGATTTCGTCGTAAAAACCGCCGAGTATCGCCTTAATTTCCTTCACCTTGCCCTGATTGTTTGTCGCAATCAACAGTCTGCTCATCCGTGCAGCGCGTCCTCCTGTATCTTTTGTATCAGAGAAATGCCGTGTGCCGCAAGCCCCATCAGCTCTCCCAGCTCCTCGGGAAGAATCGGCCGCTTTTCGCCCGTACCCTGCACCTCAATAAAGCCGCCTTCATGCGACATCACCACATTCACATCCGCTTCGGCCCGGCTGTCTTCGTCATAGCATAAATCCAGCACGCACGCACCGTCCACAATGCCGCAGCTAACGGCCGCGATGCCCCTGACAACGGGCGACGCAGAAACAAGTCCGTCTTTTATCATTTTCTGCGCACATTCGCAAAGTGCCACATAAGCCCCTGTAATTGCGGCGGTGCGTGTGCCGCCGTCCGCATCCAGCACATCACAGTCAATATGCACAGTCAGCCCCGGCATCAGCGCCATATCCACAGCGCAGCGCAAGCTTCGCCCAATCAGCCGCCCGATCTCGGTGCTGCGCCCATCGGGGCGCTTGGTTTCACGCGGCTTGCGCATTGGCGTGCTGGCCGGCAGCATCGCGTATTCCGCCGTCAGCCAGCCCTTGCCCGCGTTCTCAAGAAACGGCGGCACGCCTGTTTCGTACATGGCTGTGCAGAGTACTGTGGTTCTTCCCCAGCAAACCAGCGCGCTGCCATGCGCGTTTTTCAAATAGTTTTTTTGAATTGTCAAAGGCCGCAGCTGCTGCGCGGCGCGGCCATCTGTTCTTATCATCTGTATGTACCCTTTATTCTAATGTATTGACGAAATCCGGCGTCGCCATCGTCGTCTGCGAGGTGGATGTGTATTCCTTTCCATCCACCAGTATACGCACTTCATCGATATTGTCAAACTGCATCAGCGTTAATATAATACTGCGCATCAGTGCCTTTTCCTGCTCCGGCTTCTCTTTCACCTGTTCCAGTTCTTTTGAGAAATTTATAGACGCCACACCGTTTTCGTCTACCGTTACACCCAGCAATTCAGTATCTTTGGGGAACATGCTGCGAAGGCCGCCCTGCCCGGGCCCTTTCACCAGCTCGCTCATTGCCGCGAATGCATCTGCCTGACCACCCACGTATTTGGTGACCGGTACAATGGCAGTTCCGGCTTCGTTCTCAAAATACAGCAGCAGCTTAGACGCGTCACCGGTATCTTCTGACGATACCGCTCCCATCACATTCAGGTCAAACGTTTCAAAAGCCGCGCTGATATCCGTTCCCAGAGGCAGCGCCTCCGTGCAGCCGTCCTGACGAATTTTGACCTTGTCGATTGTGGGGAATTCGGTGAGCGTGTTGACCAGTGCCGTCACCTTGCTTAACTCATCCACGGCATCCTTAGCCTGAATAGCCCCGCTGCTAAGCTGAATGGTTGCGACACCGTCTGTAATGGAAAGGCTGAGCTCTGTTCCCTCCGACAATACCGGATTAAGCCCCATGTACTCCATCTGCGGATCGGTATTTGGATCGGCTACCAGCTCTGAAACGGCGGCTGCGCCAATACCCTCCACCCATTCAATTTGCTTCATTACAGGAACAATATAACCATAATCGTCCTCAAGGTAAAGTATGGTGTTTCTCATATTGGCGTCAGTATCATCGATATTGGCCGCCGGTATTTCTTCACTTGGTGCTTCTTCCTTCGCGCCGCAGCCGACAAACCCAATCATAAGGAAAATCACGGCAAGCACTGCCAGTGCCTTTTTCAGCATACCCATTCCTCCCACTATGCGCTTTTTAATAGTATATTAGGTGAAATGAACGCATATGATTGCGCCTTAAGATTGGTGCATAATATATTATGACTTTTGTTTAAAGCTTTTCTGTGCAAAGCATGATACCGCTGTGCGATAGCAAGGCGGAATCTATCCATGTTTATCATATCAGTATTGCGCAAATAATATGAGGAAACGGCTTTAGGAGCAGAAATTGAAATTCGACATCATTTCAAATGTGTGCGACTGGAATGACCTTGGCCTTTTTGGCACACTTTATATCGAAACGAACGGTCAACCGTTTCCGCATACGCACGCGTCCGGCAATATCAGCGAAATGCTGATATTATGGGCGGAGAGTTTGTGCAGCCTGCTCGAATCGGCTTCGGGCGATATGGAGGAATTGTTTTTCCCTGCCTGTGCGCATTCGTTCTCAATCCAGCTGAGCGGGCCCAGATTTGCTTTAATTTGCTTGAAGCAAAATGCAAAGCCGATTAACGCACCACCTGTCGAGGTGTCATTTTTCAGTATCGTGTGTGCCGTTTATTTATTAATTGCCGAGCTGATATCAGACAAACGGTTCGACGGCATTGCGCACATTAAACGGCTGAAGAGTGTTTCGGATCGTTTAAAAAAGGCCTCAAAATCATTCGGATTTCACTTCGAATAACCATTCTGATTCTTTTAATCAAAATAAAAAACGCCCCATCCGCCGAAGTTGACACGAGAAGGCTTGGTCAATTTGTCTTTTCATTTTTTGGTTAGATATGCTAACTAATCTCAAGGAATTACAATAACACCCGGGAAATCGAGGTTTAGTTCGCGTATGCGGACTGTTTGACAGCGGCCTCCAAAATCTTGCCCCTCTTGATCAGTTCGTTCATTTCATCCTTTGAATAAATCATCACCTGATCGTCGAGTCCGTCGTCCGGCGCAAAAACCAAATCGCTGTCCCAAGTGCCGACAAGCTTATAGACGCGGCCCCGCTTCGTGATAATAGTCATAAATGTATTCCTCCGACTGTATAGCTTCATTAAGCCATCTGATACACAAAATAGCAAGAGGTAATTTCAAACATTGAGATATTGAACGATTGTTAATGCTTATGCTAAAAAAGGGGCATGCTCATTTTTAAATGTGTTTCTTAGCCGTATCAGCCGATGGTGGAATGCATCGGATTTTATCTTTATCCATAAAGATATTTATTGTTATTTTTATACTTTTATGTTACTATTCACGCGATACTCTCTATTGAATCGGAAATATGCCATTATTATTCATTCCCGATAGTAATAACACGGCAATCTTACCGGGAGGATGTATGTCTCAGTATTATAAATTCTTAATTCTGTTGTCACTCTGCGCTCTGCTGGCAGGCTGCCAGCCCACACCCGAAAGACCCGTCGTCGTTCAGAAGAATGACCTTGATCAGCAAATTATGCAAACAGCTGCCCCCTCATCTTCAGAAGAAACGGAAGATACCTGGCAGGAGACAATTGAGCAGGATGGCGTAAAGGTGAATATTAATGCCGCCGTGGAAATCCCTGATGTGACCTCGTGGCCTGTCATCGAAGTCACGCCATATGGCTTTACGGAGCAGGATGCACAAAAAGTCGTGGATGTTTTTTTGCAGGGGCAGCCTTTTTATGAAGTCAATTCTGTCAAATCCAAGGCGGATATTGAACAGGATATTATTTGGGTTAATCAGCAGCTTGAGATAGCCAAAACGGATGATACAATCGATTCGAGTTTCTACGAAAGCGAGCTTAAAGATTATCAAGAGGCTTATGAAAATGCCCCCGGTGAGAAACCCAACGAAAAAGGAGCTGATTTGAAATTCAAAACAAACCCGGATCCCAACGCTGAGATCAGCCAATCGATATACGTCAAAGCCGATCTTGGTGATTCCGCACCGGCGCGGCTAAGTGTCGATGTATCCGACGATAATATGTTTTCCGCAATTTCATTCGTTCGATATGACAACCGACACACCTATTACCACCCTTACTTTGAAGCGACAGATACACTGACCGGATTAAATATCTCAAAACAGGATGCGCTTAAGACGGCCGTGAATACTCTGCAAAAGCTGGGCGCTGACGATGTGACATTGGCGTATGCTCAAGCAGGGATTGATGTGGAAGGCCTTCTTATGTCCGCATTTCCTGACACAGTATCCGACCCTGACAGAAAGAAATGCTATATATTCTATTTTAACAGGGTCATTCAAGGCATACCCGTTACATATGCCGAATACACCAATGGCATATCAACCGATGACAACGGTGCCAAATATGACCGAGTGTGGCAAAGTGAACAAATAGAGGTTGCCGTGGATGATAAGGGCGTGCTGTGGCTCAGATGGTTCCGTCCCTGTACCATTGGGGAAACGATAAATACCAACGTGCAGCTGAAGAATTTCGAAGAGATTCAGGACATATTCAGAAAGCAGATGTTTTACGAGCGGATATGGAGCGTCCCGGGTATAAAAGAAAGCAAAATTACAATAAAGCGAGCAGTTCTTGGCTTGATGCGCGTACGCATGGAGGAAGAGCGTTATGTTTATCTGCCGGTATGGGACTTCATCGGCGAATGGCAGACCGACGCAGACACGGTGAAGAATCTCAGCTTTCTGACGCTGAACGCCGTGGACGGCAGTGTGATCAATAGGGCACTGGGGTATTAACAACGCGTCTGCTTGCGAGATTCGCGTTCCGACATCTCATCCGGCGCTATCGTTAAAGCCGTTATCGGCCGACAGCTTATCAAATCAATCCTCAGTCAGCATAGCTGACAGCTCCTTTCCAAAGGAGCCTCAATTCGGCGCATAAGCCATTCCTCATTTTAAAAGGCTTTCTGCGTCCAAATGTAAACACTTACACACAGAAAGAGCGGCACACGCGATGCCGCTCTTATATTTTTGGTATGTAGTGCTTGTCCTTATGCGCGTTCCATGTACTCGCCGGTACGCGTATCCACACGGATCTTGTCGCCCTGATTCACAAACAGCGGCACCATAATCTTCGCGCCCGTTTCGAGTATCGCGGGCTTGTTGCCGGACGTGGCGGTATCGCCCTTGAAGCCGGGGTCTGTTTCGGCAATTTCAAGCTCCACAAAGTTCGGCGGTTCCACCGAGAAAGCCTCACCCTTAAAGAACTTAATCGTTACGTTCATGTTCTCTTTGATATAGTTGAGCGCATCCTCCACCTGACCGTGATTTAAGGGCAGCTGCTCGTATGTTTCGTTGTCCATGAAATAATACAGATCGCCTTCGCTGTACAGATATTCCATCGTTTTTGTTTCCACATGCGCTTTGGGGAACTTCTCGGATGGGTTAAATGTTCTTTCCAGTACGCTCCCGCTCATGATGTTCTTCATCTTGGTGCGCACAAACGCGGCACCCTTTCCGGGTTTAACGTGTTGAAAATCCACTATCACCCAAACTTGACCGTCTATCTCGATTGTCAGACCTTTTCTGAAATCTCCGGCTGAAACCATGTTAACCTCCAAACAAATTATAGGATAATCAGATCACGCGGCGCTGTCGTTAAGTTAACACTGCCGCCGTGTTTAATCACACATAAGTCTTCAATGCGCACGCCGAACCGGCCCTTTAAGTAAATACCCGGTTCTACGGTGACAACCATACCCGCCGCCAACGTATCAGCGGAACTCTCGTTAAGGGTGGGTGCTTCATGTATAAACAGCCCCACACCGTGCCCAAGCCCATGGCCAAACGCCTGCGCGTATCCGTGCCTTGCGATGTGGCTTCGCGCTGCCGCGTCCGCATCGCGCGCGGCGACACCATCTGCCAGCATTTCCAGCGCCATATCACCCGCGCACTTCACTACATCATATACTTTTTGCTGCTCTTTGTCTATATCCAATATACCGACGGTGCGCGTGAAATCGCTGCAATACCCGTCGAAACGGCAGCCATAGTCCATCGTCACCAGATCGCCCGGCTCCAGCTTACGGTTTGTGGGCGTTGCGTGCGGCAGGCTCGAATTGGGGCCGGATGCCACAATGGGGGCAAATGCGCTGTCCGCGCCGTTCTTGTTCATGTAGTAGATAATTTCGGCTTTAATATCCAGTTCCGTGATACCGGGGCGCAACAACGTGCACAAATGCGAAAACAACTCATCGTTATGCTGTGCACCCTTTTGTATAAGCGCAAGCTCCTTTTCGTCTTTGACGATGCGCTGCCGCTCGATCAGACCGGATAAATCGGTAATGTCCGATTCGTCAACGTGGTCAAGACAGGCTCTATACGCCGCATACGACAACCCCGACAGATCGATGCCGACCCGCCTGCCCGCCTTTTTTGCGAGTTCAAATATCGCCGAAAAACGCGCGGGGCCTTTCGTCTCGATCACGGTAAAATCCGTTTCATTCTCGGCCTGTTCCGTATAGCGCGCATCCGTAAAAAGGTATTGTTCACCTGCCGTGATCAGCAGCTGGCTGCTTGAACCTGTAAATCCCGAATAATACCGGATGTTTTCATCTGCCATAATTAGAGCGGCATCCGCGCCCGTTTGTGCCATGGCTTCGCGCAGGTGTTGAATCCTCATGCCCTTGCCCTCGTTTCCAGATAAATACGTTTCATCTCCGCAGCGTCCTCAGCCATTGTGCCGCGCGATTCGCAAATCAGAGTGGGTTCAAGGCCTCGTTTCACAATCTGCGCGGCAAACGGCTCGAAATCCGGCCCGTACTTCGTATCCGCAAACGTCCGGTGCATTTTTTCCCCCGCCGCCGTGTATTCGATGCGGGCAAAGTGCACATGAAAATGCTTGGCACGCTCCCCGCCGAGACCCGATTCAAGCTTGTCCAGCACGGCTGCAAAATCTGCCTCTGTATTGAGTGCCCCACGGCCGCGTGCATGTAAATGCGCAAAATCAATCGCGGGCACAAGCCGTTCGTCCATTTTGCAAAGCGCAATCACTTCGTCCAAATCACCGATCTGCTTTATTCTTCCCATCGTTTCGGGACATATTTCAATATCGAAAAGCCCAAGCTTCTCCAGCTCATCGAGAATACCTCTCAGTGCATTTTTGGCACGTTCAAAGGCTTCTTGCGCTGACAGCTTGCCGTGAGAACCGGCATGAAACACCACGCGCTTGGCTCCCATCCAATGCGCAGCCGTGGCCGACTGCAAGAAATAACGCGCGTTACCCTCCTGCTTTTGCGGCTCGTCTGTGGCGAGGTTGATGTAATATGGCGCGTGCACACTCAAACGCACGCTGTATAAAGCTGCCTGCTCCGCAATTTTTTCAGCAGCGGCTTGCCCGAGGCGCACACCGCGCCCGAACGAATATTCAAAGGCATTCAGCCCCATGTTATACAGCCATTCAAACGCCTCGAAGGTATTCTTATGACCCTGCTCGTAAAAGCTTTCCGAATTGCCTGCCGGCCCAAAATAAATCATACGTTTATATTATCGAAGCGCTTCGCTAAAGTCCAGAGTTTTTCGATAGCTCCGCGGCGAGCTTTGCAATTGCTTTGCTTTCAATGCGCGATACATACGAGCGCGATATACCCGTTTTGTATGCGATCTCGCGCTGCGTCTGCGGCCTGATGCCGCCAAGTCCGTAACGCATCTCAATCACGGCTTTCTCGCGCCGCGTGAGGCACTTGCCGAGCAGGCCGTATAACTTGCCCGTTTGAATTGAAAGCTCTGCCTGCTCAGAAACAAGGTCTTCCCGGGTACCCAAAATGTCAATCAACGATATCTCGTTCCCCTCTTTGTCCACGCCGATCGGGTCGCTCAGCGACACCTCG
>JAEYOE010000022.1 GCA_023412005.1 Bacillota bacterium
TGAAGAAGACTTTTTATTCTATAATTATTACTGCTATCGGCATATTGATGTTAGTTTCAGGGTTAATTCTTGTAAAAACAATTTCGGAGCCTACTGGAATAATGTCAACACTTCCATATATTCTTGTTGGACTTGGAAGTGGTATATTTGGTGGTGGCATAGCAGAGACAATTAAATTAAGAACAATAAAAAATCACCCAGATATAAAAAACAGATGGAAATAAACGAAAATGATGAAAGAAATATTGCAATAGCAAATCGGGCAAAAGCTAAGGCGTATGATATGATGGTTTTTGTATTTGGGGCTTTAATGCTTTCTTATGCTTTAATGGACACTGATATGGTTGCATCACTTATGTTGGTCTTTGCATATCTATTTGTGATAGGCTATGGAATATTTTATAGAGTTAAATATGACAAAGAGATGTAAGTATGGGGGAATATATGCAAAGTAATGCAAAGTATATGGGACATATGCACATATGCAAAGTATAACAAAAAGTATTAGAATTTATTAATTACGCTGAAAATATTAAGTTTTATACTTTAACTTTATGCCTACCGAGTTTATACTAAATACTAAATATAAATAAGGTTGGTGGAAATTAATGAATTTTGTAGATTCTATAATATTTGATCTGGATGGGACTCTTTGGGATGCAACAGAGATTACATTCAGGGCATGGGAAAAGATATTGAGAGATAGGAAAGAAATCAAGGAACCAATAACCTTTGAAATGTACCAAAGCGTTCAAGGTATGCAAGCGGCTGAAATAGGAGCAAAGTTCTTTCCATATTTATCGGAGGAGGACCAGATAAATCTAGTTAATATCTGTTGCGAGGCAGAAAATCCTGTAATACTAAAACAAGGAGGTATTCTATATAATAATCTTGAGTCAACGCTGGAAATACTTGCAGAGCGTTACCCATTATTTATAGTGAGTAACTGTCATTGTGGGTACATAGAAGCTTTTCTGGAATATCACAGACTGGGAAAATACTTCAAGGATATCGAAAGTGCAGGGGCTACCGGATTATCGAAAGGTGAAAATATTAAGCTGATTATCGAGAGAAATCAACTTAAGCATCCAATCTATGTGGGAGATACTGAAGGTGATTGCAACAGTGCTAGGCAGACAAAGGTGCCTTTTGTGTTTGCTAGCTACGGCTTTGGAAGAGTAAAAGATTACGATATGAAGATTGACGACATTAGGGATTTATTAATACTTCTAAAGTAAGATACTTAAAGAAACAAAGTTAGGATACATAAAGGCAATAAAGTAAAATACTTACAGCAACAAAGCTAAGATACAAAAAGACAATAAAGCAAAATGCTTAAAGCAACAAAGTAAGATACTAAAAGACAATAAAGTAAGATACATAAAGACAATAAAGCAAGATACATAAAGATAGTAAAGCAAGATACATGAAGACAGTAAAGCAAGATACATAAAGACAATAAACCAAGATACATAAAGACAATAAACCAAGATACATAAAGGCAATGAAGCAAGATACATGAAGACAGTAAAGCAAGATACATAAAGACAGTAAAGCAAGATACATAAAGGCAATAAAGCAAGGTGATAATGTGGATTGCTCTCATGGTGTTCCTCCTTTGCCATTGACCTAGGATTACAAAGTAAGATTTCAAGGATTATTTAATAAGATATTTGAGAAAACAAAATAAGACATTCAAGCAAACATAACAAGATATTCGAAGCAACATAGTAAAATATATGAGAAGACATAATAAGGTATTCTAGAATTGCAAAGTAAGATAAATAAAAACTGAAGTAATATATACTAGCCCTATTTTTATTAATTTAATAAGAAAGTAGGGCTTACTTTATATTTTACTCAGTTGGGACCTAAACAGCCAAAAAAGAGCAATTTAGGTCCCAAACTCAAGAACAGAGGGGGTATATACCCCCGTAAAAGTGGGATTTGGCACAGTGCAACCTAAAATTGGGACCTAAATTGCCAAAAAAGCCCCATTTAGGTCCCAAACTCAAGAAAGGGGAGGGTATATACCCCCTGTAAAAGTCGGATTTGGCACAGCACAGGCTAAATTTGGGACCTAAATTGCCAAAAAAGCCCCATTTAGGTCCCAAACTCAAGAACAGAGGGGGTATATACCCCCTGTAAAAGTCGGATTTGGCACAGTGCAATCCAAAATTGGGACCTAAATTGCCAAAAAAGCCCCATTTAGGTCCCAAACTCAAGAACAGAGGGGGTATATACCCCCGTAAAAGTCGGATTTGGCACAGTGAAGTCCAAAATTGGGACCTAAATTGCCAAATAAGCGAGGTTTAGGTCCCAAACTCAAGAAAAGGGAGGGGTATATACCCCCGTAAAAGTCGGAGTTGGCACAGTGCAATCCAAAATTGGGACCTAAAATACCCAAAAAGCGAGGTTTAGGTCCCAAACTCAAGAACAGAGGGGGTATTTACCCCCATAAAAGTCGGAGTTGGCACAGTGAAATCCAAAATTGGGACCTAAAATGCCAAAAACGGAGCATTTAGGTCCCAAAAGCTATGCTTGAGCCATGCAAATAGGAGATAGAAGTATAAAATTGGGACCTAAAATGCCAAAAACGGGGCATTTAGGTCCCA
>JAEYOE010000032.1 GCA_023412005.1 Bacillota bacterium
TAATTAATCTACGTTTGGCGTAAAAACCTTTCGTAAACCCCTTATTATAAACGAGGCATATCAACCCCCAGACGCTAAAAATCAGCCTCGAAGGGTAGGCTGTTTTTACTTTTATGTAGTATAAAAAATGATACTTTTGTGGGTATGAAAAAACCCCGAAAGTGGCTTCATATCGGGGTTTTTGGCGTTCCCGGCGCGACTCGAACGCGCCACATCCCGCTTAGGAGGCGGGCCCTCTATCCTGATGAGGTACGGGAACATATTATTTGATTTTTGACTTATATCCCAGCGGGTTAGGAGGCGACCGCTCTATCCGCCTGAGCTACGGGAACATATTATTTGATTTTTGCCTCATATCGTATCGGGTTAGGAGGCGGGCCCTCTATCCTGATGAGGTACGGGAACATATTATTCGATTTTTGCCGTTAATTGATCGGGTTTCTGAGGCTTTCGCCATTATACAGCAGAGTGTTACCCGCCCGGCCTAGCGGGTATCATGAAAACGCGTACCCTGTCATTCTACAAACAATCGGATTAAAAGTCAACGTCAGTTCCTTATTCCCTGAAGCGGTGCCGGAATACGCCCGCCGCGCTCAATCAGCCGATGAGACCCGCCCTTGGAAACATCCATCACCACCACGCTGCCGAGCAGCCCGCCGTATTCCACGCACTCGCCCACCTTGGCATTCGGTACGGGGATGATACGTACACCCGTTGTTTTGGAATTGATCACGCCGATCGCAGCCTCGTCCGCGATGATCGCGGAGATCACCGATTCCGGCGTATCACCCGGCACAGCCACCATATCAAGCCCCACGGAGCAAACCGCCGTCATCGCCTCCAGCTTCTGCAGAGAAAGCTCTCCTTTTTTAACGGCTTCAATCATGCCTTCGTCTTCACTCACCGGAATAAATGCGCCTGAAAGCCCGCCGACATGCGAGGATGCCATCACGCCGCCCTTTTTCACTGCGTCATTCAGCAGCGCAAGCGCCGCTGTGGTGCCATGCATACCGCACACATCCACGCCGATTTCCTCTAGTATGCGCGCCACGCTGTCTCCGATGGCCGGTGTCGGTGCGAGTGATAAATCCACAATGCCAAACGGCACGCCCAGCCGCTGCGATGCCTCCTTGGCCACAAGCTGCCCCACGCGCGTCACACGAAACGCCGTCTTTTTAATCACTTCGGCCACCACATCAAAGCTTTCGCCTTTCACCTTCTCCAGTGCCGCTTTGACAACGCCCGGCCCGCTGACACCCACATTGATCGCACATTCCGGCTCGCCGGAGCCGCAAAAAGCGCCTGCCATAAACGGGTTGTCTTCAATCGCGTTTGCAAACACCACAAATTTGGCGCAGCCGATGCCGCCGTTGTTTTCCGTCAGTTTTGCCGTTTGTTTGATGATGCGGCCCATTTTAGCAACCGCATCCATATTGATGCCGCTTCGCGTGCTCGCCACATTGACAAATGCGCACACCCGCTGCGTTTCAGCCAGCGCCGACGGCAGCGACTCGATTAATGCTGTATCGCTCTTTGTTTCTCCTTTGTGCACCAGCGCCCCAAAGCCGCCGATAAAATTCACGCCCGTATCGGCTGCCGCTTCGTCAAGTGCCTTGGCAAAAACGGTATAGTCACTTAAACCGCTGGCCGCCGCGATTTCCGAAATGGGTGTAACGGAAATACGTTTGTTTACGATCGGTACGCCGAATTCGCGTGCAATATCATCGCCTACCTGCACGAGGTCTTTGGCTTTCTCTACGATCTTCTTCTTTATATTTTCGCAGCAAACGTGAGCATCCGCGCTCACACAGTCACGCAGCGATATGCCCATGGTTATGGTTCTTACATCGAGATTTTCGGTGTCGATCATCTTAATGGTATCGAGCACCTCATACTTGGAAATCAATCTGTTGTCCTCCGGTTGTTATCAGTTATTTCTTATAATAGCTATAATCCGTAAAATACACCCAAAAATCATAACCCGCGTCTTTCTTATTCGCGTAAAGCTCAGTTTTAATGCTGCTTGGGCTTGTGAAAGCCGCATAATAGTAAGAACCATCGGTATCCACTGCCTGCATCGCCTGATCATCCGTGTCAAATGCTACGGGCACGTCAGTGCTGCTGTAGTAACCCTGCACCGTCGGTTCGCCAAGTTCATTGCGAAGACCGTCCATCAGTGTCGTCAGCGTCTTGTTGAATTCCGCGTTCTGCATGCTGTAGCTGACGCTCTCAAGCTGGTCATCGTCGTTAAACCAATATGTCAGCAGCATATCGTACCCGTACATGCCGCTGCCCGTATAATCGAGCGCATCCGTAAATTGTTTGCTCAATGTCAGGGTTTCGAGCGAACTGATCATTTCCTTCGACATACCGAATCTGTAGTTCCTGAATATCCCGGCATCGGCTTCAAACTCAATGCCCTTACTTTGGGTACTTGCTATGTTTTCTTTATACACATCAAGCACATTAAGTTTATCTTGAACGGCAGACAAGTCGGCTTTGTTTTCCGCCGGGCCGCTGCAGGCAGCCGACAGAATTGCCGTAAACATCATGATGACTATGAGCAGTCGTTTTTTCATCGGCATATGCCTCCTTACTGTATGAGCTATTATAAACCACGAAGAAGCGTGTTGCAAACGTGAATTGGAAACACAATATGTTGCATAAATATTACCATTAATAACATTGTATGAATCTTAAGTTAAATTACCTCTTTGTCTGTTTACATAGCCTCTGGTGTGCCGATATTATAGTTAAATCAACAAAAAGAAAGGAAGATGGGTATGAAAAAGCTGATCGCGGCAGGTGCCATGCTGGTGTTTATGGGTCTGTATTACGTCGTCGGCATGGGCGGCTGAAAAATCTTGCGAAAGGAGCAGTATATGCTCAAATATTAGAAAGAGCCTTAAGGAAAACCCTTAAAGCTCTTTTGCTTTATATCGGCTTTTAGTCTGCTGTCATACCAGGGGTTTTATAATACGGACAAAGCAATCTTTTCTTCATACAAAGTATAAACCCAAATCCTATTGACTAATTGAGCTATTTGTCTGTAAAGCGGTAGCAGACGCCGGCCTCTGCTAAAATGAACTGGGGCTGCGATGTTCTTTTCAATTTTGCGTCGCAGTTGGCGATAAAAGCCCTTACCGCTTTGGTATCGCCCGTTTCTTCATAGCCCCATATTTCCTTCGGGTGTTAATTTTGTATAAATGCGAAATACGCTAAAAAAGATGCCGCTTCAAAGGAGGCAGCATTAACATGCCCGGTAAAGAACGGCTGAAGTGCGAGAATATTTGATATCTGATAAGCGGCTGTGAGCCCCGCGATAGGCAGCCGTATTGCTGGCTTTTTCAGACGTTTAGTGCTGCCTGCTTAATAGTATATCGGCTTATCTCCCCGAATCGTGTTTTGCACTGTTTCTTTAAGGCAGCTGATCGCGCCCGTAAAATCACGCTGCTCCAGTTTGGTGCAGAATACGTCTGTGTTGTCGTAGAGCGATGGTATGCCGTAAAGCGAGCAAAAACGCAGCCAGAGTGTGCGTGTAATCGACTTGAAAGAGGTGAATATAACCGGCAGCAACGCATTGCCCGAAAACAGAGCCAGCTGATGCTGAAATGCAAACGCGTGGGAGACGGCTTCGTCGGGCGTTTTGGCCGTACCGATGCGTTCGGTGCTCTCTCGGAGCCGCGCGAGGTCGCTGTCTGTGATGCGTGCGGCGCACAGCTCAACGGCAAGCGTATCCAGAGCGATGCGCAGCTCTAAAATGGAGCGCACCTCCTCATGACGCAGGTTCCCGCCGTTGTATGAGACGATGGCGAAAAACGTTTCAATTGTGCCGTAACGGCGGTAGTCGGCCACAAAGTTGCCGACGCGCGGATGGATGTCTACAAACCCTTTGCGCGCCAGCTCCGCAATACCGGTGTTAACCACGGCGCGGCTGACCTGCATCGTTGAAGCCAGCTCCCGCTCGGGCGGCAGCTGTGTGCCCACCGGCAAACGCCCCGAAAGTATCATTGATTCGAGCTCTCTGACAAAAAGCTCTTTCAGCGTTGGCGCACTCAGTTTGGAAAATTCCATGTGAATGGGTCCTCCGTCATTACAGTCTGTTACTGGTTCAGCCACATACCACGTTATTATTCTAGCATCATATATAACAAATATCAATAATAAATATTGAAAAAGCCTATATAAATCCGAAAAAAGCTGCATTGTGTTGACACAACACAAATGACAATGTTAAAATATTATCAATCTAATATGCTCTGGTAGGACCAGTGCTGGTTATTTACTTAATATCAATTGCAACCCAAAAATAACCGTAACGGAGGAAAGATGATGTTTACATTCAATTTTGCCGAGGGTGCCGATGTGGTTTCAACGCTGCTCGTGTGGCTCTGCGTGTTCTCGGCACTGTTTGCGCTCAACGAATTGACGCGCCGCTTTAAGGTGATGGGCTTTGCGTTTTTTGTGGTGCTGCCAGCCGTGCTTTCTGTGCTCTGGTTCACGGTTTTAAAAGAAAGCACCTACACCGATTGGTTTCACTTAATGAAGGTGTATTCGTCAACAGCGGGCTGCATCGGTTTTTGGTGTATCCGGCATCTTCACGGCAAGCGTAAAGACGGCACCACATGGCGGCTTTCGGATAATCGTATTGCACTGTGCTTTCCGCCGCTGATACTCGCCATCAACATCCTCGAAGCCTGTGCGCGCGACATCGAGGTGGGCATGAACTATGCGGTGATGGCTCTGGATAAAACGGCTGATTCACCTGTGATGCTGATGGGCGGGCCGTGGAATTATATGAACGCGATCGCGGGCATTTTAAATATCATCACGATTACAGGCTGGTTTGGTATCTGTATTCGCAAAGCAACCAAGAAAGACAACAGCCGCGATATGCTCTGGCCGGATATGCTCTGGTTCTGGATAGTGGCATACGACCTTTGGAACTTTGCGTATACCTACAACTGCCTGCCGAACCATTCGTGGTATTGCGGCCTTGCGCTGCTGCTGGCTCCCACGCTGTGTGCGTTTACCGTGGGCAAAGGCGCATGGCTTCAGCATCGGGCACAGACGCTCGCACTGTGGTGTATGTTCGCGCAGACGTTCCCGCTGTTTCAGGATGTGGGGCGTTTCCGTGTGGACTCCACTTACGACCCGACGGTCTATTTCATCGTCAGCCTGCTGGCGCTGGCAGCCAATGTGGGCGTGCTGATTTATATGCTGTATAAAATGCGCAAAACGCGCCGCAATCCGTATAAGGCCGAGCTTTACACCGATCTTAAGGAATACAGCGCGATCAAACAGCTGGCTCAGTGAACGAAAGGATATTGAAGCATGGATGAGTTTCGCATACTTGAGATTAAACAAAGCGTGTTCGATAATAACGACCGCGAGGCGGAGCAGCTGCGCGGCGAGCTGAAACAACAGGGCGTGTTTCTGCTGAATCTGATGTCGTCGCCCGGGGCAGGCAAAACAACCACGCTTCGCGGTACCATCGGGCTGCTGAAAGATGAGCTCAAGATCGGCGTGATGGAAGCGGATATCGATTCGGACGTGGACGCGCGGGCAATACAAGAGACGGGCGTAAAGGTGATTCAGCTGCATACGGGCGGTATGTGCCATCTGGATGCGGGCATGACGCGGCAGGGGCTTAACGGCCTCGGCACAGACGGCCTTGATCTCGCGATACTCGAAAACGTCGGCAACCTCGTTTGTCCGGCCGAGTTTGATACGGGCGCCGTGAAGAACGCGATGATACTTTCGGTGCCTGAGGGAGACGACAAGCCTCTCAAATACCCGCTGATGTTCACCATCTGCGATGTGGTGCTGGTTAACAAAATCGATGTGCTGCCGTATTTCGATTTTGATATCGAAGCGGTGCGCGAGCGGGTGAAAAAGCTGAACCCGCACGCGACGGTGATTCCGATTAGTGCGCGAACCGGGGAAGGACTGGAGGAATGGGCCCAGTGGCTTCGCGGCGAAGTGCTGGCGTGGCAAACACGCTGAGCAGTTTCCGTAGCCAGACACAGGAATAATGATCTAAAGGAGAGCAGATTGCTATGGCAGATATGGTAAAGGAACAAACCGAAACGAAACGGCAGGGCAACCCGATTATACTCGCACTTGCGAACCACATCGGGCGCAAAAAGCCGGGCGCGAAGGACGCATACGATTATGACGCACCCGAATACCTGATTTTAGAGCCGGTTGTATCTGACGATATGGCCGCCGTGTGCATGACGATGGCGATACGCGAAAAGGTGACGGCGAAAGAAGTCAGCGAACGCACGGGCCGTGCGCTGGATGAATGCCATCGGCTGCTGCTCGAGCTGGCCGATGCGGGCGTCTGCTTTGTGAACACGATCAATGGTGAGGACACCTTCTGGTACGATACTTGGGTGCCGGGTATCATGGAGATGATGACCAACCATCCGACCAACCCGAAAAAATACCCGCAAATTGCCGAGGCGTTTGAGGCCTACGGGCGCATACGCGGCGCGAAAACAGCCGGGATGACCCCGGTCGGCATCGGGCTGATGCGCGTGATTCCGATTGAACAGGCGATTGACGGCGAAAGCCGCCGCGCTTCCTATGAGGAGATTTCCAAGCACATTGAGGAGCACGATATCTTCTCGGTATCCGACTGCTCGTGCCGCACGGCGCGAGAGATTATGGGCGAAGGCTGCGGTCATTTGAAAGAAGATATGTGCATTCAGATGGGGCACGCTGCCGAGTATTATATCCGCACCGGGCGCGGGCGGCAGGTTACCAAAGACGAGGTGTACGCCATTTTACGCCGCGCGGAAGATAACGGCCTGATGCACGAGATACCGAACCTTGATGGAGACGGAAAGACGCACGCGATCTGCAATTGCTGCGGCTGCGGCTGCTTCTCAATGCGCACTGCGGAAATGTTTTTAAACGCCGATATGGTGCGCTCAAACTACGTTTCCGAGGTGAACCGTGATAACTGCGTGGCCTGCGGGCAGTGCGTGGAAAACTGCCCGGTGAACGCTGTGCAGCTGGGGCAGAAGGTGTGCGCATCCAAGCCGGTAACGGAAAAGATCATTCGGCAGGAAACCCCGCGCGACACCGAATGGACGAAGGCACATTGGAACCCGGATTACCGGACGAACCGCAAAAACGTTGTGGATACAGGCACCGCGCCGTGCAAAACGGAATGTCCGGCGCATATTGCGATACAGGGCTACATCAAGCTGGCGGCACTGGGGCGCTACACCGATGCGCTGGAGCTGATTAAAAAAGAAAACCCGTTTCCGGCGGTTTGCGGGCGCATCTGTAACAGACGGTGCGAATCGGCCTGTACGCGCGGCGACATTGACGAACCGATTGCGATTGACGAGATAAAAAAATTCATCGCCGAGCAGGATTTGAACGAAGCGCGGCGGTATGTGCCCAAAAAACGGCATGAATACGGCAAACCGATTGCCGTGGTCGGCGCGGGCCCGGCGGGGCTTTCATGTGCGTATTATTTGGCCGTAGACGGCTACCGTGTGACGGTGTTTGAAAAACAACAGCAGCTGGGCGGTATGCTGACCTTCGGTATACCGGCTTTCCGTTTGCAAAAGGACATTGTAAACGCCGAAATTGATGTGCTGCGCGAGCTGGGCGTTGAGTTTAAAACGGGCGTTGATGTCGGCAAAGATGTGAGCATAGCGCAGCTGCGTGAACAGGGTTTTGAAGCATTTTATATTGCGGTGGGTGCGCAGGGCGGGCGCTGCCTCGGCGTGGAAGGTGAAGACGCGAAGGGCGTGCTCTCGGGTATCGATTTTGTGCGCCGCGTGAACCTCGGCGAAAAGGTCACGCTGCCCGGCAAGGTGGTGGTCATCGGCGGCGGCAACGTGGCTGTGGATGTGGCGCGCACCGCGGCACGTGTGGAGGCGGCGCAGGTTGCCATGGTTTGCCTTGAAAGCGCGGCACAAATGCCCGCATCATCGGATGAGGTGGAAGAGGCGGCGCAGGAGGGCATCACCATACAAAACGGATGGGGTCCCAAGCGTATCATAACCGAAAACGGACGCGTGACGGGCGTGGAATGCCGCCGCTGTGTTTCGGTGTTCGACGAGAACCATCGGTTTGCGCCGATGTTTGACGACACTGACACGATGATCATGGAAGCGGACTGGGTGCTGCTGTCTATCGGGCAGTCCATCGAATGGGGCGAATTGCTCACGGGCACAAAGGTAGCATGTCATCCGAACGGCACGGTGAAGGCGGATGCGTTTACGTATCAAACGGCGGAGCCGGATATTTTCGTGGGCGGCGATGCGCTGACCGGGCCGAAGTTTGCGATAGACGCGATTGCGGCGGGCAAACAGGGGGCTGTTTCCATTCACCGTTTTGTGCAGCCCGGCCAGAGCCTTGTGCTCGGTCGCGACCGACGGGAGTACAAAGCGCTAGATAAAGAGGCGCTGGAACTCGACAGCTACGACCGTATGCCGCGTCAGCAAGCACCGCATGTGACGTCAGCCGGTTTTGCGGACGGGCGAGGGACATTAACCGAGGAGCAGGTGAGAAAAGAAACCGAGCGCTGCCTCGGGTGCGGCGCGGCAGTGGTGGATGAATTCCTTTGCGTGGGCTGCGGCCAGTGCACAACAAAATGTAAATTCGATGCGATATCGCTATCGCGCCGATACGACGGTGAAGGCGTTTCGCTGTTTGATATGAAAAAGGCGATTGTGCCGCATGTGATTAAGCGCAAGCTGAAAATCAAGCTGAAAACCATACGCAAAGCGTTTAAAAAGCAGGAGACACCGCATGCATGAGCTGGGCATTGTGGCTGAGGTGGTACGCATTGTGGAAGACATCGCGCGCAAGCAGCAGCTAAAAACGGTGGAAACACTGGTGCTTCAAATCGGTGAGCTGTCTTCGGTGGTGCCGTATTATGTGGAGCAGTGCTACCCGGCTGCCGTATATGGCACGATGCTGGAGAACACGCGGCTGGAGATTGAGGTGCTGCCCGGAAACGGGCGGTGCCGTGGCTGCGGGCAGGTGTTTAATATTCTGGCGCAGCATCACGTCTGCCCGGAATGCGGCGGTACGTCGTTTGAGCTGCTCGGCGGGCGAGAATTTATGATCAAGCAGATTGTTGCATGTTGACGGTGGTGACCAAGCGTTGAACAAAGCAGAGATACAGGCGTTCTTTGACAGCCATGCGCCCGAGTGGGACGCGCGGATGGTGCGCTGCCAAAGCAAGATTGATGCGATATTAAAAGCGGCCGGTGTGAGCGAGGGCGTAAGTGTGCTTGATGTGGCATGCGGCACAGGCGTGCTGTTTGAAGATTATATCGCTCATGGTGCCGGGCATATTGTGGGCGTGGATCTGTCGCCGGAAATGGTGCGTATCGCGCGGCGCAAATACCCGCAGTCTCACATTGAGGTGCGTTGTGCGGATATCGAAGAAACCCGGTTTGACGTGCTGTTTGACTGCTGCGTTGTGTATAACGCGCTGCCGCATTTTCCCGATCCGGCACGGCTGATGGGCCGTTTGGCCCGGTTCGTGAAACCGGGCGGGCGGCTTTGCATTGCGCACGGTATGAGCCGGGCGCAGCTGATCAAGCACCATGAGGGGCGCGCTTCGTCGGTATCCCGCCCGCTGCCTGAGATAGAAAAGCTTCAGACGTTTCTTGAGCCTTGGTTTTTCGCCGATGTGATCGTCAGTGATGAAGAAAAGGTGATTTTGGCGGGCAGACGAACGGACAAATGATTTATCAATAAAAAGAGCGCTAGGCTGCGCTTTTTTGTTTTTCGAGCAATCGGGGCATGTGCCCGGTAAGCGGCGTGACGGTGGCCCACTTTACGCGCAGTATCATAACGGTGGTGATGGCGGCACCGACGTAATTAGAGAAGAGATTGCCCCAGAACACCGAATAGACGCCAAGCGCCTGCTCGGTAAGCAGTATGAACAGATATCGAAGCAGCCAGATGCGAAGAATACTGGCCACCAGCGTGATGCGCGTGCGCCCAAGGCCAATGAACGCGCCAAGCTGCGTCATGCAGACGCCAAACCCGATGACCGAATAGGTGTAAATATGCAGCGCTTTGTCGGCGACGGCAAGCACCTGCGGTTCTCGCGTGAACATGACGGTGAGCGATGATGAGGTCGGCACAATGATGGCAATCAGCAGCGCGGCTGTGACGGCGCTCATCAGGCAGCCAATCCAAGTGACCGCACGTGCACGGTCGCCCCGGCCCGCCCCCACGTTCATGCTGACCATGGTGGTCACGGCAGAGGCGAATGAAGACGGCAATATGAAGCAGACGGACGAGATGTTGTTCGCAATGCCCTGACCGTTCAGCACATCTGCGCCGTACTTTTGCACCTCGCTGTTGATCAGATAAAACCCGAGATACAAAATCACGTTGGAGAGCATCGATGGCGCGCCGATGCGCACCAGATCGCCAATCGCTGCTCGATCGAAACCAAAGCCTTTGAGAGACAGTTGGCTCTCACCCCGGCGCACAAAAAGCTCGAGATACATCCAGCCGGTAATCAGTACATTGGCGGCGAGCGAGGCCATCACCGCGCCCACAATGCCCCAGCGGAACACCGCAATAAACAGCGCGTTGAATGCGATTTTAAGCACAAGCAGCAGCACCATACGCACAAACGCCGCTTCAGGCTTTCCTTGCGCATTTTTCAGCGCGTTATATATCGCTTCGAGAAAAGAGAACGGAATCAGCAGCGCACTGAAAGCGAGGTATGAGAACACATCAGCAGCAATTGCCGGGTCAACCGAGGCGGAAATGGGGTGCGAAACAGCAAGCAGCACCGGCGCGAGCGCGACGCCCAGCACGGCAGAAAAGACGACCAGCTGTGTGGCGATGCTTTTTCCTTCGGAAAAAGACTTGCGGCCGTTGGCTTGGCCGATTAATGCCATGCCTGCCGACCCAAGGCCCTGCGCGAGCCCCACAATCATGCCGGTGATGGGAATACAAAAGGTGACCGCGCTGGCGGCAGCGGTGCCTGCGATGTTGTTGATAAAAAGACCGTCGATAACGGGAAGCAGTGCCTGAACGATGCCCATCAGCAGTGTGGGCAGCGAGAGCAGCAGTATCGTTTTGGGAACGGAGCCTGAGATGATAAGGTCGCGCCGCGCGCTGACGTTTTGTTTGAGTAAGCCGAGTTTCATTGTTGCGGATTCATAAAGCTTTACATCTGAGTGCGCATACATGCGCCGGAGAATACAGCCTGTTTATTGCCTTTCACGATATTATTTATACACAATCATTTATTATAGATACCGGCTTCACAATGTCAATCATCGTTAAGGTCGTAAAAAAGCGTATATACGCCGTTTTATGGCGGCTTAAGTGACTATTTGCGGGTGATGGCTGCCCAAACGATGGTTTGAACACTTATAGGCAAAAGCGGCGGGAACAGTTAATCCGCCATCATTCTTTGCAAAAAATCCGTAACATATTGAATCGGTTGCACAGCGCGCAACCGCTTTTCCAAAAACTATTGTGATTGACGAAATGAAAACATATAGTGGTATCAGAAACAATAACGGAGGGCCGCACATGAAACTCACGGGCGGAGAAATTGTTGTGAAACAGCTGGCCGACGCGGGTGTAGATTACATCATCGGTATACCGGGCCACGGTGTGCTCGGGCTGTTCGACGCGATTCGCAAGGCCGATGCGGCGGGTGCGATAAAATATATTCAGGTGAAGCATGAACAGGCGGGGGCGGCGATGGCAGACGGCTACTTTCGCATCAAGGGGCAGCCGCTGGCTGTGTTCGCATCGATCGGGCCGGGCACGCTGAACACGAGCATCGGCCTTGGCACCGCCTATGCCGATTCCACGGCGTTACTCGCGCTCTGCGGCGATACGCATGTGCACATGAAAGGCGTGGGCGTGCTGCAGGAGCTGGAGCGTTATCAAGACAGCAACATCATTCGAAGCCTGGAGCCGCTCAGTAAACGTAGCTGGCGCGCCGAATCGGTACAGCAGTTGCCACGGCTCATGCAGCGCGCGCTGCATCTAATGACAACGGGGCGGTGCGGCCCGTGTGTGGTGACGCTGCCAATGGATGTACAGGCGGCAAGCTGCGAATACAGCGCGGATGTTAAGAAGGACAATGCACAGTCTTTGCCGTGTGCAAGCCCGGCAGCTTTGGAGAAAGCTGTGGCGCTGATGAAAACGGCCAAAAGGCCGGTGATACTCGCGGGCGGCGGCGCGCTGCGCGCCGGGGCGGGTGAGCTGATTATGCAGCTGGCTGAAGATTGGGGTGCGGCCGTGATCACCACGCTGGCCGGAAAAGGCACCGTGGCCGAAACGCACGATCAATACGCGTTTCACACCGGCTCCAAAGGCACGGCCATCGGCCTTGCCGTCAGCCGGGCAGCCGATGTGGTGCTGGCACTCGGCACACGCTTTGCCGACGAGACGACCTGCTCGTACCGTAAGGGCATCGCGTTTAACTTCCCGGATACCAAGCTGATACACATCGACATAGACGTATCGGAAATCGGCAAGAATTACGGCGCAGACGTGGGCATCGTTGCTGATATTAAGGAGAGCATCAAGCAGATACTCAGCCAGAGCCCCTCGTTTAACATCAATCAAGACTATCTCAGCGAAATAAAAGCCCTCAGAAACAGCTGGTTCGCCTATTTAAAAAGCATCAGAGACAAGAAAACGGATAAAATCACAATCTCTCAGCTGATTGGCCTTTTAAACAACGTGCTGCCGACCGACACGATCATCTCAACCTCGTCGGGTAACACGCAGGCGCAGCTATTTCAGGAATACTGTTATGAAACACCGTATTGTAACCTGACCACGGGCGGTTTTTCCACAATGGGCTGGGCAGTGCCCGCCGCGATGGGTGCCAAGCTGGCTGCGCCTCATAGACCGGTGGTCGCGCTGCTCGGCGACGGTGACTTTATGATGACCATGCAGGAGCTTTCAACCATGGCGCAGTACGACATTCCGGTGGTGGTGATTATGGCGAACAACAGCGGCTGGATGGCGATTAAAGATTTACAAACGGATGTACTGGGCGAAAAAACCGTGTTTGGTAACGACTTTATGCGCGGAGATGACGTTTACAGCCCGGATTATAAAGCCATGGCACAGGCCTTTTGCATCGAGGCATACGATGCAAGTGCACCGGAGGGTATTGCCGCTGCCATTAAAGACGCACTGACATCCGGCAAGCCCGCGTTCATCAATATCAACGTGTGCCGCGATTACCCGGATACGGGCGGCAAGGCGTTTGGGTGGTGGGATGTACCGATACCCGCCTATATGGAAGAAAAGCGGAGCCGCTATGAGCATGAACGCGGCGAAGAAACCATATAAGCCAAGGACCGGCTAAGGAGGCAAGCGAAATGAGCAAAATGAAATTTGTTCTTGTGGGCTGCGGGCGGATTGCGCAGCTGCATGTGGCCGGATACAATAACAACCCCGACGCGCAGCTTTGGGGCGTTTGTGATATCAATCACGGGCATGCGAAAAAGTTTGCACAGGAGCACGGCATCAGCCGCGTCTATACAAGCTTCGACGAGGTGCTGGCGGACGCGGAGGTGACGGCGGTTGAACTGCTGCTGCCGCACCATCTGCACTGTGAATACACGCTGAAAGCCTGCATGGCGGGCAAGCATGTCTCGGTGCAAAAGCCGATGGCCATGAACCTCGCCGAGTGCGACTGTATGATTAAGGCCGCGAAGGACAACGGTGTGAAGCTCAAGGTGTTTGAGAACTTCGTATTCTATCCGCCGTATCAGCTGGCCAAAAAGCTTATGGACGACGGCGAGATCGGCACGCCGCAGGGCATACGCCTGAAGATGAACAACGCGGCGCTCGCGTCGCGCAACATGCCGATTATGAACAAAAAGGCGGGCCCCGGTTGTGCCGAGGTGGATGAAGGTGTGAAAGAAACCGGCTGGTACGTGACTCCGGGCTCATGGCTCTGGCGGTTTAACGATACGCTCTCGGGCGGCGGCCCAACCGTGTTTGACGACGGGTACCACAAATTTTCCACCATCATGTATATGCTCGGCGACGTGGAAAAGGTGGTGGCATGGATTGACGAAACGCCGGTGATGCCGGGCGTTTTCAACGACGTGCCCGCCGTGATTATGTGGAAGCATAAAGACAAGAAGGTGTACGGCGTTTGGGACATCATGAGCTCCGATGAGATGTTTGTGGAAAGCAAATATTACACCTGCGATGAGCGGCTCGAGATTACCGGCTCGCGCGGCGTGATTTGGGTGACGCGCTGCACGGCCACCATGCTGCCAAGCGTTGCGCCCGTGGTGATGTACCGTGACGGCAAGCTGACGGAATTCTGGGACATGAAGCACGACTGGGCGGATTCGTTTGAAGCGTCCACGCGCGATTTTGTGGACGCGATAAAAAACGACCGTGAGCCGATACTGTCCGGCGAGCGCGGCAAAGAGGTTTTAAAATTCGCACTGGCCGCAGTCGAATCGTCACGTAAGAACGCAGAGGTGTATCTCAATAGCTACACAGATAAACCGCTGCAAAAGAAACGCGGATTTCTAATCAATATGATGACAAAGAGGAAATGAGCATGGATAGTAAACGCACGCTTGCAGCTGCGGCGACAATCAGAAAACTCACGATTATGAGCATGGCGGCGGCGGGCTACGGGCACATCGGCGGCAGCATGTCTGTCTGCGACGCGCTGGCCGTGCTGTATACGGATATTCTTCGGATCGACCCAAACGACAGCCAAAAAAAAGACCGGGACTGGTTTGTGCTCTCCAAGGGCCATTGCGGCCCCGCGCTGTACGCAACGCTGGCGTACAAAGGCTATTTTGATGTGAGTGAATTAAACACGCTGAACGCGAACGGGACTCATCTGCCGAGCCACTGCGACCGCCTCAAAACGGTGGGTGTGGATTTAAGCACAGGCTCGCTCGGGCAGGGGCTTTCGCTCGCGGCGGGCGCGGCGCTCGGCAATCGAATGCAAGGCATTGGCAGCAAGGTGTATGTAATTGTTGGAGACGGCGAGCTGCAGGAAGGCCAGAACTGGGAGGCGGTTCAGTTCATTGCGCACCGGCAGCTTGATAATTTAGTGCTGATTGTGGACGACAACAAACGCCAGCTCGACGGTTATACGAAGAACATATGTAATCCATACTGTTTAAAAGCAAAATTCGAGGCATTTGGTCTAAACGCGATTGAAGCGGACGGTCACGACGTGAAGGCGATATATTACGCATTGCTGCAAGCGGGCCATGCCGGCGGGCCGGCCGCTGTTATACTCAGCACCGAAAAAGGACACGGCTGCAATTTTGCCGAAATCGACGGCTTCAATCATTACATGGTGATTAGCCCTGAGATGGCTGAGCGCGCCATCGCAGAAATTGAGGAGAGGCTGAAAAAAGCGTATGAGCAGCTTAACTGAATACGCCATGAGCGAGCAGGAGATGCGCACGGCTTACTGCGATGCGCTGATGCATGAGGCTGAAACGAACGACAAGATTGTCGCGGTGGATGCCGATGTGCAGTTTTCCATGGGCACCGGGCCGTTTTACGAGCGCTTTCCCGCGCGCGGCATTAACTGCGGCATTATGGAGGCGCACGCGGTGAGCCTTTGTGCCGGACTGTCGGCAACGGGGTTGATTCCATTCTTTCACGCGTTCGGTACGTTTGCCACGCGGCGCGTTTTCGATCAGGTGTTTTTATCGTGCGCATACCAGCGGCTTAACGTGAAAATTATCGGCGGGGACGCAGGCGTAACCGCGACATCGAATGGCGGCACGCATATGCCGTTTGAAGACATGGGGCTGATGCGCACGATCCCCGGCATCACAATCATTGAGCCGGCTGATACGACAATGTATAAAACGGCGGTCAAGCACATGGCCGATACATACGGCGTTTTTTATTTGCGCTCGTGCCGCCGCAAAGTGAGGCAGATCTACCCGGATGATGCTCAGTTTACGGTGGGCAAAGCCAATGTGCTTTTTCCGGGCGGCGATGTGGCGATTGTGGCGTGCGGCATCATGGTGGTTGAAGCGCTGGCGGCGCGCGAGCTGCTTTTGCGAAGCGGCATTGACGCAGCGGTGATTGATATGCATACTGTGAAGCCGATTGACGAAGAAGCGCTGAAACAAGCCGCGCAACAGTGCGGCGCGGTGGTGGCGGCCGAGAACCATAACGTGATCGGCGGGCTTGGAAGCGCCGTGGCTGAGGTGCTGTCGGCGCATTGTCCGGTTCCGCTCGAGCAGATCGGCGTGTTTGAGAGCTTCGGCGAAGTGGGCACGCAGGATTATCTGCAGCAACGGTTTCATTTAACTGCGCAGGACATTGCCGAAAAGGCAGTTAAGTGCGTGAGGAGGAAAAAAGCATGAGAATCGCGGTTTTAAGCGAGGTATCCACCAGAGATAAGAACATATTGGTTATAGAGGCTTTGCAGAAAGTGGATGCCATGGTTTATAATGCTGGTATGAGTGCCGACAAAAACGAGCCGGAGCTTAACTATATTCACACCGGCTTGATGGCGGGGCTGGCACTGGCGACAAAGGCGGCGGATTTTGTGGTGGGCGGCTGCGGCACGGGTCAGGGGTTTTTGCAGTCGGCCATGCAGTATCCGGGTGTATTCTGCGGCTGCATTTTAGAGCCGGTGGATGCGTGGCTGTTTTCGCAGATCAACGGCGGCAATTGCGTGTCGCTGGCGCTGAACAAGGGCTTCGGGTGGGCCGGAGAGATTAACCTCAAGTATATATTTGAAAAGCTTTTTAGTGATGCGCCGGGGCAGGGATTCCCGCCGCACCGCAGCGAAAGCCAAAAGCAAAGCCGTATGCTGCTGTCTCAAATCAGCTCGGCGGTGCATAAGGATTTTGTGTCGATATTAAACAGTATGGATGCTGATGTTTTACGGACGGTGAAGCAGCACAAGCCTTTTATCGATTTCATAACGCTATATGCCGCGGATGGAGAGTTAAAATCGCTCTTGCTGAGCGAGTCAGGCTGTTGATAAAGGATGATGTGTCATTACGAGCTTTTCGACAACGAAGTGGATCGGAATCCCATGACTCAAGCGTTTTTCATGGGATTCCTCGACAGGCTCGGAATGACATGAAAAGTTTAATCTGAGTCTCCTTTATCGTATAATCCGTCCTTTACGTAGTGGGAGCGAAGCGACGACTACGAAGTGGCCCAGGATTTACAAAGACAGATTCTTCAGTCGCTTGCGCTCCATCAGAATGACACAAGTGATTGTATCTACAACCCGAATTGCACTTGCTGAGTGAGACACGGAGGGTATGCCATGAGCCAATCTCTTAAAAAGGGCATAGAAGCGCTGCTGTTTCTGGCCAAGCGCAAAAGCGTCGGCGTCACGGAGCTGGCTGATGCGCTCGGCATCAACAAGAGCACGGCGTTTCGCATTCTCGATACGTTTCTTGAAGCCAATATGGTGGAAAAGAACAAGGAGACGCTTAAATACAAGCTCGGCCCCGCTATTTTGCAGCTTTCGGAGCAATACTACAAGAATTTTAACATCATTGCGGCAGCCAAACCGCTGATGGACCAGCTTGCGCGCGATATCCGAGAATCGGTGCATCTGTGCGCCTGCGCGAACAACAGTGCGGTCATCATCGAGCAGGTGATGTCGGACTCGCGCTTGGTGGTCAACGCCAAAATCGGCAACAATGAGCCGCTGCACTGCTCGTCTGTGGGTAAATGCTTGCTGGCCTTTGCGTCCGAAGCCGACAGGGAAAGAATGATGGATTCTATCACGTTCGACGTCTATACAGACCGAACGATCCGCTGCAGGGAAGAGTTGTATACCGAGCTTAAGAGGGTAAAGGAAATGGGCTATGCGGTGGACGACGGTGAACTGAATAGCGATATCAAATGCATTGCGGTGCCCGTTTTCGATGATAAAGCCGAGTGCCGGTATTCTCTCGGAACCTCCGGTGCCGTGAGCCGCATGACGAACGAAAAGCTTGACCGGATTGTTCCGCTGCTGATTAAAACAGCGGCCGAGATTTTTGCGTAGGAGACCTTAATAATGAAAGGACGATACAAAAATGAAAGGTAAGCTCAAGCAAAAGCTCGGCTATGCCAGCGGAGATATTTACGGCGGCGGCGCATTCATGATTTTCAGCCTGCTGTATATGAATTTCCTCGTGCTGGTGGAGGGGCTGCCCGTTGTCGCCACAACCGTCATCATTTTTATCGGCAAGCTGTGGGATGCAATCACCGACCCGATTGTGGGGCGCATTTCCGACAAAACACGCTCACGGTTCGGGCGTCGACGTATCTTTTTCCTGATCGGAATACTGCCTGTTTTTGCATCGTTCATCATGCTTTTTTATTCGTTCGGTCTTGAAAACACCACCGTTAAAATTGTTTATTACACGTTGACGTATATGCTCTTCGGAACAGCGTTCACCATCGTGATGATCCCATACAATGCGATTCTTTCCGACATGACCTCTGACTACAACGAACGCACAAGCTTCACCACGATGCGCATGGTGTTCTCGGGCGGCGCGTCGCTGATTGCGGCGGTTGTGCCGGGCATCGTCATCAAGGCGATCGGCGGCAGCCAAAACGGGCCGGCGCAAAAAAACGGTTATCTCGTGATGGCGGTGATTTTCGGGGCAGTGTTTGCGCTCGCTTGGCTGTTCGCGTTTTTAGGCACCAAAGAAAAAGACAAACTGCCTGAGGTGGAAAGGATGACGCTGAAAAGCTGGTTATCCGTTTTTTCCAACAAGGCTTACCGAAATTTTCTCGGTATATTCCTGTCGTTTCAGGTTGCTGTCGATCTGGTGCTCGCGCTGTTCATCTTTTACATCGACATCGTCGTGCTGCAATACAAAAGCTATGAGCTTGTGGTGGGCACGCTGCTTGTGTTTTCGGTGCTGTTTATGGTGGTGATGGGTGCCATTGCGAAGAGAAAGGGCAAGGTGTTTCCAATCTATATCGGCATACCGGTATGGATCATCTCAACGCTATCGTTCATCTGGGTCAGCAATGAGACGCCTGTCTATGTGTTATGCCTGCTCGGGGCATTGATTGCGGTAGGGTCGGCGGCGGGCAATCTGTCAACCTGGTCGATGCTGACGGATGTTTTTGATATTGATGAGCTGCGCACAGGCAAGCGCAGAGAAGGAATTTACAGCGGCCTCACCACCTTCTTGCGCAAATTCGCTAGCGGCGTGGCTGTGCTGCTGCTGGGCTTTGGCCTTGGCGCCTGCGGGTTCGATCAGAACCAATATGCGATACTCAAGGCAAGCGTGGCCGATTTTGACCCGGCAGTATACGCGCAGAGCAATGTGGTATCCGGCATCAAGTGGACATTTATTTTGATTCCGCTGGTGCTATTAACCATATGTCTTATCTTTGCATGGCTGAATAAAATAAACAAACGGCGTTTTGACGCGGTACTGAAGGGTATTGACGCGATGAAGGAAACAGGCTCACTCGACACCTTAAGCCCGCAGGAACTGGACGACGTGCTGATTGCCACCGGAGCGGCCAAGGAAACGCTTTGGGGCAAGGGAACAATTGAATCTTCAACAAATGATATGACGCAAAACACGTAAGGGCAGACAGCCTTAAAAAGGCTGCTTTGCACCGCTTTTAATCCGCTTTGTTCGGAGGGGGACATGGCTGCTATTCATGCGCTCAAAAAACGGCTCAATGCACTGTACGGGGATAGGGTTCAGGCGTTTGTAGAGCGAGGATGCCTGCATTTAACCGGCGCGCTTGACGATTGGCAGCAGATCGTTGAGGCGGGGCTGATGGCCGTTAACAAGAAAAAGTACATAGGCCTTGTGAACGAGATAAAACTGTCGGGCCGGGAAATTCCGCCGATGAAGCTGCCGCCTGTGGCTGATGCTACGCTGGAAGGGGCACGCCCTGATGTGCTGGTGATTGGCGGCGGCGTGGTGGGCTGCGCCGTGGCGCGCGAGCTCAGGCGCTATGACATGAGCGTGCTGCTCGCCGAAAAAGAGCATGACGTGGCGCTGCACGCCTCAAGCCGTAACGACGGTATGGTTCACCCCGGTATTGATCTCAAAAAAGGTGAGCTTAAGAAAAAATACAACGACATCGGCAACGCGATGATGGCCGATGTTTGCGCGGAGCTCGACGTCCCGTTTAAACAGACGGGTCAGTATCTGTGCTTCGTGCATGCGTGGATGAAACCTGTCGCTATGCTGGCACAGCTGTATTGGAAGGCACTGAGGGTGCCCGCTGCGTACGTGAGCCGCAAAGAATTGAGGCGCGCAGAACCGCACTTGAGCAAAGCGATCTGCTGCGCGCTGCAGTTCCCCACGGCGGGCACCGTATGCCCGTATGGGCTGACGGCAGCGTTTGCCGAAAATGCGGCGGACAACGGCGCGGTCATCTGCCTTGATACGGCAGTGATCGGCATGGACGTGATTGACGGGCATATTCAGAGCGTGCTGACCAACCGGGGCCGGATATACCCGCGGCTCGTGGTTAACGCGGCGGGCGTTTTTTCGGAGGAGGTCGCGGCGCTCGCGCAGGATCATTTTTTCTCGATTCATCCGAGAAAGGGCACCAACATCATTCTCGACAAAAAGGCTGCGTATCTCATCAACACCATCGCGTCGTCACTTGGAAGCGTGAACAAATCAAGCCACAGCAAGGGCGGCGGCATTGTGCACACGGTAGACGGTAATCTGCTGGTGGGGCCGAACGCCATTGAAACCTGTGAGCGCGAGAACTTTGAAACCGACCGGGACAGCGTGAAAAGGATAGTCGAAAAGCAGCGGCTCACCTGCCCCGAACTGAGTGAGAAGGACATTATCACCTACTTCACGGGTGTGCGCGCAGCGGCCTATGAAGAGGATTTTATCATCGGCTTCGGGCGATTCACCGACAATATCATTCACGCGGCGGGCATTCAATCGCCGGGGCTCACGGCCGCGCCCGCGATTGCAAAGGACTTTGCGGCGATGGCCGCCGGGTTCTTAAACGCGGCACCAAACAAAGCGTTTGATCCGCATCGCCAAGGCATTGTGCGTACCGCCGCGCTGACTATGGAGAAGAGAAACGCGCTGATCGCGCAAGACCCGGAATACGGCGTGATTGTGTGCCGATGTGAGCAGATCAGCCGCGGCGAAATACGCGACGCGCTGCATCGCAGCGTGCCGTGCGACAGCGTGGATGGCGTGAAGCGCCGCGTGCGCGCGGGCATGGGCCGGTGCCAGGGGGGGTTCTGCGGCCCGGCGGTGGCACAGATTATCGCGCAGGAATACCGCATACCGATTGAGCAGGTAAGAAAAAGCGCGTATCACAGCGAGATATTGCTCGGCACGAACAAGGAGGACGCATGATCAGGCAAGCTTACGATGTGGCCGTGATCGGTGGCGGGCCGGCCGGTCTTGCGGCGGCGCTGGCGGCGCAAGTCGAAGGAGCCAGCGTGCTGCTGGTAGAACGCGAGCCGCATTTGGGCGGCATATTGAAGCAGTGCATCCACGACGGGTTCGGGCTGGTGCGGTTCGGCGAAAAGCTCTCCGGCCCCGAATACGCACACCGGTTTTTAGAGCTGCTGCGTGCATCAAGTGTGGATACGGCAACGCTGACATTCGTGGAGAGGGTCGAAAAAAGCGCTGACGGCTGCGACCTGACGCTGGTCAGCGCAGACGGTGTAACACGGGCGCATGCCAATAGCATTGTGCTGGCCTGCGGCTGCCGCGAGCGCACCTCGCGCCAAATCGGTATTCATGGCAGCCATTGCGCAGGCGTGTTCACGGCCGGAACGGCGCAGTATTACACCAACGTGCTCGGCAAACTGCCGGGTAAGCGCTGCGTGATACTCGGCTCGGGCGATATCGGCCTCATTATGGCACGCCGCCTCACCATTGAAGGCGCGACCGTGATTGGCGTGTACGAGGCCAAACCCACCGCAAGCGGCCTGATGCGAAACGTCTACCAGTGTCTCGAGGATTTCGATATACCGCTGGTTACGAGCAAAACGGTTACGCGCGTGCTGGGGGATGAGCGGCTCAACGCCGTTGAAATCGCGGATGTTGATGAAACCCTGACGCCGATTGCGGGCACCGAACAGATCATCGCATGCGACACGCTAATACTGTCCGTCGGGCTGATACCCGAAAACGAACTGGCGGAAAGCCTTGACATACCGCTGGACTATCGTACAAAAGGGCCGATTACCGACCAATTCGGCATGACGATGGCCGACAGCGTTTATTGCTGCGGTAACGCGCTGCATGTGAACGATTTGGTGGACTATGTTTCGGAAAGCGGCGAAAACGCAGGGCGCGCGGCGGCGCATTTCAAACCGCATGAGCGCGTGCTTGTGCCTCTCAAAACGGATCACAATTTTTTGTATCTCGTGCCGCAGCTGCTCGATATCGGCAGCCTGACGCAGCCCGTTGTGGTTTATTTCCGGTCGCGCGGGGACAGAGGCAAAACGCGGCTGACGATAACCGTGGATGGTGAAAAAATACTGACCAAGGTTTATGCGCAGCTGCGACCCCCCGAGATGGAACGGATTGTGATTGACTTTTCAAAAATGGATTTAAAACCGGAGAGTGAGATTCTGTTTGAGCTCGGAGGTGATGAAGGGTGCAAGAGCTGACCTGCATTGTGTGCCCGAATGGCTGCCGGATATCGGTGGAATTCAAGGACGGAGACTACGTATTTTCGGGCAACAAATGCGTGCGCGGCATTGAATTCGCGCGCGCCGAATTGACCGCGCCGACACGCAGCGTCACCACAACGGTAAAAACGGCGTTTTCCGGTATGCCTGTATTACCCGTGAGAACGAACGGAGAAATTCCTAAAAAAATGATACCGGTGCTGATTCATGCATTGGCCTCGGTGGTGGTGACGCAACCGGTCGGTATCGGGGAAACGGTGATTGAGGATGTTTTGGGTACCGGCTGCGATGTGATCGCCACGAGCGATATTCTCAAACCGGCCGACATGAAGGAGGGATTGCCATGCTGAATCCGCTTGTTCTTACGATAGACCTTGGAACCCAGAGCGTCAGAGCGGTGCTGACCGACAAGACAGGTGCCATACTGCACAAGGTCCAGCATAAATACGAAAAACCCTATTATTCAAGCCAGCCAGGCTGGGCCGAGCAGAACCCGGATGTGTATTGGGAGGCGATCTGCAGCATTACGAACAAGCTCAAGCAAGCCGCGGCATCCGTCTGGAACGATATTGTCGCCGTGACGGTGACGACAATACGCGATACATGCGTGTGTGTGGATGAAAACGGCAAGCCGCTGCGCGACGCGATTCTTTGGCTCGATAAGCGCGAGTGCAAGGTGAGTAAGCCCGTTCCTTTTGGCAGCCTGCTGCTGTTTTCGCTAATTGGAAAGAGCGATACCATCGCTTTGCAGCGCAAAATATCGGCCTGCAACTGGATCATGGAAAACCAGCCGGACATATGGGAGAAGACGTATAAGTTTATGATGATATCCGGATACCTGACATACAAGCTGACCGGCAAGATGGTTGATTCAGTGGCCAATATGATCGGGCATATCCCGATCAACAACAAAACGCGCACGTGGATGGCCAAAAGCGACCCGACACGCTGCGTGTTCGACATTGAAAAAGCGAAGCTCACCACGCTGGTGGAGCCGGGCGAAACGCTCGGGCCAATCACGGCGCAGGCTGCCGCGCAAACGGGCATTCCCGAAGGGCTGCCG
This sequence comes from Bacillota bacterium, assembly GCA_023412005.1. GTDB lineage: Bacteria > Bacillota > Clostridia > Christensenellales > SZUA-584 > SZUA-584. The sequence goes on from JAEYOE010000032.1 coordinate 23,673, forward strand.
GTCATCGCGACGGGGTCTGACAAAGGCTGTGAAACGCTAGGGCTCTCGTGCGTGACGCCGGATAAAGCGGCGATTGGCCTTGGCACCACGGCCACGATTCAGTTTACGATAGGCCGGTATATGGAGCCGCTGCCTTTTATACCGGCCTATCCGGCGGTGCTGAAAAACCACTACAACCCTGAGGTGCAGGTGTACCGCGGCTACTGGCTGATTGCGTGGTTTAAAAACGAGTTCGCGGCCAAGGAGGTGCAGCAGGCGGGGGAAATGGGCATATCACCCGAAGAACTGCTGAATTCGCGCCTCGCCGAAATCCCGGCCGGATGCAACGGGCTTGTGTTTCAGCCGTATTTCACGCCCGGCGTGGTGATGCCAAAAGCGCGCGGCGCGATCATCGGGTTTTCGGATATCCATACGCGCATTCACATCTACCGCGCGATCATCGAAGGCATCAATTTTGCACTGATGGACGGGCTTTATACCATGCAGCGACGCGGCAAGGTGAAAATCAGCAATCTGTTTATCGCTGGCGGCGGGTCCCAGAGCGACGCGATCTGCCAAATCACCGCGAACATGTTCGGTCTGCCCGTTTACCGCATACAAACGTATGAAGCCACGGCGCTGGGCAGCGCGATTGTTGCGTTTGCGGCAATGGGCGTGTTTGCGGATATCAAGCAAGCCGCTGCCGCTATGGTGCATATCAAGGATGAGTTTTTGCCCGACATGCAGGAGCACAAGAAGTACGAAGCGATTTACAACAACGTGTTCTGCCGTGTTTTCGGCAGGCTGCTGCCGCTATATAAGAAAAATGAAATATGAGAAAGGAGCAGAGCCGTGTCACATCCGTATAAAGGGTTTGAGCCCAATTGGGTGAAAGGGGCATTTTCGAACAACTCTTACCGGTCTGTTTTCAAATGGGGCGAGCCGGAGCAGATCAAGGCACCGAGGGAATCGCTGTTCGCCATCATGAAGGAGAAATTTGATATCGACGACAGCTATTTTGGCGATTACAAGGTGGATCTCGGGTTCGACGCGGTGAAGCTTGATACCCCCTGCCATCTTTCCCGGGCGCAGCTTGATGCGTTTGCAGCCATCGTGGGAGACGGCTATGTGCGAACGGATGATTACGCGCGGCTGTCGGTGGCCTACGGCAAAACCATGTACGACATTATGCGGCTGCGTGAGAAGCGCATCGACTGCGTGCCGGACGCGGTGATCTATCCGGACAGCAAAGAGCAGATTGAAAAAATTGTGGCGTACTGCACCGCCGAGTTGATCCCCGTATACGTCTATGGCGGCGGTTCGTCGGTGACGCGCGGCGTGGAGTGCGTGAAGGGCGGTGTATCGCTCGATATGCGGCTGCGCTTTAACAAGGTGGTCAGCTTCAACGAGACAGATCAGATCATCACGGTGGAGGCGGGCATGAGCGGCCCGCAGCTCGAACAGACGCTGAACGACGCGGTGACGCTGTTTGGAGCCAAGCGCGCGTACACGTGCGGCCATTTTCCGCAGAGCTTTGAGTATTCCTCGGTGGGCGGCTGGGTGGTCACGCGCGGGGCAGGCCAAAATTCCACGTATTATGGCGTGATTTCAGACATGGTGTTGGGCCAGGAATACGCGACCCCGATCGGGACGATCAAGACAGACAGTTGCCCGCGCAAGGCGACCGGCCCCGACATCGGTCATATCATGATGGGCAGCGAAGGCACCTTCGGCGTGCTGACGCATGTGTCGCTGCGGTTTTTCCGCCATATGCCGCAAACCATCAAGCGGTTTTCATATATGTTTGCCGATTGGGAGACGGCGCAGGCAGCCGCGCGCGAGATCATGCAATCGGAAGCGGGGTTTCCTTCTGTTTTCAGACTCTCTGACCCCGAAGAAACGCAGATTATGCTGCGCATGTACGGCGTGACCGACAGCCCGCTTAAACACCTTTTTCGTCTCAAAGGCTTCAAGGAAGGCGAGATGTGCCTGTACCTTGGGTTTACAAACGGCGAGATGGGTTTTTCGCGCAACTGTGCCAAAAACGTGCGCCGCGTCTGCAAAAAGCACGGCGCCATCGGGCTTACGGGCATCGTCACGAAAGCCTGGGAAAAGGGACGTTTTAACGACCCGTACCTGCGCGACACGCTGCACGATTTCGGTATTATCACCGATACGATGGAGTGCAGCGTGAACTGGAGCAACATGAGCCAGGTGCACCAAGAGGTGCGCACGTTCTGCAAATCACGCCCGAATACGATCTGCATGACGCATATGTCGCACGTGTATCCGCAAGGGGCTAATCTCTATTTTATTTTTATCGTGAAGATGACGGACCCAGAGGAGTTCCGCGCCTATCACTCAGGGATTCTCGATGCGATTCAAAAATCCGGCGCGGCGATGAGCCACCACCACGGTATCGGCAAAATGTTCGGTCCATGGCTCGAAGGGTCGATCGGGCGCAAAGAGTATGAGATATTCAGAACGCTGAAAAACCACTTTGACCCGGATAACATCATGAACCCGGGCGGTACGCTGGGGCTCGATACGCCCGAGGCGCAAAAACGGTTTTTGCGAGACGATATCCAATAATTGAGGAGGGAACAACATGAGTGAAATCAAAACGCTGAAATGTTTGATTGGCGGAAAGTGGCTGGAATCTGAAACAGAAAAAACCATGGACATTTACGACCCGAGCTGTGGCGAGGTGATTGCCCGAACACCCTGCTGCACAAAAGCCGAGGTGCAAAGCGCGATTGAAGCGGCGAACGCAGCATTTCCGGCGTGGGCCAACACGCCGGTGATGAAGCGCGTGCAGGTGCTGTATAAATTCCGCGAGCTGCTCGAAAAGCACATGGAGGAGTTGACTTACCTTTTGGCGCGCGAGCACGGCAAGGTGTGGAGCGAGGCCGAGGGCGATATATTAAAGGTGAAAGAACCCGTTGAGTTTGCGTGCGGTGTGCCGAATCTGATGATGGGCGAATCGCTGATGGACACTTCAACCGGCTACGACACGGTGCTGGTGCGAGAGCCTGTCGGCGTGTTTGCGGGCATCATACCGTTCAACTTTCCGGGCATGATCCCCATGGGGTGGATGACGCCGCTGTGCATTGCCACCGGCAACACGATTGTGATTAAAGCCGCTTCGATGACGCCGATGACGGCGATGCGCTGCGCCGAGCTGTGGCAGGAAGCGGGGCTGCCGGACGGCGTGCTGAATATCGTCACATGCAGCCGCAGCGAGGCGGAGCTGCTGCTGGAGCACCCGGAAGTAAAGGGCGTGAGCTTTGTCGGGTCAACATCCGTCGGGCTACATATTTATTCGAAAGCGGCGGCGAACGGCAAGCGGGTGCAGGCGCTTTGCGAGGCAAAGAACCATGGACTGGTGCTGGAGGATGCGGCGCTTGAACGAACGGCAAGGGGTATTATCAATTCGTCGTTCGGGTGCGCGGGAGAACGCTGTATGGCGCTGCCCGTTATTGTGGCGCAGGAGAGCATTGCGGACGAGTTGGCCGCGCTGCTGGTGAAGTTTGCGCGAGAGCTGAAAATTGGGCCCGCTTACGACCGGGCGAGCCAGCTTGGGCCGCTTGTGAGCGACGGACACAGAAAATTCGTGCTGAACTGGATTGAAAAAGGGATACAGCAAGGTGCCAAGCTCGTGCTGGACGGCAGAGGCGCCATGGTTAAAGGCTATGAGCACGGCTTTTACTTAGGGCCTACGATTTTTGACCATGTAACGCCCGATATGACCATCGGCGACGAAGAGGTATTTGGCCCGGTGCTTTGCATCAAGCGTGTGAAGAGTTTTGAAGAAGGCCTTGCGCTGATGAACCGCAGCCGGTTCGCAAACGGCTCGGTGATATTCACAAACAGCGGGTACTACGCAAGGGAATTTGCGAAGCGGACGCATGGCGGCATGGTGGGTGTGAACGTGGGGATCCCTGTGCCGGTGGGTATATTCCCGTTTACGGGGCACAAACAATCGTTCTTCGGTGATCTGCACGTGCTGGGCAAAGATGGTGTACGCTTCTTCACCGAAACCAAGGCCATCACGACAAAGTGGTTTGATGACGAGGAAAAGATGCAAACCGTCGTCGACACGTGGGACGGCTCGGTCGGCGGATCGTGAGGAGATAAATGTACCATAAATTAATATATATTCCCATATTAAAAAGTCAAACCCTGTATCGCTGCCCGTTTCTATGATACAATGAATTAAAAATTTGTTATAAAAAAGAAGGGGCAAAGAATGAGGATCAGCGAAGCCAAAACGTGCATCAAGCAGCTTTATCAAAACACCGACAGCGTGACGGCGCTCGTCAGCGAACGCGGCGTGGGGAAAACCTCCGCGTTTCAGCAATGCGCAGCCGAGCTCGGTATCGGGTATATGGGGCTGTATGCCGCGGCGATGGAAGGGCCCGATTTTATGGGGCTGCCGGATAAGGACCGCGAGAAGGGCATCACGCGCTATCTTGCGCCACAGTTTTTGCCCACCTGCAATGCCGTGGCGGAAGGCTTTTTCCCTGAAAAGGGGCTGCTGGTGCTTGAAGAGATCAACCGTGTGCCGACGGACACCGTCTCGGTGCTGTACCCCTTGCTGCTCGAGAGAAAAATAAACGGCCACAGCCTTGCGCCGGGCTGGAAAATAGGCGTGACGATGAACCCGGATACCCTGAATTACGCCGTAAACTCTCTGGACGACGCGATGCTGGATCGCTTTGTCACGGTGGAGGTAACGGCCAACCTTGATGATTATATTGCCTATTCGCTGCAAAACGGGCCTTGCGACGACGTTCTAAGTTATCTTGCGGCCTGCCCCGATATGCTGCTGCGCGTGAAAAAAGCCGCAGACAGCACCGCCACCGCCAAATCACCCACGCCGCGCGGCTGGACGCGTGTTCAGCAGCTGCTGAACAACTGTGCGCTGCCCGAGAAGCTGATGCAGGAGCTGGTTGCGGGCATACTCGGCCCGGAAACAGCCGCGTCGTTCTTCGGATATTTGAAAAATCGCAGCTTTACGATTCCGTCTGCCGAGCAGCTGCTGGCCGACTATGAAACGGTGCGCGACCAGATGCAAACGCTCGTGAACGGCGGGCGGCTTGATTTGATTAACCTCGTGCTGAAAAAAACAGTATCGCTGCTGACCGGCAGCGAGGCGCAAATCAGCAGCATTGATAAAATGCTGAATGCGCTGCCGGAGGAGTTTGCGCTGCTGTTCTTTAAAACGCTGGCTGAGCAGAGACCTGAGCTGTTTTTAGATGTGGCGCAGCGAATGAAGGTGTTTGACGCGTTATCCGATCATATACTGGCGCTGATGTCTTAGCCGCACGGAGGAGTTTATGCGCATACAGGATGCGGTGATGAAGCTGCTTTTCAGTCAGCCCTTTTACGGAGCCTTGGCGGCATCCGTTTCCATAAGCGAAAGCAAGACAACGGCAAAGCTGCAGCTGTCTTTGCTGCCTTCTCCCGTTCTTAAGGTCAACAAGGAGTGGTTTGAAGAGCTAAGCGATGCGCAGGCCATCGGTGCGCTGCTGCACGAGCTGCTGCATCTGCTGCTGCTGCACGCCTTGCGACGCGGCGAGCGCGACCTGCTGCTCTGGGCGGTTTGCTGCGACATGGCGGTGAACGACCAGCTGCCAAGCGATATGCTGCCGCCCAAAGCGGTGACCACCGAAAAAATCGAGAAAGAAATTCATAAAAAGCTGACGCGCGGCGCAAGCGCCGAGCGTTATTATGCCGAGCTGATTGCACTGCTGGATGACAACATCAGCCTTGTTCAGCGCGAGAGCACGGTGTCGCTGCGGATGAGCAGCGGCAGCCTGCTTGAGGCCGATATACAGGCGGACGAGGACGTCTCGCAGGTGAACGAGCAGGCGCTGAAAAGCGCGCTTCGGGAGCTGATTGATGAGGCGAGGCCGGGCGGCGAGGTGCCGCAGGCGATAGCGGGTGAACTGGAAACGGTTTATGAGCAGGCGCGTATCGACTGGAAAACGATGTTCAAGCGGTTCTTAACGGGCCGCGGGCGCATGCAGACACGTGCCACCTACAAGCGCGAATCGCGCCGGTTCGACAGCTACCCCGGCAGCAAGCGCAGCGTGGGGCTTAAGGTGCTGATTGCGCTGGATGAAAGCGGCTCGATTACGAACGAACAGCTGCAGACGTTTTTTAATGAGCTGATGGCGCTGAATCGCATCACCAATGCGCAGATACTCGTGACCGAGTTTGACACCGAGTGCACGACGCCGCAGCCAGCCGACCAATACCGGCATGCCAAAACGCGCGAGAAGAGCGGCGGCACCGATTTTAGGCCGGTGTTTGCGCTGGCGGACAGCCTGAACGTATCGCTGGTGGTGGTTTTTACGGACGGCGACGGCACCGCGCCGGAGCGGGTAAACCAACGGGTGCTGTGGGTGCTCACCAAGGGCGGCCATCAGCCCGCGCCGTATGGCTACAGTGCGGTTTTTGAATAGGTGAAAGATATGAATGAAGACAAGGTGCTGTTGTATTCCCTGACGGGGGGTACGCTCAGGCTCGGCAAAAAGGAAGCAGCGCTGGAACTGCTGCGCAAGGACAGCGTGCTGCACCGTTTGCTGGGGTATTCCGGCGGCGAGCTGAAGACACTGGTTACGAAAGCGGCGGCAACCGAGCAGGATGCGGACTCTGTTACGTTTGATTTTACCGGCATTCCCGAAAGGAAGCTCGAAGGCGAACCGGCCGAGATGCTGAAGGAACTGAAAAAGCGCTACGGCAGCGCAGTGAGCGGAACGCTGTTTTTTAAGATCATGTACACCACTTTTGGACAGGTGTATTACAGCAAGGCCGATCTGAATTCGGCTGAGGTTAGTTTTACGGAATAGGATTAGTCGATATCGTCGTCAGCGTCATCTTCGGACTCATCGTCTTCGTCGGTCATATCATCAATCATCATGAATTCGATTGTTTGTTCCGCAGGATCAATATGGCCGTCGTTATTCAGATCGAAAAGATCGCCAAATACGTTAAACATCGTTATTCTCCTTTATGATTGAATGTCATCATGATCATAATAAAAAGAGAGTCCAAAAAAAGGGACTCCCTGCAACTTTTTTATACAATAAACTTATTTTATCGGCACAGCTGGTTTCTGGCGGTAGAAATACTCGTTGCCGAGCTCCAGCGCCCCGTCATAAAGATAGAACCATGTATCGGTGCCGCTGTCCTTCTCGTAGATTTCGCCTTCTATATAACCCGCCTCGCGGTATTCAATCGCGTACATAAAATGCACCCGCTTTGCCTCATCCGAGCTGCCGGACACCGTCATGCCCTTGCCGTTTTGCAGCAGTATCAGCTCGGTGCCGCTTTGGCTGTACCACCGGCCTGCGATGGGGTTTGCGGTGAACACCAGCACCAGAATGACACCGATGAGCAGCGCGGCTGCCGCCGTGATGACGAAGGCGAGGCCTTTTTTGCGCTTTGCCGGTACCGATGCTTTAAGATAGCTTGGCACGGATGCATTCGCAAGCGGGGCGCCGCAATTTGTGCAGAACGCAAAGCCGTCGATATTCTGATTTCCGCAGTTTTTACACGTCATAAGCCCCTCCGAATGGTTCGCCGGTTGGCAGCAAACGGTTATACAAAGATTATATAACAATCTATATGCATTCACAACGGGGATTATCCATCGTAAAATCTATTTTGTTTAAGCCGTTAACTATTCTTCAATACCGGCCATATCCTCAAAGCAATGTATTTGCGGCAGAAATATAGACTTTACGGAACTTTTTCGGCCTCGGATACGTTATAATTAAGCACGGCACAGTGACCATAAAAACACCTTGTAGATTTGTAAAAATTTATGTTTGGGGTTGATAGCTGTGTGGTTTAAGGATATAATGACATTTGTAGTATTGTATTATGCCGAATACTGCGATAAAAATCCATGAGCGGTTTGATTTAGAGCGCTTTTTACCGGAGCGTACATATATAGGAGTGACCAAATGAGCAAGAAGAACAACAAAACAAGCGGTTTTGTCGGTGAGCAAAGCGAAATTTTAAGTGAAGCTGGGAACGGTGTGGTAGATGATTTTGCGGAAGATCAAGACGCGCTTACGGGTATGATTGAAGCAGATCAGATTGATGATGCAGCGTCGGGCGGCAAAACAAAAAAAGCAAAAAAACCCTGGAGTACCAAGAAAAAAGTGATACTCTCAGTGGTGGGTATTGTTTTGGTGATGCTTATTGGTGCGGGCATTTATGTTTATTCGTTATGGAGCGACCCGATGAGCCAGTTTGAAACGGCGTGGCAGCAGATGACGCCCGAGCCGTCCGTTTCGCAGGAGCCGCTGGCACCCGGTGAAACGCCGGCCCCCACGATTGATCCTAAAGAATTGCTGGCAGCCAAGGCGGATCAGGGGTTCCTTAATAACATCGTCAATATCATGCTGATTGGGGTTGACCATTCAGTGGAACGCGATACATGGAGCGGCAAAAAAGCCTTCCATTCCGACGTGATGATTGTACTGTCAATCAACAAGGAAACAAAGCAGGTCAGCATGATTTCGCTGCCGCGCGACACATATGCCGAGATTCCGGGCGTGGACGGTATCTATAAGCTGAACGCCTCGATCGACTGTGGCGGCAGCTGGCCGACCGAAAGCGGATTCCAGAAGGTATGTGAAGCGGCCGAGTGGATGCTGGGCGGCGAAATTCCCGTTGACTACTATTACGCCGTGGATATGAATGCGGTTAAAGGTCTTGTGGACGCCGTCGGCGGCGTGGATTTTGATTTAGATCTCGATTTCAAGATACAAGGACGATCGTATGTGAAGGGCATGCAGCACATGAACGGACAAGCGGTGCTTGATTATCTGCGCGTGAGAAAGCACATCGGTAAAGGCGAAGAGGGTGATTTGAATCGTATCAACCGCCAGAAAAAGATGCTGGTCGCGATTTATGATAAGATTAAGCAGCAGAACCTGCTCGCCAAAATTCCGGATCTTTTAGAAGCTTTTGACGGCAATCTGTACACAAACACTGATCTTGGAAAAACAGCAGCGCTCGCGTTATTCGCTTATCAGGTACCGAGCGAAAACATACAGATGTATTCAATGGGCGGCCATTATCAGAATATATTTAACTGGAACTTCGTGCTGACGGATCAAAAGGCACGTGTCGAGCTGATTAAGAAAATTTACGGTATCGATGTGCCTCAGTATAAAAAATACACATCGTCGGCTGCCAATGCGCTGTGGGAAGGTATGCTGGCCAGTGCGATAAAAAGCAAAGCGAACCCGCTGCTTGACCAAGTAAAAGCGGTGCTCGATGCCGACGCGCTGCTGCCGCCGGTGCCGACGCCCACGCCGATACCGGTGCCCCCGGTTGACCCGGTGCCCCCGGTTGACCCGTTACCTGCCGATCCGGCCACGTCGGCCACGTCGTCGCCCAGCCCCACAACAGCCGATCCGGCATCGGTATCCGTGATGTCGATGGCTGTGAATAAGGGGAGTTCGCCGGTTGGTCTGGAAGGCGAGTATCGCAAATACGGCGATGATGTGTGGGCGCTGTACAATAGCACGGTGGGTTTGGTAAACAGCCTCACATCCATTGAATCGACGGATGCCAAGAAGGCCGCGAACCTTCAGGCCAAAACGAATGTTCAGACGCTCTGCGGCATATGCGGTATCGCGCCGCCCAAGGGCAATTGGGATAAATACTGGCGTGTCAACTATGAGACTGAAGACAATGAGATAAAGATCGACTTTAACTGATGCGTCAATTAAAAGATAAACCGTAAGACATATAAGGCTCCTTGCGATAAAAGCAGGGAGCTTTTTGATTGCCTGTGTTTAAATTCAGTGAATGGAGAAACGCTTAACGATATTGAAAATAAAAAAGAATCCTTTTGGCGGCGCTTGCCGCGATGCGCGCTTGAGATTTTGTATCTATCGAATGGAGAAAGTATACCCTTCGGGGTACAGGTATCTCTTTTTTATCTTATGGACGCTCGTTGATACTAAAACAAAGCACTAAAAAGAAAGAGCCCTGTTGGCGGCGCTTGCCGCGATATGTTTTGCATGTAGATCGCTTCGAATGAGACGCGCCAAGGATGCGTGCAATATCCGATTGTTTAAAATGAAAAGCTCCTTGCCGATCGGCAAGGAGCCCCTGTATCGCGTAAAATGGTTGTGTTCTTATTCCGCTTCGCTGACGCTGATATCTTTGCCTTTGCGTTCCATGATGGCCTGGTTGGAATACGTTACGCGGCCAAACACGTCGGTTACAATATACTGATAAAGATATTCACCGTCAACCAGCTCACTTTCCTCCATCACAGGTGCGCCGCTGACCACAAAGCTGCCCATTTCATACGTGGTGGTTTCTCCGGTATCCCAGTTAACCGCGTCAAACAGCAGCGTCACTTCATCGCCGTCCTTGAGCTGTATGATATCCTTGGCGCTCATGCCCGTATCCGTGTCGATGCCGTTCCACGCGCCGTAGACTTCAAAATGGCCGTCTTCCTCGGTGTCCCAGATATAGGCCGCGCGCAGGTTCGTTTTTTCGCCGTTCAGCATGATCGGTATCGTGTATAGGTTGTACTCATCCGTTTCGGCCAGCAGCGTCGGCGCGCAGTAATTGCCGTTGATCGTCGGCCACACACCGCGGAAGTTGTCTTCAAAGCGGCCGGTATTCCAATCGGCGGTAATATCGTTGTCAACGCCAAGCAGCATGTACTCATTATATTCGTAGTCCATGAAGTAAATGCTGAAGGTGACAGACGCGACGGACTCCATGCCGCTGGTGATGTCGAGTGCGAAATAGCCGTCGTCTGTGACGTGCGTTTTCAGCTGTACATTGTAATCGTCCTGCTGGACAGGCGCTGAGACTTCGGGCACATTGGCTGCTTCTCCTTCGGGGACCTTCCAGTCTGTCACAGCTTCAATAAACCGCAGGTAATTGCCGCTGATTGCGGCGGTTGTGGCATAAGCGGTGAGCTCATCCTCGCCGGACGCAAGCGGGAAGTAAACGGATAGGCCGTTCGCCTCGGAGCGGCTCGCGCCTTTCACGTTATATTTCACCGCGTTGAAAAGCGACTCGAGCAGCGCCTCTGCCGTTTGGCTCAGTACGTTTTCGGTGTTGAGGGCGAGGTCCCCAAGGTCCACCATGTTGGTGTAGCCTTCGTCGTCATTGTTGCCGCCGTAGTTCTCCGCGCGCTGTACGCCCTGAATAAACGATTGATACGAGGTTATATCCTCTGTTACGCCGGTCATCTCACCCGCCATTGCGTCGAATTTAGCCGTCAGATCCGGTATGGCGGAAAGATCGGTGACGGAAAGCGTTGCCATCGTGTCTTCCTCGTTTGCAGCGCATTTGGCCATGTAGCTGTCGCAGATCGCTTTGCCGATTTCCAGGCCGTCCAGCTCGGGGTTGTCGCACATGGCTTGCAGCCACGCCGCGTAATCCCACCCGCCGCCCGGCTCGAGCTCCTCGGAGGCCACCATGTACCGGCCATATGGCGATATGGCTGCCGCGTTTTCGAGTGATGCCATCAGGCAGGTATCAAAGCCGATGATTTCAAACGGTGCGCCCGCTGCCTCCAGGCCTTGACTGACCTCTGATAAAGACAGGCTGTCGTTGTCAAAAAGCTCATCGAATTCCACGCCGGCGGCCGAGCCGCCGCCATGGTTCCAAAACACCACCATGTATTTGTCTGCCGGATAGCTCTGCACTCCCCACGAGAGAAAATCACCGAGTGTCTGCGCGTCGCCCATGCTGGCGAGCGGCTGCTGGTCAACAGGGGTCAAACCGTCGTTGCTGAGCTCCCAGCGCTGCAGCGATTCGGAATCGATACCTTCGGTTTGCCACTGAGCGGTGCCGCCCGTTTGTATGATGAATTTAACCTTGTCGGACGGACTGACCGACATGATTTCGGCAAGGTTTTGAGAGGCCGCCGCTCCTTCCGATTCAAGATCAGTGCCGCACATGTACAAAAAGACCGACCACGTGTCGCCGCCGGTGCTTGGTGCGGGCGCCTGCGTTTCGGTTGGCGCTGCGGTCGGTTCGCTGTCTGACGCCGCGGGTACAGCGCCGCATGCCGTGGTAAACACCATCAGAATCGCTATCAATAACATAAGAATTTTGATTTTCATAATCATCCCCCTATTAAATTCAAGAATAATATAAACACGTCAACGGATAGTCAACCGCAGCAAGTGGATTCTCAAAAAATATATACGGTTATATATAATGAGAAACGAAAAACGGGCGATATGCTAACATTCATTTATTGCGTCGTCAAACGTGATGCCGCTGATGGATTCTGACAGCTCAAACAGCCGCGCGGCGCTTAGCATATCGTGGCTGCGCTTGGATGAGCGCCAGAGCTTGCAGCGGTAGAAGTACTCGCCGCTGATGCCTTTCACGCTGTCGTCGGTGGCAAGAAACACGGCTGTGCGCGCGCCCTGCTCGGGTGTTAAGAAAACGAGGCGCAGCACACGCATGATGGTTTTGCCAAAGCCTGTGTCACGGTCTACACCCATTTCGTGCCGACCGCGCCCGGATGCGCGGTGTTGATGGTCATGCGGCCGCCGAATGCTTGAAGCCGTTTGGCAAGCTCGCGCGTGAACAGCAGATTGGCAAGCTTAGACTGCGCATATGAGCGCACGACGTTGTATTTTGTCAAATTGATATCGTCAAAATGGATGCGGCCCACATTGTGCGCACCCGAACCGACCATCACAATGCGTGCTCCCGGTGCTTTGGAGAGCAATTTGAGCAGCAGCAGCGTGAGCAAAAAGTGGCCGATATGGTTCACGCCGAACTGCAGCTCAAGGCCGTCGACTGTTTCGCGCCGATCCAGTGTGATGACGCCCGCGCTGTTCACGAGCACATCGAGATGATCATATTTTGCGGCAAACGCATCGGCAAACGCACGAATGCTTGCCATGCGGCCAAGGTCGCAGAGCATCAGGTCAAGGCTGCGGCTCCCCTGCACGAGATCGTTATAAGCGGCCTGCCCGCGCTGTGCGCTGCGGCACAGCATCACCACGTGAAAGCCCTTGTCGGCCAGTGCCGCGACGGTGGCTTTGCCCATGCCGGAATTTGCACCGGTGACCAGTGCAATCTTGTTGTTCATGCAATACCGCCTTTAAACCATGTTTAAGATGTTATGATTATATCACAGCTATCATATAGAATGGTTCGTAATCATTATTTCGCTTGTCAGTAATATTTGTGACTTAAGATAAGGCTTGTCGTTAAAGGATAATTAGTGAGGAAATGATGTGTATGATAGAATGATACGATATAAACGACGATAATTATTAATGTGTTACCATTCGCCCTGCACCACAGCATCCTTATGATCAAGGTTAAAATGCGGCCTGTCAAAATAATTGATGCCGGAGCTCCCAAAAGTTGTGTCCACATTGGCCCAGCCGTTTTCCGTATAAACCTGATTCCACGCATGATCGCCCCAGTCTGTGCCGGTAAACCCAAGGCCGGTTAAAAACCTCACCTTCACGTCGACCGCGCGGCACATCGCAATATAAAGGCACGCGTAGTCAAAGCAAACGCCGGAGCGCGCCTCGTATGCGATAATGGCCCCCGAAGAGACACCTTCAGTGTTGTTGCCGAGCTGTTCGGCTTTGCTGTTATCGTAGCTGATGCTTTCGCATATCCACAGATAAATCAAATAAGCCTTTTGTCTATCATCCGTCTCTGAGCCGACAATGGCTTTGGCTTGCGCATCGATTTCGGCATTGGACTGAATCGCTTCATCGAGCGTGACGCCGTTGAAATACTTGATAACCTGAACTTGGCCCGACTCACCGGTGACCTCTTTTTCAACGATGCGGAATGAATCGTTGAGTATCACCTGAATGTTTTTCACAACGCTGCTATTAAGCAGCGGCTGAATCACATTCTCCTGCACCAGCTGATACGGTGCGGATGTGTTCGCGTACTGTGTAACCACAGGGCTGTTGAAAAGGCCGGTGTAAAAGTTAAGTAGCAGCGAGAACGCCAAAACGAGCCATACCGATGTCGGCAGCTGCCACAATCCGCTGATTGTCCGCTTGGCAAAGCCGCCCAAGGCATTCACCGATGATGATACGCCGTTTGACAGCGGCGGCAGGACATGTCGGCGAACCGGCCATGTAAGCAGATAGAGCAATCCGTCGATAAAGAGCGTCAAGGCAACGACCAATATCGCGGAGACCCAAACTTGTGCGTTGGCCGCCGTTTCTAAGGCGGGCAATATTCTGTATAGCGCCGTTAAAATGACATGATCGCTGTCGGAAAGAATGATTCTCGTCAGATAGACAGACAGAAGAATGGCGGCAAGCAAAAGCAAACTGCCCAGCAGCGACGCGAAGGAACGGTGGACGCGCTCGCTCGTTAACGGCCGGATGATGCCGACCAATATCGGAATCACAAATATGGCCGTGATGGCGGCGGTGACCAAATTGAAGCTGCCCGGTATATTCATGAATCGTCAGATCCTTTGTTTCTTTTGTCTTTTGATTATCCCATCAGCACTGAAATTTAAACGGCTTCCGCCACCAATTGCGCTTCGCACGGCGCGTGCAGAAAATCGAGCGCGAATGGCAGATCGGTCAGCCATCTGTTTATGTGCTCCGGCGGCAGTATCAGCGGCATGCGGTCGTGATACGGCGTCATCATTGCGTTGGCCTGCGTGGTGATAATCGTATAGGCGGTCTCGCCGCCGAAGGTATCGAATAGGCCCGCCATATAGAGCGCCTTGGTTTCCGGCAGACGGAACAGGTATTTTTGCTTTTTGGTTTGTTCCTGCCGCCACTCGTAAAAGCCCGCCGAAGGGACAACGCAGCGGCGGTTCATCAGCGGAACGCGGAACATCTTTTTGTCGAGCGCGGTTTCGCTGCGTGCGTTGATGATGACGCCTTTACCGTCCCACTTTGGGAAGCCCCATTTCATCAGCAAGGGTGCCGCGCTGCCCGCCTCGGTCACGAGAACGGGCGAGATGTTGGTGGGGAACACCTCGGCTTGCGCCACCGCGCCAAGCTCCGGCGTGTTTTTATAACGCTCGTTAACTTCGTTGATGATTTCGCGGTATTCGGCGATTTCGCCTTCCATAATGGCAAGATAGCGTCCGCACATATTGATGATCCTTTCGTTTCATGAATCTTTTTACGATTATTCCTGAGATATTAAGAGCGGCTATGGTTTGAGCACCGCGCGGATGATTGCCGTCTGAAGGCGCGCGGGTAAAGCGTTCAGCAGCAAAAGCAAGGGATTGCGATTGACGTTGTACACATATTTCGGGTGCCGCGCCTCAAGCGCTCTTCTCACAGCGCGGGCGATTGTCTCCGGCGGAACTTTCCGTGCCTCGACGCGATCCACGATCTTTCGGAATCTCGCCGCGTTGTACGCGTACAGCTGCGTGTTTTCGCAGAATGCATCCAGCCTTTGCGTGGAAACATCGAGAATCTGCGTATTGACCGCGCCCGGACGGATGATTGAAACGCCGATACCCAGCAGCTGCAGCTCCATGCGCAGCGAGAACGCATACTTCTCGAGCGCCGCCTTTGTGATTCCGTAAACCCCCGTGAATGGCAGCGGATTCAGCGGTGCAAGCTCGCTGCTGATCAGAAGAATCCGGCCGCCTGGCCCGAGCAGCGGTGCAAATGCGCGGTTCACCCGGTACGGGCCAAACAGATTCACGCCGAAGAGACGAGACCAATCCGCCTCCGGCATTTCAATCAACGAATTCAGATCATATACGCCGGCCATATGAACGATGGCATACAATT
This sequence comes from Bacillota bacterium, assembly GCA_023412005.1. Taxonomy (GTDB): domain Bacteria; phylum Bacillota; class Clostridia; order Christensenellales; family SZUA-584; genus SZUA-584. The sequence goes on from JAEYOE010000032.1 coordinate 39,419, forward strand.
CGCCCGCCTCCGCCAGCACGGCGTCGCGCGCTGCCGCTACTGATGCGGCATTTGTCAGATCCGCATGGATAAAGCGCCACGCGTACTTTCCTTGCGGCTCCGTAATGTCAAGCCCCCACACGCGGCAGCCTGCATCCGTCAAAAGCTCGCACGCCGCCTTGCCCATGCCCCCAGCCGCGCCCGTCACCAGCACATTATTCGCTTCCATCTGCGCGTCTCCGTTCCGTTTTTGTCCATTATAACAGGCTGTGTGCCTAAAAACCATCCATATACAGATGGCACTGCCCGAGACGAAACGGATGCAATATCAAAGATGTTAAATCAATCGATTATTTCTGGCGGACTCTGATTTAACGGTATAAATGTAACAGCTTATACATAGAGAGCGTAATATACTTAAAGAGGTGATATAAATTTGACGCAACCATTGCATACTCATTATTATATGGGAGAGACCTCGTTTGATGACGGCCATACGCACCGTTTCAGAGGAGAAACGAGTCCAAGCCCCGACTTTCCGGGGCATACGCATCTGTTAATGGGGGATACGTCGTTTGACGACCGCCATCGGCATGAATACAGGATGTCGACCTCTCGTCAGATAGCAGCCGGAGGCGGACACTACCACGACTATAATGCGGATACCGAGTACGCACAAGGGCATGTTCACGCGATGCGAGGCTTAACATCGGTTTTCGGTATGTAGATTAATCGATTCATCTGATGTTCTCACTATGAAATAAGCTCATAAACCAAAATGGAAGCCCTCCGTTTTGGTTTTGCTGCGCCAAATCCATGTGGGTTGAAGTCATGGTATCCTTCGTTATCCGGTTTTCCGTTCCATAAACCAGCGGTCTTCCTCGAAAAACAAATACGTCTCATGCCCGTGCACCACGCACGTGTAGCGTATGCCGATGCCGCCCGCCTTGAGGCTCGCCGCCCGGCACACATCCGTCACGCGGTCGACGCTGTACCGCCGCGAATTCTCCCACCAGAACGCAACCGGCTCGAGCCGCCCGTCCGGGTAAAAAAGCGCCTCCACCTTCACATACACCTTGCTTGGGTTTTGATACCGTCTTTCTATCATTTGCCCATACCATCCTTAAAAAAGCCCACCGGGTGAATGATATGATCGCCCTTGGGGTTAATGCCGCCGAGCGGCTTATCGGCCAGCATGCACGCGCGCTGCAGCGCAAAATGCCCGAAACGGCGCCGCACGTCGTCCACGGCCACGTCGAGCGCCTCGAATTTCTCGCGCTGCCGCTCGTCGCAAAACACCGAGAGCTGCAGCGGCTTGCTCGCGGCTTCCAAATCGGTACACCTCACACCGATGCTGCGAATCGGGCGCGGCCAGCTGTAGTTTTCGGCGAACAGCCGCATCGCCGCGTCCGCAATCTCACCGGATATGTGAGACGGGCGGCTCAGCTTGCACTGGCGCTCGAAACGGAACAGCTCGTTGTCGCGTATCGATACGGCCACGGTGCGGCACGAAAAGCCGTGCTCGCGCATACGCGCGCACACGCTTTCACACAGCACAAACAGCGTGACCTTCACATCCTCATTGCACGTTAAATCGCGCGGGGTCGTGGTGCTGTTGCCAACCGATTTGATCATCGATTCCTCGTCCATCTGCATCACGGGCGAATCGTCAAGGCCGTTCGCAAACGTGTGCAGCACATCGCCCACCTTCCCGAAAAGGCCGTGCAGCAGCGAGAGCGGCGTGGCGGCCAGCTCGCCGATGGTTAATATGCCAAGGCGCGCGAGCTTCGCCTTCGTGGCACGGCCCACATACAGCAGCTCATCCACGGCCAGCGGCCACGCGACGGTTTTGAAATTCTCGCGGCTGATCAGCGTGGTGGCATCCGGCTTCTTGATATCCGAACCGAGCTTGGCGAATATCTTGTTGAAGCTGACGCCCACCGAGGCCGTGACCCCGAGCTCGCGCTTAATGCGCTCTCTGATTTCGTTGGCCACGAGCAGGCCGTCTTCGCCGCTCACATCCAGCCAGGCTTCGTCGAGCCCGAACGGCTCAATCTGCGAGGTGTAGTCGGCGTATATGCTGCGCGCGAGCTTCGCGTAGCGCAGATACAGCGGATAATTCGGGGGCAGCACCACGAGCCCCGGGCATTTTTCGCGTGCCTGCCAGAGCGCTTCGCCGGTACGCACGCCGGCTGCCTTGGCGATATAGTTTTTGGCCAGCACAATGCCGTGGCGCTGCTCCTCATCGCCGCCGACCACCACCGGGTTGCCCCGAATTTCGGGCCGGTGCACGCACTCCACGCTCGCGTAGAAATTGTTCATATCCGAATGTAAAATGACACGCTGCTTCATTTTCTTCAACCTCGAACATATGTTCGTATTTATTATATGCATCTGCTTCAAAAAAAACAACAGGAAATTAGTCGAAAATATGTTCGTCATTTCATCGAATTGGAGCTGCGGCATGTCTCATCAGATGAGAGAAGGAGACTAAATTAACAGAGAATAAAACTAATAAACACTAGCATAACTATTTACAAAACGTAATGATATACGTATAATATGCACATAAAGGAGTGTCAACATGGACAAAGCAACGAAGGGAAAGCGCAAGAAAGGCATTGAGACAACGGGGAAGATACTTGAAGCGGCGGCTGAGTTTTTTGCGCACAAGGGGTTTGATGCCGTGCCGATGAGCGAGATCGCAAAAGCAGTCGGCATCAAGGAAAGTTCTCTGTACAACCACTTTTCGGGCAAGACGGCGATACTCGACGCGCTGTTTGACATTTTTGCGAGAGACAAGAGCACATCACGCCCATCCGAACAGGAGCTGGATATGATGCTCGGTATCATGGGGCCGGAGGAGATATTCAAGAATCTGCTGATCTACTTTGGCAGCCATGTGAGCGCGCTGCTCAAAAACACGGCCATGATCATAAACAATGAAAAGTACAAGAATCAAAAGGCCGCGTCGATGTACTACGGGCATGTCGTCAACGAAGCCGCAGATTATTATGAGCGCCTGATTCAAAAAATGATCGACAGAAACATGGTTAAAAAAGTGGATGCGAGGCTTTTTGCCGAGCAGTATAACTATATTTCCATCGCCTTAACCAAAGAGTATTTCATGGCGGACAACGGCCTAGCGGATGTGCACAGCGTTGTAAAATATATGATCAGAACGATTGATTTCTTCTGCGCCATGATGAAGCCATAATCTTTGTGAAAGCGAGGCTGGCGGCCATGAAGCAAAAGCGCAGGCTTGAAGAGCGGTTCCGGCCGTCAGCGCCGTGCAGCTGTGAAACATGCGTATCGTACTGCATGCGCCCCGGCTGGTGGACGGTGAATGAGGCGCAGGTCGCGTTTGCCCTAGGGCTTGCGCCGCGCATGATGCTTGAGATGGCACCCGATCTGAGTTTCGGTGTGCTGGCCCCTGGGTTCAAGGGCTGCGAGGGCGGTTTCGCGCGGCAGAACTGTTGGGGGTGCGGCTGCACGTTTTTGCATAACAGGCGCTGTGAGCTGTTCGGCAGCGGTTTTTCGCCGCTTGAATGCCTGTTCTGCCATCATGAACGCGCCGGGCAGGGGCAAGCGTGTCACGCGGCTATCGAGAAAGATTGGCGGGCAAACGGCCAAGAGCTGGTGAAAAGGTGGGTTGGCCTGATGGGGCTGTGGGAACCGTATGCGCTGGTGAGCGCTTATGCACATCTCGAAACCGGCGCGCAGCCAGCGCCGTTTGCATAATCGCCCGATCGGGTATAGAATGCCCTTATGTATATCAATTCCATTGCCAAAACAAACGAACCGCTTGATGAGCGCGATCAATATCTGAACGGTATCCCGGCCATTGCTGCCCTTGATACGCTGGCGCTGAAAAAGCCGGTGACGTTCTTGGTGGGCGAAAATGGCTCTGGAAAATCAACGCTGCTTGAGGCGATTGCCGTCAATTTCGGTTTCAATCCGGAGGGCGGCTCACGCAATTTCGATTTTCATTCGACAGAAACGCATTCAGGGCTGCACACGCTGCTGCGCCTAAGTAAGGGCGTGCCGCGCCCGAAGGACGGCTTTTTTCTGCGCGCCGAGAGCTTTTACAATGTGGCCACCGAGGTGGACCGGCTGGCGGGAGACCCACGCGATCCGTTTTTAAACGCTTACGGCGGCAAATCGCTGCACGCGCAGTCGCACGGTGAGAGCTTTCTCTCATTGATGCTGAACCGCTTCCGGGGCAGCGGCTTGTATCTGCTCGACGAACCCGAGGCCGCGCTGTCGCCGTCGCGCCAAATGACGCTGCTGGCCCGTATGCACAGCCTTGTGAAGGACGGCTCACAGTTCATCATCGCGACGCACTCACCAATGCTGATGGCGTACCCAAACGCGCAAATCCTGCTGCTGGATGGCGGCATTAAGCCGGTTGATTATAAGCAGACGGAGCACTATCAAATTACGCGCAGCTTTCTGGAAGCGCCCGAAAGAATGCTGCGCATATTGTGCGAGGATTAGTCAGTTTCCGCGCGTCAGTGCCTCCAGCGCCTCCTCAAGGCTGCTTTTAAAAAACACAAGAGTCCCTTTGTTGCTTTAATAAATAAAATCGCGCAATGCCTTGCTGGTGTATGCGCCAAAATCGCCCACCACCGCAAACTTAAAACGGTAGTTCGAAAACTTTTGCAGCACATCACCCGCAAAGCGCGTCTTGAGATCGAAGAAATCCTCAGAGAGGCTTTCCTTATAAACCGCCATGCCATCGCAGTCGCCTGAATACCGCGCGGAGGCCATCAGATCCAGCGCGTCTTGTACGCTATTAAGCTTTTCTGTACTGTCAATCACGGCCACGGTTCGGCCGTTTCTTGTGATAAATTCCATAGATTAAATTCCTTTTAAAAACGGCATCACGGTATTCATCGTATCGATGATCACGTGAGAGCCTGCAATCAGATGAATCGTTGCGTGAGGGACGAGGCTTTCAAGGCGCGAAGCCGCTTGCTGTGCGTCCATCGTAAAGTCGTCCTTTCCCGCGATGAAAAGCACCGGTATTGTGAGAGCGCGCAATTGATCGTCGGTTAATACCGGCAGCTCGCCGGTGAGCGGAATGAAGTTCTCAAACACCAGCACCATAAAGTCGCGCACTTCCTTGGGCACGTTGCCCAAGGCCGCATCGATCAGCGATGTATCGGTGCCGTCAGCACCCAAAAACGCACCGGTCGTGGCTAAGAATGAGGGCTTAATCGGCACGATGCCCGACGACGCAATCAGCCCGAGCGCCGTCGTTTTTTCGGGAAACGCGGCTGCAAAATGCAGTGACAGCCAACCGCCGAGAGAATTACCGATCAAGGCGGCTTGAGGAATTTTCAGCACATTCATCAGCTCACAGAGCCAGAGCGGGTATTGGCTGAGCGCTAAGCGGTATTCATCGCTGTTGCCGGCGTCGCCCGGAATATCCACGGCGTAAACATGATACTTTTCTGCCAAAACCGGTATATCACCCAGCCACGCCGCGCTGTTGCTGCAGGAGCCGTGCAGCAGAATCACGGCGGGGTTTTGCGCGCTGCCCGCTTCCAGATAAAATGTGCGGCCGAAAGGCGTTTCCGCGTATTTTTGCGCATACGGAAAAAAGCTTAAAATCCCATTGTAATAGGCGCGAATCTTGTCTTTGCCCTCCGCTGATTTAAAAACGCTGTTCATAAGGGTTCCTCCTGTTTTGGCTCTGTAAGCGCTTCGATGGCGCTGAATATCGCAGCCATAAATTTGACGCTGCCCCACAGCGAAATGCGGACTTTTGATTCCGGTTCGATAAACTGCGCCTGCATCGACGACGGGCCGTATTCGGGCGGTTTGCCATTCATTCCTGCGGTAAGCGCATTGACGATGCGGATCGCTTCGTCGCGGGTTGTCACATCGATATCGACGACGCCGGACGCTGTGGCGTGCTGTGCAGGCAGCTCATGCCTTTCGGGCACATCATCGCTTTCGGTGAACACGCTGAGGTCGTGCCCCGATACGCGCCAGCTCTTGCCGATTTTAACGGCGCGCAGCTTGCCCTCGCGAATGTAGCGCTGAACGGTTTTCACATGCATGTGCAGCAAATCGGCAATTTGTTCGGCGGTATAGTATGTTTCGTTCATATATTGCTCCTCATTATTCCCTACAAGACTATAATAAGAAATAATGCGGAACAAGTCAAGCGCTTTTTTGATTAAATATGGGAGCAATACGGAACAGACGATGTTTTTATTTGCGGAAAATGATAAAATGAGGGTAAGCACAGGAGGATGGTCGTATGACGTTTCAAGATAAAATATGCGTGGTGACAGGCGGCGCAAACGGCATCGGGCGCTGTGTCGCGCAAGCGTTCATCAATGAGGGCGCCTATGTCGCCGTGATTGATACGGATGCCGTATCGGGCGGCAAGCTGGCTCAAGCATATGGCGGCAGGCTGCTTTTTTTCGAGGGTGATATTGCCGACAAGGCAGCGCTGGAGCGTTTTTCAAAGGCTGTGCTCAATCGGTTCGGGCAGGTGGACTGCCTGGTTAATAACGCGTGCATCAGCAAGCGCGGCCTGCTCTCGCGCTGCTCGTATGACGATTTTAACGAGGTGCTGCGCATCGGGGTGACGGCACCGTATTATTTAACGTTGTTGTTCGCAGCGCATTTCGCGCTGGGCGCGTCGATTGTGAACATCTCATCCACGCGGCACATGATGTCGCAGCCAGATACCGAGAGCTACACGGCGGCCAAGGGCGGCATCAGCGCGCTGACGCATGCGCTCAGCGTCAGCCTTTCGGGCAAGGTGCGCGTGAACGCGGTGAGCCCCGGGTGGATCGATACGGGGGCGTATCAGCATGACGAAAATTATGAGCCCGGCTATTCCAAAGCAGATGAAGCGCAGCACCCGGCCGGGCGCGTGGGCAAACCCTCGGACATTGCGAATATGGTGCTGTATTTGTGCAGCGACGTGGCGGGCTTTATCGATGGACAAAACATCACGGTGGATGGCGGCATGACGCGCAAAATGATCTATCACGGCGATCACGGGTGGCATTACGATGGAAAGTAAATATTGCACCTTTTTAATCGAAAAAGCCGCCGGAAAACCGGTGGCTTTGGCAGCAGACAAATATATTGTTAGCTTTTAAATAAAAAGTAAGTCATTCAGTCATACAGTCCACGTCGCAGAGATAAGCGACGACTGCGTAGCGGATTGCGAGGTAGGAATACACTTCAAAAAGTCACTCTTGATGTGAAGCCCATTCATTGCGCTTAACTGAAATAATCCGCAATACCGTTCGCGATGCCCTGTGCGCAAAGGTTCTGGTAATCATCGCTCACGAGCAGATTGTCCTCTTCTTTATTCGTCATGTGCCCCATCTCAATATTGCAAACCGGCACCGTACTCCAGTTAAAGCCGGTTTGGTCGCTGCGGGCCGACAGCTCTAAATTCTTCGCGCCCGTAATGGCACAGAATGCGTCGATAATGCAGCGTCCCGCCTTCTTGCTCGCGTCGTTGATGGATGCGGTGCAGTCGTTTGAAGGAACCAGCACAAACGCGCCATGCACGGAATTATCGTTATTGCCGTTGCAGTGGATGCGAATCACAAGCGCGGCACCGGCGTTGTTCATCATTTCCGCACGCTCCTTGTTGCTGATATCCACATCGTGAGATTCTCTCGTCATCACCACGGTCGCACCGAGATCGGTTAACAGCTTTTTCAGCTTAAGCCCCACCTGCAGATTCACCTTGTATTCGGCAACTTTTGTATAGCGCCCCTGCGTGCCGGACGAGACCTTCTTCTTCGTATCGCTCGAGCCGGGCGCGACAGGCTCTTGATCCGAGTTCGCGTGCGCCTGATGACCCGGGTCAATACCGATGATTATCCCCGCAAGCGGCGTACCGGTCGCGTTGGAAACGGGCTGCACGGGCGGCACAGACGGCTGTGCAGATTCCGTGGCCGCCGTCTTCGGTGTGGCTGTGGGATGTGCAGTTGCTGTCGGTGAAGGCGAGGGTGCTGCCGTAGATTCTGTGATGTCGGGCGGTGTGGTGGAAATCGGCACGGGAGACGGCGTGGCAGCTGGTGCCGCTGTTGCGGCTGCTGTGGGAAACGGCTGTGCTGTGGCTGAGACAGATACAACCGAGGCTTGGCCGCACGCACCGAACAGCAGCAAAACGGCTGTGAGTACAGCCATTATTTTTAGATATTTCATCAATTTCCGGGTTTCCTTTGTTCAGCTCTTATTCGTTGACATGGCAAACATGTATTTACATAATAAGTCTGAAACTGTCGAATGTCAACGGCGGTTGAAAACGTCTTATCTATGTGTTGTCCGATACGCAATCTGTTTAAAGGTGATCGCCTTCGCGGGGCGTTATCCAATGTTGTTTGGCTTGCTGCTCAGAAAACGAGAAAAATGCCATCCATAGCAGATGTTTATAAGGCTATTTTCCTGTGCAGACCATGCAAAATCCATCCCCAAATTTAGGTTTTGCATATCTCCCTGATCATGCGGCGGCAGCCGTTTTTTTATGTCATCATTTACAAATGGCATCATTTGCATATATCATAACAGTATAGACCAAGAAGGAGGGCGTCATGAGACTGAAATTAAAACAGGCGTTTGCGTTGTTGCTGTGCGTAATATTTGTTATATTGGCGGCGTGTGCGGCGCCGTCGGCCCCTGCGGAAACAGGGCCTGCGGTGTCAGAGTCGTCGGCACCTGCGGGATCGCCAAGTGTTGAGGAACCCGGTGTGCAGCAGATCGGCCTGCCCGCCCATACGAAACAGCCGGATAAACTCAAATACGTGTTTTTATTTATAGGAGACGGCATGGGCTTTGCGCAGGTGAACGCGGCGCAAGTGTTTAAAGCGAGCATGTCCGGCAAAGGCCCGGCTATCGGTACCCTGAGCTTCACAACGTTTCCGGTCATGGGTGCCGCCACCACATTTGATGAAACGTCCGTCTGCCCCGATTCGGCTTCGTCGGGTACGTCGATCGCCTGCGGCATCAAAACAAAAAGCGGCGTGATCGGCATGACGGGCGACAAAGCATCGTCGCCCGAGAGCATCGCCGAAATGCTTAAAAAAAGCGGCAAAAAAATAGGCGTGCTGTCAACGGTTTCGCTGAATAACGCCACGCCGGCCGCATTTTACGCGCATGTAACCTCGAGAGGCGATGGTTACGATATTGCGGTGCAGCTGGCGAAAAGCGGCATGGATTATTTCGGCGGCGGTTCGCTTGTGGAACCAGCCGGGTCGTCCGGAGACGAACCGAATGCTTTTGCGATGCTCGAACAAAACGGTTACACGGTGGCCGATACCAAAGAGGAGATTGCGGCGCTTCAAGGCGGTGACACCAGGGCTTATGCTGTGAGCCCCGCGCTGCTGCAAGACAAGGCCTCCATGCTGTTTGCGCTGGACGCGAACGAGGGAGATTTGACGCTCGCCGATTTTGTGCGAAAAGGTATTGATGTGCTCGATAACGATAACGGGTTCTTCATGGTTTGTGAATCGGGTATGATCGACTGGGCCTGCCACGCCAACGATGCGGCAGCGGCCATTCAAGAGACGTTGGTGCTGGAGGATGCCGTATCGGCAGCGGTTGATTTCGCCATGCAGCATCCGGACGAAACGCTGATTGTCGTAACGGCTGACCACGAAACGGGCGGCATGGCGATTGGCAATGCGTCAACCGGTTATAATACGAATTTTTCGCTGCTGTCCGGCCAAACGGTTTCGTATTCGGCGTTCAGCAGGATGTTTAATGAGATGAAAAAGGCCGACCCCGAGTTGTTGATGAGCGATATGATGCCGAAGATTAAAGAATGCTTCGGGCTCATCGCGCCGGACGATAAGGACGCGGCCCTAAAAGAAAACGCGGCGCGTGTGCTGACGGCGGAAGAGTATAAAAAGCTGACAAGGGCGCTTGAAGCGTCGCTGAACGGTGATACGGATTCTGCCGAAGCAAAGCTTGAATACGGCGGCTATGAGCCACTGACCATAACGCTCACGCATATTTTGAACAGCAAGGCGGGCATCGGCTGGACGTCGTATGCGCATACCGGCGGGCTGGTGCCGGTTTACGCCTTTGGCGTGGGTGCGGATGCTTTCGGCGGGTGCTATGACAACACGGATATATTTAAAAAGCTTGTGAATGTTTGCGGATTGAGCGGCTGAAAGCCGCGGCAGTCACAGATTCGAAGCAATTGGCAGAAAGAGGCGAAGGATGTTGTTTGAGAAGATACCACAGTTTAAAAACAGTTTGAACGGCAAAACGGTGCTGATAACGGGCGCGGGCGGCGGTATCGGGTATGAAGCGGCGCGCGCGCTGGCGTGGATGGGCGCGAACGTGGTGATTGCCGAAATCGACGCGCAAAAAGCCGATGAGGCCGCGCGGCGCATCAACGAGGAAATGGGAAGCGGCCGTGCGCTGGCCTATTCGATAGATATATCGGATGAAAAGCAGGTGGACGCACTTTACCGCAGCCTTAAGGAACGCTGCGGGTTTGTGGATGTGGTTTTCAACAATGCCACCATCGCACCGCTCGGCGCTGTGGACGAGGTGAGCATTGCCGACTGGGACAAAAGCTACGCTGTGAATCTGCGCGGGCCGGTGATGCTCGTTCAAAAATTTCTGCCTGATATGAAAAAACGCAACACGGGCGTTATCGTGTTTGTGCCGTCGTCGGGCGCGGCCCCTTATATGGGCGCCTACGAGACGTTTAAAACGGCGCAGGTGGAGGTGTGCAATACGCTGAGTGCCGAGCTTGAAACCACCGATATATACGTCTTCAGCATCGGCCCCGGCCTTGTGAAAACCGATACGGCGCAGCGTGCGATTGAGAAGGTAGCGGCTCAGATGCACATGAGCATGGATGCGTTTTATGAAATGAATGCAAAGCACATTTTAGACGCGGAATCGGCGGGCTTTGGGTTTGCGCTGGCAGTGGCTCGGGCGAAGGATTATGCGGGGCAGGAGGTCAGCTCGATACAGGCGCTGCTGGCATCGGGGGCGCTGGAAGCTGATAATGCAACAGAGGCGGCGGCTTTAAGTGCTGCGGATACCGCAGAGCTGGAGGCGTTGGTGAACAGCGCGATCAACACATTTGCCGAGCAGTATCAGGGTTGGCTTAACCGCAATGTGTTTGAACGCCAGTGGGTGCTGCGCGATTTTAAAAAGGTGGTTAAACAGGCAGCTGATGAGTTTAAATATGCGTTGGACGGTACCGCGCGGCTGCTTGGCCTGCAAGAATCGGCACAGCTGAGGCAAAGCAAGGATTTGTTTGTCCGGTTGAAAAGCTACTATGAGCATCAGTATGATCTGCTGCAGGGGTTTGAGAAAAACGCGGCCAGACTCGAAGAAAATTCGCGCATTATGCGCGGCTGGATCGAGGAGCTGGCACGCATCATCGCTTTGCTATAAGGTAATTCTCACCGAAAGAGGGGGATCGTTGTGAAGTTTGCGTTTATTGTATACGATGGGGTGACGCTGCTTGATTTCGCAGGGGTCTACGACCCGATTACGCGGCTAAAAACAATGGGGTTTGTTGAAAAGCTGGATTACAGAGTGTGTGCCATGAAGCCAACCGCGCGTACAATTGAGGGGCTGCAGATCACGGTGGATCAGGTGGGGGGCCGCCTTGCGGGTTACGATTACATCTTCATCCCCGGCGGCAACGGCGTTTCCGCGCTGATAGCCGATATGGCGTTTATGCTGTGGATTAAGAACACGGCACCCCGCACGGTGATGACGGCGGTTTGCGGAGGCTCGCTGGTGCTCGGCGCAGCTGGGTACTTAAAAGAAAAACGGGCCACCACGCATCCGGCGCTTAAGCAATACCTCGCTCGGTTTACGGAGCGGTCTTGTGACAAGCGCGTTGTGGATGAAGGCAGCGTGATTACGGCGAGAGGGGTGACCTCGGGGATTGATTTGGGGTTATACCTCTGCGAAAAGATTGCGGGCAAAGAGGTGCGCGAGAAGATACAAAAGCAGATGGATTACAAGGCTTACAGCTTGGACTGAGAAGAACAGACGGCCTGCGATGCAAGCCGTCGGGCTGTAGACATTCGTTGTCGCGGAGTTGGTTTCTGTCATACCGAGCGGAGTGATAACGGAGTCGAGGTATCCCATGGGTTAATGCTCTTTGCAATGGGATGCTTCGACAAGCTCAGCATGACAACTTCGTTGTCCGCGCAGTTGGCTACCGTTCTGTCATACCGAGCGGAGCGATACCGGAGTCTATCCCATGGGTTTAATGCTCTTTGCAATGGGATGCTTCGACAAGCTCAATCCTATTAAGTTTTTCAATCCACCTTTCGCCGGTAATACGAAGATAATCTGTCGATGCGTATCGCGCGTGCCTCCCAGGCCACCCTGTGGGGTAGTCAAGAGGGAGGTGGCACGAAGTGCCGGAGGGAGTGGCCGATTTTAAATCATTTTTCTTTCTTGGTTACCTAATGGCGGACCCTAAATCTGCCAGCCGACAATCGGATCATTGGTATTAAACCTTCTTTTCTTCACCCACTTTGGCGCTGCCGGATTTATGATAAGAGCCTTTGTATTCCACCACGCCGATATCGCAGCCGTCGCCGATGGTGATGTGTGTGCCGCGCACCGCTTTGGCTGTGGTGTTTTCGAGTATAATGCGTTCGCCCTCAATCAAATCGGCCTCTAGGCGCGGGCTGTGCGTGCCGAGCGTCACAATCGAAATCAGGCTGAAGCCCTTGGTGCCGTTCATCACAGTGATGGATTCGCCGCCGATTTCTTTGGCTTTGCTTGTGCTCCAGTCAAGGTGAATATCCACGTTTTCGGCATTCAGCAAACCGTCAATCTCAAAACGCCCCGTGGAGCTGAAGTTTTCCGCGCTGACATCGCCTTTGATTTTAACAGCACCGCTGACTTTAACGGTTTGCGCCTCAAGGCCTTCCTTTGCGGTGGCCGAGCCGGAAACCGTTGTATCGGCTGCTTTGATTTTGCCGCTAAAATTGGCTGAGCCGCGCACCTTGAGTACATCGGTGCTCACCTCTCCCGTGATATCACCTGAGCCGTTGACAAGCATCTTTTTGCAGCTGAGCGCGCCAATCACATCGCCCGAGCCGCTGATGACGAAATCGTCGCACTCAAGGTCGCCCGTTATTTTGCCGCGCCCGAGTATTTTTACGGACTTAAACTTGCCGCCCGGCACGCTGCCGTATCCGCTGATATGAAGATCGGCGAATTCCTCTTTCTGTGTCATTTATTTTCCTCCTCAAACATTTTCAATTTTATTTCTTCGGTGACGGCGGGCAGGCCGATACGGCTGACTAACCGCATGTCTTTATCGAGGCAGACCTCGCCGCCGGCGGGCACCGCAAAGCAGCAAAAGCTGCCGAGCTTGCGCGTGAGCATCACATCAAACGCTGCGTTTTCAAACCGCAACATGCTGGTTCTTAAAAGATCGAGCACCAAACGCCCTTCATCCAGGTTGACGCTGCCCGCAACGAGCAGACTGTTCAGTACATAGATCAGGCGGATCTCCCCGAAATCAAAGCTGTCGCTCGGGCCGCTGTCGCTAAGATATATATCGAGCACGTCCGCCGAGACAAGGCCTTTTGATATCAGGCCATCGCGCGATAACGATGCATCTGCTTGAGCGGGGGAGAACACATCGGCAATGTCATCCAGTGATACGTCTTCCTTCATGTTTTTTATTTTTTCAATGCGCGAGAGCACCTTGGCGCGCGGAAAAAACGTTTCTTGCCCGGTGTAGGTGGATTTGCGGATAAACCAGTCTTCCGGAATCAGCCCTTTTCGCTTCCAGCGATACAGCTGCCCATAGGAAATATCCGCGCGTTCCAACAAATCTTTTTTGGATATCAGTTCCTCTTCCATAAGTCGTACCTCCTATTGCACAAACAGCGTAACATAACACTGTTACGTTGTCAAGATATAATTTAGCGATTATTGCCACTGATATGTATGCAATGAGGCAGAATTGACTTATCACAAGTGCCGAAATGAATTAATTAAAAACACCGGCACTCAATCACGTTTGTCCCTTGTCCGCAAAAATAAAAAACACAGCGTGGCAGAGCTGCATTTGAAGAGGTAAAAAATGAATTCATGAAATTGCTCAACACATCAAACATTCTCCCAATTGTGTTTGATACGAAACAGCGATGGGTGGGTATATAGCGAGGTCTGCCTGTCAGATCATATATGAGAGAGGTGGTATATTGCATTATAAATCAGATAGCGTTTATATATAATATTGCCCGTCAATACGCACGGTGGCACTGCCGCCGAACAGCAAATGCCCGTCATTCATCTGCAGCTTCACCGTATTGAAAACGCGGTTGTCGCCGCCCTGCTCAATGCCTATAGCGCTTCCGCCCCAAAGATTGTTCTTCAGCATGTAATGCCCGAAAGCGCTATTGCCCGAGCCGGTGGCCGGGTCTTCCAGATATCCGAAGCGCGGCGCAAAAACACGCGTATGCGCGTGAAACCCAGCACCGCTTGCGGACATGCAAAAGATGAGTATGATGTCGATACCGGCCGATTCGCAGAACGCCTTCAAAGCAGGCTCATCCGGATACACGCTGATTTCATCGTCAAGCGATGCAATCGGCACGATCAGCGTTTTTAACCCCGCGTCGATCACATCGAGCGGGTACTCAGGCGAAAGGCTGTCTTCGCTCAGACCCAGCGCCTGCGCAACATCTTTTTTTGTTAGCGCTGTGCCGATGAAAACCGGCTCCGGCGCACTGATATATACGGCATCTTCCTTGGGCACGCGGTTATAAACTGTGAGCGCGCCTTTTTGATGCGTTTGCACGGTGAAGGTAGGTAAAGAAAGCAAATGCGGTGATTGGTTGATCAGGCTGTGCATGCACGCGATGGTGCCGTGTCCGCAAAAATTCACCTCACATTCGGAGGAGTAATAATAAAGCGTGTAATAACCGCCGGATTCAAAGCAAATGACCACCTCGGAGACAAAGCCCTTATGCTGCGCGGCGATGCTCTGCATTTGGTCTTCGCTTAGTGTTTCTTCGTTGCTGAGATAAAGGCACGCGGCCGGGTTCCCGAGCGAGGGCCCCGATGTGAACGCGTCAATTTTTTTATAAGCATAGGCTTTCATAAGCGGCTCCTTATAACAAAAGACGGCTGATGTACACAGCCGTCTTGATATCGTCTATAGCACCTTCGCGAGGAAGCTTTGAAGCCGCTCGCTTTTTGGGTTTTCGAAAAGCTCTTTCGGCTTATTTTCTTCCAATATTTTGCCCTCGTCCATGAATATGGCCCGTGTACCGACCTCGCGTGCAAAGCCCATTTCATGAGTGACGACGACCATGGTCATGCCGCCCTGTGCGAGCGACTTCATCACATCCAGCACCTCGCCGACCATCTCGGGGTCGAGCGCGGAGGTGGGTTCGTCAAACAGCATCACATCCGGGTTCATGCACAATGCGCGCACAATCGCAATACGCTGCTTCTGGCCGCCCGAGAGTTGCGCCGGGTAAGCATCGGCGCGATCCGCAAGCCCCACGCGCTTCAGCAGCGCCATGGCCTGCTCGTTCGCCTCCTCCTGTGAGAGCTTTAACAGCTTGACGGGTGCGAGCGTCATGTTTTTTAATACCTTCATGTGCGGAAACAGATTGAACTGCTGAAACACCATGCCCATTTTTTGACGGTGAATGTTAATATCCACCTTGGGGTCGGTGATGTCGGTTCCTTCAAAGAAAACCTGCCCGCCGGTCGGGTCTTCCAGCAGGTTCAGGCAGCGCAGGAAAGTGGATTTACCCGAGCCCGACGGCCCGATGACCACTGCAACATCGCCCCTATGGATTTCGGAGTCGATGCCGTCCAGCGCTTTGATGGGGCCATAGTGCTTTTCGAGGCCCACTGTGCGGATTAAAATGTCGTTATCGATCACTGCGTCTCAGCCTCCTTTCAAGTATGCGCACACCCCATGTGAGCAGCATAACCAGCAACAAATACATAACCGCTATGGCAATCAGCGGCAGTGTGTAATTATAAATGGCACCGCCGATGTTAAAGGCCTTACGCGTTAAGTCTTCCACCGCGATATAACCCGCAACCGATGTTTCCTTCAGCAGCACGATGAATTCGTTGGCGAGCGCCGGTATCACATTTTTAAATGCCTGAGGCAAAACAATATGCCACATGGTTTGCGTGTAGTTGAACCCAAGGCTTCGTCCCGCCTCAAACTGCCCCGGGTCAATGGCGTTGACACCGCTGCGGAAAATCTCGGCCACATACGCGCCCGAATTGATGCCGAATGCAAGAATAGCAATCGGGATTTTGTAATCGGTGGGAGCGGCTGCGAAAATGACATAATAGATGATCATAATCTGCACCATCACCGGCGTGCCGCGAATGATGGTCAGATAGACATGGCAGATTGCATTGCCGATTTTGAGCTTGCCGGTTTTGTCGTGCGTTGTGCGAATAACCGAGACGATTAAGCCAATGATAATGCCGATGATCACGGCAAAAAAAGTGATGATCAGCGTGTTGCCGAGCCCTTGGAACAGGGTTTTCCAACGATCAAAATCGATGAATGCGGTTTTAAATTGGTCTGAAAAGCTTTGCCACCACTCTGCCATGGGATATCCTCCTTTGCGGGATTTAATAAAAAAGGCCGCCTGATTAACAGGCAGCCTTGGTGTTATCGTATCCGTTCTGCCCTTTCAAAGGTAACAGCGGATAAATGCTTTGTCAAGGGTTATTCGGCTTTAATGTATTTGTCCAATATCTTCTGAACTTCGCCCGAATCGATCAGCTCTTGGAGCACGGAGTCGATATTGTTAAGCAGTTCTGTATTGTCTTTGCCTACCGCAATCGCGTAGTCTTCCAGAGCATATTCGGTTTCGAGAATCTTCAAGCCTTTGTTCTGCTCTACAAACACCTTGGCAGGTTCGTTGTCAATAACCACGGCATCGATCTTGCCCTGTGCGAGGGCCTGCACGGCATCGGCACCTTTGTTGTAGCGTTCAATTTTGGCTTTGTTTGTATCCACCAAATCCCAAGTGATATAAAAGTCGCCCGTGGTGGAGAGCTGCACGCCGATGGTCTTGCCTTCAAGGTCCTCAGCGGAGGCGATCTCGGAACCCTCGGCAACGATGATGACCTGTTTGCCGGTCGCATACGATGTGGTGAAGCTCACTGCTTTTTTACGCTCATCATTCACAGTTAAGCCCGCCATAGCCATATCAACCTTGCCGTTCTGAACAGACGTGATGATCGACTCAAATTCCATATCCTCGATTTTCAGCGTCATGCCAAGCTTGTCGGCAATCAGCGCGGCGATTTCCGCATCGATACCGACGATTTTGTCACCTTCGGTGTATTCATACGGCGGGAAAGCCGCATTGGTGGCCATTGTCAGCACAGGTTTTTCCGATGTAGCGGCTTCTTCACTCGGCGCTGCCGATTCGGTGACTTCTTCGCTCGCGCCGGACGCTGCGGTTTCGCTTACGGTCGGCTCGCTTGAAGCCTGCGGCGCGCATGCCGCAAACGCGACCATCATGCAAAGCACAAGAGCCAGAGCGGCGATTGTTTTTAACGATTTCATGATTGGTTCCCCCAATTATTCAAATTTATTTGACAATCATTATATTATATATGCTGGGCTTGTTCAACAAATATTCATTGGGCATCAAAAAAATAGGGCCCGGCACAACGGATGCATACCCAAAACGAGTCCCGGCACAGACTGGCGGCGGCTGATGTTTGAGAAACGTCGCAAGAATCAGCCGTAATACTTTTTAATTATCGCGCGGATTTCACCCGAGGCTTTAAGCTCGGCCAGCGCCGAATTGATTTTTTTGAGCAGCGACACGCTGTCTTTATTCACCGCGATGGCAAATTCGTCTTTCTTGTAGTTGTCGTCCAAAAGCTTAAAGTCTTCGCTCGTTTGCGCCAGCGTTTTGGCTGAGCCACTGTCCATCACAAGCGCGTCCACCTGCCTCTGCAGCAACGCCTGCCCCGCGTCGGCATCGGTGCCATATCCCATTACTGCAGCCTGGCCGAATTCTTCGGTACAATAAACCTGGGCCGGGGTTCCCTGCAGCACGCCGATTTTTTTGCCTGCAAGGAGGGCAGGTGCCGTGATATCCGAATCTTTGATGACGATGACCGATTGCACGCTCGTGGTATACGAAGCGGAAAAGTTGACGACGGCGAGCCGTGTTTCGTCAGCGGTTAAAGCCGCCATACCGATATCGGCCTGCTTGCTTTGAACGGCGGAGATAATATCGGTAAACGCCATGTTTTTAATTTGCAGCTGAAGCCCGAGCTTCTCGGCGATTTTTTGCGCAATCTCCACATCTATGCCTATGAAAGCGCTATTTTCGGCGTATTCGTATGGCGGAAACGTGGCGTCCGTTGCCATCACCAGTGTTTTGGGGGCGGTTTCGTCGGCTGCGGTGCCGTTGTTTGCGGCCCCGCTCGTTTCGTCCGAGAGTACAGACGTGCAGGCGGCGAATACAGTCAGCAAGCCCAATGCGAATATCAGCAAAAGTATCGTCTTCAGTGTTTTCATATGGTCTCCCGGTCATCAGATTCAAACCGATATCATTATATCACGAATCGCGTCCGATTAAAAATGTCTTATATGGCTGCGGTATGGATGGCTTATTTGATACCCTTCGCGTTCTTAGATATCGCTTGAATACCAAAGCTTTGATGAGGGGATATCCTTTGAAATCAATTCTGATTTTGATGCGGATGTGTTTTGAACGGATTTCGATGAGTTCATGCTGAGGCTCATCACGCACTGTGACAGTGTTGACATTCCTCCAGAAAATGGACTTTTCCTGTAAAAAAAGGTTTCGATAGACGAGCTTGTCATCGCCGATATAAAGACGTGTCAGGAAACCATACATCATCGTCAGTACACCCCCTATGAAAATAGCAGGGATACCAATAACCACAATATTATCTGTGTATTGGTCAGTGAACAAGCTATATAACAAGCCGGAAAGCCCCATAAAAGCCAAAACGAAACCGGCTATACCACTGTCTTTTTTGAGCTTGAAAACATTCGATCCATGCACTTTCTTGAACTGATTGCTGTTACCCGCTTTCAGAGCAGCCTCGGCATCAAATGATGAGGGGAAACGGGTGAGAAGCAGTTCCTTAATTTTTGGGAAACCGGCAAGATACGCGAATATGCGGATGCGTGAATTGCGGCCTTGCACCATAATATCACCAAATTGTGCCGATACAACGAAAACGGATTGGATATCGCTCCAAAGTATTTGCTTTTTCAGCCCAAACGGTCCCCGATAAATGATGCGCTCCGGGTCCAGCGTCAGCTGCATGACATAGCCGTAAAGCAAAATCAGCACGCCGAATATGCCGAAACAGCCCCCGAAAAAGAGTTTTGCAATCAAATTGGGAATGAAGGCGCAGCCAATAGCTACAGCAGTACTGCCTATGCCGAACACGCCGTAGGATGCAGTCGCTCGGAAGGTCACGCTCATACCGTCAATTTTGTAGTTACCGGATTTTGCCGCATTATTTTTAACCCATGTAGTGACGGCATCGGTTGCGGAATCGACAATAGGATCATACATCGGCAATGTCCTCGCTTTTCTTAAATGTCATATGCAAATAAATTCTGTGCAATTGATCGTTTTTCCTTTTTTGGTAGTCTATTAAATGAGCAATACCAAAGATGAAGAGAATGCGCGGATATGGTATAGTATTTGCATAAACTGTTTAAGGATAGTGCCGATGAGAAGCCAGGCCGCAAATGTCATCACGATTCTGCGCATACCGCTCTCGCTCTGCCTGCTGCTTCCAATGCGTATGGCGCTTTTTTTGGCGTTGTATGCGCTGGTTGGCATCACGGATTTGGCAGACGGCATTGTGGCGCGGCGGCTGAAAACACAGAGCCGCTTCGGGGCGCAGCTCGATTCGATGGCAGACATGGTGATGATGGGCGCTATTATTTATAAGTATATTGAAGCCGGTATCCTCATCGCTTTTTGGCCGTGGCTTATCGGCATCGCGCTGATACGGCTTGTTTCGATGACAGTTGTATATTTTAAGCACAGGCTCTTTGGTGTGCGGCACACCATCGCGAGCAAGCTGACCGGGCTGCTGGTTTACCTTGCGCTGCCGTTTTGTCTGTTTATCAGCGTTCCCGGTGTTTGGTGGTTTGGGATTGCGGTGGCGGCGTATGCGGCAACGGAAGAGCTTGCGATCAATATCAGAGAAAAGACGTTTGACCCGGATATGAAATATGTATTCCGACGCAGGCTGTCTGCTGATATAAAAAGCGGCAGACAATAAAAGAAGAAAACTTATCTGCAGCTGCGAGCCAATTTTTCTTAAATGGTAAGGTACCTTATCGCAAGTATTTCAGAATAAAAAAACGCGCCTTTTTTGACGCAGTTTAAGTCTTAAGCTTAAAGGCCGTACAGCGAATCGTCGTCCTCCGCGCTTTCATCAAAGCTCTTTTGCAGCCCCGCCCCAAGGCTTTCCTCCAGCGGCTCATCCGTGATTTCTTCGAGCACATCATCAAGGCTCTTGTCATCATCGTTTGTCACGTTGGGGCGCAGCAGCTCTTGGGCATCGGCCTTTTTTCGCTTAGCGGCAAGCAGCCCGATGGAAAAGAGCACGGTGAAAACCATCAACAGCGCGATGGCCGCCCAGCCGACCAGCGCCAGCGGCTCAATACCGGCGCGGCTTGCGGTCGATGCGCTCGCAACGAGATAAGCCGACATGCCGCCGGAAAGTATGTACCACGCGTAGGCACCCGAAGCGGCACAGGTCAGCACAGCCGATATAATCGTGGCAACAGGTTTTTTGCCGCGCGCCGTCAGTTTAAGCACCGCGTACAGCGCACAAAGCACAAAGGCCGAGATGTGGAACGCCGCTGAAACGATGTAGTGATATTGGGTGAAATTGATCGTGAATATGCCGAGCGCCATGGCAAATACGCCCGTCAGAGCACCGAAAAAGCCGAGCACGGTAGACGAAAGTGTGTCTTTGGCAAAGGCGTCAGCCAGCATGAGTGCGCCGAACAACAAGCCGAAAAGCACAAACGACAGATTGACAAGAAGCGCCAACGACAGCGTGAAATAGCCGCCCGAAAACAGACCAAGCTCGTTATAAAACGCATTGATCGGAGAAAATCCGCTTATGAAAGCAACGCAGGCGGCCAGCGCACCTGCGGGCAAGATGGCACCGAAAATGCCGAACACCCCAAAAAGACGATAGATACGGTTCATGAGGATCTCCTTATTCGTGTCGCTTGACGGTTAGTGTCTGATAATGGGAGTATATTCTATATTCGTTAAGGCTATGCGCCAATCCTGCACATGATTAAAAAATATTGTCATCAGGGTCTGAGTCAGCGAATCGGTGAAATGATCGAGTTGCACATTGGATAAACGGATAACGAGCCGAGCCCGATTCTTTTGCCTGCAAGTATCATAAAAACGCTTCCATTCTGCATGAAAATACTCTAAAAACCAATATTTACTATACAATGTACAGCCGATGATGTCAACATATCAAAGACATCGATACAAATGTGGCAGCTCCTGCGTTCAAATTTTGAACAGATATACGGTATATTCGCATGGTATGCGGGCAGATGTTATGGTATAGTGGCATTAATTCAAGCAGGAGGCTCTTTAAAATGCTGCAGCATTTTTATTTTCACATGTCAGATTCGGTTTGCCCGTGGGCCAATCTCGCGCTTGAGGAGCATGTTCTCAATAATCTGCCGCCTGAAACGTGTGTGCTGTACCTTTACCGGAACCAGAACACCGTGGTAATCGGCAAGAACCAGAACGCGTGGAAGGAATGCCGTCACGCGCTGCTCGAAAGCGAGGGCGGCAAGCTGGCGCGGCGCATATCGGGTGGCGGCGCGGTGTTTCACGACATGGGTAACCTCAATTTTTCGTTTATTGTGGACAAAAACGATTATGATCTGAATCGTCAGCTCAGCGTGATTCTCGAAGCGGTGAAGTCGCTGGGTATCAATGCCGCCTTTTCGGGCCGCAACGATATTCTCTCAGAGGGCGCGAAATTCTCGGGCAACGCGTTTTGCTACCGGAAAACGAGCGCGTTTCATCATGGCACGATACTGATTGATGCCGATATGACGCGGCTGGCACGGTACTTATCGGTATCGCAGGACAAAATCGTCTCCAAGGGCGTGGAATCGGTGCGCGCACGCGTTTGCAACTTAAAGGAGCGCAGCCCCGAAATCACCGTGGAGAAGATGGTGAATGCGCTGTGTGAGAGCTTTGAGACAATCTACGGCAAATATGAGCCGCTGGTGAGTCAGGACAAAGAGGCTGTGGCAGCGCTCGAAGCGCGCAACGCGTCTTGGGAGTGGAAGCTCGGGTGTTCGCCGAGCTTTGATATTGAAACGGGCGTGCGGTTTGCGTGGGGGCGAGTGGATTTTTACTTCTCGCTTAAGGATGGCAGAATAACAGATGCGCACATCTATTCCGACGCGCTGGACGCCGATTTTATTGATGCGCTGCCGTGCGTGTTCATCGGCGCGCCGTTCCATTCCGCAGAACTGGCCCAACGCTTAACGGATATGGAAGTTTCGGACGAGCGCCGACAGATGGCGCGCGACATGGCGGACTTTTTCATCGAAAAAGCGTATTAGCCTTTGTACAAATCGCAGCCCGGCTCGTGGCCTTCCATCGCGCCCACGCTGCCGAGGAACGAGTCGCAGATGGTGGGGCCTAAAAAGCGGTAACCGCGCTTTTTAAAGTCGCTGCAGAGCGCAGCGCCGTCTGTAAAGCTGTAAACATAGGCCGTAAAGCTGCCTTCGGTTGGGAACTGAACGAGGTGCAGCCGCGCGTTATGTATCGCCGCTTCAATTTTGAGGCGGTTGCGAATGATGCTGCGGTCCTGCATCAGGATTTCAATGTCGGATTGCGTCATTTGCGCAACTTGACCCGGATCAAATCCGTGAAACGCGCGGCGGAACGCCTCGCGCTTATACAGCACGGTGCGCCAGCTTAGCCCCGCCTGAAAACACTCGAGGCACAGCTTTTCAAACAGCGCCTGGTCGCTGTTTTTTCGTTGCCCGAATTCGTTGTCGTGATAGTCGCGCATCAGCGCGTCATTTCCGATTGCCCATAAGCATCTGTTCATACCGATAATTTTAACACAGACGCAAATAACTGTTAATCTTTTTATGAGGCTGTGTTAATATAAAGAAAAACCTTGGAGGTTTGCTTTGACTCAGTTTTTAAGCCGCAAGGCCGCGTCGATCACGCCGTATGAGGCGGGCGAGCAGCCGCAGGGCAGCGGTATCATCAAGCTCAACACGAATGAAAACCCGTACCCGCCGTCTCCCAAGGCGCTCGAGGTGCTCAAAAGCTTCGCGGGTGAACGGCTGCGCCTTTACCCAAGGCCGGACGGCGGCAGCCTCAAAAGCGCCGTGGCGCAAATATACGGGCTGACGGAAGAGCATGTGTTCTGCGGCAACGGTTCGGATGAGGTGCTGGGGCTCGCGTTTCAGGCGTTTTTCGACGGGGACGTCGTATTCCCCGATATCACATACAGCTTTTACCCTGTCTGGGCCAATCTATACGGCATCAGCTACAGGCTGGTACCGCTGAACGGCGATTTCACGATTCCCGTGGACGGCCTTAAGGGCGGCGGCGTGGTGCTCGCGAACCCGAACGCGCCCACCGGCATCGCGCTATCGCTTGCCGATGTGGAACGCATCCTGCAAAACAACAGCGAGCATGTGGTGATTGTGGACGAGGCGTATGCGTCGTTCGGCGCGGGGAGCGCGGCATCGCTGATACCGAAATACCCGAATCTGCTGATCGTTTCGACGATGAGCAAATCGCACGCGCTGGCGGGGCTTCGCGTGGCTTTTGCGCTGGGGCAGCCGCATTTAATTCAAGGGCTGGTTCGCATTAAAGACAGCTTCAATTCGTATCCGCTTGATATGATCGCGCAGGACGCGGCAGCGGCCGCGATTCTTGATACGGACTATTGCGCGGCGATGAGCGGGAAGATCATCGCAACGCGTGAGCGCACCACGCAGCGGCTCACTGAGCTTGGGTTTAAGGTGCTGCCGTCTAAAGCGAATTTCGTGTTCGCGTCACACCCGGGAGTGAGCGCGGCGGCGCTGAAGAATTACCTTGCTGAGAACAGCATTTACGTGCGGCATTTCAACAAGCCGCGCATTTATGATTATTTGCGCATCACCATCGGGACGGATGAGCAGATGGATGCGCTGATTCGCGCAACCGCCGAATTTGTGCGTTCGATATCGTGCTGATGACCGTAATTTAACCGATAACGAAAGAAGGCCGCTGAAGCTATTGTCAGCGGCCTTTTGATAGTAACGAATTGAGCTTGTTATTTCACAGTAACTGTGCAGGAAGCAATTTGTCCGCTGCTCGTGGCTGCGGTAATCACAGCTGTCCCGGCAGAGATGCCCTTGATTTTGCCTTTGGCATCAACCGTGGCGACAGCCGGATTGCTGCTGCCCCAAGTGACCGTTTTAAAATCGGTGTTCTTCGGTGCGATCGTCGCTTTAAGCGATGCCGTTTTGCCTAGCTTCACCGTCAACGCCGTCTTGCTCACTTTTATGCCCGTGGGGTAAATCGGCGTAACGGTCACCGTGCAGCTTGCGACGACTCTGCTGCCGTCTGCCGCGGTACAGGTGATAACTGCCGTGCCGCCCGCCTTGCCTGTGACCACACCCGCGCTTGAAACGGCGGCAACCTTGTTGTTGCTGGAAGTCCATTTCACCTTTTTGTTGCTTGCGGTGATAGGCACTATGTTGGCTGTGAGTTTGAGCTTGGTTTTGCGTGCGATCGTGGCATCCGCTGTGCTTAGCGATATGGACGCCACCGGCTGCTGGACGGTGATTGTTTTTTTGACCGTGGTGGTTTTGGTTTTGACCTTGCCTTTTTTATCCACCGTTTGAGAGACGATCTTTGTGATGATTGTTACTTTGCCCCCGGCGATGAAAGAGACATTTCCGTTTTCGTCCACCGTTGCGATGGCCGGGTTGCTGGAAGAAAACGTTGTTGACTGAGCCGTATAGCCTTTGGGCACCGCAGGAGGCACAACTTTTAGCGCATTGCCTGCGTTTACTTTAGACGGTATTTTCGCAGCGGGAACGGGACCCATATAGGTGGGCTGACCCACCGTGACAACTGTGGCCGCCGTGTTGGTTGGGAATGCGGCATCGCGCACGGCGGCTGTGTAGTTACCTGAGGCGAGCCCGCCGAATACGTTGGAGGCTTGCCAGCTTGCGCCGCCGTCAAGGGAGTATTCATAGCTGCCGCTGTTGCCGCCCGTGGCGGTGATGGTTACTGAGCCGTTCGCAACGCCGTAGATTGAGGCATCCTTTTTGGTGCAGCTTAAGCCGACGGGTATGGGGTTGATGACGGTGACGGTGCAGCTTGCCGACTTATCAAAGCTCGTTGCGGAGATGGTAGCGGTGCCGACGGCGTTTGCCTTAATATTTCCGCCGGAATCAACCGACACAACGGACGGATTGCTGCTGTTCCATGTGACTTCTGCGCCAGCAGGGTTTGTGGTGGCGCGGAGTTTATCTGATGCACCGATAAACAATGTGGTTAGGGCGGTATTCAGCGATAGTGAGGCGGTAATAGGATTGAACGGCAAGGCAAATCTCTGGGCGTAAGCCTGAGTCGTGGAACCGGTGTGACCGTAAAGCACCACATTGGGAGACCCATTGAATGCGTCATCTCCTAGCGCATCTGAAAGCCCAAAAATCTCGGCTTCTAAATAAGCGACACTGTTGCTGTAAACAATAACCTTGCATAGGTTGTAGTTGTTTACAAAAGCATTTGGTTCAATCGTTTTAACATTCTCGGGTATTGTTATACTCTTTAACCTGCTTGATGCAAAAGCATTCGACGAGATTGTTTCTACTAAATTAGATAATGTGTAGCTCGCAGCAGTTGTTGCACGGTTTGTCTGTGCATCCAATGCCTTACTGTCGGATACACCTTTTGCCGGGGGAAACAGAAGCAGTGTTTTGCCGTCTCCGGAAAAAAGCACGCCATCCTCGCTTATATAATGCGTATTGGCAGCATCTACATCAACAGATGCCAGTTGCTCACACCATGAAAAAGCGTCATCATCGATATTTGTGACAGAAGACGGTATTTTTACACTTGTCAGCGGAGTTGCCATAAAAGCGCCATAACAGATTTCGTTGACAGTCGCAGGTTCGGCAAATGTTACGGTCTCAAGTTCTCCATATGCAAAAGCCGATTCACCGATCGTTGTGACATTCTTAGGAATTGTGATGCTTGCAAGAGAAGAATCCGAAAAGGCACAATCTTCGATCTCTACAAGACTTTCCGGCAAGATGACCTGCGACAAATTAGAGGACGAAAATGCCGAATTCTTTATTTTGCTCACATTGTCGGGTATCGTATAACTAGATTGACTTTTCCCGAGAGGATACGCGATAAGTTCCATGAATCCGGTTTCATCTTCTTTTGTAAAGAGCACACCGTCTATGACTTCAAACCGAGTGTTTTCTGAATGTACAGTTATGCTTTCCAAATCAGAGCAGCCGTAAAAGTGCCCGCCCGAAATACTCTCCAGACTATTTGGCAATGTGATATTCGTAAGCTTCGACCATGTTAAGGCACTATCAGCAATCTCCTTAACACCTTCCGGAACCGTATAGTCTAATTCACTTTTTCCGCCAGGATATACCAGCAGCTTTTCTTTGCCTTTGGTGAACAGTACATTATCGTCAACTTCAAAATAGTCTTCTCCGCCAACGGTAATCGATGTTAGATTTTTACAACCCGTAAAAGCGTTATACCCGATAGTGTTCACTAAGGCCGGTATGTGCAAGCTTGTAAGACCGCTGACTGCAAATGCATTTTGATCGATAGTCTCTAATTGATCTGGAAGTTCGATTGACGTTAATTTTTCACAATTTGAGAAAGCCTCCTCCCCAATTGCTGTTATAGAATCTGGGAGGGTCACACTTTCCAGCTGCGAGCAGCCCCCAAAACCGTTGATAGACGTTGTGCCGTTTTCAACAGTCACAGTTTTCAGGCCAGGTAAATTTTCAATGCCCCGCCAGTCTATTTGTACTGTGCTCGGGATTGTGATGTCTATCAGATTTGTATTGCTTTGCATTGCCCCCTTAGCAACACGAACTCCGGCCGGTATGGTGTAGGAGGTTTCTGTTTTGGCAGCGGGATAGCATAGCATTGTTTTATCGGTACCCGTTTTGCTGAACAGAACGCCGTCTTCCGTACTAAAATATTCACTACTCGCCGATACTGTGATAGATTCTAACGACATACACCAAGAGAAACATGATCGTCCAATTGTTTCTAACGTTAACGGAAGGCTCACTGCTGTCAGCGACTCACAACCTTCAAATACTTCGCCTTCGATAAATGTGCCGCCTTCTCCGTCTTCAAACTCAAAATCACCGAGCTGTATGACGCCTTGCGATATTGTGACGGTGTTCAGGTCTGTCATGTAACCAAACGTGCCGGAGCCGATAACAGTCACGTCATAGCCACCCACAGTGGTTGGCGTTATAACATCCGTGTTGTTGCCCAGATAGGCTGTGATGATGGCCTTGCCGTCGTCCACATAATACTTCCAGTCGCCTTCAGTTAGGTAAGTGACTGTTTCGCTGTGCCAGCTTTTCCACCAAGCACGCCATTTCTCATAACCTCGTATTATTGTATCCCTGGAAATTCCATTGTCACTTTGGGGTTGGTTATACCGTTCGGCCCCAGCTGGCTTTTCAGGCAAGTCCGCCGCGAGCGCCGTCGGGGCGCACGAAATCACCAGCACGAGAGCCAGTATCCAGCAAATCAGCTTTTTTCTCATCTGTTTATACTCCTTATATAATTCTTGTTCGGGGAAAACCGTAATGCTGACACAGAAAAATCTAATTTAGACTGTTGAATCAAGTTGTCTGCCAATAAAGGATGATAGAAACAATGCAACAACATAGTAGCATGAATTCCGTTGTATAGAGATTATGGGTTATAATGTCTATATTAGTTATATTCTAAAAGAATATCAAGAAAGCGTCAACCAAAAATACTCATACAGCTGCGAAAAAAGAAGAGATGTTTTCAGAAGTGCAAAGAGTTATTTGTTCCGAATAATAATATCGATATAATTGCTGTTTTTGTTCAGCAGAATAATATTGCCTGCCATCCGGTCTGCGTCAAAGAAATTGTCTGTGAAATACCGAATGGCAAAGTGCACGTTGGTATGATAGAGGCGAAGCACAGCATGAAGCCCGCACAGGCTGATACAAAGCAGCCGGCTTGGTTCAAGCAATAATCGGCCGTTCAGAGTCGTCTGGCAGTCAGCCATATCTTCAGATAATATTATTAACAAAGAACGAGTTTTTTCAAATTCCGCTTTGGCATTCACTTCAAAAAAACAGTCCGCATAAGCATCGTTCAAACGCTCAATTCTCAAATCGTGAAGAAAGTTTAAATAAGCGTTGTCAATTCGCTCGAATACCAACAACCGCTTCATAACCGAGACTTCGCTTGGGTTTTTGCCGAACATCTTGCGAAAAGCGCGCGTAAACACCTCGTGAGACTGAAAGCCGTATTGCAGGGCCAGATCAATAATCCTTGGCGCCTCAGAAAACAGCGTTTTGTAGGCCTCTGAGAGCTTTCTTTTGAGTATATAATCATACACCGATATGTGGGTATGCAACGAAAACTGCCGCGAGAAATAGAACTGCGAGTAACAAACGGCATTGGCCACATCAGCCACGCCGATGTCACTATGAAGATTGGCTTCAATATAGTCGATGCTTTTGCTGATCGTGTCAATCATCGTCATGGTTAACCGCGCACTATCGGTATGTAGGCATCCAGAACGGAGTCCTCAATGTTGTCCATTCCTTTGAAACGCTCATCATAAACCTGAAGGATATAGCTAGCGTCTCTCGTGATGCCCGCTTCAGCCGAGATGATGGCATCAAGCGCCATCCACCAATCGGAAACGATCTCTTGGCCATACAGCGTGACTCTCATATACTCAGATGCGGGAATATATTTGGCGCTCAGTGAAACGGGCAATTCTGCGGTGCTGACCTCTTCACCCGCGAACACCTCAAAATATCCTTTTGTCATTGTTTCAGGGCCATAGATATGGACCTCATAGAACAGCGGTTTGTGCAGCGAAAAAGGACGATTCGGATTTTCGGCCATGTAGTCGGCGAGGCGCTGGCACGTTTTGCCGATTTCGTTTTCAGCATCCCAGCTGCCCTTTGAGCTGATGGGGTCGCCGTAGAAGCTGACACCACCGAGCAGCAACGCATCAAGATACACGATCTTCGTTTTCATTCGGTTCTCCTTAAAAGGCAGGATTCATCAAACTTTGGTCTCATAGGCCTTGAATAGCGGCCTATCAAGGGCAAGACACATCGAGATAAGACGGGTGTTGCTGTGTATAATATACCAAAAAGCAAGGAGGATTGACAGATGGTATGTTTTAACCCGATCGGAAAAGTGGCCATAGAAAACGGCAGGTATTTCATTGAGCTAGAGGGTGAGGTGTTTGCGGCGGTGCAGGGGCTGGAGGATTTCAGCCATATCAAAATGATCTGGTGGTTTAACCTTTACGACAGCGAGGAAACGAGAAAGTATTATGTGATGGACAAACCGTACAAAAAGGGCCCCGACAAAATTGGCGTTTTTGCAACGCGCGGGCCGGTCCGGCCCAACCCGATTGCTGTGACGGTTTGTAAGCTGCTTTCGGTGGATGCGCAAAAGCACCGCATTGAAATCGCTTATACCGACGCAGAGAATGAGACCCCGGTGCTCGACATCAAGCCGTATTACCCGTGCGAAGACAGAGTAAGAGAGGCCGGCGTGCCGGGCTGGTGCGCCCATTGGCCTAAGTACTTTGAGGACGGTGACGATTTTGACTGGAGCGCCGAATTTAACTTTCCGGAATAAGGCGGTATAATGAGTGGCGTGAATAGATGAGGACGGTGCGTGTATGAAGTGTGCCCTGCTGGTGGTGGATATGCAGACAGCTGTCTTTGAGATGAAGCAGCCCGTTTTTGCGGCAAATGATTTGATTCAGTCGGTCGAGGCGGCTGTCGGCGCAGCGCATGAGCGGGGCATAAGGGTGGTGTTCACGCGGCATGAGAACAAGAGCTTTCTCGTCAAACATACGCCGGGCTGGGAGATCATTCAGGGTATCGGAGTCCGTGAGAGTGACGTTATCATCGGGAAAAAGCACCCGGATGTTTTCGCGGACACCGGCCTTGATGCGATGTTCAAAGAGCAAGGCATTGATACGGTGATCGTTTTGGGGCTTATTTCCAATGGCTGCGTAAAAGCGGCGTGTCTGTCTGCGCTGGATAAAGGGTATGCGGTGTATCTTCTCAGTGATGCGCACAGTACGTTTTATAAACATGCAGAGAAGATCATCGCACAAACGAACAGCGAGATGGAAGCGGCGGGTGTAAAGCTGCTGTCGGTTGAGCAGATGATAACGCTGCGAATTGCATAGCGAATAGGAAATGAAGCCAATATAAAAAAAGCCGCTCGAGCGGCTTTTTTGAGTTCTTTACTTTTGCAGATCACTTATCAAAAAGTCAAGTTAATTTTCTCGTATGCTTGACGACATAACGGTTAACCAATTCGTCCGCACTTATCTTGCCTTTCGGCATGGCAATACAATCGCGTTTAACTGATCGAGAGGCGTTAAAGCCTTCCACTTTCATATTGGCATCAACACGTTTGATTATCGCTAGGTTTTTTTGCGATGTTCTTGTTGACATAAATGTTACTAATCCTAAAACAGCTTTGTGCTCAAATACTTCTCGCCCCGGTCAGGGAATATGCAAACGATCATGCCGCTCTCAATCTGCTCGGCCACCTTAATGGCCGCCAGCATCGCCGCGCCGGACGACATGCCGCAAAAAATCCCCTCTTCCTTTACAATGCGGCGCGCCATATCAAACGCCTCTTCCGAATCGATCATGATAGAAATGTCGATCATCGCGGGATTATAGATGTCGGGCACAATGGCCTCGCTCATGTTTTTGAGCCCTTGTATGTAATGGCCTTTCACCGGATGCGCCTCCACAATGCGAATAGCGGGATTCAGCTCCTTCAAGCGCTTGGCGGTGCCCATCAGAGTGCCCGACGTGCCGAGTGCCGATACAAAATGCGTGATGCGCCCCTCTGTATCACGGATCATTTCCTCGGCCGTGGTTGAATAGTGCGCGATCTTGTTGTAGCGGTTGGTGAACTGATCGGGCATGAAATACTTCTCGGGGTTTTGCGCCACCAGCTCGCGTGCCTTGCGTATCGCGCCGTCGGTGCCTTCATCCGCCGCCGTGAGTATCACCTTGCTGCCAAACGCCGTGATCATCTTCTGGCGCTCCTCGGATACCGCGCTGCTCATCACAATTTCAACAGGGTATCCCTTCACCGCGCCGATCATCGCGAGCGCGATGCCCGTGTTGCCCGAGGTGGGCTCAATAATCGTTTTGCCCGGGCACAGCGTGCCCTCGGCTTCGGCTTGCTCCACCATTTTAAGCGCAATGCGGTCTTTTATGCTGCCTGTCGGGTTGGTGCCTTCGTTTTTTGCGTAAATCTCAACGCCGGGTTTTTGAAACAGTTTGTTGATCCTCACCAGCGGTGTGTTACCGATTGTGCTTAATATATTGCCGTAAACGTTCATAAGCTGCCGTTCTCCGTTCCCCCGAATTGTAGACTCTCTTCATTATAGTTTATATTGGCACCATTGCAAGTGTTACAGCCATTCGGGCCGCGTATAGATTTTGAGCTCAATGCGCTCCGCTTCAATCTCAGGGTGCTGTGCGTTGAACAGCGCCAGCGTTTCATTGGTGCCGCTTATGTACCTGAGCGGCGTACCGGTGCACTCGCTCAACGCCTGAACAACGCTGAGGCCATCACTGAGCTCGCTGCCGGTGGTGCCGGTGCCAAGGTTCGTGTTCAGCACAAAGCCATCGGCTTTCAGGCGTGCGCTCATCTGAATGCGTGCAACACTTTCTGCCAAATGATCTGCGTCGGTTTGAAACGGCCTTAACGTATTCACCACGAACAGCGCTTCCACTTCGCTGCGCTGCGCGTCGAACTGGGGCTTTAATGTGCCGAGCGCCGCTGCGCCCACCGGGTCGCCCCCGCAGTCGAACACAGCGTGGCCGCCCTGAAACGCCGCATAAATATCCGGCGGCAGCGACGGTAAATCCACCCCGGTGTTCGCGTATACGGGTGCTATGACGCGCACGCCGTGCTCCCGCAGCATGGCTGAGTGCTCCGAGGAACGAAAATACGGATTGACGATATCAAGATCGATCAGCATCACATCCGGGTGCTGCGCCGCCAGCTTAAGCGCGAGATTTAAAGACAGCTCTGTTTTGCCGCTGCCGTAATTGCCAAAAAGAACGGTGATTTTTTTCATTGGGTTGCTCCTTATTCGTTTGGCCTTTTGTAAAGGCTCATTAAAGCCTCGGCGCATTTTATGCCATCCACTGCGGCGGATACAATGCCGCCCGCGTACCCCGCGCCCTCGCCCGCCGGAAATAATCCGGTGAAACCCTGCGCCTGACAGTCGTCATTGCGCGGCAGACGCACGGGGGACGACGTGCGCGTCTCAACGCCGGTCAGCACCGCGTCCGGCATCGCAAAGCCTTTCAGCTTGCGGTCAAAATCGCTGAGGCCCGCCTTGAGCGCGTCTGTAATGACGGGCGGCAGACACGCGTGCAGATCGGATGGTACCGCGTACGGGCGGTAAGACGGCGCAACACGGCCAAACTGTGATGTCGCTTTGCTGTCGAAAAAATCGCGCAGTGTTTGCGCGGGTGCGCCATGGCCGCCGGTCAGCGCGAAAGCCGCGCGTTCGAGCCGCTGCGCAAATGCGATGCCCCCAAGCGGGCCGCTCTCAAAATCGGAAGGGGAAACGCCCACCACCACCGCGCTGTTTGAGTTTTCCATATCACGCGCGTACCAGCTCATGCCGTTCACCGCAATGCCGTCCGGCTCGGTGGAGGAATTGATCACCTCACCGCCCGGGCACATACAAAACGTATACACGCCACGCCCGCGATACGACGATGTGAGCCGGTATTCCGCCGCACCGAGCATCGGGTGCCCCAGTGCCGCGCCGTACTGCGCTTTGTCAATAAAGGCACGCGGGTGTTCAATTCGCACACCGGCCGCGAACGGCTTTGGCAAGATGGTTATGCCCTTTTGCAGCAGCATGCGGTATGTGTCGCGCGCGCTGTGGCCGATGCAGAGCGCCACCGCGCGCGTTTCAACCGAGTGAGACATCCCGTTTTTCACATAAGCGATACCGGACATCGAATCGCCTTCCGAAAATATGTCCGTCAGGCGGCTTTCGAACGAGACCTCGCCGCCCAGACTGACGATTTTACCGATGATGCCCGATACCGCCGTGCGGATATGCTCGGTACCGGTATGCGGCTTGGTATCTGTCAATATGGAAGCCGGTGCGCCGTGGTCCGCGAGCGTTTGCAGCACATAGTCGCTGCGCGGATCTTTAATGCGCGTGGTCAGTTTCCCGTCTGAAAAAGCACCCGCGCCGCCCGCGCCGAAACAAACGTTGCTTTCGGGGTTTAATATACCTGTGTCGCGAAGCCGCGCCACATCCGTGCTTCGCGACTCTATATCGCGTCCGCGCTCAAGTATCAGCGGCTTGTAGCCGTGCTTGGCGAGCGTCAGCGCCGCAAACAAACCGCATGGCCCCGTACCCACCACGACAACGCGTCCGGCAGGACGGCTGCCATACACGATGTCCGGCTCGCGGTAGCTGTGGGCAGCGCCATGAACGTTTTCGAGCGTTTTTTGACGTTCGGCATCATGCAGATCAATCAGCACCGTCAGCACAAGGCGCAGCTGTGCGCGCCGCGCATCAACCGACTGCCGCTTGACGCGCAGCGCCGCGATGTCGGATACCGGTATGGCCAGCAAATCGGCGGTAGCTTGTCTTAATTCGCTTTCATGCGCTTCGAGCGGCACGCTGAGGCCGGAGAGTATGATTGACATAATGGCTTCCTTCCAAGACTTTAAAAGGGGACGGTTATCCGTCCCCTTCATAGTATACGCGAAACGTTTAAGAGATCGTCACCGTCACGGTACCAATATTGGCGGTGAAGTTCTGCTCCGTAAATCCTTTGGGGATTTCAAACAGAACCTTGAGGCTGTAGGTACCCGGCTTCAATCCGCCCAGATCCACATAAGGCACGATGCTGCTGCGATTCAGCTTCGACATGGCGGAAACGCCCGCCATCGCTGTGACATCCACCCTGGGTACACTGATTTGCGCGCGCAGTCCGCTCCCGAGATCTTTTGTTTTTATCGCCACATCCGTGTAGGTTTTGGTTTTGCTTATTTCACGAATCGTGATGTTCACCTGTGCTTTTTGCTGGGTCAGTACGGTCACGCCTTCGGGCGGCTGATAATCGAGCGCGACGGATTCACTCGCGCTTTTCCCGCCGATGCTGTACGGCACGAGGCCGATGCTATTCAGTCCCAGCAGCGTCTGTGCATCTCCGGCAACTGTCACTGTTCGCGGCTCGCACGTAATTTCAGCGACTTCATAACCGGCCGCCACCTCATATTGTCCGACGATCGAGCTCGCCACATCAACTGAAACAGTTTTCATCGACTGTACGTTCAGCTTAACGATAACGGAGGGCAGCATGTTTGGGAACAGTGACTTATCGACCACATTTCCTTCATAATCCAGCAGATCGATATCCACGCTTTTGCTGTAGCCTTCGGTGAGCCCGGTTAAATCCACGTTACAGACGGCGCTTGCCACCTTTTCCACGTCCGTTTGAGCTCCGTTCACCTCCACCGTGGTGGTCATGATTTCGGGTGCACTGGCGTAATAACCACTCGGCACACTGCCGATAACATTGACGGTAACGGGAACGAGTTTCGTTTTGTACCAATCCACGTGTACTTTCACGGTATGCGGGTTGGTTTCTATCACTTGCCCGTTGATGCCGACGGGAACGGCGTCCACATCAAGGGGGTAATCGCCGGGCACGCTGATTTCAGACAGATCCACATAAGCATTGAGGCTTCTGCTGTTCAGCTTGCTCAGCAGCTTGATGTCGCTCTGCTTGACGACGATTTTAACGCTGGTCGGGGTCAGCGGGTCTGAAAGGCTTTGGGAAATCACAAGGCCATTGTTTTTTAATTCACTCATGCCTTTGTAACTCACCGGCACATCATTCACAACGCGTGTTCTGTCCGGGTTGATGATTGAGAGCACATAGCTCCAGAGTATCACAGCGAAAAGCACGGCCATGATTTTTATCACAAGGTTGCTTTTCACAACGTTCAATATGGCTTTAAGCACGGTCTTCATGGTTATCACGTCCTTTTCGAATGATGCGAAGACCTCTGAATTTTTGCGGTTGTTTGTTTATCATATACATATCTTCCAGCAAATCGCGAATGGCTTTGGAATCGAGATAGCGTATCAGCGTGCCGTCCTGAGCCACAGAAATCACGCCGGTTTCCTCCGATACGACGAGCGTCACGCAATCGGATACTTCCGAGACGCCGAGCGCTGCGCGGTGCCGGGTGCCAAG
This sequence comes from Bacillota bacterium, assembly GCA_023412005.1. Taxonomy (GTDB): domain Bacteria; phylum Bacillota; class Clostridia; order Christensenellales; family SZUA-584; genus SZUA-584. Next base: position 74,985 of record JAEYOE010000032.1, read on the forward strand.
TTCCTGACCGATCTGTTTATTGTCGCTCAGCGGTAAAAAACATCCTGCCGCTTCAATGACATCATCGCGGATGATCACCGCACCGTCGTGCAGCGGCGAATTCGTGAAAAAGAGATTCTCCAGCAATTCGGTTGAGATCACCGCACCGATGCGCGTGCCGCTCTCAATCACATCTTTAAGGCCCGTTTTTCGTTCAAAAACGATCAACGCGCCCACACGTTTTTTAGAAAGGCTTAACACCGCCTTCAATATACTCTCCAGGTTTTCCTGCGCGTTGGTTGACTGCGAGGATGTCAGGTCGATATGACCGCGGCCAATGCGCGCGAGTGCACGGCGAATTTCGGGATGGAATATGATGACGATGACGATGGCACCGGAGTTCAGCACATAATTAAGCAGCCACGTGGTTCCGACGAACCCCAAGAAATCCGTGACCCAGGTGGCAAGCAATATAATTCCAAGCCCTTTTAGCACCTGCATGGCACGCGTTTTGGATGTCAGCTTTAATAGCCAGTAAATGATGACAGCCAAAAGCACAATATCAATCAAATCAACGATTTCAAAATCGGATATGCTGTTGATAATGCCGTTGATGATACTTTCCAAAACGACGTCACCTTTCGAAAATCATTCCACCACGAATAACAACCAAAGGATGCACAATTGTGAATGTCACTTTTTATATTATAAACGATTATCAGAAAAAAGCATACCCGTATCAAACAAATACCAAAAAAATTACGATTATTGGATGAAAATAAATGCACAGACACATGCTGGCACCGGCTTGTGGCGTATTGGCTGATGCGTTATAATCAACATATGTACACAAGCTTATCACAAATTATGAATGATGTGGCGCAGTGTCAGCAATGCGGCCTATGCAAAACGCGCACGAACACGGTATTCGGCGAGGGCAACAGCCATGCGCGCGTTATGTTTATCGGCGAAGGGCCGGGGCGCGATGAGGATGAACTCGGGCGGCCGTTTGTGGGGCGTGCGGGGCAGTTGCTCGATAAAATGCTCGGCAGCATCAAGCTGACGCGCAACGATGTTTACATCGCAAACGTGTTAAAGTGCAGGCCGCCGGGCAACAGAGACCCCGAGCCGGACGAAGCGGCGGCGTGCATCGGGTATCTGCGCGCACAGGTGAAGCTGATTAAGCCAAAAATCATTGTGTGTCTTGGGCGCATTTCCGCCAAATACATACTGAATCAGGATATCCGCATTATGAGAGACCGCGGCGTGTGGCACGAGGTCAAGGGGTTTTCGATTATGCCGACGTATCATCCGGCTGCGCTGCTGAGAAACGAGCTGCTGAAAAAAGATGCCTATAAAGATCTGCTGGCGATAAGACAAAAATACGACGAGACAGGCAGGGACAACCATGAAGCTTGAAAGCATCCGCGCAGACGTGCTGAACGCCGCGCGCGCGTTTGATAAAACCGAGAAAGACTTGGTATATGGCGAGGGTGATGAAAACGCGGCTGTGATGCTGATCGGCGAAGCGCCGGGTGCCGAGGAAACGCGGCTGCTGCGTCCGTTTGTGGGCAAAGCGGGCAAGAACCTCGATGAGTTTTTGTTTGCGCTGAAGCTGCGACGGCAGGAGATTTACATCACCAATGTGGTGAAATTCAGGCCGTGTAAACAAAGCGAGAAGGGAACGCTCTCGAACCGCCCGCCCGAAAAGCAGGAGCTGGCCGCAATGACACCGCTGCTGCTGCGTGAGATTGAAGCCGTTGCGCCGCGCGTGGTGGTGACTCTCGGAAATGTGCCGTTAAAGGCACTACGCGGTACCGGCGTGACGATTGGTGAGAGCCATGCGGTACCGGTGGCGGCGCACGCGCTGTCGCACCGGTTTATGCTGTTTCCGCTTTACCATCCGGCGAGCATTATTTACAACAGGGCGCTCAAAGCCGTGTACGATGAGGATTTAAAGAAGCTCAGAAGCTTTTTGGACGCGATTGGTCTTAAGCCCGCATACAAACACAATCTGTAGAATTGGGACATGTTACAAAAATATTAAATATAGTCATAGAAGCGTAACAAATCGGTTGTGCTTCTTTTTTCTGCTCTTTTCGTTAGTTTTTGCGCCAACATGGCGTTTGCATTCAGATGCAAATATAAAGATAATAAAACCAACAATTAACGGTGGAGCAGGTGGATAAAAGGTCATCCGAAAAAGCGTAAAACGCCACAAGCCATGGCGCTCAGTATACACATCAGATAATTTTTCTACGACCTCCTAACCACGCCCCGGCTACGGGGAAGCTCGAGCGGCACGCATCAGCGTGTCGTTTTTCTTTATTCGGTGATTATATATCACTTTTTCTATTCGGCTCTAAGGTGTATGATCAATAAGTGAATAATGCAGCTTGGGAGAAACGTGAATGATTGATCTATTAGAAGCGCTGATGATTATTTGTTTTGGGATTTCTTGGCCGATATCCATCTACCGTTCTTACAAATCGCGCACGGCAAAGGGAAAAAGTCTCTTTTTCGAAGTGTTTGTTTGGATCGGTTATGTTTTCGGTATCACAAGGAAGTTTATACAGTATGGCGCAGCCGCTGGCCATGATCTCGGTTTTTTGTTTTATATGGGTTGGGTGTTTTATGTGATCAATATCATCGAGATTACCATCGATATCATGCTCTATTTCAGAAACGCAAAACTGGATAAAGCACGCTTGAATGACGACACGATGAAGCTGGCCGGAGCATAGAGTATTGACGCAGACTGTTCTTGCCTCTATACTGAAAATAAGACCATACAACTGGCGGAAGTGGGTGACCACAAGGGAGTATGGCGCGAATGAATTGTCGACCGCCTGGGCAAAACCCGGCGGTTTTTTATTTTAAGCAATTACGGAGGTTTAACTATGAACGAACCCATCATGATGGACGGCAAGGTGCTGGCCAAGGAGATTGAAGAAGACTTGTCTGTTCGCGCCAAACGCATTATCGAAATAACGGGTAAGGTACCGGTTCTCGCGACGATACTCGTAGGCGGCAACCCTGCGTCTGTCACATATGTGCGCATGAAGGGCAACGCGTGCAAACGCGTCGGGATAGACTCGCTGCGTGTGGAGCTGCCAGAGAGCACCACAACAGAACAGCTGCTTGCAAAGATCGACGAACTCAACGCGGACGACAACGTTTGCGGCATATTGCTGCAGCACCCTGTGCCGGCCCAGATTGACGAGCAGCGCTGCTTCAACGCGATTGCGCCTGAGAAAGACACGGACGGCGTGAACACGAGCAGCTTCGGCGCGATGACAATGCACTTGCCTGCTTTTAAATCCGCAACGCCGCTGTCGGTGATGGCGCTGCTGAAACGGTACGGTATCGACGTCGCGGGCAAAGAGGCCGTGGTGGTGGGCCGCAGCCCGATCCTCGGGAAGCCGGTGGCGATGCTGCTGCTGAACGCGGACGCGACCGTGACGATATGCCACAGCAAAACAAAGAATCTGCCCGAGGTGGTGAAACGGGCTGATATTGTTGTCGCGGCGGTAGGGCGCGCCAATTTCATTCAGGCGGATTGGGTGAAGGAGGGCGCGGTGCTGATTGACGCGGGATACAACGAGGGCAATGTGGGCGATATCGACCTGGAAAACGCAGCGGGTAAATCGAGCGCGTACACGCCGGTGCCGGGCGGCGTGGGGCCGGTGACGATTGCGAAGTTGATTGAGCAGACGGTAGAATCGGCGGAGAGAAAAGCGGGGCTGTAGATAAGAAGACGCGCTGACAAACTTCGATTTTAATTGCAATCCTCCGTCGCACTGCGTGCGCCATCTCCTTTCAAAAGGAGGCTTTCTTTTAAGCATTTTATACTGCTTGCGTTTTTTAAGGCTCCTTTTGAAAGGAGCTGTCAGCGAAGCTGACTGAGGATTGATTGAGACAGGTTCTGTTCTCGCGTATCTTTGCACATACAGGAACTGCCGCTGTTTGGCAGCTTAAGAAGTTATTTTTGTATTAGATATGAACCATCGCAATCCTCCGTCGCACTCTGTGCGCCACCTTCTTTCAAAAGGAGGCTTTGTTCAAAGCGTTTTGTTACTGCTCATGCTGACTGAGGATTGAAAGTAACTGCACGAAAACGGCTATCGATATTAGACGTGGGATTCTTCCTCCCTGCAGTCGTCAGAATGACATTGAGACATAAAAAAGCCTTCGGCGTTTGCCGAAGGCTTTTGTGCGTTTATAATGCTTATTTCCCGAGCACTTCAATGGCTTTCTGTGCCACATTGTCCACGGTCAGGCCGAAGGCTTCATACAGCTTGCCCGCAGGAGCCGACGCACCGAAATGATCGAGCCCGATGATGGTGCCTTTGGCGGCGTATTTGTGCCAGCCAAACGTGGTGCCTGCTTCCACAATCACGCGCTTATCCAGCGCATCCGGCAGCACACTCTGCTTGTAGGCTTCGCTCTGCTCTTCGAACACATCCACACACGGCATGGATACCACGCGCGCGCTGATGCCCTCGTCAAACAGCTTTTGTCCGGCTTTGTAGCAGAGTTCCACTTCGCTGCCCGTGCCGATGAGTATCACCGACGGGTCTGTGCCGAAGTCCTTCAGCACGTAGCCGCCAAGAAGGGCAGTTTCGCCGGTTTCGTCGAACAGCGGCAGTGTTTGGCGCGAAAGTGCAATCACAGACGGGCCTTCGGCTGTCAGCGCGGAGATATAGGCTGCGGCCGTTTCCTTGGAATCGGCCGGACGCCACATGTAGGTGTTGGGCGTGGCGCGCATGCAAGCCAGCTGCTCAATCGGCTGATGTGTCGGGCCGTCTTCACCCACGCCGATGCTGTCGTGCGTCATCACGTAAATCACAGGAAGACCCATCAACGCAGACATACGCACCGCGTTCTTTAAGTAATCGGTGAATACGAAGAAGGTTGCCACATACGGAATCACGCCGCCGTGCAGCGCAAGGCCGTTGGCGATCGCCGCCATCGCGAATTCGCGGATGCCGTAATGAATGTTGCTGCCTTCCGGGCAGTCAGGCGAGAAATATGGTTTATCCTTGATTACCGAGAGGTTCGAGGGGCCAAGGTCGGCACTGCCGCCGAACAGGCCGGGCAGCTTTTCAGCCAAACGGTTGAGCATAATGCCGGAAGACTGGCGCGTGGCCAGCGGCTTATCAAATTCATAGAACGATTTATCGTTGAGTACGCTTAAATCGACAGGTGAGAAGCACTTGCTCCAAAGCTCGGCCATTTCGGGGAACTTTTTGCAGTAATCGGCGAACATGCTGCTCCATTTTTCTTCGGTTTCGGTGTAGCCCTTCTGGCGCTTGTCCGCTTCGGCCTTCACTTCGTCCGGCACGTAGAAGCTTTCTTGGTATGGCCAGCCGAGCGTCTCTTTCAGGGTGATGATGTTCGGGTCTCCGAGGGGTGACCCATGGCACGAGGCTTTGCCCTGTACAGCGGGGCAGCCGTAGCCGATATCGGTTTTGATGATGATGATGGAGGGTTTGCCCGTTTCCGCTTTTGCGGCGGCAATCGCTTTGTCGATGCTGTCAAGATCTTCGTTGCCGTTGTCGACATTCAGCACCTGCCAGCCGTACGCGTCAAAGCGTTTGGCAACGTCTTCATCAAACGCGAAATCCGTTTCGCCCTCAATCGTAATCTTGTTGCGGTCGTAAAGCAAAATCAGCTTGCCGAGCTTCAGTGTGCCGGCGAGTGAGCACGCTTCAGATGCCACGCCTTCCATCAGGCAGCCGTCGCCTGTCAGCGCGTAGGTGTAGTGGTCTATCACGTTGTAGCCGTCTTTATTGAACATGGCAGCCAAATGCGCTTCGGCCATCGCCATACCGACAGCGTTCGCGATACCCTGACCGAGCGGGCCTGTGGTGGTCTCAATGCCGGCGATGTGGCCGTATTCGGGATGACCCGCTGTTTTGGAACCGAATTGACGGAAGTTTTTAAGCTCATCAATGGTTGCTTCTTCATAGCCGAAGGTATGCAGCAATGCGTAAAGCAGCATTGAGCCATGACCGGCAGAGAGCACGAAGCGGTCTCTGTCTACAAAGCCCGGGTTTTTGGGGTTGTGTTTCAAATGCTTGGCCCAAAGCGTATATGCCATGGGGGCAGCGCCGAGAGGCAGGCCCGGGTGGCCGCTGTTCGCTTTTTGTACGCCTTCAACAGCCAAAATGCGAATGGTGTTGACGGATAGTTTATCCACGTTGTTCATATAGTCCTCCTAAAGAATGTGATACGGTTAAAACCGTGAGTTTCGTAGATGTTTCGTTCGTTTCGAACATATCAACTTATTATAATGTCTGTTATGATGAATCACAACAAAAAAATAAATTTGAACAATTGCTTACTTGCGGCGCGACAGCACGCTAAACCGAAGCACATTGAGCAATGCGACAAGCGTGGCGGCCACATAGGTCAGCGCTGCCGCTTCAAGCATTTTCTTGGCACCATATTGCTCTTCGTCTGTCAGTATGTTTTGTGCCTGAATCGCAGCCAGCGCGCGCCGTGAAGCGTTGAACTCCACGGGCAGCGTGATCAGCTGAAATATGAAAATTGCGAGAAAGATAAACACGGCGAGATTAATAGTACCTTTAAAACCGGCTAAAAAGCCAAATATCAATATCGGCCAAAGCATGTATGAAGCGAAGCTGACAACAGGCGCAAGAAGGCTTCGGATGTTCAGCGGGAAATAGCCCGTGCTGTGCTGCATGGCGTGGCCGGATTCGTGCGCGGCAACCGCCACCGCTGCCACCGAACTGCCCGCATAGTTGGCTTCGGAGAGGTTCAGCGTTTTCTTGCGCGGGTTGTAGTTGTCCGACAATCTGCCGTGGGTCGGGTTAATTGCAACATGATAAATACCGTTGGCCGTCAGTATGCGCGACGCGGCTTCGCGGCCGGTGATGCCGCTGCTGACGGGTATTTTGGTATACATCGCATAAGCGCTGTTCACCTTGGCTTGCGCCCACATCGCAACGATGATGCCCGGGACGATCAAAAATATCGTCCAGTCCATATAATAATAATTTGAGAAATGAGACATATCAGCACCTCCGTATCATTTCTATTATTATCTGTGTAATTGCAGTTTCAATGCACCCGCAGCTCTTGGAAACACGGCATGCGCGACAACCCCTGTGATGGTGCCGGATACCGCGCCGATAATCAGCAGTATAAATGCGTAGTAAAAAAGCCGCGCTTCACTCGTCATCAGCACCGCGACGCACACCTGCATCAGGTTATGTATGCACGCGCCGATCATCGAGATGCCGACGATGGTGAGCGGCTTCACCGCTTTTAAAGCAATGGCCATCGCCAAAACGCTGACCAGCACACCCGGTGCCGAATATAAGAACATGCCAAAGCCGCCTGTGAAAAACGACGCGAGCAATGCACGCAGCAGGCCCACCGTGAGCGCGGCAGGCAGTGAAAAATAGCTGAGCAGAAACATCGAAACGATGTTGGCGAGGCCGAGCTTTACGCCCGGAATGGGCAGCGGCACAAGCGCGCCCAGCATGCTTTCCACCACGGAGAGCACCAGTGATATCGCGAGCAGCGCCCCGAGCAGCGCAATGCGGCGCGGGGTCAATTTATTCCGCAATCACGTCCACCTCGCTTTCTCCGGTGAGCGTAACGGAAACTTTGTTAGGCAAACAGGCCATGCTGCTGCCCGGGGAAAAGAGCCAGCCCGCATGCACGCATTCCTGACCGGGGCAGTTGGACTGGGAAAACGCGATGGCACCGTCTTTTACTTCAAAACGAACATTGCCCACCCAAAAAGACTGATTGACGTCAAGCTTCACTTCGCGCACAACTTGGCCGTTCATACGAATAACAGCCGATTGGGCGCTGCCGCTGCCAGACAGCAAAATGATGCCGGTTACTGCGATCACAACGATGATGATAAACAGCAAAATATCAGCTTTTGAGAGCATAAGCTTCATTGTTTGTCTTTTTAACTTCATGATAATCATTATAGTGTTTTGTATAAAAAGCCGCAACGGGTTGTATAAGGGGCTCTTTCATTTATCAGGTAAATAAAGTTTGAATTAACTGTAAACAATCAAACCAACAATTGACACAGAAGTAAGTCTGAGCGTATAGTGATAAAAATGAAAGTAAGTACTTACTTAAAAAGTTTGCAGTTTACAACAAAGGAGGGAAGCCAGTGAAGGACACACGGAACAATATATTATCGGCGGCACGGGAGTTGTTTGAAAAAAGGGGGTTTGCCGCTGCAACCACCAAGGACATTGCCGAACTGGCCGGGGTCAGTGAAGTCACATTGTTCCGGCATTTTCCAACCAAGCGGGAGCTGTTTAACGAAACGCTGCACAGCTGCCTGCACCCGTATAAGATGGAGGAATATTTAAAAAGCGGTGTAACATATAACCTAAAAAAGGATCTTAAGCACATGGCACATGACATGCGGGAGAACTTTAGTAAAAACGCACCGATGATTCGCATGATCATGCGCGACAAAATCAGAGACTCGGTGCCCGAGAAGGATATGCGCAACAAAGAGCATCATATGCGCACCGGCCTTTTGGCCTATTTTGGCGCAATGAGAAGCGCAGGGGCACTCAGTGCACCGCCTGAGATGGCAATGAAGTTTTTTATGACGAATATTACGGGAAGCATCATGAAGGATGTGCTGTCGACCGGGCAGGTTGAGAGTGACGATACTTATTTTGAATGGATGCTAGATCAGGTTATCAACATTTTGAGCACAGAGTCAGGGAAGGACAGTTTATGAGAAAATTATTCAAATACATGGGGCCTTACAAGTGGCCTGTCATATTGGTGGTGCTGCTGACGGCAGGCCAGTCAATCAGCCAGCTGTATCTGCCGGCATTGATGTCCGACATTGTTGACAAAGGCGTGGTGGGCAAGGATATTGGTTTAATCATTCAAGCGGGCCTCATTATGCTCGTGTTTTCGCTGGTGGTAACCGTGTGCACCGTGCTGGCGCGGCTTTTCAGCTCGCAGGTGGCGGTTGGGGTTGCACGTGATCTGCGTGCCGATATATTTAAAACGGTGACGAATTACTCGATGAATGAGTTTGATAAAATCGGAACCTCGTCGCTGATCACACGTTCAACGAACGACGTGACGCAGATTATGAACGCGATGGTGATGATACTAAGCATGCTGTTGATGGCACCCATCATGTGCGTCGGCGGCATTATCATGGCTGTGAGAGAAGGCACCGGCCTGTCGTGGATCATTGTGGCGGCGATTGTGTTGATGTCGGTTTTGGTGTTGCTGGTGGCCAAAAACGTGCTTCCGCTTTTCAAATCGCTACAGAAGAAAATTGACAGGGTGAACCTGGTGCTGCGCGAAGGCTTAACGGGTATCCGCGTGATCCGTGCGTTCAACAAAACGAGCCACGAGCAGGAACGTTTTGACGAGGCAAACCTCGATTTGACGAACACGTCGATCAAGGTGTACCGCTGGATGGCGGCGGTATTCCCGGCGATTATGATGATATTAAACATTGCGACTGTAGCGGTGATGTGGTTTGGCGGTATCCGTGTTAACAGCGGTGAAGTACAGGTAGGCCAGCTGATGGCGTTTCAGCAGTATGTGATGCAGATCATGCTCTCTGTGATCATGGCGACGATGATGTTTGTGATGTTGCCCCGCGCTTCTGCCTCAGCCGACCGCATCAATGAGGTGCTTGGCATGAAAGCGTCTGTTAACGATAAGATGAGCACCGCACCGCAGACAGCGCTGAAGGGACATGTGGAATTTAAAAATGTAAGTTTCAGCTATGAGGGCGCCACAGACCCGGTGCTGACGGACATAAGCTTTGTATCAAAACCCGGTCAGATCACCGCGATTATCGGCGGCACGGGCTCGGGCAAATCGACGATGATTAAGCTGATACCCCGGTTTTACGATGTGACAGACGGCCATGTGCTGGTTAACGGCGTGGACGTGCGCGCCTATGCGCAGGCGGAGCTGAGAAAGAAAATCGGCTTTGTGCCGCAAAAAGCGAGCCTTATCAGCGGCACCATTGCGGACAATTTACGGTTCGGCAAGCCGGATGCGACGCAGCAGGAGATGGACGCGGCGCTCACGATTGCGCAGGCCGAAGAATTTGTATCCACGCTGGAAGGCGGCACGGAGGCGGCAGTCTCTCAGGACGGCACGAACTTCTCGGGCGGGCAGAAGCAGCGGCTGTCTATCGCGCGCGCGCTGATCAGAAAGCCCGAAATCTACATTTTTGATGACAGTTTTTCGGCGCTCGATTTCAAGACGGACGCAAAATTAAGGCAGGCGCTCTCTTCGGAGATTAAGAATGCCAGTGTGCTGATTGTGGCACAGCGCGTGAGCACCGTGATGAACGCCGACAATATACTCGTGCTGGATGAAGGCCGTCTGGTGGGTCAGGGCACGCATAAGCAACTGATGCAAAGCTGCAGCACATACCGCGAAATTGTGGAATCGCAGCTTTCCGTGGAGGAACTCGCATGAGCAACGATAATCAAAACACCATAAAACAGGGCAAAGGCCCCGGCCGCGGACGCGGCCCGATGGGCGGCGGCCCAATGGGGCACATGCCCATGGAAAAAGCCAAAAATTTTAAGGCGGGCTTTGGCCGCCTGATGAAGTACCTCACACGGCATAAAGCGGCGCTCGCCATCGTGATTGTGATGTCGGTGCTCGCAACGGTATTCTCAATATTCGGCCCCAAGGTGCTCGGCGAAGCGACCACAGAACTGTTTAAGCCGGTGACGGCGCAAAGCATGGTTAAATCGCAAATTAAAGAATCGGTGCCAGACGACATCAAAGCGCAGCTCGAAAATAATACGATAACCTATGAGCAGGTTATCGCTGCGGCGAAGAATTCGCCTGATAAGGAAGTGGCCGCTAAAGCGATGCAGGCGGAACAGATGCTTAAGTCGGTAAATGAATTAAAGATCGACTTCGGCAAAGTGGGCGGCATTATATTAACGGTGCTCGCACTTTATCTGCTCAGCTCGCTGTTCAGCTTTGTGCTGCAGTTTGTGATGGCGAAAACCTCGCAGACGATTGTGTACGACATGCGCGACGAGCTGAATAAAAAGCTCGCAAAGCTGCCGCTCAAATATTTCGACGGACGCACGCACGGCGAGATACTCTCGCGTGTGACCAACGACATCGATACAGTATCCACCTCGCTGCAGCAGGGGCTCACGCAGGTGATATCGGCGGTGACAACGCTGATCGGTATCATCATCATGATGTTCACGATATCGTGGCTCATCACACTCGTGTCGCTCGTGATACTGCCGATGAGCTTTTTCGTCACCAAGTCTGTTATCAAACGCTCACAGAAGTATTTTAAAAAGCAGCAGGCGGAGATCGGGCATATCAACGGGCATGTGGAAGAGATGTATGCGGCGCACACCGTTGTGAAGGCGTTCGGCAAGGAGGAGGAAAGCGAAGAGAAGTTTAACGGCATCAACGAGCGCCTGTATGACGTGGCGTGGCGGGCGCAGTTTCTCTCAGGCATCATGATGCCGCTGATGAATTTTTTGAGCAACATTTCGTATGTGTTTGTCTGTGTGATTGGCGGCGTGCTCGTGATCAACGGGCAGATATCAATCGGCGATGTGCAGGCGTTCATACAGTATTCGCGCCAGTTTACGCAGCCGATTATGCAGGTGGCGCAGATTGCGAACGTGATGCAATCCACCGTGGCGGCGGCAGAGCGCGTGTTTGAGGTGCTCGACGAGCCCGAAATGACACCCGATGTGCAGCTCACTGCCGTGCCCATGGCGCGCGGTGCTGTGGATTTTGAGCATGTCAGCTTTGGCTATAACCCGGACAAAACGGTGATTAAAGACATGAACCTGAAGGTGAACCCCGGCGACGTGGTGGCGATTGTGGGACCCACGGGCGCGGGCAAAACCACGCTGGTGAACCTGCTGATGCGCTTTTATGAGGTGGATGAGGGGTGCATTCGTGTGGACGGTGTGGATATCAGCACGATGCCGCGCGAAACCTTACGGCAGCGTTTTGGCATGGTGCTGCAGGACACATGGCTGTTCGGCGGTACAATTCGCGACAACATCGCTTACGGGCGTGCGGGCGCAACGGAAGAGGAGATTATGAAGGCGGCGAAAATGGCGCATGCCGATCACTTTATCCGCACGCTGCCGGACGGCTACGACACGGTGCTGAACGAGGAAGCAAGCAACATATCGTCGGGGCAGAGGCAGCTCATTACCATCGCGCGGGCCCTGCTGGCTGACCCGGCGGTGCTGATACTCGATGAAGCGACGAGCAATGTGGATACGCGCACCGAGGCGTACATTCAAAACGCGATGATCGCGCTGATGAAGGGCCGCACAAATTTCGTGATTGCGCATCGTCTATCGACGATTCGCAACGCGTCGACGATACTCGTGATGAACGAGGGGCAGATTATTGAGCAGGGCACGCACAAGCAGCTGATGGACAAAAACGGCTTTTACGCCGATTTGTACAACAGCCAGTTCACGGGCGCAACCGCTTAACACACGGCATTATAAAAGCCGTATTCGGGATTCCGGATACGGCTTTATTCGTATGTAAAAAGGCCTTCCCCTAAGGGGAAGGTGGCGCGAAGCGCCGGATGAGGGGAGTCCTTGCAGTTTTGATCAACACCTCATCAGTCGCCTGTCGGCGACAGCTTCTCCTCAAGGAGAAGCCAAAACTTGTAGTAACGGTCGGATATGGCCTTGTCCATTGAGGAGTGTATTTTTATCGCGGCTGAGCCTGCATCAGCCGCTCCAGATGATCAAGATAGTCTTTCTCCATCAGCGCAAAGCCCTTGTTCGGGAAGCTGTCAATCTGCACCTTGGCCTTTTGCAGCAGCTCGGCGGCCACGCTCTTGTTGCCGATAACAAAAAACTGATAAGCTGCATGCGTGCGGGTGCACATCGGCAGCGGCGCTTCGAGATACTTCTTCATTTTGCGCTGCGCATACAGCGTTCTTGCTTTGTCATAATCCGGCCTGTGAACGATGTAATAATAAAGATAATCCAGCTGAACCGAGTGCTTGAAATACGGCGTGAGCTCATTTAAATCGAGCTTGCTGTATTTTTCAAAGCACGCGTCAATAAGGCCGCTGTCATAAAGACGCGCCGCATCCCACAGCAGCAGATTGGCCACGAAATGATTGCGCAGGTCTGCATTTTCGGGAAGCGCAAACAACTGCTCATCAAAGTCGCGGAACCGTTTGCCGTTCATCATCTCATTGTTGGCCTGCATGATCACGTAAAACCCATGCCGGGCCTCGGGCGACTGCAGCGCTTTGATAACGTTCATGCCGTCGTTCGGTACTTGAATGGTCATCGGCACCAGGTTCATCAGCCCCGTGAGGGCGCTGGCTGCAATGCCCCCGATCAGCACGTAGCTAAAGCCGCCTGTCAGCAAGGCGATGCATACAAGTATCGCGACGGTCAGCAGATTAAAGAATCCGCCGCCGAGGTTGTACAGTACAAATCGAAAATCCGCTTCGTTCTCGGGAGGCCCCATTAAACTCTGGCCGAGCATAAACTTATTTCCCGATTTTTTGAACCTCAGACAGCCGTTCTCTTTGTACCAGACAAACGAAAACAGCCGAAACGAGCTGAAACGCGAACCCGTGATCAGCCCGAAAACCAGATGCCCAAGCTCATGAATCGGTATACTGATGATATAAAAAATGATATAAGCGATAAAAAAGACGAGCGATTCCACACGGCGCTCCCTTCACAGCTATGTCGATGTAAATTTAATTTTAGAAATAAATGACGAAAAAAGCAACTTTTATTTTTTCGAACCTTTCACTCATGCAATAACCGCTGCGGCCATGAAAAGCCTGTGCAAAGCCTTGAACAGCCCGTTGACTTAAGTCAATCCGCCTTGCTATCATAGCAGTTGTAAACATTGTGTGAAAACGGCGTTTTGTTTATATTTTAGACCCAACTTTTTAGTATGATAATACCGAGGAAAAACGATGAAGCTTTATCAGTTTGAAACGCATTGCCATACGGCCGAAACAAGCCCGTGCGGTTTTCTAACAGCCGCTCAGGCAGTGGACGGCACCAAGGCGGCGGGCTATAAAGGCACGTTCATCACCGACCACTTTTATTCGCGCTTTTTTGAAAGGCCGGATATACAAGCCCTTTCGTGGCATGAAAAGGTGCAGCGCTATTTGGCGGGTTACCGCGCAGCGAAAAAACGCGGCAGTCAGGTGGGGCTTAAGGTGCTATTGGGGCTTGAGGTGCAGCCGGAGGGTTCGCCGTACGAGTTTTTAATCTACGGGCCGGATGAAGCATTTTTGCTCGAGGCGGGGCCGTTCTACCAGCTGCCGATTGAGCAAATTTACAGCCTCATGCATGAAAACGGGTTCCTCGTGTTTCAAGCGCATCCTTTCCGGTTTGGCCTGTCGCCGGAGAACCCGGCGTTCTACGACGGCATTGAGATCGTCAACACGCAGGTGAGAAACAAGAGCCGCAATCGGCTTTCGCTCAAGTTCGCCCGCGAGAATGATGTGATGGTGATCGCCGGAGGCGACGTGCACATGAGCGAAGACATAGGCAAGAGCGGCATTATGCTGCCCGGTGATGTGAAGGATATATCGTCGTTTATCAACTATTATAAGCAAGTCAGGACGCCGGAGCTGATTGTGACCTGTGAGGCCTGACGTATGACGGAAAAGAAGGTGATGCTTCATGTTTAACAGAATGTTTATCGGACGCAACGGCCCCGATCAGCTTTCCTTTGGGCTGATTATATTCTCCCTGGTTTTAAGCTTTGTGCCGTGGGTGTATATGTTTGCCATTACGCTGGCAATTACCGGGGTTGCGATTTTCCGCATGTTTTCCCGCAATATTGCGCAGCGTCAAAAAGAGAATTTATTATTCATGAATGTGGTTAATAAAATCAAATCGTGGTATTATAGGAATAAAGCAAAAGGCCAGCAGCGAAAGCTGTACAAAATTTTTATATGCCCCAAATGTTCGCAAAAGCTGCGGGTGCCCAGAGGCAAAGGCAAGGTATCCATCAAGTGCTCAAAATGCGGGCATAAAATGATCAGAAACACATAAGCAAAAAAACTAAAGAGGTATTATCATGGCACAAATTACAAAAGATATGACCATTGCCCAGTTGCTCACGCTTGATCCCGGATGCGCCAAGGTGCTGATGGAAGCCGGTATGCACTGCATTGGCTGCCCCGCTTCGGCAGGAGAGAGCCTTGAGGAAGCCGGTGCGGTTCACGGCCTTGATGTGGACGAACTGCTTGCCAATCTGAACGATTATTTTCAAAATAAATAAGTGAGGAGATGCGAATGAAAAAATACGAATGTACTGTTTGCGGTTATGTTTACGATCCCGAAGTCGGTGACCCGGATAACGGCATTGCCCCCGGCACAGCTTTTGAAGACATCCCCGACGATTGGGTCTGCCCCCTTTGCGGCGCGTCTAAAGGCATGTTTGAAGAATCCTGACAACCGATGATATCGTTAAGTAACCACACAGAGCCCGCCATAATGGTCGGGCTCTTAAAATTGCTTAAAATGGCCTCGAACGTGTCTGTGTTGTGAAAGTGCAGTATACCGAAAATAATCAGGCAGTGGTATTTTCGCGAATTTTGCTCAGTATGTTTTGAATCAGGAAGTTCAAGAATTGGATAGGCTTCTCGTACGTATCGATCTTGCTCATATTGTATTCGGCCTTGTAAACACCATTACCCGTAAGCAAAAAAACGAAAGCAAGATCGCCGTCTGGCAAATCAAATTGACTGGTTTTTTTAAGATATTTCAAAGCCTGGCCCGCGCTGTAGAGGAATGATCCGCCTGCTTGTCTGACGGATTCATGTTTTTGGCCAATACCTAGCAGACCGCCGCCTGTGCTGTCATACAAGCTGACTGTGCCGTCAAAAAAACAGACAAGAGATATAATTTTTTCTTTACTGATCGGCATATCCACAACGGCGGTATAGACTTGTTCGTTGTTTTCGAGTGACAGTCCAATATCGGATGGCATTGTCGCAAATGCTTGATTTCTCAAGCCCAGATAAGCGATGTCATGACTTGTTGCTTTGGATTTTCCAAACATATCGATAAATCCTCTTTATTTACAATGATTACATACATCCATATTAAAGCACAAAATACAAAGTGCATCAATGATTGAGTTTTACTGGTTTGTAAAGCGAAAATTTTTATTTGACAAATGCATAAATTAGCGCCATACTGTATATAACGTATATATACAGTAGATTAAGCGCGGTCAGGGGGAAATGCCGGTTGGATATCATCATCAGCAACGCGAGCGACAAACCGATTTATGAGCAGATTACGTCTCAGATTAAGAATCTGATACTGAACGGCACGCTGAAAGAAGGCGATTTGTTGCCGTCTATGCGGCTGCTCGCCAAGGAATTGCGCATCAGCGTGATCACAACAAAACGTGCGTATGAAGACCTCGAACGTGACGGCTTCATAGAAACCGTGATGGGCAAGGGCAGTTATGTGGCGGGACGCAATATTGAACTGATCAGAGAAGAACAGCTTCGCATGGCGGAAGGGCATCTGCAAAAGGCTGTGGAGATTGCCAAAAGCAGCGGCATCGCGATGGAGGAACTGTCTGACATATTAGCACTTTTGTATAAGGAGGAATAGGCGTTGGAAAATGTACTGGAAGTCAGCGGACTAACGAAGGATTACGGAAGCTTTGCGCTGAAAAATGTGAGCTTTAAGCTGCCCAAGGGCTGCATTATGGGGTTTATCGGCGAGAACGGAGCGGGTAAAACCACCACGCTCAAGCTGATATTAAACATGATAAAAAAGGACAGCGGCGATGTTCGGCTGCTGGGTATGGATCATGTGGCGCAGGAGCAGCAAATAAAGCAGCAGCTCGGTGTGGTGCTGGATAACTGCCATTTTCACGAGAGCTTGAAGCCGGGCGATATCTCTTCAGTGATGCGCCATATCTACACCGGCTGGGACGACGTGCTATACCGATCTTACTTAAAGCGCTTCGCAGTGCCCGAAAAGAATACGGTTAAGCAGATGTCGAAGGGCATGAAGACGAAGCTGTCGCTGTCGGTGGCGCTCGCGCACAGGCCGCGCGTGCTGCTGCTCGACGAAGCGACGAGCGGGCTTGATCCCGTGGTGCGCAGTGAGATACTCGATATCTTTCTCGACATCATACAAGACGAGGAACGGTCGATATTTTTATCGACGCACATCATCAGCGATCTGGAGAAGGTGGCCGATTATGTGACGCTGATTAAAGATGGACAGTTGGTCTTCTCGCAGTCTGCCGACGATTTGAAATATGGCTACGGCATATTGAAGTGCGGCCAGAACGATTTTGCGCGCATTGACCGCAGCGATATTGAGGGGCAGCGGCGCGGCCAGTTTGGGCATGAGGTGCTGGTGAAAAACCCGGATATCGTGAGAACAAAATACCCGGGGTTCATGGTAGACCCGGCACATATTGAAGACATTATGCTGTTTTATGTGAGGAGTGATGCATCATGAAGGGGCTGATATTAAAGGATATGTATAGCCTGAGGAAGTACGGCAGAACCATGCTGCTGCTTGCTGTGTTCTACAGTTTCATGATATTTATGATGGGGAATGCCGACGTGTTTTTGGGGACGGTTGTCATCATGTTTGCGGTTGCCTCCATAACTTCGTTCGCTTACGACAATCAGGCGGGGTGGGATATCTATGTGAGTACGCTGCCGGTGAGCAGAAGGAATGTGGTGATGAGCAAGTATGCGCTGTCGTATCTGCTGGCGCTGCTCGGCGGGCTGCTCGCACTGCTTGTGGGCTGGGTCAACGGAATTATAAAGGGTACCGGTAACTTTTTTGAGATGCTCGTGTCTGCTTATGCGATGTTTGCGATCGCCGTCATCTTTGTCAGCGTATTGCTGCCGCTTATCTATAAGTTCGGCGTGGAACGCTCGCGCATCATTATCATTGCTGCTGTGGCAATCCCGGTTGCGGCGGTGATGGCGCTGGCGCAGACGAAGGCTATCCCCATACCGGATGAGCAGACGGTAAAGCAAGCACTGCTGTTGTCACCGCTGATAATTGCGGCTTGCTGCGCATTGTCGTATGCGATATCGAATTCGATTTACCGGAAAAAAGAAGTATGATTTGATGATTTTCTATTTGAGTAAAGGCTGTGTCGCCGCGGGCGATTGAAAGAGAAGGTTACAGCGGCATTATCTGTACGAGCACAGAAGAATTTATAAGCACAAAAAAAGAGCGGATGAACCGCTCTTTTATGGTACTGCTTAGTCCTGCGAATACGGCAGCAGCGCCATCATACGCCCACGCTTCACCGCCATGGCCAAGTCTCTCTGATGCTTGGCGCAAACGCCGGAAGTCCGTCTCGGCTGAATTTTGCCGCGCTCTGTTAAAAAGCGCTTTAATTTCATGATGTCTTTATAATCAATGCTTTTTGATTTATCCGCACAAAACGCGCAAATTTTACGCCGGGGTTTTCCGCGCCGCATTTTCTTTTGCGACTTATCGTCGTTCATCATAACTTACTCCTCCTTTTCGTCAAAAAGGCATCTGCTCATCATCCAGAGGCTCAAAATCGTCAGGCTCATCGCCGAAAAGACCTGCGTCATCCGGCGGCGGGGGAACATCCTGCATACGGCTACCGCCGCCGCTGCCCCCTTCGCCCTTGGGCGATAAGAACTCAACATCATCCGCCACGATTTCGGTTACATAGCGTCTCTCACCGTTGTTCGCGTCGTAGCTTCTGACCTGTATACGCCCGGATACACCCACCTTACGGCCTTTACCCAAAAACTTGGCACAATTGTCGGCCAGCCCGCGCCACGTGACGATGGGTACATAATCGACATCCTTCTTTTCGCCAAAGCCCCTGTTCACTGCAATTGTAAAGCTGCAAACCGATATGCCCTGCGGTGTCGTCCTAAGTTCCGGATCTTTGGTGAGATTCCCGATTAAAATAGCTCTGTTCATAATACAAACCTGCCTTTTACAGTCTTATCACATTGTATCTTAGCACACTGTCGCTGATGTTGTAATTACGTTCAAGCTCTAAAGGCAACTCAGACGGTGCTTCAAAAGTCATGAGCACGTAGTAGCCTTCTTTGATGTAGTTGATTTCATAGGCCAGTTTTCTTTGGCCCCATTCGTCAACGTTTTCTATTTTGCCGCCGTTGTCTGTCACGATAGCCGAGAATTTTTCAATCAGCGCCTTGCGCGCTTCCTCGGCTAAGTCGGGCTTCAAAATATACATGCTTTCGTACTTATTCATTTTCTACCTCCCTTATGGACTCTCCGATTCAAAAACATAGCTGCTTTTGCGCCGGATGTTGGCCCTGCATCAAACGTGCAGAGCAAGAAAGACGCTACATCGTATGATTATATCATCGATGATGAACGCTGACAACATATAATTTGCTTAAAATACACCGATTATTTGACAAATAAACCATACGCTGTGCAACTCGTGGCGCGTGGCAATTGGTGCATGAAAGCTATAATTAAGCGAATACTATAAGCAGCAAAACGAAAGAAGGATAACGCATGTCGAAAATGAACTGTCAAGGCTGTAAAAAACCGATGGAAACGCGCTCTATGCAGCACTGCAGGGGCTGCAACGCTTACATGTGCCAGGACTGCTACGACCTCAACAGCGGATTTTGCAGCGATTGCCAAAGCAGCCTTGAAATGTTCGACTAGTCAGGGCCGATTTTGCAGATAGGCTTTCATGGCTTTTACGGTTTCGGGCGATATCACGTGTTCTATACGGCACGCATCCGTTTCGGCCACATCAACATCAATCCCCAAAGACTTGACCAAGAAGTCTGTGATGACATGATGAAGCTCGTGTATGCGTGATGCTTTGTTGCGCCCTTTTTGTGTAAACGTGACATCACCATACGGCTCCTGATTGATATAGCCCTCTTTTTTCAGGTTGCTCATCGCTCTGTTCACGCTGGGTTTCGTTACACCCAAAAACCTCGCAATATCAACCGAACGCACCACACTGTTTTTGGCTTCCAGCTCCAAAATTGCTTCGAGGTACATTTCCAGGGATTCGCTGACATCCATGTCCGCACCGCCATTTCGCACAATTTATTCTATGATAACATAATTAACCAAATAGTTAAAGGAACGATGTTATTTTAAAGACAACAGAAAGAAAACAATCGCTGCAATCAAAAAAGGGAGAAAAAAGAACAACCGTGTCAGGTTCATATGCTGTATGAATTCTTTCTCGTTATCATCACGCTGCGGATTGCGTATTTTTTCAAGCAGGCCGCGAAGTTTTTCCTTCATATTATATAGTACCGTTCCTTCTCATCATAGTGTAAGTGTTTATCGGGTAACGCTGTTTGATTGACGGGGCCATCCAGCAGCTGCCGGATATTTTGCAGGGGGAGAATGGCGCTGACAGCATCGTAGGTGGTGCAGCACAGCGCGCCGCTCGCGCAGGCTATGCGTGCGCAGTCAATCAAATTAAAGCCGTTAATCATGGCGGCAAGGAAACCGGCTATCGCTGTATCACCGCTGCCCAGTGCCGATCTGAAATTATCAACGCGATAGGACGGCTGAAAGATTTCCATTTTTTCAAAACGGCCCCCGATGGCACCGGCCGATTTAATATAGATGCCGTGCACCCCGCATTTAATGAGCGCGAGCCGTGCACCCATCATGAGTATACGATCTGCCAATGAGCGTATCTTTGCAAAATTAAGCGCGCCGCCGCCGGTGACTCTTTCATATTCGGAACGGTCGAGCATATAAAGCGCTTCATCGAGGCTTGGCATAAACATGTCTATAAACGGCAGTGTTTTTTTCAAAACAGCCAGCCAATCGACCCGGCCGGATTCGCTGGCCGCATCAGGCAGCGTCATATCAAGCGAGGTTACCAAACCCATCTTTTTTGCTGATGAGAAAATGCGCAGCAGCTCCTCACCGTCGTTCTCATACACTTTTCGCATGACCGTGGGATATCCAAAGTGGAAAAAACCGCCCTCACGAACCGCAGAATAATCGATGTCATCCGCAGAAAAATCGTTATTTCCTGCAGGATCGTGCAGTATCATTCTGTCGATACCCGGCGGTGAGAGCACGATGGAATAGGATGAGCGCACGCCGGGCTGCAGCGACACACGGCTGCCGGTCTCCTTTTCCGCCAGATCCGCAATAAGCTGCCCAAAGCTGTCGTCGCCAATTTTGACGGCGGGCAGCACTTTTAAGCCCATTCGGGACATGGCAAAGCCGGTATTCGCAACAGCGCCTCCGGTAGCGATTGTGATTCCGTTCATGTGTATCAGCTTTCCGGGGCGGAAGATTGCACGCAAATCCTGTGTTTGCTGTGCCTCAAAAGTGGGACACAAATCAAGACAGATATGTCCCGCGGCGACAATGTCATAGTTCTTCATCCGATTCTCCCGTTTCTAAGCCCGCTGCGGCTAAGATGATTTATTATACCACGGTTCGTCTTAAAATTGTGGTTGGATTCATACCGTCGTCCGCAGTAAATTTTATGAATGAATAAATATAAGATTTTTTCGTACGACAAATATCGACATTATTTTTTTTATTCATTTTCAACATTAAGCAGGAGTTTTACGATCTCCCGAATGGTCTATAAAGCTCGCTTTTTCGCATAATGTGGACAACGTTGTGGATAAGTGGGATAGTTTTATGCATTCAGAACAATATCAATATACAGAGAGAACGCAACTCATTATGAAATAGAATCGAGAACGATTTGATGACGTGAGAAATTATTCATGACTGGATAAAAAATATGCAAAACTCAGCATGAGGAGCATCCGGGCCAAGGATAACTTTCTTAAAAAATGGGAAACATATGATCATCCTTAAAAAGGCGGTACGAATACGATGAATGACGCGCTGGATACAATAAAAGAGCAGATGCGCTCCAACAAAGGGGTGCGAGTGACACTCAAAACCCGATGTGGGCGGCGGGGCGGCATAGAGATGGGCGGCATTATTGAGGGGCTGTATCCTGAAGTGTTTACCGTTGTAGTCAAAGAGCACGGTTATAAAAGACGCTACTGTTTTTCATATTCAGAGGTGCTTACCCACCATGTGGAGATAGACCCATATCCAGAACCTCGCCTGTCTCTGCGTCCTGAAACATAAGCCAGTAACCGCAGGCATCCGGAGCAGTGCTGCGCATGTATGTGCCGAATCCCTCCAACCAAATGGGCGGGGCCATGCCGTATTCGCCCGGAACGCCCAATACTTTGGCGATGACGGTATCGCCGCTGCGAATTTTACCAGCAATATAGTGCCACCAGCCGGATGGCCCCGGATATGAAATTTTGACCCATTCACTTCCCGGATATACCGATGGGAACGGATTGATTCTGTCTTGGCGAATGACATGCGGGCACGCATCGCAAACGCGCGGCTCGGCAGCCGGTGCCATCTCGGGCGGCGGGTCTTTCAGCTTTGGCGGCGGCGGCGCCTCAGGCTCGTCGTGTCGGCCGGTTTCTTGTTTTAAGTATTTAAATTTAAAGCGCGCGGCAAACTGCGCCCAATCCGGCCCGGATGATTTGAGCAGGAATGTCAACGTGTTTGTGTCGATGACGGCGGCACCTAAGACAGCAGCGAGCGGCATGGCGCTGATACTTTTATGCAATCCGCCGTCAATGATTTCTCCCGCGAGATGGTCGTTTCCTTCTTTGTCAAAAAGAAAAAGCGAACACGTCGGCGACGGGCAAAACGGTACAGCCAGATCGATCATAAGTTTATTAAGATCAGCTTGGAGCTTAAGCACAGCAATGTTTTTTTGGTTCTGCGGTGCCCCGCTGTCGCTTTTCAGCATGATGACGCTGCGATTTATGCTTTCCATTGTTTCCTCGCTTTCTCCCTATATGTATATGGCAAATGTATTTAGAACATGAGGATGGCCTTAAATTATATTTTCCGATAAAAAAGGCCACGCAGCCGACAAAAATTAACAATAATAGAAATTGACGCTGTTTTTCCCGATGCTAGAATTATTATATGAAGAAAAAAAGGTAAAAAAGTCTTTATCAAGGGCTTCTGACATTGGGGAAATTTAAAAAAGGAGCGTGTCAGGTATGGCCAGGTCTCCGTAACCCAACCGGCAGAACAGCCGACAGCAGTATTCAGGATGAACAGATGAGAAAGGCAAACCCGCGCGAAAGCCGGAGACGCAAAGCCTAGAAGTCTAAAGCTTATTAAGCCATGATCGTTCGGCCGCCTCATATTATGTGCGGCTTTTTTTGCTGCCAAAAATAAGAAAGGATAAAATGGAATGAGAAAAAGATTAATTGCGCTGGTTGTGGGGCTATTGTTGCTGATGACATTTTTGCCGACAACAGCGCTTGCTGATGACCTGCCCTTGGAAGCGGATGCTGCCGTTGCAAGCAGTGATTTTACGCTGACAATTTCGGTGGTGACAAAGCTCGGCGATCAAGTGCTTGAGGGTATCACCGGAGGAAAAGTGAGCCAACAGGTTTCAAGACATGGAGGAAGATGGTACATCGATCCTTCGGAGTATGACGGTTTCAGCTTTGAGGGTTTTGAAGGGCCGGTATACTGGGATAACAGCAGATACTGTGTTGATCGTGACGGAAACAAAGCGGTCACAGCCGTTTTTAAGATGAATTTAAGGTGCTTTAAAACTCTGAGCATTAAAACCTTTGGGGATGGAACCGTCAGCACAGATCCATCCGGAATCAAGATCGGCGATAACACATATTATCTTAGAGATACCACTGTGACATTAACGCCAAATGCCGCGCATGGGTGGTATTTCGATGGATGGGGAAGAGATACGCACGACAGAACAGTTTGCATGCATGCAGATAAGTATGTGGAGGCGTATTTTAAAAAATGCGTATACTGTATTAAATTTATGGTGGGTGCCCATGGCACATGGATGAACAACCGAACATCTCCTGTGAACGTGCCGACTCAGTTCGGTGACTTACCCAATGCGCCGACAATCAAGCCTCATCTCGGGTACGAGTTCAAGGGTTGGCTGCCCGAACTGGCACCGGCTGATGAGGGTCAGGAGTACACGGCGCAGTACGCCTGCATCAACTATCCCATCACATACGATCTTAAAGGCGGTGCGGCGGCGAATCCGGATTCATATACCATCGAGACGGGCTCTTTTACGCTGAATAATCCAACCAGAGAGGGCTACATCTTTACCGGCTGGAGCGGAACCTGCATTCCGGATGGCGCCATGTCAGTGACCATTCCGGGAGGGTCAACCGGAGCGAGATCGTATGCGGCCT
Organism: Bacillota bacterium; assembly: GCA_023412005.1. GTDB lineage: Bacteria > Bacillota > Clostridia > Christensenellales > SZUA-584 > SZUA-584. The sequence goes on from JAEYOE010000032.1 coordinate 99,235, forward strand.
CGTGGAAGCCCATTAACTACACCGTGACTTACAACATAAACACGGGAGACGGCGGTGTCACAGCACCCAGCCATCATGCATTTGATGTGGAGTCAAACCTTACGGCCAACGGGTACTACAAGGAAGGCTACACGTTTGAAGGTTGGGCCTTAAGTGCCGGCGCGACAGCTGTTGACTTCACAGACGGCAAGAGCGTTAAGAATCTCGCAACGACAGATGGCGCTGTGGTGGAGCTGTTTGCGGTTTGGAAGATCAAAACGTTTAATGTGTCGTTCTATCAACAGGACGGGATAACTCAGATCGGCCAGACGCAAGCCGTCAATTGGAACACGGCTGCAGTTCTTGAAACGGCACCGGCTGTTGTCGGCCATACCTTTGACAAGTGGGTTCTGACGGGAGACGATGATACGCAGCCCAATAGTCTGACCAACGTTAAAGAGAACATCAAAGCCGTTGCCAGCTATGTGAGGAATGCGTACATCGTTAATTTCTTAGATTATCAGGGCAATGTCATCGGATCTGATACCGTGCTGTACGGAGACCCGGCCAAAGCGCCTGCCGTTCCCGCCAGAGAGGGCTTCACCTTCATCGGCTGGGATAAGGCGTTCGACAAGATTACAGGTGCTCTTGTGGTCACAGCGCAGTACAAGATCAATACGTATACCGTTAAATTCGTGAACTTTGACAGCACCGTGCTGAGCACGCAGACGATCAACCACGGGTCGGCGGCTGTCGCGCCGGCAAACCCTGCGCGCAGCGGCTACACGTTCACAAGCTGGGATAAGGATTTTAGCAAGATTGTGAGCGATTTGATTGTGACGGCACAATACAAGCTGAACGTGGTCAGTGACGATGAGGATATTCCGCGCACGTATGACGACTCGCAGCCCTTCCCATGGCTGTGGGTGGCTGTGGCGGCGGTGCTCAGCGGCGCGATTGTGGTGATTGTGGTGTCTCAGATGAAACGGCGCAAAAAAACAGGTGACGCTGTTTAACACTTTGAATGAGCAGGCCGGTTAACCCCCGGCCTGTTTTTTATGCGCATGTTTCTGATAAGCCTTGTCCTTTGAGTAGAAGATGGTGCGCAGTACCGGATGAGGTGCCAAGCGAAAACAAGCAGCCCTTCCTCGGCCGCCAATCGGTGGCACAATCTAACACAGCCCAGTCCACTGTGTAGTGGACCGAACAACAAAATCATTGACTTTATATTACATTTGAATGAATGGGGCTAATCCCCCTACAGGGAGACCACACAAATGCGTATAGCTGAATCGGCATCATATCAAAATACCGCCCCAATAAGGAGCGGTTCAGTAACATTCGACGCGAAAGATAAATCTATGTGCGCGTAATCACGCGGTTTCTTCCCTGATTCTTGGCATCATACAGCGCCGAATCTGCTGCGGCCAGCAGCTCATCCACGGTGCTTTTATACATGCTGCACGCCACACCGATGCTGACGGATATGGACATCGCACCGGATCGCGTCATCAGGCTGGTGTCGGCAATCTGTTTACGGTATCGTTCAAAACGCGTGTAAATTTCCTCTTCTGAATCGGCTGTGGTGATGATCAGAAATTCTTCGCCCCCGATACGGCCGATATAATCTGTTTCGCCGGTGATTTGTTCCAATATATTCGAGAGCTTTAATAAAATATCGTCGCCCGTTTGATGGCCGTACGTATCGTTGATGCGTTTGAAATGGTCGATATCGCAGATACCGGCGCAAAGCACAGTATCGCCGATACCCGTATGAGAGAACATTTCATCGAGCTTTTTAAGAATAGCCCTGCGGTTTAACAGACCGCATAAAGGATCGTGAGTGGCCTGATAGTTAAGCTGTTCATTGGTTTTAATCAGCGCGTCCTGCAGCTCGATCATGCGCTTGCCCACCTGAACGCGCGCGCGCAGCTCGTTAGGATCAAACGGTTTTATCAGGTAATCGTTTGCTCCCGCGTCAAGCCCGAGAATAATGTCTTTGATTGCGCTTTTTCCCGTTACCATAATGATATAAGGCGGCCTTTCGGTATTCGCCTCGCGGACTTTTTGAATCAGCTCCAGACCGTCGAGTTTGGGCATAACCCAATCGAGAATGGCGATAGACGGCGCGTTCGGTTTGCTCAGCTCTAACCAAGCCTGCATGCCGTCAGATGTTTCAATGACGTCATAACCATATTCATTTAACGCGCTTGTAAGAATCATGCGGCATGTTTGGCTGTCATCGGCAACAAGAATACGCATTGATGGCACTCCCGATTTTAATCGTTTTAAAAACCCTGTAATGAATGAGGTAAGTTTGCTCTAATATTCTAATAAGTCATTTGTGATATATTCTAACATTGAAATATTAAAAAAACATTATTTTTTTTGTATTTTGGTTAAAAAACTGCAGATAAATGTGAATGATTGAGAGATAAGCAATCGCGGCCGGTGCCAAAAACCCTGTTTATCACACGTATTGCATCCGAACAAACCATTTGATATGATTGTGTTCAATACACAGGAGGTAAGATATGCAGCGCAGCAGCGGCATATTGATGCATATTTCCTCTTTGCCCTCTCCGTACGGCATAGGAACAATGGGGCGGGAGGCATACAAATTTGTCGATTTTTTAAGGCAAAGCGGCACAAGACTGTGGCAGATGCTGCCTGTCGGCCCGACAAGTGACGGCAACTCGCCGTATCAGAGCCTTTCAACGTTTGCGGGCAATCCGAATTTGATTGACCTTGACTTGCTGTGTGAAGAAGGAATTCTCAATAAGGCTGACCTTAAGCAGCTCGAGCCAGAAATCGGCGGGCAATATGTGGACTACGAGCAGCTTGGTAAATCGCGCATCGCTTTACTTCGCTGTGCATTTAACGATTCCTATCAGAATATAAAGCCCAGTGTGGATGAATTCGCGGTGCAAAAACCGTGGCTCTTTGATTTTACGTTCTTTTGCGCACTTAAAGACCGTTTCGACGGGCTGCCATGGAGCGATTGGCCGGACGATGCCATCCGTTTGCGTGAACCGAGCGCGATGAAAAGCTATGCAAGCGAGCTGGCTCATGATATTGCATTTTATTCTTTTGTTCAATATCTTTTCTTTAAGCAGTGGAACGCGTTGAAATCCTACGCGAACAAAAATGGCGTTGCGATTTTCGGCGATATGCCGATTTATGTGTCGATGGATTCGTCGGATACGTGGGCAAACCCGGAATTGTTTAAGCTGGACGCGCATCGGCGCCCGCTGTGCGTGGCCGGTGTGCCGCCGGATTATTTCTCGCCGGACGGACAGCTTTGGGGCAACCCGATTTATAACTGGCGGCAGCATGAAAAAACCGGCTATGCGTGGTGGCGGCGGCGTATGCAGGCCCTGTCAGAAAGCTTTGATATGCTGCGCATCGATCATTTTATCGGGTTTGCGAACTATTACGAGATTCCTGCCGGAGACGCGACGGCCAAAAATGGAAAATGGAAACACGGCCCGGGTCTGGCTTTTTTCAAGGCGATGAACGGAGCCGCGCCTTCGCACATTGTCGCTGAGGATTTGGGCGTAGTGACGCCCAAGGTAAAACGGCTGCGTGAAGCGTGCGGCTATCCGGGTATGAAGGTGCTGCTTTTTGCATTCGGGTCAGACGAGAGAAACACGCATTTGCCGCATCACGTTTCGCCCAATACCGTGCTTTACACGGGCACGCACGACAACGATACAACAAAAGGCTGGTGGCAAACGGCTAAGACAAGCGAGAGGCGGTTTGCGATGCGGTATCTTGGTATTGATGAAAATGCGGACATCTGCCGTGAGCTGATTAGAACGGCTTTTGCGAGCAACGCTGATACCGTTGTGATACCGATGCAGGATCATTTAAAGCTCGGCAGCGAATCGCGCATGAACACGCCGGGCACGGTGGGGCCAAACTGGCGGTGGCGCTTAATCGAGGGCCAATTGACAGATGATATCAAGGACGATATTTTGAATATGAACAAAGAGTTTGACAGAACAGGAGACAACGTATGACTGACAGCCATCAGCTATTGAATAAAACCGAAGAAATTTTGAAAAGCAGTTACCAGAAAAGTTTGCACAGCGCAAGCGCGTCCCAACTGCATGACGCGCTCTCTAAGGCCGTGATGATGCAAATTGCCGACGATTGGATGATCAGCAAGCAGCAGCACAGTAAGGCCCGCCGGGCGTACTATTTTTCCATTGAGTTTTTAATCGGACGTTTGGTGTTTAATAACCTTTATTGCCTCGGTATTCTAGATGAGGTGCGCGAAAAGCTGCGGGAGCGCGGTGCGGACCTAACGGCGCTGGAAGATATAGAAGACGCGGCGCTCGGCAACGGCGGCCTCGGGAGGCTCGCGGCCTGTTTTTTAGACAGTGCCGCCACATTAAAGCTGCCGCTCGATGGCTATGGTATACGCTACAAGTTTGGGCTGTTTAAGCAGCTGCTGGTAGACGGCATGCAGTGCGAAACCGCCGACGACTGGCAGGAAGGCGGCGACCCGTGGAGCTGCCGCCGCGACGACCGGGCGGTGACGGTGCGGTTTGCGGATCAAACGGTACGCGCAGTGCCGTATGATGTCCCCGTGATCGGTTATCAAAACAGCCATGTGGGCACGCTGCGTTTGTGGCAGTGCGAGGCGGTGCACGAGCTTGATTTTGCCGCGTTTAACAGCCAGGATTACGCGGAGGCGGTGCGCGATAAGAATGAGGCGGAGGATATCTCGCGCGTGCTGTACCCGAACGACTGTGACGACGCGGGCAAAAAGCTGCGCTTAAAGCAGCAGTATTTTCTCGCGAGCGCATCGCTGCAGGATATCATCGCGCGGTACAAGCGTGCGCACGGCAGCGACCTAACCGGGTTTGCAGAGCATTGCGCGATTCAGCTGAACGACACACATCCGGTTATCTGCGTTCCGGAGCTGATACGGCTGCTGATGAACGAGGGCATTGGTTTTGATGCCGCGCATAGCATGGCGCAGCAGACGTTTTCGTATACGAATCATACCGTAATGGGCGAAGCGCTGGAGAAATGGCGGGTGTCGCTGATGAATGAGGTGATCCCCGAGATCAGCGCGATTATAAAACGTATCGATGAAAAGCTCGCGCAGTCGTTAAGCGAGCTGGGGGTGCCGGATGACAAGAAGTGCCGGATGCGCATTATCGACTGCGATACGGTGCATATGGCGCGGCTTGCGGTATATATGTCGACCTATGTGAACGGTGTGGCCGAGCTGCACACGCAGATTCTAAAAAATGATGTGTTCAAGGATTGGTATGAGATTTTTCCTGACAGCTTTCAGAACAAGACCAACGGCGTGACCCAAAGGCGCTGGCTGGGCCTTTGCAACCCCGAGCTGACCGCGCTGATTCAAGGCCGCATCGGCAGTGGTTTTTTAACCGATTTGCAGCAGCTGGCCGGGCTGAAGAAAAGCCTTGACGATGACTTTGTGCATAAGTTTAACGACGTGAAGCTGCAGAAAAAGCGGCAGCTGGCGGCGCTGGTTGCCGAGCGCGAGGGCATTGAGATACCGCCCGAGTTCATGTTCGATGTGCAGGTGAAGCGGCTGCATGAATACAAGCGACAGCTCTTAAACGCGTTTTCGATACTCGATATTTACTACGGCCTTAAAGACGGCAGTCTGCGGGAGTTTTACCCGACGGTATTTATTTTCGGCGCGAAGGCGGCACCCGGGTATTTCAGAGCCAAGGCCGTGATTAAGCTGATCAATGAAATTGCACGGCTGGTGAATGCGGACCCACAGACGAACGATAGGCTGCGCGTGGTGTTTGTGCAGAATTACAACTGTTCATATGCCGAGGTGATTATTCCGGCGGCGGATGTTTCCGAGCAGATTTCGACGGCAGGCACCGAGGCGAGCGGCACCGGCAACATGAAGCTGATGCTCAGCGGCGCGGTGACTCTCGGTACGTACGACGGCGCGAACGTGGAGATTGTTGAAGAGGCAGGAGAAGACAACAACTACATATTCGGCGCACGTGTGGAGGATATTCGGCACGAAAGCGCCCATTACAATCCGAAAAGCATCTATGAGAGCCATGCACGCGTGAAGCGTGTGCTCGATACGCTGATAGACGGCACAATAAGCGACGACGGCTTTGGCTATTTCAAAGAGCTTTATGACGCGATATTGGAAGGGACCGCATGGCATCGGGCCGACCATTACTTCCTGCTGCTCGATCTGCTGCCGTATGTGGAGGCCAAGCTGCGGGTGAACCGCGACTATGCCGACAGGCTGAGCTTTGGGCGAAAGTGCCTTTATAATGTGGCGTCGGCGGGCAAGTTCTCGTCTGACAGAACAGTTAAGCAGTACGCCGAGGAGATTTGGCATCTGTAACGTTTGAGCGAATCAAAGGATGGTTTTGTATCAGTCTGACTGTATCAACAAAAGTCCATTTTATCTGTATCAACATCCCCGGCTTTTTAAAGTGAGCCGGGGTATTTTATTTTCAAGAGGTGCTTTGCACTTAGATTAAATGTTTAAGTCTTGAAGCATCAATATGAAATTGACTCAGATGATCCATAAGCTGCTGCGTCAATATATAAGAATTGCCGTCAATTTCGCTGTATTGTTTGATGCAGGCGAGCAGCGCGGCCTGCTCGAACGTTAGCACCTGAACATGTTCGCCTTTTGAGGCAATAAAATCGAGCAGTTCACAAAGATCGCTGAGCAATATCGGGTTCGAGCCGGTCTCGTGTTTTTGGCTTTCGTCGGTTGCTTCCTCGCGCGTTTTAATCACCGAGTGCCCGGAGAAAACGAGCGGGTGCTTTTCCGAAATGGCTTGCTCAACCGCCGTCAGCATATCGCTGAGCGGGATGGCCGTTTTGATGGCGAACCATATGGAATCCGCGAGTGTGTTGCGTGTTTCCAGATAAAGCGATTTGGCCAGCATGAGCGTCTTTTCATTATAGTCGTGATACGGAAACGCGAACGTTGAGGGGTATACGCCAAAAATTGCTTGAATACGCTGTGCCGCTTTTTGCATATTCTCCAAAGCGGCGGCGGGCTCAAGCTCTGAGAGGTTATCGTGCACATCGCCGTGGCTGCCGATTTCGAAGCCCTGCTCAAGCAGCGCCTTGTATCCGGCCATATGCGACGCAAAATCTGAGGTTCCGGGGTTAATGTAAAACGTGCATCGCCAGCCGCGCTCGAAAAACGCGGGCGCAATCATCTCGCGGTGGCGCGATAAGTTGTCGTCGAACGTGAAGCAGACGGCGGGCAAGGATGGGTCTAGCTTGCTGAAATGCTGTGCATCGGGTTTCATTGTGAACCTCGCAATAATAGTACTATGAGATGATTATAGCACACAACACAAACGGCAGAAATTTAAATAAGCTGACGGCATCTTAAAAATAAGGGTCTATTGCCTCCCGTTGGCAGCGGATTAATAAAATTCGGTATTGAAGGTTGCATCCATTTTGATTATTATATATAATTTTGTTGATAAATAGAAAATAAACGCAAAACCTGTGAAACATAAGCAGCGATGCGCTGCGGGCATATTCAAAACACGTTATAAAGAATCCAGGTCATTATAAGGGCAACTGAAAGGGATAGCGATGAGATTGTTGAAAAGCACCGTATTGGCTGTGTTGCTTGTTGCTTTAATCATGTGTACCGGCGCAGAACTGTATCAGGCAGAGCCTGGTTCCATCCCTTCTGATACGGGACTAACAAGAACCGTAACGGCAGCGCTGGATATGAAAGTGCCCGAAGAAACACGCGCGGTACAAGCACAAACGACAATAAAAGAAGCCAACGAGCCTCTGCTGATGCAGCCGATTGACTATCGGCTTAACTGTTTCACGTCAAAGAAGAAGAAGTATACATATAACCATCTCGTTTCAGACATTACCGGCACGCTGCAAAATTATGAGGGGCTGGTGTCAAACGAGGTGATCGGCCAGAGTGTTCAGGGAAAGAACATTTATGCGCTGACAGTAGGCCGAGGACCCGTGTATGTGCTGATTACCGCGGGGGTTCATGCCAGAGAAAACGCCAACACACCGCTGATAATGCAATGCTTGTTTGATTATCTTTACGCGGCAACAACCGGTGATGAACCAAAAGCGCAGATACTCGATCAGGTGACGCTGATTATTGTGCCGCTTGTCAATCCTGACGGCTATCAGTATTGCGTTTCTAAAGGCAACCGCTCGAAGAAAACCAACGCGAACAATGTGGACATTAACCGGAATTTCCCGTGTAAATACTGGGGCAGCAAGGTTAAAAAGCGCGGCAATTACTACCCGGGGCCAACCCCTGCGTCTGAGCCCGAAACTCAGGCGATTATGGCGCTTTTCGACCGATATAATTTTACGCTGGCTGTGGATATTCACTCGCGTGCGCGCACACTCATTTGCCAAAAGGGCGGCTATACAGCTGAGGATTTGAGCACGCTTGAGGATCCGAACAGACTGAACGAAATCAGCGTCTCTCTCGCGCGCTATCTGCTGGAAGATATCAAATACAAGCAGGTTAATGAGCTCTATGTAAAATTCGGAGAAGAAGGGACGCTGACCGATTATGCATTCTCCCGCGGTGTACCGACAGTGACGTTTGAAACGCTGAAGTACAAAAAAAACCGCCTGGCCGACCCAAAGGAAATACAAAACGAATATAAGCTTTTCAATTGGCCGAATACGCTTTATAAAATTGCCGAATTCGCGCAAAGAAATGTTCAATAAATGACCATAAAAATATTGCGAATAAAAAGTAATTCTTAATCTGGTTGATATAAAAAATCAGGAACGCGGAAATTAAGAGTCGGGCAATCTAAGCTTACGGAATACAATACGGAAAATACGAGTTCCCATTTCCTCCTTGATCCGGCTAAGAATGATGCAGCCGATATCCTATAAAAGTTTATTGCAATTAATTGTGAAGCAGTTCTGACGCCGGAATTGCTTTTTTATTTAAAAAAGATTGACATAATTATTATCCCGCGCATATATTCATATAGAGAGATGTCTATATCATAGATAAATATCTATATACGGAGAATGATTGTACTTATGTCAAATAACCATGCGGAATACGTTCCGGTACTCAAAGCCTTGTCAGACGAAACGCGACTTAAGATTGTGGATATGCTTTCGTGCGGAGAGATGTGCGCCTGCAAAATACTCGAACAGTTCAGCATCACGCAGCCGACGCTTTCTTATCACATGAAGATACTGACCGAGTGCGGCATTGTGAATGGCCGCCGTGATGGTGCATGGATGCATTACAGCATTGATAATGAGCGGGCAGATGCTTTGATGTGCTTTCTTAAAGCTTTAATGAATGATAAAGAAGATTGTATCTGTAAGCGCTGCGGCAAAACCGAGTCATGAAAAGGAGTAAAAACCATGAGCGAAAACAAAGGCATCGGATTCTTTGAAAAGTATTTAAGTCTGTGGGTTATCATTTGTATGGGTCTTGGTATTGTGATCGGTTTATGGCTGACCGGCGTTCCGCAGTTTTTAGGGCAGTTTGAGTACTATAATGTTTCTATACCGGTTGCCATACTGATTTGGTTGATGATTTACCCGATGATGCTGAAGGTTGACTTCGCCAGCATCAAAAACGTGGGCCGTAATCCAAAAGGTTTATTTGTAACTTGGGTCACAAACTGGGCAATTAAACCTTTTACTATGTTTGGTTTAGCCTATTTGTTTTTCTTTGTTATCTATAAGGCAATAATGCCTGTTGAAATCGCAAAGGATTATTTGGCGGGAGCCATTCTCTTGGGCGCGGCGCCCTGCACGGCAATGGTTTTTGTATGGAGCTATTTGTGCAAAGGAAATGCGGCACATACCTTGGTTCAGGTGGCAACGAATGACCTTATCATACTTCCGGCATTTGCTCCAATCGTCGGTTTGCTTTTTATGTTTGGAGGCATCAGCGTGGAGGGGGTTGGCGTTCCTTGGGCGACGTTATTTTTGTCGGTGGGCCTCTTCGTGGTCATCCCCCTCACCGCAGGCTGGCTGACACGCAGCCTAACAACAAAAAGAAAAGGAAAAGAGTATCTGGAGAAAAGGTTTATTCCTAAGTTTAATAATGTGACGATTGTCGGCCTTCTTTTAACATTGGTCATCATCTTCTCATTCCAAGGCAGAACCATTGTGGAGCAGCCCATTGATATCATACTGATTGCAATACCGCTGACGATACAAACGTTTTTAATATTCTTTATAGCGTACATTTGGTCAAAGAAATGGAAGCTGCCGCATGATGTTGCCGCCCCCGCTGCCATGATAGGCGCAAGCAATTTTTTTGAACTGGCTGTGGCGGTGGCCATTTCAGTTTTTGGCCTGCAATCTCCGGCGGCATTGGCCACGATAGTCGGCGTCCTCGTGGAAGTGCCGATCATGTTAACCTTAGTAAGGATTGCCAACAAGACGCGGCACTGGTTTTCTGCCGGTGAATCAGCAGCAAACAGTATTCACGAGGAGGAAAAAGCATGACGGTATTTGAGTGGCTGAATAATCAGCTGCTGAAGATGCAGTGGCTCAATGACATCATCAAATGGCTCGTTTCAGATGTGCTCGGGCTGAATGTTGACGAACGTCTGGGCGGCAGTATTCATTTTTTCCTGTATGATACGATTAAGATATTTATACTGCTGTCAGTATTGATATTTCTCATCTCATATATTCAGAGCCATTTTCCGCCCGAACGGACGCGCAAAATACTCGGGCGGTTTCGCGGCGTTGGCGCAAACACGCTGGGCGCGCTATTAGGCACGGTCACGCCGTTTTGCTCGTGTTCCTCAATACCGCTGTTTATCGGGTTTACCGGTGCGGGGCTGCCGATCGGCGTGACGTTCTCGTTTCTGATTTCGTCCCCGCTTGTCGATCTGGCTTCGGTGCTGCTGCTTGCGAGCATATTTAACTGGAAGATCGCCATCGCATATGTGGTGGTTGGCATCATTTTGGCTGTGGTCGGCGGAACGCTGATCAGCAAGATGAAGCTCGAAAAGTATGTGGAGCCGTTTGTCTTTGAGAATCAGTCGGGGCAGATTGATGCGCCGGAAATGGCACGGCGGGATCGCGTACGGTTCGCTAAAGATCAGGTCATGTTCATTATCAAAAAGGTATGGTTGTACATATTGATCGGTGTGGGCATCGGCGCAGCGATTCACAACTGGATACCGCAGGATATCATCCTCGCTGTATTGGGTAACAACAATCCATTCTCGGTGGCAATCGCGACGATCGTCGGGGTACCGATGTACGCCGACATTTTCGGGACGCTGCCGATTGCCGAAGCATTGGTGCTTAAAGGTGTGGGCATCGGCACGGTGCTCTCGTTCATGATGGCCGTGACGGCGCTCTCGCTGCCCTCGATGATACTGCTGAAAAAAGTTGTGAAAACAAAGCTACTGCTGATATTCGCGGGCATCGTTGTGGTTGGCATTTTAATTATTGGGTATGTGTTCAATGCGGTTGGGTTTTTGCTGATATAAGATAAAGGGAGTATAGTGATGAAGCCAAAGGTTGCGTTTATATGCGTGCATAACTCATGCCGCTCTCAAATGGCGGAGGCGCTGGCCAAGCTTTATGCCGCGGACGTGTTTGAGGCGTATTCGGCCGGAACCGAAACAAAACCGCAGATCAATCGGGATGCCGTGGCAGTGATTAAAGAATTGTACGGCATCGACATGAATGAGACTCAACGGTCAAAGCTGATTGCGGATATACCGCCTGTGGATGTCGTCATCACGATGGGGTGCAACGTCAGCTGCCCGTACCTACCAAGCCGTTATCGTGAAGACTGGGGGCTTGACGACCCGACGGGCAGCTCTAAGGACGCGTTTATCAAAACAGCAAAAACGATTGAGCAAAAGGTATTCATTCTTAAAGAGAAAATCTTTGATATTTTGAAGGAGAAATAAAACATGGAAATAAAAGTGCTGGGCGGCGGTTGCGCATCGTGCAAAAAGCTGCATGAAACGGTTCAGGACGCCGTGAAGGAACTGAACGTTAACGCGGATGTTCTCTACATCACAGACATGGCGGAGATTGTGAAGGCAGGCATTATGAGCACGCCCGCGCTCATTGTGAACGGCAAGGTGAAGGCAATGGGCCGCGTGCCCAAGCTGAAAGAAGTAAAACAAATCATAACCGATGAGTTTTAATACAAAAGGATGCATAGGGGGACGCAAAACAGATGTGTCCCTTTTTTTGTACATATTTTTTGAGATATTGAATATGAAGGGTGGTGGTCACATGTCCGATTTCTTTGGCGGCGGAGGCTCATGGAAAAGCAGCGTTGACAACTACTACACATTTACGCAAACAAGCGGCGGCGGATCATCCGGTGGCGGATCGTCCGGCGGTTCAAAAGGGTGCGGCACCTCAATTGTCATTATTATCATCATTTTAGTTGCTGCTGCTAAAAGCGTTGCAGCAGCTCTAATTGTTCTTGGTTGTTTGGGGCTGGTGGCCTGCATTGCTTATTTGATTGTGAGAAAAATATCTAATAAGCCATCACCGACTGCAAAAATGGATAATCGCAAACCCGACAGCATAAAACCGGGAGAAAAGCACACAAAAGAAAATCTTGAATGGGAAGGGGGCCGATTTATCGGATTCATTAATATCGCAGGGACAAGCTTTATAAAAGATAAAAAAGAAGCCGATGACAGTACTTTTGTTGGTGATAAACTGACTTTATCCAGGGAACCCGACAATCCGCATGACCCCAAAGCCATTATTATTTCAAACAAGTCAGGCTTAAAGCTCGGTTATGTACCAAGAAACCATAATACGTATCCGGCTGAAATAATGGATAGCGGAAAAGAATTATTTGGCCGTTTGTATTCAAAAAGCTTCACAGACAAAGTTCTTATTTTAACTGCCGAATTATTTTTACGAGACGAGCAGGCCCCAACGTGACAATATATATCATGAATGACGGCATTATGATAAAATGAGACGATTAAACACGAGGCGGTGAAACAGTGGAGAGCATCTTGGACGGATTGAACGACCGGCAGCGGGAGGCCGTTACAGCAACCGAAGGGTTTATACGCGTGATTGCGGGGGCTGGCTCCGGAAAAACGCGCGCGCTCTCGCATCGGTTTGCCTATCTCGTCAACGAAATCGGCATCATGCCGTCTCACATACTCTGCGTCACGTTCACCAACAAATCCGCCAACGAGATGCGCCAGCGCATCCGCCGTCTGACCGGAGACAACGACACAGGCTATATCAGCACCTTCCACAGTTTCTGCGTCTCTGTGCTGCAGGAAGACAGCTTTGCCGTGCAATACCCCAAGAGCTTTCTGGTGCTCGATAATGCCGATATCGATTCGATGCTTAAGATCATTTACGAAGAGCGCGGCCTGACGCTGCGCCATATGACGTTTTCCAGCGCGCGCGATATGATAGAGATACGTAAGATCGACAGAGACCCGACATACTACGAGCACATGATCGCGATGCCGCTGGATGATTTGCATCAAAAGTATCTCGACGCAACGGAAACGGACGACATCATCTTCTGGGGGTATCTGTATCAGCAGAAGAAATGCTTCGGGCTCGATTACAACGACCTGATTAAATACACACTGCATATTTTCAATATCAATGACGCCATCCGTCTCAAGTGGCAGCAGCGGCTCGAATACATTATGGTCGACGAGTTTCAGGATATTGATGAGCTGCAATACAGGCTGATGAAGGTGCTGTGCGATTATCACAAGAACCTTTTCATCGTGGGGGACCCGGATCAGACGATTTACACGTGGCGCGGCGCGAGCGTGAAATACATACTCGATTTTGATAAAGCATTTTTGAACGTGAAAACCATCATGATGATGCAGAACTACCGTTCCACGCCGCAGATACTCGCCGCGGCAAATTCGCTGATTGATAAAAACAAGATACGCGTGAAAAAAGATTTGATTGCCTGTCTGCCTGACGGCAAACCCGTGATCTATCACCATGCCAAAACGGCCGAAGCCGAAGCCATGTGGATAGCCCAAAAAATAAAAGAGCTGGCCGAGAGCGGTGCAAAGCTCAGCGATATCACCATATTGTATCGCGCGCATTTTGTGTCGCGCTCGCTCGAAGAGTTGTTTTTAAAGCAGGAAATACCGTACACCATATACAGCGGCGTACAGTTTTTCTCCCGCATGGAGATCAAGGATGCGCTCTCGTATTTAAGGCTCATCGCCTACAAGGACGATCTGTCGTTCATCCGCGTGGCGAACGCCCCCAAGCGCAACATCGGTGAGCGGCGTATGCGCTTTTTGCAAGACTTCGCCGCACTGCACCGATGCTCGCTTTTCAGCGCGCTTGAACAGACGGCGGACGACGAGATTTTCAAAAACACCAAGGCCAAAACGCTGTTGGCGCTGATTGAGCGTTTTTCGGCGCGCTATCAGGACAGCCCCGTTTCCGAGCTGCTGAGTGCCGTGCTCGATCAAAGCGGTTACGAGCAAATGCTGCGTACCGAAGGCAGCCAGGAGCGGCTCGATAATCTCGCGGAACTCAAGCAATCCATTTATGAATACGAAGCCTCGTGCGGCGAGGAAGTGACGCTCGAGCATTACTTAAAGCATGTGGCAATGCTGACGAATGCGGATGCAGGCTCCGTGAAAAACGCGGTGAAGCTGATGACGGTGCACACGGCCAAGGGCCTTGAGTTTTTGCATGTATTCATCTGCAGCTTTTCCGAGGGCATATTTCCGTCGAAAAAGACGGCCACGCTTGAAGGCATGGAGGAGGAGCGCCGGCTCGCGTTCGTCGCTTTGACGCGTGCTCAGGAAACGCTATATCTTACAGACGCTGAAGGGCGTAACCTCGACGGGTCGTTTCGCTATCCGTCGCGCTTTATATTCAATGTGGACAAGGGGCTGCTCCATTACACGGAGGAGTTGAGCGAGAGCCTTGTGTCGGAATCGGGCTGGCATATCGGCAGCAGCGAGGCAGGCTTCGAAGCGGCGGCGCAAAGAGAGACCTTCCATATCGGAGAGCGCGTAGTGCACAGCGTGATGGGGGCAGGAGAGATCGCGGCAATTGACGATGTGAAATCGGCGTATATCATCCGGTTCGACGAGCTCGGCACGGAAAGAAGCATCAGCTTTAAAGCGAAGCTGACGCGGGAACAGAAGCAGGATAAGTGAGTGAAGGATATGAAGGGTCAAAGAAGCAGTGAATCCGGTTTGGAAGTGTCTGTGGGCGTTATCATACAGCTGGCTCATTATTTTCGTATTCTCAAGCTGGATGTTGAGGCTCTTTTGGAAGCCGTTGGCCTGAATATTCAAGTGCTCGAATCGCCGGATGAGCGGGTGCCGCTTGAGAAATACATCCGGCTGGAAACAGCCGCAGCGAATGCGTCACAGGACCCTTGCTTTGGTTTGCATATGGGCCAATACATGGACGCCGGAAACTGGTCGATATTGGGCTATATGATGATGAACTGCAAAACGCTGGCCGAGGCTTTTGAAAAGTCGTTCAAGTATTCGGCGATTATCGGAAATGTGATCACAGCGGATATCGCGCTCAATAAAGAGACCATCAAGATTTCGCTCAACGCTCCCAAGGATGCGCCGACCATATCGCGACACTGCTATGAAGGGTTTTTATCCAGCCTAATTTGCCTCGCCCGAAGCTTAAGCGGTAATAATATCAATGCGCTGGAAGTCGGCCTTGCCTCTCCAAAGCCTGAGTCTATCGACGCGTATCAAAAAGTATTCGGGTCACCCGTGCTGTTTAATCAACAATCAAACTACATGATTATGGCTGTTTCGGTGGGCGATATCCCGGTCCTGCGCCCGAATGAGAACTTGCTTGCGTATTTTGAAACCTACGCGGCGGATTTTCTGGCCGGGATTACCGAGCAAACCAGAACGTATATGATTAAAAAATGGCTGCTTGCCAATATGGATTGTGGGCATTTGACAATTGAATTGGCCGCAAAAGCGTTTGCTCTCAGTGTCCGGTCGCTGCAGGATCAATTGAAAAAAGAAGGTGCTGAGTTTCGTCAGCTGCTGCAGCAAACCAGGGAACAATTGGCCAAGAAATATTTGCAGGATCAATACACGGTAGAAGACATCACGTATCTGTTGGGATTTTCAGATCACAGCACGTTCAGGAAAGCGTTTAAAAAATGGACCGGCTTCACACCCAAAGAATACAGAACCATGCAGGATGGATAACACTTCGTCAATACTCATAAAACATGCGCGTTTAAGCATATCGTATTCATCAATCTTTTTATAGAATGGATTTATTAAATGATTGGTGAGGAGAAAAATCATGACAAAGAATGAGATTTACGATGCGATCAGCCGAAATCCTGTTATGCATCTGGCAACGGTGGAGGAGAATCAGCCTCGCGTCAGAGCAATGCTGCTGTATAAAGCCGATGAAAACGGCATCTATTTTCATACCCGCACAGACCGGGACGTATATAAGCAGATTGGTGTTAACAACAATGCGGAGCTTTGCTTCAGCTGCGACGGTATTCAAATCCGCATCAACGGTGCGCTCGAAGAAATTGATGATAATGAACTGAAGGACGAAATACTGGCCCACCCGTCGCGTCAGTTCTTGAGAAGCTTTAAAGAAATGGGCTTATTCAAAGATTTTTACAAAGAGGTTGCGGTATTTGTGCTCAAAAACGGAACAGCCTCTTTATGGACGATGGAAATGAATTTTCAGCCCAAGGACTTTGTGCAGCTTTAGACGCATTGGGTTACGTAAAAACACTCTCAAAGTTTTAAAGAGAATTGTCTATTGATACCGCAGTTTCAAGAACTCCCGAAGACGAATTCAATTTACCTTTAATGTAAACAGGGTTCCAATCACTTGTGGTGATCAGAACCCTGCAATTGTATCTTTTTGTCTATTCTGCGCCAACTATTGACATAGAGCCTTTTTTAATATCCGTATTCATTGAGACGTCAATCAATTAAACTCCGTTATGCGACGTAATCAAGGGCTATCATATAATTCAGGTGGGCATACGTCAACCTGTGTTTGTATGACACCCACGTGTCCTCAAAGGCTATCAACGTGCCCTTATCTCGGCCTGCATCACTATAATAGATGGTATCACCGTCATATTTACAGGCCACGATTGCATGGGCTTTGCTGCCTTTTTTAAAATAGCATAATACGCCTTCCGGATGCAGGTCGATGGCTTGTTTGATGGCAGCCACACCGTTGTTTTTCGGATCAACGACATAGGTTTTGCCTCTGTCAAAGCTTCTTAAATAAGGTGAGTCGGCAATGAGGGCGCAAACCTCTCTCACACCGAAGTTGGCCGTCAGGCAGTTGGAATTGATGGATGTGTTTCTGCGGTT
Source organism: Bacillota bacterium (assembly GCA_023412005.1). Lineage (GTDB taxonomy): Bacteria > Bacillota > Clostridia > Christensenellales > SZUA-584 > SZUA-584. Next base: position 116,544 of record JAEYOE010000032.1, read on the forward strand.
TGACTCATAGATGAAGCGCGGATTAGCCGGAATGCCCATGTTGTTGATCATGATAGCGTATGAGGACATCACGCAGGCTTTCTTTTTTACGGATCGAGAGAACTTCCATTCAGGGCTGCCCTGATAGTATAACGTGTAGGCTCGGTCCGCCCCAGTGGACATGACGGTGGCGGCCGGAATGGCTGCAAACACCAGTGTGGAGCTGTCTCCCCAGGCTAACGCACCGTTGAAATCCACCAGATACCATTTGTCTGATTGTGCATATACCTTCACAAAGGTTTTTGCAGGCAGCTTGGCGACAACGCTGGCTTTGGCAGAGGGTTCGCTGCGCAGATTCATGGTCTTTTTTGCAACGCAAACCGCAACACCGATGGGAGAACCGTCTTCCGCTTTGGCCGTTATAGGAGCAAGACACAACAGCGCCGCCGTCATGAACGCCGCTAGTATGCCGGTAATACGGATGAAAGGTTTCGTTTGACTCATTTTCATATATCCGCCTTTCTGTCTATTACTGTATATATATGCCGATACCCGTTTTATGGTAACAACATTATAACAGAAAAGCAAACGAAAATAAACTCTTTTGTAACAAATAATGCTGACATATTTTTTTGCTTTCAAATATTGAGAAAAGTCGGCTGTTATCAAGACAGCCGAATATTATCAGCCGGAAGGTGTCCGACATTTCCTGTGAGATGCTGGATAAGACCGGCTTCTCGATATTCGCAGATGAGATTTAAGACGCACTGTTCGGCACTGTGGCTGGGCGATGTTATGAACAGCCGGGCCATACCGCGCTTGATATCCGCAAGCTGCTTTATAAGAAGCGGCGGTATATGTTCTCCTCAATTGGACGGAGACGAGTTTATCTGCGAGTTACTCCAAAAGAACATCATTTATGAGATAGCCCGTATCTCCCTTGCTACCACGATCAGCAAAAGATATTCTTTTCAGTCGTCATATCAAACAGATGCAGCAAGTCTTCGGAAATGCTGAAATTGATATGATTGACCTTGCCCGGCGAGAATACGGTTTCCCCCAAATCCGTAAGCTGTACGCGGATAACGATATCCCGGTCAGCTGCGACAACATGGAGATAGATCTCGCTGCCCATCATTTCTGACACATCCACCTTGGCTTTTATGGTATTGGCCTCTTCCGCAGATGCCAAGCATATATGCTCGGGACGAATGCCCAGCAGGACTTCTCCTGTCGGCTGGTTTTTTTGCTGCAGTATTCTCTGTTTGTCGGCTGGTAGCTTGATCTCTATGCCGGCCGTTCGCACGATATAATCATGACCGGATATGCAAAGCTCTGCCGGTAAAAAGTTCATCTGCGGTGTGCCGATAAAGCCTGCAACAAATCTGTTTGCGGGACGGTTGAACACATCCTGCGGCGCACCAATCTGCTGTATGAGGCCGTCCTTCATGATGACGATACGGTCGCCAAGCGTCATGGCCTCCATTTGATCATGTGTCACATATATAAAAGTTGTGTTTATACGTTCGCGAAGCTTGATCAATTCGGCGCGCATTTGGTTTCTCAGCTTGGCATCCAAATTGGACAGCGGTTCGTCCATTAAAAATACCTTTGGTTCACGCACAATGGCACGGCCAATTGCCACACGCTGCCGCTGTCCGCCCGACAGCGCCTTGGGTTTGCGCTTGAGCAGCTCAGTCATTCCGAGGATTTCTGCGGCTTGCTGGACTCTTGTGTCGATTTCAGCCTTTTTCATCTTGCGCAGCTTCAGAGCAAAGGCCATATTCTCATACACTGTCATATGCGGATATAGCGCGTAATTTTGAAAAACCATCGCGATATCGCGATCCTTGGGCGGTACAGTGTTGACAAGCCGGTCGTCAATATACAACTCGCCCTCAGAAATCTCCTCCAGCCCCGCAACCATTCTCAATGTGGTAGACTTTCCGCAGCCCGACGGGCCCACCAGCACCACAAACTCCTTGTCGGCAATATCCAGATTGAAATCATCGACTGCCACAACATTTTTGTCAAAAACCTTCCTGATGCCATTTAAAGTTACTTTTGCCATATTGGTTCGCTTTGCTGTACAAGCCTCCGCTTCTGTACAGCTCACCGCCGTCCGTAAATGACGACGGCATTACGGCAGGTCTCCACACTGCCGCACCGCAAGCTGTTACGGATATATTCTTGCCTCCTTTTTTTAACGTGCGAAAACGGTATAAGTGGAGCCGCTTTCGTCGTATTATTTACTGCCGTCTTGGGGAGATGAAATTTGCCCCATATGCGAATTGGCTTCGGTACTGTTTTTGCAAAACTCAGAATAACTGATGCCTGAATACTTTTTAAAACAACGTCCGAAATAGTTGGGATCTGGAATGCCAACGGCGGATGCAATGCAAAACATCTTCTGATTTTCATTGGCTAGCGTCATGGCTCTTTTCATTCGGCATTCTGTGAGATACTCGATAAATGAACTGCCAATCTCCGCTTTAAACCGCCTGCTTAAATAGCTCGGGTTGAATCCAAACGTCTGAGCGATGGAGGTGAGATTAAGACTCGAATCCTTATAGTTCTCGGTCACATACCGTGCGATACGGCGGATTGCTGACGGCTCGATCTCTCTGTTTTCTTCGGTATCCTTGGCCGGTTCTTCCACGCTTTGTACAACTTTATTTAATACCTCATAAATCTCAGATCTGACAATGGGCTTTAGTATGTACCCGCAGACCTTTAACCCGATGCATTGACGCGCATATTCAAAATCATCAAAAGCAGTCAGAACGATGATCTTGAGATTCGGATAGCGGTCGGCTGCCAGCTTGGAGAATTCGATGCCGCCCATAAATGGCATACAGATATCCACAAACGCGATATGCGGCCTTAGGTCATCAATCTTATTAATGGCTTCAATCCCGCTTCCTGCTTCGCCCACCACCTCAAGACCAAGCGAAGCCCAGTCGATTGATTTTTTCAGCAGCAGACGCGTAGGTTGTTCATCATCGATAAGCATGACTCTAAACATAACTCGACCTCACTTGCTTGGAATGATAATCTCAATCTCGGTGAACTCGCCGATTTCACTGCGTATCTGTATCTCGCTGCGATAGTCGAAATAATAACGGATTCTCTCAATTGTCCCTTTGAGGCCAAAACCAAAAAGCGCGTCTGTATCAACAACGTTGCTTGAAAGCGCTTTTGCTATCTGTTCTTCAGACATCCCGACACCAGAATCGAATACAGATATATGGATCATGTCGTCCTTCTTAAATGCACTGATGCGAATGATTCCCTTTTCACCTTTCAGCCTGATGCCGTGATACAGGCTGTTTTCCACGAGTGGCTGCAATATCAGCTTGGGTATCTGCGCATTCAGCACGTCTTCTTCCACGATATATTCATCGTCCAGAATGTCTCCGTAACGCAGCTTCTGCAGTGCCAGATAATCCTTCACAATCAGAATCTCATTGCGGAGCATGATCTGTCTGCTGCCCTTGCTTAAAAAATTGCGGTAAAAGCTCCCCAGCGTTTCCAACGCATCGTGAACCTTGGGCGCATTGCTTTGCAGCGCCATATAGCTGATTGTCTCCAGCGAATTGTAAAGAAAATGCGGCTTAATCTGCTCCTGTAGCGTTCGCATCTCCGCATTTCGTATGCTGCTTTCCTTTTCTATTAATTCGTCGATTAAACGGTGGATATGAGCCACCATGCTGTTATAGCTGTTTGCCAGACGGTGGATCTCGTTGTTGGGTAGCACCAGCTTAATCTCGTGAAGCTCGCCGTCCACCTGCGTGCTTGTCATCGCTTCGGTTAAAAGATCGATTGGACGTGCAATGTTGCTTGAAATGAATATCCCGCTAGCGAATACTGACAATAAAACCGCCGCAATTAGCGTAATCACCAGCAGTATGGTTTCACTTGAATTCATCTCCGCCGCCGTCACCTTGCATCTGCTGATCTGTACAATCGGCAAATCCGGCATCGAGAACGAACTAAGCACCTGTCTTTCTCCATCTACGGTGACCTCTTGCCATTTGAAACCATTATCCACATATTCTTGGTTGAACGAATCTATGAGCCCCTCATTGCCCCAAAGAAAGTTGCCGTTTTTATCAAAAAAGCAGATTTGCCGATTATGACTGGCCCCTTGTGTGGCAGTATAGAGTACATTTGGGTTCAGATTCACCACCAATAGACCAATTTCTTTTTGTGTTTCAATATCATAAATAAGACGCATCATCGAAATCAAGGTGCCTCTGCGCTTGGTAAAGGCGCCTTGTCCGTCAATACCGAGGACAACCCCTCCCTTTGCTTTCAATAATGGCTGTCTCCAATCCTGTGTTAGCAGGAGCTTTTTATCAACATCAATCAAGCCTGAACCTGTCCGAACAAATTTTCCATCCAGATGAAAAATGTATACAGAATCGATATAGCTGTATATATGTGTGATACTGATAACCCCGTTACACACTGTTGTCTGGTTGTACGCGTCGTTATTCAAAAAATCTGTGACGGCACTGTTAAGCATAATCAGGCGAGACATTTCTTTGTACCGGTCAAAGTTCGACTTAATGTTGCTGTTTAAGCTCGTCATGGCTGTTTCGCTGTTCGACACCGTGTTGTCCACGGAAGCTCTGTCCATAATAATAAGGTACGATGTCGAAAAAACCACACAAAAGAGAGAAAAAATCAGCAGGAAAAAACGCCATGTTTTGCTTTTTAAAGAATGCTCACCGTGCTGCCTTATTTTTAATTTCTGAGTCAACGCTTTCATTTGAAAGCCTCCTACAGCAGCATTGATACTCTTATTATAACAGCCACATTCTTCATTTTAAATCTATTTATACAAGCGTTAGCACAACCGCCCATTGGTGAGTACTGCGCTTAGCCCTTAATGGCTCCAGCGCTGACGCTTTCATGAATTTTTTTGCTTAAGAAGGCATAAACCAATAGCATTGGAAATGTTGCCAGTACCAGCGATGCCCCAATGGGACCCCAATCTCTTGTATATGATCCCGAAAGCGTCTGTAAGCCCACTGTCAATGTTCTGAACTCGGATTTACTGATAAATATCAAAGCAAACATCAATTCGTTCCAAGCTTGAATAAAGGTGAATATACCAACGGTCGCAATGGAAGGACGCATCATTGGAAATATGACATGCCTGAATATGCGCCACACACCACAGCCATCAATACAGGCGGCTTCATCGAGCTCTTTGGGGATCTCCTGCATAAACCCGACAAATATTAAAATCGCCACGGATAACGCAAAAGCCGTATAGGGAATAATAAGTGATTGATAAGAATCCAGCATCTTGAGCTTTGAGAGCACCAGAAATATTGGTAATATCGACGCATGAATAGGCATCGTCATTCCGAGAATCACCATATGATTCGCGACTTTTCGTCCTTTCCATACCATTCTGGAAAGTGCAAAGGCAGCCATCATGCCAATGATGGTCGTCAGAACAATCGTAATGCCGGTCACGATAATGCTGTTCAGGAAAAAACCGGTCAGATCGTGTACGCCCAGAACTTTTTCATAATTTTCCCATAGCCAATTTTGCGGCAGGCCAATTACGTTTTCACCGAAAATTTCGGAGTTGCTCTTGAGCGAGAAAGTGAACATCCAATACAGAGGAAATACATTGATAATAAACCATATAATCAGAAGCGCGTAAACAAGCACTTCTTTTGTCAACCACTTTTTTGAATGCTTCAGTGGGATGTTCGTTGGTGTAAAAAGCTCAAGCTTCATTCAGTCCACCTCCGTTTTAAATGATTTTCGAATCACTATAGCCAAAATCATGCACAAAGCGATCAACAACACAGCGATGGCGCTTCCAAGGCCATATTGGTTTCGTAAAAACATTCTTGAATACAACAGTGTACTGGGCACCTCGGTCGCGTGAGCAGGCCCGCCGCCTGTAAGAATGTAAACCATATCAAATATCTTCAATGAACCGGTCACCGAAATGATCAGACACACGCGCAAGACCGGCTTTATCATTGGTATGATAATTTTTCTATTGATCTGGGATTCTGAGGCACCATCTATTAAAGCGGCCTCTTTGATTTCGTTGGGAACACCCTGAATGCCCGCATACATCAGCAGCATATGATATCCGGTAAACTGCCACATCGTTGGAATAAAGGCTGCCACCAGCGCTGTTCCTCTGTCTCCAAGCCAGGCTTTTGCCCAGGATTCCAATCCCAAAGCACTCAGCCCCTGATTCAACAGACCATAATCAGGGTTGTAAATTTTTAGCCATAATTGGCCGATAACAACAGTGGAGAGCAATACCGGGATAAAATACGCCGACAAAAACATACGGCTGCCTCGTCTTCCTCTTGCCAGAAGCAACGCCAGCAGCAGCGAGAACGGCAGCTGTATAAAAACGGAGGCTGACATATATAACACGGCGTTCAGCAGTGACTGCGGAAAGTTGATTGTTGAACTCGAGAAAAGTTGAATATAATTATCGAAACCCACAAACTTCATATCAGACATGCCATCCCAATCCTGAAGGCTGTAATAAACCGACATGATAACCGGAATGACAATAATCGCAAAAAAGAGAATCGCCGCAGGCAGTAAGAACAGTATGATCGCCGGTTTGTTCCTATAGATATTGTTCATAATTCTCCCCTCGTTGTTGGCAATACAACTTTTTTAGAGCAGCGGCCTCCCGGTTTTGCGGGGAGGCCGCTAAAAGCTCATCATTTATTTTTGCTTAAACAAAACGTTCTGTATTATACTCCCAGCTGAGCCGCCATTAGCTCAACGAACTTCTCGGGAGTAATGTCTCCAAGATACAGCTGCTGCAGGTTTTCAAGATACACACCGGCATCCTCTGATTCCATCAGCGTATCAAACCAAAGCGTGAACGATGTGGCATCCTGAACCAGCGCGGCAATTTCCTGAGTCTGCGGTCTGACGGAGTTAACGTCATAGTCAACTTGCCATGCCGCAATACCGCTGCCCGACAGGAATGCGTTTTTCGAGATATTCTTGCTGATTTCAAACATCGCCGTCATGGCTTCTTCGGGGTACTTTGTGGACGCGGAAACCATCAGAGAATCGGAAGGGCCGCCCATGAAGTCGGTAATTTTGGCTGTTTGTGAGTTTAAAACAGGGATCGGTATGCAGCCAAAGTCGTCGGGATTTTTGGATTTCGTGTAGAAATCGCTGACCATCCAGCTTCCTGTAATGTACATCGGCTCATCGCCATCATAGAAGGTCTGTGTTGCTTCGTCGTTGTTCAGCGCCACGGCGTTCTTGCTATAAGCGCCCATTCCCACGAGTTCGGCAAATTTGGTTGAGGCGCTGAGGAAATCGGGAGAATTGTAGCTGACTTTTCCGTCCTTGGTCAGGCAGCTTCTCAGTGCATCCGGGCCCACCGATTTGAGGGTCAGCGCATCGTGCGTCATCGCCAGATTCCAGATATCCTTGGCGCTGATACCAAACGGGACAATTCCGTTGTCGATAAACGTCTGGCATACACTCGCAAGCTCTTCAAACGTTGTGGGGGGCTTTAAGCCATACTTTGCGAACATAGCTTTGTTGTAGAACAACATTGATACGTTCATCGTGTAGACGGTTCCGTATTTCTTTCCATCGTATGTCAGGTTTCCCAGCATAACTTCAGGCAGCTGTTCTGCGTATTTTGCATATACGTCATCCACGCTCAGAACACGGCCAGCTTCAACGAAGGGCTGTGAGAAGCCGCCGCCCCAGGTAAAGAAGATGTCCGGAAGCTCATTGGCCGCCACAGCGGATTTAAGCTTTGTTTTGTACGATTCGTTTTCGAATGTTTCATACTCGATCTTGATGTTCGGGTGATCGGTTTCAAATTGCGCAATCGCATCCAGGTATGGTTGGTAGTAGTTATCGCTTTCGGTCGCGATACTCCAGAGTCTCAGCGTGACCTGTTCTTCTGGCGCTTCTGCCGAGGCTTGTTCAGGCTCAGCAGATGCTTTTTCCGGTGAGGGCTCCGTGCTCACCGCTTCCGGTTGTGCGCTGCAAGCGGTCAGTGAGACGATGAAAAGCAGTGCAAGCATTAAAGCAATGACTTTTTTCATGGGGTAACCATCCTCCTTATTATTTTGGGATGATACAATTTTAGCGTTCAACTAAATTAAGGTAAATGGCATATCATTACTTCTCAACGTATTATTTTTACCTGTATTGCTATCATATGAGCACAATCTTTACATTCACAGGTAAAATAAATACTTACAAACGGAAAACGGGCATGCAAAAGCGCGTGCCCGTTTGTTTGAGTTCTGAATACATACCATCACTGATACCATAGTCTAAAGACTGATGTGTGTTTTGGCACAGGCGCAGCCGGAGAGCTGACAGCTTAAGTCATCGGGCTGGCTGACACCTGCATAGAGTGTAAAGCGACGACTGTCAACGAACCGACGCCCGGCATCATCCACCACTTCAAATGCTTCGGGCTTCACCGTCAAGGTCACGTCCAGCGTCTCTCCTTTTTTTAAGTGGACACGCTTAAACCCGCACAGTTTATGGTTCGGCACAGCCCATGACGAATCATTGTCTTTGATATACAATTGAATCACCTCATCCGTGTCGTACGGGCCGATGTTTTCCACAATCAGGCTGGCTTTGCCGTCATGAACATGATACTGAAGATCACGGCAAACGGTTTTAGAATAGGTCAGTCCAAAGCCAAACGGATAAAGCACGTTGTTATAAGCATAGCGGTATGTGCGGTTAAGCATGGCATAATCGTCGAATGGTGGGAGCAATTCGACGGATTTATAGAATGTGACCGGCAGCTTACCCGATGGCGATACATCGCCAAAAAGAATGTCGGCCAGTGCTTTGCCGCCCATCTGCCCCGGATACCATACCTGTATGATGGCGTCTGCCGCGTCTGCCAATGGATTGATTGAACTACCGGACGCAAGAACGACAACGGTTGGCTTGCCGACAGCCAGCACCTTCTCTATCAGCACACGCTGACTGGCCGGCAGAAGCAGATCCGGCTTATCGCCAGATGCAAAAGCGTTACCCGTATCGCCCTCTTCGCCTTCTATAGTGGCATCAAGCCCAACACACAGCACGACCACATCCGATTGTTCTGCCACTATCATGGCTTCTGCATATCCGTCGCCCGGCATGGCAAGAGGCTGCAGCTGATCCTTGAATAAATGGCAGCCTTCCGCATAATAAACCCGTCCGTCAGCCGCTGCGCGGATGCCGTCTAAGAATGTGATCATTTCGTTGGCTGTTCCGTAATAGTTACCACGTAGGGCATCGACGCTTGCTGCGTTAGGGCCGATAACACCAATGGTTTTGACGGCCTTTTTGTCGAGCGGAAGCAGTCCGTTATTTTTCAACAGTACCATTGACTGTCGCGCACACTCCAGCGAAAGCGTTTTATGAGCTTCGCAGCTCACCAGCTCGTAATCGATACTGTCATATTCGCAGGTGTTATCCAGCAGTCCGAGCCGCGCTCTCGTCCGCATGAGACGCACAGCCGACCGTGTCAGATCTTCTTCGGTGATCAGGCCCTCTTTAAGCGCAACCAGCAGATGCAGATACGTATTGCCGCAATTGCAGTCGCATCCAGACTTCAGCGCCAGGGCGGCCGATTCGGGGGCTGTCGCGGTGACCATATGATGCGTATGAAAATCGCGGATGGCCCAGCAGTCTGATACAAAATAACCGTCGAAGCCCCACGTGGACAGCTTTCCCATCAAATAACGGCTCGCGCAAGCGGGCTGCCCGTTAAGCCGATTGTAAGCACCCATCACACCCTCCACGCGCGCTTCTTTTACCAGCGCTTCAAAAGCGGGAAGGTATGTTTCATTCAGATCCTTTTCAGAAATAAGCGCGTTAAAGCTGTGACGTGTCGCCTCGGGGCCGCTGTGCCCGGCAAAGTGCTTCGCGCACGCTGCGGCCATCAAATGCTTTCCGTCACCCTGAAGCCCTTTGACAAAGGCCACGCCAAGCCGTGACGTTAGATACGGGCATTCTCCGTAGGTTTCCTGGCCGCGCCCCCAGCGCGGATCGCGGAATATATTGATATTGGGCGTCCACATCGTGAGCCCTTTATAGATATCCCGGTCGCTGTGTCTGCGGTGTGCGTTAAACTTCGCACGCGCTTCCAGCGCACATGCCCGCGCAACGGAGTATAACATATCGGTGTCGAACATGGCTGCCAGTGCGATGGCCTGAGGATACATGGTGGCCGTTCCGCTTCTTGCCACGCCGTGCAACGCCTCATTCCACCAGTTGTATGCGGGCAGCCCCAGTCTCTCAATGGCCAGAGAATCATAACGGAGCAGCCCCGCTTTTTCCTCTGCCGTCATTTTTGATACAATGGCCTGCGCTCTTTGCTCGAAAGACAGGTTCGGATCTTGATACGTCTCCATATTTCACTCTCCTAATTAATACGCCTGCAACTGTTGCCAATAAGCAGCTGTGGTTCCAGTATGATATTATCAGTCCGCTTTCCGCCTTCGACGCCAAGCATCTGCTTGATGAGGCTCTCGGCGGCCTTCGCGCCAATGCCGGTGGTATCCTGACGGATCGTGGTCAGCTGCGGCGTAAAAAACTGCGTGAGCTCAATCCCATCAAAACCCACCATCGAAATATCCCCAGGCACAGATAATCCGGCATCTTTGACCGCGTTAATGGCACCGATCGCGCTGTAGTCATCGCTTGCAATCACAGCGGTGGGGCGTTCTTTTCGCAGCAATACCTCTCGCATCGATTGATACCCGCCGTCAATAGAATAGTATTTGGACTGAACCAAGTCCTCTGGCTTAAGCTGCTGACCCTTTTGCGCCATCGCTTTTTTCAGGCTTTGAATGCGCATGCCCGTGACAAACCTGGTATCTCCATGCATATAAACGATGCGTCGGTGGCCCAAATCATACAGATGGTTGTATATCAGAGACATGCTTTTATCACAGTCGGTTGTCACACAGCCTATTGACGCATTCGAATAGTCAAAAGCAATCTTGGGAATGTCGCTTTCGATAAGCTCAATCGTTTCCTTTGATGAGAAGTTGGTGTGGACGATAAACACGCCATCTGCTTTTCTGTAGCGGCAGTGTCCGTAATAAGACAAGCCCATTTTTCCCACCTGATTGGAGACAAAAACGATATCGTATCCATGCCGCTCAACAACGCTTTTAAAGCTTTCGATAATGGCCGCAAAAAGATAGTGACGGAGACCCATATCGGACCCATCCTGACACAGCACACTGATTGTCCAGGTGCGATTCTGGCTTAAGCCCTTGGCGCGCCCGTCAGGTATATAATCCAAGTTGCTGGCCGCCAGCCGAACTCTTCTTCTTGTGCTTACACTGACATCGGTTGCGCCGCTTAATGCCTTGGATACGGTCGCCGGAGATAATCCGCAGGATTTCGCAATATCATAAATCGTAGACATGCTTTTCACCTTCGAAACCGGTTTCGGAATTGTAGTTTTATATTATCACATTATGTAATTTATGTCCATAGAATTGATTGTATACATGAATATACCAGTGAGTTCTAATACATATAAAAAATATAGGAAAAATAAAAATAATGATTGACGCGAGAAAGCGGATGTGCTACCATCAATTTCATATAAAACATATATGAATAAAGTTTTCAGTCGGAAGCGAAAGGAGATTTCAGATGAGACACATTCTAAGCACCCCGTTCTCTGCAAGTGCAGCCATTTTGACATGTCGATGTCGAAGCATAAATGCCTGAAAATTAATAAAGCAAACAAAAACAATTTAAAAGGAGAATTTAAAATGAAAAACATAAAAATAGCCGCTTTGTTATTGGTATTTGTGCTTGTGGTTTGCGCTTTTGCAGCGTGCGCAGCGCCTGTTGCGCCGCAAAACACGGAATCAGCCGCCGAAACGGCAGCTGCAACGGAATCGGCTTCGGCCCCCGAAACAGCAGCTGCAGCAGAATCGGCATCGCCTGCCGAAACAACGAGAGCCGTCAGAACGGGAGACAACAATGCTGAGGTTCTTCCGGCCCCGACTGATGTCACAGAAAAAGACAGCGATCAGGCGCTTTTCGATACTTATGTATACTCAGTGGAGAAGCTTCAGAAAGAATATAACAATGTGATCGTATTGGATGCCCGTGCACAGGAAGCTTATGATAAGGGCCATTTACCGAACGCGGTTCGTGCCACATGGCAGGAATGGTCTAACGTGAGCGGCGATCAGGCGAGCGGCGATTGGGCACATATCAAGTCGTATGACGAGCTCTCTAAGATATTCGGTGATTTGGGGATCGACGGCACAAAGCCGGTTGTGATTTACACCGATACACAGGCAGGCTGGGGCGAAGAGGGCCGCCAGCTTTGGACCTTGCGTGTGTTTGGTTTGACAAACACGTTTATACTCAATGGCGGCATCAAAGCGTGGCAGGATGCCGGTGGTGAAGTGTCGACGGAAGCCACAAAAATCACGCCGGTCACTGGGCCGAAAGCCAATCCGAATGAAAACCTCATTGCCGAAACGGATTATCTTGCAGCGAATCTTGACACATTGAAACTGCTGGATACGAGAGAAGATGCGGAATATGCAGGCCTTAAGAATTATGGTGAGAAGACAAAAGGGCGTATTCCGAATTCCAAGCACATCTGGTTTAAGGACTTTTACAATGCCGACGGAACGCTGCTGACACCTGCTCAGATCAGAGCGAGAGTGGAAGCTCTCGGCTACACCACCGATGACGAAATCGTTCTGTATTGCACTGGCGGTATCCGTTCAGGCTTCACGACGATTATCCTTCAATCGGCAGGCTTTACAAAGGCGCGCAACTATAACGTGAGCTTCAGCGGCTGGGCCGGAACTGACCAGAAGATTGACAGCACGGTTCTTGATGAACTGATCGTTTACTAACATTAACTTAAAATCGGGGGCAGTCAAGTATGAGCAAGAAAAAAGTTTGGACGGTATTGCGGATCATCATTTCCCTCGGGCTGCTGGCCTTGGCCGTTAAGCTCGCGGATATAGGTCAGGTAGCAAAATCGCTGACTCATTTCAATCTTGTGTGGCTGCTCCCGGTTCTTATGTTGATACTGCTTTCTGTGCTGATCAGTGCCCTTAAATGGGGAGTTTTAGTCAAAGCGCAGGGAATCCGCATCCGCTTTGGCAGGCTGATAGCTTATTACAACTGCGGCCTTTTCTTTAATAATTTCTTGCCCTCCAGCATCGGCGGAGACGGCATCCGTATATACCTTGCAGGCAAAGAAGCTGAGAACACCTCAGCGGCGGCTTCCTCTGTGGTGATGGAAAGAGTGATCGCCACCATAACACTGGCATTGCTCGGGCTTATTAGCTCGGCTTTTGTCAAGAACCCCTCGAGAATCGCTGTGGTGCTGCTGGCGGGGCTGCTGCTTGCGGGGCTGCTGCTCGCAGCCATTTTATTGTCGGGCTGGGTGCCGAAACGGCTGAGAAAAAGAGACGGAAAAATCAGCCGTAGCTGGGCCCGGTTTGCCGAATCGGCAAAAGAATTGAGAAGCAAAAAGAAAGCCCTTGGTGTCTGCCTGATTGAATCTGTATTATTTCAAATGGTTGTTGCCTTTGTTGTGGGGGCTGTGATCACAGGGCTGAACCATTCGCAGCTGCCCTTGCCGGATCTGTTCTTGGTTACTTGCGCGTCGTCTGTTCTCGCGATGGTGCCGCTTGGCATAAACGGTTACGGCATGAGAGAAGGCGCCTATATATTCCTGCTTCAGCCATATGGGTTCACGGCATCAGCTGCGTTGACTGTTTCTGTGCTGTTTGCGATAGCTGTATCCGCATACAGTCTGGTCGGGGGTATCCAATGGCTGTTTATAAGCAAGGGAAAAAAGAGCATTGTGAAGAGTGATTCTTCGCTTAGTCAGTTTAGAGATATTAACACACCTTAATCGGAATATTGAATGGAGTTTGACGCATGAATAAGAAGTTAAAAATAGCACTTATGATCGCTATCCCTGCCGTTCTGCTGGCGGTTTTTTTAATCCCAGAAAGCAGATCCGCCATTATCGAGTTTGGAAAAGTGCTGTCGTCTGCCGATCCTGAGCCGGTCAAAGAATATATACGTTCTTTTGGTGTGCTGGCTATTGTGATTTCGTTCGCTTTAATGGTTTTTCAATCACTGGCTGCGCCATTGCCCGCCTTTCTCATCACGTTCGCGAACGCGACGATATTCGGATGGGTTGGCGGAGCTGTCCTCTCATGGACGAGTTCAATGGTCGGTGCAGCCGCGTGCTTTGGCATTGCGAAGCTCTATGGAAGAAGCGCCGTGACCAAATTAACCGGAAAAAGAGCGCTTGCAACCGTGGACGAGTTTTTCAATAAGTACGGTTCTAAATCCATCGTGATTGCGCGGCTTCTGCCATTTATGCCGTTTGATATCGTGAGCTATGCGGCAGGGCTCACGTCGATCAAATTCTGGCCGTTTTTTATCGCGACCGGCATAGGCCAGCTGCCTGCGACGATCGTCTATTCCTATGCGGGAAAAATGCTGGGCGGAGGAGCCAAGACTTTTGTGTACGGTCTGCTCATCGTTTTTGCCCTGTTCGGTCTGACATCTATTTTGCGCTCAGTATATAAACAGCGCAAAGCCAAAGTGCAGAGTGCTCGAAGCGCAGAGACTTCGGACAGCGCAGTGCCCGCTGCAGACAATGCAGAAACGACCAAACAGGGGTGAGTGAAATGGGAGAGGTATTGCTGCAAACATGCAGTTTTGAGGACACATTGGCGAAGCATGAGATAAGTCAAAGCCGCAAATCGATAGAAACATTGCAGCTTAATATCACAAAAAAGTGCAACCAAAGATGCCGGCATTGTCACGTGAATGCCGGGCCGGACAGAAAAGAAGAAATGCCGGCGTTGGTCATCAACCGCATCATCGATCTGCTAGTGAACAATCAGCATATAAAGACGGTGGACTTAACCGGGGGTGCCCCGGAGCTGAACCCGAATTTTAAGTATTTGGTCAGGCGTCTTAAGGAAATGGAGCTCGATATCATTGACCGTTGTAATTTAACGATACTGCTTGAAGCGGGCCAGGAAGACACGGCGGATTTTCTGGCTGAAAACGGCGTGACGATATGTGCATCGCTTCCCTGTTATACGCAATATAATGTTGACCTGCAAAGAGGAACCGATGTCTATACAAAAAGCATAGAAGCACTGAGAAAACTGAACGCACTTGGGTATGGCAAAGAGGGCAGCGGGCTTAAGCTGCATTTGATTTACAATCCTCTTGGTGACTATTTGCCGGGAGACCAAACGAAGCTGCAAGCGGATTACAAAGAGGCGCTGAAAAATCGAGATGGCATCGTTTTTAATAATCTTTATACAATTTCAAACATGCCAATAGGCAGATACGAGCATAAGCTCACGCACGAAAAAAAGCTCAGCCGTTACAACAGTCTTCTTTGCGCCGCCTTTAATCACGAGACCGCAGATAAAGTGATGTGTAAGAGTCAAATATCTGTTGATTATGACGGACGATTATTTGATTGTGATTTTAATATTGCTCTCAATAAGCCGATATGCTCAAACGAAAATTCAGTTTGGAAAATCAAAGATTTTGCCGAGATTACCGACCGGATTGCCTTTGGTCAGCATTGCTTTGCGTGTGCGGCAGGCAGCGGAAGCTCTTGCAAAGGCACCTTGGTGTAACTCTATGATATCAATAGCAGGAGACCTATTATGAAAATCGCGGAAGATTTGACACAACTGATTGGAAATACCCCTCTGGTCAGAATCACAAAAATAAACCCGACGCAAGCCGAGATCATTGCCAAACTTGAAATGTTCAATCCGCTTTCCAGCGTGAAAGACCGAATTGGGTTTTCAATGATCGAAAGCGCGGAAAGGGAAGGTATCATAAAGCCCGGTGATGTGCTGCTTGAACCCACAAGCGGCAACACCGGCATCGGCCTTGCCTTCGTTAGCGCCATAAAAGGTTATAAGCTGATACTCACAATGCCTGAGACCATGAGCATTGAAAGAA
>JAEYOE010000030.1 GCA_023412005.1 Bacillota bacterium
AATGCATGAATTCTTGCAGGAAATGAACAAAGAGGTACTGTCAAAATACGATATTATGACTGTAGGAGAAACTCCAGGCGTTACCCCAGAGCAAGCTAGGGAATACACAGGTGAAGAAAGGCATGAATTGAACATGCTATTTCAATTTGAACTCATGGATGTTGATTCTCAGCCATCGGGTAAATGGGACATTAAAGCTTGGTCATTGCACGATTTTAGAAAAGTTATTGTAAAATGGCAGACGGAGCTAGAAATAGAAGGGTGGAATAGTAACTATCTGAATAATCATGACCAGCCGAGAGCGGTATCGCGATTTGGAGATGATGTTAGATATAGGTCAGAGTCTGCAAAAATGCTCGCTACTATGAATCTGACTCTCAAAGGTACACCTTATATTTATCAGGGTGAAGAAATAGGAATGACAAATGTAAGGTATAGTGATATTTCAGAATATCGAGATATTGAAACTCTTAATTTTTACAACGAAAGAATGAAGCAAGGATATGATAAAGACTCTATAATGAACTCTATCTACAAAAAAGGACGTGACAATGCAAGAACTCCAATACAGTGGAATGATACTCCAAATGCAGGTTTTACGGATGGCACGCCATGGATTGCAGTCAATCCCAACTACGTGGGCATTAATGTAGAGCAATCGCTAAAGGATGAAAAGTCCATATTTAACTACTACAAAAATTTGATTGAGCTTAGGAAGAAATATCCCGCCCTTATCTATGGCAGATTTGTGCAAGCAGATAATAATCATGAGAGTGTTTTTGCATATACAAGAGAGTACGAAGATGAAAAGCTTCTAGTTATTCTGAACTTTACCGATAAATCAGAAGAGTTTACCCTATCAAAGGAATATTTGCAGGGAAATCATCAATTGCTTATCAGTAATTATGATAGAGCTGAGCAGAAAGCCGAGCAGCTGCAGCAGACAATTATCCTACAGCCATATGAAGCTTGTGTCTACAAGTAGTAACTAATCTAGGACAGAGAGAGCAGGATTTTATTTATTTTCATATTTGATGTTTGTATATAAAGAAATGTCAAAATAGTAGAAAGCTCGGAAATATACCACAAGATTTTATGGATGCGATAAGTATATAATTGGATTAAACAGGGATGTTATAATGAGTTGTACGGGGCCCAAATAGTCGTAAGTACTCTGTTTAATCTATTTTTTATTTGTGGGGGGTAACTATGCTTAAATTTGATTTAGGTGGACAATGGTTATTAAATGGAATGGATGGATATAAGGATATTCCAGCTATTGTTCCGGGTTCTGTCATTGCAGATTTATTAGACAACAATATTATTGAGGACCCATATTATGGTGAAAATGAATACGGGGTAAGGGATTTATTTTATAACGATTTTACCTATAGCAGAAGCTTCACTGTGACAAGTAAGATGCTGTCATATCAGATTGTAGAACTTTGCTGCTATGGACTAGATACCTTAGCCGAGATAAAAATAAATGGTAGATTATTATCAAAAACTGATAACATGCATGTAACGTGGAAGTATGACATAAAGGATTATTTGGTTGTAGGCGAAAATACTATTGATATATTATTTTTATCTTGTCTCAAGTATATGGAAGAAAGAATTGCAGCAGATGGAGAAATAACATATGTTGCAACGGGTAATATTCCAGGAACAAATTATATTAGAAAGGCACATTGTATGTGCGGCTGGGATTGGGGCCCTCAGCTTCCTGATGCGGGTATATGGAGAGAGATTTGTATTGAGTGTTACAGTGGAGCTCGCTTAAATGATTTACATATTGTACAGCAGCATACAGAGGAAGGTGTAACCCTAAACTGTAATGTGGGAGTTGAGAGATTATCAGAAGGCAGTATTATACTAGAGATAGAGGTAACTGCTCCTAATGGTGATAAATTATCTAAAGCTGTAACAGTCAACAAAAACAATGAGTTTTTTGACATTCACATAGATAATCCTCAGCTATGGTGGCCTAATGGACTTGGTGAGCACCCACTATATAATGTTAAGGCTGTTTTAAAGCACAGTGATATCATTGTTGATGAAAAAAGCCTTAGAATAGGCCTCAGAACTATAGAGCTTTCTAAAGAAAATGACCAATGGGGACAGGAGTTCTGCTTTAAGGTTAATGGAATAAAAATGTTTGCTATGGGCGCTGACTACATACCAGAAGACAGCATATTCAGGAGAATTAAGCCAGATAGAACAAGAAAGCTCATGGAGGACAGTGTTGCAGCAAACTATAACTGCATGAGAGTCTGGGGTGGGGGATATTATCCTGACAACTACTTCTTTGATATATGTGATGAGTTGGGTCTTGTGGCGTGGCTGGACTTGATGTTTGCCTGCAACGTATACAGAATGACAGAGGAGTTTGAGAACAGTATTGTACTTGAGACAGAGCATAATATTAAAAGAGTTAGACACCATGCTTCACTAGGGCTTATATGCGGAAATAATGAGATGGAGGTTGCATGGAATGAGTGGCCCGATGTTAAGTATCATAATAGCAAGCTAAGAGCAGATTATCTTAAGCAGTTTGAGTTTGTACTCAATAGAGTTT
>JAEYOE010000005.1 GCA_023412005.1 Bacillota bacterium
CATATGACTTCCATCGGAGCTGTTGCCCGTAAGATGACTTATTCTATTTTTGCTATCCTTCGCGACCAAGTCCCCTTTAACCATGATTTTGGGGCTTGACTTTATATAGCTGGCTTCGGGGTACAGGTATCTCTTGTTTAAAACTCTGTGGGTTATGGGGCGAACAACGTTATAAAAAATTAAAAGAGTCCTTTTTGATCATATTAAAAAGAGTCCTTTTGGCGGTGCTTGCCGCGATAAGCGCAGCGGTCAGCACAGTGATTTGCATGATCGAGTGTTTATAATGAAATTGATAAAAAAAAGAATCCTTTTGGCGGCGCTTGCCGCGATAAGCGCAGCGGCGGTCAGCACAGTGATTTGCATGATCGAGTGTTTATAATGAAATTGATAAAAAAAGAGTCCTTTTGGCGGCGCTTGCCGCGATAAGCTTAGCGGCGGACAGCACAGTGATTTGAATGATGGAGTGTTTACAATGAAATTGATAAAAAAAGAGCCCTTTTGGCGGCGCTTGCCGCGATAAACGCAGCGTCGGTCAGCACAGTGATTTGCATGATCGAGTGATTATAATGATATTGATAAAAAAAGAGGCCTTTTGGCGGCGCTTGCCGCGATAAACGCAGCGACGGTCAGCACAGTGATTTTGAATGATCGAGCAATTATTAATGATATTGAGAAGAAAGAGTCCTTTTGGCGGCGCTTGCCGCGATAAGCGCAGCGACGGTCAGCACAGTGATTTTGAATGATCAAGCGATGCACCCCTAGTTCCCTCTAACAGGCTGTTATGCTGGCGGGCTTGGAAACCCGCCACTACGAATGGGCTGATTACAGCTCCTTCTATCACCCGACCTTATCCTTCTTCTCATGCGCAAGCGAGAGCATCAGCTTAATGCGGTTGAGCTGGTTCACTTCGCTCGCACCGGGATCGTAATCAATCGCAACGATATTGGCCTCGGGGAAGCGAGCCCGTATGGGCTGTATCACGCCTTTACCCACAATGTGATTCGGCAGACACGCGAACGGCTGCACGCAAACAATACCGTCTGCCCCTTCCTTGAGCAACTCGGCCATCTCGCCGGTTAAGAACCAGCCTTCGCCCGTCTGATTGCCGATGGATAAAAACTCTGAGGCCGCACGCGCCTTTTCATCGATAAACGACGGCGGGGAAAACCGCTTGCTCTGGCTCAACACCTTGCGCATCAGCTTGCGCGAGTTTTCGATGATTGAAATCGCGAGGCTGCCAAAGTGCATAAACAGCTTCGGCCGCCCGAGCTTTTCGTGCTTGAAGCCCATGTTGTAAGCACAGTAGAGCAAAAAGTCAATCAGATCCGGCACCTTAACCTCGGCGCCTTCGTCTTCGAGCACCTTCACAATCTGGTTGTTCGCGGTGGGGTGATACTTCACCAGAATCTCTCCGACCACGCCGATGACCGGCTTTTTCTGGTCATTCACGGGAATTTCGTCGAATTCTTTCACCATTTGAGCGATGTGAAGCCTGTAGCTGCGCTGACGGCTGTGCATAATGTCGTCAAGCGCGATATCGCGCCATTTTTCATACATCGCCTGTGTTTCGCCGGGTGTCTTTTCGTAAGGCCGTGTGGCGAGCGTCAGTCGGTTCAGCAGGTCGCCGACGATCATGCCCTGCATTGCGCGGCGCAGCATGGTCAGCGTGATTTTAAAGCCGGGGTGTTTTTCGAGCCCGGACGCGCTCAGCGAAATCACCGGGATGTGCCCAAAGCCTGCGTCGGTCAGCGCTTTGCGGATAAAACCGATGTAGTTGGACGCGCGGCAGCCCCCGCCCGTTTGAGAGATAATGCAGGCGAGCTTGTCTGTATCGTACCGGCCTGATTTGACAGCTTCAATCAGCTGACCCGTTACAATGATCGACGGATAACATGCGTCGTTATTAACGTATTTCAGCCCTTCCTCCACCGCGGCGGTATCCACCGACGGAAGCAGCTCAAAACGGTATCCGGAGGCTTCAAAAGCAGCCCGTAAAAAATCGAAATGAATAGGCGACATCTGCGGCGAGAGTATCGTGAATTCCTTCTTCATAAATTTCTCAAAGACAACCTTTTTATATCCTTCGGCTCGCTGTTTAACTGCCACCGCAAGGTCGTCTATCACACGCCGCTTTTTGCGTTCGGCGATAGCCGCCGCGAGCGAGCGCAGACGGATACGCACCGCGCCTGTGTTGTTAATCTCGTCGATTTTCAGCAGCGTGTATATCTTGCCGTAGGCCTTGAGTATCTCATGTGTCTGGTCGGTCACCACGGCATCAAGGCCGCACCCGAACGAATTGAGCTGCACAAGTTCCAGGCCTTCCGTGCGGCCCGCAAGATGCGCCGAGGCATAGATGCGCGTGTGGAACATCCACTGGTCGAGCACGCGCAGCGGCTTGTATTCGCCGAGGTGCGCCACGCTTTGTTCGGTGAGCACCGCGAACCCGAGCGACGTGATGATAGACGATATGCCGTGGTTGATTTCGGGGTCAATATGATACGGACGCCCGCCGAGTATAATGGCCTGAAGCTCGCCGCGCCGAACACGTGCCATGATTTTTTCGCCTTCACGGCGCAGATCGCTTTGGAAATTCAGCTTCTCTTTCCATGCCAGCTTGGCCGCACGCTTCACCTCTGATGCCGGAATCTGGGGGAATTCTTCCACCAAACGCTTTGTGAGCCGGGATATGCGATCCATCGGCAAAAAGGGCATCAGGAATTCAACGCCGTTTTCTTTGATTTCGGGCATGTTGTTCTTTATGTTCTCCGCGTACGATGTCACGATGGGGCAGTTGAAATTGTTCGCGGCTTTGCTTTGTTCCTTTTTTTCGTACGGTACACAAGGCATAAAAATCGTTTTTACGCCGCTATCGATCAACTTGCGTATTGCGCCATGCGCGAGCTTGGCCGGATAACAAAGCGATTCGGATGGAATGCTTTCGATACCCGCGATATAAACGCCGCGTGTGGATCTTGGAGAAAGCGCCACACGGTAATGAAGGGCTGTGAAAAACGTATGCCAGAACGGGTAATTCTCATATATACCCAACACACGCGGTATACCGATGTTTCCGCGCGTCGCTTCTTTTTCGTTCAGCGGCTGGTACGCGAAAAGCCGGTTATACGTAAAGTCGTACATGTCGGGCAGCGTGTTCTTTTCGGCGGTACCATGTATGCCACCGCGTTCGCAGCGGTTGCCCGAAACAAATTTGCGCCCGTCACCGAAATGGCTGACTGTCAGGCGGCAGTTGTTTTCGCATCGCCCGCAGCGGGCGTAGGTTTGGCTGATACGCATGGAAGCCAGTGTATCAGGTGAAAGTATCGACGACAGCGCATCTGCGGGACATCTCTTCTTGGCAATAAGCGCCGCGCCGTACGCGCCCATCAGCCCCGCGATAGCTGGACGCACCACGTCTCGGCCCGAGAGCAATTCCAATGCGCGCAGTACCGCGTCATTCAGAAAAGTGCCGCCCTGAACGACGATCCCAGTGCCGAGTTCGTCGGGGTTTTTGAGCTTGATGACTTTATACAGCGCGTTTTTAATAACCGAATAGGAGAGCCCTGCGGAGATACCGCCGAGCGTTGCGCCTTCCTTCTGAGCCTGGCGCACCTTGGAGTTCATGAACACCGTGCACCGGCTCCCAAGGTCTACCGGCTGCGGCGCAAACAGCGCTTCCTTCGCGAAATCCTGTATGGAGCAGGAAAGTGATGCCGCAAACGTTTCAAGGAACGACCCGCAGCCCGATGAGCAGGCTTCGTTCAGAATAACCTCATCAATCACGCCATCTTTAACGCGCATGCATTTCATATCCTGGCCGCCGATATCGAGTATGAAATCCGTATCGGGACGGAAGAACTTTGCGGCGGTGTAATGCGCCACCGTTTCCACCTCGCTGGTATCCAGAGAGAATGCCGACTTGGCAAGGTTCTCGCCGTAGCCGGTGGAAGCGGCATAAGCAATATAGGCTTTTTTGGGCAGACGGCTGTAAATACCGGCAAGAATATCTCGTATCATGTCGAGCGGTCGGCCCTTGTTTGAGCCGTAATGTGAGTAAACAATATCGCCGCTGTCATTCAGCATCACCGCTTTTGTGGTGGTGGAGCCTGCGTCAATACCAAGGTAACACGGGCCGGTGCACGCTTCGAGCGCTTTTTGTGGTACGGCGGCTTTGGCGTGACGCCCGGTAAATGCGGTATAATCGCTGATATCCTTGAACAGGGGTGGGAGTGTCACGGAGGTGTCGTCGAAAGCCGATAAAGTCTGCGCTTTTTGAAGCAGCTCAAGCAGGCTGACCTGTTTTTTATCGGCGAGAATGGCCGCGCCTGCCGCGACAAACATCATTGCATGCGGCGCGTTCATTATATGATCGCTGCTTAAATTCAATGTTTTTATAAAACGGTCTCTCAGGGCGGGAAGAAAATGCAGCGGCCCGCCGAGGAAAGCGACGTTGCCGCGTATCGGGCGGCCGCAAGCAAGCCCGCTGATCGTCTGATTCACGACGGCCTGAAAAACAGAGGCTGCGATGTCTGCTCTCGCGGCACCCTCGTTGATGAGCGGCTGAATATCACTTTTGGCGAAAACGCCGCAGCGTGCTGCAATATCGTAGGTATGCTCGGCTTTTGACGCAAGCTGATTGAGGCCTGCCGCATCGGTTTCCAGCAGCGAGGCCATCTGGTCGATAAACGCACCCGTGCCGCCAGCGCACGTTCCGTTCATGCGTTGTTCGGTGCTGCCCGCAAAATAGGTGATTTTGGCGTCTTCGCCGCCGAGCTCAATGGCCACATCGGTGCCGGGTATAAACGCTTTTACCGCGCTGCTCGCGGCAATCACTTCCTGAACAAACGGTATTTGCAGCCACTTGCTCACGCTGAGGCCTCCCGAGCCTGTCACGCACACGCAAGCTTTAACATCTCCGAGCGCAGAAAAAACGCTTTGAATCATATTCAAAACGCTGCCGGTGATATCGCTGAAGTGTCTTTTGTAATCACTGAAAACGGTTTTGTCTTTATCGAGAACCACACATTTGACAGTCGTTGATCCGATATCGAGCCCAAAACGGATAGTATCCATTACCTTTCTCCTGTTGCCTAAATGCAAGTATACACCCTGCAAACGAAATTTTGAAGTACAATTTATGCAAAAAATTATTACTTTTTTGTGTGACGGGCTGAATATTGTATCATCAGCCATCATATAGTGTGGTGGACGCCACTGTAAAAGCAGCAGCACAAGTGCCGAAAACTGCGAATTTAATCGCGATTTGATAAACTTGAACGGTTATCGTCATTTGACACCTCCATTGTCGTTATTGCGTTTGTTTACGCTTGCTTGCATAAGCACCTAAAATATGATATGATAAATAAACTAATATATGCACCGCTTAAATGCGGGTCCTTATGCCGGGGCGTTTTCACATCTTAAACGCGTGCCGGCAAATGATGCGCCGAGAGATCTCGGCTAGCTGCTTCGACTGCATCAAATTTATTATCTACTTAGCAGTATGGTGTGGTGCGCCGGTTACGGTCACCGAAGAAAAATGAATCGTGTCTTGAATTTACCGTCTGCGGTCTGGCTTGTTGTTTGCCATACCGTGTATGATCATTAGCTGTTATTTATACAGCTTGACGCTTATCTTGGCTGTAAAAAGGAGGGACTGTTCCATGAAGAAAATTAAAATTGGTATGGTCGGGTTTGGAAAAACCGGCTCAATTGTCGCAAATGAAATTATTAAGGACGACGAATGCGATTTGAAATGGGTTTTGAGAAAGTCAAGCGACAACGAGGGAGACTATGCCAGCCATTTGTTCGGGCATGATTTTGAGCAGGGCAAAATCTACTCAATCAGCAAAATCAATCCCGAAGTATTTTTTAAGGACAACAGCGTGGATGTAATTGTGGATTTTTCCGCGAGCAGCGCGGTGGACATTTATAAGCATGCGGCGCGGTATGGAACACGCATCGTATCTGCCATAAGCAAATATGAGAAGAAACAGCTTGAGCAGCTTAAGGCGCTGGGGCATATGGTGCCTGTGCTGTATTCGCCTAACATAACACTTGGCGTTAATTTTTTAATCGAAGTATCAAAGGTGCTGCAAAAAATCATTCCTCAGGCAGATATTGAAATTATTGAGGAGCATTTTAAAGGCAAGCCGGATACTTCGGGAACGGCGCTGAGAATTGCCGAGGATTTGGGGCTCGACAAAGATATGCATGTGAACTCGATTCGCGTTGGTGGGGTAGTGGGCAAGCACGAAGTGGTATTCGGCCTGCCCAACCAAACCATCCGAATTGTTCACGAATCGATAAACCGCGCCGCCTTCGGTCAGGGCGCATTATATGCCGCCAAATGGCTTATCGGCAAAACCAAGGGCGTTTATACGATGGAAGAGGCCGTTTCTCTCAGCGCTGCACGCAACCCAAAGGTGTTTGAGAGCAACGCTTAAAACACCTTGTGATAGCATCTGCGGCGCTTGTGCTGCTCCACATCATAGTTTTTCCAGAGGTCCTGAACGTGTTTGTTGTTTTCGAGTTCAGGATTGGATTCAGCATACTTAACACCGTAGTTTATGGCTGATTTGGTAATCTCGTTTAATAGCAACGCTGCCAGACCGGTCTTTTGATATTCCGGATGAACCGCTACGAGATAAAGCTCAATCTCTTTAGGGTGTTTAAGGGTATAAAGAAGGGAAGCCCAACCAAACGGGAACAAATGTCCTTTGCACTTTTTTATAGCTTCAGCGAGAGACGCTGCGGCCAGCCCAAAACCAACAAGTTTATCGTTTTCATCTAAGACGAACTTGACAAAGTCGGGGTTCAACAATGAGGTAAAGCGGCGCAGATAATCTTTTGCCACTTTTTCTGTATAAGGAACGACACCATACAAATCCTTATAACATTCGCTCAAAAGACTGAAAATTTGAATAATGATGGGCTTACATTCCTTGATTCTCTTAATCGTAAAAAAATGAATATTGGAACGAGCCATTACATGTTCGGCAATTTTACTTATGCGCTCTATGCGCTTGTCACCTTTTTCGGGAGTGCGTATGCGAAACTCAATCCAGTCGGTGTCCTTGGTATAGCCGTGTGCCTCAAAATGCTTAGGGTAATAGGGGTAGTTGTATATTGTGACGGAGGTACCCATGCGGTCAAAACCCTCCACGAGTAGCCCTTCCTTGTCAAGGTCGGTGAATCCTAAGGGGCCATGCGCTTCGGTCAGCCCAAGCTCCTTGCCCCAGCTTTCCACGGCGTTAAAAAGCGCGCCCGACACGTCAAGGTCGTCAATGAAATCGATACGGGTAATGCGTATCTTCTTTTGATTCCACATTTCATTGGCTGTTTTGTTGACGATCGCGCCAATGCGCCCGACAATCTTGCCGTCTTTATAGGCGAGGAAAAACCGCGCGTCACAGTATTCAAACGAGAAATTGGTTTTTGGTGAAAACATTGAGTATTCTTCTGATTTCAGCTCGGGGATGTAGTTCTCGACGCCCTTGTAGAGCTTATCGGGGAAATTGACGTATCTTTTAATATCGCTTTTGCTCAGGACTTCTTTTATCTCGACCATGCCCATACCCCACCTTTTTTGTAAATGTTGATCGTATTATAACAGAAGTGAAAAGAGAAGTATAGAAATTGTCATTCGTATTGTCCTATAAAATGTGTATAGAAAATATCTGGCTGGCGATAATGATTCGTAAGCAACCGCTTTATGCTCCTTTATGTTTGGCGCAGTGGCTTTGCGCCATGAAAAGAGCCGCAGTAATCTTTGTAACCTGCGGCTCCTTTTTTGCACGGTTAGTGATGAACCGATATACTTACAGGAGCTTTTTAATATCATCAATGAATTTGGGTCGCATCGCGGGGACTCTGTAAATCCGTTTGAATATGGCATAAACAATAAACATAAACACGCCGGTCGCAATCATATTGGGCAGAATATAGCGTACCATCATAAACGGCAGCGAAAAGCCGTAGCCCAGCATGTAAACAATGAGCGCACTCACCATTTCCTTTATGAAATACGCACCCAACGCAAACAGAAAAGGGATGAGGACACCGTCGGTAAAGCGTACGTGGCGGCTTGCGAAATACAACACCGCGCCGGTGACAAACAACGGAATGGCGTAAGAGCCGATAATGCCGATAAACATAATATCAAGAACAATGCCGCAGGCACCGCCGATGATGGCGGCTGTCATGTTTTTTTCCATAACCGCGATAGCAACCATTGAGCAGATGAGAATATCAGGGGCGATACCCGCGATATTCAAATTCACAAACACCGTGCCGGTTAGTATCAGATTCACCACGGCGACGGCCAAAAGCATGATATATCTCATTTAAGCGCCTCATCGGTATTCACAATCTTCGAGGTGATGATAAGCACTTCTTCAAGATGCGCAAAATCAACGTACGGCTTCACAATCGCCTTGTTTCTCATCCCGTCGTTGCTCTGGCTGACCTCTACGACTTCGCCGACTAAAATACCCTTGGGGAAAACATCCGCAAGGCCTGAGGTGATGACCTTATCGCCGGGCATCAGGTCGGCATCGAGCGGCAGGTCGTCCATTGTGAGCAGCGGATCTTCATCGCCCGCTGTGTTGGTACCGCCAATCATTCCGAGATCGCGCGTACGTTCCACGATACTGGAAACACCGCTTGACGAATCAATAATGGCGAGCACACGGCTGAAATTGGCACCTGTTTGCAGCACACGCCCAACGAGGCCGTCTGAGCTGACCACCGGCATGTCCACCTTGATGCCATCCGCCATGCCGACATCTATGGTGAAAACATTAAACCAATGCCCCGGCGATTTGCCGATAACATGAGCGGCTTTGACGTCAAGGTTTTCTGTTTTTGTATCGAAGTTCAGCAGCGCTTTTAAACGCACATTCTCGGCTTTAACTTCGTTATAATCTTCGAGCTGGCCTTCAAGCTCGGCCACCTTGGCTTCCAGTTCCAGATTTTCCGCCTGCAGGTCGCTGCCGGAAAACATACGGTCAAAGAAATCTCCGATCGCATCGGTCGCGGAATACAACGCTTTTTGCACAGGCGAGAAAATGCTGCCCACCACGCTCTCCGTGCCGGACATATTGTTGCTGCCGGCTGTGATAACAAGCACGACAAGCAGTATAATCACCACAATGATGGTTACCATCAAGGGGCGGTTTCGCCATAGATTCCGCATAACGACTCCCGTTCATTAATCAGCAGGTATTATAACATAAAATGCCCGAATGTAAAACAAAGCGGTGGTGATATTCACAAAATGTCCATGAACGGCCCGCGCCATGCTTACGGGCGGTACGCCCGCGCGTAAAAAAATAAGCTCCTTCGCGCCGTAAAAGCACAGCAGCGAAGGAGCGGTGGCAGCTAGAGATTCTCGTCTTTAAGCGCGTCGATGATGTTTTCTTTCTTGATTCGATGCGTTGAATAAAGCATTGTGGAAAACACGATCACAAGCAGCATAAGCACCGCAAAGCCGTAGCTTTGCCAAGGCAGCGTAAAGCCCGATATCAGAACGCCCTGCTGTGTTTTGTAGAGAAGATACGAAATAGCCACGCTGATCGGCAGCCCGAAGAGCAGCGCCTTGAGCCCGTAGAATACGCTCTCGAAGCGAATCATGCGGTTGAATCCGCCGGGGGTCATCCCCACGCTGCGCATCATGGCGAATTCCCTGCGCCTGAGCGCGATGTTGGTCGATATCGTGTTGAATATGTTCGCAATGCAGATGAGGCTGATCAGTATGATGAACCCATAGACAAACACACCGAGGAACGTGCCTACGCTCTGCTGAGCACGGTTTTCACTTTGTATATTGAATACATACCAGCTTGAAGCGGGCAGTGTGTTCAGCACTTGATTCAGCTGCTTTTCGAGGCGCTGATCATCTGACGTTTTAAGGTACATCGTATGGCCGATCATATCCGGCGTCTGGTTCAAGGCTGCCAAGACAGTATTGAGCCCATTTTGGGAGACAACAAGCGTCACACTGCTCAGACCTTGAATCAGTGTGCCCATGGGGCGCTCATCTGTTACCGCGCCGACAGTCAGGTCAGCGGTACTGCCGGGGTCTTCCGAATTTGTAAAGAAAGTCAAAGCATCTCCGTTTTTTACATTGAGTATATCGCCCGATATTTTCATCATGCCTTCACCGGCTGTGTAGTAATCCTGCCCGTGATTGATGACGATGACTTTTGGCGTTTGAGCATCGGTATAATCATTTGCTGACAGACCAAGCGCGGCGGCATAATCCGCAAAGCTTTTATCGTCAAGCGCCATCAAGCTTGCGCCGAACAGACTTTGGTCGTTACCAGGGTCATATATTTGCTTGGCTTCATTGGTCAGCAGTTGCTCGTTGATTTTAATAAAACCGCCGAGACTCGTTTGTTCCGCGTGTGCTGTCACAAGGTCGAGCGAAGAAATATCCTCATTCATGCCGTTGCGCTGGGCATCGGGTACAGCGTTGTAAGACACGGCGATATCAAAGTTGATGCCTTCCACCGTCGCGCCGTATATTCGCTGCGTCATATTGGCGTACATCGACACCGTCAGGAAGAGCACAACACTGATCACGAGCGAAACGATGGTTGAACGGTATCTTCTGCGGCTGCGCTTTAAGTTTTTCAGCGCGATGGAGGCTTCAAACCCGAAAAGCGCGCGTGTGAGCCGTGATGTTTTTACGGTACGACGTGTGAGCTTTACGTCGTGCGAAAGCCGGATGGCATCAATCGCCGTGATGCGAGATGCGCGCCTTGCGGGCATATAAACCGAGATGAATATCGTCAGTATCGCAAGTGCGATGGTCGCCCCGATGCTCCACAGCGGCACAACCAGATCGAGAGTCATGCCTTCCGACACATTGAAGAAACCGTCGAGCAGCGGTTGTATGGCCTTCAATGTAATGGCCATGCCGCCGATGCCTGCGAGCAGCCCAAGCGGTATGCCATACAGGCCGATAATGAAGCCTTCGTAATACATGCTGGCCCGTTTTTGGTGCTTGGTGGCACCCACGCTGGCGAGCAGCCCGAGCTGCCGCGATCGCTCCGAAACGGATATCGCGAAAGAGTTGTAAATAAGAGAGACAGACGCGAGTATGATAATTGTGATAATAATCGCCGCGAAAATGTAGATGAAGGTGAGCACGTTGTCGTAGCTGACCACACCGTAATATCGCAGCAGTTCATCGTGAAAATCGACATCGGGTTCAGCGATGCCTGCCTGCCGCGCAATAGCCGGAATTGCTTTGTAAATATCCTTGCTGACCGTTTTCATTGTCAGCATCACGTCAACCGTGTCACCGGGGGAGAGCGCAGCAGCATCAATGAAACCGAGAACACCGCAGCCTGCCGACCAGCTTTTTTCAAAGCTCGGGCGCGCCATGATGCCGACAACAGTGAAGCTGCCTTGAGATTTTGGCACAAGCTTATCGTCCAGAGTCCGGTTGGTGCCGTTTTCGTCGTATACATAATTCACGTTCTGGTTGTCCTTCAGCGCTTCGCCCGCATTATTCACCCGATCACAAAGCGAAAGGGTCAGTATATCGCCGATTTTGTATGCCACGCCTGCGCTGTTCTCAATGGTTTCGGAGATAATCACCTCGCCGCTGTTTTGCGGCAGCCGGCCATCCTGCAGCTTCACCGACATCTGTTCAAAGCCTGGTTGGGTGTACTGTCGGACGAAAAGATACGGCTTTGACTCGTTGACTGAGCCGTCAAGAGCGGCATATCCAAGGTCGCGCATGAGAAACGATTTGTCGATAGCTGTATCGCTCGCGATGGCGTTTGCATTCTCTGCCGGTACGTTTTGAATGGCAGCGTGCCAGTTGCCATCTGAAGCGATGGTGTCGCGCTGGATCAGGCTGACGAACGACGAGAAGAAAACGGACACGGCGGTGAGCATTGCGGTGGAGATAATAACACCGATGATCGTCACAATCGTTCTTTTTTTGTTGCGTTTGAGGCTTTTGAGCGTAAAGCTTCGCATCACGTTCATTTGCGCATCACCTCGTCCTTGATGATGCGCCCGTCTTCAATGTGAATGATGCGGTCGGCCTGCAGCGCGATATCCATATCGTGCGTGATCAGTATCAGCGTTTGCGCAAACTGCTTGTTCGAAAGGCGCAGCAATGAAATGATTTCTGCGCTGTTTTTGCTGTCGAGGTTGCCTGTGGGTTCGTCGGCCAGCATCAATGCCGGGCTGTTGATCAGCGCACGGCCGATGGATACACGCTGCTGCTGGCCGCCCGAGAGCTGGTTCGGCAGGTGTTTTTTGCGTTCTTCCAGCCCGAGCATATGAAAAAGATCACCCAGCTGCTTGGCATCGGGTTTGCGTGCGTCGAGCAGCAGCGGCAGCATCATGTTCTCTTCCACGTCGAGCACCGGGATGAGGTTGTAAAACTGGTAAATCAGGCCCACCTGACGGCGGCGGAATATCGCGAGGCGCGTTTCGTTCAGCGCGTAAATATCCGTATTGTCGATAAAAACCTTGCCGGACGTGGGGCGGTCGACACCCCCTAAGATGTGAAGCAGCGTGCTTTTGCCCGAGCCGGACGACCCGACAATGGCGACAAACTCGCCCTTATCCACGCTGAACGATACGTCATCAAGCGCGCGCACCGTGGCTTCGCCGCTGCCGTATACCTTGCTTAAATTTTCAACTTTCAAAATTTCCATGGCGTTAACTCCTTAATTGCTTTGTACACCGCCATGATAAATGAAAAAAGTGACACACCGGTGACACTTTGGATGACGGTTTTGTCATTTTGGCAGACGCACGGTAAAAACGCTGCCGCCTTGCGGGTGGTTTGACGCGTCGATGCTGCCGCCCTGCTCTTTAATGATGGCGGCGGCCATCGCAAGGCCGATGCCCACGCTGTCGTCTGAGGCATTGCTGCCGCGGTAAAAACGGCTGAACACATGCGGCAGGTCTTTAAGGCTAATACCGGGGCCGCTGTCTTTGATTTGAATCTGTGTATAAATCGGGTTAGCGGTACACTTTACCGACAGACGGCCGCCCTCGGGCGTGTACTCCACGCAATTTTTCAGTATGTTCAGCAGTGCTTCCGCCGTCCAGTTTTCATCGCAGTACACCGTGATGTTGCTGTCTTCCACGTTCAGCGACTGATTTTTGATTTCTATGGGAATCAGCAGCGGGGCGCAGGCCTTCTCCAGCAGCAATTTGGCGGATACGGGAACCCGCTTAAAAGTCACTGCTTTGGCATCCAGCTTGCTGAGCTTGAGCAGCGACGACACGAGCCACTGAATACGCTCGAGCTGGGCACGCAGGCGACCGGTGAACTCACGGCGTTTCTCGTCGGGCAGCTGTGCGTCGCAGAGCAGGTCGGTCATCATAAACATCGATGTGAGCGGTGTTTTAAGCTGGTGCGAAATATCCGAGAGCGCGTTTTGCAGCGCGGCTTTGTCGATGGCAAGCGTGTCGCTTTTTTCACGCAGCATCACGGTAACCTTATACAGCTCGCTTTTGAGAATAGACAGCTCACCCTCCGTGTTGTCGCGCACATCGAGAGCGTAGTCGCCGCTGTTGATTCGCTTCAAATAGTTGCTCAAGCATGCAATTTGGGTGTACCGATGCCATGTGTAAACGATGAAAAGGGCAATAAGTGCAAGGCTGCCCGCCATTGTGACAAGCCCGGCGGCTATGCCAATAAAAAACCCCACCGCAGACAAAAGTGCTGCAAGCCCGGCGAGTATCAGTAAAAAACGTTTGAACTCGGGGTTGCGCAGCATGCTATTCACCCGCCTTATAGCCAAGGCCGCGTACGGTTTGAATCAGTACCGGATTTTGGGGGTCGTCCTCTATCTTTTCGCGCAGTCGCTTGATGTAAACGGTTAAGGTGTTGTCGCTCACGAATTCGCCCGCGATATCCCAAATGCCTTCGAGCAGCTGCGTGCGCGAGAGCACCTGACCCGGGTGTACGGCAAGCGTTAACAGCAGACGATATTCGAGCGCGGTCAGCAGCACGTCACTGCCGTTTTTTAACACGCGCGCCTGTTTTGTGTTGATGATGATATCTCCGAGAGAGAGGTCGTCACCTCTGTCTTCCGATTTCTCGGTACGGCGCAGCACGCTGCGAAGGCGCGACATCAGTTCGCGTAAGCGAAAAGGCTTGGTGATGTAGTCATCCGCGCCCATATCGAGCCCCATCACCACGTTCACCTCATCGTCGCAGGCGGTTAAAAACACTACGGGCTTGTCTCCGCGTGATTTAATGCGTCGGCAGATGTCGTAGCCGCTGCCGTCGGGCAGCGAGAGGTCGAGTATCGCGATATCAAAACGCTTGTCGTCCACAACACTTAAGGCCTGTGCAGCGTTATAGCAAACAAGCACCTCATAGCCTTCCTGCCTGAGCGTGTATTCAAGGCCCATCACAATCGTTTTGTCGTCTTCCACGAGCAGCACAGTTTTCATCATCATCACCCGCTTCATTATAGCCTGAAAGCAGGATTTTTGCATGACGATTTTGTCATTTTTACTGATTAAACGGCGCGGATATTGTTGACACAAAATGAGCTGTCACGCTATAATTTGTTTGTTATACTAACTAACTTCTTTTTGGCTGCTCAACCATCGCATGAGTGCGAGACGGTTTTGAAAAGCGTTGCTTCGAAACTGTTCAAAAATACACAATAATGAGGGTAACAATATGAAAAAGAGCATCTGGCAGCTTCTTGGACTTTGCGGCTTTATCAGCGCGCTGGTTTACACGGCGCATGTGGTAATCGGCGGCTTTTTATGGATGAATTACAGCCATTTGACGCAGACCATCAGCGAACTGACCGCCGACGGCGCGCCCGGAGCGTCGTTTCTGCGAGTATTAACAACCACATATGGCATACTCGCGGTTGTTTTTTCGGTGAGCCTTTTCTTCTATTTCAGAGAGAAGGGCTTTGGCAAAGCCGCCAAAATCGGCGCGGTCTTGCTGATCGTGATGGAAACCGTATCGCTGATTGGCTACGGGCTGTTTCCGCTCAGTGAGGGCGGCACCGAGATGGACCCGCAGAACATGGGACATTTGATTGTCACGGTGATTGTGGTGCTGTGCACCATCACATGCGGCTTCTTTATCGGTATCGGGCTTAAGAAAACGCCGCTGCGAAAAACGGGCCTGTTCGTGTTCGTCTGCGCGATGATTATGGTGGTTGCGGGCGGCATGACGCCAGTTTCTATGGCGAACAACCTGCCCATTGCGGGGCTGGTTGAGCGTATCAATATTTTCACACTGCAGATATGGATTGCCGTGCTGTCGCTGCGTGTTTTTTCGGCGGATGCAGAATTTGAGAAAAGCGTTGTGTAAGAAAAGCGTTGCATGGATGAACGTTTCATTGGTATAATATAATCGCTTGATATATGTGCAGAGTAGATTTTGTGCGTTAAGTGCTCTGGGATGGGATGTCGCCCGGGGACGAAAGGCTTTACAGCCTGCGGTACAGAGTCGCGTCCGCTGCTTATGAGAAACCTTTTTCTCTTAATGGCGTGTCTTTGCTATATTCAAGGGAAGGAGGTTTTTTTGTATGAAAAATTTTAACGTTCGTACAATGATCATCATGGCGCTGCTTGCGGCGCTGGGCGCTGTGTTCAGCGCGTTTCTCTCGGTAGAACTCAATTTCACAGGTGTCAAAACAGTGGAAATCTCTCTGACACCGCTGCCCATTATGCTTGCGGGTATATTTTTTGGGCCTCTTGCAGGCGGAATTGTTGGTTTTGTAGCCGATACAGCCGGCTTTTTTATGGGGGTGCAGGTGGGCGTTTACAACCCGGCATTCTCCATTACCATGGCCCTGTTCGGCGTGATTGCGGGTTTGTTTTACCTTCGCAGCAAAAAGAACAGCATATGGAAGGCCACAGGCGCGGCGCTGGCTGCGCAAATCGTATGCTCGGTGATACTCAATACGTTGTTGGTTTGGGCTTTTTACGCGGTGCCTCTTGAGGTGCTGATCCCGCCGAGGTTAATTGGCGCGGCGGTGGAGCTGCCATTATACGCATGGCTGCTGATGGTGCTGATCGACAGCCTGTCGCCGATTGTGAACAAACGGCCAAAACTGGCCAGTGTTTAAATGAATAGGAACAGCGGAGCGGATGGACTACTCCGCTGTTTTTGTATGGGCTTTAGCGTTACCATCCACCGGCTATGCTCGCATAAAGCATTGAGCAGAGCGAATACAAGGAGATATTTGCAATGGTTTGTATTGGCATTGATGTTGCTATGCTTTTTGAGGGATCTCTTCACTTTTCAGAATGCTGCTGACGGGAGGTTTATCCTGTCAATGGACCGGTGGAGATTTTGTCAGTTAACAATATAGCAAAATACAACCCGACCCTTTAGGCACTCCTATACCGATGTCTTCATTACCTTTTCTACGCTTTACTCTTTCTTTTTTCTATTGACTTCATATATAGTTAGTCTTGTATTGCTTATGTATAACCAATACAATATCCTTTGATTACCTATCACCCATTTTGGAGGCATGCATTATGAAAATGAAAAAGCTTTTGACAATGCTACTCGCAATTCTTCTGTTGACTGTCCTCCTATGCGGTTGTTGGCAGAAAGAAGCAGATTTCGCGCAGGCGGGGCTATCTGATTATCCGCAGTTTGTGGAAATCCCGCTGATCCGCCAGGGGACAACTTACTCCTGCGGCATTGCAGCCATGCACAGCCTTTTGCGCTGGGCTTCCTACGATTTGGATATTAACGACGAATATCTTATGGAGGATTGCGGGACAACGAAGGAAAGCGGAACCACCTACCAGAGCATTCTGGCTTATCTGCAGAAAACCAGAGAATTGGATGTGACCTGGCAGGAGGATATGACCGCCGAGGAACTGAAAAAAATCATCAAAGACGGCGGCGTTGTTTTGATGCCCCTGCAGGCGTGGGAATACAAGGAAACAGCCCCGGATGAATGGGTCTCGTTTAGTGCAGAGGATTACCGGGATTACTGGGCAAGCGGACATTGGGTGATTGCCTGCGGATACAATGACAGCAGTGTGCTGTTTATGGATCCCGGAACCGCAGGGTGTTACACGGCCATGTCCTGGGAAGATTTAGAGATTCGCTGGCACGACAGCCCGGACTACATGGACGATACATTCCCGTATATCAAATACCAGCATTGCGGTATGGTGGTTTATAAGACCGGAACTGAGGAATATGACCGGCAGGTTGTACAGCCTCTCAGCTGACATAAGGAAGGAATTCGACGATACTGGCTATGGCCTTGGACAGCATGGATTTCAATATGTACAGGCAAAATGAAACGGCATTGATCAAGGATGGGGTGTCGGTAATGCCGTAACCGATAACATCATCAGGATAACATCTGTGGTCACGATCGGGAGATGTATCTTCCTAACAGGCCCGGTCGTTACCGCTATTATGCATCCGAAACGGATGAACCCTCGTGCGGCTCATCCGCCCGGAAAGAATGCTGCTTATCTTTACACTCTTCGCGTTTACCCAAAATCGGAGATGCACCCTGTTCCTTGTTGCCGTTAGTTTGGCAGCGTCTCAAAGAAATCCCCGCTGAGCAGCATGGTGCCCACGTAAACCACAGGGCCTGTCATAAACACGTCGAGGTCTGCAGATATTTCAATCTTCAGCTTGCCGCCCGGCATATGCACCATGATATCCGATTCGACCAGCCCGAGCTTATAAACCGCGCCCGCAGCCGCACAGCTGCTGCTGCCCGAAGCAAGCGTGTAGCCCGCGCCGCGCTCAAATATCTCAATCTGAATATTGTTCCTGTCCAGCACCTTGACGATTTGCGTGTTGATGTGCTTTGGAAAATACTTGGCCGTTTCGGAATACTGACCGATTTCACAGACCTTCTCTTTGGATATTTCGCCCATCGGGATCACACAGTGCGGGTTGCCGATCGATACACAGGTGCAGCGGTATTCCGTGCCGCCGAATTCCAGCGGCACATCCACCAGCGTTTTCGGCGTACCCACCGCGCCGATGTCGCCGCTGTCAAACGAGAGCCGACCCATCGAAACGCGCATGGTTCTGCCCGTTTCATCCAGAAACTGAACGTGCACCGTGCCGCCCGCCGTGTGCAGCAGAAATGAATCTGTGCTCACATAGCCCGCGTCCTTAAGGTAAGCGGCAAATATACGCACGCCGTTCCCGCTCTTTTCGGCTTCGCTGCCGTCCGGATTAAATATGCGCACGCCAAGCATGCCGTTATTGTCAGTTGGCCCGACGAGTATGCCGTCGGAACCAAGCCCGTAATTGCGGTCGCAGATCGCTTTAACCATCGCCTCGGTCAGCTTGGTGGTATTTTTAACGCAATCGTAAACCAGGTAATCGTTGCCGAGCCCGTGGTATTTTTTGAATATGCATTCACTCATTTTATTAAGCTCCAATCCGTTTTGGTTGCACCATTATATCATACCCGTACTTATTCGGTATCACATCAATAAGATAACGGATATGTTGCAGAAGTTATAGAAAATTGCTCGATGTGTGTTACACTTTTGTATAATGTGTTATATATAATTTGATTTGTAGACTTTTTGAAGATTGGTAAAACACGGAAATAAATGGATTGGTGAGGCAATGGTGCCTTTGAATAAGCTGAGTATGGGCTTGTTTGAGGGCTTTTATTTTGAAAGGCGGATAAAGAGGCAATGGGGTTTGCAGCATCAGGACAGACAAAAAGAGAGCCAGACATCAAAAAAATACTGCACAATGAGGATTTGATTGCGCACTTTCAGCAGGTTGTGTATATGACGCGCAAGGTTGTTTGCGGCATGGAGGGGCTGATTCGCGGATTTGAGGGAGGCGTGAGCGTTTCTCCCAAGGCGCTCTTTGACGCAGCGCTGAACAACGGGCTGACGCTTGAACTGGATCGGCTGTGCCGTGAAAAGGTGCTGGAAGCGTTCGGGCGCATTTATCCGCAGAATAAAGACAAACTGCTGTTTATCAATCTTGATGCCTCAATTCTTGATCAGGCAAAGGGCAGCGATTATTTAATCGAACAAACGAAAAAATACGGCATTGATCCGAACAATATCGTTGTAGAAATCAACGAAACAAAGGTGCTCAACAACAGCGCATTAAAAACGTTTATTGACAGGTACCGCGGTGCAGGATTTTTAATAGCGCTGGACGACGTGGGGGCGGGGTTTTCGAATCTCGACCGCATTCCCATTGTAAAGCCAGACATCATCAAAATTGACTTAAGCCTGATTCGCAATATTCATGGCGATTATCACAAGCAGGAGGTGGTGAAGTCGCTGATACGGCTGGCCACGCAAATCGGCGCGATGGTGGTGGCCGAAGGCGTAGAGACGGAAGAGGAAGCAATAGAAACGCTGCATCTGGGCGTTAACATGATACAGGGCTTTTATTTCTCGCAGCCTGCTGTGCTTTCTGACGAGCCGTTTGCCAACGAGCGTATCGGCACACTGGCCGATAAGTATAGAAGCCATGTGACCGAGTCGTTAAGAAATGAGCAGCGAACATATTCGAGAATCGCGGCCATTGCCAAAAAGGCGTTGGCGGAGCTGAATGGCGCGGAGGAATTTAACGAGCGGCTTCGCGATATCGTCGGCAAGCACAGCGATGTGGAGTGCGCCTACGTACTCGACGAAAACGGCAGGCAATGCAGCGAGACAGTGTTTGGCTGCGGCCATTGCAGCACGCGCCAGAGCCTGATATTTTATTCGGCACAACCGGGTACTGACCATTCAATGAAGCGGTATTACTATCATGTGGCGAATGGCAAGCGCGACAAATATGTCACCGAGCCGTATGTCTCTCTTGCGACGGGGCATTTGTGTTTAACATCTGCGGAAATCTTTAAAAGCGGGGACAACAGAAAATTCATTTTGTGCATGGACTTTTGCAAAGCGGAAGAGTAAAGAAGTCATAAGTTAATCTGTTCAGAGGGCAGCATCGTCTCAAACTGTTGTGACTTGAGTCGCGATCAGAGTTTATTTTGGCATCTTCGCCAGATATGCTGATCGTATGGGTTTATACGACGGTGGGAAGCGCCTCTTTTATGTTTTATTACACCCTGCGCCTCTTGCCGCACGTCTGGCAAACCGCGTAACTGACGGTGTGAGAGCGCCGACCGCGTATCAGCATGAAAAGCGCAATCCACCCGATAATGGGAATCAACAGCAAAAAGATATAAAACAGCGTAAGCAGACAACCGCGCGGGCGCTGTTCAGCCACCGCCGTCACCATCACGTTTTGGCTGCCGCAGCGAGAACAAACCATAAAAACCTCTTCCATATCGTTTTAATCGATATAATATTACAAAAATGGCTTGACGGTCAAGAACAGGCACAAAAAACCTGATCCTTTATGCTTCCCAACGCTTGAGATAAGG
This sequence comes from Bacillota bacterium, assembly GCA_023412005.1. GTDB lineage: Bacteria > Bacillota > Clostridia > Christensenellales > SZUA-584 > SZUA-584. The sequence continues at coordinate 20,367 of JAEYOE010000005.1, forward strand.
GAGCCGACTCATTGCGGTATACATCCCATGGATAGTCTCAAAGTGATGACAATCGACTACGCAGACGATCGCTGTTTCGTACAAAATCATTATGCGCTATCTCAAAATAAACGAGAAGCTGCGATAACAGACATGCTTCGCATGACCATGCACAGTGATCGCAGGATGCTGTGATATGGATGAGAATCTGTACGGGTTTGCATTAAAGTCGTCGCTTAATTTTTTACTAAAGCGGACTGAATAGCGAATGATAAACCGCGTCTGGCTATTGAGGAACCTGCCCGCGACGAAGTGGATAGGAATCGCATGAAAATAGCGCTTATTAAGAGGGCACTCAAAATCACAATTGAGATTTGGTTAACAGTCTCTATTTGCTTATTTTTTTATGCAGCTTTTCCAACGCGGCAACATACTCGCGCCCGAACTTATCGCCTTCCTGCTTGATGAGCCCTATGGCTTCGTCGATGCTTCTGGCAGGCCGGTACGGCCGGTATGAGGTAATCGCATCCAGCACATCCGCAATCATCGCAATTTGAGCAAGCGGATGAATGTCTTTGCCTTTAAGCCCATACGGATAACCGCTGCCATCCAAACGCTCATGATGCTGAAGGATAACTGCCATGCAATCGCTGTTAAGGCCACAGCCTGCCGTCAGGCTCATCCCAAGTTCGCTGTGTTTTTTCACAAGGTTCATTTCCGCTTCGCAAAGGGATGTGTCTTTTTGTATGATGGTCATAGGAACCAGCAGCTTGCCGACATCGTGAAGTAGGCCGCCGAGCGTGACGTTATATAAAGATTTTCTGTCCAGATTCAGTTCAATCGCGATCATGGCGCAGATAAGCGCCACGTTAACGGAGTGTTCGTAAACCCAGCCGTAGCGCGTAAAAAGAGAATCCAGTATCTTGCGCCATGATTTTCCGCTCGAGTCGGCAAAGATTTGGGTGAGGATGTCGGTCGGAAAGCTGAACACGTCCGGCTCAGCAGGGTATAGCCCGGCTAAGATTTGATTTTCGTCAATATCGTGGGGAGGCAGCTTGGCGATATTATTACCGATTAACTGCAGTGCCTCAAGAGCCAATACCCCTTTTTGTTCCCCGTTTTTTTTGCTTTGATTAGAACCGCTTTTTTTCGTGCACACTTTTTAAGTCTCACTTTTAATGCGAATTTGTGTGATAAACAGGTAAACAGGATAGTGAAATTATATAGTAAAAATGACGACCGTACAAGCAAAAAAGTGCCGGCTGTCGGCAATATGTCACGAAAACAAGCATTTTTGTCATGATTAATTTGATGATACCGGAAAAACACGTCATGGTGAGTTACATACAACAAGAGCGAAAACGCGTCGTCTTCGCTCCACATCGCCAGTATTTCTGTGTTTTGGCCGCAAAAGCTATGTCAAAGTGCTTCCTTGTGCAGTTCTCGGGCTTTTTTCAGCATATAAACGTATCTTTTTTTGGCAGCTTCCATGTCGTAAATCGCAAAATCAATCAAGTCAGGGTCAGCCACGTTGTCAAAATAGTTCTGAGCCGCCTGCCAAATGGCGTAAGCGCGCTTCACTTCGCCGACATATTCGTGAGCATTCATACAGCATCCTCCTTAATCAAGGTTGATGCTGTGATTATTGCCAACAAGCGGGGTTTGTATACCTAGTACAGTGTGCGCCCTTCAATGGCGCGTGACAGCGTCACCTCGTCCGTGTATTCCAGATCAGCGCCCACGGGCACGCCGTGCGCAATGCGCGTGATTTTAGATACCAGCGGTCGAATGGTTTTGGCGATGTACGCTGCCGTCGCCGTGCCCTGAACATCCGGATTGGTGGCGAGTATCACTTCGTTCACCTCTCCGCCTGCGAGACGGTCGATAAGCCCTGTGATATTGATATCGTCCGGCCCGATGCCGTCCATCGGCGAAATCACACCGTGCAGCACATGATAAACGCCCTTGAATTCGCGTGTCTTTTCGATGGCGAGCACGTCCTTGATATCTGAGACAACACAAATCAGCGAACTGTCACGCGCGGCGTCCGCACAGATGCTGCAAAACGGTTCGCCCTGCTGCATGAGGTTGCCGCAGCTCGGGCAGTAAACAGCAGCTTTTTTAGCGTGAACCAGATCGTCTGCGAACGCTTGCACATCGCTGTCGTTCATGTGAATCACGTAAAACGCAAGCCGCTGCGCGGTTTTTTGGCCGATGCCCGGGAGCTTGGAAAACTGATTGATCAGCCGTGCCACCGGTTCAATGATGCCGCTCAAATCAGAACATGCCTCCGAGATCGATGCCGCCGGTAACCGCGTTGATTTTATGCTGCATCACGCTGTCTGCCTTGGAAATGGCTTCATTAACGGCTGCCATTATCAGATCTTCGAGCATTTCGATATCGTCCGGATCCGCCGCTTCGGGCGAGATTTTAATACTGACGATCTTTTTGGCACCGTTGGCCTTTACGGTGACCGCGCCGCCGCCCGCTGTGGCTTCCACCTCGGCCTGCTCGGCTTCGGCCTGTGCCGCCGCCATATCCGCCTGCATTTTTTGTGCCTTGGCCAGCATAGACCCCATGTTCATGGCATTTCCGCCGCCGAAAGATTTTCTCTTTGACATTGAGAAACCTCCTTATATTTCTTCGATTTTATCACCGAACATCGCAAGTATGTCCGCATTTTTTGCTTTTGAACCATGCGTTTTTTCCACAATAACGCTGATGTTCATTTGAATGCCCGCTGTTTTTTCTATGGCTTCACCGAGCGCCTTCACGGCGGCCGGCTGCTTTAAAAAATCGGCTGCCACCTCGGCGTTTTCTCTGAACGTGACTTCGAGCGTATCGGCACCCCGGCGCATGGCTTTAACGGCCTTGGCCGCGTGCGGATAGGCAAAGTAGGCATCCGCCTTCAGCGCGTCCAGCAGCTGATACCAAAGCGCCTGTGCGTCGCCTGCTTCCGGCTGCGCGGCGGCAGGGGCGGCTTTTTGTTCTTTGGCAGCGGCTTTCTTTTCAGCTTTGGGGGCTTCGGGCTTGGCTGCCTGCGTTGGTGCTGCTGTGGCCGGGCGTTGCTCGAGTGCGCTTAGACGCGCCTCAAGCTTTTCAATGCGCGCTTTATCGGGCGAGGATGCGTCGTCTTCGGGCGCCATCAGTGCCATCACCGCCGTTTCAAGCACAATGTCGGCACGCAGGTTTTGGCGCATCTCGTATTCTTTTTGTATCAGTATATTCAGCGCACGCACGCATGCGTTCTTCCCAAAACGCGCCGCCATGGGCTTAAGGCTGTTGTCGCTTGCATCTCCTGCGCCGACGGCGAGCCACATCATTTTGCGAAATGCTTCCGCGAGGTCTTTAATCATCGCGCGCGTATCGGCTCCGGCATTCAGCAATGAGGAGAGCTGCTCAAGCGCGTTTTTTTCGTCGTAAGCTGTGATGCTGCCGATCAATTCGAGCAGCTGCTGTGTGCCGCCGCCGCCGAGTGATGCGGTTACACTCTGCCGCGTGATCGGGCCGGAGGACGCACACTGATCGAGTATCGAAAGTGCGTCGCGCAGGCCGCCTTCCGCCGCTTGAGCAATCAACTGCAGCGCCTCGGGCTCAAAGTCGTACCCTTCACCCTTGGCGACCTCGGTTAATCGGGCGGTGATATCGTCTGCCAAGATCCGTCTAAAATCGAAACGCTGGCAGCGCGAAAGTATCGTGGCGGGCAGCTTGTGCGGCTCGGTGGTCGCGAGTATGAATATCACATGTGCGGGCGGTTCTTCGAGTGTTTTTAGCAACGCGTTAAACGCGCCCTTTGAAAGCATATGAACTTCGTCGATAATATAGACTTTGTAGCGGCAGACAGCAGGCAGCAGATTCACGCGGTCGCGAATTTCGCGCACGCTGTCCACACCGTTGTTGGAGGCTGCGTCAATTTCCACAATATCCACCGGGTTTTCCGACGCTGTTTCCAGGCACACCTCGCATTTGCCGCAGGGTTCGCCTGCTTCCCGTGCTGTGCAGTTCACGGCGCGCGCGAATATTTTGGCAAGGCTGGTTTTGCCGGTGCCGCGGGGGCCCGAGAAAAGATAAGCATGCGCAATACGCCCGGACTCAATCTGCCCGGCGAGCACTTTAACGATATGATCCTGCCCCGATACCTCCGCAAACCGTGCGGGCCGCCAAGTGCGGTATAATGCCCTGTACGCCATTTTTTCCTCCCATGCGCGCCCCGAAATGCGCCATTTCAATATACCATTCTGCGGGCGGTTTTGTCTACACAACGTGAAGCCGGGCTCAGGCCGCCGAGTTAAAAACAGCCACTTCCCTATGCGGGCTTTTTCTGATATTCTTGTCCCAAGGAATCCACAGAATTGTAAACATTCAGTGGATTGGGTGGTGCGCAATTAATAATTATGTTATAATCGAAACAGTTTCGTAAAGAATAAGGGGTTGCGTGTTTTGAATCTGAAATTTATCGATCCGAGAATGTTCAAATTCATCGACTGGCTGCTGTTTGCCAACATTATTGTGCTGATTCTTTTCAGCTTTGTGGCCATCGCGTCTGCCGAGTCTGACCCGCTGACTGAGAACATGGGGTCGCTGAGTGCGGCGATTGCCCAACTCGATTTAACGCATGCGCTGCAGCAGCTGGCTTGGTTTGGTGTGGCTCTGCTGGCCATGTTCATCGTACTGCTGCCCGATTACCATGCCATCGAAGAATACTACAAATGGATTTATATCGTTATCGTAGGGCTGCTTGTGGCGGTGTATTTTTTTGGGTCGGAAATTAACGGCACATCCGGATGGTTTCGCATCGGGTCGTCGGGCTTCCAGCCAAGCGAGGTTGGTAAAATCGGCATGATCGTTGTGATGGCACACATGATCTCTAAGAAAACCCAAGGCCGTGACGGCGGTATTCGAAAGTTCAAAGATATCGCGCCGTTGCTGGGCGTTTTCATTGTGCCGTTCGCGCTGATTATGATTCAGCCGGACTGGGGCACAGCGTTGGTGTATGCGTTTACGTTCTTTTCCATGCTGTTTATTGCGAAAACCAGCTTAAAGCTGATTGGGGCAATGATAGGCTGTATGGTCGTGGCATTGCCTGTCGGATGGCTGCTGATGGCGGACTGGCAGAAAAACCGAATTTATTCGTTTTTGGGTATTGCGACGCCGGGTATGACACCTCAGCAGATTGAGGATATGGGTTTGCAGTCTAAACAGGCGAGAATTGCGGTGGGCTCGGGGCAGGTTTCGGGCAAGGGGCTTTTTTCCTTGGGCGGCGAGAGTAAGCTCTCAAACATTCCCTTTAAGCATACCGACTTTATCTTTGCATCCACCGCCGAAGCGATCGGCTTTGTCGGCATAATCGTCATGATACTGCTTTATTTTGTGCTGATTATTCGCACGCTGTATCTGGCGACCAAGGCGAAGGACGACTTCGGCACGCTGGTTATTGTGGGTGTGGCGGCGATGACGCTGTTTCATATTTTTGAGAACATCGGCATGAACATCGGCGTGATGCCCATCACGGGAATTCCGCTGCCGTTCATGAGCTACGGGGGCTCAAATTTGTTGACCAATATGATTGCGTTCGGGCTCGTGATTAACGTGAGCATGCGACGACACCGATGGAGCTTTTAGCGGAAGCGCTGATTCATTCGGCGAACCGTCTGAGTGGCTGATTTGCCGCTCTGCTGTGTCGCTGTAACCTTGAAATAGCGCTGCTATTTCGGCGGTTACGCCTTGCAGAACATAAAAATTATCTCGCTGATTCGGCCCGCCTCATCTCATCAGAGCTTCCTAATTGATGGAACGATCCTTATCGATTAGACTGCTGACAAAGTTTCCTTGTGTCATTGTTATGAAAAGCAACTATTTTGGGTCATCCTGAGGAGCGAGCGACGACTACGTAGTGGACCAGGATCTATTGAGACATATTCTATTCTTTTACGGAGGAGTATATGCTTTCAGAACAGAGCATCATTGAACTGATACAAAAAAGAACATCCGTCAGAACTTACGACTCAAAGCCTGTGGAACCCGAGAAACTCGACCGGTTCAAAAGCTATTTTACTGAGGCTGCTGAGAATCCGTTTGGCGCGCAGGTGCGCTTTGACATTGTGGAAGGCGGTTCCGGCAAGCTCGGCACCTATGGCTTCATCAAGGGTGTCAAAACGTTTTTCGTCGGCTGCGTGAAAAAAGGCGGACGCGATATTGAAGGCTTCGGGTACGCGTTTGAAAAAGCGGTGCTGTTTGCCACGGCACAGGGGCTTGGCACCTGCTGGCTCGGCGGCACGTTCAAACGGGCGGCCTTTCTGGCATTGGTTAAGCCGAATAATGAATTTATGCCGGCCATATCGCCTGTTGGGTACACGGCGGAGAAAAAAACGCTGACCGAGAAAATGGTGGCGGCAGGCGCGGGCGCGAGAAAACGCAAGCGCTTTGGCGAGATTTTTTTCGACGAAAGTGTGAAAACGCCGCTGTTTTTAGAAGAGGGGCCGCTGCAAACGTGCCTTGAGATGGTGCGTATCGGGCCGTCTGCTTCGAACAAGCAGCCGTGGCGCGTAATTCGCATGGGGGATGCGCTGCACTTTTATCTTGCGGCCGATAAGCTTTACGCAGGCAATACGCTTTACGGCTTTTGCATGCAGCGTATTGATATGGGCATTGCGGCTTGTCATTTTGAGCTGACGGCCAAAGAAATCGGGCTCACCGGCGGCATCGTTTTTGACGAACCGGTTCTTGCCGAAGACGCAAAGCCCGAAAGCTGGTCTTACAGCTTTTCATGGCAATGAAGATACATTACAATATATTTTCCAGATTGACGCTGTCAATTTCGTGTATATGGTTGATGTAATAAAGAGTTTCCGCTGTTTCGGCGAGTGCTGCTGCCTTATCGCGATGCGTGCACAATTCAGTTATGCGGGCTGCTCCTGCGGAAATCAGATCAACTTCTTCGTGTTTAAAAAGTGATTCGTAAAGACGTTTTTCGTTTTCCCAGTTCTCGCTGAAAGTCCGGGAAGCTGTCATTGCTTTATCGTAATCCTCGTCTTTCAGTGCAATATAAACCTGATGCAAGTCGTTTTTCAGCTGTTCTGTTGCGCCGGTAACGTAAATATGCTGTAAAATCGCGCCACCTAATATCAAGGCCAGGAGGATGAATATGGTTATTTTTTTAGCCATTGGTCAAACTCCCCGTGGATTGACGGCCATTATAATCTTGAAACAATACACTGCCGGTTTCGTCGGCCATGGCTAAAAAAACATCCCGCGTGCGCTTCAAGTTGTTGGTTTTCATGATTCTTTCCAACTGACCGACCGTGAACCCCAGACGCTGCAGGTTATCGGGTTTAAGCTTGCCGTCAAGTATCACGTCGTAGCAAAAGCCGGGGTTATTCGGGGCAATGCTCATGTCTTCCGGGGTGGCCGGGCGTTTCTCGGGCTTGAGCATCACGCTGAGCTCACCGTTGGTTTCCAGCACCGCATAGTGCACATCGCCAATATTCATCACGTTTTTGTTGCGCAGCTGCTCCAAAAGGTCGTTCAAGTTATAGCTTTGCTTTTTAAGCTCTTCGCGCCGGATGATTCCCTTGTGAATTACGATGCTCGGCTTGCCCGAAAAAAACGCACGTGCCTTGTCGCTCTTTATTGAGATAAAGGCAATCAGATTGTGCAGCAAGAGCAGCATCGTGGCAGGCACGATGCCATAGGTGATGGGTATACCGGGGCCGTCCATCGGCGTGGCGGCCACCTCCGCAATCATAACAGCAATGATCAGCTCAAAAGGCTGCAGCTCGCCAGCCTGCCGTTTGCCCATCAGGCGGATCACCAGCATCGCGAAGAAATAAAGTATCACTGTTTTAATAATCACATTGAACATAATGATATTTTTCGCCGCTCGGCACAAAATATACGCCGCAAAGCTTGGCTGAGAGAAAAGCATTTGTTTTTTATGCCAACTGCCGATATAATATATGGACAATCGGGAGAAAAAAATGAACAACAATCAGGAGATACTAAAAAGACTGGAGCTTGAGTACTTCGGAGCGAAGCCTGCATTGCGCTTTCGTAATGCGTTTGAGCTGCTCGTCGCAACGATGCTGTCTGCTCAGACGACAGACAAGCAGGTGAACGCTGTGACGGAGGTGCTGTTTGAAAAAGCACCGGATGCGCAGGCCATGCTGCGCTTAAGCCTTGCCGAGCTCGAGGGCTACATCAAAAGCTGCGGATTTTATCACACCAAGGCGCAAAATCTGCTGGCCGCCTGCCGAATACTCTCGGATGAGTACGGCGGCAAGGTGCCGCGCACGATGGAGGAATTAACAAAGCTGCCCGGTGTGGGCAGGAAGACGGCAAATGTGGTGCTGTCAAACGCGTTCGGTGTTCCGGGGATCGCGGTGGATACGCATGTGTTTCGCGTGACGAACCGCTTGGGGCTTGCAAGCGCCAAGGATGTGCTGGAAACGGAAATGCAGCTTATGCAAAACATACCGAAGGATAAATGGTCGGACGCACATCACTGGTTGATTTGGCATGGGCGCAAGGTGTGCAGCGCGCGTAAGCCAGCCTGCGGCACATGCTTCTTATATGATATCTGCCAATGGGGCGGAAAGGGTTAATTATTACAATGTTTGTTGACAAAGCGAAAATATACATCAAAGCGGGCGACGGCGGCAGCGGTAGCGTTTCGTTCCGCAAGGAGAAGTACGTGACGGCGGGCGGCCCGGACGGGGGTGACGGCGGCGACGGCGGCTCGGTTGTGTTTGAAGTTGACGAGAATATGCGCACGCTGATGGATTTTAAATTTCAGATGAAATATGTTGCGCCGAACGGAGAACCGGGCAAGAAAAAGAATATGCGCGGTAAAATGGGCGATGATTTGGTGATTAAGGTGCCCGCGGGTACGGTCATCAAGGATTTTGAGACGGGACGCGTGGCGGCGGATATGCGTGAAGGACGCCGAGTGCTGCTGAAAGGCGGCAAGGGCGGCCTTGGCAACGCGCGGTTTGCGACACCGACGCGCCAAAACCCCAGGTTTGCAACGCACGGACGCAAGGCAAAGGGCCGTCATGTGATACTTGAACTTAAATCCATAGCGGATATTGGGCTGATCGGTTTTCCGAGCGTCGGAAAATCCACGCTGCTGGCCGCATGCACCAGTGCGAAGCCCAAAATTGCGGCGTATCATTTCACCACGCTGTCGCCGAATTTAGGCGTGGTGCAGATGCGCGACAAAAGCTTCATTATGGCGGATATACCCGGACTGATTGAGGGTGCGCATGAGGGCGCAGGGCTCGGGCACAATTTTTTGCGCCACATTGAGCGCACGCGCATGCTGATACACGTGGTGGACGCGTCGTGCAGCGAGGGGCGCGACATCGTTGAGGATTATCAGGTGATAAGACAGGAGCTTGTGAGTTATTCGGCTGAGCTTGGCACAAGGCCCGAAATCGTTGCGGCAAACAAGATAGACGCGCCGGGCTCTGACGAGAACGTGCAGCGTTTGAGAGAGCATTTATCGCCGAAAGGTATTGAGGTGTTTGAGGTGTGCGCGGCAATCGGCGAAGGCACGGATGTGCTGCTCGAAAAAGCGTCGGACATGCTCGATCATCTGCCGGTGCCGCTGCCCGTGGAGGAAGACGGTGTGATTGAGGAATGGGCGCTCGAGAAAGACGACCAGGGCTTTGAGATCATCTTGGAAGATGGGGTTTATTACGTGGAGGGCCATGTGATACAGGAGATACTGGCCAAGACCGACCCGGAGGACCCGGATTCGATGCGGCATTTTCAAAAGCTGCTCAAGGATTTCGGCGTGATAAAGGCACTGCGCAGAGCGGGTGCCAAAACGGGAGATACAGTGAGCCTTGAAGGGCTCGAATTTGACTTTGTGGATTAGGAGAAAAAATAATGCTGACAAGCAAGCAAAGAGCCGCGCTGCGTGCGATGGCCAATAATTTAGATCCGATTATTTATGTGGGCAAATCAGGGCTGACGGAGAACGTGATCGTTCAGGTGGATGATGCGCTGACCGCGCGCGAGCTGATAAAGGGCACCGTGCAGCAAAACGCCTCGGTGACCGCAGCCGAGATGGTGGCCGAAATTGCAAAAGCGACAGGGGCTGAGCCGGTCTCGTCGTCAGGGCGAAAGTTTGTGCTGTATCGCGCACGACCCGAAGACCCGACGATTAAGATTTAATGCTGACACTAAGGCTCGCGCAGCCCGCTGACGAAACAACCGTCATAGGGGTCTATAAGCGTGCCGTGGCGGCTATGTGCGAAATGGGCATCTATCAATGGGACGAGATTTACCCAAGCGAAGCTCAAATACAAGCAGATATCAATAACAGTGAAATGTATCTGGTTTGCGATGATGGGTGCATTGTCGGCGCGGTGGTGCTGAACGACCGTGAGGATGAGTCGTATACACTGGCGGCGTGGAAATGTGCAGCGCCGTTTGCCGTGGTGCACCGGCTCTGTATCGACCCTGCTTCTCAGAGTTGTGGGGTCGGCAGGCAGGCGATGCGGCTGGCACAGACGATGCTCAAGGAGAAGGGATTTGCGTCGGTACGGCTGGATGCTTATTCCCAAAACCCGCATGCGCTGAGCCTTTATAAAACCCTCGGTTATCGTCAAGCCGGGGAAGCGACATACAGGAAAGGCTTATTCTATCTTTTTGAAAAGAGTTTATCATAAAGTGTATGAATAATTGAAGGCTGCAAAGCCTTTTTTTTATATGCATTTTTATACCGATTCCACTTTCGAGATGACAAAATAGTGATAAGCAGCACAAGGAGATGGGAAAAATGTGCTATCTGATAGCAGCCATATGCTTAAAATAGTCCGATTGACACAATGTGGTCATATTTATATGATTAAGTTAATCTTTATTATGGAGGAATATGGTGATGATCTCGAAAAGCAAACAGGAATATGATGCTTTTGGGCCTTGGGTTTATGAGATAAAAGGCGAACACACCATGCCGCCTTTGTTTGTGAAGCACTATAAAGAAGAAGAACAGCCGCTGATGCTGATTAAGATACCGAGGAGAATTGACAGGAGAGACGCAACCCCCGGCATGGATCTTTACGATTATGTAATCGGCGCTTTTGAAACAAGACTTCATATATTTAAAAGAGTGCGTGATGGTGTTGAAGAAAAAGAAGTTTCTTACGGTAATGTTGTCGCGATTAAAAACACCATATCAATGCTCAAGGGACTGCTGCTTTTGTACATGAATGATGAGACCGTGACGATTGAATACAATACGGTTTCGGAACCGATCATGATGAGATTGATCGATATCATCAGAGACAAGTATAACACGCGTGAGAAAGTGCTTGAAATTGAGCCTCTGAGCCATGAAATTGATGTGGTCGGACATCTATACTCGGCAAAAATTGATCGATACATAGCATCGGACAATAAAATCCGCCTTGTGGCTTATCAGCCGGCATCAAAATATGTACCCTATTTCAATAATCTAAAAGAAATGATCAAAGCGCTGCCGATAATATCCAAAGTCATTACCAATACAGCGTTTCTCACCAACGATACGGAGCTTATCGTGTTACAAAGGGATAACCGCATTCGCCGGAAAAAACAGGGGGATATTACTTATTCCTCGCTTTATCTACCGTATTCATCTATTAAGAAAGTCATCAAAACGGATAAGATTAAGAGAAATAAACTGTATATGCTGAATATATCCGTACCGAATCAGACATTTTCATTCCTTTACGGTGATAACAGTCTTCAGGTCGATGCCCTGTACAGTGCTTTGAAAGAATAGCCGCGCCGGGGGGAACACTTATATAACTTCTTATGTTTTGTTTCATCAATACGGCATCCCGTTTGAATAGCGCGGGATGTCGCTTTTTTCGGAGCAGTAAAAAAGAAAAGAATTATTATAAAAATGTAATTTTTTTGATGTAAAAAAGGTGATGTCGAGCACGGCGTTTATCACCAACGGACGCTGAGCGTATTAAATATCAGTACCGTCGCAAGCACCTTTTCATTTCTGTATGGCGACAGCGGCAGGCAGATGAAAGAGCTGTATCAGGAACTGAAAAATGGAACCTACGGTGCGTTTTATTGACGAAGGCTATCCGATCAGTAAGGTTTCTATGTAATAGCCGGCAATGCCGAGCAGCAGCGCGGGCACAGTGGTGATAACTGTTGCGATAAGCGATGAGCGGCGGTCGATCGCGAGCAGTGGAAACAGTGCATCGCCGTCCTGCGAGATCGCGTTGGCCAGCAGCGCCGCAAACGGCATCATGCCTTTGCCGTAGAGCGATACAAATATAATCTGCGGCCCGCAGCCCGGCACCAGCCCGATGGCCGCACCGATGATAACAGACATCAGCCCGGTGGACATCATCCACGATGCCACAACGGCTTCACCGCCCACAAAGATAACAAACAGCTCATAGATGAAATAGGCAGCGAACACCCAAACGCAGACGAACGCGGTATCCTGCGCATTGTGTACGAGTGTTTCCTTCAAAGAAAATAGCTTTTGTTCTTCTTCTTCGTGTTCTTCGTTTTTTAAGAAACGCTTGCCAAGAACCATATACAGAATACAGTAAACCATACCCGCGATGCCGATAACCGTGCCGATATGCGGAATACCAAGCGAGGTATTGACATCCACCTGAAACAATAACGAGATGCCGAGAACCAGCCCGACGGCAATAAGAACCCAGAATATTTTGTATGCGCCGTGGTGAATAAACCGATCGATCAGGCCGCCCGCGCGCACCCCTTTTTGCTGATGGTGCAGCAGGACATCGATACTGTCACCCTCTTCGTGGCCGATATGACGCAACGGTTCGGCATGCAGTTTTTCATGCTCTTCGGTTGAGAGTGTATTCTTTTTCAGCAGCGCTTCACGCTTTTTGGCGAAGCCGCCGTCAATTTTCATCGCGTCGACCAGATAGCCGCAAATAATGGCGGCTGCGAAGCTGATGACCGAAACATAAACGTAGTCGAGAGGATTTGTGGAAATCAGCACAAAAGCCGAATCGCCCATTGTCGCAATCAGCGTGGCGATGACGGTACCGTACGAAACCGTGCCTTTCAAGTATAGCGGCATCACAAATATTGAGCCGCCGCACCCGGGCGTGAGGCCGAGAAAAGCACCGATTATCGGTTGGATTCGCTTGGAATCCTCTAATTTTTGCACAAAACGTCCTTGCGTTTTGTAATTGATAAAGCCAAATATAAGCAGCACCGCGCCAACAAACACGCCAACCTGTAAAAATGCATTTTCCGCCGAAGACCATAGCTTTTCAAAAATCTGACCTGCCATCGTTGCCCTCCCTGATGATTGTTTGCTGATAAAGCTTATTATATAGAAAAGGGCGTGGTTGCGTCAAATGCGTATTGCTGATCACTCTTTTTTGGGCTTTTCGTGATCGTTGCAAAAACAAGAAAAGCATGCTACAATAAATTCACTGAACAGGCAGGAGATATGAGCCGTACCAGATTGTTTTTGGTGCGGCTTTTTCTATTGGAAAAAGCGCTATACCGCGCTGGGCTCGGAAAGGGGATGAAGCAATGGTTTACGACGCAGCGGTGATAGGCACAGGGGTTTCGGGTGCGATGATCGCACGCGAGCTGTCGCAGCTGGATATACGGCTCTGTGCAATTGAGGCGGCCAGCGATGCGGCGGCCGGCGCAACGCGCGCCAACAGCGGCATTGTGCACGCGGGGTACGACGCGCTGCCCGGCAGCCTCAAAGCCCGCATGAACGTACGCGGGAATCAGCTGATGCAAACGGTCGTGAAAGAGCTGCATGTGCCATACAATAAGTGCGGTTCGCTCGTGGTCGCGTTTGACGATGAAGAGGAAAAAAGCGTTGACGCGTTGCTCAAAAGAGGCGAACAAAACGGCGTCACCGTGGAAAAGCTGTCGGGCAGCGAGGTGAGGCAACGGGAGCCTCATTTGGACGAAAGGATCCGCTGTGCGCTGTGGGCCCCCGAGGCGGGCATCGTGAGCCCGTTTGAGCTGGCGCTGGCGGCAATGGAAAACGCTGCGGGCAACGGCGCGGAGGTGTTCTTTAACAGCCGCGTAACGGCAATCAGCAACGAAAACGGCGTATTCACCATTGAGGCGGGCGCGCGCACCGTGCAGGCGCGGTTTGTGGTGAATGCGGCGGGCGTGTATGCTGATGAGGTATCGCGTATGGCGGGCGGCGAAGCGTTTGCCATTACCGCGCGGCGCGGCGAATACGTGCTTTTTGATAAGAGCAGCCCCGTGCGCACCAACGCCGTGATATTTGGCGCGCCGTCTGAAAAGGGCAAGGGCGTGCTGTTTTCGCCGACAGCCCATGGCAACATGATCGCGGGGCCGACAGCGGAGTTTACCGGAAAGGACGACACGGCGACGACGCGGGAAGGCCTCGAAGCTGTACTTGCCGGCGTGCGTCGTTACGCGCCGGGCGTGGAAAAGCGCAGCGCGATCACCGTGTTTGCGGGGCTGCGCGCCGCCTCTGACAGACACGATTTTATCATTGAAGCTTCAAAGAGCGTACCGGGGTTCATCAACGTGGCGGGCATCGAATCGCCCGGGCTCACGGCTTCGCCCGCGATTGCGGAGTATGTCACGCAGCTTTTGATCGGTTTAGGACTTAGTGACACAAAGAAAAGAGGCGCAGTGCGTGTCCGTGAACCGATTGAAGTGTTTGCGCACGCGACGCTCGAACGGCAGTGCGAACTCATCGTCAAAGACGCGCGCTATGCGAACGTGGTGTGTCGGTGTGAGCAGGTGACCGAGGCCGAGATTGTGCAGAGCATCCATCGGCCTTGCGGTGCGCGCACGGTGGATGGCGTGAAGCTGCGCACGGCGGCGGGGTTTGGGCGGTGTCACGGCGGCTTTTGCATGCCGCGTGTGATGGATATACTCGCGCGAGAGCTTGGGCTGGATTTATGCGAGATCACCAAGAACGGTGAAGGCTCGCAGATACTCACGGGCAGAACGAAGGAGGCGATGGAATGAAAGCGGATGTCGCCGTCATCGGCGCGGGCCCGGCGGGCCTGGCTGCCGCCATTGCAGCCAAGGAGAACGGCGCTAAGAACGTGATCATCATTGAGCGCGAGGCGCATTTGGGGGGCATACTGAACCAGTGCATTCATAACGGCTTTGGGCTGCACGTGTTCGGCGAAGAACTGACCGGCCCCGAATACGCCGCGCGGTTTGCGGATAAGGTGCAGGCGTTTGGCATCACGTGCTTCACACAGACGATGGTATTAAATATATCGCCAATGCGCGTGCTCACGGTGGTGGGGCCGCAAACGGGGCTGTGTACCATAGCGGCGGGCGCGGTGGTGCTGGCCATGGGCTGCAGAGAACGCAGCGCGGGTGCGCTGATGCTGGCGGGAGACCGCCCGGCGGGTGTGCTCACCGCGGGAACGGCCCAACGATTTGTCAACATCGAAGGGGTGATGCCGGGAAAAGAAGTCGTGATTTTAGGCTCCGGCGACATCGGGCTGATTATGGCGCGGCGCATGACGCTGGAGGGCGCCCATGTGAAGATGGTGCTGGAGCTGATGCCGTACTCGGGCGGGCTCAAGCGCAACATCGTTCAGTGCCTTGATGATTTTTGCATACCGCTGAAGCTCTCGCACACGGTGACGGCTGTTCACGGCAAGCAGCGCGTGGAGGGCGTGACCGTATCGGCGGTGGACGCGAAAGGCGTGCCGATCAAAGGCACCGAGGAGTATGTGGCCTGTGATACGCTGCTGCTTTCGGTGGGGCTGATTCCCGAAAACGAGCTGTCGCGCGGTATGAACGTGGCGATGGACCCGGTAACGGGCGGGCCGGTGGTGAACAGCCGCATGCAGACCTCGGTTTCCGGCGTGTTCGCGTGCGGAAACGCGGTGCAGGTGCACGATCTGGTGGACTTTGTGACTGAGGAGGCGCAGCGTGCGGGCAAAGCGGCGGCAGACTATTTGAAAATAGCAAATGAGCCGACCGAGCATGTTAACGCGCTGGCGGGCAGCGGCGTTAAGTATGTGGTGCCGCAGCAGTTGCTCAAGGACGGTGACAATAAAACGCTGTTTTTCCGCGTGGCAGACGTACATAAAAATTGCGTGACGGTGGCAAGGTGCGGCGGACGGGTCATAGCGCGTAAAAAGAGAACGGTGTGCGCGCCGGGGGAGATGGAAAGCCTGCGCGTGGCGGATAACGAGATCACCGGGGACGTGACGGTGAGCGTGGAGGATCAATGACATGGAGACAAAGGAATTGATTTGCACCGTATGCCCGCAGGGCTGCAGGATAAAAGCACAGGTGGATGACGGCGTTGTCACCGATATTTCGGGGAACTGGTGCAAGCGCGGCGAAGATTACGCGCGCGCAGAGCTGAGTGATCCGCGCCGTACGCTGACCACCACGATGCGCGTGAAAGGCGGCGGGCTGGTGAGTGTGAAGTCGAAACAAACGCTGCCCAAGGATAAGCTGATGGATTGTATGGCAGTGGTGAACGCGGTGCGGGCCGCCGCGCCCGTGGAGATCGGCGATGTGCTGATTAAGGATATATTGGGGCTTGGTGTGGATATCGTTGCCACGTCGCGCTCGAGTATAGGCTGATTAACGCGCAATGTTGTCTTGACGGCCGACTCCTTGCAGAACGCGTCATCCATCCGCTAATCCAACCTTGCTCATTGAATCAACGGTGTAATGATTTATCTGCGGACATCGCATTAGCAATCACCTCGTCGGTATACTTTCAATGATGAAACGAGCGATAGCTTTTTATACAGTCATGCTAGATTTGAGATTAATGATCGAATGAAACGAAGCCGAAGCACGGTTGCCACGATATGCCATAAAGGCGTATAATGAGAGCATGGACAGAGTTATCGAGACAACGTGTCGCAGCGCGATATACCGCCACAACTCAAAATGGCTGCCGTTCAAGCACGATATCAACGTGTACCGCGGCTGCGCGCATCGCTGCATCTATTGCTACGCGCTGTATTCTCATGCTTATATCAACGGCGGTGATTTTTTCGGCGATGTGTATGCGAAAACGAACATTGCCGATATGCTGCGGCGTGAGCTGCCGCGTTTTTCGCGCGAGGCGGTGAACCTTGGCGGCATTACCGACAGCTATCAGCCAGCCGAACGCACCTGCAAGCTGATGCCCGAGGTGCTCGCATTGCTGGCTAAATACGCAGTACCCATTGTGCTGTGCACAAAATCGGCACTGGTGCTGCGAGACCTTGAGCTGATCAGCCAAGTGAATGCCGCATCCGGTGCGGCGCTGGCCCTCACGGTGACCACACTGAATAAAGGCGTGGCTGATATCATCGAGCCGGGGTCGTCACGGCCGCAGGAACGCATGGCGGCGATTCCGGAAATCAAAAAAACGGGCGCGACGTGCGGCGTGCACCTGATGCCGATTATTCCGTATTTAACAAGCGGGGAAGAGAGCCTGGAGGCCGTGTTTGCGGCGGCCAAGGAGGCGGGTGCGGATTATGTGCTGACGGGTTCGCTGAACCTGAAAACCGCGACAAAGAAACAGTTTTTTGAGAGCGTGAAGAAGGGGTTTTCGTCGGAATATAACGCACTGCAAGATTTATACAGCGACAGAAATGCTTACATGGCCTACAAGGAAAAGCTCGGCGAAACGATAACGAAGCTGCGACGCAAGTACGATATGCCAAGCTATGTGATGCCCAAGGTGAAGGAGCAGCCCACGCAGCTCACATTTTTATAATCTCATTAAATAAAACAATATTAAGCGGCCCGCTTGGAGTTCTGCGCTCTCACAATGCGCAGCGGCTGCACCTTGGCTTTTTTCTCGTCTTTGCGCTCCAGTATAAAAAGAGCGGCGGTAAACACAGCAAATAATACGATGGCGCCGACGATGAGCCAGCCGGATGCCGCGATTCTGTCTAACATAAGAACACACCTCCATGAAAGAATGTATGTTCATATTAAAACATGGGATGTCCGAAAAAAGGGACTTGTTTTCGAGATGCCAAGCCTTAAAATGAAATAGTTACTGTAATCATTAAATTCAAAGACAAAAGCGCGATTCCGGAACTTCGGGAACGCGCTTTTTATGGAAATCCTACTAGTAATATTAAGAGGGTGGAGTTTGAAGCTCTATTCGGCTTCCGTCTACTGCGTTAATGGCAATGATGACAGGGTCAACCATATAACCCTCTGAAATAGCGCTTTTCGCCGATTCAGTGGTATACCAGAAAAACCAAGTGGGCGTCATCAGAAACTTTCCGGGGTTGTCTTTTTCCTGCACGTATGAATATGACAGCTCAACTCGCTCGACGATACCTTTGCGGGTGGGATTTAGTTCGCCGTTTTTCGGTGGATGATCTGCAGCCCAACTGAGCCCGCTTCTCATCGTTTGAACGAAAATAGATTGAATCTGTTCAAATGGAAGCAAGCTGATGTTTTCCGTCACCGTTTCCGTAATCTCTAGTGGATTGTTCCACCAAAGCGAATAAATGCCGTTATCATTAACGAATAGTTGCAAGCTTTCCAACGGTAGCGGTGCGGAATAAGCTGCTTCGCTAAAGTTCAATCTCTCACCTCCGGTGTTGTGATAGTCGAATAAAATGGAGTTTTCTCCGCCACGCATGCAATCGACCTGCCAGCCTTCGGTTTCCGTTTTGTCATCAGTCAGTACATTGTAGTACTCTTTCAACATGCCGGAACGTTCAATGTTCGTAATTACCCATGTATCATTATTGATTGCTGAAAAGAAATCACTAACGATGGTGCGGGCATCTTCCTCTGAAATGCTGACTTCCTGATAGGGAGTTGGCGCGGGTCTTCCGGGTGAAGATTTATCGTTAATAAACATCGATTCAGGGTATGATCTTGCGCCGGGCTGCGAAACGGTCAAAGCGGACTCCTCAATGTTCACTTCCCACTGCTTTGAGCCTTTTGTACGGTAGACATAGTTTGAAGGCACATCAACTTGAAAGCCACCAGTCTTAGGAGCAAAATCATCTTTACTGGGAGCGGTTTTCATTTGATCGGTTAAAGTTTGAATTTCCGCATCCACTTGCTCCTGCTCTTGTGGTGTGTATGGCACGTATTTCCTAAGCTCATCGTCATAACGACCCCACTGTAAATAGATAATTCTTTCCTCACACTTCTCACGAGTCATACCACCACTGCGGACGCCATCAGCATCTGGTATCAAGGCATTCAGAATGCTTTGGAGTGCTTCTGAATGTGTAGAAAAACTAATATTTTGCACGCGAAATACGGGAAATATGCTCTTCTCTGGTACTTTCACATCTGCATTAATGGTAACCGTGAAATTTGGCAAATCCAGAACTTCTGTCCAATTAGTCGGGTGCACATAGGGTTCAAGTGTTTCGGTTGCTTGAGTATCAGAGGAATTCTTCTCGCTTTCCTGTGCCTCTTTCAGTTCCTGCTCAAATTTCCCGTCGCCTTTATTGATTACAGGCGCACGTTCAGGCGTGGGTTGGCAAGCGGCGCAAAGCAACAAGCAAGACAAAAGAAGAGAAACCCAACATGCAATACGTTTCATAGTGTGCTCCAATCTATTGTCAACTATGACCAGAACTTACCGCTTGTAGCAATGTTCTGTATCACTGGGTACCCGGGAATGTTATAGTTTTGTGTGCCGTCAGTATAACCCGGGTTCTCAATTTTAAGATAGACTCTCGATGTGGTAGAAGACGGTGCCATGGTTAGAATGCTATAGCATGGACTGCTTCCCCAACCGGTGTAAACTTTTCCCCATGAACCCTTTAAGTATTCCCCATTTTGATCTTTCGGTTTTACATATTGAAATTGATCAAATTCTGAGTAACCATCCCAATCAACATAATTATTTGAAACATAGACGTTACTCCCGAATCCGCCGGAAGGTCTTGGTAGATAATTGCTAGTTGTAAATCCGCGGTTACATGTACCGGCGCTATATGACTTGGCTGAACTCGGTATACTTGGATTCCAAAGTCCAATGTCGTCTGCGAGTGCTATTCCGCACACAGAAAAAACCAAAAGAAAACAGATGAAAATTGATAAAACTCTACTAGATTTCATAATTTAACCACCTTTCTAATTTAATAGATATATAACTTAAACTATGAATAGAATGCATAAAATAACAGAAATAGTCAAGAAATAATAAAGAAAATAAATAAAAAATTATGTTATTTATGTATAAAGATCCAATTTTAAAACAAACCATCTCAATACAGAGCTTATTTAGTGTTGTAGTAAGAGGATATATTTAGAGTAGGGTTATTTATGATAATGGTGGATGTTCTGTGTAAATTGTGTGGCAACAAATTCAGTCACTTGAGAAGTAGACACGCACTATTATTCTTATGTAATTTTACAAACCATAAGTTACTATAAGTTTATGTAGATAACAAATAAAACATGGAATAAAGACCATCTCTCTGATGCGCGCATAGAGCGTGGGTTCTTCCGCATACATATGAATGATAATCATATGTGGGAGGACCTTAAAATTGATTGTTGAGCCGACCATCACCTACACGCATTCACAGCTGATGCGCGACGTTGACGCGCTGACAAACGCCTACCCGGCGCTGATAAGGTCTGCCACGGCGGGCTTCTCCGTTGAAGGGCGTGAACTGCCGTTGATTGAGCTGGGGACAGGTGAGCGGCAGGTGTTTTTCTGCGCGGCTCACCATGCGCGCGATTATATCGCGGTGGCGTACCTGATGTATGCCGTGAACGCGTATGCGCAAGCCGCTTCGGAAAACGCCAAAATCGGGCGTTATAAAATGGCCGAGCTGCTGAGCAAATGCACCATGGTGGTGATGCCCATGGTAAACCCTGACGGCGTGACGCTGGTGCAGAGCGGGCTCAAGGCTGTGCAGAACAAAAAACGCGTGGAGAAAATGGTGATGGTTCGGCCGTCATATTCCGAGTGGATGGCCAACGTAAACGGTGTGGATCTTGCGCGGCAGTATCCCGCGCTGTGGGAGAAAAAGTACACGGTCATCCATAGGCCCGCCTCTGAGCTGTACAACGGCGAATCACCGGCCACCGAGCCTGAGGTGCAAAGCGTAATGCGCGTGTGCGAGTCGCGCCCGTTTTTGTCCGCGTTGTCTTTCTATGCCAAGGGCGAAACCATAGACTATGCCGACAGCGCGACGAGCGCCAAAATATCCGAAGCGTTCCGGCTGGCCAAAAGGCTCTCCACCGTTACGGGCTACGCGATCAACACGGTCTGCGACAACCCCGGCGTGTTTGCGGCGGGGTTCGAGTGCTGGTTCCGGCAGGCGTTTTTACGCCCTGCGCTCCACATTAATCTGTCTCCCTCAACAGGCGGTGCCATGCCGCACCACGACCGCGATTTTTATACACTTGTTTGGAACAAAACAAAAGCGCTCGGTGCCGAGGCACTGAGCGCTGCATGTCTGCAAAATTATGAGCCGGAGCGAATTGAGTCTGATCAATAATTCGAGATATACTGATCAATCTCCCACGGGTGAACCGCCAAGCGGAACCGATCCCACTCCTTCATCTTGAAGTCGTAGTAAACTTTGAAGATATGATCACCCAGCGTCTCTTTCACAAGCGGGTTGGCTTTAAACAGCTGGAGCGCATCATACAAGCTGCCGGGCAAAGCGGAAACGCCCTGTTCGTCCATTTCAGCCTGTGTCATCTTAAAGATGTTTCTGTTGACGGCAGGCGGCGGTGTCAGCTTATTCGATATACCGTCAAGGCCGGCGGCCAGCAGCAGCGCGATGGTCAAATACGGGTTGGCTGCCGGGTCTGGGCTGCGCACTTCCACGCGTGTGCCTGCGCCTCTGGAAGCGGGGATGCGGATTAACGGGCTTCTGTTCTGGGCGGACCATGCCACGTAGCACGGCGCTTCATACCCCGGAACCAGACGTTTGTACGAGTTGACAGTCGGGTTTGAGACAGCTGCGATGGATTGAATGTGTTTCATAATACCCGCGATGTAATTATAGGCGATTGATGACAGCTCAAGCTCGCCGTTTTTATCGTAAAAAGCGTTGCCGTTTTTGGTAGACAGTGATTGGTTGGTGTGCATGCCGCTGCCGTTGATGCCGAATATCGGCTTGGGCATGAATGTGGCATACAGCCCATGGCGTTCGGCGATACTCTTGACAACGATCTTGAAGGTCATGATGTTGTCGGCGGTGAGCAGCGCGTCGGCATATTTAAAGTCGATTTCGTGCTGGCCTGCGGCCACTTCATGATGCGAGGCTTCAATTTCAAACCCCATCTCTTCCAGTGTCAGGCACATATCGCGGCGTGCGTCTTCGCCCTTGTCGACAGGGGCAAGATCAAAATAGCCGCCGTTGTCATGCGTGATGGTGGTGGGTTTGCCGTCGGCATCCGTTAAGAAAAGGAAGAACTCGCACTCGGGGCCAACGTTCATGGTGTATCCCATTTCGGCTGCTTTGGAGAGCGTCTTTTTCAAAACGTTTCTCGGGCATCCGTTATACGGCTGTCCGTCTGTGGTATAAACGTCGCAAATGAGGCGCGCCACTTTTCCCATCTGGGGCCGCCACGGAAAAATCACAAATGTATCGGGATCGGGCTTCAGCACCATATCGGATTCTTCGATGCGCGAGAAACCGTCGATGGAAGAACCGTCGAACATGCACCCTTCGTTAAGTGCGCGCTCCAGCTGTCTGGATGTGATAGCAACATTTTTCAGTATCCCGAAAACATCGGTAAACTGCAATCTGATAAATTTGACGTCATTGTCCTCAACCATTTTGAGGATATGCTGATTCGTGTACTTTGCCATATTAAACACTCCTTTTAATTTTTAATATATAAGACTATTTCAACGACCCAAGCAAAATTGAGTATCCCGATTTTAATGGATTCGCCAAGCCTTGCGCTCCGGATGAGAACATGATGATATCAATTCATCATATAAGTATTTTATCTAAAAAGCAAATAAAAAAGTCAACCAAAGCCCAATCCGCCCTGATGACTCCGTTGTCGTTGCTGATATCCATTACATTACCATAATAGACACGCGTATGCAACGATTTTTGATGTCGATTGTAGCCGCAAATAATAAAAAAGCATGCCCCATAATAAGGCATGCTTGAATGCTGCGATATTTTTTACTCGGTCGCAGAGGGAACGTATTCGAAGTTAACGTCGGTGCCGTCAGACGTTTTGCCCTTGATGGTGGAGCCGGTGATGCTGTACCATTCGGGCTGCGTTGTTGGGAAATCTGCCGGTTCGCTGCCGGTCAGAGCCGCAGGCTGAGTGGTCTGTGTGGTGGAAATACCCAGAACGCCGTCCTGTCCGCTGATGGAGATTTGATACATCGTGGTGGTGTTATCGTCATTCAAGAAGAAATACTGGCTTGCATAGCCGTAAGACGTTTTGCGGTATTCGGAGTAGAAATAGTCTTTGCTGTTCTTTTGTGCCGTGCAAACAATCGCATCGGCAGCCGCATCGTATGTACCGTTGAAGACATAAGAGGCACCTTGCTCATCCGTATATGAAATTGAGTAGGAGTTGCCGTTTTCACTGTATTTAACATTTGAAGCGCTGAGCATAGCAAGGCCCATTGTCGCCGCTTCCTCCCCTGCGCCGAAGAAGCTGACAGGGAGCATTATCAAATCGGCCATGGTAACACCCAACAGCGTCATCGATGCATACATTGTCGATTCGTTCTTTGAAAGACCATCAGCCAGCTTGGTGACAACGGCAGTTTTGGCTTCTGTAAACGCCAGATACGATGCGGCCGGTGTGCCTGCGCCCTGGGCAGGTGCACTGCTCGCAGCGGTGCCTTCAGCGGGCGTACTGGCTTCTTCGCTCGGTGCGCTTGTTTCGTCTGATGCTGCCGCAGACGCATCTGCTGACGGTGATTCAGCTGAGGACGATGGCCCGCAGCCCGCAAAAACAAGGCTGAGCATCATCACCGCCAATGCAAGAATGAAAACTCTTTTCATAAATAACCCTCCAAAAATGTGCGACTGTTTATAAAACAATCAATATTTTGGCATTTTATCATACGCATTCTTTGTTTACAATATATTTATTTTTACAGAAAATCCTTAGTCCACATTGGCCGTATTTTATGTTATAATCCTAAAAGTGGGGTGGAATATACCGCTGGAGACGAATTCATGAAGGTTAACATACGTAACCGTTTTATTATATTCGGCGCGCTGGTACTGGCGCTTTTTGTTGTTCTGTTTGTACAGCTTGTGCAGCTGATGCTGGTTAACGGTGAGGAATACGCCGCGATGTCGGGCGCGCTTAAGCAAAGAGAGATTGCGATATCCGGCGCGCGCGGCAGCATACTCGACCGCAACGGCCTGCCGCTGGCTTACGACGAAAAATCATTCAATATACAGTTCTACAGAGACCCGCTGAAAAATACCGAAACGGATCGGGCTTATTATACGTCAATCATTATCGATACCATCAAGATCGTTGAGAAAAATGAGGGAAAGATGATCGATTCCTTTGTGATTAAACGCAACGACAAAACGGGCGGGTATTATTTTGACTGGGGCATTGAAAACGAGGAGAACAAGCAAAGCCGCGAAAAAAGCTGGCGCAAGAATATGTATGTGGGCGATAAGCGCACGCCGGAAGAGATTTATCTTTATCTGAGAGAGAAGTACCAGATTCCGTCTGAAATGGGCTATGAGGAAGCGCGCAAGGTGCTCTCCGTTTGGCAGGAATCACAGCTGAATTCGTGGGTGGCGTATGAGCCGGTGACCATCGCTTACAACGTGAGCATGCAGACGGTGGCCGAGATAGAGACACATAAAGCGGAGCTTTCCGGCATGAGCGTGGAAAACTCGACAGTGCGCGTTTACCCGCGCGGCAGTGTGGCGGCGCATGAGATTGGCTACTTAGGAAAGATCGCTGACCCTGAGGTGCTTAAAAAATATGCCGCCATGGCATACGATGTGGACGATCTCGTGGGCGTTGAAGGCGTGGAGCAATCGATGGAAGCGCTGCTCACGGGCAACAGCGCGCTGCGGCAGGGCACTGAAACGGTGGAAGTGGACAACATGGCCGTGATTCAGAACACGCTGTCGACCACGCAGCCGACGCAAGGCTACAACGTGATGCTCACGCTCGATATTCCGCTGCAGATGGCTGTTGAAGAATCGCTCGCGCGAAATGTGCCGCTCATCCACGACGAACAAGTAAAAGCCTATAACTTGGAAAATGAAAAAGGCGATAAAAGCGCTTACAAAGGGTATCCACTCGAAAAACTTAAGCTGGCAGTATCCGGGGCGGCGGTGGTGCTCGATGTGAACACCGGCAAAGTGCTGGCCATGGGGAATTACCCGAGCTTTGATCTGAATCAGTTTGCAGGCGGCATCACCGAAGAGCAATATAAAATACTGAACGACGATCCGTCCAAGCCGCTCTTTAACAAAGCTGTTTCAAGCCGCGCCACACCGGGTTCGATATTCAAGATGGTTACGGGTCTCGGTGCGCTGATGGAGGGACAGATTGATCCTGATAAAGGGACCACATTATCCGAGAGAATCAGTTGTGAAGGCCAATATATCGTGAATAAGGATGCCGTGCTGACAGGCGCGAAACCACAGGGGCCAAGTTGTTGGGTGCCAAACCCCGCTAAACACTCCGATCAAACCATTATTGGAGGACTGGCACACAGCTGCAACTTTTATTTCTACACGCTTTCGCACAGGCTTGGTATCGATCTGCTGGACAAATGGTCGGATAAGTTTGGGCTGACCGCCTCCACGGGTATTGAGCTGCCCGCTGAGGCGATCGGTCAGGTCGGCAGCCAGAAGCTGCTGTACGACCCGAGCCTGCCGATAGACAAACAGGCATCGTTTCTGCCGAGGCTGGTTATGGAAACGGGGCCGAACTCAATCATGAATCTGCTCAAAAAATTCGCCGAGGAACATGAAATTACCTACGATGAGGCCGAAGTCAGAGCGACGGCCAAAGAGATTGTGGAATTGCTGGGGCTGGAATGGACGGCTGACCCGAAGGACCGCAACGTTTTAAAAAACAACGGCGTTTCTCTGGGTGAGCGGGTGCGTCAGATTCTTTCCGACAGACTCGGCATATCCATCAAGACATCAAAGATACAGCTGAGCAACGATATCACGAGCGCGCTCTCTGAGCTGCAGTGGTCGGTCACGAAAACAATCAACACGGGCATCGGGCAGGAAATCACACAGGTGACGCCCATCGCGGTGGCGCGCTACGTCGCCGCCATTGTGAACGGCGGCACGGTGTATCAGACGCATATTGTTGATAAGGTGATCGCGCAGGACGGCACAATCGTATTTGAAAAGCAGCCTGAGGTGTTCGGTACGCTGGACGCAAAACCGGAATATCTTGATGCCATTATGGAAGGCATGGAAGGCGTGGTTGACGAGCAAGAGGGTGGTACCGCTGCATCTTACTTTGGAAGTTCGTTTGACTATACGAAATCCATCGGCGGCAAAACGGGTACCGCGCAGGTGTCGAAAGTCGATCTGGAAAACAACAGCTGGTTTGTTTGCTTTGCACCCTATGATAAAGAGGACCCAAGCGTGAAGCCCGAGGTGGTTATCGTTGTTTATATCCCAAACGGGTATAAAGGCGGCCTTTCATGTTACGTGGCCAGAGACATCATTCAATATTATCTGGATCAGAAGAAAATCGTCGCGGAGCAGACGATACCCGACCCGGGTTCGCTGGTGTATCAAAACCTTGATGCAACGCAAACACCCGAAGAGTCTGAGGCAAACGGCACAGAATAAACGAAATTAATGCCCTCAGGCAGGAAAAATGCTCCGTTTTGTAGAATGTTGATGCGATAACGTTGCAGGATGGATGCTATGGCTATAAAAATTAAAGGAAAGTCGGGCGGGGTGATGGAAATCACGGCTCAGCCGGACTCATCATATATCGACATTAAGCTTGCCCTTGGTGACAAGCTTAATAAGCATAAGGGCTTTTTTTCGGGCTCCGGCGCGAAGGTTATCTTTCGCGGCAAGGAGTTAACCGCACCGCAGAAAGCGGAATTCAAAAAACTGCTGCACGACCAGTACGGCATTGCGCATGTGATGTTCGGCGACGACGCACCGGCAGAGCCATTGGACGAGCGCCCCGAAGCGCCCGCCGAGGTGAACTGCAAGCCTGTGCCAGAGGAGGAACCTGGGCGCGTGACGCTGGTATCTAAAGACTATTTTAACGCTAAAAGCGTGTTTGTGGCGCATACGCTGCGCAGCGGGCAGCGCGTGGAGTGTACGGGTGATATTGTGGTGCTCGGAGATGTGAACGACGGGGCTGAGGTGATAGCGGGCGGCAGCATTGCCGTGATGGGCACGCTGCGCGGGCTCGCGCACGCCGGGGCGACGGGACGCGCGGATGTGGTGGTGGCGGCCAATGTGCTGACCCCCAAACAGCTGCGCATCAGCGGCAAGGTGGCCGTGTTTCCGCCGGATGCCGGTGGCGAAGGGCCTCAGCTGGCAGAATATAAACAAGGCAGCATCCATATCAGAGCTCTGAAACCGCAAAGCCGGTCGCTCTGAGTACAGAAGAGTATATAACCAGCATTGATTCTTTGATAAATTGATTTGGAGGGTATTGTATGAACAATGTCATTGTGGTGACATCGGGGAAAGGCGGCGTTGGCAAAACAACGACAGTGGCCAACTTGGGGGTCGGGCTGGCACAGGCAGGCAAAAGGGTCGTGCTCATTGATACGGATATCGGGCTGAGAAATCTTGATGTGGTGCTGGGGCTGGAAAACAGAATTGTCTACGATTTGGTGGATGTGGTGGAAGGCACTTGCCGGCTGAAGCAGGCGCTAATTAAGGACAAGCGCTACGACGGGCTGTTTCTTGTTCCTGCGGCTCAAACGCGTGATAAGATGTCGGTGAATCCGGAACAAATGAAGCAAGTGGTGGCTGAGCTGGAAGCCGAGTTTGATTATATTTTGATCGATTGCCCGGCAGGCATAGAGCAGGGATTTAAAAACGCAATCGCGGGTGCGAAATCCGCCATTGTGGTGACGGTGCCCGAGGTATCCGCTGTGCGCGATGCCGACAGAATCATCGGCCTGTTATCGGCGGCGGGGATTGACGACTGCCGTTTGCTCGTGAACCGCATGCGGATTGATATGGTGAAGAGGGGCGATATGCTCGCGCTTGATGACACGCTCGATATTTTGGGCATTGAACTGATCGGGGTGGTGCCGGAGGATGAAAAGATCATTCGTTCCTCCAACATGGGTGAACCGGTTGTACTCAACGACAAAGCACCCGCCGGTAAAGCCTACAGAAACGTTACGAAAAGAATAATGGGAGAAAACATACCGCTGATGGACTTGGAAGACGACAGCGGTTTGGCCGCTATATTTAGAAAGCTGCTCAAGGGCAAATAGGAGGAGGGACACAAGAATGGCACGCAAACAAACCAGCTCCAGCAGCATTGCAAGGGAGCGTTTAAAACTTGTGCTGATTCATGACCGCGCAGGCACATCTCCGTCCAGCAATGTGATGGAAATGCTCCGCAAAGATATTGTCGGTGTTATTTCCAAGTATTTCGACGTGGAAGAAGACGATTTTGATGTGGATATCAAACATTCGTCTGATATGCAATGCGGCAGCGCGGAAACACGGCTGACCGCCAATATTCCGATCCGAAGGATTAAGAGCCTGGGGCCGAACAGATATTAAATACGCTGATGAAAGCGCTGTGCTAAGGAGCTTTGGGGCGATACTTTTCAACAAGCGCATCCACCCAAACGCGGTTGGGCCCTTCAATGATGGAAAAAGGCTCGGCACTTTCCGTCTGGCCTTTCTCAAACAGCAGTATTTTAACGCCTTCTCGCGTTTGTCCGCCGAGCACCTGCAGGTTAAACAGCGCGTAAGGCACGAACCCCTCTTTATAAATGATCAGCGTGACTTCTCCCCATGGTTTTTGCATAATGCTGTCATAGCGCGTATCGCGGATAAAGGGAACCTCGATTTTGTCGGTCATGCCGTTTTTATTCGTTTGGTATGTCGTGCCCGTTTCCGCCACGACAACGGAAGCGTTTTCAATCGGTGTTTCGGTGTAGCCTTCCACCACGCTGACGGTTAAGTAAGCGGTGTCTGATTTTGAACCGAACACCGAAACGGCGTCTGGGGAGATGACGCTCGCAGTCACCAGCGCGCCGACAAGCAGCAGGGCGCTTGCGCCGAAGGCCATAAAAAGGCCGCGCCGGTCCTTTCGTTTTTCCATACAATTCACCTCGACAATATATATGCCGCTGATGAAGTCAATTATGGCACGATGGGCAAATTAAACGTGGTGCTTATGGTTTAAGGCGGATATAATATATTCAACTTCTTTCAAGGAGACAATTAATGAGCAAAATTCTATTTGATTTCAACAACGTGATGACATCAATGGTGGGAAGACACGGGTTTACCGCTGAGGAGATTGCCGCAGCGGACGGTATGCTGAAAAGCGCGGTGGCGGCGTTGAAAAGCATGCCGCTCGGGTTTCGCAAGCTGCCGGGCGGGCAGGCGGCTGTGGTCGACGATATTTTACAGACCGCAGCGAAGATAAGAGCCAATTATGATACCTTCGTGGTTCTCGGTATCGGCGGCTCGGCTCTGGGGCCGATTGCGGTGGAGCAGGCACTGACTGACGGCAAAGGCACGATGAAGCTGATTGTGGAAGACAATGTGGACCCGGAGCGCTTGGGGCGCGTTTTTGCCAGCCTTGACCTTAAAAAGACGATGTTCAACGTGATCACCAAATCCGGGCGGACATCTGAAACGATGGCGCAAATGATGTATGCCGCCAATGCCATTGAGAAAGCGGGGCTTTCGCTCAAAGACCATATCATCTCGACCTCGGATGAGAA
The DNA here is from genome assembly GCA_023412005.1 of Bacillota bacterium. Classification (GTDB taxonomy): domain Bacteria; phylum Bacillota; class Clostridia; order Christensenellales; family SZUA-584; genus SZUA-584. The sequence continues at coordinate 50,165 of JAEYOE010000005.1, forward strand.
AAACGGTGAGCTGGTGAAGATCGCGCAGCAGGAAGGCCTTAAGTCGTTCATCATTCCGTCGGATGTGGGCGGGCGGTTCTCCGAGCTGACCCCGGTTGGTCTGCTGCCTGCGGCGGTTTGCGGGCACGATATAAAAGCGATGCTGGAAGGCGCGGCGTATATGGATGCGCTGTGCGCCAAAGAATCGGGCAACCCGGCGGCGCTGTACGCGCTGCTGCACGTGCTTGGCATGAAGAAGGGCTTCAACATCAGCGTGATGCTGCCGTATGCGGACAGCCTGAAATTCATGTCTGACTGGTATGCGCAGCTCTGGGCGGAATCGCTCGGCAAGCGCTACGGTAACGACGGCAGTGAGGTGTACGCGGGGCAGACGCCCGTGAAGGCGCTTGGCGTGACGGATCAGCATTCGCAGATACAGCTATTTACCGAAGGGCCGTTTGACAAGATTGTGACGTTCCTGAAGGTGGATAAGTTCAGAAATGATCTTGAGATTCCGGCGGCGCTGACCTATATTGACGAAATCTCGTTCCTCGGCGGCAAAACGTTTGGGCAGCTGCTGGAGGCCGAGCGCAGCGCGACAGAATATGCGCTTTGCAAGGCGGGCCGCGCGAATTTGACCATCGCGCTCAGAGAAGTGGATGCGTTTACGGTGGGCGCGCTGCTGTACTTCTTCGAGATGGCGACGGCTTATGCGGGCGAAATGCTGGCGATCAATGCGTTTGATCAGCCGGGCGTGGAAGAGGGTAAGGTGGCGACATTCGCGCTGATGGGCAAAGCGGGCTTCGAGGCCAAAAAGGCCGAGCTCGACAAGCGCCCCGCGAAGAATGCCGCGCTGATTATGGAGTAAGAACGCGAAACGATAACAAGAAACTGAGCAGGCGTACCGGTGACACGGTATGCCTGTTTTTTTTCATCTCTGCATCACACATAATTAATATTAGAGATACCTGTACCCCGGAGCCAGCTATATAAAGTCAAGCCCCAAAATCGTGGTTAAAGGGAACTTGGTCGCGAAGGATAGCGAAGATAGAATAAGTCATCTTGCGGGCCACAGCTCCGATAGAAGTCATATGGTTTT
>JAEYOE010000013.1 GCA_023412005.1 Bacillota bacterium
TGGAGCTGATGATGGGACTCGAACCCGCAACCTGCTGATTACAAATCAGCTGCTCTACCGATTGAGCTACATCAGCGAAAGTGGTGCCTCAGGACAGAATCGAACTGTCGACACAGGGATTTTCAGTCCCTTGCTCTACCGACTGAGCTACCGAGGCATAATGATATTAAATTGGCGACCCGGAAGGGACTCGAACCCTCGACCTCTAGCGTGACAGGCTAGCGTTCTAACCATCTGAACTACCGGGCCAAATTTTTGGTGGGGCCTCAGGGACTCGAACCCCGGACCGATCGGTTATGAGCCGACTGCTCTAACCAACTGAGCTAAGGCCCCACAACCATTTAGCTTAGTGTGAAAATGGTGACCCCTAGGAGACTCGAACTCCTGTTACCGCCGTGAAAGGGCGGTGTCTTAACCGCTTGACCAAGGGGCCATTTTTGTCAAAGTCCACGAAGAGAGATACTTGGTCGGGGTGACTGGACTCGAACCAGCGGCCCCATGCTCCCAAAGCACGTGCGCTACCAAACTGCGCTACACCCCGTGTATTTTTCAGCGACGAAGTATAATATACAGTATTCTCAAAGTAATGTCAACAGCTTTTATCCAATAATTTTGGCTCGAGTTTTTGGCTGTTTGACTCAGTAAAATGGCCTTATTTACAGCAAACTTTGTAAAAAAGACCGCCTTTGGTTGATAAATATTCTTTCAGTGATTATAATGATTTTAACATAATTTTTTAGCACAGAAAGGCATAAGCAAAAAATTGGAAGAGTTAAAAAGGTATATATCCGCTCATCAGTTGACTTACTATATAGAAACCTACGGCTGCCAGATGAACACGCATGAGAGCGAGAAAATAGCCGGTGTGCTCGATTGTATCGGTTATAGCCCGGCTGTAAATAAGTCTCTGGCCGACCTCATTATTTTCAACACCTGCTGCGTTCGCCAGCATGCGGAGGCGCGCCTTTACGGCAATCTTGGGTTCTTGAAGGATCACAAACAAAACGTACCCGGTGCGTTAATTGCGGTATCCGGCTGCATGATGCAGCAGGAGGGAGCGGCAAAAAAGCTCATGAAGCGCTTTCCTTTTGTTGATATCGCATTCGGAACCAACGGCATTCACCGTCTTGAGAATCTGCTGCATAGCGCGCTCATCGAGGGCAAGCGTGCTATGACCGTTGACGAGGATGAAAAGATCGTTGAAGATGTGCCGGTCAGCCGAGGCAGCGCGCCCGGCGCTTTTGTGAACATTATATATGGCTGCAATAACTTTTGCACATACTGCATTGTGCCGTATGTGCGCGGGCGCGAGCGCAGCCGCCAGATGGGCGACATTATTAAAGAAATTAACGGACTATGCGATAAAGGGGTAACAGAAATCACGCTGCTCGGGCAAAATGTAAATTCTTACGGCAACGATTTGCTGCAGGATGCTTCGTTTGTGGAATTGATAAAACGTATCGACAGCGAAACCGATATCAAACGGCTGCGTTTTATGACGTCGCATCCCAAGGATATGTCGGATGAGCTGATCGATTGCTACGGCAGCCTGAAAAGCCTTTGTGAGCATGTGCATCTGCCGGTACAGTCGGGCAGCAGCCGCGTGCTGCAGCTCATGAACCGCCGCTACACACGCGAGCATTACCTTGGCTTGATTTCGCGCTTAAAGCAGCGTGTGCCGGATATCGCGATTACCACCGATATCATTGTTGGGTTTCCGGGAGAAACAGAAGAAGATTTTGAACAAACGCTGTCGCTCGTTCGTGAAATCGGATACGACGCAGCATACACGTTTGCGTATTCCAAACGGTCGGGCACGAAGGCTGCCGAGATGGACGGTCAGCTCGATAAAAAGCTTGTGAGCGAACGGCTCGCGCGTTTAAATGCGCTGGTAAAGCAATCAATGGCATCGAAAAACAGCATGTACCTTGGGCGCACGGTTGAGGTACTTGCGGAAACGCCTGGAAAAAGAGGACGAGACGAAATCAGCGGCAAAACAAGAACATCGAAGACGGTTAGCTTCGAAGGTGTGCCGGATGATATCGGCCGATATATAATGGTGAAAATCGATAAAGTGATGGCGCATACGCTTCGCGGTGTGCGTATAGAAGAAAGGCCCTCATCGTGAACCGAACTGCTTTTGATAAAAAAAAGAACCACATTGCGATTCTCTTTTGCATTTTGCTCATTATCGCGATTGGAGCCGGTGTCTATTTGTTATTCATGCAGTCATGGGCCAAATCAGGCATTGACGCGCTCATTGGCGCCGATTATTCACCCGTACACGCGCACAAAGGCGCAAACATTGAAAGCCCGGGTCTGCCGATCACGGAAAAAGCGGATTATCCGAACGCCGTGGATATTTATAATACGCCGCTTGGCTTTCCGATTATCAGCTTTTCAAAAAACTGGACAGAGAACAAACTCAAAGACGTTTATGATGAACTCATGGCCAATAAGCACGGAAAGGAGATTTATTCCGTGTCTGAAGTGATGTTGTATCCGGACGAATATGCGCTCGATGCCAGCACAGGCGTTGCAGGGACTCACGTCACAGAACAAAAAGTCTTTTCACTGTTCTTTCATTTGCCCGGTCTTGTGCCGGATTCACTTGCATATCATATCAATTCCACAAAGAGTTCTATTGAGCTTTATAATATGGATAAATACGAATCTGTCTCTCAAATTGCGCGCACCATATCTCATGAGTATGGTCATCATTACACCATGTATCATTTTATGCCGGATGATGATGCGGCGAAAAGCTCGCAATACTACAGTTTAAGAGGGGTAGACGCTTTCGACCATGAGGTCTTCTTTGACATTGACAGCGACTATTATGAAAACCATATGTGGAGCGTCTATGAAATTGCCGCCGAAGACTACGTTCAGCTCATGGGCAGCCCCACAGCCAAGCAGCAAAAGGAATATCTCGATATATTTGATGTTCTGGACAATTACAATAAAAACAAAGACTACACCGCCTATGCAGACTCATCCGTGTCTAATGTGTATCCACAGGAAAATATCTATATTCCGTTGGCCCACGAAGTCAGCGGGCTGAGCAGCTATTATCTGTCTTTTATCGGTGAAGCAAGCGCGGCAGCCGATTTGGAAAAGGCAGACTTTAATCTGTCAATGACGCAGCATGAATCTTACGGATATAAATACTACGAAATTTCGTGGGATAAAACGACGGAAGATGAAAATGCACTGTATACGCTGGTTTGTTATGATAAGAACGGGAATATATTTGTACCGGTCAGAACGATTAAAGGTGATGAAACGCCGGTGGCCCGGGTGGGCACGGCTGTTAAACTTTCCGGCATCACACTAACCACATTGAAAAACGGAATTACGGATGAAAGCCGGAGCTTTAAGCTGTATGTAACATGGCCGGACGGGCGCATGCAGTCATCGGAAATGTTTCACGCGGATTTCTGATGCGCGCTTTTGTTTGGCTTTGCGGATAATGAACGACAGAACGATCATCAACACGCAAAAGCCTGCCGCAGATGTCACGATAATCAGCAGCATCGTATTATTTGAGATAATGCTGTTCAATTTATTATAATTCTGTACGGCTTCAGTGTTTTGTTTTTGTGTATGAATTGACAGCTTATTCAGTTCACCGAATTTAAGCGCCCATGTACAAACGTTACCGTCACGGGCATCCGCATTGGTATCCACAACATCGCCGGGCAAAGAAACGGATATTTTATAATCTCCATTGTTCGCCTCATCTTCAATTTTCAGAACTTGATCCGCAGGGATGCCTTGAGCCTCTTGCTGCCTTATAACATCATTTAAATCAATTTCAGCGGTTAAGCTGTAATCATCCGCAGCCAAAGAAGGGGTATATGCAAAGGATACATTGCTGAACAGAGAGCCCTCAGACGTGAAAACTGACGAAAAAGCGGCGGCGGCTTCGTTGGCTGATTTCGATTTCACCGTTTTTTCGCCCGTGACCGTTTTCTCGTCCTTATCAACATAGATAGACATGTCTTGCTTGGCCCAATACGACCCGATTTCATTTAAATACGGTGCCACATCCTGATCGGTTTGCTCAAAAGCAAGCGCGTATTTAACGGTGGTTACATGATCGTCGGACAAGGTATATTGAAGCTGCGCGTCGGCACAAGCCGACGAGACGACTATTATAAAAATAAGCATAACCGTAAAAATAAGTTTTTTCATTACAGGCTCCATATTCGAGTTGAGAAAATTATAAATGAAATCTGACCTTATTTCAACAATAATGCGGTTTATGTTATAATGGGTTCACAAACCATGGAGGGATGCTATGCCGGAACTGACACCAATGATGCGCCAGTATGTGGAGCTTAAAGAAAAATACAAGGACTGTATTCTGATGTACCGCCTCGGTGACTTTTATGAGATGTTTTTCGAGGATGCGCTGACAGCTTCGCGTGAGCTGGAGATTGTATTAACCGGGAGGGATTGCGGTTTATCCGAACGCGCACCCATGTGCGGCGTTCCGCATCACAGCGTTCAAGGCTATATCGATAAGCTCATCAGGAAGGGATACAAGGTGGCTGTTTGCGAGCAGCTAACTGATCCCGCCTTAAGCAAAGGCATTGTGGAGCGCGATGTGATCCGCGTTATTACTCCCGGAACCGTAACTGAAACCGGCAGCCTCAACGAAGCAGACAACAACTTTATTCTCTCATTTATGTCAGGCGGCGATACTGTTGGGCTGTCTTATGCAGACGTATCCACCGGTGCCTTTTTTATGGGTGAATGCAGCGCCGAAGACGGCTATGCCTCTGTCAAAAGTGAAATCGCGCGCATTGTTCCCAGCGAAATTATATTCAGGCCCGAAGATCGTGAGATTATCGATAGCTTACGCACGATGATCAAAGAACAAAGCATTTATATCAGCGAATACCCATCGTTTACATTTGAACACGGTACGGCGATGACGGCCTTGAAGAGCCATTTTGCGGTTAGCGGCCTTAATGGATTTGGCATTGATGACAGCAGCATCGCCATCGGCGCTGCCGGTGCGCTGATTGATTATTTAAGAGAAACTCAGAAGAATGCATTGACGCACATCAGCCGCATACAACTGATCGAAAAGAATTCTTATATGTCTCTTGATATGTTTACGCGCGCAAACCTTGAACTGACCAAAACACTGCGCGACGGCAAGGTGAAAGGGTCTTTATTCGGTGTCATCGACAAAACAAGAACCGCTATGGGAGCGCGGCTTTTAAAGCGCGTCATAAACGAGCCGCTGCAAAGCATATCCGACATCAACGCGCGCCTCGATGCCGTACAGGAAATGAAAGAGAGCCTGCCATTAAGCGATAAGGTTGCGCTGGCACTCGACGGCGTGTTTGACTTGGAGCGCTTGATTTCGCGCATTGCCTACGCCACGCTGGACGCGCGTAATTGTCTTGCCATCAAAAGAACGCTGTTTCAGCTCCCGCAGCTTAAAAGCGCACTTAAAGCGTGTTCATCCGGGCTGCTTAAGCAGACGTGCGCCGGGCTTGACTGCATGGACGATATTTATACGCTGCTCGATTCGGCGATAGATGAAGAACCTCCGGTGGGTATTACGGACGGCGGTTTTATTAAAAAAGGGTATCACAGCGAAATTGACGAGCTCAAAGAGGCTGCGCTTAAGGGCAAGGAATGGATTGCGTCTCTGGAAGCCAAAGAGCGTCAGGACTCGGGTATAAAGACGTTGAAAGTCGGCTACAACAAGGTTTTTGGGTATTATCTCGAGGTGACGAATTCTTACCGCGAATCGGTGCCTCAGCATTATATCCGTAAACAAACGCTTTCTAACTGCGAGCGTTTCATAACGCCCGAATTAAAGGAGATGGAAGAAAAGCTGACGGGCGCGCACGACAAATGCATCGCGCTGGAATATGAATGCTTTGTGCAGATCAGAAAAATATTGTCCGACAACATCAAGCGGTTTCAAAATGCGTCTCAGGCTGTCGCGCTGGTTGATATGCTTCGCAGTTTCGCTGCCGTGGCTTATGAGAACAACTACACACGCCCGACGATAATTCCCAGTGGTGATATGATTATCACCGGCGGGCGGCACCCCGTGGTGGAATCGTTCGTGAAGCAGTCCTTTGTGAAGAACGACTGTCTGTTGACGGATGAAAACAACATTATGATATTGACGGGCCCCAATATGGCCGGAAAAAGCACGTTTATGCGCCAGGCGGCTTTGATTGTGCTGCTCGCGCACATGGGCTGCTTCGTGCCCGCTGACAGCGCACAGATCTGCATTGTCGACAAGATATTCACACGTGTCGGCGCATCTGATAACTTGGCTTCCGGGCAAAGCACGTTTATGGTGGAAATGAACGAGGTTGCGAATATATTAAATAACGCGACGCCGAGAAGCCTGCTGATTCTTGATGAAATTGGGCGCGGCACGAGCACGCTCGACGGTCTTTCCATCGCATGGTCGGTTGTGGAGTTTATCAGCAGCCGCATCAAAGCCAAAACATTATTTGCCACGCATTTTCACGAATTGTCGGAGCTGGAGGGTGTGGTATCGGGCGTCAGCAACTACTCAATTACCGTTAAAGAGATGGGTGATACGGTGATATTCCTTCATAAGATCGTGCGGGGCGGCGCCGACAGGAGCTTCGGCATTGAAGTCGCAAAGCTCGCGGGGGTGCCAATCGATGTAACCGAGCGAGCCAAAGCGATCATGCAGTCGTTAGTGGAAAAGGACGAAAGCCTGTTGAGACCGCATAGTCAAGCGGTTTCTTCACTCACGCGCGACGACCTGATTGATATGCTGCGCGACATCAATCTTGATAACATCACGCCGCTTGATTCGTTAAAGCTGTTAAGCGAAATCAAGCATCGGCTGTAGGGGAGACAATAATGGGGGAAATCAGGAAGCTGTCTAAAAGTGTTTCGGATAAAATTGCGGCTGGAGAAGTGGTGGAGCGGCCGCTGAGCGTTGTGAAAGAGTTGATTGAAAACGCGATTGACGCGGGTTCAAGTGCTGTCAGTATCAGTATTACAGGCGGCGGTATTAAGCAGATCGTCGTTACCGATAACGGCAAAGGAATCGCCGCCGAGGATGTGGAGCTTGCTTTTGAAAAGCACGCAACCAGCAAGATATCCACGGAGCATGATTTGAACTATATCAGCACGCAAGGGTTCAGAGGCGAGGCGCTCGCCAGCATCGCGGCTGTGTCTGTTGTCGATATGAAAACAAAACAGCGCGATGCCGAGCTGGGAACGCATATACGGGTCTCGGGCAGCCGAATCGACGGCATTACGCCGGCAGGCTTGCCTGACGGCACCTGTGTGAGCGTGGAGAATCTTTTTTTCAATGTGCCCGCACGGCTTAAGTTCTTAAAATCCGAACAGCAGGAAGCGGCCTATGTTTCTGACCTTGTATCAAGATACATACTCGCTTATCCTGAAATCTCGTTTCATTATGCGTCAAACGGCAAAACGGTGTACCACAGCCCGGGCAACGGCGAATTGAAGGAAGCTGTTTACTGTATTTACGGCGCAGGTCTTATCGATAATATCGTGTTTGTGTCGTTCGAGGCCAATGCGGTGAAGGCGTATGGATACGTTTCGCGGCCGGGCGCGGTTATGAAAAACAGACAAAACGGTTCGCTTTTTGTCAACAGACGTTTCGTGCGCAGCACGGCGCTTAATGACATGGTGAAAAGCGCCTATGGGCCAACGCTTGTTAAAGGAGAATCCCCATTTTTTGCGCTGAATATCACGATGCCACCGGGAAACGTGGATGTAAACGTTCATCCGAATAAGCTCCAAGTGCGCTTTGCCGACACGGCAGCCGTTGAATATGTGATTAAAGAGGCTGTGGCCCAAGGCTGCGATGAAATTCATGGCAGCGTGATGCTTGATATGCCGACGATCCCGGAAAAACCGCGCGGTTTCGTGGAAATGCAGGCGCCTAAAGAGGTGTATCAAACAGCCCTCTTTTCGGGCTTCGGCAGCATAAGCCTTCGCGAATCAGAAGTGATAGAGCGTGACAATTTTGAGCCGTACGTTTATGGCGCAGCCTTAAATACTGAGACTGTAAAAGACAACCATCAAGAAGCTAACGTTGAAGACATCTCAGTTTCCAAGGAACCGGTGATAAACCAACCGCTTGGGTTTCGCATGATCGGCAGCTTTTCAAACACCTACATACTCGTGGAGCAAGGCGAAAACCTGCTGATTATTGATCAGCACGCCGCGCATGAGCGCCTGCTGTACAATCGGTTTATCAGCGGTTCAGACGGTGCGTCTCAGCCGCTGCTGACACCGGCCATCATCACCGTGTCTCATGCGCAAAAGCTGCTCATTGATGAGAATATGGAGACGTTTTCTTCACTCGGGTTCGACATCGAGCCGTTCGGGCTGCTTGAATTCAAGGTTGCGGCAGTGCCTGCCGGATTCTTAAGAGTACCAGTTTCTACGCTTATAAACGATGCGCTGAACGAAATTGATGAAAACCGCGGCAGGGAAGTGCTGCAGCGCGAATCCATTATTCGGGCTGCATGCCGCAGTGCCGTGAAAGCGGGCGATAAGCTCTCTATGGCTGAACTGACCGACTTAGCACAGAGCTTTTTTATAACAGGGGTCATACCGACGTGTCCGCACGGGCGTCCGGTCATCAGCGTCATCACTAAAAAACAGATAGAAAAAAGCTTTAAGAGAGTATTATGAGACGGTTCATTATAATCACCGGGCCAACCGCCTCGGGCAAAACAAAAGTTTCGGTTGAAATTGCCAAAGCGATGCATTCGCGCGTGATATCGGCGGACAGCATGCAAATTTACAAAGGCATGGATATTGGCACGGCCAAAGCCACGCCTGTCGACATGCAGGGTGTGGTGCATGAGTTAATTGATATCATTGATCCTGATCAAGACTATTCTGTGGCTGAGTTTCAAAAAGCGGCTTTTTCTATTATTGAAGCCGCCAACGCAATAGAGGAAATTCCTGTGGTCGCAGGCGGCACCGGCCTTTACGTCAATGCTTTGATCTATGATCTTAATTTCGGCAAAACGGTCCGAGACGACACGATTCGACTTAAAATGTCACAACTTGCGGATGACAAAAGTATTGATTACTTGTATAATATATTGGAAAATAAAGACCCAGACTATGCCAAGATCATCGCCCGAAACGATAAAAGACGTATCATTAGGCGGCTGGAGCTTATTGAATCCGGTGAGGCGGGCGCTTATGAATTTCGCAAGCCCAACGTGACCGATGACTTTGTAATCATCGGCCTTACGATGAACCGTGAGCTGCTGTACAGACGTATAGAAGCACGTGTGGATGAAATGATACTCTTGGGGCTCGCTGAGGAAGCCCGCCATGTTTACGATAAATACGGAGAAACAACGGCGCTTAAAGCGATTGGATACAAGGAACTGGTGGCTCACTTTAAAGGCGAAATAACGCTCAATGAGGCTGTGGCGCTGATTAAACGTAACACGCGCCGGTTCGCCAAACGGCAGCTAACTTGGTTTAAACGCGATGAACGCATCAATTGGTTTGAAGTTGGTTCATGTATAGAAGATACAATTCATGAAATAATGTTATACATAAAGAGAAAGGGGTTTTAATATGCAAAAGTCAGTCATTGTTCTTCAGGATGTATTTCTTAATCAGGTGCGCAAAGAACATGTTTTGGTAACCATTCATTTAACGAACGGCTATCAAATTAAAGGTACTGTGAAGGGGTTCGATAACTTTACGATCATTCTCGACAGCGAGGGCAAACAGCTCATGATCTATAAGCATGCCGTATCAACGATATCGCCCGCAAGAGCCGTGTTCTTTACTTTCTCCGACAAGCAAAAGGAGCAGCCGGAAGAATAACATATGCAGATACTCGACAATTTAGGCATAAGCAAAAAAACTCAATCGCTGATAAACGATGCAGAGAGATCTCTTTCGCATATTTTCAAACCGATTGAAACGACGGCAGAGAACAACCAATACAAGGTGATTGACGCATTCAGGCAGGAAAATATCAGCCAGCGTCATTTTGCGCCCACAACGGGCTATGGCTATGCCGACGAAGGCAGGGACGCGCTATGCAAAGTATTCGCGCGTATTGTGAAAGCACAAAAAGCGGTTATCAGCCCGCACATTGCTTCCGGAACGCACGCCATTTCTCTTGCGCTTTATGCGGCCTTACGCCCGCTCGATACCCTAATCAGCGTAACAGGCAGGCCGTATGACACGCTGGAAAACGTGATTGGAAAAGACGGCAGCGCCGATACCGGGTCGCTGCGCGACTTTGCTGTGAATTACCATCAGGTCGAGCTGCTTCCAAGCGGCGGCATCGATTTGGCCCGCGTGGAACGTGTTATCAAATCGTGCGAGCGCCCAAAGGCGCTTTTTATTCAGCGTTCAAGGGGCTATGCTTGGCGCAAAGCCATTTCCATGCTGGAAATGCGCGAGTTTACGATCGCTGTCAAGAGCCAGTTCCCTGATATCATTGTTATTGTTGATAACTGTTACGGAGAATTTTGCGAGCCGGAAGAGCCCATTGAATGCGGCGTTGATTTGATTGCCGGGTCTTTAATTAAGAACCCTGGCGGCGGAATTGCGCCGACGGGCGGCTACGTTGCCGGGCGCGCCGACCTGGTGGAACTCGTGGAAAACAGGCTCACTTGCCCCGGGCTTGGCATGGAAGTCGGCTCGTACGAAGCGCCTTACCGAAGCTTCTTTCAGGGCTTATTTATGGCCCCGCATACGGTAGGGCAAGCCTTAAAAGGCAGTGTACTCTTTGCCAAAGTGTTTGAAATGCTCGGGTATAAGGTGTTTCCCACGCATGACGAGAAGCGCAGTGATATTACACAGTCGATCATGCTGAATAATGAGGAGCTGCTGCTTGCGTATACGCGCGGCATACAAAAAGCCGCGGCCATCGACAGCCAGGCAGAACCTGTGCCGTGGGATATGCCGGGCTATGATGATAAAATCGTGATGGCAGCCGGAACTTTTGTACAGGGCGCTTCGATTGAGCTCAGCGCCGACGCACCCGTCAAGCCGCCGTATATTGTGTACGCGCAAGGGGGCTTAACCTATGCGCACATGAAGCTCGGGCTGATGTTGTGTCTGGAAGAGATGAAAATCATCTGAACATGCGAAGCACGCCGATAACCTTGCCCAAAATATCAATATTGCGTGTGTAAATCGGCTCATAGCTGTCGTTTTCAGGCTGAAGACGCACATAGCCGTTTTCTACAAAAAAGCGTTTAACGGTGGCCTCGTCTTCGAGTAATGCGACGACGATGTCGCCGTTTTGTGCGTAATCCTGCTTTTGCGCAATGATTTTGTCCCGATCGAATATACCGGCGTTCATCATGCTGTCGCCGCAGACGTTTAATATAAACACGTCGTCGCTGCCGAGCAGCGAATAGGGGAGTGAGAGGTATTCCTCTATGTTCTCAACGGCAGTAATGGGCGTACCGGCCGCCACACGGCCGAGGACCGGCACAGCCACCATACGCGGCTTCGCCTGACTGCCATCGAGGATCATAATTGTTCTCGGTTTTGCGGGGTCTCTTGATATAAAGCCTTTTCTTTCAAGCTTTGTTAAATGCGCATGGGCTGTTGACGTTGATTTTAAATCAAGCGCCTGGCAGATATCTCTGACGCAGGGCGCATATCCGTTTTCGGTAATGTATACCTTTAAATAGTCGAGCACTTCATTTTGCCGACGCGTCAAATCTTCCATAGCGAACCTCACTTGTTTTAATAAAAAAAATATAACAAAACCCTATGGGAATGTCAATGAAAAATGCAAACAAATGTTCTTATTTGTCTATTGAAGGATGCGCGTGACTGCTGCATTGAAGAGTCATATGTCTAGAATCATCATTCTATCCCCACTATGAGGATAGGTAAATGCGCAGTCATTACGTTTTCCGTAAATGATACATAACGTTTCGTGGCCGATACTCTTATATGCACATCCGTCGCCGAATGGATTATGCCATATAAGTCTATGAATATTGATTTATATCGTTTTGAGATCGCGATATGAAATCTATCAATAGCTCATAGTCATATATACTCATCAATCGCGGGTTCGCGACAACTCAAAATATACCTGTATATCAAGTGCTAATCGTCGTCACGTTTGAATACAACAGCATCTGAAGCCATCTTCCGGCGTGATTCATCGATGGCGGCATAGTGTTTCCTCGTGGTGTTGACGTCCTTATGCCCAAGCACATCAGCCACCAAATAGATATCGCCCGTTTGCTGATAAAGCAGCGTGCCGTATGTGCTGCGCAGCTTATGCGGCGATATGTTTTTTAAAGGAACGGCAAGCCGTGCATACTTTTGCACAAGCATCTGCAAGGCGCGAACACTCATTCGCTTGTTTTGTAACGACAGAAACATGGGGGAGTTTAAGCTGTAATTCGCGGCCGCCTTTCTTTCTTCCAGATATTTACCAAGCGCATCTGCCGTTTGCTCACTGAAATAAAGCAGCGCTTCGTTGCCACCTTTGCGAAGCACCTTAAACGAACGCCGCACAAGGTCAATATCGCTGATGTCAAGCGCACAAAGCTCGCTGATGCGAATGCCGGTGGTTAAAAACAAGGTGAATATCGCGAGGTCGCGCAGCCGTGTGCGGTTGTGAAAATCCAGCTGTTTGTCGGTTAAGCCGTCGCCGGTATCAATGATATACAGCAGCCTTAAAGCTTCATCCTGATCGAGCCGCAATATCGGCTTCTCATGTATTTTGGGAGAATCGAACAGAGTCGTTATATTGCTTTCAAGTATTCCTTTTTTAAAATAATATTTAAACAGACTTCTTATTGATGATAATTTACGGGCAATTCCTTTTTCACCATTTTCCATTACAATATCTTCATCTTTATAATATAAATGAAGATATTCTAGATATTGTTCTATTTGATTATAGGTAATATCATTTAGGTCTTTAGATTGAAAGTGCTTAATATCTTTACCGAATTCGTTCTCAAGAAATGAAAAGAATAAACGTAAATCATATGCATAATTAATTCGTGTAAGCAATTGGGTATCCGATTCGATACCTCTAAAATACTCGAGTAAAAAGACAGGTAACGTCTTTAAAACTTGTTTGTATTTTTCCGTCTTTTGAACGTTCATTTCAGTTTTGCTGAGCTTAGACATGAGGGTTTACCTGCTTATAAGTTGATAATGTTATTATAGCGAAAACCCCTATAAAAAGCAACAACTATGCGCAAAACTTGTCTTTTACGCATAGTTGTTAATATCCCCAATCATGCCTTATTGTCTTTAATCGCTTTTCTGGCGAGCTCATCGCAGATGTTGTTGTACTTATCGGTTGCGTGACCCTTTACCTTTTTGTATGTCACCTGATGCTCTGCAGATGCCTTCAGAATGGCTTTCCACAGATCCTGATTCTCAACAGGCTGCTTCGATGCGTTTTTCCACCCATTAGCCAGCCATTTATCAATCCATTTTTGCGTGAACGCATTATGAATATACGCACTGTCCGTATGGATCACCAAGCTGCACGGCTCTTTAATGGCCTTTATCGCTTCGAGTACAGCGGTTAATTCCATGCGGTTATTCGTTGTTTCGGGTTCATAGCCGCTTATTCGTTTTTCGTTGCCTTTATAGAGAAGCACAGCCCCCCAACCCCCCGGCCCCGGATTATAAGAGCATGCGCCGTCTGTGTATATAATAACCTCTTTCATCATTTGGTAGACATATTCTGGGATTTTTCTGCGCATTTTTCTACGGCACTGATTACGCTGCCTCGCAGCCCATTTTGTTCTAAAACCTTCACAGCCTCAATGGTGGTGCCACCGGGAGAACATACGGCATCCTTCAGTGCGCCGGGATGGCTGCCCGTATCCAGCACCATTTTGGCACTACCCAGCACCGTCTGCGCCGCGAGCTTTAATGCTTTATCACGCGGCAGCCCGCACAGTACGCCGGCATCCGCAATGGCTTCGATAAACATAAACACATAGGCTGGGCCGCTGCCGGATACCGCCGTCACAGCATCCATCATTTTGCAGGGAACTTCATCAATTTGCCCGAGCGCTGAAAATAGGCTTTTAACAAAAGCAATCTCGTCGTCGGTTAAGCTGCAGGGCATTTCAAACACCGTCATGCCTTCCCCCGCCAGCAACGGCGTATTGGGCATCAGCCTTAATACCTTTTTGTCATCGCCGATAATTTGTTTGATTTTCTCGGCGCTCCATCCGGCCGCGATAGAAACAATAGCTTTGTTTTGTATGCAGGGCTTAATTTCGCCGAGCACTGCAGCCATCACATTGGGTTTTACGGCAATCACAAGCATTTCGCTGTTCTCGCACAAATCCTCCAGGCTCATGGCTGTTTCACTGCCCAGTTCATTCGCCAGCGCAAATGCCTTTTTTTCATCCACATCGAACACTTTTATGGCGCTTGCCGGTACAACTTCCTTTTGAACAGCGCCTTTTATAATGGCGGCAGCCATATTTCCCGCACCGATAAACCCGAGCTTATACTCTTTCATTTGCAACTCCTTATGTTTATTCTGCTTTACCGTCACTGCCAAACAGACGTATTTTTTTAATCGTTTCGTTCTTAACCGCATCGGCGATATTGGCGCATTGATTTATATAAGATAAGTTTTTGTCAGCATCAAGCCGAATGCGCCCCATTGCAGCCTGCATCAAATCAGTAAAGATATTGATCTTGTTAACGCCGTTAACAATCGTCGCTTTAAAATCGTCGTCTGATAGCCCTGAGCCGCCATGCAGCACGATCGGTATATTCGTGCGTTCTTTGATTTCTTTGAGGCGGGACAGGCTTAAAACCGGCGTTGATTTATATACGCCATGCACGGTGCCGATGGCCACAGCCAGCGCATCCACACCCGTTTGTTTCACAAACGTTTCAGCTTCACTCACATCCGTGTAGATGTATGTATCTTCAATTTCTTCAGCCTCACCGCCGCTGACATGCCCAAGCTCCGCTTCCACGGATACATTTGCAGCCCGGCATAAATCCATCACTTTTTTTGTGACCGCAACGTTTTCTTCAAACGGTTTTTCCGATGCATCGATCATCACCGATGTAAAGCCGCAATCAACGGCACGCCGGATGTATTCGTACGTAAAAGCATGGTCGAGGTGAATCACAACTGGCACCTTGGCTCTTTGCGCCATGCGAACCATCACCGGCGCAAAGCTCTCCATTTCAATCGTCTCTTCGAAAACCTGTGCAAACGCTAAGATGACCGGCGATTTTGTCTCTTCCGCTGCGGCGATAATACCCATGAGCATTTCCGTGTTAAAAACATCAAAGCTCCCTACGGCATAGTTCTCTTTTTGAGCCTTGCAAAGAATATCCTGCATATTAACCAGTGGCATTGGCTTCTCCTTCAATATATAAATTCTTTTACCCGATATTGATTATATCACACGCCGGGTGAAACGCTTATCCATTCAAATAGGCAGACGAACTGACTTCTTTTCTATTGACGTAACATATCAAATTGTTTATAATAACGATTGTCTGCTGAAGGGGAGTGGCTCAATTGGTAGAGCATCGGTCTCCAAAACCGACGGTTGCGTGTTCGAGTCGCGTCTCCCCTGCCACGTCGGAGCAAAGTTCGCTTTGCTCCGTTTTTATTTGCATAAAAACTTTCGCCCGCTCCCTTAGACATGCTTACCACACACCTCATGCCTTCGTTTTCCAGTCATCAATCATAATGGCATACCTAATTTCATCGTGCCATTGATTGTTTTTAAATCGCACTTTTTTAAGAACTGCCTCTTTCGTCATGCCTGATTTTATCATAACCTTTTCTGACGACGCATTGAGTGCATGGCAGCTGGCGTATACCTTGTGCAGTTTTATTTCTTCAAAGCAATAACCGATGAGCCTCTTGGCTATTTCGGCGGCATAGCCCTTCCCCCAATGGCTTTTGAGCAGAAAATAGCCAATCTCAGCGCACCCGCCATAAGCGTTTTTAGCTTTGACATCAATATCTCCGCAGCCGATATATTGGCCGCTCTGCTTCTCAAACACAGCAAACTCATATGCGTTTCTGTTATCCGTCTGCTGATTGTCTTCGATAACCTTATCAAAATACCGCCTTATCTCTGTATCCGTATAAGCATTAACATAGGCGTATTTCATGATCTCAGCATCGGTATACACCCACGCCATCAACGCAAAGTCTTCAGACGTGTATTCTCTTAACAGCAGGCGTTCCGTGCTGATCGTCATACACGAACGTCGCCCTTGACGCCTGTACGCCCTGCATACTGCACCAAAATCGGCTTCACCAGCTCGTCCACAAAATCCTGCGTCTGAACTGAGGCGCAACCCGTAAACTTCTGCGGTTCCATGAGGCTGTCAATCTCATCGGCAGACATTTTAAACGAGGCGTCGGCTTTAATCAAATCCAGCAGATTATTGCTTTCACCGTACATTTTCACGCGCTCCGCGGCAGCCATCGAATGGGTGCGAATTTGCTCGTGCAGATCCTGCCTGTCTCCCCCGCGTTTTACCGCTTCCATCAGTATCGTTTCGGTAGCCATAAACGGCAGTTCCTGATTGATGTGATTGGCTATAACCTTATCATACACAACAAGCCCGTCACTGATATTCAAATAGAGATTGAGTATCGCGTCCACAGCCAGGAAGCTTTGCGGAATCACAATGCGTTTGTTCGCCGAATCGTCCAGCGTGCGTTCAAACCACTGCGTGGAAGCCGTGACAGCGGTATTCAGGGGCATAGTCAGCACAAAGCGGCATAAAGCTCCCATGCGTTCGCTGCGCATTGGATTGCGCTTGTAAGCCATCGCCGAAGAGCCGATTTGTTTCTTTTCAAAAGGCTCCTCCATCTCTTTCATATTTTGCAGCAATCTTAAATCGTTGCTGAATTTGTATGCGCTCTGTGCGATCAATGAAAGTACATTCAGCACAACCGAATCGAATTTTCTCGGATAAGTCTGCCCGGTTACGGCGAATGAGGCGTCAAAGCCGACTTTTTTGCATACCGCAGCATCCAGTGCTTTCACCTTTTTCGCATCACCGTCGAACAGCGATAAAAAGCTTGCGCCGGTTCCCGTTGTGCCCTTCACACCGCGCAGCTTAAAATTCTTAAGCAGGCTTTGTATCTGTTCGAGATCCATCAGCAGATCCTGCATCCAAAGCGTGGCGCGCTTACCCACAGTGGTTAATTGAGCGGGTTGAAAATGTGTAAACCCAAGAGTCGGCATATCCTTAAATTTGAGCGCAAACGCCGAGAGGTTCTCAATCACGCTGACCAGCTTGTTCTCTATCAGCTTGAGCGCGCTGTGCATCACCATCAAATCTGTGTTGTCACCCACGTAGCAGCTTGTTGCGCCGAGGTGAATGATCGGCCGCGCTTTGGGGCATTGTACACCGTACGCGTGCACATGCGCCATCACATCGTGGCGCACAAGCTTTTCCTGCGCCTCGGCCACGTCATAATTGATATCATTCATATACTGCTTGAGTTCATCTATCTGCTCGTCGGTAATATCAAGCCCCATTTCTTTTTCGCATTCCGCGAGCGCCACCCACAGCCGACGCCATGTTTTGAATTTGACGTCGTCGGAAAAAAGCTCAGCCATTTCAGCCGACGCGTATCTTGATAAAAGCGGATTTTCATAAACGTTTTTCATTTGCACACACCTTGTTATTGATTTAAAAATTTTAATATATATCGGGCAAAATTACCATAGCTAATTTGTGTTATAAGCGATTCCGGGTAATTTCGCTTGGCCATGGCTTCGGGCAAAGCCTGAAAATCGGCAGCCGAATCAAGTCCTTCAGGGGTATGCTCTATACCGCAAAAATCACTTCCGAACCCAACGTTATGCTCATCGCCGCAATCCAGCACATAATCGATATGATCAAGTATATCATCAATTGTAGCAAACGTTCCTTTCAGAAATTCCGGGTAAAAGTTAATGCCGATGAACCCATCCCTGTCGATCAGCGCTTTAATTTGCTGTTTTTTCAAGTTGCGCGGATGCTCATACAGGTCAAACACACACGAATGCGTAGCGCACGGCGCGTGTTCGTAAGTGTCCAGCACTTCCCAAAACCCCTTTTCGTTAATGTGTGAAACATCCAGTGCGATTCGTAAGCGGTTGAGCAATCGGACGGCGGCCACGCCTTGCGGCTTGAGCCCGCCCTGTTTAAGGCATCCGCTGCCGTAATTATTTTCGTCGTTCCACGTCAAGCTGAAAATACGGGCACCTTTTTCATAAACAATAGAGATATACGCATTATCACAGTTTATGCTTTCACCGCTTTCGATGGATAATATCGCACAAATGCCTCTGCCATCATTTAAGCAAGCCGAATCCGTGCACAGCCGAACCGCTCCCCCGCTGCTATTGATCATATCCGTAAAACAATCAATTTGCTCAAGGCCCAGCCTCAATTTATTATTCGTATCCGGCGGCACCCAAACCGCAAAGTTCTGCAATGCAATGCCGCCGCTGCACATCCGTTTGATATCAACATGATCAAACAGCCGGCCTTCATCTTTCTTCAAGACCCTGTACGCAAGATAATCACAATGTGCGTCGGCAATTTTATACATACACAAATCCTCTTGATTAATGAATATGCTTATAATTGAAAGAAGAGCCGTTAACAACGGCTCTTCTGTTCTTTACTTAGCGAAATCGATAGCTCTGGTTTCTCTGATCACATTGACCTTGATTTGGCCCGGATAGTCCAGATCCTTCTCGATTTTTTTAACGATGTCTTTGGCCATCAAATGCATACCTGCATCGTCCACATCCTCGGGCTTGACGAGTATTCGTACTTCGCGTCCTGCCTGTATGGCATAACACTTCTCGACACCCGAGAAAGAATTCGCGATTTCTTCCAAAGCTTCTAAGCGTTTTATGTAGTTTTCGAGAGACTCTCTTCTTGCGCCGGGACGGGCCGCCGAAATGGCATCTGCCGACTGTACAAGCACGGCTTCCACTGTCTGCGCCTCTATATCGCCATGATGTGCCTGTATACAGTGAATCACATCATTGGCTTCCCGGTATTTTTTGGCCAGATCGGCACCGATCTGGATGTGAGGTCCTTCAACCTCGTGGTCAACCGCTTTTCCGATATCGTGCAGAAGACCGCCGCGTTTGGCAAGCTTGACATTGGCTCCCAGCTCAGCTGCCATCACCGCCGACAGATGCGCCACTTCAAGCGAATGCTTGAGAACGTTCTGCCCATAGCTGGTGCGGTATTTCAGCCGTCCGAGAAGCTTAACGATTTCGGGATGCAGATTGTGAATGCCGGTATCAAACGCGGCCTGTTCTCCTGCATCTCTAATTTCTTTGTCAACTTCCTTGCGCGCTTTTTTTACCATTTCTTCTATACGCGCCGGATGAATTCTGCCGTCAATAATGAGCTTTTCCAGCGCGATCCTTGCAACTTCTCTTCTGATGGGATCAAAACCCGACAAAATGACAGCTTCGGGTGTATCATCAATAATTAAATCGATACCCGTTGCCGTTTCAAGAGCCCGTATGTTGCGCCCTTCACGGCCAATAATTCTGCCCTTCATTTCATCATTGGGTAAAGCTACAACAGAAACGGTGTTTTCCGCCACATGGTCGGCCGCATATTTTTGAATGGCATTCGATATAATTTCACGGGATTTTTTGTCGGCTTCTTCTTTGGCCTTGTTCTCAATATCCCGCACATATATCGCCATATCGCGACGTGTTTCCTGTTCGACCTTTTCAAGCAGCAGCGACTTTGCATCATCAATTGTCAGGCCGGAAATCTTCTCCAACTGGACAATCTGGTCTGCATACACCTGATCGATTTCTTCTTTGCGTTTGCTGACTTCTTTCAGCTTTTTATTGATCTGTTCATCTTTTGATTCCACGCTCGACATTTTTTTATCAAGCGCTTCCTCTCTTTGCTGTAACCTTCTCTCGACTCTTTGGATCTCGCTTCGTCTTTCTTTGGACTCTCTATCGAATTCAGTTCTTAAGGTGTGGATTTCTTCTTTGGCTTCAAGAATCGTCTCTTTCTTGACAGCTTCGGCTTTTTTCTGTGCCTCAGCTACAAGCCTTTTAACTGATTCTTCTGCTCTGCCAATCTTAGATTCGGCTACATTTCTTCTGTAAATGTAACCAGCGAATGTACCGATAATGATTGCGGCAATCAGCAGTAAGATTTGCCAAATCTCCACTTGAGTGTATTGCACCTCCTCTATTAAGTTTTAACGTAAATACAATGCTTCTTGTATATCGCACTCTATTTTCGCTTGGTTCGCACTATCAATGATAATTCTATAAAACGAGTTATAGAAATATGCAGATACTGCGTATAAGATTGCTAATAAGGAATTATCTACAAATAAGAAAATAATAGTAGTTTCTCATATTAGAACCATAATCAATTTTATTATCAGGCGATTGTTTTGTCAAGTCAGGATAACCCTGTGCCGGAACTTTCTTTGTTCTGGCTGCGCTGCCGCAGCGATAAAAAGGCCATTAGAAAGCAAACGGAGGCGATGAGCGGATAATAGATCCGAAATCCTGTCGCAAGCGACCATAACAGCACAACAACACCGCAGATGATATATCTTTTCACCTTTGTTTGCCCCAGTGCTGTTTTCTTTATCTTTTCGAATGTCAGTATCGTCTCCTTCATTTCATTCTCAGCCCGTAATTCTGCTGCTTTTTCGTCAGGGAGCATACCGTTTTCAGCCGCCATTTTTAAAAGGCCACCACCGTCGATCAGTTCTATACTGTTATCCAAATGCTTGCACATCGTTTTAACATCTTCATCATAGCTTGATAACGAAACAAACATAATCGGCCCGTCACAGCCTCGAAGTTCTTTAATCACATCGGGAACATGAATTTTTGTGCCTGGGTGATTATGAAACGCAAACACAGTCATATCTTTAAAAGATGCCGTGAAGCCGTAATCCGTCAGCTTGATTTTTTCCAGCCCACCCAACAGTTTACCTATATAAGCTGCGTAATCGTCAGTTTTTATGAAAGTGAGCGTTTCGAGCAAGCATTTTTCTTTAATACGCAAAAAATCTCTATCGATGTATCTTTTCATCTTGTTTCTATCCCGAATCAACAATATAAGCGTCACAGCTGCCGTCAGAAACAGAGATACTAGCAGTGCCACTGTGAAGGAACGGCTAATATAAAGCAGAACCAAAAACAGCATCAGCGCAAAAAAGAGTCTGAAGACAATGAAATCCACGCACCGCGCGGCAAATGACCTGCCGCCATGCATTTTCTTCTCGTAATACCGTCGCATTTTCGCATTCACAAGCCCTTCCTCCTTTGAATTCATTATGGTCACAATATTATTAATGTATACTTGCACAACTTGTTATAAATTTTTCGATGTTGTATAATAATACAAATGAAAGGATCTTTATGAGCCATTTAACTGAGTTTTCACACATTGATACGGAATTTTTAAAGCAAAATAGAATCGGGCTTTTGGGCGGCACCTTTAACCCTGTGCACTGCGGCCATTTGAAAATGGCTTATATTGCGTTGTATGAATTCGGGCTCGGCGAAATCGTGTTCCTTCCATTGGGTAACCCGCCGCACAAAAGAAATGATTATCTTGCCGGCGCCGCAAACAGGCTGGATATGATACGCCTCGCCATTGACGATGAAAAGAGGTTTTCGCTAAGCACTGCGGAAACCGACCGACAGGGCTACACCTACACGGTTGATACGCTTGAGCTTTTCACGCGCGCCATGCCGCAAACGTCATTTTATTATATCATCGGCGCTGATACGCTTTTTGAGCTGGAAAACTGGAAAAATTACGAAAGAGTATTTTTTCTGACTGATTTCATCTGCATTTTGCGCCCTGGGCACAACAGCCGCGACGTGCAGCAATGTGCCCAGAGGCTCAACAGCCGATTCGGGCACAAGATTTTCTTAGCCGATGAACGCGGGCCGGATATCTCTTCTTCTCAAATCAGGCAGCAGCTTGCGGAAAACAGATTGCCTGCCGGCCTTGTTCCGGAAAAGGTTGCCCACTATATCTTACAGAATAAAGTGTATGGCCAAGAGGTATAAATGCGCGATTACGCAAAATATATGGAGTACCTAAAACAAAACTTAGATGAAAAACGCTTACAGCACAGCATCGGAACAGCCAATGAGGCTGTGAAGCTTGCGAAAGCTTACGGCGCGGATATAACAAAAGCCGAAATCGCCGGCCTGCTTCACGATGTGGCTAAGGGCAAATGCAAGCACGGCTTTATGAAGCTAGCAGCCGAATACAGAATTGAAGTCGATGAAATCGAAGCTGAAAACGTTGAACTGATTCACGGAAAGCTTGGTGCCGCGATGATTGAAAAGCAGCTGGGGATTCACGACGAGGAGATACTGAGCGCCATCAGATGGCATACAACAGGCCGCCGGGGCATGACGCTGCTCGAAAAAATTATCTATCTTGCCGATCTTATTGAACCGAATCGGCATTTTGAAGGCATTGAAGACATTCGCCGTATGGCCTATCAGAATATTGATAAGGCAATGCGGGAAGCATTGAAGCAAGTGATGTCTTTTGTGCAAGACAAAGGTTTTGCCTTGCATCCGCACAGTATTGAAGCTTATAATGATTATAAATAATGAGGGAGAAAACAAACTTGATGCATCAATTTAACGATGACGTAATGAATGTTGCCAAACAGCTGTTTTTAAAAAAGGCCGAGGATGTCAGAGTGCTGCATGTTTCCCATCTGACCATAGTTGCTGATTATTTTATTCTGGCCAGCGGACGCTCGGATGTTCATGTAAGATCGCTGTGCGATGATGTGGAAAAACACATGATGAGCGTGGGCAAACAGCGGCTGCGCATTGAAGGCTATCGCGAAGGCCGCTGGATTGTACTTGATTACGGCGATATTCTGATACATGTATTCCATAAACAGGAGCGCGAGTTTTACGGGCTTGAACGTTTGTGGATAGATGGAGACAACAGCGTGCAGATCAGCGAAGAAGACGTGAAGCCTAAAGAATAAATTAAACAGGAAAAAGTCTATTACATAATAATGATCCCTCGGACGCTTTTTGACGTCCGGGGTTTTTCATATGCTGGCAAAACACTCATTTCCGGCTCTGCCTTTTGGTTATACAACAGAATTAAAGGTAACAAGAGCATAATAACAGTCAATTGCCAGAACGACATGTCGGCATTTTCGGTCTTAAAGGCTCCCTCTGGACTACTCCGCAGGGGAGGACTGGGAGCTGTCGCCGACGGGCGACTAAAAGGAGGTTTGTCTTTGCCGCAAGATCATAATAATCTGAACCTTCGGTTACCTTCCGGCAACTGATAAGGGGTTCGTTTGCGTTTTTTATAGACAACTCATCCGGTGCTGCGCAACGCCTTCTCCTGTTGGAGAAGCCTTTCAATTCACATGTATTTTAGATACAAAAAAGGCACACGCGAATGTGCCTTGATTTATCAGCCTTGGCTAGAATACCCTTCGCGCACATATGAAGTTACGCGTCCAGTACTTCGAAAATACGTTGCAGATACGCACGCTGTCACTGCTTGAGCCGGCATCAATCATCTGACCATCTCCCATGTATATGCCCACGTGGCCTTTGAAGCAGATGATATCGCCCTTCTTCATGTCGTTCATATTTGTGACCTTCGGCAGGCTGCTTTTTGCCCATCCGCTCGACGTCAAGTATTTAAAGCTGTAACCGGCCGTATTCAAGCAGTAATACACAAACCCTGAGCAGTCGAACTCATTCGGGCCCTTGCCGGCACGTGTGTATTCACAGCCCAGCTTCGACTTAGCAATTTCGATTAGCTTGTCCACAGACGCTTGGTTAGGATCGCCCACCGCGATGGTGGTGCCGCCGCCTGAACCGCCGGAGCCGCCGGAACTGCCGCCGCCTGAACCGCCGCCCGTGTTGGTTTTTGCGGCTTTGGCATCCTCAGAGAAAAGCACCTCTCTTGTATACTCGCCCACATTTCCGTCAGCCGATAATCCGTTGCGTTTCTGAAAGTTCTTCACAGCCGTTTCGGTATCGGTACCGAAATAACCGGTGCGCCCCGCCTTTAAGTATTTAAGCTCCTGCAAACGTTCCTGCATCGCTTTAACATCCGAGCCTCTGTCTCCTAGCTTCACCGTGTATGGAAGCGCATCGCTTGAGCTCAAAGCAATCAGCGTTTTTTCGCCGAGCAGGCCATCCACCTGCAGATTGTTCTTTCTCTGAAAAAGCTGAAGCGCATATTTTGTGCCGCTGCCGTAATAATCGGTTGGTTCATCATCATCCATATAGTCAAGATCCATCAACCGCTGCTGTATTTCAATCATCTGCGGGTCGTGAACCCCCGGCACCAGCTCGGTTTTGTCTGGCGCAGTGGTTGGAATAGGAGAAAGCTCATCCCCTTGCGAAACCGAAGGCTCGTCTACGCCTTGAACAGTCATCCCACTATCCGACACAGACGGGCTTTGCGGCGTTTCGACACTTTGAGACACTGCGGCTTCGGGGGTGCTTTGTGAAGCCTCTTGCGCATTGTCTTTCAACATACTGTCGCCAATTGAGGCCAGTGCTTTATTCGGCGATGACGGAATCGCAAATATAAGCACCAGCGCAACAACAATAGCAACGCCTCCACCGGCGATAAGGAGCCTCTTGTTTTGCCACCATTTTTTTGGTTGTCGGCTGTAACGCACAGACCTAACGGAAGCGGTATTGATGCTGTCGTAATTGGCTCTATGCCTGTTTGATGCTGGTTTTCTAATGCAAGCAGAACGAATACTCGAAGACATTCGTTTGATCAGACGGATAAACGATGAGCCGGCTTTCGCGCAATATCCAAAAATATTGCCATTTTTCATAAACGACCTCTAATGTCAGTAATTTTAGTAATGACGCTGTAATATTCCCGTAATGAATTAATAATATTATACGCAATTAAACAAAATATGCAACCTCTTTATGAATTGAACACTAAATCTGGTTGCGGTATTTCTCCATCAAATGCTTGAAGATTTCCGCCGACGTGGGCGGCGTAAAGGTGATCGCGTTTGCTCCGGCTTCGATCGTTCTCATTATTGATTCATCTGTCGGGCCGCCCGTCGCAATGATCGGCACTTCGGGATATTTTTTTCTGATGGATTTAACGATAGCGGGAGAACTCCCCGCACCCGAAACGTTGAGTATCGATGCGCCTGCTTTGAGCCTTTCCCCCACATCTTCCGCTTCAGACACCACCGTCACCACGACAGGGATATCGATTCTTTCTTTGAGATTCAGTATGATTTCGTTTGACGTGGGCGCATTAACAACCACGCCGATAGCCCCCTGGAATTCAGCGTCCATCGCAAGATTCACAACGCGCTTTCCGGTTGTGGTGCCGCCTCCGATTCCGCAAAATACAGGGATGTCCGACACTGTAATAATTGCGTGGGTAATCAGCGGCTGCGGTGTAAACGGATATACGGCAATAACGGCATTGGCATTGCAGTTTTTGATTAATGCCACATCCGTTGTAAAAACAAGCGATTTTATTGTTTTGCCGAAGATACGAATTCCGCTGACTTCGTTGATCACTTCCGGAACACGCACCATATGTTTTCTTAAATTGCCGTGTATTTCGGGCACAAATTGACTCATAAATAACTCCTGACAAAGTTTTCTGCCAATACGGGATAAAACAGACCACCTTCAATTATAGCCGAATGACGGATCATGATGATTGACTTGAATAATAAATTCTCCGTTTGTGCTGATAAACCTTTTTTGTTGGACAATGTTAGATTAAATTTTACAAGTTCTTATTTTTTTCTTTTCATTTTACCGATTCGTTTATTCACAATTCAAGCGATTGTTATACACATCGGCGGCTTCTTGCGAATAACAGACAAAAATGACCTTATCTATTGCTGCTTCTTTTTTTGATATGCCGTTCACCGCACCGACTGCTGTGGCGGTTGCTTCTTTAATTGGGTAGCCGTATATCCCGGTGCTGATGGCCGGGAATGCGATGGTTTTCAAGCCATATTTTATTGCCAAGTGCAGAGAGTTTTCGTAACAAGCATGAAGAAGCGCCTCCTCGCCGTGCTGTCCGCCCCGCCAAACGGGACCTACCGTATGGATCACATAGCGGCATGGCAGTTTATATGCTTTGGTGATTTTGGCATGGCCTGTTTCGCAGCCGCCGAGTGTCCTGCATTCTTTGAGCAGCAACGGGCCCGCAGCCCGATGTATTGCGCCGTCTACCCCGCCCCCACCCAGCAGTGAATTGTTCGCGGCATTAACAATGGCGTCAGCGCTGATTCTTGTTATATCACCTTTTATAACTTCAATCGTACCCGTCATTTTACCTCCGTTTGTTTGTGTATTGCCGCCGACTTAAAAAATACCTATAATCAGTATATATTCATTTGGAGGATAAATATGGCCTGCAATAACACGATTCAGTGCACTTGTACGTATACATCCTGCTCACATCACGGCAAGTGCTGTGAATGCATCGCTTATCATCGTCGTCTCAGAGAAGCACCCGGCTGTCTCTTCTCTCGCGAAGGCGAAGCCACATACGATCGCAGTATCGACAAGCTGTGCAAGGATCAACTGAACGCAAAATAGCTGTGCTTCGGCCCCTATCACATACGCTAATAAAGCAGATCCGCCGGATATTGCAGTATTGTCAGCTCATATAAGGCCTGCACCTCTGTGGCAAACTCCTTATCGGTTTGGTCTGCTTTTTTTTTCAATTCTTCAATCACTTCTATGGAGAAATTCGATTTCCCCCATTCGTCACGAAGCAACGGGTGAACGCAGCCGCCCGTTTGCTGGGCAAAGGCAAAGCGGTTCAGGCTGCCCGGCATGTCCTGTGTGGTGAGCAGCAGCATTTTACCGGTTGACGTATTCTTTATCGTATACACGCCGCCTTTTACGCATCGCTCGGCGTATTGCTGCTGCAATTTCTTTCTTTTCTCTTTGTCCATCAATATCCAAGCTCCTTTAGCAGCCTTGAAAGCGTCGACAAACGCTCTCCTATCATTTCGTCATCTTTGCCGAGCACATCGGCAAACAGTTTAATGTCTTCATCGATCATCGGGTTGTCGGTGCAGACAGAAACGCTCATAGCGTCGCCCTGCAGGCCGATTCTGTCTATTTGCGTATGCGTTGGGTCATAGAGCTTCTCAAAGCGATACGCGTCCTTAAAATGCTGTCTGGCGCGGCAGACGAGTATCGCAAGATCGATTACGCGGTGCAGCGGCAGCTCTTCAGACTGACGCGACCATTTCTCTCCGGTAAACCGCCAAACCTTGGCCGATATCTCTACTTTGCCGCGGTCATTCCATTGAGCCAGGCCAAGAGACAACCCTTTGGTGTCCGATTGATACGCCCGTCTTCCATCAATGTTCTCATAGTTTTCCGATACAATCACAGGCTTATGTTTTAAAGTCGTGGGTATTTTCATTTCTATCTCCATTACTTATTTACTAAATTACTAATTATCAAAATAAAATATACTGTATTTTTTGTAAGATGTCAACCGGGTGTCGATAAATAAAAAACTCCGAATGCTTGTTATCAAGCACGCGGAGCAAACTTCTGTCAGCCTTTATTCCGAGATTTTAGGTGCGTTCCCCTCTTTAACGAGCTTTCTGCTGAAAAAAAGGACGGCGCTTGCCAGTAACATCAGTATACCCGTTCCGATCAGCAGCCATTCAATCGGTAGTGTATCCGACAACGGCCCGAAAAAGAGCATAGCGAGCGGCATAACCGCGCTCGCCAGCATACCGAACAGCCCAAACACGCGCCCCAGATACGATTCTTCCACCTTTTCCTGAAGCAGCACGTTGGCAGGCGTATGATATATCGGAATGGCGATTCCCGTAAGCCCCATGATAACAAGGTATATCCAAAACACCGGCACCACACCCATTAAGAACGTGAAGACTCCGAGCAGCGTTCCCGCCACAACCATTGTCAGTATTCTGTTATTAAAGCCGCCCCAGCCCGTCATCAGGATTCCCCCAAGAACCATACCCAACGAAAAAGCGATTTCGATGGCACTCAGCTCAAAGACGCCCCCGTTAAAGCTTCGTGTTACCTGAAGCGGTGTTAAAAATGCCGCCGGTGCCGCCAGAAAGAAGAACGCAGCGCTGAAGAGCAAAAACTTAATAATGAATCCGTGCTTTCTCACATAATCAAGGCCGCTTTTAAAGTCAGACAGGTAGCCTGTAGCTTGCGTTTCGGTCGCTTTTTGATGCGGCGGTACGTGAAGCTTTGCGGCGAGAATGAAAATGGCAATCGCCGCGGTGATCACATCGATAAAAAATATCATTTCAATTTTTGCAAAGGCCATAAGCGCAGCGCCCAGCATGGGCGATGCAAGCGAAATAATGCTTTGAATGGTGCCGTTAACAGCGTTAACGCGTGTAAGCTTTTCCTCGGGAATAAATTGAGGTAAAAAAGCACCAACCGCAGGCATCTGTATTCCCGTACCGAGCGACCGAAAGGCCGATATCACAAAAAGCAGCCATATTTCATTATACCCGGCCATGAAAACGACAGCCAGCAGCAGCGTGACTGCCGCAATACCCGCATCAGCAATAATGATCAGTGTTTTTCTGTTGTATCTGTCTGCAAAAACGCCCGCAAATGGCGAAAGAAAAAAACTCGGCAGAAAACCGCATATGATAGACAGCGTCATCATTATGCCCGATTGCGTGGACAATGTGATGTGCCAGAGAATTGCATACTGAACCAGCGACGACCCGAGCAGCGACACCGTTTGGCTGGAAATAAAGAGTATCGTTTTTTTCTTCCAGCCTTGTTCCATGTTTGTCACCTGCGCCTTAAAAAGAATGTTAAAAGACTTTAACACAAGATAAATGGAAACGTCAATAACAATCTAACTGAAATGTCAGCATTGAAATCAGCATTAAGACGGCATCATCAATCTGCTGACCAAAAGCCATTGTTAAGTATTTTTTACAAACCCTAATTTGGTCTGCTGCTCTGCATGAAATGAAGTGTCAGCTGCAAGATTGTAAAAATCGACGGTTAATAAAAATTACGAACGAAATAATGCGTACAAAATAATCTTCTATATCAAAGTGTTTTAACAGGTTTCCTTCAACCTGCCTCAATTTCCTGCTGGATTTTCTTCGGCAGCGCCTGCAGCACCAGTTTGTACGACTGATCCAGCATAATTTGCAGCAGTTCATCGGGCACGGAACCGTTTAGGTCCACGGAGTTCCAATGCGTTTTATTCATATAGTAGCCGGGGCGTATATCGTCATATTGGCTGCGTAATGATTCGCCGAACGGCGGCTCGAGCTTCACCGTAATGATACTGCGGCCTTGGTTATCTTTACCCTGCATCACAAACATCTTGCCGCCGACCAGATAGAGCAGCGCTTCCCACTCCGGCTTGTATTGCTTTTCAGCACCTTTCATTGAAAGGCAAAAATCTTCTATCCAAGGATAATTCATTTATTTCCTCTCTTTCAGCAGATCTCTGATTTCTGTCAGCAGAATTTCCTCTCTGGAAGGCTCAGGGACAACCGGTTCGTCAGTCTTTTTCTCATTCTTCTTCTTAAATTTATTGAGTAATTTGATGATCAAAAAAATGCAGATGGCGATTATAAAAAAGTCTACCAGACTTTGAATGAAACTGCCATACATGATCTTCTCAGCGCCGATTGTCAAACTCAATTCTTTAAAATCAATACCGCCGCTGATGATGCCGATCAGCGGCATGATCAGATCAGCCACGAGCGATGAAACGATTTTGCCGAACGCACCGCCGATAATCACACCAACGGCGAGGTCAATAACGTTTCCTCTTGAAATAAACTCCTTAAACTCTTTAATCATCATTTATCTCCCTTACTACCAGCGGAATTGGATTTAATTTTATTATACAGATACTGTGGGTGAAAACAAGATGATCCCGTCAGGCGATATGAAAAATTGTTTCATACAATAATGATGCATGCTGTTGGCTTTGATGACACGCATCGATAAAATCATTCATGTTGCTGATCAGCTTTTCAATCACGATCGGACATAAAGATCCGTCGTCTGCCATCGATTTAAGAACACCCATAATCTGTATTTGAGACATCCCTTTTCTATACGGGCGGTCTTCAGTAATTGACGTAAAAACATCGGCAACAGCCATGATCCTTGAACCAAGCGGTATGCTGTCCTCGGTGAGTTGAAAGGGATATCCTTTTCCGTTAAGCTTCTCGTGATGGTATGAAGCCCACATGTTAATTGTTTCCATTCCTTTTATAGCGTTGAGTAAACGATAAGTATGAAATGTGTGCTCACGAATAATATGAAATTCTTTCTGATCAAGCGCGGATGGCTTTTCCAGCAGTTCGTTGGGAACGCTTAGCTTTCCAAGATCGTGGAGATAGCCTGCCACGAGCAGCATCTTGCACTCTGTTTCCGAAAAACCGAATGCTTTCCCCAGGCGGTTCGCTATTTTGGCCACACCTGCCGAATGTGTCGCGGTAAAATGGCTCCGAAAGTCAATAATCAGCGAAATCATGTGCGTGATATCCATAAGCTGATCAATATTGATATAATCACCTGAGAATAATTTATGCGTGGGTAAATAATCAACCGGTTGATTTTCCATCAGTTCAAGCCAGATATGGTCGTTTTTCTTTAATGAAAGCAAAGCTTTGACGGCTTCGGGATTGAATTTTTTATCTATGTCCTTCTCAATATCCAATAGAATTCTGGGAACTTGTTCCACAGTGCTGGTCATTGTTTGAAATTTGACGCAGACCCTGTCTGCCAGATGCAATATGTGGCTTTCTATCGGAACCTTTTTTTCTGAGAAAACCTTCCCCTTTCCCTCGTCCCAGTTCACATGATGATACTGCACGATATCTGAGATGTCGCTGAACAACGAAACTTCCTGTAATAGTCTTGCGCTCCTGAACGCATGACTGTTCACACTAACAGGCTCTTCTTCTATCAGAATCAGCCTCTCTTTACTGTTTAGGGCACCGATATCATGAAGCAAGCCTGCCATGATTAAATTGCGGCAGGACATTTTCGTCAGCCCCATTCTTTTCCCGATATGATAAGATAAAAAGGCTACCTGTTGATGGTGGCTTGTATATTCCGGTGAAATGAGATCAACCGAGTACCCGATGCTTAAAAGCAAATCAAATAAATGAACCTGCAAAACAACTGCTCCTCACATATTCTTTTTACTATAAATCTACCACATTTGATGTTGAACAAATCAAAAGTTTTTGCATAAAATAATGATCCCCCGGTCACGTCCGGGGGTTTTTCATACACGGGCATAGCCCTCTTTTTCTGGCATCGCCTTAAGGCGTACTCAACGGTCGGCAGCCGCAAAAGCTTGTTACTGGCTGCCCCTCGAA
>JAEYOE010000021.1 GCA_023412005.1 Bacillota bacterium
CCGGATATATAGGTGGTCATGGTGAACATACCAAACCCTACGCCACTTTCCTTTGCAGAAAGTGTATGGGATACACTGTTATTCAGAGCAGTCTGCAGAAACACCTGAGCCACACAGAAAAATACCAATAGTAAAGCTGTAAAGATCATAGACCACCCGCAGCTCACAGACATAATAATGAGCAGAATAAGGATGGGTATTACCGATATCTTAACCATAAAGGCATTGCCTTTTTTGTCTATCAGCCGACCCCCGGTGCGTGCCATCAGAGCCGCGATGACCGTTCCGGGAAAAATGACAAGGCTGATCGCCGCCGCGTCCGCCGCTTGTTTATCGGCTAACATAAGCGGCAGTATGAACGGTATGCCAAAACAGAGTATGCCGAACATGACCGTATTAACCAAAAGAATGGAAAACTGTTTGTTTGCAAATACGGATAACTGCAGGAAAGGCTGCTTTGAGCGGCGCATCCAAAATATCATTGCAACGATCAGCAAGGCCGTCACCAAAACCATCCATATGTTAAACAGCGTAAACATAAGCATCAGTGAAGCCACAGCGAGCAGCAGCAGAACCCCCCCGAACCAATCTATGCGTGTTTCTGGATGGAGCGGTAAGGCCTCAACGCGAAGGTTATGACGAAATACGGGCAATACAAAGAGTACAATAAGCGGCAGCACGAACAGCCACCGCCATCCTAAAAACGTCGTGATGACGCCGGACACGAGCGCACCCAATAAACCGCCTAATGCCATACCTGCAGCAACGAGACCTAACGCCTGACCACGTTTTTTTGCAGGGAACAAACGATAGGGTATTAGCTGACCCATTGTCGGCATAACAGAGGAACCTGCCGCCTGAATGAGCCGGCTAACGATCAGCAAAGTAAAGTTTTGGGTAACAAGACCAATAATCGATCCGATGCATAGCGTCACAAGGCCGAATGTGATCAGCGTTGATAACTTGAATTTTTCGGTAAGTTTTCCGTATGTCAGTGTACCTACTGCAAAAATAGTTAAGTAGGCCGTGCCAATCCAGCTGCCCTGAAGCATCGATAGCCCCAGATCCGATATAATGGTGGGTAGTGCAACATTGAAGACAGTACCGTTCATCACGGTGATGATAAGAGTCAGTACAAGAACATACAAAATGCGTTTGTTTGCTTTCTCGTTCACAAGGACATTTTCGTTTACAGGTGCAACAGTCATAAAATTACCCTTTCAATATTTTTTGAATAATAAGGGGACACTAAAAAAAGCTTACCCCGAATTTTTTGCTTACTTTTTTGTTTCCTTGTATTTTGCCTGTGCATTTTTCGCAGCCTTGCCGCAAAAGTGTGCAAATTGTTCGATCTCTTCTGAGGAAAATCCGTCGAGCAAAACCTCCCTCCACTCCTTGGCAACGCATTTGATTTCGCTGTGGACGCGCCGACCCTCATCTGTCAAACAGATACTATTTTTACGTCGGTCATCCGGATTCGTCGTTCGGGTCAGATATCCGAACTGTTCTAAGCGAGCTAATGATTTTGTAATGGTAGCCTTATCCAGCATCATGTAGTTCGCAATCATGTCTTGGGAAACATCGGTATGTGTGTCAAGATAGTCCAGTACCATAAAATCGCCCCCGTGTACTGATATGCTCCTAAGCCTATCCGATATGTAGATAAAGCCATAACGCTGCATGGCCCAGACATCCTTCATAATCATTCTCATGTACCCCTTATCATACTAAATGATGCGAGATGTTTAGTTGCCGTGGAAACCATTCTATTCGAGTGCATTAGAATTGTCAATGAATTAATTGTCCGTCCTTGCCTTCTCAACGTCTGTACAAAAAAGCGGTCTTCAGACCTTTCAGACTGCTCCAAAGATCGGCAGTCGTTTTTATTACGGCGAAATAGAACAAAAGGAACGCTGAAGAGCGCTATGTGAGAAGTGCAACAGCCATCAACTCCCATTGATAATCTCCAGTATTAACAGAACGAGGCTTGGCTATTCTGCTTCGAATTGGACTTGTCACGAAAAGTGCACATTGATGTTTCTGATAAAGAAGCAACAGAGATTGATAGACTGCTTTGCGAACTTGGTCTATCCGTACAACGATAAGATAGTGCTGACATTGCCCAAATCGATTATCTGTTTTATCACATTTAATTTTTACAGGTGCAAGAGGAAC
Source organism: Bacillota bacterium (assembly GCA_023412005.1). Classification (GTDB taxonomy): domain Bacteria; phylum Bacillota; class Clostridia; order Christensenellales; family SZUA-584; genus SZUA-584. The sequence goes on from JAEYOE010000021.1 coordinate 2,176, forward strand.
TGTTCCAGCCAGCTGTATAGCTTTCTCTGTTTTGGCAGCATATCGTTTTGATTGTCATGGAAAAATTGATAAAGCAGATTAAGATCGTCAAAATGGTCAACGTCGATTTCTTTCGAAAGCAAAGAAACGGAATAGCCCGATTTTTTAAGCTGAGTCAACAGCTGTTCTAACGTGTTGTCGCGGCTATATGTCACGCGGCTCCATATGGCTCTTGGAATGCGGATATTGGAACCAAATAAGTAAAACCCACCGTCCGCGCTCGGCCCAATCACGCAGCTATCCGGCTTAGAAGATAGTCTGTCAATGGCCTCCAGAATCAATGCCGGCTTAAGCTGCGGGCTGTCTGTTCCAATGAGTATCACCTGCTTATACCGGCTGAACAACTCCTCACATATATTATTGATGCCTTCTCCCAGTTCATTATGCCCGGTCCATAACGCGGGGAATATTTTTTGTCTGTGCTGCTGTACCGCTTGCTTCTCGGGTACTGCCCAGTACAAATCGATTGTATTTTCAGAAAGCTCATTGGCTTTGAGCGCGATTTCTTCGACCGCAGCAACACTCATGCGATAGAATATCTGCGCGTTTGTCTGCCCAAAATCCACTGCAAGCCTTGTTTTAACCAAAGATAGCCCCGGCGTTTTGGCGAAAATGGCCAATGCCGTTTTCATGATTCGAACCGGTAGACGAAACCGTTATCAAAAGCAACCGGCTTGGCATTTTGGATAATCTTAATAATCGCTTTACTAAATACCAGCTTGCTTTGAGTCAAGTTCGCATTGAGCTCTTCCAAGGATGTCGGAACCGCAGATACCCCATTCGCATAATCGCTGCCAAAGCCAATCAGTTGATATGGAATTTCAAGCTCACCCGATAATACAATTTCAGGCCCCGCCGTCTGACTGACTGCGGATACGCCATATTGCGCGAGAGCCGCTATCTCCGCTTTGGAATTAAAACGCGGGCCGTTCACATGGCCGTATACAGCCCGGTCATAGTATTCAAGCTCAAGGTTTTGAATACTGTCGATAACAAGCTCACGTAAACTGCCCGAAAAAGGCCGGTTAAATATCAGATGTCCCCTGTCCTTCATACCAATCCGGCTGAATATTGTGCACAGTTCCCCGTTTGGCAGCCTGTTGTCAGGAAAAAACAAATCGTCGAAGACGAAAAGCTTTGCCAGTGAAAACTCAGGTTGTACCACTCCGACCACAGTCGTCGCGATTATCGCCGAAACCCCAAGGCGGCTCAAAGCGGAAATATTGGCCCGGTGGTTAATCTGATGCGGGAGTATTTGATGCCCTTTCCCATGCCGGTTAACAAAGTATACCTCAGCCGCCCCGATATGACCCGTTAAAACAGGCACCTCGCCAAAATCAGTTGCGACGATTATCTCATGCTGACCGTCAAGCTCTTGAAAATCGTAAAAGAAAGAGCCGCTAATAACCCCGAATTTCATGCCTATTCCTCCGATTATTCTTTTTATCCTGCTTTGCCTGCTTGCGCCAAAGAGTCAGATGCTTCACCGTTGTTCTGAGCCACCCGAGCTCCTCATATTTTCTCGCACTCGTCAGAATTTTCATCCCGATTGGCTTTATGGAGACACGATGCCGTCTGTAGTCTCTGACAAGCAGGTGATCCTCACCATATTCCGTTTCTTCTGAATAGGCCGGCAGCTTTTTGAAAAGCTCATTTTTAATAAGGAAAGCCTGATCCCCAAACGGCGTTTTCAAAAATCGGCAGCGGAAATACACACCGATTTCATTAAGCCGCATCAGACGGCACCCCTGTGTATAAAACTTCAAATCAAAGTAATACAACGCCGGTTCATTCTGCTCCATCGTTCGCTGCAATGTGTCCGTCGTTTTTTCGAGCAGTATGGAATCAGCGTGCAAGAACCACAGGTACTCGCCATCCGCATACTCTGCGCCCGCATTGAGGCAATACGCCCTTCCTATTTGTGCCTTTATCCATTGCACTTTGCCTTCAAGTGCTGCGCTAATGAACGGTTTTTCAGGCGAACACAGAAGTATCTCCCACTCAGCAGGAAAATCCATCAGCTGCTTTTCCAATAACTCATTCAATCTTTCTCCCGGTGCCACAGGGATGATCACGCTCAGCCTTTTCATTGCTTTACAATACGCCGGAATAAAGCCAGAGGGTTTTTCTTCTGCGGGAGGGCTTTGCCGCCGCCTTGCGGTAAAAACTCATAAAGGTTGCTGTTTATAATCTCGTCAGTAATGCGCGCCGCTTCTATCACATAGTTCTCGCACGTGATTTTATGTTCCGCAGAATTCCATTTCACGTTTTTGGTCAGCACACGGCAGCATATTGCCTTTGCTTGATCTTTAAATCGCTTATGCAGCTCGTTGACGGCCAAATACACCATTCTCTCGGATTCATAGGGTTTATTTCGTCCCGCAATCAAACCAAGCGCCATCACACCGCCTGTCACGGCACCGCAGGCACAGCCCGATTCCCCCAAGCCGGAGCCAAAGCCGGTGGCGATTTTATAATTGCTTTCCTCCAGCCCCAAACGATACACCTCGTTAAAAGCGCGAAGAACCGCTTCGCTGCAATACAAGCCGTTGCGGAAATATCTTAGGGACAATGCCACGGCAGGTGAGAATTCTGAATTGTCGTCCTCTTGCACCGCACGCTTTATATTATCCTTTTCCGAGTCAAAATCATCAAACAGCCACGTGCTCAAATACCGTTCGCCCGAATCAGGAAACACCGTCAGTATCCGTTTGCCTTCGTATTCCGGCCTCTTGGCGACCTGAAGCGCTGCCCACATCGCCGCTGCCGATGAGATGCCGACGAGCAGCCCTTCCTTTTTGGAGAGCTCTCTTGCAATCTCTCCGGCATCCTCGTCCTTTACCGTGATGACCTCGTCGATAATGCTCTGATCGAGCACAGGCGGAACAAATCCGGCACCAATGCCCTGCAGCTTGTGGGGTGCCGCAATGCCGCCGGATAACACGGCAGATTTAAAAGGCTCCACCGCGATGACTTTGATATTCGGATTGTGCTTTTTGAGCACCTGCCCAACCCCGGTCAGTGTACCGCCCGTGCCGACCCCTGCCACAAACACATCAATACTGCCGTCGGTGTCCCTCAAGATCTCCTGAGCCGTTGTTTGTCTGTGCATCTCGGGATTGCTCAAATTGGCGAACTGCTGCAGGATATATGCGTTAGGTATTGTCTGTGCGAGTTCATTTGCTTTTTTAACAGCGCCATCCATGCCGTCGTACGCTTCCGTCAGCACAACCTCCGCACCCAGCACATGGAGTATCTTTCTTCTTTCAATGCTCATGGTTTCGGGCATTGTGAGTATCAGCTTATATCCTTTTATGGCACTGACAAAGGCCAGGCCAATACCGGTGTTGCCGCTTGTCGGCTCAATCAGCACATCACCGGGCTTTATAATACCTTCCCTTTCCGCGCTTTCGATCATTGAGAACCCAATTCGGTCTTTCACGCTGGACAGCGGATTGAACATTTCGAGCTTGGCAATGATCTCGGCCTGTGTTGGGTTTATTTTCGTGATTCTGACCAGCGGCGTGTTACCGATCAGCTGTGTCAGATCTTGCGCTATTTTCATATTAGGTCTCCCGCTATTGATATCAAGATTTACACCAATGTGCCCTTACAAGAACTTCCGCTGCCAGCCGCACACGCGAAGCAATGCTGACCAAAGGCGATCCGGTCGGTAATCTCGGCAAAATCATTGATTTTCCAAACTGAATTTTGATTCGAACATATCGGCTTATTGAGGGCAATATTGAAATCACAATCGTATAACCGTCCGTCATAATCGACAGATATTTGACTCTTGCACATCACTTTATCGGCGGCCTCGTGATTAAAGGCGGCAGAAAGAAGACTGTTGTAGCTGCTGAGCTTTTTGTCGTGCGTGAGCTTCTGCTCGTATCTGCCTATCGGCATGTTTGAAATTGTATAAAGATGATTAAAAACAATGCCATGCTGGTTTTGCAGCGCTTCTTTGTAACCCGCTTGCAGCTTCGTTTGGTCTCCCGGCAAATAGTCACCAAGCGGATTGTAAATTAAATGCAGCTGAAGCCCGCTGCCCTCTTTGCCATACCCCAACGCGTTTAGTTTTTTCAGCGCCTCTACACTTTTGATGTAGACATCGGTTCCTCTTTGCAGATCGACATTATCTTGTGTGTAACAGGGAAGCGATGCACATACCGTGATGCCGTTATCAGCCAGAAAATCTGCCGTGTCTTCTTGGCCCGCTTCAAGCAGTATCGTTAAATTACAGCGGTCAATAATATCAAGCTTCAGTTCTTTAAGACGCCTGACCAAAACCTTAAAATTCGGGTTCAGCTCCGGGGCACCCCCGGTTAAGTCCACCGTCTTTATATTCTGATTGTTTGCAAGCAAATCAATAATGCGGTTCATGATCAACGCAGGCATTTCTTCTTTTCTGTCCGGCCCGGCATTCACGTGACAATGTCGGCATCTTTGATTACACTTTTTTGTGATATTAAGCTGCAATGTGTCTATCGATTTACGGGTTTGGCTCACCTCATGCTTCG
>JAEYOE010000006.1 GCA_023412005.1 Bacillota bacterium
CAGACCTCTGGTGTACCAGTTGTCCTGCCAAGGGCATCGCTGGGTAGCCAAGTTTGGAAAGGATAAACGCTGAAAGCATCTAAGCGTGAAGCCCCCCCTAAGATAAGATCTCCTTATAGACCCCTTGTAGACGACAAGGTTGATAGGCTGGAGGTGGAAGTGCAGCAATGCATGCAGCTGACCAGTACTAATCGGTCGAAAGCTTGATTAAAAATCACGAATAATCAGCTCAACCTAAGACGTTTCTTACATTCTGCGGTTTTCAATGTGCTCTTGAAGCACACGGCACTAACAGCAAGGAACCGGTTCTATGGCTCAATAGAGCTTAAGACCGTTCCGCGCAAGAACCGTTTGCACGAACACACACAACTCAATATGTTAATCAATTTCCGGTGGCGATAGCTAAGGGGATCCACCTGTTCCCATCTCGAACACAGAAGTTAAGCCCTTATACGCCGATAGTACTTGGCTGGAAACGGCCCGGGAGGGTAGGTAGCTGCCGGATTCAATTTTTCCTCAGTAGCTCAGCGGTAGAGCATCCGGCTGTTAACCGGAGGGTCGTTGGTTCAAACCCAACCTGGGGAGCCAAAGCTCAAGGCATTTGTCTTGGGCTTTTTATATTTCACCAGATTACATCGCTGATTCTGATTATCTATCATCAAAAATCATTGTATAACTAGATTATTTTATATAAAAAGATACCTACTAATAAAGTAAAAAGAAGAAACTGTTTTATAAGAAATAAAACATCGCAAAGTGTGCTGTAAATTCAAAAAGCAGCAATTTTCGCTGTGCAATCCTCTTGACAACAGGAACGAATCATATATAATAATAAATCGTTAGCCGTTCCTCAGTAGCTCAGCGGTAGAGCATCCGGCTGTTAACCGGAGGGTCGTTGGTTCAAACCCAACCTGGGGAGCCAAAAGCTCAAGGCAAAAACCTTGGGCTTTTTTTGCGCTTATTATTCGCAATATACGTTGACAATACATTCATATCATTATAAAATATGTATGACCAAAAACGACAAAACAGTCACAGGAGCGTAAAATCATGTCGCCAAAGCCTTTCACGGAAGAAGAAAAGAAAATAGTACACAGCAAGCTTATTGAAGCTGCTCTTAAAAAATTAGCAACAACGGGCATAAAGAAAACAACAGTAGAGGAGCTTGCGCAGGCTGTGGGCATATCAAAGGGTGCGTTTTACCTGTTTTACGAAAGCAAAGAGCTGCTGTTTTTTGATGCGTTGGAATCCATACAATCACAAATACATCAAATGATTATAAGCGAAATAAAAAAGCATAAAAACAAAAAAGATGGGTTTATCGGTGTCATTATAAAAATGTATGAGGACTTTCTTCCGGTGCTCACAATTTTGAGCAATGATGAATATGAAATCTTACTGAGACGCGTGCCTCAAGAACGAATTGCTCAGCATATTGAGATTGATGATGCTGCTTCGCGCTTGTTCGCGGAAGAATTCTGCAACAGAGAAATAGACCCCGAACTGTTATCGGCTGTTCTTCGTATGTTGATGCTCGGTATGCTTCATCGCAATGAGGTTGGAAAAGCTGCGGATGATGCCTTTTTGTTTATGCTTCAGGCCGTTGCAGATAAAATTTTTACGGAGGGACAGCCATGATCAGCGTAGAAAACCTTCACTTTACGTACCCAAACGCGCCGCAGGAGGTGCTCAAAGGCATGAGCTTTGCAGCGCAGGAGGGTGAAATCTTCGGTTTTTTAGGGCCTTCGGGCGCAGGCAAAAGCACCGCGCAAAAGATACTCACCGGCATCTTGAAGGGGTATTCCGGCAGCGTGAAGGTGCTGGGCGGCGAAGTCAGAGATAAGAAGCGCGACTATTATGAGCATATCGGCGTGGCGATGGAAGTACCGAATTTGTACGGCAAATTTACGGCAAAGGAGAACCTGCGCTACTTCGCGTCGCTGTACCAAGCGGAATGCGACGATGCTGAGCAGCTCATGGAACGGCTTGAGCTCGCGCAAGACATGGATACGCGCGTTTCCGGCTATTCCAAAGGCATGAAAATGCGGCTCAATTTTATACGTGCGATTATGCACAAGCCCGATGTGCTGTTTTTAGACGAACCGACAGCCGGGCTCGATCCTGCTCGGTCTCGCATCATGAAAGACATGGTGATTGAGCAAAAGCAGCAGGGCAAAACGGTTATACTGACCACGCATGATATGCACCTGGCTGAGGAGTTATGCGACCGTGTTGCGTTCATTGTGGACGGAACGATCAAGCTGCTCGATACCCCGATGAATCTGCGTCTGCGCGCCGGAGACAGACGTGTGCGCTATACATGGCAAGACGGCAGTCTGCACGAAAAGGAGCTGCTGCTCAAAGGCCTTAAGGACGATGCTCAGTTCATGACGCTGCTTCATGAGGATAAAATTGAGACGCTGCATACGATGGAGACATCGCTTGAAGATTTGTTCATCGATGTGACGGGGAGGAGCCTGACATGAAAAGGCTGTACCAAACGTTCTTGTCCGACGTGCGCTATCAATGGTGCTACGGCTTTTACTTTATATACGGGCTGCTGACTGTATGCTTTATTATCGTACTGCGCTTACTGCCTGACAATTGGCGTCAAACAGCGCTTGTGGTCACGCTGCTGGCCGATCCGGCGCTGCTCGGGCTGTTTTTCATCGGCGGGCTTATGCAGCTGGAGCGCGGCGAGGGCATACTCGATGCGTTGTTTTCATCGCCGCTGCGCCCCTCGGAATACATCGCGTCAAAAGCGCTTTCACTTGGGTTTATCTCCACGGTGGTCAGTGTGATTGTGGCGCTGGGCAGCGGTGTCGCGGGCGTTAAGTACGCTGTACTTGTGCCGTCTGTGCTGCTGGGCAGTGTGTGTTTCACGCTGATTGGCGTTTCGGTATCGGTTAACCTCAAGAGCATGAACGCGTTTTTATCCGTAGACGGCTTGTGGGAAGCGGTGCTGCTGCTGCCGCCGATACTGTTGCTTTTTAACGTATCTTTGTGGCCGCTCGAGGTGTTTCCGGGCAGCGTGGTGCTGCGGCTTATTCAGGCCGCTGCGGGCACCTATTCGCTATCTGTTTTGCATGTGCTGCTGCTGGTTATATGGGCAGGGCTGGCGTTTCGTGTGGCGCTTACACGGCTGAATTCGGCGCTTTGCAGGTTGGGAGGCGGTGCGGCATGACAAATACACTGAAAATGTTTTTCGGATCGTTTACACTGATCCGGCGCGACCCGATGCTGGTATTGCTTATGCTAGCCCCGTTTCTTGCGGGCGCGGCGTTCCGTTTCGGGCTGCCGCTGCTGCATCCGGTGCTGATAGATGCGTTTGCGTTCGATTTGACACCGTGGTATCCGCTGGTGGATATGCTGTTGCTGACATTAGCTCCGATGATGGCGGGCATGCTATGCGGATTTTTAATGCTGGATGAGCGCGATGAAGGCGTGGGTGAGTATTACACCGTTACGCCGCTTGGCGGAGCGGGGTATATCACCTCAAGGCTCGCGCTGCCGGTGCTATGGAGCATTGTGATCGCGCCGGTGCTGATGCTGTTGTTCTCGCTGTCGCAGCCCGATATGCTGCGTGTGCTCTGCGTCGCGGTGACGGGCGGGCTGTTCGGTGCGGTGAACACGTTGATGCTGCTCAGCTTGGCGGGCAATAAAGTGGAAGGGCTCGCGGTATCGAAAATGCTGGGCCTTACGATGCTGCCGATGCTTGTGCCCATTATTACGGGTTCGCCGTGGGGCATTATTGCGGGTGTGTTTCCGGCGTTCTGGCTGGGTGCACAGCTGCAAGGGCCGCTGTGGCAGTTTCCGGCAGCTGTCGCTGTTTGCGTGGCATGGATGGTGTTGTTTTACAAGCGAATCAGATGCAGAACTTAAAAAAATAAGAAATGCTATAATCAAGAGACGTGTTACAACGGCCCATCAGCGTCTCTGATAGAAATCAGGGACGATCCGCAATGTCGTTCCCTGATTTCTATTGGGCTTTGAGCGTAAAGTCAATCAGCTATGCCTGTGTGAGCAGCAAAAAGCTTTCGCATTTAATCGGCAATATTCTATGATTGTTAAGAAAACAGCAGCATCAGAAGAATGCAATCTTTATTTGACGCCCATACACATTAATGCCATCATTGACCATTAATGTTATTTGACTACCAATTTAATTTCTATTATAATCTTAATATTAAAAAGAACCGTCATAGGCTTCTATGAAAGGCTTTTGTTCTTACGAAAGGGAGTAGTAAAATGAAAGAGCCTTTTATTTGTTTATGCTCTGAAATAACCAGGGAAAATGCATATACATTAATGTCTTGGTTACAAGATGATGAGGTAACAAGATATTTAAGTGATACACGCGATGTCTCTTCCAACATAGAGCAGGTGGTAGACAGGATAAACATGCCTGTTTTAACTCACCTTTTCAACCAGAACGGCAGATTTTATATCGCGTATAATAAAAATGACGTGCCGGTAGGTTTTGTTCGCCTTGTCGTCAAAAATGCTGAAACGGAAATTGTAATCGTCATAGGGGATCGCAGTAACTGGGGCAAAGGATTAGGCAGCAATACAATTCAAGAAAGTCTTAAAATTGCTTTTTTTGAGTTAAGATCACAACGGGTAATCGCCAAAATTCATAATGAAAACAGGCGGTCAATGAGGGCATTTGTGAGGGCAGGTTTTAAGCTTAATCATGAGTCTTCAACAATGCAAAGCTTTTCAATGACCATGGAGGAATATTTAAATACCATTAAAAAGCGCGCTGCTGCCCCCAGTTCAATTTACATCACAGAACTTGATAGAGACAGGCTTAAGAAGCTCATCGATGATGAGTTAAAAAACGGTGTTGACGAACGGACGATAAAAGATCTGGAGAATGAGATTATCAGAGCAAAGGTTGTCCGGCCGCAGCAACTGCCGGAAAATGTGGTTACGATGAACTCGAGGGCATTATTAAGCCTTAACGACGAAGAAACAGAGGTGTCTTTAGTGTACCCGCATGCGTCAGACTGGGCAAAGAGACAGCTGTCTGTATTGTCTCCCATCGGTACCGCTATTCTTGGGTATAGTGAAAATGACAGTATTCAATGGGACACCCCGGATGGCATTACACACATCGAAATCAGGAAGCTCTTATATCAACCGGAGGCTGCAGGTCACTATCACTTATAAGTGAACGTAGAAAATAAAGAGCTGAAAATAGAAACCTCAGACGGATACTCAAAAAACGTTGAGAGTTATGCCGAGTCGTTTAACGCGAAATGATGATGCGCGGATATTTGGTGCACCAAGCGGGACTAAAAGCCGCTAAAAGAGCCTTTAAGACCAGTGATCAGAGGTTGCCGTGAAGGCCGGCCTCAAAGCGTGACGTCTTTATATGTTGCTAAGTTGACAGGATGGCTTATTTGATGAACGATGCGTTTTCCGCGGAGAGTAGTATGATTTCCGGTGTACCTATTTTTGTTCCTGTTCTAAAATAAACTGTTGTTTTCCTCCTCTGCATATGCCTCACTTGTTTTTAGTTTTGACGCTACGTAAGCATCATAAACATCCAGCTCGGGAATGCTTGGCTTCGGCTGCGGCGTGCAGCCTTTTGCCGCTAGGCCGTAGGCGGCCAGCGCGTCGTCGGCACGGCGGAAAAAGCCGCGGAATGTTTTGAAATAGCCTTTGGTTTTCGGCCCCACATAATCCGCCGATATACTGGAATCGGCCAATAGGCTGTCAAAGGCGTAGCCGCCGTTCACACGCAGCGGGCGAATAATGCCGAAGTTAATTGCATCCTTGGGGCAGTACATCACACAGCGCATACACATCGCGCAGCGCCCTCCGAAACGGAACCGCCCGTTTTCATAGGTGATGTTTGCGGTGGGGCATGTTTTTACGCATAGCATGCATTGGCTGCACTTTTTCATATTGACGGAATAAAGCCGCCCGTTGAGCCACGCGCCGAACCACTCAATGCGCATTATCAGCGAAATAAGCCGTCTTAATTTGCTGTAGTGAAATACGTCCCTGTCGCCGCGGAGCAGCCGCAGTGTCAGCAGCTCGCTTAAGGCCTCGGTATACAGCGTCATCTGCTTGGCGAGGCCGTCAGGGTAGCGAAACACGATGTTATACGGCATCAGCATATGCGTATCGAGCATCACATCACAGCCCTTTTTCCTGAGTATTTTATACAGTGAGTAAGACGATTCAAGATTAAGCCGCGCTGGTTCACCCGATGTTTTGAATAGAAAAGCCTTGTTGCACATGCCGTCAGGCAGGCTTTTCACAAAGCGCAGAAACGTAAGCGGCAAATTGAAGGCATGCACAGGGTAACCAAAGCCAACATAGTCGCCATCCTCAGGCAGCGGTACATTAATAAACGGGTATCTGACCTCGTGGATACACGTTTTAATATGGTTTGCTTCAAGATGCCTGCCGATCATTTTGGCTGCTTTTAATGTGTGATAGGTTCCCGAAAAAACATATATAATAGCGTTCGGCAAAACAGCACTCCTTTTATGAATTTCAGTAAGGGAGATATCCTGAAGAAATGTATTCGTATTGCCACGTCTATTATACGCGTCATGGCAATTTTTTTAAAGAAAATTGTCAATGCATCGCGATGCGCGAACAAGTATAAAATAGAGTCAGCAAAAAGGAGGATGACACATGACAAAAGACAGCCAGCCCGACAACAAAAAGACGAGAAAGAAGAAAAGCAAGGGGCAAACACCCATCACGGCAGACGGCCAAAACAACAGCCGTACCACCAAAAAGCAGTCTGCCGAACGAGGTGATGTTTAAAATTGAAACGCAACATCAAGCGATATTGCGTCCTGTTGATTTGCATGGTATACTTAATTAACAATAATGGGAGTTTTGATATGTTCAGGTTAAGCTTCATCGATACAGGCCAATAACTCAAACATTTAAAGTCCGGTGCATTATGCCGACAAGCGATCTGCTTATCGGCTTATTATGTTTCAGCCCGGGCACCTCCGCTCTTTAGGTATCGCAAAATCTTAAAAAATCGGAGGTTACATATTTGAAAAGTAAATTGATCCCTTTTTATCTTCACGGCTTTTTCAGAGAGTTCGTGCTGTTGTACCCGGTGTATATGCTAATGTTCGAATCAAAAGGTCTATCCGTGATTGAGATCACCTGGCTGCTGATGATTTGGAGCATCCCTGTATTTGTTCTGGAGATACCGTCCGGCATGCTTGCGGACCTTTGGAGCAGAAAGAAGCTGATTGTGCTGGGAACATCGCTTAAGCTGGCGGGATTCACCATATGGTTATTCGCGCAGGATTTTGCATGCTTTGCAGTCGGTTTCGTTTTGTGGGGAATACAGGAGGCGTTTTGCTCAGGAAGCACCGAGGCGCTGCTTTTTGATCTGTTAAGTAAGCATAATAAGAATGACGCGTATGAGAAGTACGCCGGCCGTTTTCGTTTCTGTACAGGGATTGCGTCAGCTGCGGCTATGGTGCTCGGCGGAATAGTGTCGGCATCCGGTTATGAAACAGCCGCAGCGTTGTCGGTCGGGTCGCTGGCGCTCTCTTTGGGCTTCGCAATGCTGCTGAAGGATATAAAAAACAAGCCTCATGAGCGAACAACGTGGCGTATACACTTTGCTGAGATGAAAACAGGCCTGAGCCTCACAAAGAAGAACATTGGAATCCTTGTACCGCTGGGGCTGTGCGTGATGCTTGCGGTGCAGCCGGGCGTATTGGAGGAATATGATCAGCTGTTTGCGCGGCGCGTTGGATTGCCGTTGGTGTGGATAGGCATCTGGGGGGCGGCGAGAACAGGCATGGAGGCTTTGGGCGGTTGGCTTGCGTACAGCATGAAAAGGCTGATTAAAACGATGGGCGGTATCTGCCTGCTGGCCGCAGCGGCGGGCGTGCTGCTGTTCGTTTCGGCATATGTTTATAAGGCGGCAGCCCTGCCGTTGTATGGGCTTTTCTACATGCTGATGTCAAGCGGCTATATAATGGCCGAGGGGCGTCTTCAGCGCGAAGCAGAGCCGTCTCGTCGAGCGACGGTATTGTCGGTGAGTTCGCTGTTTATCAATCTCTCAGGCATGCTGATACTGGCCGGTTTCGGTGTCGCCAGTGAGAAGTGGGGTATGCGAGCCGGATTTTTGGCCATGGCTATGCTGACAATATTATCAACTTTTATGTTTGCTTTGATCAATAGAGCTCTTTCAAAGCGCAGCATGACAGCTTAAATGTGATACACGGGATTTATGAGTCAAGAAGACCGCCGGAAAAAACACGGCGGTTTTTCTTTTTAATGCATCGTATAATTACTTGACACTATACCGTCCGGACGGTATAGTATGTATCATGAGAAATTCAGGAGATAAAACAAAAGCGAGAATACTCGATGCGGCCAACAAAGTTCTGATGGAGAAAGGCGTGGAAGGGTTTACTCTGGAAATGGTGGCGCTTGAAGCGGGTGTCAGTAAAGGCGGGCTCTTATATCATTATCCGTCAAAGAAACAACTGATTCAGGGCATGATCGAACGAATGATTGCAAGGGTTGATACGGCTCTCGAAGAGGAACTGATTAAAAGCAATGGCGATTATCTGTCAGCCTATATTCACGCTTCTTTCAGAACAACCACTGAACCTGAAAAGCTGTCTTATGCGCTGTTTGCGGCCATTGCAAACGAGCCTAATCTGATTGAGCCGTTACGATCCCGTTTTTATAAAATTCAGGATAGACTCTCGTCCGTGGCAGATGTTCAGCCTGAGATCGCCACACTTATCAGACTGTCTTTAGATGGTTTGTGGCTATCTGATTTACATGGTTTTTCACCTCCTTCAGTCGAAATGAGATTAAAAATGAAGGATGCTCTCCTTGAAATATATAAGAATAATAAATCATTATCCTAAATAACTCTGTGAAAGAGGAAGATTATGAATATTATGAAGTTGGATTTGAAGGACAAAAAAAAGGCTGCGAAGGTGTTGGCAGCTGCTTTTTATGATTATCCTCAAATAGAACATTACTTTCCTGATGTTAATATTCGCAGCAGATATTTGGAATGGTATATGAAAAAAGTAATGAATTGCGCTTTGCGTTACGGTGAGGCATATATTTCTTCGGGGTTTGAGGGCGTGATTTTTATTCTGCCGCCCGGACATACAAAAATCTCAAATCTTGAATATGCAATTAACGGTTTTGTTTTTGTTCCGCTTATTTTTGGACTTCAGCAACATCATAGGATTTTAGAATGCGAAGATTTTGTTATGAAAATGCACGAAGATATAATGAATGGGCGGCCGCATTACTATTTATGGGGATTGGCTGTCGATCCGGGCCATCAGCGAAACGGGGTTGGGAGAATGCTTTTAAATCAGATGCTGGAGAAAGCGGATTTCGAGAAAAAGCCGGTTTATCTTGAAACACACGATGAAAAAAATGTGAGGTATTATCAGCACAAGGGGTTTGCATTGGTTAAATCAAGTACCATAACGGGGCAGAACTTACGAATTTGGTGCATGGTAAGAGAACCTAAAGCTTTGGCTGCCGGGGAAGATTAATGGATATTTGAAAAATCAAAAGGATATTCTTTACGGCCGCCGCGTTTACCGTTATGATAGCGGTAAGAAAACGACGGAGGAAACGCATGAAAAGCTATCGCAAAGTTTTAACGCTGAACATTCAAAAGCGGCGACAGATGATGAATATCACACCGCAGGTGGAGGCAGCGCTCAAAGAGAGCGGTATCCGCGAAGGGCTGTGTCTTGTGAACGCAATGCACATCACTGCCAGTGTGTTTATCAACGACGACGAATCGGGGCTGCACAGCGATTTTGACCGGTGGCTCGAACGGCTTGCGCCTGAAAAACCGTATGATCAATATGCTCACAACGGCTTTGAAGACAATGCCGATGCGCATTTGAAGCGAACCATTATGGGCCGTGAGGTGGTGGTGGCCGTTACGGAAGGCCGGCTGGATTTCGGGCCTTGGGAACAGATATTTTACGGCGAGTTTGATGGTATGCGCCAAAAGCGGCTGATGATTAAGATCATCGGCGAATAGATGACAGCTTAAATCAAGACGGAATTTACCCTTCTCAGAATGTTAGAAACTATTATTGCGGCTATCTAACGACCCCAACTGTGGGAGAACGGGGGTCAATCACCTGGGGAGAGAAAATGGCTTAACACCGTATAATAGTGCGGACTGCAGGTTACTCCTTCGGGCACTTCGAGCTGATGCCAATCCTCCTGCGGAATAGACTCTGACGACCCCGCAGGGGTAGGAGATTTCCATCAAGCTTAATAAGACAAAAGAAACGGAAGAAACGGATGATACCGTTTCTTTTCAATTTACGGGTTGACAAAAGGTTTCAACAGAACTACAATAGTAGTCGTAGTATTATTTGGGTAGTCGCTTTAGCGGCTTGTGGGAGATGAATTGTTGAAGGGAGATTGAGGGTATGACGACGCTGACAAAGCCGGAATGGGCTGTTATGTCTGCACTCTGGGAAAAGTCACCGCTGACGATGTCGGGGATCATCGGGGCGATGGGTGACAAAATGGACTGGAAATACAACACGTATGCAACCTACGTCAAACGCCTGTGCACAAAAGGGTTTATCGGGTATGATGTGCTCGGGCGCGACAATTTCTATTATCCGATAATACAGAAGGACGAATGCATCATCGCCGAAAGCCGAAGCCTGCTCGATAAAATCAGCGATCGCTCTGCCAAGGCCCTGCTGGTGTGCATGCTTAAAGATGTGAAGCTGTCTGAAAAGGATTTTGAGGAGTTGTCCGATCTGATTGAACTGCTTAAAAAACAAAACGCATAAACCGTTCATATATACCATACTGACTTTTTAACGGCCATATACATGATGTATGTGGTTTTTTTTATACTGCCGAATAACCCGCACTTTTTGTGGGGATAAATTATATCCATTTTGGAAATGAATTAATTCGGAAGGTGATAAATTTGTTGAAAAGAGCCTACAAGCGGCGGCGAAAAATAGGGTTGATGATGGCAGCGGCGGCGGCCGTGCTTTTGGCTGTGCTTGCCGTTGTTGTTTTTTCTCGAACGACATTAACCGTGCAGCAGTGGGAAGAGCTTTACCGTCAGGGCACATTTTATGCGGGAATTCAGATTGACGGTATTGACGTGGGCGGTTTAACAATGGCACAGGCCAAAGAGCGTGTTAGCGGGGAATTGCAGCAGCGTATGGCAGCTGTTCAAGTGACACTTGTTAATAAAACGCAGCAATTTGTGCTGGATAAAAACGATTTTATTATAAAGGACAATGCTGACAGCGTGCTCAAAGAGGCGCTGGCGGTGGCGCGTGAGGGAAATTGCCTTGAAATCGCCAGACAGAAAAGCGAGATCGAAAAAAACGGCGTCGATTTTACCACCGACTATACAGTTGATACGGCGCCTGTTAAGCGGCGCATCCATGAGATTGCGCTCTCGGTGGATGTACCCGCCAAGGATGCAGCTGTTCAGGTGAACAAGGATGACAGGAAGAATCGCTTCAGTTATACGGACGAGGCCGGCGGCTGGAAAGTGGATCAGGAAGCGCTGTATGCCGAGGTCGAGCGTCGGGTGCGCCTGCGCGAATACGGGGTGGTGCAGATGCCCATATTGGCTGTTGAGCCTACTGTAACCAAGGCTGAATTGGTCGCGAATACGGTGCTGCGTGCAACAGCCAGCACATCATTCGCAAAAAGCCCATATAATCGTGAATCGCGCGTTTACAATATTAAAAAAGCTGTAGAGCTGATTAACGGCTCTGTGCTGCCGCCGGGCAGAGATTTTTCGGCCAACGGTGTTATTGGCCCGCGCGTTTATGAGCTGGGGTGGCAGCCTGCACCAGCCGTGGTGCGCGGAACCAGCGAAGATCAGGCGGGCGGTGGCGTCTGCCAGGTATCCACTACCATGTATAACGCGGTGCTCAAGGCCGATCTTGATATCGTATACCGGCAAGGGCATTCTATAAAACTCAGTTATGTAGACGGTGGCCTCGATGCGACAATCAACACGGGGACAATCGATTTTGTGTTTGGCAACAGTACCGACCACAACCTCTATATATTCTGCTATGTCAGCAGCAGCGCGCAAACAGTCAATTTCGAGATTTACGGCG
This sequence comes from Bacillota bacterium, assembly GCA_023412005.1. Taxonomy (GTDB): domain Bacteria; phylum Bacillota; class Clostridia; order Christensenellales; family SZUA-584; genus SZUA-584. The sequence goes on from JAEYOE010000006.1 coordinate 12,117, forward strand.
CGCCGTTTCCGGATGCTTACGACGAGATACGCCTCTCCTCCGAAAAGCTGGAGACCCTGCAGCCACCGGGAGATATGATTGTGATGGTCGATAAAACCAAGCCTTGCGGCTATGAGGAAATTGTGGTCAAGAGACGCGAAGGTGCTGTATACGCAACGTACAAGCACTATTACAAGAATGGCAAGGAAGTTAAAGAGCCGGAGCTGATTGGAAAAACAAAATACAGGCCGTATGCCGGAGAGAAAATCATCGGACCGCCCGTTCCAGCCAACGTACAGACGCCGGAGGAATCGGCACAGCCGGTTGATCATGAGATACCGGGGGATGAACGCTGATGCGTGTTGGGTGTGCCGATGGCCGCATATAAGCTGTCCACCTGCAGCGAAATTGGACAAATCGGTTTTATTTACCTGAAATGCATTGAAAATGTTGATGCTGTGGGATATAATTTTGCCTAAAGTTTTATTTAATTGATAAGGAGACTGAATTGACGATGAGCGTTTTAAAAGGGGCATGTATTTTCGGACAATCCGGCGGGCCTACGTCGGTGATTAATGCGAGCGCAGCCGGTGTGTTTATGCAGGCGCTGAAAGAAGACTGCATCACAAAGGTTTACGGTGCGGCGCACGGCATTAAAGGCGTGCTTGATGAGAAACTGATTGATATGGGGCAGGAAGATTTAAAAGAGCTGGAGCTCATGAAGACCACGCCGTCGTCGGCGCTTGGGTCGGTGCGTTATAAGCTGGCCGATGCCGACAAGGACGAGACCGATTATAAGAGAATGCTGGAGGTGTTTAAGAAATACGATGTGCGTTATTTCTTCTATAACGGCGGCAACGACTCGATGGACACCTGCAACAAAATCAGCAAGTACATGCAAAAGTCTGGTTATGAAATGCGCGTGATGGGCGTTCCGAAGACGATCGACAACGATCTTTGGGCGACCGACCACTGCCCGGGCTACGGCAGTGCCGCAAAATACATCGCGACCTCCACGATGGAAGTGTATCTTGATGCGCGTGTTTACGACACGGGTATGATCACTATCTTAGAGGTGATGGGCAGAAACGCGGGCTGGCTGACAGCCGCGACGGCTCTTGCTTCTTACAAAGGTTACGGCCCGGATCTGATTTATCTGCCGGAGAAGGATTTTGATATGGATCAGTTCCTGGCGAGCGTCAAGGAAATCTACGCGAAGAATAAAAAGGTGATCGTCGCTGTTTCCGAAGGCATTAAGGACAAAGATGGCCGTTACATCAGCGAATATGGCAGCGATTTAACCAAGACTAAGGATTCGTTCGGCCATGCGCAGCTCGGCGGCCTTGCCAGCACTCTGGCTAGCTATTGCAAAGAAGCCACGGGCGCAAAGGTGCGCGGCATCGAGTTCAGCCTGCTGCAGCGCTGTGCGGCGCACGCGGGTTCGCTGACGGATATCAACGAATCGTTCCTGTCGGGTCAGACAGCTGTGAAAGCGGCTGTGGAAGGCATAACCGACCACATGGTGGCATTTGAACGTGAACCGGGCAAGGCATACAAGTGCAACACGAAGCTGATCAATCTTAATGAAGTGGCTAACAAAGAGAAGAAGATTCCGGATGAATGGATTCTGCCGGATGGTAAAGGCTTAACGCAGGATTTCATCGACTATGCGTTGCCGCTGATTCAGGGCGACTCGCCGCTGCCGTATGAAGAAGGGCTGCCGCGCTTCGCGAAGCTCAAGAAGGTTTTTGTATAAGGGTATCGATTCTAAGGAGCTGCTCAATTGTGGGTGGCTCTTTTTTGGTGCTTCGACTGTACCGGGGTTGCAGATTATTATGTTCGGTATACGGCAGTTAAACTGCAATTGTGTTGCAGTGGCACCCATAGCGCCCTCTTTGAGGGGGCTGTCACCGATAGGTGACTGGGGGAGTTAAAGATGTTAATTCTATAGGCTAAGGGAGTGCTTTTTACAATCCTCAGTTAGCTTGCGCTGATAGCTCATAAGGAGTTCGGTTTCGACCGTCGACCAAGCCTCCTTTATTAAAGGAGGTGGCGCGCGTTGCGCGACTGAGGATTGCGGTTTACAACGATGCTGCATAAAAGCAAAAGCGCTTTGTACAATCTTCAGTCAGCTCTCGTGGACAGCTCCTTTCATAAGGAGCCGATAAATGGACAACGAAGTTGACATGCTGAGCTTGTCGACTACAAAGTGGATTAGCATCCCATGGCAAAACGCCTTGAACATGCAAACTCTTTTCAAAGAGTTTGCGGAACGACATACCCCATCCGGGGCACAGGCGGAGGTCGTTCCCTACTTTCTCTTATTAATGTTGAGACCATCAAGAAATTACCTACATATCCAAATTCGCGTTCACAAACGCGCGCAGCCGCCTTGCAAACTCGGGATACGCATCAAAAAAACGGTTGAATATCAGCATATGCTTTTGTGTATTGGCACTAATGTTGTGCTCAATCAATTCTGTCTCTTTTAGCAGATTCTCATTAATGCCTATCGTGAGCAAAAACCGTTCTACCGTATTATGCCGGTTGAGCAGATACGCGCCGATCTCCTTCCCGTTTTCAGTCAGCTCCAATATGCCGTATTTTTTGTATTTAATCAGCCCCAGTTCACCAAGCTTCTGAACCATTTTTGTGGCGGATGAGGCCCTGACATGAAGGTGCTCCGCCAGCTCATTAACGCGCAGATACCCGCCGTCTTCGCAGCTGCGAAAAACCATCTCCAAATAATCCTCCAGCGCGGGGGTCAGCGCCATTCGGCTTTGAAGCTGATAGCCCCTGACGGTGTGAAACTCGTTATCCATCTGCTATTTATCCTATCTGTTTTTTTCATTGATACGTCTGTTTTCTACATTGTATTCATGGCATTTATAAAATATAAGAATAGAGCATAAAGATAGAATTATTATCTTAGCTGAAATTCAAAAAGTTCCGTTCTGTTTCGCCATACAGCCTATATATCTGTTAAAGTATGCAATTGGGCTTTATTTTTTGTATATGATACGCTATAATCAAGCTATTCATCGAAGCACGGAAGAACGGGCCTGATTTGCGTGCGAAGACAAGCAGTGAGGTAGGAAAAATGATCTGGAATGAGAAGATCGAGTGCGCGTCAAGAGAAGACATTGAAGCGATTCAGCTTGCGCGGCTCAAAAGCACGGTAGAACAGTGCTACAATAATGTGGCGCATTACCGCAAGAAGCTCGACGCGGCAGGCGTCAAGCCGGACGATATAAAAACGCTGGAGGATATCCGGCGCATACCTTTTACAGTTAAAGACGATTTGAGAGACAATTATCCGTATAAACTGTTCGCGGTTCCCATGAAGGATGTCGTGCGTATTCATGCATCCTCCGGCACCACAGGTAAACCAACCGTTGTCGGGTACACCAAGGCCGATATCGATATGTGGGCGGAGTGTATCGCGCGGCTGGCCGGTGCTGCCGGCGCCACGCCGGACGATGTGGCTCAGATCACCTTCGGCTACACGCTGTTTACCGGCGCATTCGGTTTGCATTACGGCCTTGAAAAGCTCGGGGCCACCATCATACCGATTTCGGGCGGCAACTCCGAGCGTCAGATTAACATATTACAGGATTTCGGAACAACGCTGCTCGTCGGTACGCCGTCTTACGCGCTGTATCTTGCCGAAACGGCCAAAAAAATGGGCATCGATACACGAAAGCTGCCCGTCAGGCTCGGTATGTTCGGCGGCGAAGGCCACACCGAAGAGATGCGCCGCGAGATCGAGCAAGCGTGGGACATCATTGCAACTGAGAACTACGGCCTTTCCGAAATCATCGGGCCGGGCGTCTCGGGAGAATGCTGTCATCAGTGCGGCATGCACATCAACGAGGATCATTTTTACTGCGAGATCATCAGCCCCGAAACGCTGGAACCGGTGAAACCGGGCGAAAAGGGAGAGCTGGTGATCACGTCGCTGTCTAAAGAAGCGCTGCCGATACTTCGCTACCGCACCAAGGATATCACATGGCTGATACCCGACAAGTGCGAATGCGGGCGTACATCAATTCGCATGGCCAAGGTGCAGGGGCGCACAGACGATATGCTGATTATCCGCGGCGTCAACGTGTTCCCGTCTCAGATTGAGAGCGTGCTGCTCGGCATCGAGGAGATCGGGCCGCATTACGAAATTATCGTCCGTAAGGACGGCTACATGGACACTATTGAGGTGCTGGTTGAGGTCAACGACGCATCGCTGATTGAGAAGTTCAGCGCGCTGGAGACGCTGGAAAAGAAGGTTAAGCACGCGATATACACCGTGCTCAATATCGGTGCCGATGTGAAGCTCGTTGAGCCTCAAACGCTGAAACGGTTTGAAGGCAAAGCCAAGCGCGTGACTGATTTGCGCGGGCAGTCATAAAGAATACATTAAAGACATTATAAGGGGAATTCAATGAAGAAGCTGATGCTGGGAAATGAGGCGTTTGCGCTGGGTGCTTACGAAGCGGGCGTAACGGTCTCTGCGGCGTATCCGGGAACGCCAAGCACAGAAATCACGGAACACATCGCAAAGTTCGATGAAATATATGCCGAATGGGCACCCAACGAGAAGGTAGCGCTTGAGGTGGCCATCGGGGCATCGCTGGCGGGTGCGCGCGCCCTTTGCTGCATGAAGCACGTGGGGCTCAATGTCGCGGCCGATCCGCTGTTTACCGTGGCATACACGGGCGTGAACGGCGGCCTCGTGGTCATTGTCGCGGACGACCCCGGTATGCACTCAAGCCAGAACGAGCAGGATTCTCGGTTTTACGCGCGCAGCGCGCATGTGCCGATGCTCGAACCGGCTGACAGCAACGAAGCCAAACAATTTATGAAGCTTGCGTATGAGCTTTCCGAGCAATATGACACGCCTGTTCTCGTGCGTTCCAACACGCGCTTATCGCATTCGCAGGGGCTGGTGGAAATCGGAACACGGACGGGTGAAATGCTAAAGCCGTATCAGAAAGACATCGCCAAGTACGTGATGATGCCCGGCATGGCGAAAAAGCGCCATGTTGTGGTGGAGCAACGCATGAATGCACTTAAGGAAGCGGCAGATACGCTGACCGTGAACGTGACAGAATACCGCGATAAAAAGATCGGTATCATCACAAGCGGCGTGGCTTATAATTATGTGCGCGAAGCGCTGCCGCAGGCCAGTACGCTAAAACTCGGGCTGGTGTATCCGATACCCGAAAAGCTGATCCGCGATTTTGCGTCGCAGGTGGAAACGCTTTATGTGGTGGAGGAGCTGGAGCCGTTCTTCGAAAACCAAATTAAAGCGATGGGCATAAAAGTTATCGGCAAAGAGCTGTTCACGGTTCAGGGCGAATACAGCGTCAACCTCGTGGCTGAACGGATCGGCGGTGAGAAAAAGGACATTGTGCACCCGGGCGAGCTGCCGCAAAGGCCGCCGGTGATGTGCCCTGGCTGCCCGCACCGCGCCGTGTTCTATGTGATGAAAAAACTCGGATTAACGGCGATGGGCGACATTGGCTGCTATACGCTCGGCGCACTGCCGCCGCTGCAGGGCATTGATGCGTGCGTGTGCATGGGCGCGAGTATCGGCATGGCGATGGGTATGGAAAAGGCGCGCGGCAAGGATTTTGCACGCAAGCTGGTCGCTGTCATCGGTGACTCAACGTTCTTCCACTCCGGACTGACAAGTCTGGTCGACATGGTTTACAACGGTGCAACGTCCACGGTGATTATACTCGACAACTCGACAACCGGCATGACGGGCCATCAGGATCACCCCGCTACCGGCAAAACGGTAAAGGGCGATATCGCCTATGCGATTGATATCCCGGCGCTTGTTAAAGCCATCGGTGTGAAAAACGTGCGCGTTGTCGATCCGTTTAATTTGAAAGAGCTCACGCAGGTGCTCAAAGAGGAAACGGCGCGCGAGGAGCTCAGCGTGGTGATCACCAAGCGGCCCTGTGTGCTGCTTGATAAAAAGTACATACTGCCTCCGTACACGATCACAGAGAAATGCCAAAGCTGCGGCATGTGCTTAAAGCTGGGGTGTCCGGCCATTAAGAACACGAGCAAGGGCATGGAAATAGACGCGAGTGTCTGCACCGGCTGCGGGCTTTGCCCGGGCGTGTGCGCGTTCGGAGCGATAGAACAACAGGGGAATAACATATGACGGATATTTTAATTGTGGGTGTCGGCGGGCAGGGAACACTGCTCGCAAGCCGGGTTCTTGGAAACTTGGCCATCAATTTGGGATATGATGTGAAGCTATCGGAGGTGCACGGCATGGCCCAACGCGGCGGCAGTGTCGTAACGCACGTTCGATTTGGCGATAAGGTTTACGCGCCCGTCATCGACGAAGCCGGCGCGGATATTATTCTGGCTTTTGAAAAGCTGGAAGCATTGAGGTGGTGCGGCCGTTTGAAAAAAAACGGCAGGATGTTTATTAACACGCAGGAAATACTGCCGATGCCCGTGATCACGGGCGCGCAGCAATACCCTGCGGATATCGAATCGCGCGTCAGCGCGATGGTACCGGACGCGGTGTTTGTGGATGCGCTGAGCCTCGCGAAAGAGGCGGGAAATGCCAAGGCGCTCAACATCGTGCTGCTCGGTGTGCTCGCAAAGCACATGGATATTGATAAACAGGCCTTCCTCGATGCCATTAAACAAACGGTTCCCCCAAAAACGCTGGAGGTTAATCTTTCGGCATTCGAAAAAGGCTATAACGCTTAAACGTTAAATTGGAGGAATAAAATGTACTGGAATAAAGAAATTGAATGCATGGATCGTGAGCAGCTACGCGCGCTGCAAACGAAAAAGCTGCAGGCCACAGTGAAAAAGGTGTATGAGAACGTGCCTTTCTACAAAAAGGCGTTCGATGAAAAAGGCGTAAAGCCCGAAGATATTAAGAGCGTTGATGATGTGCGTTTACTGCCGTTCACGCTTAAACAGGACATGAGAGACAACTACCCGTTCGGGTTGTTCGCGGTACCGATGGATGATATTTGCCGTGTACACGCGTCGTCCGGCACAACCGGAAAACCCACCGTGGTGGGCTACACGCAGCGCGATATAAAAAACTGGGGCGACCTCATGGCACGCACGTTTACTTTCGCGGGCGGTTGCAAACAATCGGTGATACAGGTGGCCTACGGCTATGGCTTATTCACGGGCGGTTTGGGTGCGCACTACGGCTCGGAAGCGCTCGGCGCAACGACAATCCCCGTTTCGGGCGGTAACACCAAGCGCCAGATCATGCTGATGCAGGATTTCGGCACCACGCTGCTGGCATGCACGCCGTCTTACGCGCTGTATCTTGCGGAAACGATGGAGGAGATGGGCATTGACCCCAAGAGCTTGAAGCTCACCGGCGGCGTTTTCGGTGCGGAACCGTGGACCGAAGCGATGCGCGCTGAGATTGAGCAGCGGCTGAACCTGCTTGCGATTGACATTTACGGTTTGTCTGAGATCATGGGCCCGGGCGTCGCGGCAGATTGCGAATACAAAAAGGGTCTGCACATTGCGGAGGATTTCTTCCTTGCGGAGATTATCGACCCGGATACGCTCGAACCGCTGCCGTACGGCGAAAAGGGCGAGCTGGTCATCACGACGATCGACAAGGACGGCATTCCGCTGATTCGTTACCGCACGCGCGACATCACGTCGCTCAGCATTGACACCTGCGATTGCGGCCGCACGATGGCGCGTATGAGCAAGGTGCTCGGGCGCAGCGACGATATGCTAATCATCCGCGGCGTTAACGTGTTTCCGTCGCAGATTGAAGGCGTGCTGGTAAACATCGCCGAAGTGGAGCCGCATTATCAGATCGTGGTGGATCGCGTGGACAACACCGATACGATTGAGGTGCAGGTGGAGGTTTCCGCCGAAATCTTCTCGGACGAAGTCAAGAGGCTGGAAGCGCTGCAGAGAAAAATCGGCGCAGAAATACAGACGGTGCTCAATATCGGCGTTCAGGTGACGCTGGTGGAGCCCAAAACCATAGCGCGCAGCGAAGGCAAGGCCAAGCGCGTGATAGACAAGAGACAACTATAATACATGAGGAGGCGTTGTGATGATAAAGCAGATATCCGTATTTGTGGAGAACAAAAAGGGTCGTCTCGCCAAAATCACGGAAGTACTCGGCGAGGGCGGCGTGGATCTCATCGCGTTGTCTATTGCTGATACAACGAATTTCGGCATTATGCGCTGCATCGTAAGCGAACCCGACAAAGCGATTGCGATGCTTAAGAGTCACGGCTTCACGGCCAATACCACCGACGTGATAGTGGCGGAGGTGACCGACAAACCGGGCGGGCTGGCGACGGTGCTGCAACTGCTGGATGCAGCGGATATCAGCGTGGAATACCTGTATTCGTTTGTTCGTACGCCGAATGAAAACGCGCTGATACTGTTCCGTGTTGAGGATGTGGAAAAGGCCACAAAAGCGCTTGAGGCCGGCGGCGTAAAGCTGCTTTCCGAGCAGGACATCTACAAAATCTGACGAAAATTTGCGACGCTTTACTTAAGGGCGCCTTTAAGAAGGGTATCATGTTATTAAGGCCGACTTACGCGAAGGTTAATTTAAGCGCGATCAAGCGCAATGTGAAAAATATCAAAGAACAGCTGCCGCAAAACACCATGTTTTGTGCGGTGGTGAAGGCTGACGGCTATGGTCACGGCAGCGTGATGGTATCCAAAGCCGCGATAGAAGCGGGCGCAAACTGGGTTGCTGTCGCTATTCCGGAGGAAGCGGTGACACTCAGAGATGACGGCATCACCGCGCCGATTCTTGTACTGGGGCCGTCTAACCGATCTCAGTGGCGAAAGGGTGCCGATCTTGGTTTATCGATGGTGATCACCTCGCGTGACTGTGTTAAAAACGCGACAGATGCCGCCAAAGAGTTCGGCAAAACGATGAAGCTGCACTTAAAGGTGGATACGGGGATGAACCGCGTCGGCGTTAAAACACTCAGCGAGGCGGCAGAACTGCTGGATATCATAGCGGGTGAAGAATGCCTCAGCCTTGAGGGGCTGATGACGCATTTTGCAACGGCAGACGAAGCGGACAAGGCCTATACAAAGCAGCAGAACGACCGCTTTAAGGAGTTTATCGCACTTGTTAAGGAAAAGGGCTTTTCGCCGATCATTCACGCGGCAAACAGCGGCGGCACACTTGACTGCCCCGAACTGCATTACGATATGGTACGCGTCGGTATCGCCATGTACGGCTGCTACCCGTCTGACGAGGTGAAACGAGATGTGCCGCTGGAACCGGCCATGTCGCTGCATACGCAGGTGTCGCACATCAAAACGATCGGACCGGATGAAAGCCTAAGCTACGGCGCCACATACACAACAATGCGGGAAACGCGTGTGGCGACGCTGCCGATCGGCTACGCGGACGGCTTTAACCGGCTGCTTTCCAGCAAGGGTGAGGTGCTCGTGGGCGGCAAACGCTCCAAGGTGATCGGGCGCGTGTGTATGGACCAGATACTGATTGATGTGACAGACATAGACGGTGTGAAGCTGCACGACAATGTGGTGTGCTTCGGGAACCAAAAGGGAGAGAGTCTGCCCGTTGAGGAATATGCGGCTTTATGCGGCACCATCAATTACGAAATACTCTGCGCTCTGTCTCCGCGTGTGCCGAGACTATACTATGAGGATGAGCGATGAAACACGATATCAGGCAGGAGATGCTGAAGAAACGGCTGCTGATCGATTCGCGCGATGCGGAAACGATGAGCGCGCAAATCACACAAACGCTGCTCGATCTAGACTGCATCAATAATGCGGCTTGTGTGATGGCTTATTACTCACATAAGAACGAGCCGAATTTGATGGCGCTGATGCATGCGCTTCTTGATATGGGTAAAAAGGTGGCGTTGCCGTACGTTGCCGATAACGACAACCTGATCGCTGTGGGATACACCTTCGATTCGGTGATGAAAAGCAACATTTATGGCATTGCTGAACCGATCATCATGAACGAAAGCGAACAGGCTGAGCCGGATATCGTGCTGGTGCCGGGCATCGCTTACGACATGGCGCTAAACCGCATCGGCTACGGCGTGGGGTACTTCGACCGTTTTCTGAAAGAAACAACGGCGCTGAAAATAGGCATTTGCTACGACATGCAGATCGTTGTGAGCATTGATGCGGAGCCGTACGATATTTCGATGGACATGCTTGTGACAGAAAAACGCGTGATTGGGCCGTACTGATGCGCGTGATTGCGGGCACGTTTAAAGGGCGCCGTTTAAACTGTCCGAAGGGAGACGCGGTGCGCCCCACAACCGACAAAGTCAAGGAAGCGATGTTTGGTGCGATTCAGTTTCAGATTGCGGGTGCGGCTGTGCTGGATGCGTTTGCGGGCAGCGGGGCTCTCGGCATTGAGGCGCTGTCGCGCGGGGCGGCACATGTGGATTTTGCGGAGCGCGAAAAAGTATGCCAAAAAACGCTGGAAGCGAATTTGCAGAGCCTGAACACAAGCGGATTCCGCGTGCTGAAGGGTGATGTGCTTCACTTGATACCACAGCTTGGCTGCTACGATATTGTGCTGATTGACCCGCCATACGACGAAGGCCTATACGAACCGCTGCTAAATGCCCTGCGGGACGCAGGCAAACTCAACAATGGTGCTGTTTTGGTGGCGGAATGCCGCAGAAAATTTGATTTTATGATTCCGATAGGATATAATTTGACAAAACGCAAGGATTACGGCGATATTTCGCTGGCGTTTTTGAAGTACGGAGTAGAAAAGTGATGAAATGCGTTTATCCCGGAAGCTTTGACCCGGTCACTTCCGGTCATCTTGACATCATCACGCGTGCGGCAGCCATGTTCGATGACGTGACGGTTGCGGTGCTGATCAATAAGAACAAGAAGCCAGCATTTGCTGTCGACCAGCGTATGGAATTTATCAGCCGCAGCACATCGCATTTGCCGGGCGTTCATGTGGATTCGTTTTCGGGGCTGCTTGTGGATTACATGAAGAGAAAGCACGCGAAGCTCGTAATACGCGGCCTTCGGGCCATCTCTGATTTTGAATATGAGTTTCAGATGGCTGCGATGAACTCAAAGTTAGCCAAGGACGTCGAGACAATATTTTTAATGACAGACATCAATCATTCGTTTTTAAGCTCCAGCATGGTGAAGGAATTGGTTTATCATGGCGGAGACATCAGCGGACTTGTGCCGGATGAAATCAAAGACGATGTGATTAATAAATACCGCAGGTGAGACGATGAAGATTCTTGAACTGCTCGAAGAGCTGACCGAAGAAGTTGAAAACAGCCCCAAAGCGATGTTCTCAAACAAGCGCAGTGTGGACTACGACATCATCATGGAAATCATCAGCGATTTGAGAAACGCGCTGCCGACGGAGATTTTGGCGGCAGAGGAAATATCCAAAGAGAAGGATATCATTTTAAGTTCAGCACAGGAAGAAGCCGCCAGCATAGTGAAAAGCGCTGAGGACGAGCTGCAAACACGCGTTTCTGATGATTCCGTGGTGCAGGAAGCCGAGGCCAAAGCCAGAGACATTGTGAAGAGGGCCGAGGATACGGCTGCTGAAATCAGAATTGGTGCCAATGAATATGCTGATGATATTCTGGCCGAAGTGGAGACTTACTTCAGCGATTATTTGAAGGTTTTGAAGCAAAACAGACAGGAGCTAGGAGGCAAACGGAAAAGCTGACCGCTTGTGCCTTTTTTGCCACCGCTTGATAACAAGCAGCAAGGCAACTGCCGCTGCCGCAAAAATGACGCCGCCGAAAGCGGCTGTTTTTGTTTCTGCGCCAATGTTTGAAGCCGCTGCTGCCACAGGAAATGATGAGACCAGCACCGATGTGAAGAAAAATGCCAGCATCGCCTGAATGCTTTTTGCGGTAACAAACCCTTTTAGTTTTAAGCTGGCAGATGCCGTCATGGCGGCAGTCTGCATATGAACGCAAAGCCCGCCGAACGAGATGATGCTTGCTATCAGCGGCAGCTTTATAATTAGAGGCAGCGTCAGTGCGGCCGCGCGTGCGCATCCGGCGGTCATCTCCATACCGCCGTAAAGCAGTGCCTGCGTGCTGTCGGCGTTGAACCCAGCCATACGCGCAAACGGCATATAAATCCATCGAAGCGCATCCATCACACCCGTTACCGAAAGCATTTCGAGTATGACGGAAAACAGAATGATAAAACCGCCCACCTTGAGCAGCACCTGGAGTGCTTTTTCGATGGCAGACGAGAGCATATCGCCCACTGGCGGACAGCTTCCGGCGTCATGTTTAAACCGACACCATGCGTCTGAGAGGCTTAGCTGCGGCAGTTGGGCGACCTTTTGCTTTTTTCTCCTTGCAAACAAGCCGCAGATAATGCCCACGGTAAAGGCTGACAGATAGTGGCCGACGGCGATGTAGATGCCCGCCTCGGGCATGCCGAGCAGCCCGGCGCAGACGGTGCCGGTGATAAAAACAGGGCCCGAAACGCTGGTGAAGCAGATAATGCGCTGCGCCTCCGATTCGGTGATTTGCCTCGCGGCATATAGCTCAGCCGAGAGCCGTGCGCCCATGGGGTAGCCGGACATCGCGGAGGCCAGAAACACAAACGCCGATTCGCCCGGCGCATAAAACAGCAGCCTTGTGATGGGTGTGAAAAAATGCGCGAGGAGCCGAACGATGCCGGTTTCCAGCAGCAAAAAGGATGCGGCCATAAAAGGAAACAGCGCGGGCAGCACAGAGCTGAACCATATATTCAAGCCGAAGCGTGCGCTTTCAAGACCTCTTTCGGGGTAAATCAGTAGCAGCACCGAAAGAGCGGCCACGAAAGCAATGAGCAATTTTTTCTTTATCATTCTTATCACCTTTATATGATGATATGAGGTGCGCTTAGCGCGTATGAAAAATGTCGGAAATGCGCCTTGTCTTAATCGCAGATTCTGTTATAATAGAGGAAATATATAGAAGGATGCACAGAATATGATGATAAAAAGAGCCATCTTCTTAGCGATGCTGACATTATTGCTGATTGCCGCAATCGGATGCGAGGCCCGGCTCAGCACGCCGACAGAGAGCGGTGCAGAAGAAAAAGGCGATGCCTATTTCTACGATGAAACATCCGGCAAGGTATTAACCGACCTGAGCGAGCGTTTTGATTTTAAAATCGAGCAATGGACGCTGCATCAGGATAAAGATAATGGGGAGGAGCGTCTGCTCTTTTCTGTAAGCATCAAAAACAAGACAATGTCAAGTCTCAAGAATTTCAAATGCGATATTCTGTTTGATGAGGATATGCTGTATCTTTTCACCACGGGACTCACCAACTATGATCAGTATCAGCCTGTTGACTTCATTCCCGATGTGACGGCCAACGGCGCATCCTATTCGGTCGATCTGTCCGTGAACACGGATGAACAGGTAGCGGAATTTGGAGCCGATAAAAGCGATCTGCTGGATAAGGTCAAAAATGTCTCACTCAAGCTGAGCTGGGATGGCGGAGAAGAAACGGTGACGATTGATTGCGGCGAGCTTAATCAGTAGATCTATAGTCAGCCCGAGCCAGATTACAATAGTAAATCTATAAAAACTTTTTCCTAAAACATACTTGACAAACATTAAACATACAACTACAATTGTAATTAACAAAACCATAAATCGGAAAGCGAGGGCGACGCTGTGAATAACGCACTGACCAAAACGGAATGGGCCGTGATGAGCGTGTTGTGGGACAAGCCGCATCAAGCCGTGTCCGGCATTATCGACGCGCTTAGCGGGCAGACCGACTGGAAATATAACACGTATGTCACCTACTTAAAACGCATGAATGAAAAAGGGCTGATCGGTTTTGAACAGCTCGGGCGCGATAAGTTCTACTATCCGCAGATAGAGAAGAGCGACTGCATTATCGCCGAAAGCGAAACCATACTCGATAAAATAGACGAAAAAGCCGCCAAAGAATTTCTCGTCTGCATGATTAAAGGCAGCGCACTAACCGCAAAAGACCGCGAGGAATTAAAAGCGCTACTCGACGCGTTTAAGAAGGACGGTGAATGAGCATGAGTACGATTCTGCGCATACTGCTTGAAATCACAGTATACTCGGTTGTGCTGTTTGCTGCGGTGATGCTGTTTAAGCGCCTGTTCCGCAGGCACATATCGCCGATACTCGGCTACGCGGTGTGGGCGCTGCTGATACTGCGCCTGATGATTCCCGTGACGTTTAACAGCGATGTGAAGCTGTTTGTCATTCCGGAAACTGCCTTGCAGACTGCGCAGATACAGTCTGCAGCCGCTCCGAATCAGGAGGTTGCAGCAGATACTGCGCAGGCGGCTGACAGTGCAGCACCGTTGTACAATGATTCGGCTAATCCGGTGAGCTATGAGCAGCCGATGACAAGGGCAGACGAAGTGCCGATGGTGAACGAAAGCTCGGCTGCTGATATTAAGCCAGTTTACAGCAAACCAATCAGCTGGCAGAAAGCGCTTGTGATGCTGTGGGCAGCGGGCGCGGCGATTAGCGCAGGCGTGCTGCTGCTGTTGTCTCGCCGAATAAAGAAACGCACAAGCAAAGGAAGCCCCGCGCCGGATGTTATTTTGCAGATAGTGGATGCGTGCAAGCGTGATATGCGTATTCGCGCCGATATCAACGTATTGGTTCAGGATTGGCTGAGCACACCCGCGCTGACGGCTTCACTAAAACCAAGGCTGCTGCTGCCGGAAAGCATGCTGAACGGTATGGATATAAGGCAGATAGAATACGGTATTCGCCATGAGTTGATGCATTACCGTCGCCGCGATTATCTGGCTGCGCTGCTGTTGATGCTGCTGCGTTGTGTGTACTGGTTTAATCCAGTGGTGTGGCTGGCTTCCAAACAGATTGAAACAGACATGGAGGCCGCCTGCGACGCGAGCGTGACGGCGGATTTCAATAAGCCCGAGCGGCTGGATTACGCGCAGACGATGATAGACCTTGGCAGCAAGGCGAATGCGTATTTGTTGGGGATGGGTGTGTCGAACAGCCGCGCGTCGATGGAGAAGCGCGTGAGGGGTATATTTATGGACAAGCGCTCAAAGCTGCCCGTGAGGCTGGCCGCGCTGGTGCTTTCTGGTCTGCTGATATTCACCTGCTTCACGACGGCATGTCAGCCGATCAAGGCGCAGAGCGTTGATAACGCGGCGGCTGTCGAAGAGGAAACAGCATCGGCGGCAGAACCGGAGCCGTCACCGGTAATAGAGCCTGAAGTGAACCCAAACGAGGGTTACGGAAATTTTCCGGACTGGGTGGAGACGTATACACAGCCGAATCTGAAAGTGGATATCAACGCGCAGATCGTGACGCCGCAGACGGATGTGTTTCCTGTGTATAAGGTGAAACAGCGCAGATTTGATAATGAAACGCTCAAGCGTATGCTTAATTACTTTGCGGATGATATCGTCGGGGTGAGGGAGTCTTCGCAAACAAAGGAAGAGCTCCAAGAGCTGCTTGGATATATGTACGAACACGATGCAAAAAATAAAGATGAAATAAAAGATCTGAAAGCACAAATTGCGGCTGCAAAGCCGGAAGTTTTTACTCCGGTAGATGAAAACACGGTGCTGCCAGGCAGTCTCATCTTTCAAAGGGCAGACGGCAGCCGGATTAATTTCTCAGCCTATAAAAACAGTTGTTATATTGATAAATATACAGGCAATTATGGTTTGCAGCTTGAGGAATGGGTGAGGACAGGCGGGTGGCCGCATCTGCTAAAATTCATGGATAAAACACTGGAAGCGTCGAAGCTGACAGAAAAAGAAGCCATCAGCCAAGCTGAAAAAGCGCTTGTCGACATGGGCATTGAAGACATGAGCTTGGTTCGTACGGACAGGGCCGTTATCGTCAACACTTGCTTAGATGCTTTTCCGTCGGCCGGGTGGTATGTGAGCTTCGGCAGAACAGACAATGGCAGTGTTCCGGCGGATATGAGCTTACAGGATTCCATATATTTCGATTTCAGAGAGGACGATTATTTTGAACGATGGTGGCCTGAAAGACTGTCGATTTATGTTGATGATGCGGGCATCCAGTCCATTTCATGGGATCATGCAACAGTTGTAACAGATGTGGAACAAGAAAATGTAACGCTGCTGCCTTGGGATAAAGCTCAACAGGCCATCAGGGACGCCATGGCGCTTGGTTGGTCGAAGATAGTGGGAAGACGAAGTGAGTATGACCAAGAGTATAATCAAGAGGAATATGTGACAAATATCATCATCGATAAAGCTATTCTCACCAATGTACTCGTACCGCAGGGAGACAATCTTGATTATCAACTGATGGTTCCGGCGTGGGTGGTCTATAATCATAATGTTTGGGAATATAACGGCAAAAAGGGCGAAGGCTCAACGATGATTATTGCAGTCAACGCCACCGACGGTTCGGTGATCGATTTGACTTTCCGCACGCACGAAATGGAAAAAAGAGCTGAAGCGCGCCAAGAAAAGCAGGAACAAGAAGAAGCAGCGAAAGTGGCAGCTGAATAAAGTTTCCCACCACCACGCGCGTATCACGCGGCCGGCATCGCAAATCGGTGCCGGCTGCGCAAGCGCCAACTATCAAAGAAATATCGATACCTATTCTTGTTAATGTAACGAATAAAGTAATTATGTAATGAAATACAGTTCCAAACAATGCGAGTATATGGTAATGTTTACACATTGATCTATACTATCTTAAGGTAAAAATAATGGACACATAAGAAAGTATTCTATTACTATATGGAGGTTATTATGCCGCAAGTAGACAGTTTTATCTCAATCGTATCACCTGTATTGAGTATTGTGTTTACAATCGCCGTTATCACCGCATGCGTTGTCGTTGTTGTGACTTGCTTTAAAGCGTTGGCGTATTTTAAGCAAAAAACGCGGACTCTCAAGTAAGTCTCAATATCATTTCTATCAAAGCCTAGTAACCTTTTGGGATTCCGGGAGGTTATTCTTTTGTGTTTAATTAAATCAGCAATCTTTGCGTATAGTCACGGTTCGCGTCGCAAAACGGCTTTGCAGTCTGCGCCAGCGCCAACCACAAAACCAAATATAGATCATTATTAAATCTCATTTATCAAGAGCTCGGCTTTTTAAGATTTCGGTAAATCAAGTCATTTTTTTGTGTGCCAACTAGTGAAGATATGGCAAATATTTTGCGCCGTTGATTTTAGTAACTTTATTTGGTGAGAAACCATTCTAACTAGCAAAAATAAGTAAACAATTGTCGTGTAATGTAATGAATAATGGTTTTATTGTAATGGAAAACAATTTTAAAAAGTGTATATTTATGGTATATTTTTATATTGCTTCAAGAGATATTCTATGAATGAAGAGAGGTGATGTATATGAGCGTAAAAAAGTCCTTGCAAAACCAAAGGGCGATCAACCCTGCCACTTTTAATGGCAGCTGATAATGCAAGGACATCTTTATAATACAAAACACAAAGACAAAACGGTAAACTATTCTGCGGCAATAAGAACGGGAAAAACTCCCAACTATACACAAAGTGATGCTTGGCTTGCAGAACAAGGAAGGCAATATGTGACAGCAAGTTGGCATACTATTGAGACAAATTGGTAGGTTAATGTTGAGGCTGCCTTATAAAATGGGCAGCCTCTGTAAAAGAAAGGCATAATTATGAGAAAGCATGTATTAGTAATAGTCGTTATGGTATTAGTAGGACTATTGGCCACAGGGTGTAATGCGAATAAAGAAGTAAATGATCAAAGTTTTACTAATGGCAACGTATATGATGATTTGAGCGAAAGATTCAAAATAACAGTATATCCGACGAAACTCATCACAGAAGATGGAAAAAAGAATATCGTTTATAGTTTAGCAGTGGATAACAAATCTGAGGAAGCATATAAAAATTTCACCTTGACAATTACGATGAACAAAGATTTGGATCAATATATAGCGGCTGGTGTTTTTTCGTTTCCTGTTGCCAACTTCGATATGGCCGCTAAAAGCGACCCGGGCAACGATAATGGCAAAGGTGCTGAAGTTGAATTTCAGCAGTTACTGAGTGATGATCAATTCATGTCAGAAGCAGGAATAAAATATCAGGATATTCTGGAGTTAGGCAAAAGTTTTGAATTGCATCTGAAATGGGACGGCGGTGAGGAAAAATATCAGCTGACGTCTGATGTCATAGACGAAATAACGCCATCCAACAATAACGCTAGATAAGCAGCCGTTGTGTATAATCCCGGTTCGCGTCACAAAACGGCTTTGCAGTCTGCGTCAGCGCCCACACGTTGCTTGCTGCAATATCGATATCCGGGTACGGCGGCTCGGCCGTCGTAACAATCGGCACCTTGGAAACGGACGCGAGCTTTTTAAGCACCTCGGGGCTTTTCGCGCCGAGCACACGGATATGCGAAACGGGGGCGACGTTTGCCGCCCGTATCATCTCGCGCGTGATGCCAAGCAGCGCACACAGCAGAATGCGCGAAATGCGTGCATACGTATATCGCTTGGTTTTCACCAGCGCAATCAACTCGCCGCGCGTGCGGCATTTGAGCGCCGCATCATGGATGCGGTTTTCTAATCCCTCGCTCACATCGGGCAGCTGCGCAATAAATTTGCGCCCCTTGAGCCGCAGCGTGGTTAATAGCGCGTTGTCAAACGCATCCGCATAGGCCGGGGTCAGCCCCTTTTTTAGTTGTTCGCGTACATAATCCGCGCAGGCTTCCGGCATCGCCATCAGCGCTTTGTCCGTATCGTTGGCGGCCAGCGCGGCGCGTATCGCTGTTGCGCTTGGCAGATACGCGTTGATATCATCCGAGTGATACGCCGCGCCCTCGCGCTTCACCACATACGGAATGATGTGCGGCTGGTATTGCTGTATCGCTTTTAAGTATTCAATGCCCAGCAGCGCGCCCGGCATCGAGGCGATATCGGGCGCGTCGGCGGCGCTCATGCGTGCGCGCGGAAAGCTCACACCGGCGCTTAAATGCGCCTTGAGCATTTTCTTGTAATCGTCATCTTCATCTCCGAGCTTGGCGGCGAGGCTTTGCAGCAGCCGGATGTCATCCGTCTCACACCCGAAGCTCAAGTGCGTGACGCCCGCCGCAGCCAGCACGTTCACACCGCCCGAGGCAAAACCTTGAGCGCTCTGAATCGCGTAAAGCAGCGGAAGTTCTATCACGGCATCCGCGCCGCCCAGCAGCGCGCACTTGGCGCGCGTCCATTTATCAAAAACAGCCGGTTCGCCGCGCTGCACAAAGCCGCCGCTCATGGCGCAAATGATCAAATCATCGTCTAAACGGCGCGTCAGCGAAATTTGACGCGCGTGTCCCCTGTGAAATGGATTATATTCTGAAATTATGCCGAAAATAAACATGATTTTGTCCTTTTCAAACACGTTTGAATTATATATAATAGTCGATGGCTTAATTATACCACTACGCCGATGTATTGTTGACATACATATCATTGTTTTTTTTAGAAGGGAGCTTGGGACGAAAAATGGGATTGATGGACGACATTAAGCAAAAGGCGCGAATTGCGGGCAAGAGGATTGTGCTGCCCGAGGGCGCGGAGGAACGGACGGTTAAGGCGGCGGAGATTATCGCCAAAGAGGGTATCGCCAAAGTTATACTCGTCGGCAACGAGGACGAGATAAAAGCGAAATCCGCAGGACTCGATTACACTGGGGTGACGATCATCGACCCGGAAAAATCGGGAAAGACAAAAGCCTACGCAGACACATTTTATGAGCTTCGCAAAAGCAAAGGTGTTACAGAAGAACAGGCCTTACAGCAAGTCAAAGACCCGCTCTACTACGCATGCATGATGATAAAGATGGGAGACGCAGACGGTATGGTGGCCGGTGCCATCAACACAACAGCCAACACGTTGCGTCCCGCACTTCAGATAATCAAAACATCACCCGGCATTTCTGTGGTTTCCAGTTGTTTCATTATGATACTCAAAGATGATAGCTATGGCGAAAACGGCGTCATGGTATTTGGCGACTGCGCTGTGAACCCAAATCCGGATGAAAATCAACTTGCCGCCATTGCCGTTTCCACGGCCAAAACGGCATCTCAGCTGACGGGCATGGAACCGAAAGTCGCGATGCTCTCGTTTTCCACGAAGGGCAGCGCCAAGCACGAATATGTGGACAAGGTGGCCAATGCGACAAAGCTCGTGAAACAAATGGCACCAAGTTTGATGGTAGACGGTGAGCTTCAAGCCGATGCTGCTCTGGTGGCATCCGTCGGTCAGCTCAAATCGCCGGGTAGCCCGGTGGCAGGCCATGCGAACGTGTTGATATTCCCTGATTTGCAGGCGGGTAACATCGGCTATAAGCTGGTACAGCGTCTGGCGGGGGCTGAGGCCATCGGCCCGATCTGCCAGGGCCTTGCCGCGCCGGTGAACGACCTGTCGCGCGGATGCAGTGTGGATGATATCGTCTCGGTTGTGGCCATCACGGCAGTACAATCGCTGTAAAAATAAAAAACAGATAAAAGGACACCATATTTTTTGTGGTGAGATAATTTTGGAGGTTAATATATATGAACATTCTGGTCATTAATGCGGGCAGCTCGTCTTTGAAATATCAGCTTTTCGAGATCGAAAAAGAACAGGTGCTGGCAAAAGGTCTTGTGGAACGTATCGGCATTGAAGGGTCTATGCTCACGCATACCGCGCAAGGCAAAGAAAAGCTCGAAATTAAGGAGCCAATGAGCGATCATAAGCAGGCGATGGGCTATGTTCTGGGCGCGCTCACAGATAAAGAATACGGCATCATATCGGACATGAGCGAAATCAACGCTGTGGGACACCGTGTGCTGCACGCGGCAGAGAAGTTTTCAGACAGCGTGATTATTAACGATGCGGTAATGGACGCGATACGCGAATGTATCAAATTCGGCCCGCTGCACAATCCCGCCAACCTGATGGGCATTGAGGCCTGTCAGGCCACGATGCCGAACACACCGATGGTAGCGGTTTTTGATACGGCGTTTCATCAAACAATGCCCAAAAAAGCTTATCTTTACGGCTTGTCGTACGACGCTTACACCGAATACGGCATCCGCCGTTACGGGTTCCACGGCACATCGCACAAATATGTGTCTCAGCGTCTGCCAAAGCTTATGGGCAAAGACAAGAAGGATTTGAAGATTATCACCTGTCATCTTGGAAACGGCTCGAGCATGGCTGCCGTAGACGGCGGAAAATGCGTGGATACCTCGATGGGGTTAACGCCTCTTGCGGGTGTGGTGATGGGAACGCGCTGCGGCGATATCGACCCGGCGATTGTCACGAATCTGATGCGTGAGATGAATCTCAATTCCGATCAGATGAGCGATTACATGAATAAAAAATGCGGCGTTCTCGGAATTTCCGGCGTGTCGAGCGATTTTCGTGATCTGCAAAAAGCGGCTGCGGAAGGCAACGAGCGTGCGGCAACAGCCATTGAGGTGTTCTGCTACGGCGTTAAAAAGTATATCGGCGCGTATGCGGCCGCGATGGGCGGCGTGGATGCGATCATTTTCACGGCGGGTATCGGCGAGAATGATGCCGTGATTCGTGAAAAATGCGTGAGCGGCCTTGAATACATGGGCGTTAAGCTGGACAACGAACTTAATAAGGTGCGCGGTAAAGAGATGCTTCTGTCTGCGGCTGATTCAAAGGTGGAGGTTTGGTGCGTGCCCACCAACGAAGAGCTGATGATTGCGGAAGATACATACGAGCTTTGCAAATAAGTAAATAAAAAAGATAAGTGTCCGGGTTTTAAGTGAAAGATTAAGGCCCGGACACTTTTTACAATTGTTGCTATTGCGATAGGCTTATTGAATCCGTCAGACCGAATATTCAATGAAATTAATTTATCAATGGCAAGCATCTCTTCCTGCATTGTTTTGAATAAAAAAATACCATTGGATATTGGTCGTCCTGCACCACCGGTTTACAGCAGCGATTTTTTAGAAAAATAAGCCGTAGACAAATAAAACACGCAAGTGTATAATAAGTCAATTGAAGAGGACATTCGCTCAAAGATACCGATTTTTCAGGGACTTCCTGACACAGACTGCAATCGGGAAGATGTCGGTTTGAGACGGGTAACAGCCTCTTTGCATTGCGAATAGCGCTAAAGTGCCCAAGGATGA
This sequence comes from Bacillota bacterium, assembly GCA_023412005.1. Lineage (GTDB taxonomy): Bacteria > Bacillota > Clostridia > Christensenellales > SZUA-584 > SZUA-584. Next base: position 34,231 of record JAEYOE010000006.1, read on the forward strand.
ACTTGGGAATCAAGGGTGGTACCGCGGGTAAAAACTCGTCCCTGTCTTGTTTTCAGACAGGGGCTTTTTATTTTGACAAAAAGACATAGAGTTTTTTGCATCAGTTATGGTAAAATATCTGAAAAAGTTTTATATCATATGAAAATGAGGGATTTTTGAATGCTGACACAGGCACCGAAAGGAATGAAGGATGTGCTGCCATCGCAGAGCGCGAACTGGCAATACGTTGAATCGGTGATACGAGACATATGCGCGCGATTCGGTTACAGAGAGATCCGCACGCCGGTGGTGGAGCATACCGAGCTTTTTTTGCGCGGCGTCGGCGACACAACAGACATCGTGCAAAAGGAAATGTACACATTTGAAGACAAGGGCGGGCGCAGCATCACCTTAAAGCCCGAGGGCACGGCAGGCGTGGTCAGAAGCTTTGTGGAAAACAGCCTCTACGGCGAAGCCATGCCGGCAAAAATGTATTATCTTAACTGCCCGGTGTTTCGATACGAAAAATCGCAAAAGGGGCGCTTGAGAGAGCATCATCAGTTTGGTGTCGAGGTGTTCGGCTCACAGGGGCCGTCCATCGATGCGGAGGTTATAACGGTTGCGCTGTCATTGTTTCAGTCGCTCGGCATCAACGGCCTTGCGCTGAATATCAACAGCATCGGCTGTAAACAATGCCGCCCGGCATACAATGCCGCATTACGCGAATACTTAAAGCAAAGGGAAGACTCGCTCTGCAAGAACTGTCGTGAGCGCATGGTCACCAACCCGCTGCGCACGCTCGACTGCAAGGAAGAAACGTGCCGCGAGATTGTGCGTGACGCGCCCGTCATGCTGGATTGCCTTTGCGACGATTGTGCAGCACACTTTAGCGGGCTGAAAAAAAGGCTCGAAGCGGCTAAGATTGAATACAGCGTGAATCCGTTTATCGTGCGCGGTCTCGATTATTACACGAAGACAGTTTTTGAAATCATATCCACAGATATCGGCGCGCAGGGCACCGTGTGCGGCGGCGGGCGATACGACGGGCTGGTTGAGGAGCTTGGCGGGCCGTCTATGCCGGGCATCGGCTTTGGTTTGGGCCTCGAACGCTTGCTGCTCGTGCTCGAATCGCTCGGCATTGCATTGCCGCAGCCAAGCCTTTGTGACGTGTATGTTTGCTCACTCGGCGAAGCGGCAGCGGTGGAGGGTTTTTGCGTGGCCAAGCGTCTGCGCGAAGACGGCATCAAGGCCGATTGTGATCATATGGGGCGCAGCCTAAAGGCACAGCTCAAATTTGCGGGCAAGCTGGGCGCGAAATTCGTCGCCATCATCGGTGACGACGAACTCGAAAAACGCGTTTGCGTGCTGCGCGATATGACAAAAAGCGAAGAAAAAACGGTTCCGTTTGTGGAGCTGAATCAAATTATAAAGGCAGGATTATCATGAGCGAATTTTTGCAGGGGTGGAAACGGACAGATTACTGCACAAACTTTTCGGTGGACGATGTCGGTAAAGACGTGACACTGATGGGCTGGGTGCAGACGCGGCGCGATTTCGGTGCGCTGATATTTGTGGATCTTCGGGACAGGACAGGCATCATGCAGGTGGTGTTTGATGAATCGGTGCTTGAGGGCGATTTTTCGCGCGTGAGCGGCCTTCGCAGCGAGTTTGTGATTGCCGTTAAGGGCCAAATTGTCCGCCGCGATGAGGAAACGATAAACGAAAAGCTGCCGACCGGTTATATCGAAGTAAAAGCTAAAGAATTAAAGGTGCTGAGCCGCGCGCAGACACCGCCGTTTGAAATTGAAGACGATACAGCCGTACGTGAGGAGCTGCGCCTTAAATACCGTTTTCTTGATTTAAGACGCCCGACGATGCAGAAAAACCTGCTGATGCGCAGCCAAATTGCGTTTGCCGCGCGTGAGTACTTAATAGAAAACGGTTTTCTCGATATCGAAACCCCGATGCTGACCAAGAGCACGCCCGAGGGCGCACGCGATTACCTTGTGCCGTCGCGTATTCATCAGGGCAGCTTTTATGCGTTGCCGCAGTCGCCGCAGACGTTGAAGCAGATTCTGATGATATCCGGCTTCGATCGGTATTTCCAAATTGTTAAATGCTTCCGCGATGAAGACCTGCGCGCCGACCGTCAGCCGGAATTCACGCAGATCGACATGGAAATGTCGTTCGTGGATGTGGACGATGTGATTGGCATGAACGAAGGGCTTATCGCGCACGTGTTTAAGAAAACAATGAACATCGACATTCCGCTGCCATTAAAGCGCCTGCCGTACAAAGAGGCGATGGATCGTTACGGCTCCGACAAGCCAGACACGCGCTTTGGGCTTGAACTGATCAACGTCAGCGATATCGTGGCTGACAGCGGTTTTCAGGTATTCTCGTCCGTCGTGAAAAGCGGCGGCAGCGTCCGCGCGATTAACGTGAAAGGCGCTGTGGAGAAGTTCGCTCGCCGCGAGATCGACGCGCTTGTGGATTTTGTAAAGATTTACGGCGCGAAGGGCATGGCGTGGATATCGATGAAGGAAGACGGCATGCAGTCGCCTATCACAAAGTTCTTCACCGACGATGAGATGAGCACGCTGTTAAAGCGCCTCGATGCGCAAACGGGCGACATCATCTTCTTTGTGGGCGATAAGGATAAGGTTGTGTACGATTCGCTCGGCAACCTGCGCTTGAAGCTCGCCGAGAAGCTGGAGTTGATCGATCAAAGCCAGTTTGATCTTCTTTGGGTGGTGGATTTCCCGCAGTTTGAATACAGTGAGGAAGAAAAGCGCTACATGGCGATGCATCATCCGTTTACCTGCCCGAAGGATGAGGATGTGGACAAGCTTGAGAGCAATCCGGGACAAGTGTATGCGAAAGCATATGATATCGTGCTGAACGGCAACGAGATCGGCGGCGGCAGCATTCGTATTCATACCACTGAGCTGCAGGAGAGAATGCTTAAAGCGCTGGGACACTCCAAGGAAGATGCATGGGAGAACTTTGGGTTCCTGCTCGAAGCGCTCAAGTTCGGTGCGCCGCCGCACGGCGGGCTCGCATTCGGGCTCGATCGTTTGGCGATGCTGCTGCTCGGCTGCACGTCAATCCGCGACGTTATCGCTTTCCCGAAGGTGCAAAACGCATCCTGCCTGATGACGAATGCACCATCTCGCGTAGAAATGAAGCAACTCCGAGAACTCGGCATTAAAATAACGGAATAAGACAATGGATAATTCGAACGAATACGGTCAGGTCGTGGATATTCAGGACGGCATTGCGCATGTGAAATTTATACGCACATCGGCCTGCGGCAAGTGTCAGGCGTGCGGAATGCTGTCCACACAGAATGAAATTGTGGTGCAGATGCAAAACGAGTGCGACGCATCGGTGGGCGATCTCGTGGCTGTGAGTATTCGCATGAAAAAGGCCATGCGCGCCTCAGTGCTCGCGTATGTTTTCCCGCTCATCATGCTTGTTTTGGGCGTGTTTGTCGGGTGGCTGCTATCGGAAAAGTGGCATGTGTTCCAAAATACTGATACCACCATGGCGCTTTGTGCGATTGTTTTCGCTGTGCTGTCGTTTTTTCTGTTAAAATTGGCCTCGCCGTTATATAATAATTCGGTAGGCAACGTATACCGTATGGTGGGCAAGAAGTAAAAGTGAACAAAAGAAAGAGGGAGATAGATTATGTCTGATAAAGCAATCACGATTACCCATTCCGATTTTGAACAGCGGGTTATCGCGGCATCGCGCCCCGTGTTGGTGGATTTTTGGGCAGAATGGTGCAATCCGTGCCGTATGCTCGGCCCCACGGTTGATCAGATCGCCGACGATTATAAGGATCGCGCTATTGTCGGCAAGGTGAACATTGATGAAGAGCCGGAGCTTGCGCACCGTTTTGGTGTGATGAGCATTCCCACATTAATCGTGTTTAAGGACGGCAGTGTGGCGGCCAAATCCGTCGGCGTTGTGACAAAAGAAAAAATTGCGGCCATGCTGAATGAGGCATTAGAAGAGAAATAGCCGCCTTGCGGATGCCATGCGCAATGCTTATTTATACCAGAAAAAGATAGCCAATCATTATGCGTTCTGATATAATGAATTGTTTAATTATTGGGGGAGAGTATGGAACCTTTAAGAGTTTCAACGAAGTCTCAGCCAAAGTCTGTTGCGGGTGCCATTGCGGCAATGGTTAACGAGCACCAGCGCGCGGAAATTATCGCGGTTGGTGCGGGTGCCGTCAATCAGGCTATAAAAGCCATCGCCATCACACGCGGCTTTTTGGCTCCGAGAGGCATCGAAATCGTCGTGGTTCCCGCATTTGCCAACATCGAGATAGACGGCATATTAAGGACATCCATCAAGCTGATCGTCGAGGTTCGCTAGACGGGGAGCGGGATTCGGCAGGAATGCCGATTTTTTTTTACAGGACATGAAACAGTCGTTGTTTCGGTTCGTTTTCGTGTGCGTGAGAATAAGCCTTCTCCTTAAGGAGAAGGTGGCGCGAAGAACCGGAGAGGTGTTGTGATGACAGTTGTTAGCAAGACACCTCCTCAGTCACCTTCGGTGACAGCTCCCCCTCAAGGGGAAGCCACATTATGATGAGGTGTTGTGTTTCAGGCACATAGATTGACACCTCCTTAAGTCACCTTCGGTGACAGCTCCCCCTCAAGGGGAAGCCACATTATGATGAGGTGTTGCTGCTTGCAGGTGCAGAATTGACACCTCCTCAGTCACCTTCGGTGACAGCTCCCCCTCAAGGGGAAGCCGATTATTATTTATGCGAGGTTATCCATTTGTTTTTAAAATGCATTGAAATGACGGGATTCAAATCGTTCCCGGAAAAAACACAAATGCATATGAGCGGGTCAATCATCGGCGTCGTGGGGCCAAACGGCAGCGGCAAGAGCAACATCTCCGACGCAGTCAGATGGGTGCTTGGTGAGCAGAGCCCGCGTATGCTGCGCGGCGGCATGATGCAGGACGTTATATTTTCGGGCACACAAACACGAAAGCAGCGTTCTCATTGCGAAGTCACGCTCATTTTCGACAACACGGATGGGCGCATGGGCACCGATTATACCGAAATAGAAGTAACGCGTAAGCTGTATCGCAGCGGCGAGAGCGAATTCTCCATCAACAACACCAAGTGCCGCTTGAAGGACATATTGGAGCTGTTCCGCGACACGGGCATCGGCAAGGAAGGCTATTCGATTATCGGCCAGGGGCGAATCGATGAAATCTTAAGTGAAAAATCCACAGACCGCCGCCGTGTTTTTGAAGAAGCCGCGGGCATTATGAAATACCGCGTTCGCAAGGAGGAAGCTGAGCGTAAGCTGGAAAGAACGCGCACGAATTTAATTCGTGTGGAAGATATTTTGCGTGAGCAGGCGTTTATGATAGAGCCACTGAAAAAGCAAGCGGACGACGCGACCGTCTACCTCGCACTCGGCAAGCGTCTGCGTACGCTTGATGTGAATCTGTTTTTGAAAAACCATGACAAGCAGCTGGAAAAGATAGCGCGGCTGGAAGCAACGAAAAAGGAGCTGGAAGAGGAGCGCGCCGAAAAGGAAGCGCATCTGTTAAAGCTGAACTTAAAGCTCAATAAGCTGCAGGAGCAGGCGCGCGAATCTGAGCTGGAGGGCAGCGAGCTGGCGGGCCAAATCAGCGTCAGCATGGCGGAGCTTGAACGCGTGGAAGGCGAAATCAGGCTCTGCGACGAGCGCATCGCGAACATCGGCAAAGACAGCGAACGTGTGCGTGACGAAATCGCGGTGGTACAGAAAAAGCTCAATGACCTAACGCTGAACGAACAGACGAATTTAAGCCGCCTGCAGCAGATTGAGCAAGAGCTTGAGCGGCAGCAGCAGATTTCCAGTGAAACGAAGAAGGAACTCGACGCGCTGAGCAGCACCGTGGAAGACCGTGTGCGCGTGATTGAAACGGTGCAGAGCGAAAAGGTTCAGAGCATTGAAAAGATGGCCGATGTACGAACGGCCGTTTCCGCGCTAGAGGAGAAAGACAGCCATTTTGCACAGCGATTAGACGAAATTGAGGTTCAGCTGACGGCAGCGGACGAGGAAGGCACTAAGTATGAGGATGCGCTGGCGTCACTGAATAAGAGCATCGATTTTTCAGCCAAGAAATCAGACGATCTGCGCCGCCGGTTTAACGAATCGGTGCAAAAGGAACGCACCGCATCCGCCTTGTATGCGGAAACGCAGCAAACGCTCGAAGCCGCTCGCAGGGAGCACTCATCCAGCGCCGCGACACTGCGTATGCTGGGCGACATGAAAGCGGCTTTTGAAGGCTACGCCGAGAGCGTGAAAAATCTGATGCTGGCGGGTAAAGCGGATAAAGAACTCGGCAGCCGCATTGTGGGTACCGTGGCCGATGAGATGTCGGTTCCCGCCGATTATGAAACGGCTGTGCAAGCGTGCCTCGGGGCAGCGCTGCAAAACGTGATTGTGGGAGACGAATACGACGCGAAGCAGCTGATTGCTTACTTGCGCCGACAGAATCTCGGGCGCGTTACGTTCCTGCCGCTGCAGGCGCTTCGCCCGAGGTACCTTTCGGCGGAGGAAAAAAGCAAGATAAAGGAAGACGGTGTTTTGGGCATTGCGAGCGAGCTTGTTTCGTGCCGCAACGGGCAAAAAGCCGTTGACTTTTTGCTCGGGCGCACCGTGATTGTGCGCGACAGCGATACCGCGATACGCGTGATGCGTAATTGCGGACAGGCCTTCCGCGTGGTGACGACGGAGGGCGATGTGTTTAACCCGGGCGGGGCCATCACGGGCGGCAGCCTGCGGCGCGAAAAGAGCGGCCTCGTATCCAGAGACCGCCGAGAAGAGGAATTAAAACGGCGCGAGCAGAAAAACGCTGAGCAGGTAAGGCAGCTCGAAGCAGCGCTGGAGGAAAGAAAGGCTCAGCGTGAAGCGCTGCACAGCGAGATTGAGCAGCTGCGCACTGCCCTGCACGACAACGAAATAGAAACGGCGACCAACCGCGAAAAGCGTGATGCGCTCAGCACCGCATTGGAGGAGACAAAGCGACGCAGCGATGCGTTGATGACCGAACGGCTGGAGCTGCGCCTTGGCCGCAAGCAGGTTGGCGAAGACGTCGCGCGCTACAGCGCGCTGCAAAGCGATATCATCCAGTCGAGCGAATCGCGCAGCGAGGATTATAAACGGCTCGAAGATGAATATAATAAAAACGCCGCGTTGATTGAGCGGTTAAAGCAGCGGCTGCATGATGCTGAACTGAAAAGCGCGGAGCTGTTCCGTGAGAACACCTCGGTGGTGGGCGACAATCAGCGTATCGGCACGGAACGCATGGATACCGAACGGACACTGGCTGCCCGTAAAAAGACGCTGGAGCTTAACGCCGAAAGCGAAGAGAACCTGATACAGATTAAAGCACAGCTCGCTGAAAAACAACGGGAGAAGCAAGGCGAGCTCGACGGCTTGAAGCGCAAGCAGGGCGATATGTTTCAGGGGCGCAGTGCGTCGCTGCAGGCACTCACCGATTTGGAAGCGCGCATTAACCGGACGAGGAATGACATTTCGGAGCTTGCCGAAAAGGCGATGCGCGCGGGCTTTAATGTGGAGAAAACGCAGGGTGACATTGAAACCGCGCAGAACCGGCTTTGGGATACGTACCAGCTGACATTCGCCAACGCGATTGCCGAGCGCGAAGAAATCGACATGACGGGTGCGCAAAGCGAGGCCGACGGCATACGCGAAAAATTAAGAGACATGGGCAATGTGAACCCCGCCGCGATTGACGAATACGCCGCGCTCAAGGAACGCATGACCTCTCTGACAACGCAGAAGGAAGACCTGGAAAAAGCGGAAGCCGATCTGCACAAGCTGATTGCGTCGCTCGTCTCTGAAATGCGTAAGACATTCCGCGAAAGCTTTGAGCTGATTAACAAATACTTCGGGCAGACGTTCAAGGAGCTGTTTGAAGGCGGACGCGCCGAGCTGATACTCGAAGAGGGCGAAGATATTATGGAATGCGGCATCGAGATCGTTGCGGAGCCGCCGGGTAAGAAGCTGCAGAAGATCACGCTGCTTTCGGGCGGTGAAAAGGCACTGACAGCCATTAGCCTGTTGTTCGCGCTGCTGAAGATCAATCCGTCACCCGTGTGTATACTCGATGAGATTGACGCGGCGCTGGACGAGGCCAACGTGAGACGATTCGCCGAATCTCTTGAGAAGTATACGGATACAATGCAGTTTATTGTGATTTCTCACAGAAAGCCCACAATGGCGGTGTGCAACAGCCTCTATGGGCTGGCGATGGAAGAAAAGGGTGTGTCGAAGCTGCTTTCGGTGCGGCTTGATAAGGAGACAGTATGAGCATTTTCGATAAAATAAAGGGCGGTCTGCAAAAAACGCGCGACAACATCTCGTCGAAAGTGGGCAGTGTGCTCGCGTCGTTTAAGAAGATCGATGAGGAGTTTTACGACGAACTCGAAGAGACGCTGATACTCTGTGACATTGGTGTGAACGCCGTGCAGGATATCATGGCGGCGCTTAAGAAAAAAGTCAAAGAGAAATCAGTGACCGATACAGCGGCGGTAAAGCCGTTGCTCGTGGACATCATCACCGAGATGCTGACGTTCGATGTGCCGGAGATTGACGGCTCAGGCGCCATTCTTGTGGTGGGCGTGAACGGCGTGGGCAAAACAACGGCGATCGGCAAGATGGCGAACCTTTACATGACGCAGGGCAAAAGCGTGGTGCTGGCGGCGGCGGATACATTCCGCGCGGCGGCGGCAGAGCAGCTTTCGATGTGGGGCGAGCGCAGCGGAGCGCGCGTGGTGAAATACGGCGAGGGGGCTGACCCGGCGGCGGTGGTATACGACGCGATTGACTCGGCACAGCACCGGCATATTGATCTGGTGATTGTGGACACGGCGGGGCGGCTCCACAACAAGAAGAACCTGATGAACGAGCTTAGTAAGATCAACCGCGTGATCGACAAAGCGTATGACGCTGAACATAAACGCACGTATCTCGTGCTCGACGCGACGACGGGGCAGAATGCGATTTCGCAGGCCAAGGAGTTCGCACAGGTGACCGATCTTTCGGGGCTTATCTTAACGAAGATAGACGGCACAGCCAAGGGTGGCATTGTCTGCGCGATATGCAGCGATATGAAGCTGCCGGTGGTGTATCTCGGTGTGGGCGAGGGCATGGACGATTTGGAGCCGTTTGATGCGCGCGCGTTTGCACAGAGCTTGATAGAATAGCATAGTCTGTCACTCGATAAAATTTGCAAAAAAGAACCCTATTGGCCGCCTTTATGCGGCGATAAGGCACAAGGCGATCAAAACATGTTTGTTGTGCGTTCGTTTGCACACAGCCTGATAGAATAGCTCAGCTGGGTACTCACAAAAAACTAAAAAAAGAATCCTTTTGGCCGCCTTTATGCGGCGATAAGTGTGAAATATCGCGTTTTATACAACGTAGTGAGAGCAAAGCGATGTATCTGCGAAGGTGGAATGAATCACATGTCAAAACGCTTTAAAAATAGGATTTTAGTCCACTGAGTAGTTGTACCCGCTATCGCCGCTCAAAATGACAGAAAATAGCAGTTCTTATTATGCGCGGTTACTTCACGGCGGGTTTCACCAGTGATAATGACGGTATTATGAAACCGGCGAGCGAAACAGCGGTGAAAACTAAAGGCGTTGCTCGGGTAATAGAACAAGTTTAAATGGGCGGAAGGCTGCGTCTTTCCGCTTTTTATATTGACGATTTATACGATGGATTATACAATGTTTAAAACAACGTATAAAGGAGCAGATCTTTTGAACGAAGAAAGTATTAAAGAGAAGATCATACAAGCCACCATAAATCTGATGAAAGAAGGCTGTGAGGACATTACGGTTAGAAATATTGCAGCTCGTGCAGGTGTGACACAAGGCCTGATCAATTATCATTTTCAAACGAAGGATCATTTGATTGATATTTCCGCACAGCGTGTCATAGATGAAACCATTTCAAAAGTACCCGCAGCCTTGATGCAAATGGATGGGACACCAAACGAAAAGCTGCGGGCTATGATGAAAAAAACTTTGAGCTATTTGTTTGAACATCCCCATATCTCAAGAATATCCATAATGCGCGACTTGCAGGCGGGGCATAAAAATGACAACACACAGTCTAGTATTGACGCTTTTGATAAATTGCTGCAGCATACCATTGAGGATAAAGGAAAGCGCTTTCTTGTCGGGCATGTTTTTTGTGCTGCGATGCAGAGCCTATTTTTGCGAAGCAATGTGATTAAGGAAACACAAGGCATGGATGTTACAGATCCGGCCATACAAAGTCAGTTTATTGATGATTTGGTTGATTTGGTTGTGGGAGGTTTTTGACATGAAAGTGGTTGTTATATACAGCAATGCGAGAAAAGAAAGCACATATAACTGCGTTAGAATTTTCAAAGAGGCTGTTCAAAAGGAAACCGAAGTGGATTTCATTGAATTTACTTTGCCAAACGATATGCCGCATATCTGTCGAGGCTGTTTTACTTGCATTGAAAAGGGGGAAGATAAGTGCCCACATTCAAATGTTGTTCAGCCAATAGTTAATGCAATACTTGAAGCCGATGGACTCATTCTTTCGAGTCCTGTCTATTCTTTGGACGCAAGCTCTGCAATTAAAAGCCTGTTTGATCACATGTGCTATTTATGGATATCTCACAGACCCCATGAAGAGATGTTTCACAAAGCAGCGATGGTGATTTCCACAACAGCAGGCGCAGGCGTTAAAACAAGTATCAAAACGCTGAAAAAGAGCCCGGGTTACTGGGGAATCAGACGCATATATAATTATGGTATTGCGATCAAAGCCAGCCGCTGGGAGCATGTATCAACTAAAACAAGAAAAAAAATAGAGATGTCGCTCACCAAAAAAGCAAAGAAATTTTTAAGAGCCATCAATAATGATGGAAAGGGTAAACATCGTCTGCTTATTCGATTATTGTTTCCGCTTATGGGTAAGATGATTGGTGGATACGAAGCGGGTGGTTTGCTTAATAAGGATAAAGAATATTGGGCACAAAAAGGTTGGCTGGATAGCGGGAAGCCGTTTTGAGTTAGATAAAATGAGCATAATTGTTTTACACTTGCCATAATGTCAAAAAATGTGGTAATATTATCAAAAGAAATACGTGGTGGTCAATCTGCCCATAGGGCATAATCAAGGAGTTGATGATATGATGAAACGCCGCGTTTTTTTGTGCCTGATGGCAGTTATATTAATCATTTTTAGTTGTGTTGCCTTTTTTTCATCATGTCAGTCCATAAAACAGACCACTTTGCAGATCAACAACGAACTTGACCCCAAGACATTGGATGCATCTGATATCGCCAATGAAGTCGTCGCGCCGATGTATCTGCCTCAAGAACTAAATGGAAAGCAAGCGAACTTAAGCTACGAAAAGACTGGATTGACAGCGGCTATCAAGGCTGACGAAGTTGTTCTCGCTAGCTTTATATTCAGCAAGATTGAAGGCGATGAGGAGAGCAAGGATTATCCTTCAGCTGCGGGTGAGGCTTATGTTTCACAAGATGGTGATAGAGTAACAATACAATACAGAATGTCGGCATCTTGGGTATGTAAAATTACAAGCGATTATATTTCAGCGTCAGAGCTTGAGAAGGTGTTGAATTCAATGACAATTCGGTCGGTTCCGTAAATGCTGCTTTGTGTTTACCGTAATGTAAGAATTATGATAATATTTAATAATTACTGAATACACAATAACGGCTGAAAGCTCATGGGAGAAAGTCGGCGAGTGAGACAATAGCTGCTAAATAACAACCGGAGCGAAGAAATGATGCGACAGGAAAGAAACTTAATTAGCGGTCTGAAATTGGGTATCATCATAATAGGCATTTTGCTTGTTCTGTCCGGTTGTTCGTCAGGAGCATTAAACATCGGTAACCAAAACCCTGATTATTTTTTGATTAAAGATTATTATGGGCAAACACATCAAGACGCAGTGAATGAAACAAAAGACAATCTAAACATCAAAGAGATTGATATCTATTCGTCACAACAAGAAGCCGGAACCATTATCAATCAAAGCCCTTATGCGGGAAAAGAAGTGTTTGCTGACAGTGAAATAACATTGTATATCAGCAATGGTGAATGCCCTGATGGTTATGCTTTAGATGGGCTTGACTATTCGCGTGCTGAAGAGATTCTCATGCAAGCGGGCACTGAATATTCGGTGGAACATGTTTATAACTTGAATGTGGCGCAAGGGCAAGTATTTGGGCTAGGACAGAACGGGGATGAATACATACTCTATGTGAGCCTCGGGCAGCCTGAATTGAATGTGTCCGGCACTCCCGGCTATGCCGCAAAATCTGGCGATTTTGTTTTTTATACGGATGATGAGTATATATACAGAATGAACGCTGATGGAACGTCGAAACAGACGATTGTTGATGCAAGCAGCGAAAAAGAAATTATTCCATATGACAGCTGGATTGTGTACCAAAACATCCAATCAAATATATTGTATATCACCAACTGGCAGGACAGTAATAAGAGCGCTTGGATACCTAATGTCAATTTCGTTTTTAAAGTGATTGATGATATGGTTTACTTCGAAGATGATACAGCTTTAAAGAAATATTCATTGATGAGCGGAAACATCTACATTGTTGAGAAGTTTGAGAATGATTCAAGCATATCGGATGTTATATATAAACGCAATGATTTGTATTGTGTGTATTTAAGAAAAAACAATGATGATGAATACATAAGGTCCTTAGTTCGGCTCAACTGTTTCACTGGAGAAAGAGTTATACTAGAAGAAATTCTCAAAGTCGATGAACTATACTTCGATAGCCATAACATATACATTTATAATTTAGACGGTATGTATTTGTTAGACGAATCAAAAATGAAAACAAGGCAAGTAGCGGGTCCTATTTCTGGGTCAGTCTATGCTGTTTATAATAATTCGATCGTTTACAAATCTTATAAAAAAGACTTGATTTACTCATTTAATATGATAACCGGACAAAATACTGAGCTTTGTGATTATAAAGATTTGTTATGGATTGATACTGAAAATGATTGGATTTATTATATTAAGGATAATGCAACCTACAGAAAGAGAAGCGGTGGGCTGGAGGAAGAATTCTTCTGCGAAACCTTAATTCTATCGAGATATTATACCAATCTTAATTACGACGGTATTCCGAGTATTGATGGCTGGCTTTATTTCTTTGACTCGGACGATTATCTATCGCGTATCAATATTGAAACAAAAGAGATTGAGCAAGTCGCCGATAAGCCGACGGAAATGCCTTGGTGGGCGAAAATATAGGTTGCTCATAAACACTTGACATTTTCCCGCAAACCACTATAATACCACTGTAAAGCATTTAAGCTTTACAGTTTTTCTTTTCTCAAAAAAGAAACGGTGGTGCGGCTTTGGAGAAGGATTTTGATACAGTGCTGCTGCTCGATACCTACGCAGCTCTGCTGACCGAAAAGCAGCAGCGGCTCTGCGATATGTACTACAATCAAGACTATTCCCTGGCTGAAATCGCGCAGCTGGAAGACACCACGCGCCAAGCCGTGCGAGACGGCATCACCAAGGCACGCCAAAAGCTACTAGAGCTGGAGCAGAGCCTCAAGGTGGTAGAGCGGCGCAGCAAAACCATGGACGCGCTGCAACGCGCAAAGGTTGCATGCGGCGTTCAGCAAGACATAACACAACTGATCGACGAGATATCGGATATATGGGAGAACAACGATGGCGTTTGAAGGACTTTCGGAAAAACTTCAGCATGTATTCTCGAAGATAACGAACCGGGGCAAGCTCACCGAGGTGGAGGTGAAGGCCGCGCTGCGCGAGGTGAAGCTCGTGCTGCTCGAAGCCGACGTCAACTTCAAGGTGGTTAAAAGCTTCTTAAACCGCGTCACCGAGCGTTCCATTGGCGAGGAAGTTTTAAAGAGCTTGACACCCGGCCAGCAGGTCATCAAAATTGTGCGCGAGGAGCTTGTTGCCGAGCTCGGTGAAAAGCACGTCGGCGTGAACTTTGCCTCGAACCCGCCCACCATCGTGATGATGTGCGGCCTTCAGGGCGCGGGCAAAACCACCATGTGCGGCAAGCTCGCCAAGCTGTGGAAGAAAGACGGGCGTACCGTGATGCTTGCGGCGCTCGATATATACCGCCCGGCGGCCATTCGGCAGCTGGAGGTGGTGGCCGAAAAAGCGGGCGCATTGTTCTTCTCGCAGGGCACGCAAGACCCTGTGAAAACCGCGCAGCAGGCCGTGGCCGAAGCCAAAAAGAAGCTTGTGGACGTGCTGATACTCGACACGGCGGGTCGGCTGCATATTGACGAAGAGATGATGGACGAGGTCAAGCGCATCGCGGCAGCGGTGAAACCGCACGAAAAGCTGCTCGTGGTGGATGCGATGACAGGGCAGGATGCGGTCAACGCGGCCTCGGCCTTCAATGAAAGCCTGGAGCTTAATGGCGTGGTGATAACCAAGCTCGACGGCGATACGCGCGGCGGTGCGGCGATATCCGTTAAATCCGTCACGGGCAAACCCATCAAGTTTGCGGGCGTCGGCGAAAAACTGGAGGACGTGGAAGCGTTCCATCCGGATCGCATGGCGGGCAGAATCCTCGGCATGGGCGACGTGCTGACGTTGATTGAAAAGGCCGAGCAGAATTTCGATCAGGCCAAAGCGGCGGAGCTGGAAAAGAAGCTCAAGAAAGCCGAGTTCACGCTCGACGATTTTCTGGAGCAAATGGGGCAGATTAAGAACATGGGCAACCTTGGCGATATGCTCTCGATGCTGCCGGGCGGCAGCAAGCTTGGCAACGTTCAGCTGGACGACAAGCAGATGGCGCATACCGAGGCCATCATCAAATCGATGACGCCGGATGAAAGACGTAAGCCGCACATTATCGGCGGCAGCCGAAAAAAGCGCATTGCGGCGGGCAGCGGCACCAAGGTGCAGGATGTGAACAGGCTGCTCACGCAGTTCGAACAGATGACAAAGCTGATGAAGAGCATGTCGGGTAAACGCGGAAGAAAGGGCATACCGGGTATGCCGTTCTGATACATACATTACATTATTGGAGGAAATTATGGCGGTAAAAATCAGACTAAAGAGAATCGGTGCGAAAAAGAATCCTTTTTACAGAATCGTTGTGGCAGATGCGCGCTCCCCGCGTGACGGTCGTTTTGTCGAAGAAATCGGCAACTACGATCCGATGAGCAAGAAGCTCGTGGTTGACGGCGACAAGGCTCTGGAATGGATCAAAAACGGCGCACAGCCCACCGAAACGGTAAGATCGCTGCTGAAGAAAAACGGCGTACTGAAATAGGTGATGAATATGCTTGAGCTGGTTAAATACGTGGCCGAGTCGTTGGTTGACAATCCGTCTGAGGTGAAGGTCAAGCAAGTCGAGGGCGACAAAACCATTGTGCTCGAACTCAGTGTGGCGCGTGAGGATATGGGTAAGGTGATCGGCAAACAGGGCCGTATAGCCAAAGCCATTCGCGCCGTGGTTAAAGCGGCGTCCACTAAGTCACGCAAAAAATATGTCGTTGAGATCGTGGAGCATGATTGAAATTGCGCGTATATTAAAGCCGCACGGCATACGGGGCGATTTGAAGGTTCGATTGTTTTCGGATAATTTAGATGCCTTTGCCGAGCGTGGCTTTGCCTACTTGAAAAAGGACAGCGACTTTAAACGCACCGCCTACACAGCGGTGCGTATTGACGCGCCGTTCGTTTATGTTCATTTTGACGGTGTGGACTCGCGCAACGCTGCTGAAATGCTTAATAATGAGACGCTTTACCTGCACCGAGACGAGCTTGAAGAGCTGGACGACGGTGAGAATTACGTTATCGATTTGGTGGGGCTGAAGGTGCTCGACGAAACAGGCAGCGAGCTTGGCATACTTAAGGACGTATTGCAGCATGGCGCGGCGGATGTTTATGTGGTGAAGGGCCAAAGAGGCTTCATGTTTCCCGCCGTGAAACGCGTGATACAAAGCGTTGATGTGAGCGCAGGCGTGATGCGCGTGAATGCGGCGGCGCTCAGTGAGGTGGCCGTTTATGACGACCTATAATGTGCTGACACTGTTTCCCGAGATGTTTGATTCCGTTTGCGGAGCCAGCATCTGGGCGCGCGCCATCAAGGCGGGACATATCGCCGTCAACACCGTCAACATACGCGACTGGGCAACCGACAAGCATCGCCGCGCGGACGACTATCCGTTGGGCGGCGGCGTGGGCATGGTGTTAAAGCCGGAACCCGCAGATGCCTGCTTTAACCACATCAAAAACGGCTGCGAGGCTCCTGCCATCAATATCTACTTGTCACCGTGCGGCAAAACGCTGTCGCACACATTGGTGACGGCACTCTCAGAGTACCGCACGGTCAACCTTTTGTGCGGCCATTATGAGGGTGTGGACGCGCGGATTATCAAGCGGCATATTGATCTTGAGGTGTCCATCGGCGATTATGTGCTCACCGGCGGCGAGCTTGCGGCGATGGTGCTGATTGATGCATGCATCCGTCATGTGGATGGCGTGCTCGGCAACGGAGAATCGGCAGCGGGCGAATCGTTTAGTGAATCGCTGCTTGAGTTTCCGCAGTATACGCGCCCGGCGCAGTATGGCGGCGACGCGGTGCCAGAGGTTCTGCTGTCGGGTCATCACGCAAACGTCGAAAAATACAGACGACGAATGTCTCTGAAAGAGACGGCATTCCGGCGGCCTGATTTGCTGTCAAAAGCGCGGCTGAAAAAAAAGGATATCGATTTTTTAATAAGTGACGATGATTAGGCTTAAACATGGCAATGAGGTTGGCTTTACAGGCAAGGAAGAAAACTTTTAAATTTAGACAGCGGTCATTTTCAATGTGATTTCCCTCATCATCACACTCCTTCGCTGGTCAAGCTTCGATACTGATTGACCGCGTGTTTTACAGTTTTCTCATGATCGGTCTTTTGATTATCAGTATTACACCGCTGTCAGCAAAAAGAAAATGAACGATCAGTGAACAAATAGCTGCACAATTGAAAAAGAAGACAAAATATGCTAAAATGCGATTGTTTCTTAAGACGGAATACAGATATGGTCATGATCGCTGATCGTATTCAGAATACTGACAAATCTAATGTGAATCGGGTAGGGGACTATGCAATACGATAACAGAGGGAATCGGAACAATTTCTTTGATGAGTCTTATGAAAGGCCGCGCAGTGCAGCGAGCCGTTCAAGGCAGCCTGCAGGCAAGAAAAGAAAAAAGGGCGGGATATCGCTGGCAATGGTTTTCGTGATTGATATCGCTGTTGCGGCACTGGCGCTGCTCATTTTCTCGCTGTATTATTTCATTATTCCGAGAGATCTCGGGCAAAATGCAGTTGTGTTACCGGGAGCCATTCCCTCTGAAACAGCCGCTGTATCCGCTTCCGCACCAGTGAGCAACAACCCCGAACAGGCAGCTGCGCAAATGCCCGCCGAACCCGGCACCGAGTCGCCCGCTGTGGCAGCTGTGGACCCCAATTCGTGGCGTGCCAAGTTTGCCGACAAGTTTACCGCCGGAGACGTCCAAAAAACCGATAATTCATACAAAAACGCCAACGTCAGCATCTCTGTTGAAAAGGTAGCCAAGGACAGTGTGGTTTACTTTGTGGCGGATATCTATCTCGCTGATATCAAGTATTTTAAAACAGCTTTTGCGAACGATAAGTTTGCGTCCGGCAACGCTGAATCCACCTTGGATATCGCGGCTGCCAATAATGCGGTTTTTGCTGTTAATGGCGATTATTGCACCAATAACAAAGGGCCTGTTGTGCGAAACGGCGTGCTCTACCGTGACGAAACATACAAATCTGACGTGCTTGTGATGAACAACGACGGGTCGATGCAGACATTTTCGCCGGAGGACTTTGATATTGAAGCCATTAAAACAAACGGTGCCTACCAAGTTTGGACATTTGGCCCCATGCTGCTTAAAGACGGGCAGGCGATGGAAACGTTCAACAGCACGGTGAATCCGAAGAACCCAAGAACAGCTATAGGCTATTATGAGCCGGGTCATTACTGTTTTGTTGTGGTGGACGGGCGCCAGCCCGGTTACTCCGACGGGTATTCGACAGCGGAAATGTCGCAGCTGATGGCCAGCCTTGGGTGCACAGTGGCTTATAATCTTGACGGCGGACGCTCCAGCGAGATGGCATTTAACGGCGCATTTATGAATCAGCCATATGACGGCGGCAGAGGAACAAGCGATATCCTCTATATCGTCGGTGAATAAAGGAGAGAATGATGTTTAAAAGACTGCTTCCGCATTTATGCCTGATACTCTCGTTGATGATGCTAACGTTTTTCGTGGTGGATATATTCAACCCCGGTATGGACTTTGTCGGCAATGATATTTTTAAAATTCTTCTGTTGATTTACGGAATTGCGACTGCCATTCTCTCAAGTGTACTGATTGTTTACTACCACAGAAAATCGTAAATACTTTAAAAGGATAACGCGACTTCGAAAAGTGAAGTCGACTGATCCGATAGATATCTATTCGCCCCGTCGGCACTGACAGGCATGGCGGGGTGTTTGTTTGTAAAATGTAGATGGGCGCAAGGAGAACATGTTGAGAAAAAAGACTTCGATCTTGCTGGTTGTGCTGGCGTTAATGCAGCTGATGGCCTGCACAAATAACGGGCCCAATACCACGCAGACAGCACCGGCAACGGTGCAGCCGGGCGATTTACAAGTTTATTTCATAGATGTGGGCAAGGGCGACGCTGCGCTGATCGGTCTGCCCGGCAGCCGCTGGGTGATGGTTGATACCGGCCCCAAGGAAGGGTTCCCGGAAATCGGCCGGACACTCATCAAACACGGCGTGACGCATCTCGACGCAATATTCGTGACGCATGGTCATAAAGACCATATCGGCGGCCTTAACAGCGTGCTGAAAATTGCCAAGAGCGACTGTATCTACACGATACCGGACTGTCTGGACGACAAAGAAATTTCGGATGCCAAAGAGGAGTTTGGCATCGAAATAAAAACAACGGCAGCAGGCCAAAGCATACAAATTGCAGATGCCGTTTTTAACGTGCTCGGGCCGCTCGAAAACCACGAAGATGAAAACGAAAACAGCATGGTGCTGAAGTTTGTGTATAAAGATAAGCGCATTTTGTTTACGGCAGATCAGCTCTCCAGGGCGGAAAAGGGCCTTCTTGACAGCGGCAAGGATTTAGCGGCTGATGTTCTTAAAGTGGCCTATCACGGCGGTGCCGAATCCACCTCGGCGCAGTTTGTGAAGGCTGTCAGCCCCGCGTTTGCCGTGATACCGACAGACGAGACAAGGCCTGCAGCGCAGCAAACACTGTCCGTTTTAGCACAGGCCGGCGCGCAAACAAGTATTCTGGGAGACACAGGCACACTTTTTTATGATGGCACAAGTCTTATTAAGGTTCCTGTGCCAGCGGGTGAAGTGCCGGATGTTTCTGTCAGCGAAAAGGATACAAAAGCAGAATTCGTCACAATGACAAACAATACACAGCAGGCGGTTGATTTGACAGGGTGGTGCCTGTATTCAGAAAAAGGTGCCGACGTGTACTTTTTCCCTTCAGAGACTGTTTTGCCTGCCAACAACAGCCTGACTGTTTATTCCGGAAAAATGGCAGATACCAATCAAGGCGGTTTGGTCTGGACATCGAAAAATATTTGGAGCAACAAAAAGGATGATATCTGCCTGCTTTTTGACGCGAGCGGCAGGCTGGTAAGCAGCCGATGATAAACAGCCTTGAAAATTCTGTTTATTTTTTTGTCGGATAACTATATAATAAAAAGATGCACGTATATGATCAGCTTCGATCATACTTAATAGAATGGGAAGCCATTAAGCCGGTATCTAAAGCATACCGGGATATTTGAACGGGAAATATGGGATCACATAAGAATTTCATTAAAGGTGCGGCGATATTAAGCGGCCTCGGGATGGTCTCCAAGGTCATTGGTGCCGTTTATACGATCGTCACAGCTTATATAATTAACGAGAACGGTATGGCGTATTATGGGCGTGCTTTTCCCATATATACGTTTTTGCTTGCTTTCTCCAGCGCAGGGTTACCGGTTGCCATCGCCAAGCTGGTGGCCGAGAGAACAACACTCGGCGACTACAAAGCCGGCTATGCCGTATTTCGCAAAGCCCTAAAAGCGATGTTTTTCATCGGGCTGTTAACCACCGTTATTATGATCGCTTTCAGCGGACAGATTGCAGCGGCTCTCGGCAGCCCCGACACGAAGTACGCAATCATGGCGCTGGGGCCGTCGCTGTTCTTTGTGTCAATCATGTCTGCATACAGAGGCTACTTCCAGGGCATGCAGCGTATGACCCCCACAGCCATTTCTCAGATGATTGAGCAGATTGTCAAGGTGGTAGCGGGGCTGACTCTTGCGTATTTGTGGAGCCAGCAGGGGCCAATCTACGGTGCTGCCGGTGCGGTGCTCGGTATCAGCATATCTGAGGTCGTCGCCTGCCTCTACATGATGGTGATCTATAAGAAGAAGATCAGCATATTCAGACGACGTGAGAAATCGGCAAGATATACGGAACTGACGCGGAACATTGGCAGACGTCTCTTCTATCTGGCTGCGCCCATCATCGTCGGGGCGTGTGCCATCCCGATTGTTCAGAACGCGGACTCTGCGATGATTACACATACGCTCAATGGCATGGACAGCGTTTTGCTGATCGGTAAGGAAATTGCATTAAATCCGAAGATGGTTGATTCGCTATTCAGTCTGGCCACCACGCTGCCCAACTCAATCATCAATTTACCGGCGATTTTTTCTACGTCGCTGGCGATGAGCCTGGTACCGGCCATTGCGGCGGCTAAAACCGAGCATAACTTAAGAAACATCGCGTCCAAGGCAAACATAGGCATGAAGCTGTCGATGCTGGTCGGGCTGCCGAGCGCAGCAGGACTTTATTTTCTCTCAACGCCGATCATGCATCTTCTCTACAGAAATTTGAAGGGCGATATGCTGCTCATAGGCGGGCAGATGCTGGGCATACTTGCGATAACAGTTTTCTTCATGACGATACTGCAAACCATGACGGGCATTTTGCAGGGGCTTGGGAAAACTTATCTGCCGGTGATCAATCTGTTTATTGGTATCGGCGTGAAAATCGGTATCAGCGTTCTGACGATACCGATACCTGAGATCAACGTTCAGGGCTCACCGTACGGCACGATCGCCTGCTATGCCATAGCGGCGCTGCTCGATGTGATTTGCGTCATGCGGCACGCGCATATGCGCGTAAAAGTTATGGATTGCTTTATCAAACCACTGCTGGCCACAGGGGGCATGAGCGCCGCCATATATTTTCTGATGCCGAACGTCCCATCCGGATTGTATTCGGGCGCGAGAACGCTCGTTGTGATTGCGACGGCTGTTCTCATTTACTTGCTGCTGATATTCGTTTTCGGCGCACTCAAGCCTGATGATATGAAGTTTATTCCCGGCGGCGGTAAAATCACGTCGCTGATGTATCGCTTAAGAATTTGGAGATCGAATTACAGATACAGAGAGTAACGGCCTAGTGGTTAGTATTATTAAGTTAATAAACGAAAGTTTTATTTTTTTGCGATAACTTACGGAGGACATAATGGCTCAAAGAAACTGGAAAGGCAGCGTTTTATTGCTGTTGGCTGCGTTAATATGGGGCGCGGCGTTCATTGCCCAGAAAATCGGCATGGTGGAAATCGGCACGTTTACGTTTTCGGCCACACGCTTTATGCTCAGCGGTCTTGTGCTGCTGCCTGTCGCACTCATGCGAAAGACCAAAACACAGCCTGCGGCAGCAAGCGACATAAAAAAAACAAGCGGCAGAAAGCTATTGATGGTTGGCGGCATATTATGCGGTGTATTTCTCGCTCTTGCGACCAACGCCCAGCAGATGGGCATTGCCTCCACATCGGCGGGCAAGGCTGGTTTCATCACGGCGCTGTATATCGTTTTTGTGCCGATATTGCGTCTTTTCAGCAAGAAGAAGATATCAGCCGCCGTTTGGGTCAGCGTGGCGGTGGCGGTGGTCGGGTTCTATCTGCTCAGCGAAAAAGAAGGCATATCCATCAACGAGGGCGATGCGATTGTGCTGTTAAGCGCTCTGCTGTTTTCATTCCACATTCTCGTGATCGACAAGTACACGTCGTATGCTGACGGCATCAAGATATCGTGCATCCAGTCGTTTGCGGCGGCGGTGATTTCTGCCGTTTGCATGTTGATATTTGAGAAGCCTAGCATTGATACCATACTTGCGTGCTGGCTGCCCATTGTTTACCTCGGCGTGGCCTCGGGAGCCGTGGGGTATACGCTGCAAATTATCGGCCAAAAGTATGCCGAACCCGCGTCCGCTTCGCTGATTTTGAGTCTGGAATCGGTTTTTGCCGCAGTGTTTGGGGTGTTGTTTCTTGCAGAAGGATTCACGTCGCAGGAACTGATTGGCTGTATACTCGTGTTCGGCGCAACGATATTGTCACAGTTAACGCCGAGGAAGAAATCCTCTCTTCAATCAAAAAAAGAAAAAGCCGAGCAGCCAGAATAAAATGGATGCATTTTTGTGCTGGAAACAACGGCGCTAAGCTTGTTTTTGCTTGACGAAATGAGTATAAAATGAGAATATAAACTTGTTTAATATTTTAGCACACTAAAAATTAATTTTATTATAAGGGGAAAACAAATGAAAAAATCAATGAGCTTGTTTTTGGTTCTTGTCATGGTTATCGGCCTTGTGGCTGTAACCGGCTGCTCTGCACCTTCGGCTTCGCCTGATGTGTCGGAATCCGCAGCACCTTCGGAATCCGTTGCGGCATCAGAATCTGCCGAAACAGCTGAATCTGAAGCTCCCGCAGAAGCGCAGGAATTCCGTGTGGGTATGGAATGCAACTATGCGCCTTTCAACTGGACACAGACAGATGACAGCAACGATGCCGTGGAAATTGCAGCGGGCGGATTTGCAGGCGGCTACGACGTTGAAATCGCTAAGAAAATAGCGGAAGGTCTCGGCAGAAAGCTTGTTATTGTGAAAACGGAATGGGACGGCCTGATTCCCGCTCTGACATCCGGCAAAATTGATGCGATAATCGCCGGTATGTCACCGACCGACGAACGCAAAGTGTCTGTGGATTTCACAGAAAACTATTATACCTCCGAGCTTGTTGTTGTCGTGAAAAAGGACAGCAAGTATGCGAGCGCCACGTCTCTTGCCGATTTCTCCGGCGCGAAAATCACAGGCCAGCTTAACACATTCCACTACACCGTTATTCCGCAGATAGAAGGCGTTAGCCAGCAGACCGCTTTGGAAAGCTTCCCGGCGATGATCGTGGCGCTGACATCCGGCAAAATCGACGGCTATATTTCCGAGAAGCCGGGCGCGGTTTCGGCGATGGAATCGAACGCTGATTTAACATTTGTTGAATTCGCAGACGGTAAAGGCTTTGAAACCTCTCCTGATGACGTGGCCGTGGCTGTTGCAATTAAAAAGGGTCAGGAAGATCTGATCAAATCGATCAATGAAATTCTGGCCGGAATCACAGAAGATCAGCGTTTAGAGCTTATGAACGCCGCAGTGAAGAATCAGCCGCTTCAGGGCTAAGAGAAATGGGCTAACAATATAACAGAAGAAGATAGGATAACATTATGCCGCAAGGATTTTTGGACAGGATAATATTTTTTATCGATAAGTATGGTTCTTTGTTTTTGCAGGGAGCAGGGACAACACTGCTCATCGCTATTGTGGGCACCATCATTGGTTTTTTGATCGGTGTGCTTGTGGCAATTGTCAGAACAATCCCAATCCAGTCCAAAGATAACATTATAAAAAAAGTATTGTTAAAGGTTGCGCGCGGAATACTGACCGCTTATGTCGAGGTATTCCGCACCACGCCGATGATGGTGCAGGCGATGGTGATATACTACGGGTCTATGGAGTTGTTTGGTCTTGATATGTCTCCGCTGGTTGCCGGTATATTCATCATATCCATTAATACGGGTGCGTATATGGCAGAGATTGTGCGAGGTGGCATCATATCCATCGATCTTGGGCAAACGGAGGGGGCACAGTCCATCGGCATGACGCACTGGCAGACGATGGTGCATGTGGTTATGCCGCAGGCGCTGAGAAACATTATGCCTTCTATCGGCAATGAGTTTGTCATCAATATTAAGGATAGTTCTGTGCTATCCGTTATTTCTGTCACAGAACTATTCTTTATAACGAAATCGGCTGCGGGTACATTTGCAACGTTTTTCGAACCGGCGGCAATTGCGTGCGTGATTTATTTTGTTATCAACTTCACATTAACTCGTATACTTCTTAAAATCGAGAAAAAAATGGACGGGCCGGATTCGTATGTGATCGGTTCGCAGAACATGACAGCGGAAGAAATGAAATTATTACACGACAAGACTGAGGGGAAGAAATGAGCGAAGCGGTTATTCAGATCAACCATCTTGGGAAGACGTTCGGTAAAAACGAGGTTCTCAAGGATATCAATTTCAGCGTCGATAAAGGCGAGGTCGTCTGCATTATCGGCTCGTCCGGATCGGGCAAGTCCACGCTGCTTCGCTGCGTCAATCTCCTTGAAACGCCCACGAAGGGCGAGATACTGTATCATGGCAAGAACATTCAGCATTCTGATCAGCCGATTTCCGAATACCGTACTAAGGTGGGTATGGTGTTTCAGCAGTTCAACCTGTTTAATAACTTAAACGTGCTGAACAACTGTGTGGTGGGGCAGATTCAGGTGCTGGGCAGAAAACGCCACGAGGCGGAGGAACGCGCCAAGCACTTTCTTGAAAAGGTGGGCATGCTGCAGTTTATCAACGCCAAGCCGCGTCAAATTTCGGGCGGCCAGAAGCAGCGCGTGGCGATTGCGCGGGCGCTTTCGATGGACCCTGAGGTGCTGCTGTTCGATGAACCAACCTCTGCTCTCGATCCTGAGATGGTCGGCGAGGTGCTGGGCGTTATGAAGACGCTGGCGGGTTCGGGGCTCACCATGATGATTGTGACGCATGAGATGGCTTTCGCAAGGGATGTGGCAACGCGTGTTTGTTTCATGGATGAAGGCGTGATTGTGGAAGAAGATGCACCGAGTGTGATATTCGGCGCGCCGAAGCACGAGCGTACACGCCAGTTCTTAACAAGGGTTTTGGGATAAACAATCAATCAAACATGATAAAAGCTCCGTCTGCGGAGCTTTTTTTATGGCTCTATGTCAATTTTAGGGAGATTGAATATTTTGCGTCTTCTTAATTAGAATTTACCGCTGTCACAAGTGCATTACAGACAGAAACAAACAAATCCTTAGTCAATGTACCGTGTTTTTCTCTATCTTCAAAATTTGCATAATACTCGTCGCACCAAAAATCTTTGCCGGTAATGAAATGCCACCATAAAGAATCAGCGATATAATATAACTGTCTTGCTAATTGGGAATAATTCTTTAAAACAATTAGGCTGTCTGCATTTTCAGGTACGCTTTTATTAAAATACTTATATGTTCTACTGAAGTATTCAAACCATATACTATTATGTTTTTTTGCGAATCCAATTATAGCTTCTAGGTTTTTTAATAAGTCGATTTGTGCAGCCTCTATATCGCACGGCTTTTCAGCAGTATGTTTCTTCTTATGTGAGAGGTTGTATTCAACATAGTATAATCCCAAAGACGTATAATGAGTATCACATGTCCAGATATCTGAATGTCCATTGTATGCAGTCTCAATAATCCATGATATACCACCAATATACACGCCCTCAACTGACAGGGCCTTTTTATTATTAAGCAAGTGGTTATAGTCTAATTTGAGCCTTGTACACCCACCCGATAGAAGGTAATCAAACCACTCGCTTTCATTTCGGGCAATACATATGCTGTCTTCTTTGCTTAGATCATTAAAACATATATTTTCGCGAAAATGCTTTCTCCAATCTAGGGACACGCTCCCGCCGCTGAGCATTTCGTTTCCATATGACACGATTGCAATTGATCGTTTCATTCCGGCCATTACAGAACCTCGATCTCAATTCATTTAGACTGCGATATATAACAAAGTGAATTTGACCATCACAATTTACTCGGTGTTAGTATAAACTTAGTCAATTAATCTCGGTGTACGGGAAACTTTATCTTCTTCAGTCTGCCCCAAAGCAGAATAATAATTTGAGCCGGTATGCCGATTAAAAAAATCAGCCATATGTTTTCCGACAGAAACGACATGTAAATACAAAGCAGTATGCTCCAAACCAGCAGCGTGATGAACACGAAATTCCAAATACGCTTTCCCCAAATTGAGTTAAACACAATCAGCACCACCGCAGCCGCAGGCAGCGCGTAAACATACGCCATCCATATCGGCAGATTCACATTGAGCAGACCCAACACCACAAAAACAACGGTGGCAATTAAGAACACGAGCATGGTGGAAAGCGATGCAATGATAATCTGATTGCGTTTTTTCACCTTTGATATAACCGAAGGTATGCTTTTTTCGCTTTTGTGCGTTTCCTCCAGCAGGTAATCAACGGATACTGAAAAAAGATTCGCAATGTTTTTCAGCACAGTGATATCAGGCAAAGACTCGGCACGTTCCCATTTGGAAACCGCTTTGTCGGTATAATTCAATTTTTCCGCAAGCTCCGTTTGTGTCCAATTGTTTGATTTTCTTAAGTCAATGATGTTTCTGGCAACAACGGCTTTAAATTCGGACATGTCTTGTTATTCACCTCGTCATGAACTCAAAATAGTATAACACACGCTTTTATCGGAATCAAATTTTCATTTTGAAGCTTTTTGGGTATGCTCTACCATTGGTAGAATAGCGATCGAAACACTCTACTAAACAAACCCAAACAGGAGAGCGGCAGGAATTGCATAATAGAGTGACTTGAAGATGCTCTTGTTGTATCGTTGTGGCAAGATTTTTATTGCTTGATTAAAGGAGACCAATTCTATGAATGATTATGTACTGACATGCTGTTCCACGGCCGATATGCCGCACGAGTACTTTGTGCAGCGAAATATCCCCTATGTCTGCTTTCATTTTATTATGGACGGCGTATCTTATCCGGACGATCTGGGGCAGACAATGCCGTTTGATGTCTTCTTCAGAAAAATGACCGAAGGCGCATCAACAAAAACTTCTCAGGTGAATGTGGATGAGTTCAAAGAATTTTTTGAACCGTTTTTAAAGCAGGGCAAAGATATATTGCACGTCAGCCTGTCGTCCGGTATATCCGGTGCTTACAGCTCGGCTATGACGGCCAAGCACGAGCTGCTTGCGCAATACCCCGGAAGACGGATTGCGATTGTGGATTCGCTCGGCGCATCCTCCGGGTACGGTATGCTGATGGATATGCTGGCAGACAAGCGCGACGAAGGTGCATCGATAGAAGAAGCCAAAGCCTGGGCGGAAGAAAATAAGCTGCATGTGCATCATTGGTTTTTCTCCACCGACTTAACCTTTTATATCAAGGGCGGCAGGGTGTCTAAAGCGTCAGGGATGCTCGGTACACTGTTGAAAATCTGCCCGCTGCTCAATATGGACGCAGAGGGTCATTTAATTCCGCGCGAGAAGATTCGTTCAAAAAAGAAAGTGATTGCCGAAGCGGTTAAAAAAATGGAGGAGCATGCCATTGGCGGCACCAGCTACTACGGCAAATGCTTTATCTCTCACTCCGCCTGTTATGACGATGCGAGAGCCGTGGCTGATTTGGTGGAGAGCACGTTCCCGAATCTTAACGGCAAGGTGTTAATCAACAGCATCGGCACCGTAATCGGTTCGCATACCGGCCCGGGAACGGTGGCGCTCTATTTTGTGGGAGATCAGAGAATATGAAAAAGCTCGCCTATGCGATAAGAGTGGCCACCGTTGCGCCGTTCATGGCGCTGGCGATGCTGCTGATACTGTTTTTCCGTAACCCGCAGTTTTTCGGCGGTTTGCCGGTGTTTTTGCTCGCAGTGCTGTTTTTGGTGGTACTGCCGCTGCTGGCTTACCCGCTGCAGCCGCTTTTAAAAGCGTTTAAGCATAAGGGGCGAGAAGGGCAAAGAACGCTTGCGCTGATATTTGCCGTTGCGGGGTATTTCTTAGGCTGTGTGACGGCGGCGATTCTTGGTGCGCCGCAGAATGTCTGGTTCATCTACCTGTCTTATATGCTGTCCGGCTCGTTGGTCGTTTTGCTCAACAAGGTGTTTCACTACCGAGCAAGCGGGCATTCGTGCGGCGTGACCGGACCGTTTCTGCTGCTGGTTTACTTTGGGCAGACGATTGGCTACATCGGCTTTGTGGTGCTCGCACTGGTTTGGGCCGTGAGCCTTTATATGAAGCGCCACACCACCATGCAGATCATTGTGGGCGGGCTCATACCGTTTGCGGCTCTGGGGATACTGGTACTCGGTGATATGATATTCTAAACAAGCAAAGTCAAAGGCACTTATCACATATTGAAGATGATAGGTGCTTTGTTATTGCATGTTTTTATGATATGGAAAAAATTATCGCCAAGACATGAAACCAAATATCTGATAAAATAACAGAGAGATCGCTTTGCGGGAGATGATGATCATGGAAAAGTACTTGTCTGCACAGCAAGTGGCAGAGCTTACCCAGCGTATCGCGCAGCGGATAAGAATAACAGCGCCGAAAACGGATGAGCTGAAAACGGCCATATCGCAAAAGGGCAGTTTGCCGCAGCATATAACCGATGGGTATCATCAGCTTTGGGTGGAAAAGCAGTATATTGCCTACAGCACCATTGACGACCCTAACGTGTATTATGCCTATTTAACCGACAAGCATATCTTCGAAGAAGATCAGTCTTATATCAATGCGGCGAATGCGCGTAAAAACTTTATGGAGCTGCCCAAAGGCATCCGCGATCAGTTTAAATATGCCTTACAGATCATGATAGAGGATGAGACGAACTACGCCATTCTCGAAAATATATAGGCGGATCACGGATGATGACGATAAAATCGGTATCGCTGATTGGGCTGGGGGCGCTTGGTGTGCTATTCGGGCACCAGCTGTCTCAAAAGGTTGCAGACTTCACAGTTGTGGCCGATCAAGCCCGTATTGACCGATACGTGAAAGACGGGATTTACAGCAATGGTGAAAAATGTGAATTCCGATACGCAGTGCCAAAGCATACCGACCGGCCCGCCGACTTAATTATTTTTGCTGTAAAATATAACAGCTTAGACGAAGCGATAGAGGTTGTTCGCGGACGTGTAGGCGAGCATACGATACTGCTTTCACTTCTGAACGGCATTTCCAGCGAGGAGGTCATCGGGAATGCTTTCGGTATTAACAAGGTTGTATACTGCGTTGCTGAACAGATGGACGCCGTCAAGGTGGGTAACAGGCTCATCTATGCGAATAAAGGGAAGCTTGTTTTCGGAGACAAACAACCGGGCGTTATAACCGAGAATGTTCGTGCTGTTGATGAGTTCTTGAGCGCGGCTGAAATCCCGCACACCATAGAGACACAGATGATTAAAAAGCTGTGGAGCAAGTTTATGGTCAACGTGGGCGTCAATCAGGTGGTGGCCGTATACGGTGATCATTATGCCGACATTCAAAAGCCTGGTGTCCCGCGTGACATGATGATTGCGGCGATGCGTGAGGTGATGGCGCTGTCCGAAAAGGAAGGCATATACCTCAATGAAACAGACTTTGAATACTGGATGAATGTGCTGGATTCGATCAATCCGGAAGGAAAACCGTCGATGAGGCAGGATGTTGAGTCCAAGCGATTGAGTGAGCTGGAGCTGTTTGCGGGTACAGTGCTGAGGCTTGGGCGCAAGCATCATCTCAAAATGCCGGTGAATGCTATGCTTTATGAGGAAATGAAAAAGATCGAGAGTACATATTAACGCAAGACTTTGTAAGTCATAGAAGTTGATATAAAAGAGGTTGATTGTGGATAATATATTCGAATTAATTCCCCAAAACAAGTTCGATTTCACAAGTATTGAAGAACTTAAGTGCATTGATCCAAATGATGTTGTGCCAATACTAGAAGGCTTAATGGAATGGATGCAGGATTTAAATTGGCCTGTCGCTCAAGAATTGATAAAAATACTTCCGAGATTCCATGTTCAACTCATTCCGGTGATACGCAAGATAATTGACACGAATGATGATATATGGAAATTATGGACATTGGAATTAATGAAAGGATTCCCACGAGAAACTTTATTAATGTTTCAGCCAGAATTAAGAAGGATGGAGCAAAACCCCTCTGAGGGAGAAAAAAATGAAGAAGTCGATATATGCGCCAATGAAATTCTTCAATTAATATCTTAAATTGCATTTATAAAAATAAGCGTAAAACATTATTTTATACGGTAAGCAGATATAAAAGAAGACCGGCACGCGCCGGTCTTTTGCAATCTTACTTCTTGGCAAATGTACCGCAGTCTGTTTCATCCGTGCTGGTTGCATTTCGCGGCAGCACCTCAATACGATCCGCCGTGCAGTGATCTCCGTTCATATAGTAGTAGCACGATACCACCTGGCACTTAATTCCCGGATTCGCCTGATTCATTTTATGTGATTGCATAATCTTCAATCCTCCTTGTTTTTTTTATTTTGCGCAAAGAGCCGTGCATTCATGCGGAAGCTGACTTAGCAATTCAAATATGTAAGACGTTTTTTGTTCGCAAAAAAGCGAATGATGCTGTTCTGATTGATAACAAATTGGGCGGTTCGCTTGAAAAACACGAACATTATTGAATATGTGTCGTGAAAAGTATGCGACTTTAATTGACATAAGCCGACACGTCGGGTTAGACTGAGGTTATTGAAAAAGTTTTAATTCTAGTTTGAAACAAAGGAGTTAAGTATGAAAGCCGCTGTTGTTATGGGGTCTATATCTGATTTGCCTGTGCTGCAAAAAACAATCAAAACACTCAAGAGCTATGGCGTACAAGTGGAGGCACGCGTATTAAGCGCGCACAGAACGCCGGATGAAGCCCATGTGTTTGCTGCAGGTGCCGAAAACGAAGGAATTGAGGTGATCATTGCGGCCGCGGGCAAAGCCGCGCATCTCGCGGGCGTACTGGCTGCCTACACCACAATGCCGGTTATCGGGCTGCCGGTCAAGTCGTCTACGATGGACGGGCTTGATTCATTGCTCTCCACGGTGCAGATGCCGCCCGGCATTCCCGTGGCCACGGTTGCGATTGACGGCGCGGAGAACGCCGCGCTGCTCGCTGTGCAGATGCTCTCTTTAAAATATCCCGAGCTCAAAACAAAGCTGGCCGCTCACAAGAAGGATATGGCGGCAAAGGTGATGGAAGCGAATAAAAATCTTCAAAAGGAGATCGAAATATTATGAAACAAATGGAGCAGATTTACGAAGGCAAAGCCAAAAAGGTGTACGCAACCGACGATAAAGACTGCGTGATCGTCAGCTACAAGGACGACGCGACGGCGTTCAACGGCTTAAAACGCGGCACCATCGTGGGAAAAGGTGTGGTGAACAACAAAGTCAGCAATCACTTCTTCAAGCTGCTGGAAGGCCATGGGATTCCGACGCATTATGTGGAGCAGCTTTCCGATCGAGAGACGGTTGTTAAAAAGGTGGACATCGTGCCCGTCGAAGTGATCGTGAGAAACAAGGCCGCCGGAAGCTTTTCCAAACGCATGGGCATTGAAGAAGGCACCGAATTAAAATGCGCCATTCTCGAATACAGCTATAAAAACGACGAACTCGGCGACCCGTTCATCAACTCGTATTATGTGCGTGCGCTCGGGCTCGCGACTGATGACGAGATGGACAAGATCAAGGAAATATCCTTCAAGGTGAATGATATTTTAAGCGACTACTTAAAGGGCCTCGGCGTTGAGTTGATTGATTTCAAGCTCGAGTTCGGGCGCTTTCACGGTGATATCATACTCGCGGATGAAATTTCTCCGGATACCTGCCGTTACTGGGACATTGAAACAGGCAAGAAGCTTGATAAAGACCGGTTCCGCAGAGATCTCGGAGACGTGGAAGAGGCATACAAAGAGATTATCAGCAGACTGATGGGAGAATAGCATGCCGCTTCGAATAAAACCTCTGGAGCCGTATGAACGGCTCAAGCCGGGCGACGACGCCATGCACGAAGAGTGCGGCGTATTCGGTATTTACTGCCCGGACGGCAGCATCGAGCCGACCGAGGCATCGTACTACGGCTTGCTGTCTTTGCAGCATCGCGGCCAGGAAAGCGCGGGCATCGCGGTCGCGAAGGATAACCGAATTGATTATCATAAAGATATGGGCCTTGTGGGTGATGCGTTTAAGTGCGGGCTGGAAAAGCTAACGGGCGGCACCGCCGCCATCGGGCATGTGCGCTATTCCACAATGGGCGACAGCCTGCTTGCCAACGCGCAGCCGCTGGTGATCAGCTCTAAAAAGGGGCACATTGCGCTCGCGCACAACGGGAACCTGATTAACGCCAAAGAGTTAAGAGACGAGATGGAGAACGCAGGCGCGATATTCCAAACCTCTATCGACTCGGAAATCATCGCGAGCCTGATTGCCAAGCACGCGGGAGACGGCATCATTGAAGCGGTGACCAAAACGATGGGGCTCTTGAAGGGCAGCTATGCGCTGGTGATTATGACGCCGGACATGCTGATTGGTGTGCGCGACCCGAAAGGCATACGTCCGATAGCACTCGGGCGCATCGACGGCGCGTATGTGTTCGCGTCAGAATCGAGTGCGTTTGACGCGATCGGCGCAGAATTCATTCGCGACTTGCGGCCCGGCGAAATCGTCGTGGCAGATAAGAACGGCTTAAAATCCTATCAGGGGCCGCACGCTAAGGATACCGCACTTTGCATATTTGAGTATGTTTATTTTGCGCGGCCGGATTCGGATATCGACGGCATACCGGTGCACCGCGCGCGTGAAAAGGCGGGTGAAATGCTCGCGCTTACATCGCCCGCGGATGCCGATGTGGTGGCGGCCGTGCCGGACAGCGCGATGCCGGCGGGCATGGGGTATGCCAATCAGTCGGGTATACCGTACACAATCGCGCTCTCCAAAAACCGGTATATGGGGCGTACCTTCATACAGCCGTCGCAGGGTAAGCGCGAGGTGAGCGTGAATGTGAAGCTCAACGCGTTAAAGCGCAATGTACGCGGAAAAAAGCTCGTGCTGGTCGATGATTCGATCGTCCGAGGCACCACATCCAAACGCATTGTGGAAATGCTCAAATTAGCGGGCGCGAAAGAGGTGCATATGCGCATCAGCTCGCCGCCCATTAAATACCCGTGCTTCTTCGGTATCGACACATCCTCGCACGACCAGCTAATCGGCGCGAAGAACTCGGTGGAGGAGATCAGAAAGCTGATTGGCGCTGATTCACTGCATTACCTGTCGATAGAAGACCTGTTGAAAACAGTGGAAGGTGCGGCGTGTAATTTTTGCGTGGGCTGCTTTAACGGTAATTACCCGGACGATGTGAGCAATCTTCTCGCATGCGGAAAAAAGAACTTACTCGACAAATAAGGAGTGGCTATGGGGTATACATATAAAGACGCGGGTGTCGACGTTGAAGCGGGCTATCAAGCCGTCAGTCTGATGAAGGCACACGCGGCTTCTACGTTTAACGATCATGTGCTGCAGGGTCTTGGCTCCTTCGGGGGCATGTACGACAACGGCAACGGACAGGTGCTTGTTGCGGGTACTGACGGGGTTGGGACCAAGCTGAAAGCCGCGTTTGTGATGGACAAGCACGATACGGTGGGTATCGACTGTGTGGCGATGTGCGTGAACGACGTGGTCTGTCACGGCGCGAACCCGATGTTCTTTCTCGACTACATTGCAACAGGAAAGCTGTTTCCTCATGTTGCGGCGGATATTGTGAAGGGTGTGGCGGCGGGGTGCCGGGAAGCGGGCTGCGCATTAATCGGCGGCGAAACGGCGGAGATGCCGGGCTTTTACGGTGCGGGTGAATACGATATGGCAGGCTTTTGCGTTGGCAGTGTGGATAAGGAGAAGCTGATTAACGGCAGCGGTATTGAGGCGGGTGATGTGCTGATCGGCCTGGCGTCGTCCGGCATACACAGCAACGGTTTTTCGCTTGTCCGCAAGATTTTCAGCATGGAAGAAAAAGCGCTCGGGACATATATCGATTCTCTGGGTAAAACGCTGGGTGAAGAGCTGCTGACGCCGACGCGCATCTATGTGAGATCGCTGCTGTCGCTAATGAGCCGTTTTGATATCAAGGGGGCCGCGCACATCACCGGCGGCGGGTTTATCGAAAACATACCGCGCATTTTCCCAAAAGGGCTTGGTGCCGATATCAAGCTCAATAGCTGGGACATGCTGCCTGTGTTTGATTTGCTGGTTAGCGAAGCCAAAATGGAAACAAAGGATGCGTACAATACATTTAACATGGGTATCGGCATGGTGCTGGCGGTTAATCCGGCCATCGCGAACGATGTGATGTTTGCGGCGCGCGATTTGGGAGACAAGTCGTACATGATTGGTACCGTTACCGAAGGCGAGGGCATACGGCTGTGCGAATAGACAAGCTTGTCGTGATGGTTTCGGGCGGGGGCACGAATTTTCAGGCGATACTCGATGCCTGCGCGGATGGACGCATCGGTGCGCGTGTGGTGGGCGTGGTGGCCAGTAAGCCGAACGTTTTCGCGCTCGAGCGTGCAAAGAATGCGGGCGTTCCGTCCGTTGTGATATCGTCTAAAGATTATGATAACCAACAGGCGCATGACGAAGCCGTGATAAAAGCAGTGGAGGCCTTCGGCGGTCAGGCGGTTGTTCTTGCCGGGTATATGTCAATACTCGGTGCGGCGCTTGTGAGCCGGTTCCCGATTATCAACATTCATCCGGCGCTGATTCCGTCGTTTTGCGGCAAGGGGTATTATGGCAGGCGCGTGCATGCCGCCGTTCTGGATTACGGCGCGAAGATTTCGGGCGCGACTGTGCATTTTGTGGATGAGGGCACCGATACGGGGCCGATTATCATGCAAAAATGCGTGGATGTGTTGGATGGCGATACACCCGAGACGCTGGCCGAACGTGTGCTGGCGGTTGAACATGAGATACTTGTCAAATCCGTCGCGCTGCTCTGTGAAGGTCGGCTGGAGATAAACGGCAGACGCGTGCGAATAAAACAAGAAAGCTGATCGAGAATCGCAATCCTCAGTCAGCTATCGCTGACAAATCCTTTAATAAGGGAGCCATAAAAAGCCTCCTTTTGAAAGGAGGTGGCACGCGCAGCGTGACGGAGGATTGAAATCGAAAAGGGTGGATATAATCCGCCTGTGAAATGTGCGGGACGGTCGAGACCGTCTCCTACAGGGTGCGAGAATAGAACAAATAAGTCTCGAGTCGTAGTGGCGGGTTTCCAAGCCCGCCATAGAAACGATAAGCACGAATCGTAGGGGCGGATATCATCCGCCTGACAAACGCCGGGACGGTCTAGACCGTCCCCTACGGGCACGAAAATAGACGTTATAAAAAAGCCTCCTTTTGAAAGGAGGTGGCACGCGCAGCGTGACGGAGGATTGATAGCGTCATCAGCCCGCATACCCGTAACGATATGGGGATCGTTCCCTACAGTGTGCGAGAATGAGTCATTGATGGGCAAACTGCCTGTTCTCATAAGATTTTTTATTTGGAGGTTTAACATATGAAAAGAGCTTTTTTAAGCGTGTTCGACAAATCGGGCGTTGTGGCCTTCGCACAAGGCCTGGAAGCGCTCGGCTTTGAAATTCTCTCCACGGGCGGCACGCAGCGCTCACTCGAAGAAGCGGGTGTGAAAGTCACCAACGTGTCAGACATTACCGGTTTTCCTGAATGCCTCGACGGACGCGTCAAAACGCTGCACCCGAACATCCACGCAGGCATACTTGCCATGCGGGAGAATGCCGATCATATGGCGCAGGTGCAAAAGCTCGGCGTCGGGCTGATCGACATCGTCGCTGTGAACCTGTATCCGTTCAAAGCCACGATTCAAAAAGACGGCGTGACGCTGGAAGACGCGATCGAAAACATCGATATCGGCGGGCCGACCATGCTGCGCGCAGCAGCGAAGAACTGGCAGGATGTTGCCTCCATTGTGGACCCGGTGGACTATGAACGCGTGCTCGAAGAGCTTAAAAACGGCGGCGTGACCAAACAAACAAAGTTCGACCTTTGCGTCAAAGTATTTGAGCATACGGCGGCTTACGATGCGCTGATTTCCGGGTATCTGCGTGCGCGAAACGGTGGGGGTTATCCCGAAAAGCTGACGCTTACTTATGAGCTGGTTCAGGGCATGCGTTACGGCGAAAACCCGCACCAGAGCGCCGCGTTCTATAAAGAACCGATCGGCACCGGCGGAACCCTGGCCGATGCGCAGCAGCTTTGGGGCAAGGAACTGTCTTTCAACAACATCAACGATACCAACGGTGCGCTTGATTGCCTGCGCGAGTTCGACGAGATCACGGCGGTGGCGGTGAAGCACGCAAACCCGTGCGGCGTAGGCAGCGCGGATAACCTTTATGATGCATATATGAAGGCATACAACGCCGACCCTCAGTCCATATACGGCGGCATATTGGCGGTGAACACTGAGATCGACAAGAAAAGCGCCGAAGAGATGGTCAAGAATTTCTTTGAAATCATCGTGGCGCCGTCGTTCGCGGAAGACGCACTCGAGGTGCTTAAAACCAAGAAAAACCTGCGTATACTTTTGTTAAAGGACATCTCGGCGAAGGTGAAGCCGGGCGCGATGGATATGAAAAAACCGCTCGGCGGGCTGCTTGTGCAGCAGCCGGATACGCTACTGTTCGACGGCGAACTCAAAACCGTGACCAAGCGCGTACCGACAGCAAAAGAACTGGAAGACATGAAGTTTGCATGGAAGATTGTCAAGCACATCAAATCAAACGGCATTGCGGTCGCGAAGGATTCTCAAACGCTGGGCCTTGGGCCCGGTCAGGTGTCGCGCGTGTGGGCCGCTGAGGCAGCGCTGCAGCGTTCGGGCGAAGCTGTAAAGGGCGCGGTGCTTGCGTCGGATGCGTACCTGCCTTTTGACGACACGGCACGGCTGGCCGCAAGCTTTGGCATCAGCGCCATCATTCAGCCGGGCGGCAGCATTCACGATGAGGATTCCATCAAGGCGTGCGACGAGCTGGGTATCGCGATGGTGTTCACCGGCATGCGTCATTTCAAGCATTAAGGAGCGGCATCATGAAGATACTGGTGGTGGGCGGCGGCGGCCGTGAACATGCGATCATATGGAAATTGAAACAGAGTCGCAACGACGATATTTATTGCGCGCCGGGCAACGGCGGCATTGCTCAGCTGGCCACCTGCGCGCCGATACAGGCCACGGATGTTGATGCGCTGACGGATTACGCTAAGCACCAACAGTTTGATCTTGTGATTGTTGCGCCGGACGACCCGTTGTATATGGGTTTGGTGGACAGGCTGCAGGCGCAGGGTATCCGGGCTTTCGGGCCGACAGCGGATGGTGCGCGCATTGAAGGCAGCAAGGTTTACGCCAAATACCTGATGCAAAAATACAACATCCCCACGGCGGCATGCGAGGTGTTTGACGATTTCGATAAAGCAGCTGTGTATGTGAAAAGCTGCAATACACCCGTTGTGGTCAAGGCAGACGGCTTGGCGCTCGGCAAAGGTGTGATCATCTGCGAGACGACTGAGATGGCGCTCGATGCGCTCAAAGAGATCATGGTGGATAAGGTGTTCGGCGATGCGGGCAGCCGCGTGGTGATTGAGGAATTCCTCGAAGGGCCGGAGGTTTCCGTGCTGGCCTTTTGCGACGGAAAAACAATATTGCCGATGCACAGCGCGCAGGATCATAAACGCGCATTCGACGGAGACATGGGGCCCAACACGGGCGGTATGGGCACGTTTTCGCCCAGCCCCAAATACACAGACGACATTCGCAAGGTTGCAGAGGAGACGATTATCCGGCGGACGGTGGATGCGCTAAATGCCGAAGGGGTTTGCTTCAAGGGTATCATATTCTTCGGGCTGATGCTCACGAAGAACGGCCCGAAGCTGCTGGAATACAACGCGCGCTTTGGAGACCCGGAGGCGCAGGTGGTGCTGCCGCGGCTCAAAAACGATCTGCTCGAGATTTTCGATGCGGTGATTGACGGGACGCTCGACAGCATCACGCTGGAGTGGGACGCGCGCAGCGCGGTTTGCGTGGTGATGGCCTCGGGCGGATATCCTGGAAAATACGCCAAAGGTATACCGATAACGGGGCTTAACAACACGAAGAATGTGGTGGTGTTTCACGCGGGCACGGCGGTGCAGGACGGCACGTATACAACAAACGGCGGGCGCGTGCTCGGCATCACGGCACTGGGAGCCGATATACCCGACGCGAGAGAAAAAGCGTATGGGCAGATTGGCAAGGTCAGCTTTGAGGGTGCGCAGTACCGAACGGATATCGGCATAAAATAGAACATGTAGAAGCAAGGGGCGGTTTACGACCGTCCTTTTTTATACAGTAAGAAGTCTTTACACAAAGATCAAAAGCACTATAATATGAACACAGGAAGATATCACGATAAGGAGGAAGTACAAATGGCCGGAGAAATGATTATAAGAAGGGCTGAAACAGCGCAGAGCGTTAAGGGCTTCACACATCCGGGTTACGAGTGTTCAAAAAGAATAATCGTGGGCAAAGAGGATTCACAGCATTTTAATGTGACGGTTTACGAAGTGCCACCGGGAAAATCTGCAGTGCCATACCATTATCATATGCGCAACGAGGAAGTGTTTTATATACTCAGTGGCAAGGGGCTGCTGAAGTCGCCCGAGGGAGAGCGAGAGGTAACGACAGGTGACTTTCTTTATTTTCCGAACAACGAAGATGGTGCGCATAAACTCACAAATATGTCGCAAAGTGAGCTGCTGATTTATGCGGATTTTGATATCATGCATGATCCTGAAATCGCGTTTTATCCCGATTCCGATAAGGTTGGTCTTTTCGGTAGCGGAAAGCGCATGATTTTCCCGATATCGAAGCAGGTGGGCTATTTCGACGGAGAATAGTGACGGCGACTGGGTTCGCATCCCATGCCATAGCGCTTTTTGCATGGGTTTTCAGTTAATGCCGTGGCTGTAGATTCGCGCCGCTTTTGTAGCGACTGTATGACGCAATTGATTCTTTTTCAAAACAACGAGACCTGAGCAGCATGTCAGTATTCTGAGGCTGGTTATCAGGGTAGCCCGGCTTTTTTATAATTCGGGAAGACCAACATGACAATTAGAAAACGATATGTGCCGACTTTACACATATATTGTTTGATATTGGCCGTATTATGCGGTATGCTGAAATCAAGTGAAATAGAAGGAGTGACTGCATGCCAAGCTTCCAAAGCCTGTTCGTTCGTGCCCAAATCCGGCTGCTTAAGCCGATACTCGACAAATTCAGCATCAAAACATCAAGGGGCTTTCAGGATAGTCTCGGAGAAATCATGGCGGGGTCACTCACATCCAAGGTGTCTTTCGAGCCGGTTCCGTTATGCGGGCTTGATGCCTGCTTTGCGGTTCCGAAGGAAATGGTGCCCGGCGGCGGTGTGATATTGTATCTTCACGGCGGCGGATACGTGGCCGGATGCCTAAACTATGCGCGCGGTGCTGCCGGTGTACTGGCGGTGGAAACAAAGCAGAAGGTGCTTGCGGTGGCTTACCGGCTTGCGCCGGAAAACCCGTTTCCGGCAGCTCTTGATGACGCCCTCAGCGCTTATCAATATCTGCTGGACAATGGTTTTGGCCGCATCGCGCTCGCGGGAGAATCGGCGGGCGGCGGGCTGATATTTGCATTGTGCTTAAAGCTCAAAGAGCTTGGCCTTCCGCAGCCCGAAAAGCTGGTGAGCCTCTCGCCGTGGACGGACTTAACATTTACGGGCCAATCGCACATTGATAACCGCCGAAAAGACCCGACGCTTTCGGTCAAAGCGCTGCATATTGCCGCAGACGCGTATGCGCAGGGGCAGCAGAGCAACCCGCTCGTATCGCCCATATACGGTGATTTGACCGGTTTGCCGCCATCGCTGATTTTTGCGGGCAGCTGTGAGCTGCTGCTGGACGACGCACGAATGCTCGCTGACCGGCTGAACGAATGCGGGTGCAGCTGCGAGCTGATTGTAGAAGACGGACTGTGGCACGTTTATGTGCTGTTTAAAATACCTGAAGCTAGGAAAGCATTAAATAAAATTGCCGCTTTTTTGGAGACATAAATAATGAGCAGCAAAGATAAAGCACAAAAAAAGTGGATGAAGCTGGATAACGCAGCCAAAATCTATCCCGCAGCCAAGCGTCGCAACTGGAAAGCGCTTTTTCGCCTGTCTGCCGACCTAACGGAAGACATTGACATCGGCGTACTTGAACTGGCGCTTTCATCAACGCTTTCTCGCTTTCCGGGGTTTGCGCTGAAGCTCAAAACCGGCTTGTTTTGGTATTATCTTGAGCATAACGAAGGGTACCCGGAGATAATGCAAGACGGCCCGTATCCGTGCGCGCATATGGATTTTGAGGCAAACAAGGGCTTCATGTTCCGCGTGCTTTACTACAGGAAGCGCATCGCGGTGGAGATTTTTCACGCACTGACGGACGGCACCGGCGGGCTTTGCTTCATCAAAACGCTGACGGCGGAATACCTGCGTATAAAATATGGTGCCGACATCCCGCGTGGCAAAGAAATTCTCGACTGCAGTGCGCCCCCGGCACCGGATGAAACAGAAGATGCGTATTTAAAATACGCAAAGAAAATGACACGCACGCGCCATGAACCGAATGCCTATTATATCAAGGGCACCGATGAAAGCGACGACTATATCAACGTGATTACAGGCTTAATTCCAGCCCACGAAATATTGACTCGCGCGAAGGAAAAGGGTGTGTCGCTGACAGATTATTTGACGGCGGTGCTGATCATGGCGGTGGACAAGCAGCAGCGCGGAATCGTTAAGAGAGAGAAACGCATGAAACCCGTGAAAATCTGCATACCGGTTAATCTGAGGCGGTTTTACCCCACCAATACCATGCGAAATTTCGCAAGCTATGTGAATCCGGGGATCGACCCAAAATACGGCACGTACAGCTTTGATGAGGTGCTGAGCGCGGTGCACCATTACATGCGCAGCGAAGCCACCGAAAAGCTGCTGAACGCAAAAATATCCACCAACGTGAAATCTGAGACGCGCCGCGTGCTGCGCGTGACGCCGCTGTTTATAAAGAATATTGCGATGAAGCTGACGTTTAATTTGGTGGGAGACCGCAAAAGCTCAACAAGCATATCGAACCTTGGGAATGTAACGCTGCCGGATGAGATGGCGCGGTACGTCACGCGTATGGATTTTATACTCGGGCCGTTATCGCGCAACAAGGTGGTGTGCGGCGCGCTCTCGTATAACGGAACGCTCATTATGAACTTTGTGCGGACGATTAAGGAAAGCACACTCGAACGCGCGTTTTTCCGTTTTCTTGTGAAGCTTGGCGTGCCTGTTAAAATTGAGAGCAACCAAAGATGGTAAACAACGAGGGGTGAAAAAGATGTCATACTGTGTGAACTGCGGCGTTGAGCTCGCAAAAAGTGAAAAATATTGCCCGCTTTGCAGCGTGGAGGTGCAAAACCCAAAAACACCTTGGCAGGAGCCGCTCGAAAGGCCTTATCCGAGATACCTCGAATCGCTGATCAATCGCATTGACAAGCGCTATTTTGCGACATTGGTCGGGTTGATACTGATGATTCCAATGATGATCACAATACTGCTTGATATACTGGATGGCGGAGGACTGTCGTGGTCGGCTTATATTGTGGGGGCGATGGCGTTGATATTCATATTCGTTGTGATGCCCTTTTACTTTAAACGCTACCATACGGTTATTTTCTTGTCAGTCAACTGTGCAGCCTCACTGCTGTATCTGCTGTTTATAGAAAGGACGAACGGCGGGCATTGGTTCGTCGGGCTGGGGCTGCCCATCACGGTGGCTGCCAGTATCGCAATTATTATACTCGCGCTGCTGTTCACAAAATCAAAGCGTATGACGCTGCTGAAAAAAGCAGCGGGTATTTTCTTTGCGACGGGTTTGTTTGTGCTGATCATGGAGGTTATCATCAAGCTGAACAACCCTGCGGCTTTTGAACTCACATGGTCTTTTTACGCGCTGATTCCGTTTGGGATACTCGGTGCGGCCTCCTTGATTCTCGAGCATCGAAAGAACTTTAAAGAAGAGGTTCGGCGGCGGCTGTTTTATTAGGGGGACGACATGAACCGATCTTATTCAGCAGCCTTAAGGCACGCCACTGAAAAATCTATCTGGAGCCTGAAAAACGTGGTTGACTGCATACCTGATGATATGTGGAGCGACATTTATTGCGGCACGCCGCTGTATAAGCATGTGTATCACACGCTGCATTCTCTGGACAGATGTTATATCAATCCGTTTGTTTATACCGAGCCTGTTTTTCACACAGAGGGGCTGAATGATCTCAATCTGCCCGGCGGTGCATTTCTATCCCGTGAAATCCTGAAAACTTATGCTGATCAAGTTGAGATAAAGATCATACGATATCTTGATGAGCTGACCGACGACCAGCTGCACGAAAAATCGGAAAACAGCGAGCTCACTCGATTTGAGCTGATAATCGGGCAGCACCGTCACCTCGATATGCATATCGGCATGCTGATGGGCTTCGTCATAGCAAAACAAGGGCGTTGGCCAAAGGTTCTCGGTCTGATTGACAAAATAGAAGAGCGCAGGCAGTGTGAATTTGATTAAGGAGGGCTCCTTATGACCGTTCAGAGACTTGTGGGAACGTCATGGCTTGTTCATGACGGAGATAACGGCATTGTGGTGGACGCGGCGAGAAAAGGGCGCATAGAGGCTTTTAAAAGGCGTATACTGCCGCTGAAGCTGACCATACCGCTTCTGCTGCTGACGCACACGCATTTCGATCATGCGGGCAGCGCACGGGCACTGCAGTTATACACCGGAGCCAAGGTTGTCGTCGGCGCGGCCGAGGCCGAATGCCTGCGGCAGGGGAACACACCCGTGCCGAGAGGCACGTACCCGCTTACGCGGTTGATTTCCGGCGCGGGGCATAACGTGGCTCCGGTGCAGACGGAACATTATGAGCCGGTTACGCAGGACATTATTGCCGCGGATACGGTGTTGAGTCTTTGTGAATTCGGCTTTGAAGCAACAGTGCTGCCGCTCGGAGCCCATACCAAGGGCTCTATCGGGCTGCACATCGGCGATTATTTTTTCTCAGGCGATACCGTTTTTGGCATAGGCAGCACGCTTTACCCGCCTTTCGCCGATTGTCCCGATGATATCAAGGCGGCGTGGGAAACAATACTCAAAACCGAGGCGGCGTTAATATGCCCGGGGCACGGGCCGATACTGCCACGAGAAAAGCTTGAGAAGAAGTACCTTGAGCGTTTCGGTAAAACAGAAATGGGGTAGAGGCTGAGTTGAAGGATTAAAGGGAAGATCGTCCCTGCAAATCGAAAAACTCTTATGACATTTCTTTAAAAAAGCCTCCTATACCCCGGAGGGTTAAAGCAATCGCGGCAGGCGCCGCCAAAAGGGCTCTTTTTTTTGATGCTGTTTTCAGTATCTATGAGCGCCCTATCCCTCATAGCATAAAAAAAAATAGAGATTCCAGTACCCCGGAGGGGTATACTCTGTGATGGTTTCTGAAAATAAAAGCGGAACGACACAGAGGTCGTTCCCTACGACACAAAATACAAATGATAAAAG
The DNA here is from genome assembly GCA_023412005.1 of Bacillota bacterium. Classification (GTDB taxonomy): domain Bacteria; phylum Bacillota; class Clostridia; order Christensenellales; family SZUA-584; genus SZUA-584. The sequence goes on from JAEYOE010000006.1 coordinate 78,053, forward strand.
TATTCCTATACCCCGGAGGGGTATAATGTGCTGCTAGACAATACTCAATTGCGGCAGACGCCGCCTGAAGTGACCCCAAAAAGTTAGACATATTTTTTATTGAACAACCGGGAGGGCTTGCCGCCTGTGAACAGCAGGCGATAGGCCCTTTAGTTTAGCCTTAATACGACGATTGTTATAGTAGTCAAGGTAATCTATCAATTCTGCCTTGAAATGCTCTATCGAGTCGAATTCCTGAAGATAGAGCAACTCACTCTTAAGCAGACCAAAGAAGTTTTCTATCACCGCATTATCAAGACAGTTACCCTTGCGACTCATGCTTTGGCGAATTCCTTTAGCCTTGAGCATTTTTTGATAATGCTTATGTTGGTACTGCCAGCCCTGATCAGAGTGAAGTATGAGATTGGTACCGTCTTCAATCTGATCAAATGCCTTGTCCAACATACTTAATGCCATAGATAGAACTGGCCTATCTGAAATCGTGTAGCTGATGACATCAGAACTGCAAAGATCAAGTATTGGAGAAAGATATATCTTTTGACCGAACAGGCTAAACTCCGTTACATCGGTTACCCATTTTTGATTTGGTGCTTCTGCTTTGAAGTTTTGCTCCAGAAGATTAGGTGCTATCTTCCCAACCTCTCCTTTATAGGATTTATACTTCTTCATCCGCACTAGGCAGGCAATCCCAAGCTGCTTCATGAGCCGCTGAACAGTCTTGTGGTTGATAACATAACCGCGGTTATGCAGTTCGCTGGTGATTCGACGGTACCCGTAGCGACCTTTGTTCTCAACGTAGATGCTCGTGATCTGTTCTTTGATTTCGCTGTATTTATCGAAGTTCGTTCTGCCTTTGGCATAGTAGTAATACGTTGACCGGGGAAGCCCCGATACTTCGATGAGCAACGAAATCTTGTGTTTATGCCTCAGTTCCCAGATCACTTGCGCCTTTTGCTTCGGCGTTCCTCTTCTAAAACCAAGGCATTCAATTTTTTTAGGTAGTCATTCTCCGCTCGTAAACGTTGCACTTCTGCTATTAAGTCTTCTTCTACTTTCTTATCCAGTTTTGGAGGCCTTCCACCGCCACGGCTACGACCGCGGCGCTCCACGTAGAGACCTTCGGGTCCTTCTTCCAGGTAAATTCGTTCCCATGACGCAGCACGTTTATGTGGCAATTCAAACAATCTCTCAGTCTCGTTGTAGCCCATATGCTCTTGTCGCATTGTTTCCACAACATGCTGCTTAAATTCGCCAGTGTACTGTTTGTTCGGTTTTCCTTTTGGCATATAAATACACCCCCAAAGTTATTTTCAGTATATCATACTGTCTAACTTTAGGGGTGCATTTCACATAGCCGGAGCTTTTTTGGTATACGCTGATACAGATGAAAACATACTTTTCTTGTACACTAAAAGACATATTAATTCAATTATATCCCCGATTTTCTATTGCCAAATAGGGATCTAGCCA
>JAEYOE010000025.1 GCA_023412005.1 Bacillota bacterium
CGCCATGTTCACCTGCCTTCATCCGCCATCTGGCGGCGGCAGGCTCACGTTCGAATCCACGCTATGTCAAAAAAATAGACCCACACTTCGTGTAAGTCCATTTTTTTGGCGGAGAAGGTGGGATTCGAACCCACGTGCCGGTTCCCCGACAAACGCATTTCGAGTGCGCCCCGTTATGACCTCTTCGATACTTCTCCATATAATTGCCGACAGTATGTCAGCCGTTCGAATGTTCATTATAAATTATTTATCCACGTAATTCAAGTACAAATAATTGTGGATTCACCTTTTTCATGCGGATTTTGCCTTTCACGAATATCCGCGCCGACGTAAGCAAACAATACCAGTATCATAAAAAAAGGCGGGCGACGAATCGGCTCGTTGGCTGAAAGAAGGTACCCATGTTAAGCTTTAATCAAAAAGAAACCTCGCTATTAAACGATCAGAAAAAGCATGAGGAGCTCTGCATTAAAAAATACTCAAGCTACGCGAACCAGACGCAGGAGCCGCAGCTTAAAGCGTTGTTCAACACCCACGGCCAGCAGGAGCAGCAACACCTTGATTCTCTGAACCAATTGCTCGGCGGACAGCTGCCGAATATGCAAGGCGGGCAGCAGCAGAGCCAACAGCAATACCAGCAGCAAAGCGCTCAAACGAATTTCCCCGCCATTCAACAGGGCGGCGGCGCTCAAGCCGACCAGGTGTTGTGCGAAGACCTGCTCTCTACAGAAAAATATGTCTCTTCCACGTACAACACGGCGATATTCGAATTCAGAGACCCCGCCGTGCGTCATGTTCTCAACCACATTCAAAAGGAAGAGCAGGAACACGGCCAGCAGATTTATGCCTACATGGCAGCGCACGATATGTACAACGCATGACAAACAACAATGCCCCGAACCCGGGGCGTTTTAATTTTTGCGATAGACCTTTTATACATCACAATCCGTCTCACCGAGATAGTCGATCGATTATATACGAAGGTTAAGCAGCAAGGTTAATCCCCGCCGCTCGCATTCCACCGCCATCCCACGCCCCAGCCCGCCGCTGACACCTGCAACCAGCACTCTTATATGGGTTCCCCACCGTCAAATCTCACACCGCAAAGCTGTTCGCTGAGCTCAAACAGCCGTTTTGCGTCCTGTTCACTGTTTGCGCGCTTATCGTAAGCCGCTGGCTTGCTCGCGTGGTAATACAGCTGAAGCGGCCTTGGCACCTGGTTGCACAAATACGCATACGTCTGTGCCACATAATCGGGCTCATCGCCGTATTTTTTGCGCAGCGACCAAAATGCGCTCACAATTCCGCCTGTTTGCTTATTGCCGATGTTTGTTTTCACCAGCCCCGGGTCTACCACGTACGCGCTTACACCGCTGCCCGCAAACCGCCGGTTGATCTCTGCCGCGCACAGCATATTGCACATCTTGCTTTGCTTATACGCCGTCAGCGTGTTGTAATGCTTTACAAGCATCACATCCTTCCAATGAATGCGCGCGTGCTTGTGCGAATTGCTGCCCGTGAATATCACGCGCCCTTTCGCGGCCTTAAGCCGCTCCCAAAGCCGATAAGTGAGCAAAAACCCCGCAAGGTGATTCAGCGCAAACTGCAGCTCATACCCATCCGCCGTGGGGGTATACCCGCTGCGCACGGCGCCCGCATTGTTAATCAACACATCCACTTTTTCTGTCTCTGCCGTCAGCGCCAGTATACTATCCGCCGCGCTGTTCACATCGGCCAGCGACGATAAATCACCGCTCACAAAATCGATGTGTGCCTCTGGCACGTCGATCAGCAGTTTATTTCTTGCATCTGCGCAGGTTTGTTCCGTCCGCCCGATGCCGATGATGCGCGCGCCGGATGCTGCCAGCGCTTTGGCCGCCGCATAGCCGATCCCGGATGTCGCGCCGGTAATCACTATCGTTTTCACACTTTCTCCTCACATTCTCGTTTTCACAATTACTCCGGTACATGAATAGTTTAAATTAAGCCTTTATGCTTTAAGGTGGTGAATAAACACATGAACGATAATTGTTTTAAGCTTCTGCTGCTTTTAAGCTGCCTTAACGGCGGTTTTGAAAACTGCGGATGTGGATGCGGTGCCTGTGGCCCGTGTGGTGGCTCTTGCCGGTGCTGCGGCGGTGGCTCTTGCGGCTCATGTGGCGGCTCTTGCCGGTGCTGCGGCGATGGCCCTTGCGGCCCGTGCGGCGGCTCTTGCCGGTGCTGCGGCGGCCCATGCGGCGGCGGATGCGGCACCTGTCGGAGCTGCGGGGGCCCGTGCAATAGTTTTGGTTTTCTTGGCTTTAACCGCGGCGGCGGCCCGTGCAGCGGGTTTGGCGGCGGCTTTGGCTGGAACAGCTGCGGCCCTTGGGGGCGATGCTGATACACAATACCGATAAAACAATAACAAGCTGACTCCCCCCGCTTGTTCCTGTATTTCTGAAATGGACGGTTACCGGAACACAAACGCCCCGTTGTCTATGCAGCAGCACCGATCGGGGCGTTGTTGTTTTTGAATCTTACTGCTTATTTCTTTGTTTCTTTGATGCGCACGTATTTGTGCACATTGTTCGGGCTGCTTGTTTTGCGCGACTGTATTTCAAACTGCTTGAGCGACGACACAAACGGCGTCAGCTTGGCAAAGCCGTAGTTTCTCGTATCAAAATCGGGGTAGCGTTTGTTCAGCAGCTTGCCCACCTGCCCGAGGTACGCCCAGCCGTCTTCATCGGAGCTTTCGGTAATGATGACCTTAAGCGCTTCGATGATCTCTTCACGGCTGGCCATGCCTTCCTTGGCGGGCGCTTTGCCGTTGGGCTGCGGCTCCTGCTTTTCGGCAGGCGCGGGTATACTTAGCACCTCAAGATATTTAAATATCTCGCACGCGGAAATAAACGCGGTGGGCGTTTTCTTTTCGCCCATACCGATCACATACATGCCGGATTCGCGCAGACGCGCGGCAAGGCGCGTAAAATCGCTATCGCTCGAGACGATACAAAACGCCTCCACATTTCCCGAGTACAATATGTCCATCGCGTCGATAATCAGCGCAGCATCCGTCGCGTTTTTGCCTGTGGTGTAGCTGTACTGCTGAATCGGCGTGATGGAGTTCGCGAGTAGCACGTTTTTCCACGAGGCGAGCTGCGGCTTGGTCCAGTCGCCGTAGATGCGTTTGTAGGTTGGCGTGCCGTGATTGCTTATCTCGTCGAGTATCGCTTTTATGTATTTGTCCGAAACGTTATCGGCGTCTATCAGCACCGCGATTCGTTTGTCGTTCTCCATGTGTTTCCTCTATTCTTATAAATCTGGTTTTATTATACCTCTTATACGTGTTGTCAACAAGTGACCGTATATCTTTAACTGCATCAAGGGCTGATACGAATACGTCTATGTGTCATCCAAAGAAAGCGCAGATTTAAAAATGAGCTTCAGCAGTTGAGGCCCATTTTTGTGGTTGCATGCGGATTCTGTTCTTCGATCTACGATATAGCCTTTGACTATTCCGTCAGACAATGCCGAATTCCTTTTTCAGCGCGTCCTCCATCACCTTGGCGCAGGCTTGCATGCCCGTCCACATTTCAAAGCCCAGCGTTCCCTGATTCACCAGCATCGTGAGGCCGTCAAACGTCCGCGCGCCGACCTTCCTGGCTTCCTGCAAAAACAGCGTATCCGGGTGGTTCGGTATCACGTCGCAAACCGTCATGCCCGAATGCAGCGTCGTGTAATCGATATCTGGCTTTTGGTCGGTATCCGGGTACAGCCCGATCGAGGTGCAATTCACGAGTATCGCGGTGTCCTGTGGCACGGCGTATGGGTGATCCCAAATTATCAAATCGGCCTTCGCCTGTGTTTTTTCGTTGATCAGCCTGGCGAGCTCTTCACCGCGCGCCGAGCTGCGGTTCAAGATGCGCATATGCTTGATGCCCGCCATCGCCAGCTCCACCGCAATCGCACGGGCGGCGCCGCCCGCGCCGAGCAGCACCGCGTTTTCGCCCTGTGTTTTCACGCCTCCGTCTTTCAGCGCCTTCATAAACCCTTTGCCGTCCGTGTTCTCGCCGTACAGCAGCCCGTCCTTCACATACACCGTGTTCACGGCACCCATCAGCGCCGCATCCTGCGCCACCACGTCAAGGTATTGCAGCACAGCAACCTTATGCGGAATCGTCAGGTTGATGCCCTTAAAGTTCATCGCCTTAAGACCCTTTATCGCGTCTTGCAAATCCTCCGGCTTCACCTTGATGGTCAGATAGCGATACGGCAGCCCCAATGCCTGAAACGCTGCCTGCTGTATCACCACGGTCGGGTTTTCATCCACCGGGCACCCAAAAACGCCCACCAGTTCTTCCCGATAGCTTTTGCTCATATTCCGCACCTCATTTTGAAAAATAAATCATGCGTGTTTGATGAAAACACCCCGGCGCAGCTCGTCGAACGCCAGCGCCAGCTCCTCGTTCGTGTTCATCACAATCGGCCCGCCCCACGCAATGGGCTCATGCAGTGCCTTGCCCGAAAAGTAAAGGAACCTCAAGCCCGACCCTCTCATGGCAGATACGCGAATAAAGCCCCCTTCCCCGAATAATACAGCCGAGTTAGATGCAACTTCTTGTCCGTTAATCATCGCATCGTTGTCGATCAAAAACACAAAAACGGTTTCATCGGGCTTAGTGGGAATGCTGATCTCGCCGCCTGCCGTTAGTTCAATATCGTAAATACTGGCCGGAATATGGCGCGGTGTGACGCCCTCAGCGCCATCGAATTGACCGGAGAGCACGCGGATTGTCGCATTGTCCTTGTTGACCGTTGCTATCATGTCACCCGTGATGCTTAAATAGGCGGGCTCGGCCATCTTCTCGTTACGCGGCAGATTGAGCCACAGCTGAATGCCGAGCATCCTGTCAGATGCGATGGGCATCTCCTGATGCAAAATGCCGCTTCCGGCTGTCATCCACTGGCTTTCGCCCGCCCGTATGGTGTCTTTGTTCCCAAGGCTGTCTTCATGCTCGATTCTGCCCGAAATCAGATACGTGATTGTTTCGATGCCCCGATGCGGGTGCATCGGGAACCCTGCCGTGTAATCAGACGGGTTCGTGGAATCAAAGAAATCCAGCATCAGAAAAGGATCGAAATCGTGCGTATCCGCATGTGAAAGCACCCTCACCAGCCTGACCCCGGCACCATCCGTTGTGCGGTGTCCCCGTACGGTTTTCATAATTTCACGTTGTTTCATAGCATTATCCTTTCTGCGGCTTATCTGCCGCATATCGCTTACGATGAAAACAAGTATCCCGTCATCGACAGCGAACCCATCACACAAGCATCATTGAACACTGAAACTCGGTCTGAACCGTCTGAGGCACCCAATACACAAAGCAACGGCGCAAAATGATCTGCTGAGGTAAACGCAAGCGATGCGCACTCACCGGCCTGCTCGTAGTTTACAACGCCTTTGAGGGTCCGGTTCTGTATCTGTGTTTTAATGTAGCTGTCAAACGTTTCGGCCCAAGCATAACCGCCGTCCATCGCCCAGTTGACGCGCGAGAGATTGTGCACAACATTACCGCTGCCCAAAATCAATGCGCCTTGCTCCCGAAGCGCGCGAAGCTGACGGCCTGTATGAAAATGCGCGTCTGCATCGGCCTCCCTGTCTACACTAATCTGAAAAACGGGGATATCAGCGTTTGGATACATGCGGCACAGCACAGACCACGTGCCATGATCAATCCCCCAGCTGTTATCCGTTATGGCGCTGTCACCAAGCAAACCCTTGGCCAGCCCGGCAAAGTGAGGCGACCCCGGCGCGTCGTAAACAACCTTATAAAGCGCATCCGGGAAGCCGTACATATCGTAAATCATTCTCGGTGCCGCCGCATCCAAAACCCTTGTGCCGTGTGTAAACCAGTGTGCCGATATGCTGACGATGACATCCGGCCTTGGCAGGCGCTTTGCAAGCAATGCCCATTCAGAGGTAAATCGATTGTCTTCAATGGCGTTCATCGGAGACCCGTGCCCGACAAACAATACAGGCATCTGCTTCATATAGTCAGCCTCCCTCAATAAGCAATCTTTATACTGATCATACCACAATCGGTTCAATCAAAAAAGCCGCACCATTTCCGGATTCAGTTTAATTTCATCCTGAGAGGGTCGCGGCTTCGTATGTTGGCTTAAGTTGTCTATTCTTGAGCGTCTGTTTGCTGCGTTTCCTCTTTTTTCGCGTCAATATCGCGCTCCGCTTTGGTTAACAGCCTGTCTGCCGGAACACCGCGTTTCTTGTTCAAAACAAACAGCGCCACCGCACCGATCACAAAGAGAATCGAAATCAGCTGCGATGTGGACAAAAACCCGACGCTGCCGCGCGTATCGTTACGGAAAAACTCGATACCAAAGCGCCCGAGCCCGTACAGCAGCAGATAAAGCGCGCCCACATTGCCTTTTATCTTGCTTTTTCTCGCATACAGCACCAGTACCAACGCGATCAGAAGATCGCCCGCTGACGATATCAGCTGCGTCGGCAGCAGCGGAATACCCGCCGGGGCGATGCTTCCTGCCGGGAAAATCACGCCGAGAACATGGCTCTCACAGCCGTAGCAACAGCCCGCCAAAAAACAGCCGATACGCCCTAAGCCTTGAGCCGCAGCCACAGCCGGAATAGCAAGATCGAAATAGCTTATGAAGCTCAGCTTCTTTTTCTTGCAGTACACCATGGCCGCCGCCACGCCGCCGATGATGCCGCCGTACACAACAAACCCTTCCGACCCGAGAACCCGCAGCGGATCGGTAAAAAACGCCTTGTATTCCACGATCACATACAGCAGCTTTGCGCCAAGGAATCCGAATATCATGGCCAGCAGCGCAATATCAATGATCGCTTCTTTTTTTAACCCGTAAGCTTTTGCGCGACAATAGCTCATCACGATGGCAGCAGCAAAACCGAGCGCAATCATAACGCCGTAGGAATGTATGGTGAGGCTCCCGATTGAAAACAGAGTATTGTACATATGTCCCCCAATAATTTAATGCTTTATGGAATACAATAACATGTTTGCGAGTGAAACTCAAATTCAGATGAAGTTTAATAATAATCGCTTCGGGATATTCACGGCTCATGAAAAACCGATTTTTAACGGATTTTATGGCTGTTATTACTCACAATCCTGTCCCGAAGAGATCGAAATGGGCACGACGTGCCAAAAGGGAACGACCGGTTCAAAACCTTAGCCCGGCCACTGTTGGTAACTGCCCTCCATTCTCTGGAACAGTCGTCATAAGAGGTATGATAAAAGTCTATATCGCGCTGAGCACCCGAATTATCTCGAGCCGGTTATTATTCGCTATACAGCAATTCCTCAACGATCTCGCACGCATCGCGAACCATCTTTGGACAAACCGTTTTCACTTGAGCGTCAATTGTTTGCCGGTCGCCGCTCAGAAGGTCCACTTTAATTAACTCGCGGCAAATGGTTGATTGATTTCTCTGCTTAAACCTTTTTGAGAATTCCTGCACCAGTGCATATGTCTTCTCCTTGGCCGGGTTATCATCCTTATCGCACTTTCCATACATAAGGCCAATCAGAAGATACGCCCCGGCCACCGCACCGCACGTCTCGCCCATTCGGCCCATACCGGCACCAAAACCGCACGAAACCTTTAAAGCCGTCTTTTTATCTAACCCAAATTGCTCACTGTATGTGGAAAGAACAGCCTGCGCGCAATTGAAACCTTCATCAAAGCATTTGCAAGCTTCATCAGCCTTGCTCATAATCGCTCCTTTTTAGCCCATTTTTGGTTAGAAAAAAACCACGCTCTCACGTGGTTCGTTTGGTGCGAGGAAGGGGACTTGAACCCCTACGGTATATACCACACGCCCCTCAAACGTGCGCGTCTGCCGGTTCCGCCACCCTCGCATATTTTTTGTCGCAAATGAGATTATAACATATACAAACCAAAAGTCAAGCCGGATTTGCCTTGATATCTCGCCGCAAAATTTGCCACGTATCGCACGCCACTAGCCGCCAGCCAAAATATGAAAACATTATGAATATACGCGTAATATCATATAAGTCATTGTTCATTTCAAATATATGTATTATAATGCACTCATCACACGATTAGATAAGCGGGAAAACAATGAAAAGATTATTTACTGTTCTATTGGCTGTACTGATGATACTGTCAACTTTTGCGGGCTGCAGCCAGCAAACTTCCGGTGCGCCGGTCAGCGGGCTCATCATTTCCGAGGTGGTCAGTTCCAACACCAGTTCACTGATCGACCCGGTTTACGGAAATCCGGACTGGATTGAGCTTTACAACGCTTCCGACAAAGCGATAGACTTGACCGGGTTCTCTGTATCCGAAGCCAAAAACACATATGAATTTGCGGAAGGAACCAGCATTGATGCCGGGGCGTATCTTGTTGTTTACTGTTGCGCATCCATTGTTGATCAGCCCGGCCAACTTTGCACCGGTTTTAAGCTTCCAAAGAAAAGTGCCGAACTGCGGCTTTCTTCTCCGTATGGCACCATACAGCAGCTCTCGGTGCCCGAACTGGCATCTGATATCTCTTATGGCACAGATGAAAAGGGCGCCTATCATTTTTACCCGAACCCGACACCCGGCGCCGCAAACACCGGGCAGGGCTTTGACGCCATCGAGGACATCATCGCTCAGGTCAACGACAAGCTCAAAATCAGTGAGATTTTGCCGCAAAGCGTCAGCGATGCAGACCCCTATGCATGGATTGAGCTTTTCAACTCGGGGGATACCCCCATCGTGCTGTCGGATTATTATATCACCGATAATCTGTCTGACCCGAAAAAGGCCAAGCTGCCCGAAATGTCTCTTGAAGCAGGCGAATATGCGCTGCTGCGTTTCACGGGCAGCGAAGGCGAAGCGCAAATCCCGTTTAAAATCAGCGGCAGAGAATCGACCGTGGCGATACTCGATGTGTTTGCCAACGTAGTCGACATAATCTCGTGGGATACGGCCACACCGGCCGGTATTTCGGCAGGGCTTTCTGGCGGCAAAACAGTTTACTACAAGCAGCCCACGCCCGGCGCGGCCAACGGCACCGATACATCCGAGTCCATCATCATTACTGACGGCACCAGCGATGTTGTGGTCAACGAAATACTGCTGAAAAACAGCTTTTCAGTGATCGACGCAGACGGCGACCGCTCGCCTTGGGTGGAACTGCACAACACCTCGGCACAGGCCGTCAATCTGGTGGACTATGCGCTTTCAGACAATAAAGGCCGGCTCTTAAAATACCGGCTGCCCGGCATTGAACTCGCGCCGGACGGCTACGTGATTGTGTATCTGTCGGGCAAGGAAAAGACCGACCCTGAACTGCACGCCAATTTCAAAATCGGCAGCGACGAAACACAGCTATTCTTAACGAATATCAGCGCCTGCACGGTGCAGACAATCGATCTGCCGGCCGAAACGAAGGACAACGTCTCGTTCGGCCTCGGTGCGGACGGCACGTGGATGTTCTATCCGATGCCAACACCGCTTGCCGCCAACAACACACAAGGATTCACAGAAATTGCCGCGGTAAGCGGCAGTTCTTCTCTTATGATCAATGAGGTCTCCACTGTCAGTCAGGCCAAAGACAGGCAGGACGACTGGGTTGAGCTTTTCAACAGCACCGAGGCAGACATGGATATCACGGGCTATTATCTCTCAGACTCGCGCAAGAATCTGCAAAAATGGCAGATCGGCGCTGAACAGATCGGTGCACGCGGCTATAAGGTCATCAGCAGCTTTATGAGCGGCGACACTCAGGAGCCCTTGGGTCTGTCGCTTTCAGGCGAAACGCTTTACCTATCGAATCAGCAGGGGCTGGTGCTCGATCAGCTGAATACCGGCGTGCTGCGCCCCGGCTTATCCAAAGGACGGCTTGCGGACGATATGACACAAACGGTGATATTTTCAACGCCAACCAAGGGCGCACAAAACGGCGGCGACACGATCAGCGGCTACTGTGCCGCACCGCTCTTTTCGGTGGGCGGCGGCTATCAGAGCGCGCCGATCACACTGTCCATGGCCGATACCACACCCGGCGCTGTCATCTATTACACGCTGGATGGCTCGACTCCGTCACCGAGCTCCACGCCTTACACCGCCCCGATCCCGATTTCTGCCACGCAGACGGTGCGGGCGATTGCCGTGGCCGACGGCAAGCTGCAAAGTGACCAGACCGTGGCGACATATCTTTTTGAGGAAAAGCATACTTTGCCCGTGATCTGCCTTTCCATTTCAGAAAGCGATAAAAAATTTATATTTTCCAGCCAAAAACGAGGAGATGGCAAGGAACGCGCGGGCTATGTGGAATATTACGAACCGGACGGCACGCTGGGCGTTAGGTTTCCGGCGGGCTTACGCATTGCGGGCGCTGGCACGCGGGGATATCCTCAAAAGTCGATCAACCTGTATCTGCGCGGCGGTTACGGCCAGAGCAAGGTGACTTATCCTTTCTTTAAGGATTACGGCATCACCACGTTTAAATCGCTCTCTTTGCGCAACATGGGGCAGGATTCGTCCAATACGCGTTTGAAAGATGCTTACTTCCAAATGGCCGTAAACGGCATGAACATCGACAACATGCAAACCCGGTTTGCCGTGGTTTATATCAACGGCAATTATTGGGGCCTGTATGAGTTCAAGGAAAACCAGAACGAAGATTATTTTGCGGCGCGGTATGGCATTGATCCCAACAAGGTGGAAATGTCACGCAATCAGTACATTTTTGTGGGGCAGAAAGCGAGCATCAACCATGCTCTATCCGTCGCAAAGAGCAATACGTCAAACGACGAACAGTTTGCCAAATACACCGATATCGCCGATTCGGCATATTTCATGGATTATCTGATTGCCACCAGCTTTTTCAACAGCAGCGATTTTTATAACCAAAAATACGCGCACACATCGGACAACACCATGAAATGGCGGCCCATGTTCTACGATCTTGATCTGGCGATGGGGAGTGCAGGCGGTATCAATCTTGGCTCGTTATTCAGCTCCAGCGGCATTAACGGCCCGGTCCATGAAGACGGCCTCTCATCCTGGTACGATACCGGCCTGTACTATGGCTTCAGAAAGAATGCCGCGTGGTGCGACGCTTTTGTGGCGCGTTACGCGGAGGTTCTAAACACGATACTCACCGATGATAAGCTGCTGTCGCTGTATGACGAGATGGTGGAAAGCATGCGCCCCGAAATGCCAAGAACGATTCAAAAGTGGGGCTGGCCGTCATCGATGAGCAAGTGGGAAGACAATATCAACGATCTGCGCAACAACATTAAAAACAGGCGTAAGAATGCCATCAAGAGCCTTCAATCGTATTTCGGTATTCCTGATGAAAGAATGGCTGAGCTGTTCCCGAACGGCTGACATCAATCTTGCACACATGCGTCCCGCTCTCAAGCGGGGCGTTTTTGTTTGCAGTCATTCTCTCTAAGGAAATCCTTATATGACACTAAAAGTCTTATGAAGTTCCGCTATTCTTTTAAAAGTACAAATAAAGAATCCTTTTGGCGGCGCGTGCCGCAATAGGTGTTGTATCGTCTTAAATCCAGTCAGCATATTCGTGAGCGATCTTCGCAGCACTTTGTGTTTTTGTATCTATTGAATGAAACGACTATACCCTTTCAGGGTACAGGTATCTCTCATTTAAGGCTTGTGGTTAAGAGCGATGGGCGCTCATTAATATTGAAAATAAAAAAGAATCCTTTTGGCGGCTTTCGAGGTGACGTATTCGTAAATCACAAAAAAGAATCCTTTTGACGGCTTGCCGCAATTGGCGTTATTACAGTCAGCATTGCCGTCAGTTTACTTATCCCCCATCTTCCGCTATAATTGACGCATCACAATTCAAAGGACTTTTTTATGCGAACCATTGAATCGGCCGATATCTCAAACGCCGTCAAAAACTTGTTTTTAAGCGCGTGCCGCATGCCGGGGCCGGATGTCATCAGCGCGATTGGCAAGGCTTATGAAAGCGAAGCCTGCCCGCCCGCCAAGGAAGGGCTGCGTCAGCTTCTGCTCAACGCTCAGATCGCAGAAGAAACGCTGATGCCCTACTGTCAGGATACCGGGCTTGCCGTGGTGTTTCTCGACATCGGGCAGGATGTGCACATCAACGGCTCGCTCGAAGCCGCCGTCAACGACGGCGTACGCGCGGCCTACAGCGAAGGGTATCTGCGCAAATCGGTGCTCGACCCGATCACAAGGCTAAATACAAAAGACAATACGCCTGCCGTGATTCACTGCACCCTCGTGCCCGGCGATACGGTGAAAATAATCGCTGCGCCCAAAGGCTTTGGCAGCGAAAACATGAGCAAAATCGCCATGCTGAAGCCGAGCGACGGTATGCTCGGCATCAAGCATTTTATAATCGACAGCGTGAAAGCCGCAGGCGGCAGCCCGTGCCCGCCGGTGGTGCTCGGTGTCGGCATCGGCGGTACATTTGAAAAGTGCGCACTGATGTCCAAAAAACAGCTGCTGCGCGATATCGGCAGCGTCAATCCCGACCCTTTTTTGGCTGAGCTGGAAGCCACACTCAAGGATGAGATTAATGCGCTGAAAATCGGTGCGATGGGCTTTGGGGGCAATAACTACTGCTTTGCCGTGCATATCGATAAATACCCGACGCATATTGCGGGGCTGCCCGTGGCGGTAAACTTTCAATGCCACGCCGCGCGCCACGCCAGCATTACGCTGTAAGGGAGCACACCATGATTGATTTGACTGCGCCGATGAGCGCCGACATTAAAAGCAGCCTGAGAGCCAGAGACAGCGTTTCGCTCTCGGGGCCTGTTTACACCGCGCGCGATGCAGCGCACGCGCGTTTGTACACGATGATACAAAACAATGAGCCGCTGCCGTTCGAGATCACCAGAAGCGGCATTTACTACGCGGGCCCCTGCCCCGATATGCCGGGCCGCGTGATCAACTCGTGCGGCCCCACCACATCGTCGCGCATGAACGCATACGCCCCCACGCTGTATGATCTCGGGTTGTCGTTTGTCATTGGCAAAGGGCCGGTGTCGCAAGACGTGCGTGATGCGATTATTCGAAATGGCGCGGTTTATTTCGCGGCTGTGGGCGGCGCGGGTGCCCTGATTGCCTCGCACATCACCCGGGCCGACGATATCGCGTTTGACGACCTCGGCGCGGAGGCCATTCGGCGGCTGACGTTTGAGCGTGTGCCGCTTATCGTCGCCATCGATTCATTGGGAAATTGCGTTTACGACCGTTAACTGACCCCGCCAGCTTTTAACTGATAAAAACACTTGAAATACCACTGCGGATGCATTATAATAGCACTCGCAGTATTTTTTCGCCGCTATAGCTCAGCAGGTAGAGCACTTCCATGGTAAGGAAGGGGTCGTCAGTTCGAATCTGACTAGTGGCTCCACACAAATCGCTCGAAAAGCCCTATTTAAAGGTATTTTTGGGCTTTTTTTATCTACTGTTGAATTCGTAAAGTGTTAGATCGTACCGACTTGTATTATCGGTTTTTAACCGTATTGTCGGTTTTATTGTCGGTTTTTTTCATGCATAAGCTCACAAGTTCCGCAACTTCTTTTATATGTGGTTTTCCCCGTTGCATTAACCATCTTCCTATATCATCATTACATATTTTGTGATATAATTTATTGACCCAAGTCACTAAATATATACGCAACAGTTAATTTGATAAAAATGAGAAGGATTAAAAATGGCTTACAACGGAGTAAACAGAAAGATAAAGGCCAATCAGACAAAGCAAAAGATCTTTGAGAGCGCAGCGAAACTTTTTTCGTCCAATGACTACAACGAGGTTAGTATAGATTCAATTGTACAAATGGCGGGCGTCGCAAAGGGCTCTTTTTACGTCCATTTTTCTTCAAAAGACGCTTTAGTCAGAGCTTTGATAAACGATCAAGTAGAAAAAGCGGATAATGATTATAAAAGCTTATTAGCTTCCCTTCCTGACGACGTTCCGGCAGAAACCGTTCTTTTTTCGATGATAGAAAAGATAACCGATGTGTTGATTGAAAAGATTGGTTGTGACAAAATGAGAGCCGTTTATAAGGCGCAGATCACAAAGGACGTCGATACGGGAGTGGTCACGAGCTATAACAGAGAGATTTATAGAATTTTTAGTGATGTTTTGGAACGAGGGATAAGGCGGGGAGAGTTTATAACCGATATGCCCCTGGAGATTCTAACCAAGCATTTGATGATGGCAATAAGAGGAATCACCTATGAGTGGTGTATACGTTTCCCTGAATTTGATTATAAAGCGCAGCTGCTCCAGCATTTCAAGCTTATTATGGCGGGATTGCGCAAATCTACGCCTGTAGAGACTTAATAGAAAAATGTCAAGACTTGTGAACAGGAGATAAGATAATGATGATGATACAACGAATACTCAAAATAACCTTATTAATGGTGCTGGCTATTCTATTATCGAACATATTGCTGCCAATTGCATACGCTTTGGCTGCCGATGGAATAAAGACGACATTGGACATCAGTTATGGCCCTATCATTATAAGAAATGATACGGTAGTCGGCTACAGTGAGACCGGGGTGCCTGTAGAAACTGCGGATTCCGATGGCTATATAATCACAGGCTCCACAACCGCAAATACGATTACAGTGGCAGATGGTACGCATGATATCATACTCAGCGGCGTGAGCATTAATGTGAACGCAACAACCAGTGCATGCGCCTTCTCCATTCAAACAGGTGCAGTGGTTAACCTTTCGTTATCAGGTGCGAACGAATTAATCAGCGGCACCAACTGTGCTGGGCTGCAGGTGCCTTCGGGTGCTTCGGTAACGACTAGCGGTTCCGGATCTTTATCGGCTCAAGGCGGCATGTATGGCGCGGGTATCGGCGGCGGCAGAGATCAAAGCAGCGGCAGCATCACTATAGACGATGGGACTGTGACAGCCATCGGCGGCATGAGAGGAGCCGGAATTGGCGGCGGCGGAAATACTGATGGAAATTATAATAATAGTGGCAGCGGCGGCAACGGAGGCAACGGCGGCAGCGGCGGCACGATCACAATATCCGGCGGGAAAGTGACTGCCAACGGCGGCGAGAGAGGAGCCGGAATTGGCGGCGGCGGTGGCGGCGGCGGTGGCGGCAGCTTTTACGGAGCAGGCGGAGCAGGCGGCAGCGGCGGTAGTGGCGGCAGCATCACGATAAACGGCGGAACTGTGGCAGCCACCGGCGGCGAGAGAGGAGCCGGAATTGGCGGCGGCGGCGGTGCAAATGGCGGCAATGCCACTTTCGGTAATGGCGGCAATGGCGGTGCAGCCGGAATTGGCGGCACCATCACGATAACCAACGGGAATGTGAGTTCCAAGGGTATGTACAGTGGAGCCGGAATTGGCGGCGGCGGCTACGGTGGCGGAGGAAGCAGCAGTCTTTACAGTGCCGGTGAGCGAGGCAGTGGCAGCGCGGGTGGCGTCATCACCATCAGCCATGCAACAGTGGAGGCGCAGGGCGGAGATTATAGCGCGGGTATCGGTGGCGGCGCTGGCGGCAACGGCGGGGAAATCACGATAACCAGCACAACGGTTAATGCACGTAGCAGCTTACATGGGGCGGGCATCGGCGGCGGCGGTATGAATGGCAGCGGCGGTACAATCATCATCAACAGCAGTGACGTGACGGTAGAGAGCATAAACGGAGCAGGTATCGGAGGCGGCAGCGGCGGTGGTGGCGACATTATCACCATTGACGGCGGTGACGTGACAGCGCAAAGTCAAACCGGTGCAGGCATCGGCGGTGGCGCAAGCGGCGGCAGCGGCGGTACAATCACGATAACCAACGCAACGGTTGATGCACTTAGCAGCTCGACTGGCGCGGGTATCGGAGGCGGCAACGGCGGCAGTGGCGGGGAAATAAACATCAGCGGCGGCCGGATAGCAGTGACAAGTACCAACGGTGCAGGTATCGGCGGCGGCTCTGGCGGCTCTGGCGATATTATCACCATTGACAGCGTTGACGTGACGGTGGAAAGTCAAACCGGAGCAGGTATCGGTGGTGGCTCTGGCGGCGGCAACGGCAGGAGTGGTGGCAACGGCGGCACAATCACTATCAACAACAGTAACGTGACGGCGGAAAGTCAAACCGGAGCAGGTATCGGTGGCGGTGCCGGCGACGACGGAGGTAATGGAGTCAACAGTACCGGTGCCGGCAACGGCGGTGCCGGCGGCAGCGGCGGCAGCGGCGGCAGCATCACCATCAGCGGCGGTCAGATCACAGCGACCAGTACCGACAGCGCGGCTATTGGCGGCGGCAACAGCGGCAACGGCGGCAACGGCGGCAGCGGTACCGTTGCTGGCAGCGGCGGCAACGGCGGCAACGGCGGCAGCGGCGGCAGCATCACCATCAGCGGCGGCCGGATAACAGCGACCAGTACCGACAGCGCGGCTATTGGCAGCGGCAACGGCGGCAACGGCGGCTACGGCGGCAGCGGTACCGTCTACGGCAACGGCGGCAACGGCGGCAACGGCGGCGGCGGTGATGTGATCATCACAGGCGGCACGGTTTTACCGTCCGGAAGCGGAACCAACAATGGCATTGGCGGCGCAAAGGGAGGAAATGGGGGCAGAGGAGGCGAAGGTGCTGGAGCAACTACCGGACCTTCAGGATCAGCCGGAGCGACAGGAGTTATATCATGCGTCGTGACCGGAGGAAGCGTGAAAGCCAGCATCGGTTGCACACCCACCACAGGCGGGGAGACACCGGTCAATGTGTATTACACCGTGACGCGGCTGAGTGACGCGGATAATGCGGCTGTCAGCGTGCTTTCCCTGTTGCAAGGGGGGGAGATGATATCCTATGGCACTAAGGATGTGCGCACTGATGCAGACGGCTGGCTGTATCTCTATCTTCCCGCGTACGAAGGCAGTACAACAACCGACATCACGGCGGGCAGCACCTCGTATACCGGCTACAACGGGCAGATTCGAGCGACGGCGACGTTCGAAAGCCCCAACGTACTTATACTTAAAACCAATCAAGCACCGCCTTTGACGTATAAGAACCCAGCTTCAAAGGAATTTAACTATGGAGAAACAGTCACCTTTACGCCCGAAGAAATAGAGGTGGAGGGGGGGGTGCTCACAGAAGGAACGGTGACTTACACCTATTCGGGTATTGAACGCGGAACAGGTGTGATTGTGACCGACAGCGTGGCGGCCCCTGTGAACGCGGGCAGCTACAGCCTTAACGCAACGCTGCCGGGCAATGATTATTACAACGATGCGGTGGCCGTTAAAAATTTTGTCATCAAGCCGAAAAGCATCACGGGCTTTACGGCAGATGACATCAGTGACCAAATCTATTCAGGTGCGGCCAAAACGCCTGCTGTGATCGTTAGGGACGGCAGCACGACGCTCATGAGTACGAGAGATTATTCCGTCAGCTATAGCGGCAACACAAACGTGGCGACGGCAACAGTCAGTATCACGGGACAAAATAATTACTCGGATACACTGTACAAAACGTTTCAAATTATGCCCAAAGAAATCGCGCTCACGCTTTCGGCTGTACCGGATACGGCAATGGCGGGCAGTGATGTGGTGCTGACGGCCACGGTATCGGATGCGGTAGATCTGCCTGCGGGCACCGTCACCTTTAAATACGGCGATACGCTCATTGCCGAAAATGTCCCCATCTTTGATGACGGATCATACCGCGCGACCGTTACATGGCGCAGTGTGCCTGCCGGCGAATACGACCTGACAGCAACCTATAATGCTGCTGCCGACGATAATTATACCTGCGTCTCAAACGGCCTGATGTCGGATTTTAGTATACTTAAATACAATCAGTCTGGCTATGCGTTTGCGGACGGGGCAGATTATGCCATCGCCAATGGCGTAGTCAATAAAACGTACGGGGACAGCGTGTTTACACTGCAAACAATAAACAAGTTGAGCATCCGCGATGAGACGTTCACGGTGATAAGCGGCAGCGATGTTGTCACGGTAGACGAGAACACCGGCAGCGTTACAGTGCTCAAACCCGGTACCGCTGTGATCCGCGTGCTGAGCCCGTCAGATGCGACTTGTAATGAAGCGAGTGCGACGTTGACCATCTCGGTTGCCAAGGCAGCGCAGAGCGGCTTTGGTTTTGCGGGCTCGCGGGTTGTAAAGACGTATGGGGATGCGGAATTTACCGTATCCGCAACGGGCGGGCAGAGCACCGGCGTTGTGACTTACGCGGTGACGTCCGGCAGAGGCGTGGCGTCTGTCAACTCAGCGACGGGGCGCGTTACCATTCAAAAAGCGGGTACGGCGGTCATTACCGCCACCCGAGCGGAAGATGACCGATACAACGCAGCGACGCAAACGATCACGATCATTGTGGACAAAGCGCCAACCATTGTGACGGCGCTGCCTCTGGCTACGGATATTGGGGTGATCGGCAAGCTGTCCACCAGCGCACTGTCAGGCGGTGCTGGCAGCGTGCCGGGGCATTTCAGCTGGGCCGATCCCGATCAAATCGTATCGGCGTCCGGCAAATACCAGGCCATATTCACACCCGAAGACATGGGCAATTATATGCCGAGCACTTGCGATGTACAGGTGAACGTCATACCTGTTCTGGTACATCCATCCACAGGCATCCGGTTTGACCTGTCACAAGCGAGCGTACCATCGGGTGTTACCTCGGTCAACGTATCGCTGGCTCAAATTGAGACGGATGAAGGTAATATCTCGATGGATGACATCACCGATCTGGTGAATACAGATGAAAAATTCTCAGGCATCGTACTCGCGGTATACGATCTGGCATTGATCGACCAGAGTGGGCAGCCAATAACGGGTTTCACCGGCACGATTACGGTGAGGATACCCGTGCCCGACGGTATGTCTGGCGATCTGCGCGTTTTCTGGTTTGATACGGAAACAGAAACAATGACCGACATGAACGCAAGGCTTGAGGACGGTTGGCTGGTGTTTGAAACCACCCATTTTAGCTATTATGCCATCGTGCAGATGACGGCACTGTCCCCTCCCGCAACGGTGACCACCACCACAAGCGCGGATGCGGGCGCGAATACACTGCTCATCGTTGTGCTGATACTGGCTGGAGTGGCGGTGGTTGGCGGTTTGGCTGTTTACCTCACTATTAGAAAAAAACGAAAGGCATAGCGGACTGCGCGCTGAATGAAACAAGGCCTCTCTCAGACGTGTCGATTCATATATCGTCTATGAATGGCTCAAATAAAATTAAATTTGGGAGGGTTAAGTAACCGCTTGCAGTGCAGGCGGTTTTCTTATGCCCGAAATTTGAGAGGAGGTCAACTATATGACCAAAGTAATTGTCTTTGCGAATCAAAAGGGCGGTGTAGCAAAAACGACATCCGCGATAGCATTGGCACAGGCGCTCGCGCTTGTTGGAAAGTGCATCATATTTCTCGATCTTGATCCACATGAAAACGCATCTAATACATTGCGGCTCAATGACGTTCATCCGAGTTTATATGACCTTATAACCGCAGACGAGGATGACAAGACCATACTATCCCGCCGCTTGCAGAAGGTTGAAGGCTGTCAATACATCTCAGCAGTAAGGGGCGATCTTGCCTATCTTCGGCTGACCTGCAATTCAACCGTCAGGGACGTGAATTCATCGTCAGGGAGCAGCTTGAGAACAACAAGGGGATTTGACGCAATAATCATGGACACTCCCCCGACGCTCGGCATCTTGACCGTGAATGCGCTGACATCGGCAGACACGGTAATCGTGCCGGTCGGCCCGGATCCTTAGCATATATTTAGAAGTACATTTTATAGAATAAAAAACGCTGAGCATTTTATATAGTCCAGCGTCATATATACGGTTTTTGAGACCGAAATTGTATTCAAATTAAGTCAACTGTCGGTTTTATTGTCGGTTTCGTTTGGCAACGGACCACAAATTGCTGATTAAATAAGCGTTTCAAGGCTAAACCGCCCTTCCATAGTTAGGAAGGGGTCTCGTTTAGGAGGCGGTAGGCCTATGGTTCAAAACACGTAAGGCGGGAAGCCGAAAGTGCCTATTTAAAGGGGTTTTGGGCGATTCCACTGTGTCTATTTGGTCTATAAATCCCCTCAAAATCTATTATATACTACAGAAAATGTAGTATAAATGTAGTACAACCAAATTGGCTTTCCAGCCACTCTGATTTTTGGCGATAAAAAGAGCATCTAAAGATCATATACAGATGCTCTAAATTGATTGCGTTTTGCTGACTTAAGTGGTTATTGTACACTCACTGTACACGATATAGTTTTCCCATTGCTCGTCGTCGCCGTTATCACAGCCGTGCCCGTTGACAATGCATTAATTTTTCCTTTGGCATCCACGGTCGCCACTACTGGGTTGCTGCTCGACCAAGCCACTGTTTTGAAATCCGTATTCTTAGGTGATACAGTTGCTTTCAGAGCTGCCGTTTTTCCGGGTTTAATTGCAAGTGTCGTTTTAAATAGCTTTATGCCTGTTGGGTAAATCGGGGTAACCGTGACAACGCAGCTGGCCGATACATTGCTGCCGTCCTTAGCTGTGCATGTGATCACTGCCGTACCGCCTGCTTTACCCGTCACAACGCCTGCGCTCGAAACCGCCGCCACTTTCGGGTTACTCGATTTCCACATTACTTTCTTGTTGCTGGCTGTTGCGGGAGCAAAGTTGGCCGTCAGCTTGACTTTCTGCGTTCGCGCAATGGTCGTATCAGCGAGGTTCAGCGTCATGGATGATACCGGCTGCTGAACATTGATGGCCTTTTTCACCGTCGTTGTCTTGGTTTTCACACGTCCCTTGCTATCCGTCATTTGAGATGTGATGGTGGTGATGATGGTCGTCTTACCGCCCGCGAGGAATGTCACGTTACCGCTTGCGTCCACCGCCGCGACGGCGGGATTGGTGGACGAATAAGTGACGGAGATGACCGTGTAGCCTTTCGGCGCAGCAGGAGGAACGATTTCGAGTGCTGTTCCCGCGTTGGGCTTTGACGAGATTTTATTGGCCGGAACTTTTCCCTCAAAAGTCGGCTGTCCGATTATGACCGTACATGACGCCGTATTTCCCATGTATGCCGCGTCTCGCACGGTGATTGTATATGTTCCGGCAGAAAGGCTATTATAAACGTTGCCGCTCTGCCATGTACCGCCGTTCAAGCTGTATTCATATAAGCCGCTGTCGCCGCCCGATGCGAAGACTGCGATGGAGCCACCCTTGCCGCCGTAGATGGTATTATCCGTTTTGCTGCAGCTGATGACGACAGGCGTTAACGGTGTAAATTCAGCCGTGAGTGATGCATCCGCCGAGACGATGAAGGTGTAGCTGGCACTCACGGATACCGTGGTGCCGCCTGATGCCCAGCGGACAAAGCGATAACCGGATTTCGGTGTGGCGGATACGGTGGCGTTGCTGCCGCTGGTAAAACTGCCGCCGCCGGTAATAGTGCCGTATGCTGCATTGTTCACAGAAACTATGACATTATATTGATTTTCAAGGCTCGTGTAAGTGGCATTCACTGTTAAAGGCCCTGACACGTTTGTAAAGCTTTTGTCCCACCCATCAAAGCTATATCCGTCAGGCGGTGTCACTTCAGGCGCTACCGCGTCCTCACCGCTTTTTACGCTTTGAACGAGCTCACCGCCTCCTGTCCTTGTGCCGCTGCCGATATCAAAGCGAACATAATAATCGTTGGTCGTATTGACGCTTTGATACAGATAATCAAAGCCGATTTGACCTTTCCTTTCGGATTTTGCTATGAATGAACCAGTTCCGGAGGATGAATACGAGTCACCGTACCAGTTCCATTCCATCGAGTTCTCACCTAAAACTGCATCTACTGACGCTTTATAACCATTCAGTATCTCTTCAGCTGTTTTTGGGCTGCCGATTGGATACGAAGACACCAGTTGCGACATATCCAAAACGTCGCAGATAAAGCCGGAAGTGTCGTTATCGTGAATATCCGGCTGTCCGCAGGAGTTGTTGTCGAGAACTGTATCCGCTTCTATCCTTGGCCAAGTCTCCAGGATATCCGCCGCGATTATGCCCGGAAGAGGTCTGTTTATCTCCGCTCCCGCGCTTCGAATTATTGTGTTGTCTGATACATTAATATCAGAAATGTTGTTTCCCGCCAACGAAGTTCTTACCGGCGAATTTATAAACGTCCCTGACAGGAGGATTCCTCCGGGAGCAGTGATTGTGTTACCGGTCAACGATATATGACTGGCCTTACATTGTGTGCTTCCGTTAAAAGGGCCATTGCCGTATCCATTAATGGCCGAACCCGCCAACACAATGCCGAAATCACCTCCCGGGAGACAGGTTATTGTATTATTGCTTATGGCTATATTTTCAACCGTCTGTCCTGTTGCTCCGTTGCCAGTCGACCCTGCGGCGATTATCCCGGAATTGAAGTTCTCTATTGTATTGCCGGAAACGTCAATATCCGTAAAAGTATTATCGTGATAGTCGGGCAAAAAGTCTGTCTGTTCATCATAAAAGCCTGTGATTATCAATGCTCTGTGCTGGTATCCGTCCGTATCCGTCCTCGAAAGTATATTATTCGTAAACCGGATATCACTCATCACGTTTCCCGTTATATCGTCGTTTCGCATATCGTTGTAGCCTTTTATACTTGCTATGATAACACCGCTACGGGCGCTTATTTTGTTGTTATCCACAATGATGTGTTCCATGGTGTTGCCCGTACCATCCATATTGCTTTGGGTCTCATAACCCAGCCCCACATTGGAAATCTCCATGCTTCTCAAATCGCCAAGCTCAAAATCGTTATCCTTTACCGTGATGTTGCTCATTTTGTTATTCGCCGTGTCATGATGAACAAACGGCGCGACATTGCTGTGATAAAAGGAATCGCACCCGATATCCACATTATTGATGGACACAGATGCATAAGAATCATGAAGAGAGAGCCTTGAAACATTGTTGCGAATCATGACGTTATCTATGAGGTTATCGGAATTGCCCATATTGGCTGTGCAAAATCCGATAACACCGCCTTGGCTGATTGTATTACCGCTTATGGTCACGTTCATAACTTTATTATGGCAGCTGTACCCGATTTGACCGGCAATCCCTCCGTTGCCATCTGCATTTTCTTTGCCGAACACATACCAAGTATGAGCATCAGCCGCCAGCATTCCGATTCCGCTGCCGCTAAACTGGTTTGCAGCCACGGTATAACTATCAATCACATTGTAATCAGCATCTCCTGCACCCGCAAACGAAAATATCCCGCACTCCTCAAAGATATTCCCGGCAAAAATGAGATTTTTATAATTCGCCGTGCCTGCGCCGCCATACCCTGTAGCGCCGTATCCATAGGCTATACAGGTGGCAATACCCACCCCTGCACTTTTTTTAAATTTACAGCCTGCTACGGAAACGTTTTCAACGTTATAGGCTTGAGTGTTTTGGCCGGAAACACGAAACGTCAGCGTGTCAAATTCGCCGGGGCTGTGGCTTCCGTCAAAATTCAGCCCGGCCAGCTGCACGTTTGAGGCGTAAACATTCAGCATAGATCCTGTGGGCGTATCGGGTGTGCCATACAAACCATCAAGAGTGATATCCGGCGTACCATCCCTGTTAATATCCCCGTTTATTGTCATGTCTCCCCGCTTTTCGATGTATAAACACTGAAGCATACCCGACGGCACTGGAAAAGGATATTCGAACAAATGAATCGCTCCGCCGGATAGCGACGGATCAAATTCTATGCTGTAGTGCCCGCTTTCTGAAGGCTCGTTTTTCACGGCTTGTATCGCTTCGCGAAGGGAAATCGGCGTACCTGTATCTGCTTTCAGCTGCGCAACGGTGATGGCGTCCATGTCGCTCACACTGCTCCACCTGACCTTATCCGCAAGTGTTGTCACGGTGAGTGTATGGTCTGCATCTGTTTCCGTTAGCTCGGGCAATTGAACCATGTCGCTTAATACCGTTGTTTCACCCGTCGTGATTTGCACATTCTCATTCGTATACGTTTCATATCCCGGTACCTTAAGCTCAACTTTATGTGTGCCTGTCGGCAATTCCAGTGTACAAGGTGAGACGGCTTCGGAGAAATTCCCATCGATGTACACATCTGCTCCGGCCGGAGTCGAAGAAATCTGTAATAGTCCCGTATCTGCACAAACTGTAAGTTGGGGTGCCAACGATAATATAAGAATCATGGCTAATACGCCGCACAAAACTTTCTTCACCATGTCATACCTCCAAGAATATTGGATTATTGCCGGTTACGAGATGCCATACTTTCACAGATAATAATAACAACAACAGCCAATCAAAAGGTATGCTGGCTGCATTCGTGACGGAGTATTTATTTCTGTTGTTATGAATAGTTAACAGCAAACGCCACGTTTTTCAGCTCTTCCTCAGCAGCTTGACGCAGTGTCTCGTCAAGAAGCAGTTCCTTCAGCTGCGGCAAATTCCGAAGCGGACGCAAATCACTGTCTGCCACAGAGGATATACCGAGCTTTTCCAAGCCGGGCAACAACTCGATGCCCGATAACGTTTGGAGCGGTGTATCCATCATAGAAAGGCTCTTTAAGCTTATCAGGCCTTGAAAAGCATTCATGGTCGAAACTTGTGTTTTCCCGACATCTATGTTTTCCAGCATTAAACAAGAAGAGAGCGAAGACAAATCCGAAACGCGGGTTTCAAACAGACATAAATCTCGTAAGGCGGGTAGTGTTGCCAGCGGCGATATATCACTGATGGGATTGTGCCTCAGATCAATCATTTCCAGCATTTCCAATCCGGATATCGGCGTCAAATCACTGATATCCTCCATCGCAACACGAAGGTTTCTAAGGTTTTTAAGTCTGACTAAATCGTCAAGCGTTTTAATCCCGCCGTTTTTCAGCACACCATCTTTAAGCGGCATATGTTGACCCAGCTCGTCGAACTCTTGAACATTGCGCACGGCCTGATCACCGTATATACAAAGCTCGGTCACGCTCAGTAGGTCTTTTTCCTCAATCGGCTCATCCGCGCTCTTTTGCAGCACTATGCGTACGGCCTGTTCCACCAGCGGTTCTTTAAAGGCAACCCCGGAGAAAGACGAAAACGCCGGTGAGAAATCGGTATAACGCCCGAGCGCAAACCCCGCACAGAGGCAACCCATACACGCCAGCCCGGCACATACCCACTTGAAGATGCGTTTTTGCTTGTGTCCGTCGGCATTGAGCAAAGCAGTGCGGATTTTATTGGCGCCTGCATACCGCTTTTCCGGGGCGAAAGCGGTGCATCTTTTTACAATGCGCTTAAGATTGCGATTCGTGATCTTGTTCAGTATGCTCTTCAATTCCAGTTCGCCGGTTAGCAGCCAGCCCAGCAGCACACCAAGAGAAAAGATATCGGCCCGACAGTCCGTCTGTGCGAAACCGTATTGTTCCGGGGGCGCGAAATGCTTGGTCCCATAACATACCGTATCTTCACTCGCGTTTTTGTCGTACACACGGGAAATGCCGAAATCGATCAGGTGCAAGCGCCCCTTTTTATCAACGATAAGGTTCTGAGGCTTGATATCCCGATGGATCACCGGCGGCGATTGGCTATGTAAATACGAGAGGATATCACACAGCGCCAACGTTAAAGATATGGCCTGCGCTTCTGTGAGTTCGTTTTGAGCCGCGTATTGATTGAGCGGCGTGCCTTCCACATACTCGCGCACGACACACAGCATACCGCTTTGATATTCACCCGCATACCGAGGCAAACCGGGATGATTGAGCTTTTTCAGTATATCGCCTTCAGTGAACTGAGAAAGCAGCGTTTTTTCCGTATAGCATTTGGCCACGAAATACTGGCCTGTCTGTTTATTCTTAACGAGCAGCGTTTCTCCCGCGTCGCTATGAGCCAAACATTCAAGCACATCGTAGTCGTTTAAAAACCCTTCGGGGTAACGGGTGCTTTGACTTTGCGCCAAGATGCTTTCAATGTAGGCGTCATCCATTCTTTTTATCCTCTCCGTCAAGCAGCGGCAGGTTCATACGTTCAAGAAGCCCCTGCATTTCGTCAAATCGTTTGCCATCATGCAGGCACCTTAATATCGCAGCATCACGCACAATTCGAGGATACAAAGGGCTCATTTGAGCGGCCTTAAGCAGTTCCTGCGCTTCGTCAACGTTCAGCCCAAAGCCGAAAGCAAGCTGTATCAGCTTATCGCGGGATGGATGGCGTGTTCCGTTTAGCAGTTGATGGAAATAGTTACGGTCGATGTTGCAGCGTAATACGATTTGCCCAACGGAAAAACCGGATTTCTCACGCAGTTCAGTCAAATAATCGGAGATTTTCAAGGGTGCCAGCAAATTGGCGTTTTCTTCGACAAAGGCTTCAAAATTCGGTGCTTTGAATAACCGTCGGCGCAGCGTTGCCGTGACGCGGGGACCTTGGAATTCTGAATCTGCCACGTTCCTTGTCTCCTCTGATAGATTATATTTATATAATTATACACTGTTTAACAAAATGAGACAAGTTATAACAAGCAGCACATACGACACATACAGCATGTCAATCGAAAATGATTTCTCTTGAAGATGCTTTTATCGGTTTTGGATTTTCTCTGTTTACCGGTGTTTAATACAACAGTTAATGCGTCAGAAATTTTCTGCACGCCATAAGAGTATTTTCGGATGCCGCCAGCCATTTTGGGGCAATCCATCGTTCACCGTTTACGAAATCGAATTTATCGCTGCGTTGATTGTACGTAATAAACTTAAAAACACTCGGACGGGTCAGTATATACCGTATCGGCTCGTGTTCAACAAAACCCGCTTCGCCGTTATCCTCAATAAGACAAACGGCCACAAGCTCTGCCGGAATGCATGTTGCGTTGACCAGATGATCTGCTGCGTTTACCTGAGCCCATGCCGTCATCACCTTGCTTTTTCCCGCATTGGGAGCGTTGATAAGCTCCTTTACCGCATTCGCTGCGGCCTCCTCAATGAACGCGGCGAAATTTCCGGTGTCAAGAGCGGTTTTCGCCGCTTCCTTCTCCTTCTTGGGAATAAGCATTCCCTTCGTTCTTCCCGCGACGAATGTTGCCCTACACGACGGACACAATATTGCTTTCACCGCGCCCCGTATCTGGGCCTGCTGCACCTGTCTGTTCCCGACCAAATTATCTGACCATTCCATCACATATAGTATGACTTCCGGAATATCGCTGTTCTGGCCGCACTTCATACAATTTGCCATTGTGATTCTCTCCTTTATAGTCGTATTGGTTTACCTTCCAAACGCCGCTATATCAAAACTGGCAAGCAGCTGCTGTGCTTCGCTGAACTCAAGCTGATGAATAATGCAATAGAGAATGGCTGCATCCCGCTTGACTTTTGGGGTCAGCGGGCTTTCCTGCGCCGCTTTTAAGAGCTGCTGTGTCTGCTCTATATCCAGCCCAAAGCCTATTGCGAGCAGAATGACCTTATCGCGTGAGGGCTTTCGTGTCCCGTTAAAAAGCTGATGCCCGTAGGTGCGGTTGATGCCCGCACGTTTGATGACGTGCTCGCGCGTTTCACCCCGGTCCGCACACATCTGCGCGATATATTCGTGGAAAGGCGGCAGCGTCACATCCATTTTCATGAAATCGTCCAGTTTTTCGGTACATAGCTCTTTCATCAGATCCTTTGTATTCATTCCGTGATTTTTCATTGATTTTCCTTCATCACCACACAGTCAGACAGTGCCGCTGCGTTAGGTCCGTTTATTCACCTGTGCGCAGTGCATACAGCTTATTGATGGTCATGCCGAAACGCTCCTTAACCACCTGCTCAAAGTAGACAAGCGGCTCATAATACAATTCTTTTTCCTTCGTACCAAAGGCGGCGTTGAACATCTGATGGACTGTTTCCAAATCGGGATATTCCCAACCTTTTTCATCCGTGGCGGGATAGTTGTCGAAGCCACAATTCACCCCGTCCTTGTCCAGACAAACGTGGTATCTGCCCTTGTCGGCGAAATACTGTATTACCAAATTATAGCCGTTCACATCAGAGTCATTAAACTCAATGTTCCAGCCATCGGGGGTCTCGCCCCATTCCGGCCTGTGAATGGCAATGCGCATATAGTGCGGCTCTTGTTGTTCGTACACGCAAGCCGCCTTGGCTGTGTCGGCGGTAAATCCCAGCTGCTCGTACGGCGGTGCATATATCGCGGTCGTTTGCTCCGGCTGCGCCGCTGTCTGTTCAAACGGCAGCGCGTAGAGCGCGTCGGCGGACACTCCGAAGGTTTCCCTGATCGTGTCGTCAAAAACGGGGATGGGCGCAAGCAGCGCGTCCGTTTCGCCCGTTTCGCCCAGCGTCTCCGTTATCATCCGCTCAAAGCGTTCCCTGTTGTTGGAATCCACCATGAATGTACCGTCCGCCGCGTTGTAGATGTAGTTCATCTGTTCACCATTGATGTTCATTTGAAAGACATAGGCGCTTATTTCCGGATAGTACAAGACGACCAAGGTATACCCGCTATCCAGCATTAAGTCCATTCTTACGCATTTCGTCATATCTTCAGACTGCGGAGCGCCCCACTCGGCGTGGTTGATGTTCACGCTCAACCCGTCGCGCTGAACGTCTCCATAGCTCGCCTGATTATTGGCGTCGTTCATGGTAAACCCAAGCTCGGCAAGCGTGAACGCCATGGTGAAATCCTTTTCTATAAGGTTCGGGTAGATATCCGCCAGCGGTAAATAATCGACCGAGCATTCCGCCAGGTCCAGGCGCTTCAAACTTGTCAGCGAGGCCAGCGGCGATACGTCAGTAATCGTTGATCTGTCAAGCATGAGCAATTCAAGATTGACGAGTTTTTTAAGCGGGCTGTAATCCTGCGCCGCGCAGCCGGACAGGTTAAGCCCTTTCAGTTTCGTCAGCCCGGCGAGCGGCGTGATATCCGCAACCGGGTTGCCTCCGAGAGACAGCATTGTAAGCTTTTTGAGCCCCCTAAGCGGCGTAATATCGGTGATCGCGTGAAAAGACAGGTCGAGGCTTTCAAGGTTAGTAAAGCTATCCAGACCGCGGATATCCTTAATCGGTGTCTGTTCGGAAATGTACCGCTGCCATTCAATGCTGAGGTTCAGCATCGTCACCGCTTCCGCCTCCGCTGCGGTGATGTCGCCCTCCGGCCTACCCATCGCCGCGCGTACCAGCTCCTCCAGCACCGCGTCGGCAAACGTCACAACAGCAGCCGAAACTGAAGACACCGGAGTCGTCGTCGCGACGGACGCGCCGCAGGCGGTCATATTCAATGTCAGCCAAATGACAAGCGCAAAGCACAGGATTTTTTTCATAGTGTTATCTCCTAGTCAGCGGCAGCCGCTTTACTCTATCTCAAAATCCTTTTCCGCAAGGTTCGGATACACATCCTTCAGCGACGCGTAATCGGTCGCCGGGTTGCCGGACAACAGGACGGACGTCAGTTTTGACAGCCCGGCCAAAGGCGACAGATCCGCCACCTGATTATCTTCCATGCAGAGGTAGGTTAGGTTTTTCATGTTGGCGAGTACACTGATGTCGGAGATTTTGTTACCCTTCATCCAAATGCTTTCCAGCTTGGTCATACCGGCTAGCGCGCTGATATCTGAAATATTACCATTGCCCCATATCCATAGATCTTTCATGTTAGTCATGCCAGCCAGTGCGCTGATATCATTGATATTGTCGCAACAAACGTAGAGGTATTCCAGCTTCGTCAAATCGGCCAGCGGACTTAAGTCAAAGACATCGTCGCCATCATAAAGCGCCCAATTCAGATTCAGGCTGGTCAGATTGGGGAACTGTGTAAGGTCGCTGACATCCCCGATTCTCGGTATCGGAACGCCGCCTTCCATCTCCAAGTTCAGCTCCGTAACAGCCTCCGCCTCGGCAAGCGTAATGTTGCCCTCCGGCTTGTTCATCGCCTTACGCACCAGCTCCTCCAGCACGTCGTCGGTGAAAATGACGACCGGTTTGGACGTTTCTGCGGGCGCGGACTGAAGCACCTCAGTCGACGGCGTCTCCGTTACGGGGGGCACTCCGCAAGCCGCCATCGATAAGATCATTATTGTTGCCAGAACAAAACCTAATCCTTTTTTCATAACTTGCTCCTCCAATAACTTATCGTTCTTTAACCATACAGAAATGTCTGTCCATCCGTTGATTGGCATACGCAGTGCAGCCCGGGTTATAAATGACGGCCCGGGCTGCTGACTATTCACTATTTTAATTCAAAATCGCTATCAAGGTTCGGGTAGACATCCGCAACCGGTGAATAATCCGTGATCGGGTTGTTTCCCAGAAATAGTATTTTCAAATCCTTCAGATTCGCGAGCGGGGTTATATCAGAAATCTGATTATCACATAATTGAATATCCCAAAGCTTTGTCAATGTACCAAGGGTCGACAGGTCTTTTATGCCGGCATTCTTTGCGTCGATATGTTCAAGATTTTTCATGTTTGCCAAAGCGTCAAGATTTTCAAACCCCTGATAACCCCGATCGGGGGCGTAATTCCAACAGAATACAATGCAAACCATGTTTTTAAGGTCTTTTAACGGAGACAAATCCTTCACCTGCGTTCCGTTGAAAACCAATGTTTCCAAATTCGTGAGTCCGGATAAAGGAGATAAGTCGCTAATATTGTTAAAAGAAATATCCAGTTCTTTCAGCCCGGTAAAATACTGCAGTGCGGAAATATCTTTTATACCGCCGTTTTTGCTGTTTTGATCGTCAAAGTCTTTGTTGTTTAATGCGAGCTTCTCAACGCTTTCTGCTTCAGCGAGTGTAATGTCACCCTCGGGCTTACCCATCGCCTCACATACCTTGGCTTCCAGCACGGTGTCGGTAAATACAACGACCGGCTCGGACGTGGGTGCTACTGTGGCTTCGGGCGTTTCTGCGGGCGCGGATGCCGATACTTTCGGTGTTGTTTCCTGCGTCTCCTGCACGGCAGGCGCACCGCAGGCTGCAATCGAAAATAACATTATTGTTACCAGAATAATACATAATCCTTTTTTCACAACTTGCTCCTCCAAAATTATTTATACGAGAGGTCTAAGCTCTCCACTCACGATTTTCGTTCAGTGTAACCGTTTCTGAGATTTAGGTATATCACTGTTGTCTTGTTGAGCAATTCCAATACCTCTTTAAATATGTCAGTAGCTCTCTTCTCGCCACTTATATATCATTGTTTATGGTTTATAATAGCATGATTAAGAAATCAAAAGGTATGCTGGCTGCATTCATTTGCAATTATTCAGAGGCATTCCTTCGAACTCCTAAACACGCGAAGCCTATTGTCCCCCAGGCGGCATGCCTATAGTTCAATTATATATGCAAAAAGGCCAAAAAGCCTATTTAAAGGGACACTTACGGCTCCACCTAGGTTAAAACATTCAAAAAAGCCTACATGTATGCATGCCTTTAATACAAAGTGTAGTATAAATGTAGTAGTCGCCATGGATTGAACGGAGGATATTCATAAGCATATTTGCGAACAAGCAAAAACAAGAGTCATTTAAGACTTTGAGCATCATTACTGAATTGTCCCATTGCGTACCAGCCTATACTGTTCACAACCGTATCATTAGTCGGTTTTATTGTCGGTTTTAGATGACGAAATGCCTGAATCCTCGATGAATACTGGTTTTTCACATTAATCGCTCTTCCATGGTAAGGAAGGGGTCGTCAGTTCGAATCTGACTAGTGGCTCCAGAACATGGCTCCAATATCTCTTAATTGAGGCGATTGGAGCTTTTTTATTGGATACTAAATATAAGCATAATAAAAACGCTGGGTTTTGTGCCAGCGTTCAGCTTGATGATAAACCCATCCTTATGTCATGCTGGGGAGCGGAGCGACGTGAGCACCCCATGGCATACGCTTTATACATGGGATTTCTCGACTCGCTATCGCTCGCTCGAAATGACACGCAGGAGCTTTGTCAGCAGTCTGAACGCTGGGTTTTGTACCAGCGTTTTTTATTACGGTTTTGAGACATAAATCGTACTCGACTTAAGTCGAAAGTCGGTATTGTTGTCGGTTTGGATTGGCCAATCGCCACAAATTGCCGATTTAATAAGAGCTCCAGGCCTAAACGGCCCTTCCATAGCCAGGAAGAGTTTCCTTAGAATCCTTGCTATACTACTGAAAATATAGTATAGGTGTCGTCAAACAAATTGGCTGTCCGACGCACTGATATTTTTCAATCGAATAGGAGGGGCGGTAAACCGCCCCGCTCATTTAGCCCCTTGCCCCTTTTTTCTTTTTCTGAGCATGGTTACCACCACAACACCTGCTGCGCCGATTACCAACGCTGCGCCGATGCCTATGAACCACCAAACGTTTATGCCCAGAAAATACATCTCAAACACGCCGCCCGCCTGTGTCTGAAGCTGGTTTCCGGTATATCCAAGGTCTTCATCCAGCTTGTATACGAGATACATCGGGAAATCATAGTAATTTTTGCTGTAGAACTTGTTGCAGTAATCAGCATATACAACAAGATGGGAGTTACCGCCGGAGAGTTTTGCGTCTTCATATTTTCCGATTTTTGGGGCCCACACACCGTAGGCATTACTATCAATGTTCTGGGAATACTTAATATCTTTTATCAGCTTTTTTTCATCGGCATTGCTCATGAAATAATGCAGGTAGTAGCTCTCGTTGCTGATGATTTTCTTTTTATTTATCTCGCCATAAAGACTTCCCGCAATGCCCGTTGCGTGTAGATCCTCACGCTTCGCGGAATGCGCAACTTGATCGGAGAACACAAAGGCCGTGGCTTTTTTGGTATTGGCGCTGCTGAGCTTCATGCCGTAGCTTTCCAGATAACTCAGTATTCCGTTACGGGCAGCCTTGGCGTAGAAGCTGTCGGCATCCTTGGAGTTGGCAATCACCATGCCCGTGAGCACTTCCTTTTTGTTCGTGGGCGGTGTGAACATCAGCTTGTCATAGCCCGAGGTCTTCTGAGACTGTAGATACCTTACATTGTCGTAGTTCTGGTCTAAGTAGCCATACGTCTCCTTGCCCTTGCCGTAGAAAGTGCCGTAGCTATAAGCCTTGTCCACGATCACATAGCGGCGGTGGTCGCTGTTGAGGCGTACGATATAGTAGCTCACGCTGTTACCCAGCGCATCGGTGCCGGTGTGGGCAATATCCTTGGTCAGATAGGGTATGCGCAGCTGCTGTGCGATGGCGGAATAGATCTTGCCGGCCTCGGCGGCTGTCCGGTTAAGCTCGAGCATTTTGGCGTCGTTTGGGTCACTTTTATCAGCCGCGGTGTATTCACACCAGTCGTTATACAGCATCAGCATCTTCTGCATGTTGCCCAGATGATAGATATAGAAGGCGTTAACGCCGTCCGCCATCTGATGCTCAAACGTATACGTTTCGCAGCAGCTGTCGAAATACATGCTGCAAAGAGAGGGCGACCCGCCGCTTGACTTGGTGAGATAGGCGCCGCTGGAGGTGATCATGGAGCGCAGGTTCGCCTTGGGCACGGTACTGTTGAAAAAGCTGTCAAGCTCCCGGGCACGAACTCCTTCATCGGTTATCGCCAGTATAGCGCTGTAGTCGGCATACAGCCGGTCGGTCTGAGCGTAAAGCTCATTGACCTTTCGGAGGTCGGAAGACAGCTCGGAATCGGCTATCGCCCGATTTATCTCCTGCGTCTGCTTGTCTATCTTAAGGGAAAGTTCATCCAGCTGCTTTTGTACCTGAGTCAGCATGTCTATGATCTGCTCGTTTGTGTCGTCCCCGAATATACCGTCCATCAATGCGCCGAAAAGCGAAGAGCCAATATCTCCGAATATACCCAACCCGAAATGATCACTCAGAGAGGAGATGATCGCCTCACCCGCTGAGGCGATGAAGCCCGCCCCGGCCGCTTCTGTTGACAATAACACAGGCACAGCGCTGTCTTCGGATTCCACAGACACCTCGGGCGCAGCGCTATCCTCGGGGACCTCGGACGCCACAGGCGCAGCGCTGTCTTCGGGCTGCTCAGTCACCGTAGGCGCCGCACTGTCTTCGGGGACCTCGGGCTCAGCGCTTGTACCGGATTGTTCGGTTGCCTCCGGTGCCTGCGCCAATGCTGTGCATGGCAAAGACATGATCAGCATCACCATGGCAAGTATCAATACAACTGTCTTTTTCATCTTTTTGACCCCTTCTTTCGCCGTTTACTCTGTAATACTTAATGCTTCTTTTTTTCTTTTGCGCCGTACGATGACCACCACAACACCTGCTGCGCCGATTACCAACGCTGCGCCGATGCCTATGAACCACCAAACGTTTATGCCGAGAAAATACATCTCAAACACGCCGCCCGCCTGTGTCTGAAGCTGGTTTCCTGTATATCCAAGGTCTTCGTCCAGCTTGTATATCAGATACATCGGAAAATTATAGTATTCCTTGCTGTAGAGCTTGATGCTGTAATCAGCATAGACAACAAGATGGGAGTTGCCGCCGGAGAGCTTTGCGTCCTCATATTTGCCGATTTTTGGGGCCCACACACCGTATCTCCTACTATCAGAGCTCTGGGTGTACTTAATATCTTTTATCAGCTTTTTTTCATTGGCATTGCTCATGAAATAATGCAGGTAGTAGCTCTCTTTGCTGATTATTTTTCCTTTTTTATTCACCTTGCCATATCCTGCAGCTAACTGATTGGTGCCGCCCCCGGAATGAGCCACAGCGTCGGAGAATACAAAGGCCGTAGCTTTTTTGGGATTAGCGCTGTTGAGCTTCATGCCGTAGCTTTCCAGATAGCTCAGTATTCCATTGCGGGCAGCCTTGGCGTAGAAGCTGTCGGCATCCTTGGGGTTGGCGATCACCATGCCCGTGAGCACTTCTTCTTTGTTCGTGGGCGGTGTCAACATCAGCTTATCATAGTCCGAGGTCTTCTGAGATTGTATATATCTTATCGTTTGGTTCATGCCTGGGTAGTAATACGTCTCCTTGGCCTTGCCGTAGAAGGTGCCGTAGCTATAAGCCTTGTCCACGATCACATAGCGGCGGTGGTCGCTGTTGAGGCGTACGATATAGTAGCTGACATTGCTGCCCAGCGCATCGGTACCGGTGTGGGCAATATCCTTGGTCAGATAGGGTATGCGCAGCTGCTGTGCGATGGCGGAATAGATCTTGCCGGCCTCAGCGGCTGTCCGGTTAAGCTCGAGCATTTTGGCGTCGTTTGGGTTGCTTTTATCAGCCGCGGTGTATTCACACCAGTCGTTATACAGCATCAGCATCTTCTGCATGTTTCCGAGATGATAGATATAGAAGGCGTTAACGCCGTCCGCCATCTGATGCTCAAACGTATACGTATCGCAGCAGCTGTCAAAATACATGCTGCAAAGAGAGGGCGACCCGCCGCTTGATTTGGTGAGATAGGCGCCGCAGGAGGTGATCATGGAGCGCAGGTTCGCCTTGGGCACGGTACTGTTGAAAAAGCTGTCAAGCTCCCGCGCACGAA
Source organism: Bacillota bacterium (assembly GCA_023412005.1). GTDB lineage: Bacteria > Bacillota > Clostridia > Christensenellales > SZUA-584 > SZUA-584. Next base: position 35,473 of record JAEYOE010000025.1, read on the forward strand.
CCGCATCGTCGGTGATCGCGAGTATATCGCTGTAGTCGGCATACAGCCGGTCGGTCTGAGCATAAATCTCGTTGACCTTTCGGAGGTCGGAAGACAGCTCGGAATCGGTTATCGCCCGCTTTATCTCCTGCGTCTGCTTGTCTATCTTAAGGGAAAGTTCATCCAGCTGCTTTTGTACCTGAGTCAGCATGTCTATGATCTGCTCGTTGGTGTCGTCCCCGAAAATACCGTCCATCAATGCGCCGAAAAGCGAAGAGCCAATATCTCCGAATATACCCAACCCGAAATGATCACTCAGAGAGGAGATGATCGCCTCACCCGCTGAGGCGATGAAGCCCGCCCCGACCGCTTCTGTTGACAATAACACAGGCGCAGCGCTGTCTTCGGATTCCACAGACACCTCGGGCGCAGCGCTATCCTCGGGGACCTCGGACGCCACAGGCGCAGTGCTATCTTCGGACGCCACAGGCGCAGCGCTGTCTTCGGGCTGCTCAGTCACCGTAGGCGCCGCACTGTCTTCGGATGTCCCAGTTTCTTCTGGTGCCTGCGCCAGTGCTGTGCACGGCACAGCCATAATCAGCATCACCATGGCAAGTATCAATACAACTGTCTTTCTCATCTTTTTGACCTCTTCTTTCTGCGAAAGGTACAAACGATATCAACCGAATACCTGTCGCTTTTGTTTTTAATATAATCAGCGAGCATGCTGCGCTCTGCATGTGATACGGAAGCGAGTGCAGCTTGCTGATAAGGAACTGTGTGTGCATCGACTCTTCATGGCCCATCCGCTTTTGGGATGGCTCGATAGCCTAATACAAGTGCGGGAAGCCTGTTGACAGGCTTGTCCCTCACTGCTTCGTAATTTTTTACCGCTTCGCGGTAGATCAACCGACTGACGCTCAGGGAATTTGCCGCCGCCGCTTTGTATGGCCCGTGGCAGACTTGCGCAAAACCATCTGCGTGGAGCCTCACCTGCCGAATCGCATTTTCCACACTCTGCTTTGCCCGTGCCAACTTCCGGTAAGCCGAGATAAACCAGATTACCAGCAACCCTGCCGTACTCGCTCCAGCCAGAAACCAGGCAATCCAGACTGTCATAATAGACCCTTCTTTCGATAACTCATGAATAGCCCTCTTCACACGATCAACATAGCCGTTATGCCTTATGCCGCATGATAAAATTGTCCGCCGGGGAGGTTTTAACGCACCATTTCAGGAAGCAAACCCTTTAACGTTTTCTCCTGCATCATATAGTCATTTCGAGATACGTTGGTCAATCCCCCACGGTACTAAAATAACATCATTTATCTATCAAAACCGTATTACGCACGAACGGTGTGTTTTTTTGTTGTAAACGGTCATGAAAGAGTGACACCACACAAGCTGCTTATGGTAAAATAAAAAAATCAACGTGAGTGTGAATCAACGGGGTGACCAAATATGCGTATTGCCGTTTGTGATGATCAAATAAAAGAGCTGAACAGGCTCTCGACGCTGCTGAATGACTATCGGGAGAAAACAAAAGCGTGTTTTACTTACACAACTTATTCAGACAGTATTGCACTTCTGGAGGATGTGCGCAAAGGCGGTTTTGACTTTCTGATTTTGGATGTCATGATGCCGCTGGTAAATGGGATGGAGGTTGCTCATGAAGTCAGGGAGTTTGATGATAACATTAAGATCGCGTTTTTGACCTCGTCGCCCGAATTCGCCGTGGAAAGTTATTCTGTCGAAGCGTTTGCTTATCTGTTGAAGCCTGCCTCGGCAGATAATCTCTATCCAATTTTAGATAAACTTTTTCGCATGGCTCAAAAGCCGGAGGATGGTTTGTCCGTCAAGTTTCAAAATGGCGTGGCCAACATTCCGTTTTTCAGGCTTGCTTATGTGGAAGTCATGAACAGAATGCTGTGCTTTCATTTGACGGATGGCAGTGTACGCGAACTTGTCGCGCCGCTTTCCGAATATGAAGGTGTCCTTTTGCAAAGGCCGCAATTTATTCGCGTACACAGGGCGTTTATCGTCAACCTTTGGCAAGTCCAGGAGCTTCGCTCTGCAGATATCCTGACTTATACAGGCCGTGTTGTGCCGGTTTCACGGCGGCTTTATGCACAGGTACGCAAGGCATACATGGATCATCTGTTTGCGGAGAAGGGAGTTACGTGATGATGGATATATTAGGATTAATCAATTATGCGTTTGTCTTAATGTATGGTACTTTTCTCACGGTCGGCTTTGCGGGTGGCTGCACCTCAAAAAAGGAGCGCCGCGAGGTGGTGGTGCTGAGCGTTATCCTTTTGGCGGCGCAAACACTCTTTTACCTCCTTTTGGGGGTGGAACTAACCAAAAGGCTTTATCCGCTGATTTCCCATCTCCCGCTTTTTCTTATGTTGGTGCTTCGTTTCAAACGGCCCTGGGGTGTTGCGCTGGCAAGCATTTTAACCGCATATTTCTGCTGTCAGCTGCCGCGATGGATTGGGACTCTTACGCTTCATCTGTTCGGCACAACATTGGCCTATGAGCTGGGTTATATGCTGACTTTGGTTCCGATGTTTTTTCTTCTCCGGCGGTATTTCGTCAAGGCGGCTTATCGGGCAATGACCTATTCCCAACGGTCGTTGCTGCTGTTCGGCGGGCTCCCTTTGTTTTATTACATATTCGACTATACCACAACCGTTTTTACCGATGCTTTGTATACGGGCGTGCGGATGGTCACCGAATTCCTTCCCGCAGTGATGGCGCTCTTTTATGTGGCGTTTGTTTCCGTCTACCATCAGGAAGTCCAGCGACGCAGCAGACTGGAAATGGATAACGCAATACTCAAAGCGCAATCTGAGCGGGCCAAAAACGAAATTTTTGCGTTGCAGCAGGTGCAGCAGCAAACCTCGATTTACCGCCATGACATGCGCCATCATCTTTCCCTTATCAACAGTTATCTTGAAGTCGGTGAGATGACTATGGCCAGTGAGTATATCAATCAGGCACAAACCGATATTGATAAGATTGTACCCGTACGATACTGCGAGAACAACGCCGCCAATCTGATTTTGTCTTCTTTCGCTGCGAAAGCAAAACAACAGAATGTCGATTTCAGCGCCGAAGTCAACATCCCCGCCGCCCTGCCGCTTTCGGATACAGAGCTCTGTGCGCTGCTGTCCAACGGATTGGACAATGCGGTTTATGCCGCTGCACAAATGGACGAGCAGACGCAGCGAACGGTGCGCATCAACTGCCAGCCGCATAAGGATAAGCTGCTCATCTATATCAGCAACCCTTACCGGGGAACCGTTACAATGCGGGAGGGATTGCCGGAAAGCGTTCAACCGCAGCATGGCTTTGGCGCTAAAAGCATCAGGATGATTGCTGAAAAGCACAATGGCTACTGTGCGTTTGAAACTGAGGAAGGGTTATTCACTTTAAAAGTCGTACTTCCGCTATGTATGAGATAAAAAGATCACAATTCTCATATCCTCTTGCCTATAGTCATAGATTAATAGACGTTTCGGTTGTGTTTTACCACTGATACTTTTGACCTGATAATACTCATCCCTCATAATTATTTCGTAACCAATTATTAAATCAACATATATATAGGATCAGTCTATTACGCAAATTATTCATAGGGTCAATCCCGTTATACTTGTGGATTTTTAAGCTGTTCAAGGTTATTATCAAATGCGCTCACCTGGTAATCCTATGGAATTTGGTAGGTTCTCTCTGAAAGCACCTGTAACCTTGCTGAGTCTGATGTCACTCTCGATGAATATTCAGGTTTCACGTTAATCGCTTCTTCCATGGCAAGGAAGGAGTCGTCAGTTCGGAGCTGATTAATCGCTCCAGGACACAACTCCAATATCTCTTAACTAAGGCGATTGGAGCTTTATTAATAGCATCATGATTTATCAGACTATAAATACCCACGTATAGATTAATAATGCAAATAACTTGACGGCATTATAATGCGGTGCTACTCTGATATGCGGAGTTAATCGGCAATAAATAATCCTTGTGATCGGCGTTGTCTGAATTTCATACTGTGTTATTCTATAATCATTGATCAGAATCGTTGTTGAACTCCCTGTCGTTATTGGTATAGTCATATAGGCTTTATGCTTAACCGGTATACGGTTATTTTTTCAGTCAGTTTGGGGGCGTGCCTTTTTATGAGTGGTTTAAACCCGCTTGGGTTGTTCGCAGCTTCATTATCCATGTATTCAGCGGCTGCCGTTTTATCTTTGGTATTCGCGGGAAAATACAGATTGTGCCGGTTCATTTCCAATATCGCCTGCATGCTCGCAGCGGTTTTCGGTGTTTGGTCTTCTCTCCAGTTTATCCTTTCGGGCGGCGGCACACTGATTATCGATGTGTTTAAAACGCAAATTCCGTTGTTATCATTCGTTATACGATTGGATACATTGTCCGCCTATTTCATACTTGGCTTGTCCATCGTTTCGTTTTGCGTTTCACTTTATTCCATCGGTTATATGTCACACTATCACGGTAAAAAAAACGGCCTGTTCAGTTTTTTGTACGCGACGTTTATACTTTCAATGATGCTGGTGTTTACCTCGGGCAATGCGGTGGTCTTCCTGTTTACTTGGGAGATCATGTCTGCGGTCTCGTATTTCCTTGTTGTTTTTGAATCGGATAAGGAAGAGAGCCGGAAGGCCGGTACGCTATACCTCGTTATGACGGGAATCGGTACTGCGTTTTTGCTCGCCGCGTTCATGTTGATGTACGCCTACACCGGTTCGTTTGATATGTTTTCGGGTTCCAGTGCGATTCCCTCAGGCATCAAAAACCTGATGTTTGTGTTTTTCCTCATCGGTTTCGGTACAAAAGCGGGTGTGATTCCCCTGCACATATGGCTGCCCGCAGCACATCCGGCAGCGCCCAGCAATGTCTCGGCGCTGATGTCGGGCGTGATGATCAAGACGGCGATATTCGGCATACTGCGTTTTATCATGGGGTATCTGGGAACAGAGGTCTGGTGGGGGTCGGTGCTGCTGGTTCTCGGCGTGGTCTCTTCGGTGATCGGCGTTGCCTACGCCATGACGGAACAAAACATCAAGCGGCTGCTGGCGTACAGCAGCATTGAGAACATAGGCATTATACTCATTGGCCTTGGAATCAGCTTTATCGCATTTGCGCAGAACAATACAGTTGCCGGCTCGCTGGCACTCACAGCGTCGCTGTTGCATACGCTCAATCACACGCTGTTTAAAAGCGGGCTTTTCTTAGGCGCAGGGTCCATACAATACGCCACCGGCACGAAGAACATGGAGAAACTCGGCGGGCTTATTAAGAAAATGCCTGTAACGGCGCTGTTGATATTATGCTTCTCGCTTTCCATCTCGGCGCTTGTTCCTTTCAATGGGTTTGTGAGCGAGTGGCTGACTTATCAGTCGTTGTTCGCGGGGATGATCCCGGGGCACGCGGGTATCAACATTCTCTCGATGCTGGCCGTCGCCGCACTTGCGCTGTCCGGTGCACTTGCGGTCGCATGTTTTGCCAAGCTCTTCGGCATATCGTTCCTTGGCAAGCCGCGTACCGAGCTCGCGTCCACCGCCAAAGACGTCCCTATAACAATGAAGCTTGCAATGGGGATCCTTGCGTTGCTGTGCCTTGCCGCAGGGCTATTCCCGCTGGCGCTCGTTAAAACTCTGGGCACTGTAACGGCTGCCTTGGGCGGGGTCTCGCTGGCGTCTCAGCTGGAAGGGGGCATGCTGTTTGCCTATCTGCCTTTGGACGCAGCGGGCGGCAGTATATCGCCGCTGAGCCTGCTGGCAATACTGACTGGCATCATTGTTTTAACGCTGCTGGTGCTGCGAATCGTGGGCGGCAAGTATCTGGCGCGAAAATACGGCACCTGGGATTGCGGTTACGAAGCACTGAATGCGAGGATGCAGTATACCGCGACGGGCTTCTCCAAGCCCTTGAAGATCGTATTTCGTATATTGTTCAGACCGACAAGAGAGCTTAAAACCATCGGCGGTACCACCTATCATCCAAAAAAGATGGTATACACTGTCGGGTCGGAATCTGTCATTGAAAAGCATCTGTATCAGCCGCTTATGCGGTTCGTTCAGAATTTATCGAAAAGAGCAAAATACGCCGTTCAAACAGGCAGCGTCAGACGGTATTTGGCTTATATACTGTTCGCAGTGTTCGCGATGCTGCTGTACAGTATCTTTTCTTAAGGGGGCGCCGCATGAGCACGTTTATATACACAGCTTTACAGATTATCGTGATACTTCTGATTGCGCCTTTTTTAAACGGCGTGATAAAAAAAGTGAAGGCGCTGACGCAAAAGCGCAAGGGCGCTCCGTTGCTGCAGCCATATTACGATTTATTTAAGCTGTTCCAAAAACGCGCTGTCGTTTCGGAAACGGCCTCGTGGATATTCAGGGTCACACCCTTCATCGTATTCGGCACCGCGCTTTGCGCCTCACTGTTTGTGCCGGTCACACCGGCGATGCCCGGCGTTTCGTTTCCCGGAGATGTCATCATGCTTTTCTCGGTGCTGGCACTCGGTCGGTTCTTCATGATCATCGCCGCGCTCGACACGGGCAGCACCTTCGGCGGCATGGGCGGCAGCCGTGAGGCGATGATATCCGCACTGATCGAGCCATCCATACTGGTCACGTTTTTAACACTCGGGCTGTACGCGCAGTCCACATCCGTTTTTGACATTATAAAGACGGCGGACGCTGCGGGGATGCCGCTGCTGAACCCGATGTTCATACTATGTTTTCTGGCCATGCTGATCATTATCATAGCCGAAACGGCACGCATCCCGGTGGACGATCCGTCCACGCATCTTGAGCTGACGATGGTTCATGAAGCGATGCTGCTCGAATACTCGGGCCGGAGCCTCGCGCTGATGGAATACGGTGCCGCTGTCAAGCAGCTGGTGTTGATCACGCTGCTGGTCAACATATTTGTTCCGGTTGATCAGCTGGCGGGCGTATCGGAAACGGCGGCTGTTGCGTTTTCTTTGCTGATCTATCTTATAAAGGTCACGCTGGCTTCGGTGCTGACAGGGTTTATTGAGGCCTTTACCGTCAAATTGCGGTTTTTCAGCGTGCCCAATCTGGCGGCGCTGGCGTTTATATTGTCGTTTGTCGGGTTCCTGCAGTTTTTCGTTTTCGGGAGGTAACGGTGGAAACATTCAATTCGATATTTTCTGTCATGATACTGATGTCCGCCATTATGCTGATGGCCATCAAAAGGATAAAGTCATACATCACGGTGCTAAGGCTGCAGGCCGTGCTCATCGCTGCTGTCACCTGCGTGACGGGTATCAGCCGCATCGCGGAGCGCGGCGGCATCGATCTGCTTGTTATCAGCGCGGTTATCGTGGCACTTAAGATCATATATATACCGCACATGCTGCACAAAACATGGGCATCCGTTGAATACAGGGTCGAGAAGGATTTCTTGCTGAATATACCGATGCTCGTCATGATCAGCTGCGGTATCGTGGTTCTGACCTATTTTTCGCTGGCGGCCGTCGGCAGCTTTACGGGTACAACGCTGCTGCTGCTCGTCAACGCCATTTCCATTGTCCTGATTGGGCTGTTCTTTATCATCAGCCGAAGAAAGGCGATCGGGCAGATCGTGGGTTTTCTTGAAATTGAGAATGGCCTTTTTGTGACGGCACTTTTTGCAACGGACGGTTTGCCGTTTATCATCGATATGGGCATTTTTGTGGATATTGTCACCTCGGTGCTGATACTCGGCACGATGGTGTTCAAGATAAACGAGCGTTTCGAGTCTATCGATATTGACAGGCTGAACAAACTGAAGGGTTAGCTTTATGGGTATTGTGTTATGGATTGCACCGGCCGCTGCCATTGCGTTTTTTGCATTGCTCCGCTGGAACAAAATGCTGCACGCTGTCAGCATCACCGTTTCCGCTTTGCTGGTGACAGCGGGCTGTTTCGTCACCGCACAGGTGATGGCCTCAGGCGCGTACGGATACGGTTTTCTAAACGGCTTGTTCTACGTGGATCAGGTCAGCATCATCGTGTTGGACATTGTGCTGGTTATCGGCCTTATGTCTGCCGTTTATTCGGTCGGTTATCTGGAAACGGAGAAGGCGCGCGGCGAAATCACCGATAAACGGATCAAGCTTTACTATATGCTGATGTATTCGTTCATATTGACGATGATACTGGCATTGACGGTGAGAAACATGGGCGTCATGTGGATTGCGATAGAGGCAACGACGCTCGCATCGGTTTTTCTGGTGGGCTTCGGCAACGGCAAAAAGGCGCTGGAAGCCGCTTGGAAGTACGTCATCATCTGCTCGGTGGGCATTGCCATTGCGCTGCTTGGTGTCATATTCCTGTACGTTTCCTCTTCGGGTGTGCTCGGTGAAGAAAACGGGCTTAATTGGACGGCGCTGTTTTCAGGCGCACAATCGCTGTCCGGCCCGATACTCAAATTCTCCTTCATATTCATACTCATCGGCTTTGGCACCAAGGCAGGCCTCGCCCCCATGCACACCTGGCTGCCTGACGCGCACAGTCAGGCCCCTTCGCCGATCAGTGCGCTGCTCTCCGGTGTGCTGCTTAACGGCGCAATGTACGGCATCATACGCACCGTTGCGATCGTCAACAAAAATCTCGGAAGCAACAGTTACACAGGTGGCTTGATGATCGTCGCCGGCTTGCTCTCAATACTGACGGCAGCGCTGTTCATTATCACGCAAAAGGATTATAAGCGACTTCTTGCTTATTCCAGTATCGAACATATGGGAATCATATCGCTGTCTGTGGGGCTTTTTACGCCGGCATCGCTGTTTGCCGCGTTCTTTCACATGATCAATCACTCGCTGACAAAATCGATGCTCTTTTTATCCTCAGGCACCGTGCTTCAAAAGTATGGATCACGGGAGATCAGCAAGGTGAGTGGGGTGCTTAAAGCGCTGCCCGTTACCGGAACGGTTTTCATGCTGGGGCTTTTCGCAATAGGCGGCATGCCGCCCTTCAGCGTTTTCGCGAGCGAATTCAACGTGCTGGCATCCGTTTTCACGAGTCATGCAAGTGCCGGATCAATCGTCCTCGGCATCGTGCTGGCGCTTATTCTGGCGGTGGTTTTCGCCGGGCTTATATACGCGCTGTTCAACATGTTTTTCGCCGCCAAAGAAAACAATAGTGTTCAGCGCGGAGAAACGAATATTCCCGGTGTCTGTGTGCTGGTGGTGCTGCTGGCCGCCGTTCTCTATATGGGCGTCGCAATGCCCGAAGGTCTTAAAAAATTGATTTCTGACGCTGTCAGCATTGTTAACGGAGGCCTGTCATGAGCATGATGAGTGAAGAACGGTTGATCAAGGCATACCCCGAAGCGCTCAGCAGCAGGCGCGAAGCCAACGGCAACGAAATCTATTTTGATGCTGTCCCGCAAAAAATCCGCGACATCTGCGCCTTTATAAACACCGATTTGGGTCTCTCTCTGGTAAATCTGTTTGCCACCGACGATAGAGCGCTCAATGGCGGCTTCTCGATTTACTATGTGTTTGCCGACCGTGAGGCCGGGCAGCTGCTGATATTAAGAACCTCGGCAGATTCCGGTGAGTTTACGTCTATCACCGCCGACGTGCATGCCGCCGCGCTTTATGAACGGGAGATACAGGATATGTTCGGACTTATGGCCGTGGGGCACCCGGAGCCCAAAAGGCTCGTGCTTCACGGCAACTGGCCCCAAGGGATTCACCCGCTGCGCCGTGATTTTGACAACCGCAGGCCTGAATGGGCCAGTGAGCCCGCTGAATTCAGGCAGGTGGAGGGCGAGGGTGTTTACGAAATACCCGTGGGGCCCGTACACGCGGGCATCATAGAGCCGGGGCATTTTCGTTTCAGCGTGGCAGGCGAACCCATCATCAATCTTGAAGCCCAGCTTTATTATGTGCACAAGGGCATCGAAAAGCGCTGCGAAGGCGAGAGCATTGAGCGCTGCTTTTACATAGCCGAACGCATTTCCGGCGACGAGACCGTCGCCAATTCGCTTGCGTACTGTCTGGCAGTGGAGAAGCTGGCGGGCATAGACGCGCCGCCCCGCGCCGCCTACACGCGCGTGATATTCGCGGAGCTGGAACGCCTCACGAGCCATCTGGGAGACCTCGCGGGCATATGCCTTGATGTGGCGTATGGCTTCGCGGCATTTCAGTTTAGAATGATGCGCGGCTGGTGCTACGCTGCTGCGGACGAGCTTTGCGGCATGCGCTTTTTAAGAAGCGTCAACTGCCCGGGCGGGGTCAGGCGCGAATTTGTTGCAGGCAAGCAAAACAGCATAATAGCGCAGCTCAACCGGATACAAAAGGAGCTTAAGGACACGCAGGACATCATCAAATCGAGCAGCATGTTTATCGACAGAGTCGAGAACACGGGCGTATTGTCCAGCACAACAGCGAAGGATCTGAACGCTGTGGGCCCGGGCGGACGTGCGTCGGGCCAAGCCGGCGATGTGCGTAAAGCGTTTCCTTACGCGGCTTATGATAAGCTACAGTTTAACGTGCCTCTGCATCACAACGGTGACGTTAACTGCCGGATGAACGTGAAGCTGGAGGAGTGCTTTGAATCCATCAGCCTGATGATACAGGCAATAGAGACCATGCCGGAGTCTTCTTTATATGAACCGCTGCCCGGCATTGCCCCCTACAGCACCGCCTTCGGTTTAACCGAGGCGCCGCGCGGTGAAAACATGCACTGGATTATGGCGGGAGAAAACGATACTGTTTTCCGGTATAAGATCAGAACGCCGTCGTTTTGCAACTGGCCTGCGCTTTGCCACGCCGTCAGCGGCAATATCGTGCCGGATTTCCCGCTGATCAACAAAAGCTTTAACCTGTCTTATGCAGGCAACGACCTATGAGGATAATACGATGCTGAAAACCATTGGAAAAATAACAAAATACCCGAGACTGACGCTGAAATACCCCAAAAAGCCGATGGACAGCCGTTTATTCATCGGAGCCCCCGAAATTGACAAAACGCTGTGTACGCTGTGCGGCGAATGCGCGCGGCGTTGTCCGTCGCGCGCCATTGTGATGACCGCAGACAGCATCGGTATCAATTTGGATGAGTGTGTGTTTTGCGCACTGTGCGCGGATATCTGCCCGTCGGGTGCGGCACGGATGTCCAGCGAATTCGAGCTGGCACAGAAGGACAGGGGTATGCTTCGTGTTTCGCCGCCCTACCAAGATGACGGTACCATAACGGGCGAACCTCTGGAAAACATTGAGGATCGCCTTGCGGAAAGCATAAAGAAGAAATTTGGCCGCAGCCTGCAGATACGCGAGGTGGACGCGGGCAGCTGCAACGGCTGTGATTATGAGGCGAACGCGCTCAACAATCCGTTCAACGACGTGGAGCGTTTGGGTATCCATTTCGTTGCGTCTCCGAGGCATGCGGACATGCTGCTGGTGACAGGCTGCGTTACGCGCAATATGGAGCTGGCGCTTATCAAAACATACAACGCGACACCTGACCCCAAGCTGGTTGTTGCCGTGGGGGCGTGCGCGTGCAGCGGCGGCATATTCCGCGACGCTTACGCAACGAGGCACGGTGTCGGGTCGGTATTGCCTGTGGATGTTTATATCCCCGGGTGCCCGCCAAGGCCTCAGGCCATTATGCATGGTATTTTGAAAGCGATAAACAGAATAAAATAGTCTTTATTCTTTGTTTGTATCAGCTATGTAGCTCTCCCATACGGTGCCAAAAATATCAGATGTGATATCGCAGGTATTTCCGGGGTTTAAAAAAGATTCAATCTCTTCTCGCGTGCCGCTTTTGGGAAAGCTGTTTTCTTTAAAAGATATCAAATCGGCCAGCGCGCCCCGAGGCGTTTTGCGGCCTTTGTACTGCATCATCCAGTCGTAAAAATTCATAAGCACCTTCCTCACTGTTGCAATCATGTCGGTACAGACAATAGTTTTATAACCCAATCATATATTCTCTGATAAAAAAAATCAATCAAACAACCGGATTCCGGCTCCTTTAAAGAGTTTTAATCATTTGCCTCTTATTTTATTGATGATAACATTATTGACTATTAATATGGAGCAAACGAATAAGCAAAAATTGAGAAGATTCTTCGTGACAGAAAAAAAGCGCTGGTCGTGTGAATCGCGCGTATTTCTCTGTATCAATACCGCCTTCCATCATAGTTGAACACCTGCTTCAAAGTGCGTTTTTTCTCATAACAAAAGCGGCCTGCTTGGGCCGCCTATGTACCTTTGGGCTAGCAGCAGAAGTTTCTTGTGCAAAATGTTACCGCTTCAATATCTCTGAGACGGACAACGGTGACGCATCCCCGGCATACGATTTTGATAGCGTCATCCGATACACCTGTTAACAACCCCCTGAAACAGCCGCCCTCTGTGGTGACACACACACACTCATCAATATTGTTCTCAAGCTCACTCAATATGCTGTCCTGATCGCAATTGTATGACATGGCTCTCGCTCCTTTTCATTCAATGTTTGCAATATTATTTTATTAATCGCATGTCGGCTTGGTGACATCGACGCCATGTTGTGTATGTTTTGCTGTAAAGTGAGTATCTTTCTTATATTCTTCTTCCCATTATTCTGCTTATACCAAAGAGAATAAGCATTATGAGCATTATCACCGTTACCTCACCGGAACAGAAATATCTCGAATCGCCGGGGACGGCTCCCACTTGTGCCTCAACTGGGGTATGCCGTTCAGCTTAAAGCTGTCCCATGCGGTTAGGGTATCTCTTTTGATTTTTTGAATCGCACGGAAACGATAAAGAAAAAAGAAGCCGGATGTTAACCCAGCTCCCTCTCAATCTGTTATGGCTTATAGCCGTGCCACGCCGCTTTTCCTTGCCGCCTCGGCCACCGCCTGGGCCACCTCCGTCCCCACGCGCTTATCAAACGGCGCGGGAATCACGTATTCTGCACTCAGCTCCTCATCCGAAACGAGGCTTGCCAGTGCATATGCCGCCGCGATCTTCATCTCATCGTTAATGTCGCTCGCGCGCACATCCAGCGCGCCGCGGAAAATCCCCGGAAACGCCAGCACATTGTTAATCTGGTTCGGGAAATCGCTGCGGCCTGTGCCCACCACGCGCGCACCGGCTTTTATTGCGAGTACCGGCATAATCTCCGGCACGGGGTTGCTCATCGCAAACAGAATCGGATCGGGGTTCATCGATTTCACCATCTCTTCAGAAACGATACCCGGTGCCGAAACGCCAATAAACACATCCGATCCCTTAATCACATCCTCAAGCGTGCCTTTTTTCATCTCGCGGTTGGATATCGCCGCCATCTGCTGCTTAAACGGGTTAAGCCCCTCGCGCCCTTCATAAATCGCACCCTTTGAGTCACAAAGAATCACGTTTCTCAGGCCCATGCTCATCAGCAGCTTGGTCACCGCTACGCCCGCCGCGCCCGCGCCCGATACCACAACCTCCTGTTCCTCAAGCTTGCGGTCTGTCAGCTTCATCGCGTTTATCATTGCGGCCGCCGTTACCACAGCCGTACCATGCTGGTCGTCATGAAATATCGGAATGTCACAGCGTTCTTTCAATTTCTGCTCGATTTCGAAGCAGCGCGGCGCGGCAATGTCCTCTAAGTTCACGCCGCCAAAGCTGCCGGATATCTGATACACCGTCTCGACAATGCTATCCACATCTTTAGACTTCACACAGAGCGGAAACGCGTCCACATCTCCAAACGCCTTGAACAGCACGCATTTTCCCTCCATCACGGGCATACCCGCCTCAGGGCCGATGTCGCCAAGGCCCAGCACCGCTGTGCCGTCTGTCACCACCGCAACGAGATTCCACCGGCGTGTGAGCTCATAGCTCTTTGAGCTGTCTTTTTGTATTTCAAGGCAAGGCTGTGCCACGCCGGGGGTATATGCCAAAGATAAATCCTGCTTGGATTCTACCGGCACCGTGGCCTTTACCTCTATTTTGCCCTTCCAGTCGTAATGCAGCTTTAAGCTTTCTTTTGCGTAATCCAATTTGCCAGTCTCCTTGTTTTTGATTCCTGCTTATTCTACCATAAGCCCATAGATGTTCATAGACTAAAAATCGACGAGGCCGTATTCCTCCAGCTTTTTATCCAGCTCTCTTCGGTTCGGATAGTATGCTTCCAGCGCTTTGTAAAACGCACGCGAATGGCTCGGCGTTTTTAAGTGGCACAGCTCATGCATGATCACATAGTCAATCAAATCCGTCTCGCACCGCAGCAGATGCACCGACAGGCTTAAATTCAGCCGTCTCGTGTTGATGCTGCCCCATCGCGTGAGCATGTTGCGCACCGAGAGCTTAATTTCGCTCGAGGGTGCCGGGCTGATGCGTTTTTGCATGGCTGCGAGGCGCTCGGAAAACACCGTTTTGGCCGTACGCAACAGGTAACGCACAAACAGCGCTTTGACACTTTGCCCCGGCGGCACACACAGCACCAGCTCCGAGCCATTAAGCCCGGCGAACGGCTTTTCATCGTGCACCACACGCAGCCTATACCGCTGCCCCGCCAAGCAGAAGCTGTCTCCGCTTTCATACGCAGCCGGATAACAGCGGCTGCGCTTGTCCTCCACCATCTTCAGGCGCTCGCTGATGTAAGCTTCGTGCTTTCCGACAAACGCAATGATCCGGTTCTCAGGCAGGTAATGCGGTGCAGATACACAAACGCGCTTGTCTCCGGTTACGCGTATGCGCATGTTCTTCATTTTTTTGCGCTGAATTTCAAAGCCAAGGCCGCTCAGCGTCGCCGCATCTTTTTTCATAGCGTCTATATTCTACACGAATATTTTACCGCTGTCTTTATGTTAACTAAAAAGAAGCAGGATCATTCCTGCCTCTTGATGCAAATATTCTTTGTCAGCCTGTTGGGCTTTGAGCCGCGAGCCTTTTTTTACGCACATTGTGAAACCCAACGCTCAGCGGCCACCACAGCACCCCGAACACCGCAAAAACACTCCATGGGAAACCCGGTGACGTGATGACATTAACCGTGACAACCAGCGCAATAACGAGCAGACTGCCCACCACTGATAACGCCGTCATGCTTTTTCTGCAAACCACAGCCGCCGGCCACCACAGCACGCCGAGCGAAGCGAATAGGCTCCACAAGAACCCGGGCGAGGTGATCAGATTGATTGTCAGCAGCGTTACGATAATCAATACCGCACCCGCCAATGAAAGCGCGAGCGGTTTTCGTTTAAAGCCCAGTGCGAGAGGCCACCAAAGCATGACCATGCACGGGAACACACTCCAGGGGAAGCCGGGTGATGTGGTCACATTAACAACAGCGAAGAACACGATGCTCAAAAGTGTTGCGGTAACCGCGTAAGCCAACCACTTTTTGTAACGCGCAAACAGCAACGTCATCGGCCACCACAGCATCGCAAACGCGGGGTAATGGGCCCACAGCGCGCCGGGCGAATAAACCATGTTCACCGCCGCAAAGAATACAATACTGAGCGCGCTCATCACGGCAGCATAGCCATGCGCGCTTTTCCGACCGTAGAAAAACACGGACAACGGCCACCACAGCACACCAAACGCCACGAACATCACCCAAGGGCTGAGCGGTTCAAGCAACGCGTTTAACACACCGTAATAGGCGATAACAACGGCCGACGCGGTCACTGAGAAAGCCAGCCTCCCAAAGCGCTTGCCTGCGTACATCGCCAGCGGCCAGAACACCACCGGTGGGCACGCATACAGCGCCCACGGATACGGTGTTTCCATCAGGTTGCAAGCGATGAGAAACACGATGGTGAGCAGTGAGCCAGCCACCGAAAACGGCTTGGATTTATCTCTGAAGCACAGGCTCAGCGGCCACCACAGCGCGGCATATATCGCGTAAACGGCCCAGAAACGCGCGGGTGTCAGCAGCAGATTGATAATTGTGAAGTAGAGTATCAACAATACGCTGAACAGCACCGCGACGGGCACCGAAATCATTCGGCCACGCAGATGCACACCGGCGGGTATAAATAGCAGCACCGGTACGGTATACAAGAACCACAAATACTGAGGCGTCACGATGAGATTCACCGCCGCCAAAAGGGCAAGCGTTAGCAGGCTGCCAGCCAGCGCAAACGCGAGATAGTGCTTCTTGCCGCACAGCACAACCCCGAGCGGCCACCACGCAACGGCATATATGGGGAAAATGCACCACAGAAACCCCGGCGTTGTGATGATATTCACCACAGCAAGCATCACCGCAATCAATGCCGCGCCCGCCACCGAAAACTGAGTTTTATAGCTTGTCATCACAGCACCTCTTTACCTTTTGTACTTCAGCCAGCGAAAGAACATAGAGAGAGGCCACCACAGCACCCCGAAAATCGGGAAAACACACCACAGAAACCCCGGCGTAATTGTTAAGTTAATAAACAGCACAAGCCCGATAATCAGCACACTGCCCACCACCGAATACCCAAGCTGCAACCCCGCGCTGCTCCTTTTAAGCGGCAGCTGCTGCTGCACGCGCAGCTCGTCTCTGATGTCGCCGATGTCGCCGAATTCCACAATCGCTCTGTTGATCGCGTCTTCCTCCGCTTTGCCCTGAGCCATCAAATCGTTCACCTTTTCCTCAAGGTTCTCAACAATTTCTCTTTTTAATGATTCTTTACGTTCGCTGTCGGGAATCTCCCGAAACAGCGCGTCTACATGCTCCTGAATGGTTTTCATTTGTGCTCCTCCGTTTCCATAAATATATCGACGATCTCTTTGGTCTTGCGCCATTCCACAACCTCTTCGTGAAAGAAAGCCCGCCCAAGCGGCGTAATGCTGTAATACCGCCGCCTGCCGCCCAGCGAAACATCTCCCTCATACGAGGTGATCAGTTCCTTTTTCTCCAACCGCTGAAACACGGCGTACAGCGTCGCTTCCTTAATTGCAAACCGCTCGGATGTCCGTCGGCTGATTTCTTTGCTAATCTCATAGCCGTAACGGTCCTTCTCCATTATCAGGCGCAAAATAATGGGGTCGAGATGACCTCTGATAATATCACTGCTGATCATATTGCCGCCTTTCTTCTATTACTCTTTGAGACAGTGTTCTAGCATGTTGTGCACTACGTGATAGAGTTCTGTCTGATAGGGTAATATTAGTTCCTTTTTTTGCATTTTTCAACTTGTTTTTTTAAAAATTTTACATGGTTGATTTTTTTCTTCTCCAAAACTTAAACTCGCCAACAAGCCGTTCTTTGGCATATTTTTAAGGCTATGATTTTGCACGGCCTGCACATAATAATCTTATCTTTTTTGCAGGGATCGGTTATGACGAATCTGACACAGACTTCAAAACCAGGAAAACGGCTGATGATTACAGGCGGACTGCCGCTTTACGGCCAATGCAGTGTCAGCACATCAAAAAATGCGGTGCTGCCCATACTCGCGGCATCGCTGCTCACCTCGGAGCCTGTGACCATCCGCAAGGTACCTGACATCAGCGATGTAAAAAACATGTTCACCTTATTAAGAGCTTTCGGCGCACGGGTGAGCTTATCGGATGATACTGTCACCATCACGACAAAATCGATTAAAACCACATCGCCCGCAGCCAATATCATGGAGCGGCTGCGCGCATCCATTCTCTTTATGGGGCCGATGCTCGCGCGTGAAGGCAGCGTCACGCTGCCGCTGCCGGGCGGATGCCGTATCGGCAGCCGGCCCATCGATATCCACATACTGGGCTTTCGTGCACTGGGTGCCAAATCCGTCACGGTGAACGGCCATGTTCACGCATGGGGCCGGCCGCTGTACGGTGCGGACGTTATTCTTCGTTTCCCATCGGTCGGCGCGACGGAGAATCTCATCATGGCGGCAACGCTCGCTCAAGGCACAACCATCATACACGGGGCGGCCTTTGAGCCCGAGATCACCGATCTGATAAACTTTTTAACCAGCATGGGCGCGCAAATAACAACCACCGCAGAGTGCATCGTGATACAAGGCGTTGACACACTGTCTGGTACAGACTATACGCCGATTTCCGACCGCATCGAAGCGGGCACGCTGATGCTCGCAGCTGCCGTTACGGGCGGTGACGTCTCACTTCTCCGTGCCGACGCCCAGCACTTAAAGCCCGTTTGCAGCAAGCTCATTGAAGCGGGCGCAGAAATATTTCCGTTTGACGGCGGCCTCACCATTAAAGGCCGCGGTGCCCGCCCAATGCAGATTGTCTCCTCACCCTACCCCGGTTTCCCAACCGACATGCAGGCACCGTTTATGGCGGCCTGCTGCCTTGCCAAGGGGCAAAGCGTTGTTAACGAAACCATATTCGAAAACCGCTTTTTGCATGTCAGCGAGCTGAAAAAAATGGGCGCGGATATCACCGTGCAAGGCTCCACAGCCATCATCAACGGTTCCGGCTGTCTTTTTGGCGCAGAGGTTTTGGCCACAGACCTGCGTGCAGGCGCATCTCTTTGCATCGCGGCACTGTTTGCAAAAGGAGATACGCTCATCAGCGACATTTTCCATCTCGACCGCGGGTATGAGAACTTCGAAGACAAGCTGATCGGTTTGGGCGCGTCGGTCGTTCGTTTGTCATAATCACGTTACTGGTGCATACACTGGAATGTCCCATTAACGAGGAGGTGCGTGCATTTGTTCAGAAGAGGGCGTGGTCTCAGCCGAGAAGGTGCGTTGATCATTGCGATCATCGTTTTTGTATTGATCGCCGTTGTTTTGCCGGCATTGACCGTTAAGAAAAATACAACGCCGGAAACGCAGGAATTGGTTCCGGATATCGAGTTCAGCATTTCTAAGCTGCCCGAATCAACGGATATTACGGTGTGGATAGACGGCGACCTCGTCAAAATGCCGATGGAGGAATACCTTGTCGGTGTGGTAGCGGCCGAGATGCCCGCTTCCTACGAAACGGAAGCACTTAAAGCCCAGGCAGTCGCCGCGCGTACCTACACACAATACAAAAAGGACCACGGCGGATGCTCCGCGCACCCGGGTGCCGATATCTGCTGCCAGAGCAACCATTGTCAGGCGTATTTATCACCCGAAGAAATGGCAAAAAACTGGGGCAGCAAGGCCGCCAGCAATACACAAAAAATTGTAGATGCTGTGAATTCGACCACCGGTGAAATGATTTATTACGAGGGACAGGAGATACAAGTTTTTTTTCACTCCTCGGCAGGCGGTCGAACAGAGAACTGTGAAAACGTATACGGCAAAGCGCTGCCGTATCTTGTGAGTGTCGACAGCGAAGGGGAGGAATCGTCGTCACGTTATTACGGCGAGGTAACCGTAAGCAAAGACGACTTCATCAAAAAGATGACCGCCTTTTCTCCGAGTATTCGCTTTGATAACGCGCCTCTCATCGGCGAAATCACGCGGTTTGACTCAGGCCGCGTTCAAAGCATGACTGTGGGGAACGAAACGTTTACCGGACGCGAGATACGCCAAATATTCGCTCTTAATTCAACCAACTTCACCGTTAAAGACGATAATGGTATCACCTTTTCCACGATTGGCTTTGGGCATGGTGTGGGTATGAGCCAAACAGGTGCGAATGCAATGGCCAAAAAGGGAACCGATTACACTCAGATTTTGACACATTATTTCTCGGGTGTTACCGTTAAATAAACATTCAGTGATTTTAATACATACTACCAGCACGGCATTTTTTGCGATGCTGGTATTTTTTTGCGCAATAATGGGAAAGATGAAAACAGTGGAGGTGTGAAACAATGAATTTTAAAAGCATCAAAGATAAGGTTTCCGACAAAATCAACAAACAATCTGTCAAAGCTTTTTTTCAGAAACAGGGATTATACGTTCTGATATTTTTATGCGTGGTGGCCGCAGGCATCACCGCCTTGGTGGCGTGGCCGCGAGCTGAACAAAGCGTTCCCGAAGAATCAGGCACCGATGTATCGCTGATAGACGTTCCTTCGCTTGAAGAAGAAATGGCAGCAGCCACTCAAACGCCCGCCCCGTCTATAACGCCCAGCGTTGCGCCGTCTCCCACGGCCAAGCCGTCTGCTCAAAGCAACACCAACGGCAGCGGGTCCATTTCACTGAAAAAACCCGTCGACGGCAAAATCATCAATTCGTTCTCCGGAGATGAGCTTGTTTTCTTCGCGTCGCTTAACATCTGGGCCACACACAACGGCGTTGACATTCAAGCCGAAAAAGACGCACCCGTACTTGCGGCACTCTCCGGCACCGTGGAGGATGTTTATGCGGACGAATCGGACGGCGGCGTGATCATCATATCGCATTCCGACAAGGTTTCCACCGTTTACGCGGGTCTTGGAGAAATGAGTATCAACAAGGGTGATAAGATCAACGCCGGCCAGCAAATCGGCAAGATCGGCGAGATGCCAAAGGAACTCGATCTGTCATATCATCTGCATTTTGAATATCTGGTGAACGGCAATTACAAAGACCCTGCCAAATATTTTGGCTGATGACGGCTTAACCAATGCCTTACTCGAAAACGAGTCGGGCATTTTTTTTGCTTCAGAAATTTTTCTGCGAAAACCCGGGTAATTGTGTTATAATGTCAGAGTTATTCTACCGGAGGTTCTTATGAAAAAACTATTGATAATACTGCTCTGTCTGTCGCTTATTGCGTCTTTCAGCGCGTGCCAAAGCCAGACCCCAATCGTTGTAACATCGCAGCCGACATCCGAGCCCACGCCGGAACCGACACCGGAACCGACACCCGAGCCCACGCCGGAACCGACACCGGAGCCGACACCGAACCCGTATTTTACGGATGCTGAAGAAGTGACTGCCGACGCAGAAAACGGCCACTGGCAATACCGGTCTCCCTCTCTTTATGTGGATGTGAACCGCATATTCGACGAAGAAAACACCATTACCTACTATCCTGCTGAAATCCGTCTTCAGAATGGAGAAACAGAGCGCGGCGGTTTTCCCGTTATCGGCAAGCCGGGTGCTAGAAATGTTGAATTATACAAAATTGCACGTAATTATAAATCCGTCATTGCCGTAAGCGGAGACTTTTTAGATGATGTACCGGAGGACCCTAAAGGCGTAATCATTCGTGACGGCATTGTTTGTGTGGATGATAATAAAGCAGAAACCTTAGCGTTTTTACCGGATGGGACAATGAAGATTTTTGAGAAGGGTGAAACCTCTGCTGATGAACTTGCCTCCCAAGGCGTAAAAAATTCCTTCTCTTTCGGCCCGACGCTGATTAAGGATGGTATCATTTCAGAGGGACTCGATAAACACCGTTTAAGAAGCAAGAACCCGCGTACTGCCGTCGGCATGATTGAACCGAATCACTTTTTGCTTGTTGTTGTTGACGGACGGCAAAAGGGTTACAGCACAGGCATGACGCTGACGGAGCTTGCAGACTTATTTGCTTCCTATCAATGTCAGGTGGCCTATAATTTTGACGGCGGTGCATCCGCAACAATGAACTTTATGGGAGAAAACATCAGCAAATACGGCGGCTCTTTGACCGGCCAGCGACGCGTATCTGATGCGCTGATGTTCGGTGAGTCAAACTTGGTTAAGACTGAAGATTAAATCAAAATGAGACTATAAAAGGCTGCCGATCGGCAGCCTTTTTGCTTACTGTCCTTGTGTTTCGTTATCGAGAATCGGGTTGGTCGGTGCCTCAAAGATTGAGCTTAAATCATCGCTCACCTCAGGCGGCGTGGTCGGCATCGGTGTCGCTGTTGGTGTCGGTTCCGGCGTCGCCGACGGTGTGGCTTGAGGCTCAGCTGTCTGCGTTGCGGCAGGCGTGGTTACCTCGACCGCTGCCGCTTTGGGCTGTGTGAGCAGCAGCACACCCACCACAATTATACCCACCACCAGCAAAGCCCCCACTGCCATCAGCCCGATGAATAGACCCTTGGGGATCTGCTGATTCTTTTTAACTTTTTTCTCTTCAAACGCTATTCGCGGCCGCACATTCACGGTAATGCTGGACGGCGCGTTTCTTTTGGGTCTAGAAAACTCCGTCTTTTTTTCTTCCATATAAACCTCCCAAAAAAGCATGCGGATATACAAAGACTCTCCGCAGCGCTTTAAATAATCTCATCTGTTTTCATGTATTCTTTGAGCACCTCAGGCAGTTCTACGGTGCCGTCGGCGCGCTGATAATTTTCGAGTATCGCTGCCACCGTTCGGCCAATGGCCACGCCGCTGCCGTTAAGCGTATGCACAAACGCATTCTTTTTGTCGTCAGTACGGTAACGAATACCAGCCCGCCGCGCTTGAAAATCCACAAAGTTTGAGCAGGACGAAATCTCCACATAGCGGTTGTAGCTGGGCATCCAAACCTCCAGATCGTAGGTTTTGGCAGATGAGAAGCCGATATCACCCGTGCAGAGCTGCACCACGCGGTAAGGCAGCCCCAGCTTTTGCAGCACCTTTTCGGCATCGTTCACGAGACTTTGCAGCTCGTTTTCCGACTCCTCCGGGCGCACGAATTTAACCAGCTCCACCTTGTTAAACTGATGAACACGAATCAACCCGCGTGTATCTCGGCCCGCACTGCCCGCTTCGGCACGAAAACATGCGCTGTATGCGGTATGATATACCGGCAGCGATTCCATAATACTTTCACGGTACATGTTCGTAACCGGCACCTCGGCGGTGGGTATCATAAAATAGTCCATATTTTTAACGCTGAACGCATCTTCTTCAAACTTGGGCAATTGGCCCGTGCCCATCATGGAATTGCGGTTCACCATGAACGGCGGAAACACCTCGGTATAAGGGCCGTCCAGCGTATGCGTATCAATCATAAAGCTGATGAGGCTGCGCTCCAAGCGGCTCCCGAGCCCTTTGTAAAACACAAAGCGTGTGCCCGTCACCTTGGCCGCTGTTTCAAAATCGAGTATTCCCAGCGCCGTGCCGATATCCCAGTGCGCCTTGGGCTCAAACCCAAACTGACGCGGCTCACCCCAGCGTCTGATTTCCACATTATCCGCATCACTCGCCCCAACGGGCACATCGGGCAGCGGTTCGTTGGGCGTAGACATCAATATGTCGTTTATTTTGGCATCAATCACGGCCAGCTCTGCGTCGATGGCTTTAATATCGTCGGCAACCCGTTTCATCTCGGCAAACAGCGCTTCTACGTCTTCACCCGCTTTTTTCTTCAGCGGCACCTGTTTGGATGCTTCGTTACGCTGCGCTTTTAAGCTCTCTGTTTTCACAATCAGCGCACGACGCTGCTCATCAAGCGCTATAACCTGCTCTACAACACCCGTAATGCCGCGTTTTTTAAGATTCGCGCTAACCTCGTCGGGCAAAGTCCTTATTCTTTTGATGTCCAGCATAAATACCTCTAAATTAATATCAAAATCTAATCCGTATTATCTCACAAAATACGTATAAAAGCACGTTCTTTTTAACAAAACAAAGGCGGAGCTGCCTCCGCCTTATCATCTGTATTTTAGCGTTTTGTTACATTCTTTCGGGCGCGTCCACGCCTATCAGCCAGAGGCCCGCTTTAATGACCTGCTTCACACAGGCTGCCAGCTCAAGGCGCGCTGCCGATTTGGCGGTATCATCATCGATGATTCTATGCTCGTAGTAGAATCGGTTCATGGCCTTACTCAGCTCAATCGTGTGCCGCGTGATCAGATACGGCTCGTTTTTCTCGCACGCCCGCTGCACCGTATCGGGGAACGAAAACAGCAGCTTGGCCGCTGCGAACGCTTCTTCATTGTTCAACGCCGAGTAATCCTTATCGGCTGCCGTCCAATCGAATTCCGCGCGCCGCAGAAGGCTTGCACATCGCGCGTGCGTATACTGCACATACGGCCCCGTCTCGCCATCAAAATTGAGCACACGATCAAAAGAGAACGTGATATCCTTGATGCGCGCGGAGGACAGCGTGTCAAACACCACCGCACCCACACCCACTGTTTTGGCCACGTCTTGCTTGTTTTCCAGATTCGGCGACTTCTCTTCGATAATCGATAGCGTTTTTTCTATGGCCTGATTCAGCACATCCTGCAGGAAAACCACCTTGCCCTTGCGCGTGGAGAGCGTGCCGTCTTCGAGCGACACCATACCGAAAGCCACATGCTCAAGGTTCTTTGCCCATTCGTACCCCATCATCTCCACCACCTTAAACCATTGCTTAAAGTGCAGGTTTTGCTGATAGGCCACCACATACAGGCATTTATCAAAATTGTAGGTTTTCTTACGGTAGAACGCGGCGGCAAGATCGCGCGTGGAATACAGCGTGGCGCCGTCCGATTTCAATATGACACAGGGCGGCATCTCATCCCCCAGCCGCACCACGAAAGCGCCATCTGAAAACTCCAGCAGATTTTTTTCTTTGAGCTCGTCGATCACGGGCTGCATTTTGTCGTTGTAAAAGCTTTCTCCCGCGTAGCTGTCGAACTTAACCCCGAGCATGTCGTAAATCACGCTGACCTCTTTGAGCGTCAGCTCTTTGAACCAGTTGAATATCTCCAGCGCTTCGGCATCGCCGTCCTCAATTTTTTTAAACCAGGCCCGGCCTTCGTCGTTAAGGCTGTCATTCTTTTCGGCTTCGTCGTGAAAGCGCACATACAGCTCGAGCATCGCTGTAATCGCATTTTTTTCGATATCCTGCTTGCTGCCCCACTTTTTATACGCCGCGATCAGCTTTCCGAATTGGGTGCCCCAGTCACCAAGATGATTGATGCCCACCGGCTTGTAGCCCAAATAGCCGTAAATGCGATAAAGCGCGTTGCCGATCACCGTGGTAGACAAATGACCGATATGAAACGGCTTGGCAATGTTGATAGACGAATAATCGATACACACGGTTTTCCCCGCGCCGAGGCTGCTGCGGCCGTACCCGTCCCTTTGATTATGGATGTCGCTCAGCACGCCTTCAATGTAGCGCTGCTTATTCAGATAAAAATTGATGTAAGCGCCCACCACCTGAACACCGGCGATGAAGCTTGGTTTCTCCAGCTTTTCACTGATGTCGGCAGCTATCATCTGCGGCGCTTTGCGCAGCTCCTTGGCGAGCTTAAAGCACGGAAACGCGTAATCGCCCATTGATGTATCGGCGGGTATCTCGATCAGCGGCAGCAGCTCGTCCGCACTTAAGCCGGCGGCCGTTGCCGTTATTTCTGCTATGGCTTGCTTATAATCCATTTGTTTTCCTTCTTTGTCTTAATGCTATTTAAAAATATATCACATGGTCCCTTCATTATCAACGCGCAGTTGATCCTTCAATGCCCAATTATTTATGATGCGTATAAGCTGCATGCGCAACTGCCTCTTACCTATTCTTTACGTCATATACGCACCTGTCAGTGCAATACTCGATTTGACATTTTTCGCGTGTTTCTGATATACTTTTTAGGTATTATATTCCTTCTCGAATACACGTTCACGCTGATAATCCCAATAATAGACGGAGGTTTTGAATGTTAAGTGACCAATTTGTTGTGGATGCTTTGTCTCAAGCCGGTCTTTGGAAAAATGAGAACCTTTATTTTTTTGCACAAATCGTTAAACCTGCATGGAAGGTGGTTCTTGAGAGCACGATTTATTACGCTAATTTTTTCTCTAAGAACGCCTACGCGATTATCAACAAAGTTGAAGATGGCATTGCCATATTGCCTTTAAAAGTTGACAATACCGGTGCCACGGCGATTCCTCAGCTTTCTGTCCTTCTGCCCAATGAAGATATCTCCGGCGTGGCGTTCAAAACAAGATTTTTAGCAAAGAAAGTTGTTATCAAAACCAAAACCGGCAAGCCGTCTTCGTTCATTGTTGAAGCCAAAAATCGCGCGATCCTTCAGCACGAGCGAAACTTTTCCGCGTTCATGTCTTTTTACTCATAAGCTCGGTTTCAGCCGCAAAAAAGGCTCCGGTTTAACCGAAGCCTTGCATTGAATGCGTTTATCTGTCCTCGCGGAAATACGGAAGCCCAAGGCTGCCCGGCGGCTGATTCTCACGTTTTCTGCGCATGGAGACAATGATCAGCACAATAATCGTGACAACGTACGGCAGCATCTTAAACAGCTCCTGAGACGAGCGCGTCAGGCCGGGAATGTAGAAATAGAGCCAGAACAAAACGCCGAACAGGTACGACCCCCAAATGGCGTGTTTAGGCTTCCAGCGGGCAAATATGACGAGCGCCACAGCCAGCCAGCCGAGCTTTTCAATACCGCCGTCTATCGCCCAGGTTCCTTTGATATAGTCCATCACGTAGTACAAACCGCCAAGGCCCGTAATCGCCGCACCCACGCAGGTCGCGAGGTATTTATAACGGGTCACGTTGATACCGGCCGCATCCGCCGTTGCCGGGTTTTCACCCACAGCGCGCAGATTTAAGCCCTTTCGCCTTTTATTCAAAAACCAGCTGGAGAGTATCGCAAGTATAATCGCGAGATAAACCATGAAGCCAAGCGCGGAGAACACGCCTACTTGTGAGAAAAACGGGAATGTGGCGCGAAAAGCGCTGCTCGTTGTGGCCACAGAAATCTGTCCCACACCGCCGGCCATGCTGTTCAAAGCCCCGCCGAAGAAATTCGCAACGCCTGATCCGAAGATCGTGAGCGTCAACCCCGTTACGTTCTGGTTCGCTCGCAGCGTGATGGTTAAAAAGCTGTATATCAGGCCACCCAGCATCGATGCCATGATGGCGCAGACCAGCGCAATAAGCAGCCCGACGATGGGGACAGGTGACGCTGTACTTGATTCATATATGAACGAACCGGCCAGCCCCGCGATACCACCAAGATACATAATACCAGGAACACCCAGGTTTAAATTACCGGATTTTTCTGTTATGATTTCACCCAATGAACCAAAGAGAATGACAGTACCGAATACAAGCGCTGCCTGTAATAAGGACAGTATCTGATCCATATCAGCAGGCCTCCTTTCCGTTGCGGAATACCAACCTGAAATTTGTAAAGAATTCGCTGCCAAGTACGAAGAACAGGATGATGCCCGTAACCATTTGCGATGCAAAGTCGTTCATGTTATATCGCGATGCAATCTCCATGGCGCCGTTTTCTAAAAACACCAGCAATGCAGCCACAAATATCATCATAAAGGTATTGAATTTTGCGAGCCACGCCACAATGATGGCGATAAACCCATTACCGCCTGCCGTGCTTGTGGATATCGTATGCGACGAGCCTGCCACCGCAATAAAGCCCGCCAGACCGCAGATGGCGCCAGAAATCATCATCGTGCGAACCACAACACTCTTTACCTTAATACCGATATAACGAGCCGTACGTTCCGATTCTCCAACCACCGAGATTTCATATCCCTGCTTGGAGTATCTCAAATAAATGAACATAAAGATTGTCAACGCGAGCACAATCAACACGTTCAGCATATACTGTTCGCCAAACATCTTCGGAAACCAACCGGCTTTTGTCTGCTGATTGATAATGCCCACCGTATTGGACCCAAAAGGGTTTTCCCACAACGCAACACAATACGATGTGAGCTGTATGGCCACATAGTTCATCATCAATGTAAACAGCGTTTCATTCGTTCCGAAGCGTGCCTTGAACACAGCGGGGATAAAGCCCCACAATGCGCCTGCCGCTATGCTGACAACCAGCGATACCAGCAGCAGCGCCCATGTCGGCATTGACGTGCCGAGATAGATCATCACAGCGGCGGTGGCTATACCGCCAACCAGTATCTGACCTTCCGCGCCGATGTTCCAAAAGCGCATTTTAAATGCAGGCGCGAGGCCAATGCCGATACACAGCAGCATCACCATATCACGCAGTGTGACCCAAAAGCGCTTTTCAGAGCCGAAATTGCCCTCAAACATCGCGCCGTAAACCTTGAGCGGATTGAGCTTGACGATGGCATAGATGACAATAGCGCTGACGATAAGCCCCAGCAGCAAGCCGATCAGCCGAACCATCCCGGCGCGCCAGAACTTCATAGAATCGCGCTTGACAATTCGCATAAAGGGTACTGTTGATGGTTGTTTCATGATTCTTCTCCCCCCAATTTGGTCATCATCATGCCGACCTGATTTTTATCTGCGCCCCTGCCGGGAATAATACCGCTGACCTTTCCGCCGCAAAGCACAAGAATCCGGTCACAGAACTCCAGCAGCACATCCAAATCTTCGCCGACAAAGATAACGGCGACGCCCTTTTGCTTTTGCTGATTGATCAAATCATAAATGGTGTAAGATGAATTGATGTCCAGACCGCGCACAGCATAGGCTGTCATCAGGACGGTCGGCGATGAAGAAATCTCACGCCCGACCAGCACCTTTTGCACATTACCGCCGGACAGTCGCCGCACCGGTGTGGATAGCCCCGGTGTGTTCACAGACAATTCATTCACAACACGCTCTGCCACACCGCGCGGTGTTTTTCTATCGGCAAAAACGGATTTTCCCTGGCGGAATGAACGCAGCATCATGTTGTCTGTTAAATCCATACTGCCAACCAAGCCCATTCCGAGCCTGTCTTCGGGCACGAACGACAGCGTGACACCCATGGTTAAAATATCTCTTGGGTCTTTACCGATCAGTTCTATTTCTTTTCCGGTTTCAGGATCAATATATATAATGCTTCCGCTTTCATTCGGCTGTAAACCGGCAACAGACTCAAGCAGCTCTTTTTGTCCACAGCCGGAAATACCCGCTATACCGAGTATTTCGCCGGAATAAGCGGTAAACGATACATTGCTTAATTTGGTGACCCCGTCAACATCGCGTACGGTCAGATCATTAACGATAAGCCGTGGTTTTGGATCGACTGGTTCAGGTCTGTCTATGTTCAGTGAAACGGCCCGACCGACCATCATATTGGTCATCTCGGAAGCGTTTGTGTCTTTGGTGGGCATCGTTCCGATGAATTCACCGCGGCGAAGCACCGCCACACGGTCGGATAAGTCTTCCACCTCATGCAGCTTGTGCGTAATAATGACAATGGCTTTGCCGTCATCGCGCATATTGCGCAGCACGGTGAACAGCTTCTGCGTTTCCTGCGGTGTCAGAACGGCGGTAGGTTCGTCGAGTATCAAAATATCCGCTCCCCTGTAAAGCACCTTGACGATCTCCACGGTCTGTTTTTGAGAAACCGACATATTATATATTTTCTTTTCCGGATCAACATCAAAGCCATACATCGCGCATATCTCTCGAATACGCTCGCCAACCGTCTTCATATCGAGACGGCCCTTTCCCTCCATGCCCAGAATAATGTTTTCTGCGGCTGTCAGCACATCCACAAGCTTAAAATGCTGATGGATCATACCGATGCCAAGATCATAAGCGTCCTTTGGGCTGCGGATCGATACCTCGCGCCCGTCAACCGATATATGCCCCGAATCAGGATAATAAATACCGGAGAGCATGTTCATCAGGGTTGTCTTGCCGCTGCCGTTTTCTCCGAGCAGGGCGAGAATCTCCCCTCTGTTAATATCAAGGCAGACCTTGTCATTGGCAACAACCGAGCCGAAGGTCTTTGTGATATCACACAAACGGACAGCCGCTTTGGCGGTTTGCATGGTGGATTCCCCCTTGGAAAAATGATAGAAAGAGCCACTTTACGGTGGCTCTTTCCGCTTACACTTTGATTGTAATTATTGGGCGTTGAGTTCGGTGATACCGTCAATACGCAGACCGAAGTACGGCGCGCTGCGCAGTGTGGATTCCATAAATATACCGTTCTCAATGGCTTCGCCAGTATCGCCGACCCAGTCATTGTTGGTATCAATCGCGAGGTACGTGGTCACTTTTTCACCGCCGACAGTGAAGTTGGCTGTGTCGAATACATTGAGGCTGCCGTCTTTCAGAGCGGCTTCAACTTCGGCCACTTTCTTGTCTGTGCCTGCAGCACAGCTTGCGCCCAGCTTAGAGATCATCACAGCGCCTTCGTTATAGCCTTCGGCCCAGTCTGTGTCAATTTCTTTGCCTTCTTTAATGCAATTGAATGCATAGGTGTAGTAAACGCTCCAGTCATTCTGAGCACTGGTCAGCGCAGCGGTTGGCGCAACGGAGAGCATATCCACGTTGTAGCCCACACAGTAAACGGTGGTGCCGCCTTTAAGCAGCGCTTCGCAGGCACCGGGAGCACCGGTGGAGTCAGCATGCTGGCTGATGATGATGCAGCCGGAGGAAACCAGTGAATTGGCCGCTTCAGCTTCAGCTGTCGGGTCATACCAAGAGTTGGTATAGGATACATCCATCACAACGTTGTCCACAACGGATTTCACGCCGAGATAGAAACCGGTGTAGCCGGATACCACTTCAGCATACGGGTAAGCACCGACATAACCGATTTTGATGTTGCCGTCAACCATGTTCTTATCCGTGACTTTGCCGTCTTTAACGAGCTCAGCCAGCTTCATGCCGGCGACAACGCCCGATACATAACGAGACTCATACGTGTCGTTAAACGCGTTTTTGAAATTCGGCAGTTTCGAAAGAGCGGCCTGATCGCCCGTCATCGAAATAAAGGTCACGTCTTCATTTTCGCTGGCAGCCTGCTGCATATAGCTCTGATGGCCGTAGCTGTCTGAGAAGATGTAGGTGCAGCCCTGCTCAACAAGATCCGTTGCGGTATCATAGCATTTTTCGTCTTCGGGCACGTTGTACTTCCAGATGATCTGGTCGTCAGCAATCCCAACCGCCGCAGCGGCTTTCTTGATGCCGTCGATGTGGGCAAAGTCGTAACCGGTGTTTTCATCGTGAACCAAAATCACGCCGATTTTTGTCGCGGAAGAAGCGGCCGGTGCGCTGCAGCCGGTGAAAGCGAAAACCAACACCATGGCAATCGCCAAAACCAATACAATAGTCTTTTTCATTTGTTCCTCCTTAGAATTTAATTAAAAAAAATGTGAAGGTTAAACTAATTTTGTTACATGTCATCTTACTATATTTTAAGGCAATTGTGAAGCCTTTTTCATTTGTGCTGGCGTCTAAATTTCTTTTTTTTGCGCTAACTTAATTTTATATCAAAATCAGGTAAAAAAGCGGTTTTAATTATGGCCAGCCACTCTCGCACATGGCAGGATAACCAAATGCGCCAACCCGTTGGCGATGGTATACCGTATGCGCTAAACCCAAGTGCTCTGGCTGTATTCAACGCACGGTATATATGATAATCGCTCGTCACAATCGCCACATCGTTGCCAAGGCTTTGCCGTTTTGCAATTTCCAGCGAATACTCAAGGTTCTCCTCTGTGCTCGTAGATTGGTCTTCCATGTAGATCCGCGCGTCATCAATCCCGCGCGATTCCAGATAGCGTCTCATCGCCTCCGCCTCCGACATCGGCTCATTGCTTCCCTGCCCGCCCGAAACGATCACCTCGGCGTTGGGATGTTCCGTCAAAAATCGATAGGCCGTATCCAGCCTGTTCTTAAGTGAAACGGTCAGCCCCCCATCCGGAAAAATACCACACCCCAGCACAATCACCGTGTCTGCGGCTTCACCCGGTTCACTCACCGCCGCCACCGTCATCAGAGATTCCAGCACCAGTATCCCGACAAGCGCCACACACACAATGCCGATGATTGTTACGCGCAGCCATTTGGGTTTCAGCACCGGTTTATCGTATTTCAAATGCCAGACAGCCCAACCAATCAGTACAATGCCCAAAGCGCCGGGTGCAGCCATGCCGATGCTGAAGCCTACCGATACGGATGCCGCAATCACGCTCCATATAAAAATGGTCAGCCCAAGAAGGATTACCCCTGCAAATGCCCATTTCTTCCACGACCTTTTTGATAAATTCAAGATGTCTTTCCCCCTAAAAATAACTCACCCCACCAAAAAAGCCTCTATTTACAGCGTATCATACGTCACGGATACCATCGTCAGCCCCTTAGCCGGTGCCGTCACGCCCGCCTTTTCTCTGTCTTTGCTTGCTATAATGCTCCGCATGGAAGCGGGCGTTCTCTTCCCCTGCCCGATTTCTATGAGAGTCCCCGCGATGATACGCACCATATGATACAAAAATCCCGTGCCTTTGATATCTATGCGAAGAAACGGTTCCTCCTCCGTGATTATAAGGCTGTTAACGGTGCGTACCGTGTCCGTCACCTCACTGCCGCTTGCACAGAAGGCCGCATAATCATGCGTCCCCAAAACATACGCAGCCGCTTCGCGCATCGCCGTAACGTTCAATGCCCCGCGCACATGCGCTGCTGTGTGGCGCATAATCGCCGGAGCCTGCGCCGCATTGTGTATCGTATAGCGATAGTGCTTTCCTTTGGCATCAAAGCGTGCGTGAAAATCATCGTGAGTTTTCTCAGAGCTTTTCACGCGGATATCCGGCGGCAGGTGCATATTCATCGCGAAGCAAATCCTATCGGGGGGAATGGTGCTTTGTGTATCCATATGCGCAACCTGTGCCAGCGCATGAACCCCCGCGTCCGTTCGCCCCGCACCGTGAATTCTCACCGGCTCGCCGGCTGCGGCCTTAAAGGCGCGTTCCAGCACCTCCTGTACCGAAAGAGCGTTCAGCTGCCGCTGCCAGCCCGCATAATGAGTTCCGTCGTATTCAATAACAAGCTTTATCCGCATTATGAGGCTCCTGTCCGCGCCGTCTTGAGAGTTTCGTTGCCTTTGAGCAAACATACGTTAAATTATAATTGAATTACGTTGCATATGCAAATTAATCAGATCCCCTTAGTTTAACTGCATCTTCCGTATCCCAACAGCATTTCAACTTTTTGTTTACCATATTTATCATAAGTAGTATACTGTAAAAATTGCATATTAAGGGTTAAAACCATAATCTGGAGACGACATGAAAAAAAACAAAAAACAAATAATTTCTATATGTTATCTTTTACTGGTCTTCTCGGTTACACTTGTACTCGCTATTATCCTTTCAAAGGAGAGCGCAGGCATCAAAGAAATTTTGAAGTCTCTGAATCCTATCTGGCTTTTTATTGCCTTTGGCTGTATGGTGGCTTATCTTTTTATCGAGTCATGGGCCGTTTGGTATATCACGTCTTTCATGTATAAAAAGCTCAAATTCAAGTATATTGTGAAGCTTGATATTATCGGGAATTATTACGGTGCAATCACACCGGCGGCGTTTGGGTTTCAGCCTTCTCAAATTGCGTATATGAAACGTGACGGCGTGCCTGTTGGAATATCAACTTTTATTCAGACAATAAAGCTTATGGCTTATGAGGTTGTCATCCTCGTGCTTTGTATCATCTTTATGTCTTTCAAGGGTGTTTATTTCCATCAAAACGATCCGGAAATATTCTGGCTTTCCGTGTTCGGCGCATTAATCAATCTTTTCGTCATTTTTGTGATGGTACTGGCTATCGTTAAATACAAAGTGCTCCGCAGAATGGTCATCGCAATCACGAATTTTCTGGCGAAAATTAAGATCGTGAAGCACCTCGATAAACTCCGGACAACAATTGACATGACGCTGGATGAATTTCATGGCAGCGCCAAATACTTAAAAGAATACAAAGGCAAAGTGGTCATCTCCTGCCTGCTGACATTGATTCAATGGCTGTTCTTTTTTACAATACCGTATTGCCTCTATAACGCTTTTGGATTCGGTATGCTTAACGGAAACAGCGGTGCCATGGGAACGATCTCTGTATTTGATGAGTTTACCACCATCGTCGCGATGGCTGCATTCCTCTTCCTCGCCGTTCACTTTATGCCTATACCAGGCTCGAGCGGTGCGACAGAGGCCGGCTTCGGTATTTTTTTCGGCAGCTTCTTCCTTGCAGGATCGGCCGCCGCGATGTTCATCTGGCGTCTGACGACTTACTATTCAATGATTATTCTGGGGTTCATCGTGATTTTCTTCGACGGTGTATCCCGCAAAAAGTCAAAATTGATCTTAGGCAACGCAGATGATCCTCCGCCGCAAAACAAGACGTTCTCAATCAGTCAATACGGATTCGATAAAAATAGCAGCCGGGAAAACGGCGACTGACCAATTTGCCCTGCTGCCTTGATTTCAAATGTGTTTTAAGCGGCCGTCATGCCACTTTTTAATAGCCAAAAGCCGCAAAAACGATCAGCCCTGCCACCACCGCCATGGCGATGATATCGCGGACATGCATATGCATGACCTTCATACGCGTGCGCCCTTCGCCGCCGTGATAGCAGCGCGACTCCATCGCAAAGGCAAGCTCGTCGGCGCGTCGAAACGCGCTGACAAACAGCGGCACCAGCAGCGGTACCATGCCCGCTGCCCTTTTAAATATGCTGCCCGAGTCAAACTCCGCGCCTCTCGCAGTCTGCGCCTTCATAATCTTATCCGTCTCCTCGATCAGCGTGGGTATAAAACGCATCGCGATTGTCATCATCATCGCGAGCTCGTGCACCGGGAACTTCACCCTCTTCAGCGGCTTTAGCAGGCTCTCAATGCCGTCTGTCAGCGCGATCGGCGATGTGGTTAGCGTCAGCATCGTTGTGGCCGTAATCAGGAATATGAGCCGTACAGCCAGCCGTATGGCACTGTTGAGGCCTTCCTGTGAAACGCGGAAAATCCACCACGAGAAAAGCTCAGTGCCGCCCGAGTAAAAAAAGGTGTTCAGTATAAATGTCAGCAGTATGATAAACCACAGCGGTTTCAAGCCGCGCAGCACGAATTTGACGTTCACGCGAGACAGTATGATCGTGGCCACCAGAAACGCAAAAACAACGAGGTTACCGGGCAGCGTATCCATCAGGAATATCAGCACAATAATCGCGATAACGAGAACGAGCTTGATGCGCGGATCCAGCCGGTGGATGACCGAATTGCCGGGGAAATACTGACCGAGAGAGACATTTTTAATCATTTACTGCCTCCCTTTGCACCGGATATCAGCCGCACAGCGGCTTCCTCCAGCTCGTCAAGCCGTATCACATTGTCGCCCACTTGACGCCCCTTGGCGCGTAGCTGCAGCGCGATACGCGCCACATACGGCACGTCCAGCCCCATTTCCTTCAGCTCGTCTTCTCTTAAAAAAACCTTTTGCGGGGTGTCGTCCATCACCAGCTTTGCACCGTTCAGCACCGCCACACGGTGCGCGTATTCAGCCAGGTCGTCCATCGAGTGCGTGATCATAAGTATCGTGACACCCTCGCCATTGAGATGCGTAATCAGGTTCATCAAGTGCGTGCGCCCTTTCGGATCCAGCCCGGCCACCGGCTCGTCGAGTATCAGAACCTGCGGGCGTATCGCCAGCACACCGGCAATCGCTACACGCCGTTTCTGTCCGCCGGACAGCTCGAAGGGGGACAAATCCTTAACTCCCTCAAAATCGAGTTCCATCAGCTCCATGGCGTGTTTCACACGCTGCTCAATCTCGTCCTCCGGCACACCCGTCTTTTTGGGGCCGAACGCAATGTCCTTATACACTGTTTCTTCAAAAAGCTGATGCTCGGGGTATTGAAACACCACGCCGACCGATCGGCGCAGCGTCTTTCTGTCGTAGTCCTTTTGTGCTATGTCGGCTCCGTCAATCAAAACCTGACCCGATGTGGGTTTAAGCAACCCCGCAATCAGCCCGATCAGCGTGGTTTTGCCGGACCCCGTATGGCCGATGATACCTAAGAATTCGCCATCGTTAATTTTCAGGCTGATGTTGTCCACAGCCTTCGATTCAAACGGCGTTCCCGGCATATAGGTGTATGTTAAATTCTTCAGCTCAATTGACATATCTTATCCACCAGTTCTTCTGTCGTCAGCGGGCATGGCCCCATATCAAAGCCCTTTTTCTTAAGGCGGTGATACAGCGCAATATGCGGCGGCGCCGACAAGCCTGCATCACCCAGCGCCTGCTCGTCGGAAAACACCTCGCTCGGCGTACCCATTTTTGTAATGCGTCCGCCCGTCATAATCACAACGGTATCCGCCTGCAGCGCTTCTTCCATATAATGCGTAATCAGAAGTATCGTCTTTCCCTGCCCGTTCAGCTGGCGGATGGTGTCCAGCACCTCGGCGCGCCCTTCCGGGTCCAGCATGGCTGTGGGTTCATCAAAAACGATGATCTGTGGATGCATAGCCAGCACGCCTGCAATGGCCACCCGCTGCTTTTGGCCGCCCGAAAGCATGTGCGGCGCACGCTCCTTGAAGTCACTCATGCCCACCTGCTCAAGCGCCGCGTCCACACGCTCCCGAATTTCCTTGGGCGGCACCCCTATATTTTCCGGGCCAAAGGCCACATCCTCTTCCACGATTGTGGCCACCAGCTGATTATCCGGATTTTGAAACACCATGCCCGCGCTCTTTCGGATATCCCAAACTTTTGCTTCATCTTTGGTATCCATACCGTTCACGGTCACGCTGCCGGATGCGGGCAAAAACAGCGCATTAATATGGCGCGCAAACGTTGATTTGCCCGAACCGTTATGCCCTATTATCGCAATAAAAGCTCCTTTTTTAACTGACAGTGACACACCTGACAGTGCCGGTGTTATGCTTGTTTCGCTGGCATATGAATACGTGATGTTATCGACTTCAATTATGCTCATGAATCTGCCTTTCCCTGATCGTCTCCTCTATCCTTTATCGTTGTTAATTAATAGCCTCAATTATACACCAAAAGGCTCTGAAGTCAAAATTCAAAGCCTTTTATAAGCGCATTCCCATATAGACGGGTTTTTCTTTGTGTCTTTTTTAAACCAGCTCAAGAATGACCATTTCGGTCGCGTCACCGCGGCGCGGTCCCTTTTTGATGATGCGGGTATAACCGCCGCCTGTGCCGAGATCCTTCGCACGTTTGTCGTACTTCGGCCCGTATTCACGGAACATTTTCTCGACGAGTGGGTTGGTCACTTCACCGGTACGCTTTTTATAATCGTACTTCGTTTCGCCGTCTTTTCTCTGCTCGGGCACGTTATAAAGATAGCCCATCAGCTTGCGTCTTGCCGCGAGCTTTGAAGGTGCATCGTTAACAACCTCGCGCTTCACTTTCTCGTCGCCTTCGGTCACTTCTTTTGTCACCTTAACGGTGTTGTCATATTCCTTTACCGCGATCGTGATCAGTTTCTCCGCAATGCTCCTGGCTTCTTTCGCCCGGGCCAGCGTTGTCTCGATGCGGCCATACCATAACAGCCCTGTGACGAGGTTCCGAAGTGTTGCCCGTCTCTGGTCCTGCTGTTGATTGAGATGTCTGTATCCAGCCATAATTAGCCTCCTCGTTGCCGCAAGCCGGACATTCACGAATGCCATGCGGCGAAAAAATCAATATTTTTGTGGATGATTCTTAGTCATCAAGGCGCAGCGAGAGCCCGAGTGCGGCGAGCTTTTGCTCCACCTCTTCAAGCGACTTGCGGCCCAAATTCCTAACCTTCATCATTTCTTCTTCGTTACGCTTAATCAGTTCTTCCACTGTGTTGATACCGGCGCGCTTCAAGCAGTTGTAGGAACGTACGGAGAGATCGAGCTCTTCAATTGTGATCTCCAGCACCTTTTCCTTCTTGTCTTCCTCGGGCTCCACCATGATCTCAACATTCTGCACATGATCGGTTAATGCCACAAACTGAACAAGATGCTCGTTTAAAATCTTCGCCGACAGCGACACCGCTTCATCCGGTGCGATCGTTCCATTCGTCCAAAGCTCTAAAGAAAGCTTGTCGTAGTCTGTGATCTGCCCCACACGCGTATTTTCCACCGTGAAATTCACTTTTCTCACAGGGGTGAACAGCGAGTCAACCGGAATCACACCGATCGGCATATCGTTTTCTTTGTTCTTATCGGCGAGCACGTATCCGCGGCCCTTTTCTACTGTAATCTCCATATAGAGACTGCCGTCTTTATCGAGCGTTGCGATGTGCATATCCGGATTGAGTATCTCGACGTCGGCATCTGTGATGATATCCGCCGCCGTGACATCTTTCGGGCCCTTCACGTCGAGCGTCATCGTTTTTGCTTCGTCAACATACATCTTAACCGCAAGGCCTTTTAAGTTCATCACGATGTTGACGACATCTTCGGTGACGCCTTTTATCGTGGAAAACTCATGCAGCACATTGTCGAGCTTTATGCGTGTCACCGCCGCACCCGGCAGGCACGAGAGAAGCACACGCCTTAATGAGTTGCCAAGCGTCGATCCGAAGCCGCGCTCCAGCGGCTCCATCACATATTTCGCATACGAATTATCGCTTGCTTTTTCAACACACTGTATGTTCGGCTTTTCAATTTCTAACATTTATAACCCTCCTGTTATAGACGAATTGTTTTTGAGGGCAACCGCTTATATCCGTTACTTAGAGTAATACTCAACGATCAAGTGCTCTTCGATGGTGAGGTCGATATCCTCTCTTGCCGGCGCAGCGACCACTCTGCCTGTCAGGTTCGCATTGTCCATCGTCAGCCAGCTCGGCATCGGCCGCGCTTCACTTTCACGGATTTCCTTGAACCTGTCGGTATCGGCGAGTTTCTTCTTCACGGTGATCTCGTCACCTGCGCTGACGATATAAGAAGCGATATCCACTTTTTTACCGTTAACCATGATGTGACCATGCAGCACGATCTGACGCGCCTGCGCTCTGGAATCCCCAAGACCCAGACGGTACACCACATTGTCGAGCCGCGATTCAAGCAGCTGCAGCAGGTTTTCGCCTGTTTTGCCCTTCATCCGCTCGGCAATACCATAGTATTTTTCGAATTGAGCCTCAAGCATGCCGTAAGCGCGCTTTACCTTTTGCTTTTCACGCAGCTGAATCCCATATTCGGATACTTTCTTTCTGCTCTTGCTCTGCACGCCGGGCGCCTGAGGACGCTTTACGTATGAGCATTTTCCGGAATAGCACCGATCGCCTTTCAGGAAGAGCTTGCAGCCTTCTCTGCGGCACAGACGGCACACGGAACCTGTATATCTAGCCATTGTCCATTCTCCTCCTTATACTCTCCTGCGTTTGGGCGGGCGGCAGCCGTTGTGCGGAATCGGTGTGACATCTTTAATCAGACTCACTTCGAGTCCCGCGGTCTGCAAAGCGCGTATTGCCGCTTCTCTGCCGGAGCCGGGGCCTTTCACGTACACATCCACATAGCGAAGGCCATGTTCCATCGCTGCCGTCGCTGCCTTTTCGGCCGCAACCTGTGCAGCAAAGGGCGTGCTCTTTCTTGAACCCCTGAAGCCCATTCCACCTGCGCTGGCCCACGAAAGCGTGTTGCCGCCTACGTCGGTCATAGTCACGAGCGTATTGTTAAAGGAAGCACGGATATGCGCCTGACCGCGCTCTATGTTCTTTTTCTCTCTGCGCTTTCTTACGACTTTCTTTGGCTTAGCCATTGACTATCCTCACTTTCTCTTCGCGCTCGCGGTCCGTTTGGGGCCTTTTCTTGTGCGCGCGTTTTGTTTGGAGCTCTGCCCTCTTACCGGCAGGCCCTTACGATGACGAATACCTCTGTAGCAGCCGATTTCCATCAGACGCTTAATGCTCATTGTCACATCACGTCTTAAATCGCCTTCCACTTTCAGATTCTTATCGATATATTCTCTTAATTTGCTGACATCCGCCTCGGACA
This sequence comes from Bacillota bacterium, assembly GCA_023412005.1. Taxonomy (GTDB): domain Bacteria; phylum Bacillota; class Clostridia; order Christensenellales; family SZUA-584; genus SZUA-584. The sequence continues at coordinate 74,872 of JAEYOE010000025.1, forward strand.
AGTCCTTGATCCGGGTATCGGGGTCAACGCCTGTCGCGCTTAAAATATCATGGGATGTCTTAAGCCCGATACCGTAAATATAGGTCAGGCCGATTTCAACCCTTTTTTCTTTAGGTAAGTCAACACCTGATATACGTGCCACTAAATTACACCTCCGAATTTGTTATATAGAAGCCATACGGATCGAAGAATTCACTTCGCAGCCGCTCCGTACAAACATTCATCCTTGTGTCTGTTTATGCTTGGGATTAATGCAGATCACCATAACCTTACCCTTACGCTTAATGACCTTGCATTTTTCACAGATCGGTTTCACCGACGGTCTGACTTTCATTTTCATATCCTCCTTTGATGTTAGCCCTTGCCGCGCCAAGTTATACGTCCACGTGTTAAATCATACGGCGATATTTCTACAGTGACTTTATCGCCGGGGAGTATACGGATATAATGCATCCGAAGCTTCCCCGATATATGCGCCAAGACTTTGTGGCCGTTCTCCAGCTCAACTTCGAACACTGCGTTCGGGAAGGCTTCCGTCACTTTGCCTTCCATCTCTATGACGTCGCTTTTAGACAAATCGCTTCCCCCTTCTAAGCGTCGCTGCTGCTCTTGCACGATCGTATCGCGCTTCGTATCTCTGCATCAAATACCCTTGTGCCCCCTTTCAGCTTCACCGCTATCCCGTCTAACACGAGGGGACTGAGCTTTAAATGCTTAAGCTTCTTCTTCTTGGGATGATCCTTTGTTCTTAGGTCACCATCTGCAATATATACATAATTGCTGTCAATGATGTCTGTAATCACAAAATATCTGTCCTTATCGCGGCCGGCGGTCGATACGGCAACCCTTCCGATTTCCACGGGATACTCAACCATATCTTACCTCCTTTGCCTACGCCTGAGTGAGGATCAAAGGCCCATTGTCCGTCAGTGCCACCGTGTGCTCATAATGAGCGGACAAGCTGCCGTCTTTGGTTTTGACCGTCCAGCCGTCCGGCATGGTGACTGTTTCCTTGCCGCCATAGTTGATCATGGGTTCTATTGCGAGCACCATGCCCACCCGAAGCTTCGGGCCGCGCACGACGCTCACAAAATTCGGAACGTTGGGTTCCTCGTGCAAATCTCTGCCGATACCGTGCCCCACCAGCTCGCGCACCACCGAAAACCCTGCACTCTCCGCCGTTTTCTGTACGGCGGCGGAAATGCTGACCAGGTGGCTGCCATGCTGGAAGGCATTCATACCGGCATAGAAGGACTGCTCGGTAACGTTGATCAACCTTCTGGCCTCAGCGCTTATATGTCCCACAGCGTATGTTTTGGCACAATCACTGTGAAATCCCTTGTATTTTGCACCCAAATCGATGCTGACGATATCGCCGTCTTTCAGAACCCGATCCCCCGGTATACCGTGAACAATCTCACTGTTCACCGAGGCATTGATTGTTGCGGGATACCCGCTGTACCCGAGAAACGAGGGGATCGCACCGCATTTTTCAATGAACCGCCGAACGATCTCATCCAGCTGCCCAGTGGTGACGCCTGCGCGCACCTCTTTACCCACCAGTTCATGGGCTTCCGCCGCAATTTTGCCGGCTTCTCGCATGAACTCGATTTCTCTTTGCGATTTGAGCGTGATCATTGTCTCTCCAGCACTTCCACGATCGTTTCGGTAATCGTATCGATACCGCCGCTGCCCACCACATCGTGCAGGATGCCAAGGCTCGTGTAATACTCGATCAACGGCTGTGTCTTCTCCTTGTATACCGTAAGGCGCTGTTTGACGGTTTCTTCTTTGTCATCATCGCGCACATACAGCTTGCCGCCGCACTTGGGGCATATTTTGGGGTTCTCAAGCATCGATTCATGATAGGTCGCACCGCAGTCCGTGCAAACGCGTCTGCCGCAGATCCGATGGATCAGCTTGTTGTCAGGCACGTTGATGTTAATGACCGCGTCCAGCTCAGCAAATGTGGCAAGTGCCTCTGCCTGCTGCCTTGTTCGCGGGAATCCGTCCAGCAGAAACCCGTTGGCGGCATCAGGCCGCGTCACACGCTCCTGAACCATGTCTATAATCACCTCATCCGGAACAAGCTCTCCTGCATCGATATACGATTTGGCTTGCTTTCCAAGCTCCGTACCGCTCTTAATCTGCTCGCGCAGCATGTCGCCTGTGGATATATGAGGGATGTGATACCTTTCTGCGATCCGAACCGCCTGTGTGCCTTTACCGGCGCCCGGAGGTCCCACAAACATCAGTCTCATAAACCTACCTCTACTTTAAGAACCCTTTGTAATGACGCATCATCATGTGGGATTCGAGCTGTCTTGTGGTCTCGAGAGATACGCTGACCATGATCAGCAGGCTTGTTGCGCCAAACGGCGAACTGAAACCCGCAAGTGCCGCAAACACTGTGGGCACAGTGGCCACCAGCGCGAGGAATATCGCACCAAACAGCGTCACACGAACAAGTATCTTCTGCAAATAATCCGATGTCGGTTTGCCTGCGCGTATGCCGGGTATAAACCCGCCATTCTGCTGCAAGTTCTTCGATACATCCACAGGATTAAACGTCACCTGAGAATAGAAGAATGTGAAGAAGAATATCAGCAGGGCAAACAGAACCAGATAGAGTGGCTGACTGGATCCCATGACGGCTTCATACGCAGCTTGCCCTTCCTTGGATGTGAACATCTGCATAATCATGCCGGGGAACTGCACCAGCGTCATCGCGAAAATCAGCGGCAGCACACCGGATGAATTGATTTTCATCGGTATATGCGTCGATTGTCCGCCGTATATCTTACGCCCTATCACACGTTTCGCATACTGTACCGGAATGCGCCGTTCACCAAGATCGATGAACACAATGCCCGTGACAATCGCAAGTGCCGCTACAACCACGATAATGAACGTGATAATCGACATCGTACCCATTTCAATGTTCTTGATAAAACCGATGAGCGCGCTCGGGAATCTCGATATGATACTGACAAAAATAATCAGCGAAATACCGTTGCCCACGCCGTTTTCGGTAATATGCTCACCAATCCACATAATCAGCGCCGTGCCGGCTGTCAGCGACAGCACGATCGTGATGTAGTTAAGGATTGCCGGTGTTCCTGTGCTTAAAAACACATCAGTGCCGGTTGCAACCGCGGTGGCATTCAGCGTTATCAGCACGCCAATTGCCTGAATGAGACCCAGCGCTACGCCGACATACCGCGTGATCGACGCGATTTTTTTACGGCCTTCCGGGCCTTCCTTGCTCATACGCTCGAGCGGCGGCAAGGCCATTGTGAGCAGGTTCATGATGATAGAACCAGTCACGTATGGCACAATACCCAAAGCAAACAGCGAAAGCTTAGCCAGTCCGCCGCCTGCAAACAGGTCGATAAAGCTGCCAAGCGAGCTGTTGGTGATAATCTTAGACACTTCCTCGGCATTGACGCCCGGAACCGGTACATGTGTACCGATTCTGTAGACGATCAGCATCAAGATTGTGTAGATCATCTTTTTTCTGATATCCGGAACCTTCCATGCATTGCGGAGTGTACTAAACATTATTCAATCACCTCTGCGGTTCCCCCGGCAGCGGCAATTTTCTCCGCAGCCGTAGACGTGAACTTAACCGCTTTGACGGTCAGCTTCTTGGTGATTTCTCCGTTACCAAGCACCTTTAAGCCGTCAAACGTTTTTCTGATGATTCTTTTTTCCTTCAACAGCTCAACCGTCACAACAGTGCCGTCGTCAAGCACGTTTAAGTCGCTTACATTCACGGTCGCGAACTCTTTGGCGAAAATGTTCGTGAAGCCTCTCTTGGGGAGTCTTCTCGAAAGGGGCATCTGGCCGCCTTCGAAACCGGGGCGTACGCCGCCGCCGCTTCTGGACCACTGGCCGCCCTGACCGCGTGTCGAGGTTTTGCCATGGCCGGAACCAATACCTCTGCCCACACGTTTCCTTTTCTTTTTGGAGCCCGGAGCCGGCTTTAATTCATAGATATTCACAACCTGCCTCCTTTTAAGCTTCAAGCACCCGAACAAGGTGCGTCACTTTATTGATCATTCCGCGTATGCAAGCGTTGTCTTCATGCTCCGCGACTGAGTTCATCTTACGAAGACCAAGGGCTTCCAGCGTTGCCTTCTGATCCTTTGAATAACCGATCGGGCTTTTGACAAGCTGAACCTTAATCTTTGCCGCTTTCTTTGCCATGATTCGTGGCCTCCTTATTTAAGCTGATCGACACTGATACCGCGAAGCCTTGCATACTCCTCCGCCGTCTTGAGCGCCTTTAAGCCTTCTATCGTGGCCTTGACGCAGTTCACCGGAGTGTTGGACCCTTGAGACTTCGTCTTGATGTCCTTCACGCCCGCCAATTCAAGCACCGCTCTGGCCGGTCCGCCCGCGATAACGCCGGTACCTTCGGAAGCCGGTAATAACAGCACATGGCCTTTTCCGAATATACCCACCGATTCGTGAGGGATCGTCGTTCCCACAATGGGAACCTGTATCAGGCTGCGTTTTGCTTTCTGCACTGCCTTGGAAATCGCGTCCGGAATTTCCGCCGCTTTGCCAAGGCCCGCGCCGACGCGTCCTTTTTCATCTCCGACAACAACCAGCGCCGTGAACCTAAAGTTACGGCCGCCCTTGACAACCTTTGCAACACGGTTGACATAGACGAGCTTTTCCTTGAACTCCTGCTCTTCTTCTCTCTTGAAGTTCTTGCGGCCGCCGCGCGGTGCGCCTTTATCGTTCTTTCTGTCACCCTTTTGGAATGAATCGTTCCTCTGCACCAGACAAACCTCCTTTTAAAACTTGAGTCCGGCTTCTCTGGCGCCATCTGCCAGCTGCTCAACTCTGCCCATATAGATATAACCGCCGCGATCAAAAACAACCTGGTCTATGCCGTTCGCGAGCGCCTTTTTGCCTATCGCCATACCAACGATCTTTGCTGCTTCCTTCTTCGTCTTGCCTTCGATATCCTTCTTGACATCTGCGCTCAGTGTGGACGAGCTAACGAGCGTTACACCCTTCACATCGTCAATGATCTGGGCATAAATGTGGTTTGTGCTGCGAAACACATTGAGTCTCGGTCTTTGCGCCGTGCCGGAAATCTTATTGCGAACCCTTAAGTGGCGCGCCTGTCTGATTGCGTTTTTATCAACCTTATTAATCACTTTAAGCCACCTCTTTACATTCCGGTCTTGCCGACTTTGCGGAGCACTTCTTCGCCCTGATATCTGATGCCCTTGCCTTTGTACGGTTCGGGCGGACGGATATCGCGGATATCTGCCGCAAACTGGCCGACGATCTGTTTCGATATGCCGGTTACTTTGATGATGTTGGTACCTTCCACATCCAGTGTGATGCCGCTTACTTCAGGCACTTCAACCGGGTGCGAATAGCCCACGTTCAGTACGATCTTGTTGCCGCTCTTCTGCACTCTGTAGCCCACGCCCACAACCTCAAGTGTCTTTTTAAAACCATCCGTCAGGCCTGTGACCATGTTGGCAATGAGTGCGCGGGAGAGGCCGTGCATCGCCCTGGCTTGTTTATCTTCCGAGCTGCGCTTCACAGTCAGCACACCGTCTTCTATACTGACTTCAATGATAGACGGTATTTTTTCTGTCAGTTCGCCCTTTTTGCTTGTCACCTTCACAACATTTCCCGGCTCGACCGTCACCGTGACGCCCGCGGGAATCGTGATAGGCATTCTACCGATTCTCGACATTTTTATCTCCTCCGCAAATGCGTAATTTTCAATGCTGCTCTTCGCCGGAACGTCCGTCTTACCATACGTAAGCGAGAACTTCTCCGCCCACGCCGTTCTCTCTCGCATCACGATCGGTCATGATACCTTTAGACGTGGATATAATCGCAATACCAAGGCCGCCGAGTACTTTGGGAAGCTCATCCTTGCCCGCATAAACTCTCAGGCCCGGCTTGCTGATTCTTTTAAGCCCATTGATAATAGACGAATCTTTCTCGCCATATTTCAGAGTGATGCGAATGACGCCTTGCGGACCCTCTTCTTTATATTCATAACCCTTTATGAAACCTTCTTTAAGAAGAATACCGGCAATTGCCTTCTTCATAATAGAAGCAGGCATATCGATCACTTCGTGTTTTGCTCCAATCGCATTACGGATACGTGTGAGCATATCTGCCACTGGATCTGTTACTGGCATGTCAATTTCCTCCTTGTTTTATCGAACACAAAAGCCTACCAGCTCGCTTTTCTCACGCCGGGAATTTCGCCCTTATAGGCAAGCTCCCGAAAACAGATACGGCAGACACCATATTTACGAAGCACCGCATGGGGGCGTCCGCAAATCGTGCAGCGCGTATAGTTTCTTGTCGAGAATTTTGAACCTTTTTGCTGTTTGTTTATCATCGACTTTTTAGCCACGTGGATTTCCTCCCTTATCTTCGTGCTTGAAAGGCATGCCAAGCAGCGTTAAGAGCTCTCTGGCCTCCTCATCAGTTTTCGCGGTTGTCACCAACACGATATCCATGCCGCGGATTTTGTCCACGTTATCATAGACGATTTCGGGAAAAACAAGCTGCTCCTTAAGACCCAGCGCAAAGTTGCCGCGGCCGTCAAAAGACGACGACGGAATGCCACGGAAGTCTCTCACGCGTGGAAGTGCAATGCTCATAAGACGATCCGCAAATTCATACATGCGGGTGCCGCGCAGCGTCACTTTCGCACCGATTTTCATGCCTTCACGCACCTTGAAGTTCGCAACGCTCTTCTTCGCTGTGGTCACCACAGGCTTTTGGCCCGCAATAATGGTGAGTTCATTCACGGCTGCGTCCATCCCCTTGGGATTATCCTTCGTATCGCCAAGCCCCATATTAATGACGATCTTTTCAAGCTTTGGCACTTGCATCACGTTTTCATACCCAAACTTTTTCATCAGGGCGGGTACGGCTTGGCTTTTATACGTATCCTTTAACCTAGGCATATCCTATTCCTCCCTTACTTGTCGAACGTCTCGCCGCATTTTTTGCACACGCGCACTTTGCTGCCGTTTTCCAGCAGTTTAAAAGCGATACGTGTGGCTTTGCCGCATTTTCCGCAGACAAGCATGACCTTGCTCGCATAAATCGGCGCTTCCTGGTGCACAATGCCGCCCGGCTTACCCTGGCCTTTTGGCTTCTCGTGCTTTGTCGCCATATTGACTTTCTCGATAACAACTTTGCCGTTTTTGGGCTCGGCCACCAAAACCTTGCCCTTTTTGCCTTTATCCTTGCCGGAGATCACAACAACTTTGTCATCTTTTCTTATATGCATTCTTGCCATTCTCGTTTCCTGCCTTCCTAGAGTACCTCGGGCGCGAGAGAGACGATTTTCATGTATTCCTTCTCTCTGAGTTCCCGAGCAACAGGTCCGAATATACGCGTTCCTTTGGGCTGCTTCTGATTATCTATAATCACCGCCGCGTTGTCATCAAACCGAATATAAGATCCGTCTTTGCGGCGAACGCCATAGACGCTGCGCACCACGACGGCTTTCACGACATCCTTTTTCTTGACAACTCCGCCGGGAGCCGCCGATTTTACGGACGCGATAATCACATCGCCAATATTGGCTGTGACCCTCTTTGAGCCGCCGAGAACCTTAATGCACATGATCTCTTTGGCACCTGAATTATCCGCCACTTTCAGGCGTGTTTGTGCTTGAATCATTGTCTTACGCCTCCCTTTATACTCACTGGTTACTTGGCGGCTTCTACAACCTCAACCAGTCTCCATTTCTTGTCTTTGCTGATCGGCCGCGTCTCGGTGATCATCACTTTGTCGCCGATCTTTGCCGCGTTTTCTTCGTCGTGCGCTTTATACTTTTTTGTGATCTTTACGGTTTTGCCATAAAGCGGATGTTTCGCTTTACGGACAATCTGCACCACAATCGTTTTGTCCATCTTGTCGCTGACGACGATGCCAACTTTTGTTTTGCGAATACCTCTATCAGACATAAGCATCCTCCTTAGCGCTGAGCTGCGCTTTTCACTTCGCGCTCTCTTAAGATTGTTTTGACTCTTGCGATGTCGCGTTTCGTCTGCTTAATGACCATCACGTTTCCGAGCTGCCCTGTGGCATTCTGAAAACGCAGATTGAAAAGCTCTTGTTTTAAATCCTTGAGCTGTTCGGTCAATTCATCGTTTGACATATCATGCAGCTTGCTAACTTTCATCCTGCTCACCACCTACTTCATTGGCCTGTGCCGCTTTGACCATCTTGCACTTAATCGGCAGCTTGTGTGCCGCAAGACGCAACGCTTCACGTGCGATTTCCTCTGTAACACCCGCGATCTCGAACATCACACGTCCCGGTTTCACAACAGCCACCCAGTATTCGGGAGAACCTTTACCGGAACCCATTCTCGTTTCGGCCGGTTTTTCCGTGACCGGCTTATGCGGGAATATTTTTATCCATACCTGACCGCCTCTTTTGATGTAACGGGTCATTGCAATACGCGCGGCTTCTATCTGATTGCTTGTAATCCATGCCGGCTCAAGCGCGGCAAGACCGTAATCGCCGTAATTAACGACATTGCCCTTCGTGGCTTTGCCCTTCATGCGGCCACGATGCACTCTTCTTCTCTTAACCCTTTTTGGCATTAACATCTTTGCTGCCTCCTTCCGCCGTCTTGAACTTATCCCTTAAGGGATTGCCAAGAATTTCGCCCTTATATATCCAGACTTTGCAGCCTATCTTGCCATATGTGGTATTGGCTTCGGCAAAACCGTAATCGATGTCCGCACGAATTGTCTGCAGCGGAATCGACCCATCGTGATACTTTTCACTACGTGCAATTTCGGCGCCGCCGAGACGGCCGGAGCACATGGCCTTGATGCCGAGTGCGCCGCCCTTCATCGCTCTGCCGATGCACTGCTTCATTGCACGGCGGAAGCTGATGCGGCGTTCCAGCTGCGAGGCGATATTTTCAGCCACGAGCTGTGCGTCGATATCTGGACGCTTGATTTCGATAATGTTAAGGATAACCGCTTTGCCCGTCTGGCGGGAAAGCTGCCCTTTGAGAATCTCAACGCCCTGTCCGCCCTTGCCGATCACGATGCCCGGCTTGGCGGTGTATATGTTCACGGTCAGCTTATTGGCCGCTCTCTCCGTTTCAATCTTGGAAACGCCCGCTGCATAAAGCTGCTTTTTAAGCTGCTTTCTGATTACGTTGTCTTCCTTGATGTTCGCGGCAAAATCGCCCTTTTTAGCAAACCAGCGCGCATTCCAGTCTTTAATAACGCCCACGCGCATTCCGTGAGGATTAACTTTCTGACCCATGCTTAAGATTCCTCCTTGACTGCACTATCGAGTATGATGGTGATGTGGCTGCTTCTCTTGCGGATGCGCGACGCACGCCCCTGGGCGCGCGGGCGGAAACGACGAAGTGTCGGCCCCTGATCCGCAAAGCATTCAGCGACGATCAGATCATCACGCAGCATGCCTTTGTTGTTCTCCGCGTTGGCGATTGCGGAATTCAGCACCTTCTCAACAACCGGGCTGGCCGCAGCGGGTGTGTTTTTCAGCACTGCCACCGCTTCGTCCACCTTCCTGCCGCGGATCAGATCGATAACGATTCTGACCTTTGAAGAAGAAATCCGCACATATTTCGCCCTTGCTGCCGGTCTTTTATCTTTGAGCTCATGTCTCTTTTCAGCTTTTTCTCTTTGACGAGTTGCCATTTATAGTCTCCTCCCTTAAAGGCTACTTGGAGCCGGACTTTTTGTCGCCCGCGTGTCCGCGGAATGTCCGTGTCGGCGCAAACTCGCCGAGCTTGTGGCCCACCATATCTTCTGTCATGTACACCGGCACAAATTTCTTGCCGTCATGAACGGCGAGTGTATGACCAACCATATCCGGAAATATCGTTGATGCTCTGGACCATGTTTTGAGCACTTTCTTTTCGTTCTTCGTGTTCATCTCCTGGATTCTCGCCAGCAGCTTCGCATGTACGAAAGGCCCCTTTTTAACCGATCTGCTCATATTCCACTACTCCTTACTGTTCCCGTTACTTGTTTCTGCGTCTGACTATATACTTATCGGAAGCGTTCTTCTTCTTTCTTGTCTTATAGCCAAGCGCCGGTTTGCCCCAAGGGGTGACCGGTCCCGGACGTCCGATCGGCGATTTGCCTTCGCCGCCGCCGTGCGGATGGTCGTTCGGGTTCATGACAGATCCTCTGACCGTCGGACGGAAGCCCATGTGGCGTTTCCGGCCCGCTTTGCCGATATTAATGTTTTCCTGATCGATATTGCCGACCTGGCCGATTGTGGCTTTGGCGTTTAAGAGCACCATGCGCACTTCGCCGGAAGGCAGCCTCACCTGAGCGTAGGCACCTTCTTTGGCCATTAGCTGAGCGGAGTTGCCTGCGCTTCTCACAAGCTGACCGCCTTTGCCGGGCTGCAGCTCAACATTGTGAATCAGTGTGCCGAGCGGAATGTCCTTCAAGCAAAGCGCGTTGCCCGGCTTGATATCAGCGCCCGCACCCGACATCACCGTATCGCCGACGGTAAGACCGTAAGGCGCAATGATGTATCTCTTTTCGCCGTCCGCATACTGCAGCAGCGCGATGTTGGCTGTTCTGTTCGGATCGTACTCGATAGTGGCAACCTTGGCCGGAATGCCGTCCTTATTGCGCTTAAAATCGATGATTCTGTATTGTCTCTTTACGCCGCCGCCTCTGTGACGCACTGTGATGCGTCCGTTTACGTTTCTTCCGGCCGTCTTTTTAATCGGCTCAAGAAGAGATCTCTCGGGTGTGGTGCATGTGATTTCCTCAAATGTGGAAACCGTCATGCCGCGACGGCCCGGTGATGTCGGTTTATACTTTTTAATCGCCATGAGCTTTTACCTCCCTTATGCCTACTGTGCGAGCGAATCGAAGAACTCGATAGTCTTTGAATCGCGTGTCAGCGTCACAAACGCCTTCTTGACTTCGGGCCGTCTGCCTATGTGGGCACCCTGGCGCTTCAGCTTGCCGATTTGGCGCAGCGTATTCACCTTGGCCACCTTCACGCCGAACACTTCTTCCACAGCGCGGCGGATGTCAGTCTTCGTGGCTCTTGTATCCACTTCAAACGTATATTTCTTCGCAGCGATATCGTCGTAGCTGTTCTCCGTCAATACCGGCTTTCTAATGATGTCTCTTGCTTCCATTACGCAAAAACCTCCTCAACCTTCTTGACGGCGTCCTTCGTGATGACGAGCTTGTCATAGTTTAAAAGATCGTACACGTTAACACTGTCGGCCGGCAGCGTCTTCACGCCCTGAATGTTGCCCGATGCGCGCACGACAGCTTCGTCCTTGGCGGCTGTGACAATCAGCGCTTTAACAGCACCGAAGTTTTTAAGAACCCCTGCCATCAGCTTTGTCTTGGGCGCATCCAGCGCAAGGTCTTCCAGCACGATGATGTTCTTATCCGCCACTTTCATAGAAAGAGCGCTCTGAATGGCCAGTTTTCTGACCTTTTTGTTGACTTTTTGGCTGTAGTCGCGGGGCTTAACGGCAAACACCATACCACCCTTTGTCCATACCGGGGAACGCGAGGAACCCGCTCTGGCGCGGCCTGTTCCTTTTTGACGCCACGGCTTGATGCCGCCGCCTCTTACTTCGGCGCGTGTCAGCGCACTCTGTGTGCCCTGGCGCTTGTTGGCGAGCTGCGCGACGACCACCTGGTGCATCACCGCTTCGTTAACCTCTATGCCAAACACTTCGTTTTTCAGTTCAATCTTGCCGGACTCTGTGCCGTCCGTTTTATATACCGATACTTTGGGCATTCGTCTCACTTCCTTTTCTATTGCTTGTCTGCTAGCCGAGTTTAACCGCCTTCGAGATCGAAAGCAGGCCGCCCCTTGCTCCGGGCACAGCGCCTTTAACAAGCAGCACGTTTTTATCCGCGTCGATACCGACAACCTCGATGTTCTGGACTGTCACCGACTGTGCACCGCCATGGCCCGGCAACTTCTTGCCCTTGATAACCCTTGACGGATCAGCGCAGGCGCCGATGCTGCCCGGGGCCCGCTTGCTGCGCGAACCATGAGACATGGGCCCTCTCGCCTTGTTATGACGAGCAATCATGCCCTGGAAGCCTTTGCCCTTGCTTGTGCCCTGCACATCCACAACGTCGCCCTTTTCAAACACGTCCACCTTGATCTCCTGACCAAGCGCGAAATCATCCGTGTTGTCTACGCGGTACTCACGAAGGTTTCTCTTCGGAGCCACGCCCGCTTTTTTGAAGTGGCCTTCAAGCGGTTTTGTCACGAGCTTTTCTCTGATATCACCAAAGCCTAACTGTATCGCATTGTAGCCGTCTGTTTCGGTTGTCTTCTTCTGAGTGACAACGCACGGGCCGGCCTGAACGACCGTGACCGGAACGACTGTGCCGTCTTCCATAAACAGCTGCGTCATACCTAATTTTTTGCCTAAAATCGCTTTCATACGTCACACCCCCCTAGAGCTTAATTTCTATATCCACGCCGGAAGGCAGATCCAGCCGCATCAAAGCATCTGTTGTCTTTGCTGTGGCTTCAAGTATGTCGATCAGCCTCTTGTGTGTTTTGATTTCAAATTGTTCACGCGAATCTTTATACTTGTGCGGTGCACGAAGTATGGTGATGATTTCTTTTTGTGTGGGCAGCGGAATCGGCCCCGATACCTTTGCGCCCGTCCTCTTGGCCGTATCGACGATCTTCATTGCCGACTGGTCAATCAGGTTGTAATCGTACGCTTTCAGCTTGATTCTAATCTTCTGACTTGCCATTTTTCTCCTCCTTACGCTACGCCCCGTATACACTCAACCGTGTGTGTCAAGTATTCTTTTTTGCGGCAATTCTCATGCCGCCCGAAGCGTTGTCCTTATTAGATTAGGACGACAGTCCGCGGAAACTACCCGGAAAGCGGTTTTATCCGGCAACCTCCCGCTTCAACCTGCCAAAAAACATGTTGCCCGAAGTGCGCAACGTTGAAATTATATATTAAACACAATGCAAAAGCAAGCACTTTTTTCAGCAAATCCACATTTTTTTAGCCTTGCTTTCCAGCCTCTTTCGCTATTGATTATGCCATCTCTTCGCCCGGTTATACAACGCCGCATGATGCTTCTATTATATAGCGCAGATTTTTAAACCGGCGAAACATAGTCACACGGCAGCCGATGCTTCATTTGCCGCAGCCATAGCGCGGGTTTATAGCGGGGGTCGCTGCATCAGCACCGCGTTCTTCAAAAAGGCTGACAAGGCAGGCTCGCACAGCATCGTTGAAGACTTCGCTGTCAATTCGCTCCTCTGAGAGTAAACCGGCCTTCCTGTTTGATTCCCTGATTTCCCGGGCAAACGGCATAAAATATGAATCCACCGTTTTTGCGCCCGGCAGCCACGCCTGCGCCGGTAAAGCTGACAGCTGTAACTCTATATAATGTATGAATGTTATATCACAGGCTGTTGAGCAAGTAAATGATGATTCGATAAGGGCTGTTTGGACAACAGGAAGATCAGGTGTTCTGAGAAAAGCGATATTGAGAAACAACTGTGCTTGAAAACTTTTTATCGTCAGGCTTCAAAACGGATGTCGACTCATTCAGCGTTAACTCAACAGGAACTTTTTACTTTTTGAAATAACTGTAACTTTTCTTTTTTCTTCGCGCATAAACACATGGTTTGTGTTATACTGTTTAGCAACAGGAATGATTTTATTTATCGGGAGAAAGGGGTGCCGTATGGGTCTTTTTGAAACGATTGAAACCGTCTCTGTTGTATTGTTCGCCGTGGGCATGATTTTTTTAATGATTGAGCTATTTATTCCGGGTTTTGGCATTTTCGGCGGCCTTGGTCTGGTGGCGCTTGTGCTGTGCATCGTGTTTCAGGCGCATTCCGTGGCCGAGGGGCTGCTGCTGCTGCTCATCATCGCCGTTATCGTCTTTTTGCTCGCACTGATCGCGGCGCGAAGCCTTAAGCGGGGCTGGCTATACCGTTCGTCTCTCGTGCTGAAGGATGCCGAAGATAAGGATGCCGGTTATGTGGCCAGAGAAGATTATTCTCGTTTCAGCGGCAAGGAAGGCTTGAGCGTCACACCGCTGCGCCCTGCGGGTACCGTGGAAATCGGCGGCGAAAAGGCCGATGTTGTCACTGAAGGCGAATTTATCCCCAAAGGCGCGCGTGTTCGTGTGGTCGGCACAACAGGCGGCCGAATTACTGTCAGACAGCTGGAGGTTTAACGTGAAGTATTGCCCCGTATGCAAAATCGACTATGCGGATTCCGCGGAGTTCTGCAAAAAATGCGAAGCGCTGCTGCTCGAAAAGGTAGAAAAGCCCGAGAAGGTGAAGACGGACCCAAAAAGGCTGTTGCTGATGTGCCTTTACACCGGTGGCTTTATCCTTTTTGTGATGCTGCTTTATTCAATGCTGGGCCATTTGCTTAAATAGTCCCAACGAAAATATATCTATTCCCTGTGTGGTCATTATAATTACAAAGGAGTGATTCAGAATGTTACCTGAACTTTGGTTGTACATCATCATCATTGTTGCTGCATTCATTTTTCTTGTGTTTTTCTTCAGCTTTGTCCCTGTTCGTTTGTGGATTGCCGCACGGGCATCCGGCGTTAAGCTGAGAATCATCTCTCTGGTGGGTATGCGCCTGCGCAAAATCACGCCGTCAAACATTGTGAACCCGCTGATTAAGGCGATTAAAGCGGGCCTTGGCATGACGACAGATATGCTGGAGCAGCATTATCTTGCAGGCGGCAATGTCGACCGCGTGGTGGATGCCCTGATTGCGGCACAAAAAGCGGACATCCCGCTCGATTTCAAGAAGGCGACCGCAATAGACCTTGCCGGGCGCGATGTGTTAACCGCCGTGAAAATGAGCGTTAACCCCAAGGTTATTGAAACCCCAATAGTTGCGGCGATCGCCAAAGACGGCATTGAGCTGAAAGCCAAAGCCCGTGTGACCGTGCGTACGAATATCGACCGTCTTGTGGGCGGTGCCGGTGAAGAAACGGTTATCGCGCGCGTGGGCGAAGGCATTGTCACCACAGTCGGCAGCTCAAGTTCTCACAAAGAAGTGCTCGAGAATCCGGATTTGATCTCTAAAACTGTGCTGGCCAAGGGGCTCGACGCGGGCACTGCATTTGAGATTCTCTCCATCGATATCGCCGACGTGGACGTCGGGCGCAACATCGGCGCTCAGCTGCAGATTGATCAGGCACAGGCCGATAAAAAAATCGCTCAGGCCAAGGCGGAGGAACGCCGTGCCATGGCTGTCGCCAAAGAACAGGAAATGATGGCTGCCGTTCAAGAAATGCGTGCCAAGGTGGTGGAAGCCGAAGCGGAAATTCCGCGTGCGATGGCTGTTGCCTTCAAAGACGGTAACCTTGGGGTGATGGACTACTACAACATGAAAAACGTGATGGCCGATACGGGCATGCGCGATGCCATCTCGAGCGCCGCCGCGCCCAAGATCGAAAAAGAAACCGAATAGGGATGATGCGATATGCAAATCATTTTTGTCATCATCATTGTTGTGATTGTATCGCTGCTGTCAGCACTCGGCAAAAAGAAACCGAATAAAAGCACCGAAAATGAGCCGCCGAGGCCCACGCTCAGCGACATTCAACGCGCGTTTATGATGTCCGGCGAAATGGCATCGCCGAAGCGCGCACCGGAAGCACAGCAGATTCCCTCTTACAGCACGCCGCCAGCACAAACGCCTCTGCCCGCCGCAACACCGCGTGTGGCAGAGAGTGCGTTCGCATCTCAGGCTGCCAGACCGCGCGCGGCTGATGCCGTATCGGCATATCAAGCACCGAGCCGATATGCAAACATCGATCTTGCCGCATTTCATGCGACCAATGACGATGTGAGCGCCCCCCCCAAGAAGGTGGTCAGACATCAGACAAGCAGCTTAAAGCTGTTTGAGGATAAGAACGATTTTGTGCGTGCTGTGATCTACTCTGAGATTCTCACGCGCAAAGCTCACAGATAATATCCGTTTATAAAGAAGGCTGTGCAGGTTTTATATCCGCACAGCTTTTTTATATTCTTTATATTCATTTCAAATAGCATTGAAGCTTTATTCGTTTCGGTCATCGCGAGATAAGCCTTCTCCTTTGAGGAGAAGGTGACGCGCAACGCCGGATGAGGTGTCTTAACAGGCTGAAGCACGCACACCTCAGCAATCGCCTGTCGGCAAAAGCTTCACCTTTAGCATGGCACTATTTGATACATCAGACCTCAAAATCCGTCATTTCGCTGTAGTGCTCGCCCCCGTAAATATCGTAGAACATGAAACCATACTCATAATTCCCGGCGGGCAGCTCTATCCAGTCGAGCACAATGCCGTCAGCGCCCAGTGTATAAGGGTCGGCCGTGTAGTAAGCTTCGTAATCGCCGTCTGCCGCGTAATACGGCCAGTAAATTGGCGTTACCACATCACCCGCAGCCGGTTCAATCACAAGCTTTGTTGACGGCGCGTCGTATTCCTGATTCATGTAATACATGCCGTTATACTCATAATACCCGCCGTTGTCGTACGTTTTGTCCCAATACCACGTGGCGCGGATGATCGCCATATCACCATCGGTTGACTCACTCGTATCATCCTTGCTCTTGTACAGCACCGGAATGCTGTATATCACATAATCCTCCGACTCCTCCATCACGTAAACAGCGGCAAACTGGCCGTTTATCCCCGTCCAGTAGCCTCGGAAATTATCGTGCACAGTGTTGTCGTTATAATCTATGGTCAAATCGCTGTCGAAACCAAGATCCACAACCGTTCCGTCGTCCAGATACAAGCCGAGCGTGCAGTACACATACGAGAGATAATCCATCTGTGCGTCCGTGAGATGCACATAGAACGACCCCACCTCGCTTAAGTCTCCGCTTTGAGATGCGGGTATCAGTTGATTGTTGTAATCCACCGGCATCGACGAAACATCCTCGCTCAGCGCTGTCAGATAATCGCCGATGAATTGTTTGTACTCAGGGCAAAAATCGATGGCATTGTAAATCTCCAGGCTCGTATCACCGCTCTGCGGCGCAGTTATCGGAAAATAGATCGAGAGGCCGTATGAATTAACCTGCTGTTCCCCGCTGCGTTCATATACCACGGCATCCTTTATCGCCGCCATGAGCTGCTCTGCCGCCGCGCCGCCCTGCTGCAGCGAAACAAAATGGTAAAAGTCAATCATGTTGAGCGTTTCGGTGCCCGTCGCGCCCGGTTCATCGCCGTACTTGTCCGCCCCAATTCGCGCCATCGAGAGCGTTTCCACCGTCTGCGGCTGGGCGAGCTGCCCATCAAGGCTGGACGCATAGGCACTGAGCCGCTGCTCCACGGCATCGATCTTACTCAAATCAATCACCGAACATGTCAGGTCTCCAGCCATGCCACTGCCCGCGCTCCGCGCGAAATAGCCGTCGGTTATCGCCATGCCAAGCTCTGCGCCTGTCATGCTCGTATCGGCAGCAAGCGTCTCCAATATATATCCGTAGTCCCAGCCACTGCCCGGCTCCACCTCTTCGGAGGCCACCATGTATTTCGCATATGGTGCGGCCACCGCCGCCATCTCCACGCTCGCCATCAGGCAGGCATCAAAACCGATCAGCTCAAACGGCTGTTTATCAAAAGACGCTGCAAATGCGTCAGACATTTCGCTGAGATACAGCCCGTCATAATCATACAGTTCGTCGGCCCCGAAGCCGATCACGCTGCCGCCGCCATGATCCCACATCAGCAGTGCTTTATGATCCGCCGGATAATTCGTCTGCGCATATGAGATGAAGCCCGCGAGCGTAGCGCTGTCGCCCATGCTCGATGTTTCCAGTGTTTCCAGCAGCGTCAAATCGTTTTTTTGCACCAGCCAGACTTGATTGTGACCGGGGCTAACCACGTCGTTGAGCCATTGCGATGTGCCTCCCGTATATATCAGCACGTTAATGCCCTCGGGCAAATCAGCGTTCACAATGCTCTGTAAGCTGGACGTTCCTTCACCGCCTTGGCTCTCAAGATCGGAACCGTTCAGATACAGCATCACCGTCCATGTTCCGGGTGTTCCCGCCTGCGTTGTTACAGCCGTTGCGGATGGCGTGGTAGGTTTTCCCCAAACACCGTCCGTTTCCGGCCCGAACACATCGGAAGCGTTTCTCAAAACCGCGTTACATCCCGATAATGAGAAAAACAGCAGCAAACACAAAATGAGCATAACAGATTTTCTGTTGTATTGGCGCATATAACGGCTCCTTTAATTGATATCAATAACATACCATTATTATTCAGCAATAGGAAGTCTGTGCGTTGCCGAGGCGAAAAATTTTTTGGTTTTAGCGCTTGACAAGCAAGAATAAGAGTGATAATTTATTAATAACGATTCTTAATAAGAGGTGAAGTTTTGGTTATCGACAGCAAAACCGTGCGTAACACCAAACAGAGAAAATATATGCTGGACGTTCTGCGCTCCACTGTATCTCATCCGAATGCGTTCTGGCTTTTTGAGAAGATGAAGCCGTCATTCCCGAATTTAAGCTTAAGCACGGTCTACCGTAACTTAAGCATACTAGAAAGTCAGGGTCTGGTTCAGCGGCTCTCATGCGGTGGTACCTTCGATCGGTACGATGCCAACGTGGCATTGCATTCCCACTTTTACTGCCGCGAATGCGGCAGCGTCTACGATTTGAACGCAAAAGAATTGGAAAACAATGCGCTCAGCTCGGTGGACGCCAGCGGCCATAATCTTGAAGGCTGCCATATTACCTTCTTCGGCGTTTGCGAACAATGCGGTAAGCATTCATAATAAAAAAAGAAAGGTGGAATTTCTAATGACTCATTACGGCGATTATTATTACTGTGAAGTCTGCGGCCATGTGATTGGTATCTTGAACGAAGGTGCGCCTACGCTCGTTTGCTGCGGACAGAAGATGATTAAGCTTGAAGCCAACTCCAAGGATGCAGCTGTTGAAAAGCATGTCCCTGTGATTGAGGCCGATGGCGATAAAACAATCGTTAAAATCGGCAGCGTAGCCCATCCGATGACGCAGGAGCATCATATCAGCTTCATTGAGGTGATCAAGAAAGACGGCCAGTCTATCCGCGCGAAGCTCAGCGCCACAGGTGCGCCCGAGGCCACGTTCGACGTGAAGGCCGATGACATTGAAACGGTTTATGAATTCTGTAATCTGCACGGCCTCTGGAAATCATAAAATTAACCCGACAATATCATACTAAACAACAAAGAAGGAGAGATGATTATGGAAAAATTAAAAGGAACAAAAACGGAAAAAAATCTGATGGATGCGTTTGCGGGCGAATCGATGGCGCGCAATAAATATACATTCTATTCGTCCAAAGCCAAAAAAGAAGGCTATGTTCAGATTTCCAACATATTTGCTGAAACAGCCGCTAACGAAAAGGAGCATGCCGAGCTTTGGTTTAAGCTGGTTCATGGCATCGGCTCCACTATGGATAACCTTATCAGCGCTGCGGGCGGCGAACACTACGAGTGGGAAGACATGTATCCGCGCATGGCCAAGGAAGCCAGAGAAGAAGGCTTTGAAGACATTGCCAAGCTGTTTGATGGCGTTGCTGCCGTTGAGAAGCTGCACGAAGAGCGCTACAAAAAACTGGCCGAGAACGTGAAAAACGGCGTGGTGTTTGAGCGCGATACCGAAGTCGAGTGGAAATGCACCAACTGCGGGCACCGGCATGTCGGCAAAGAAGCGCCGAATGTCTGCCCCGTCTGCGCGCATGCAAAGGCGTACTTTGAGCTTTACGCCGAAAAGTACTGATCTGAGATCGATTTAAAGAGGCCCAAGCGGCCTCTTTTTTATTTCCTCGGCAATCTGCCGACAGCAGATCTTGTGATATTACGATACTAATCATCAAAACGCTCACCCTCGCGACGCAATAAACTTAATGATAAAATGAGTATATAAGTAACAACGAACACAGTCAGCAAACCGCGTCGGCTGCCGACGATACAGATTCTCACCAGGCCAGAGTTGACCGCCGACCATTACAGCTTCTCTTCAATGGGATACCGAAGTGCTGGTTATATAGATAGTATATTCTTTGATTTCCATTTTCTAATGCCGTCAAATGCGCAAACGGGCGCATACGCTACGAATTCGTCATATTGCTGTAACATTTCTGTCATATATGCATATCTGCATGATTAAAACAAGATAGCACAAGATAGCGCGTTTTGAGCTAACTGTGTAGGTTCGTTATAATAGAGCTCACAGCAAAAACACTGAAGGGAGACGAAGATGTACAAAAAACACAGAAGATTGATTGTGGTTGTCCTTTGCGTCCTGACCGTGCTGTTTGCGTCGGTTCCCACAGCCATGGCAGCCGCACCAACAATGAAGCTTGGCAGCAGCGGCAGCAATGTCACCGACTTGCAGAATCGTTTGCTGACTCTTGGATATATGGATTATCCGAACGCAACAGGGTATTACGGAACGCTGACGAAAACGGCAGTGATTCGATTTCAGAGCAATAATGGTCTTGCTGCTGACGGTATTGCGGGACCATTAACGCAAAGCAAGCTCTATTCATCCTCAGCAAAACGCCTCATTTTGAAGGAAGGCAGCTCCGGCGAAGCGGTACGGGCATTGCAGTTGAAGCTCAAAGAACTCGGTTACTTCAGCGGCACCGGCACCGGCTATTATGGCACCGTTACCCGCAATGCGGTTATCGCTTTCCAGAAGGCGAACAGCCTTAGCACCGACGGTATTGCCGGCCCCGCCACACGCAAGAAAGCATTTTCAGGCAGCGCTATTACGGCTCCGCAGACCAACACATCATATTCCGCCTCAGCAGCCATCGCAGATATCGCTCTTAAACAGATGGACAAGCCTTATTTGCTGGGCGGAAACGGGCCAAACTCATATGATTGCTCGGGCCTTGCCTACTATGCGATGAAAAACGCAGGCTTCAGCGTTTCGCGATACTCGGCGGCGGCTTACAGCGGTGTGTCTTCGTGGACAAAGATTACGAATACCGCCTCGCTGCAAAAGGGTGATCTGATCTTCTTTAAATCGGATACCTCTTCAACCATCAGCCACATGGGTATCTATACCGGCGGCAGCCAATTCGTCCATGCGTCATCCGGTCAGGGCAAGGTGATGGTCAGCTCGCTTGACAATTCATACTGGGCAAGAAACTTTGTGCTGGCCCGCCGAGTCAGCTAACAATCTGGCAAATCCATTTCAAGCAGGGGGCTAGCCTCCTGCTTTTTTTGTATATTTTCACTTTCAGTTATTTACCGCATCGTCTTCATTATGCATCTGTTATGTTAAATCCCATAAATGACTTAATTTATTTAACCATTCCTATGCAATTTGTGGTATAATACATTTCGTGCTGCTGTACAGCGCATTATTTATAATAATCAGAGGGACAGCGTATGCAATTACCGGGCAAATTTAGAAAGAAAAACTATACATTCGGGAACACCAAGAAAAAGGTTTTACCTGCGATAAAACAATTTAAAAAAACAAGATCCGATGAGGACCGTCTGTTTCACAAGCCCGTCACCAAAAAGAAAACTGTTATTTACGGGCTGATGGCGTTGGCTCTGGTCGCTCTTATTATCGTGCTGCGTTTCGTTTTCGTCACAATGATTGACGCGCGCGCCGCTTTCCCCGACCAAACGCCCATACCTACAGGCACAGACGGCAGCATTGTTACGGAACCGGGGCAAACGCTGTCTCCGGAGGAACTGCTGGCCATGCAGGCAGACAAGAATTTTATGAAAGACCGCGTTAATATTCTCGTGGCCGGTATTGATTACTCGTCTGAACGTGAAGGCCGTGAAGATTTCAGAACGGATACGATGATGCTGTTTTCCGTGAATTTTTCCACAAACAAAGTCGACATTCTATCGATTCCGCGCGACAGCTACGCTGACATCGCTTTTACCAAAGACAGATGGAAGATCAATGGTGCTTGGATGTCGGCTGGCGGCTTTGAAGGCAAAGGCTTTGAATGCATGATGAAGACCTTCAGCACCACGCTCGGCGGCATCCCGGTCAATTACTATGTCGCAGTGGAAATGCAGGCCGTTAAGGACATCGTGGATACGCTCGGCGGTATCTGGTACGACGTTGATTACGAGATTTGGCTGGACGGTACCCACCTGATGCCCGGTTATCAGTTGCTTAACGGACAGCAAGTGCTCACTTATTGCCGTGAACGCAAGGACATCACCTCCGGCACCGATATTGACCGCATCGACAGGCAGCAGCGTTTGCTGCTGGCCGTTTTCGATCAGCTTAAGAGCTCGAATTCTCTGCCGAAAATACCCGAAATATACAACAAGCTAAAATCTGAAATTTACACAAACCTGAACTTCGAACAGATTGCGGCGCTTGTTTTCTTCTCTCTCGATCTGAATACAGAATCGGATTTAAACCGATATACACTGAAGGGCAAGTTCCTTCATGCGTACAATGCGCTTTATTATGTGCTCGATCATACATACACGCAGGAGGTTGTCAAAGAAATATTCGGCGTAAATCCCAAGATCGATTGGACATATGACATCGTTTTCGTGAGGTATGAAGCCGCCGCCGATGATCTGAGTGCCGCTATAAAAAAAGCGCAAAGTTATTTAGATAAGAATGAAAAGCTGCTAGCCGCTGATATAATCAGCAGCGCTCAATCACAAATTGATGATGCGAACGATACCTTGTCGGCTGCCGAAGGTCAGATTAACAGCGCACGCAGCAAAAACTCCAGCAAGAATCTCAAAGGCACGGGCAGCATCACAACAGCAACAGAGAATATGAAGTCGCTGTATGAGAAGCTGGTTAAAAACGTGACCAATCCGCCGAAGCCCTCGGCGTCACCCGGTCCTTCGACATCACCCGGTCCCTCAACGTCACCCGGTCCTTCGACGTCACCGAAGCCCTCGACGTCACCCGGACCGTCACCCACGGCTACAGCACCCGAGCCCGGTGCACCGGAGCCTCCTCCACCGGTCAATCCGGGTGATCTTATGTCATAACGCGGCCGGATAGGTTATCTTCGTTATGAGGCAAATCAACGGACATCGTCATCAAATGGTGTCCGTTTTTATTGCGATTTATGCTATCATTCACCATCTATACAGATGCAACGACATAAAGCGTTGTGCGGAGCGTTCAAACAACAATTCAGGTTGTCCAAAACGAGTACGCTGTTTTAGACGCCGTCTGGGTTTCGTATCAGACATTTGATATTTGAGCCATACTGATCTGTCATCATGAGGAGCGCGGACAACGCAGCGACGAAGCGGAGGGTTCCTCACTTACTTTGTATCATGAGATTGGTTGACTTCGCTTTCACGCTGATGCTTTATAATCATTTTCCGCCAACCCCGAATTGATCGCTATAATAGCGGTATTATGCAATGAAACGTGTATTGTGATGCAACAACAAGGCGGATAAGTGGTATCTGCAGACTGATCTGTCTGTTATGAACAGCGATACATTTTCTCATTGGCTGAGCGTTCACAATAACCAACATCAATACAAGCTTTTCAGGCTCTTTTAATTCATGCTGATATCTACTGCACTACAGATATCTACTGCAATACAGATATCACCTGTTCTTACGTTGTAACAACTAAAGCCGGATTTGTACCAAGCAAATAAAAAAGGCTCCGTACACGTTGAAGTGCGCAGAGCCTTTGCTTTTTCTACTAAGCCGAAATGCGTTCCGATTCGTTTTCGACGTTGAATTCTCCGAACACGTTCTCGATGTGCGCTTCGTCGAACTTCTTTGTCATCTTGCTGACAATCGGCGTCACAATCAGCGAAAGAATCATCGCGATGGAACCGATTGCCGGCGGGCTCAGCCACTTGGGCAGTATCGTGCTCACGCTGCCAATAATCATCAGCGGCACAACAACCGCTAAGCCCGTGATCACACCGGCCCATGCACCCGCTTTGGTCATGCCCTTCCAGCGCACACCCAGCAGGAACGGTGCCAGGAAGCAGCCGGACAGCGCCCCCCACGAATAGCTCATCAGCGTTACAATGGCGGCAGGCTGCAGCAGGGCTATCACCAACGATATCGCCACAAACACAACGCATAGCACACGCATCATCGTCATCACGCTCTTGTCCTTCATGTCCTTTTTCCAGACGCCCTTCACCAAATCCATGGATATGGACGACGATGACACCAGCACGAGCGACGACAAAGTTGACATCGACGCCGCAAGCAGCAGCACGAGTATTAAACCAAGCATCGCGGGCGAGAGCGCCACGCCGAGTACCTGCGGCATAACAGTATCAAGATTCTCAGGCGCTTCGGCTAAAAACAACCGTCCGAACGCTCCCGTAAAATAAGCCGCACCGCCGATGACCAGCGCAAACAGCGTGGATATCACCGTGCCGCGATGAATGGCTTTGTTGTCTTTTATCGCATAAAATTTATGAACCATTTGCGGCATGCCCCATGTGCCAAGGCTGGTTAACAGTATCAGCGAAATCAGCAGTATTGCGTTTTCCGCCGACCCGAAAGGTGATGCCAGCGCCGCGCCCACATCCGGAATCTCAGCGATTTTGGCCAGCCCTGCGCTAAGGCCACCCACATTGGGGTTAAGCACCACCATCAGCACCATCAGTATAACACCAACGATCATGACGAGGCCCTGCACAAAGTCGGTGAGCGCAGTTGCGATATAGCCCCCGGCCACCAGATAAAGTGCCGTCAGTGCCGCCATCCCGACCATGCAATATTCATACGGTATGCCAAAAACGCTTGTGAAGAAATACCCAAGCCCCTGATACACGCTTGCACAGTATGGCACAAGAAATACGAAAATGATAATGGCCGCTGTTATCTTCATACCCGAGGAATTGTATCTCTTTAAGAAAAAGTCAGGCATTGTCGACGCGTTCAGCTTGTGTGTGATGCGCCGCGTGGGCTTGGCCATCAGTTTCCAAACGAGGAACGTACCGATCAGCGCGTTGGCGATTCCGACCCAAGTAACAGACAGCCCCAGATTCCAGCCGTATTTTCCGGCGTAGCCCATGAATATAACCGCGGAAAAATACGTTGTTCCGTAAGCAAACGCCGACATCCACGCACCGATTTTACGGCCGCCTAAAAAGAAATCGTCTGTTGTTGTGGCTTTGCGTTTTGATACAAGCGTGAAAACAGCAACGAATATTAAGAATAATACATAGATGCCGATAATAATGAATTGCTCTACCATGGTATGATCCATCCTTCCGTACTACTAATTTGTGAACTTTTAGGCAACAAAAAAAGCCCTACCGTTCTTCTTCCCTACATAAACTATTTTACTACACAATTAAAATAATGCAACATTTTTCGACTGAAAGCTGACACCAAAACGTTATAGTGGAAGGATCAGCGTCTCTTGTTAAGGAGGGTGATCACGTGACATCCGACTACACCGGTAACGATAGCCTTTACGCCGCCGTCATGCAAAACGGCGACAATATATGAGATATTACCGATGCTCTGACTTTCTCAGTTCCGGCGGACGGCACGTTAGATTTCCGTTGAAGGCAAAGCCAAGAACGACGCTTTCTCGCTCTCTTTTGCAGATCGGCTAACCCGCCATCTGGCTTCGTGAAAACAGCGCTTTAATATCATCAAGCCGTTCTCTCGTCGTTTCTTCGCCAATCTTCAGCATACTCTCAATATTCTTTAAGCTGTGCCTCGCCTGCCCATCCAGCGCGGGGCGCAGCATCAAATCGGCATCCCGTTCGCAAACGGCACTGTTAATATTGCTGCTCAGATTATAAGCGGTTAAAAAAACGTCAATCCGCTTTAAGCTGTCGGTGCCCCGGCCTCTGTCCGCATTTAAATTGATGCCCACCACAGCCTCGGCCCCCATGTCCCGCAGTTCTCGGGTGGGAATGCTGCGCAGCGTCCCGCCGTCTATATACACCTTATCGCCGATGCAAACAGGCTGGAACACGCCCGGTACCGCGCAGCTAGCTGAAACAGCTTTGGATACGCTGCCTTCCCGCAGCGTTTCGAGCACCCCCTGACGCAGCTCCACCGCAACCGCGCAAAAGGGGCGATGCAGCTCACTGAAATTCACATCCTTCAAAAAGCAATCCGCCAGCCGTTCAATGATCTCCGGGCTCATATACGAAATAAGATGCGGCTTTTTGGGCAGCACACTTTTGTCCTTCAGGTTCAGCACAAAGTCGTAGAGCTTTTCCCAGGGGATATCCGCCGCATACAGCGCGCCCGCAATCGCGCCAGCCGAATTCCCCGCGACCATATCAAACGAAATGTCGTTTTCCTGAAACACGCGTATAGCGCCGAGATGCGCAATGCCGCGCGTGCCGCCGCCGCCGAATGCAATGCCTGTTTTCATGCTTTCCCCCCCCGAAATATGCCGAAAAACATCATCAGTACTTACATTATACTTGCTTCGTGGCAAAAATAGTATCGTTTTTGGAACATTTATGGCTGCGTTTCGTTTATATAGTACAACACATTGATCGCTATTGAGGAGAACGATATGAAAATGATGCTGATTTTTCTTTTGGTTATTACACTGATACTCGGCGGCTGCACGGCTCAAAGCATGGACAATACAACCCAGCATAAGGCCGAACTCAAGGCACAGGCCGTTGCGCCGCTCGATGCGCCTTTTGTGGCTGCTGTTAACGGCTTTGGTTTTAATACCGCAAAAGCTCTCTATCAAACGGATAAAAATCTGGCGCTCTCCCCAGCCGGTATGGAGCTGGCGCTCTGCATGACGCACACCGGCGCGGCGGGCGATACGGCGGCGGAAATGTCTCAGGTGCTCGGTATAATCGGCCTAAATGACAGCGATATCACGAACGCGTGCAGAGCGCTGATGTGGCGCGCGAACACCGGCGGCATGGAAGCGGCCAACGCCATTTGGCTCAGCGACAAATATACCTTCTCAGAGGCGTTCATCAACACCTGCGTGAACGACTTTTTTGCGGACGCGTATCCACTTACTATCCCGGGTGCCAAGAATGCGATTAACAACTGGGCCAGCGATAAAACGCATGGGCGCGTTAAGGATATCGTCATGGAGGAACTGCCGATTGAATCACGCATTGTGCTGGCTAACGCGCTTTACTATCTCGGTGACTGGGAACTGCCGTTTGAAGCCAACGATACGTACGATGAGGAATTCGCCGCGCCATCAGGCAGTGTGAAAACGGCGTTTATGCACAGTGATCGGTCGGTGCCGTATTACAAAAACGACAACTTTTCTATGATCACGCTGAACTTCAAAGGCAACGAAAATGAGGGCAAATATGCGATGGCGTTCTTGCTGCCTGCCGAAGGCAGCGATGTTAAGAGCCTGCTGCAAAAGCTGGATGCGAACGCGTTCTCAGCCGCGCTTGCGGACGCACAGGATCAGGAGGTTTGGATCAAGCTGCCCAAGTTCGAATTCGCCTATTTCACAAAGCTGAAAGACACGCTGGCCGCTATGGGCATGGGCAAGGCTTTGAGCCCCACCGAGGCTGATTTTTCCGCAATGACCAACGAAGCCAATGAGATTTATATCGACGAGGTGCTGCACAAGTGCTATATCCGCGTGGATGAGCTCGGCGCAGAAGCGGCCGCTGTAACCGTGGTGGAAATGTTAGCGGGCGCAGCGATGATGGAACAGGAGCCGCCCAAGTTTTACGCCGACAGGCCGTTCGTGTTCGCGATTTATTCGCAGGAAGACGGAACCATTGCGTTTATCGGCGCGGTTAACGACCCCACGAAGAAATGATGACGTTCTAAATATTCATTTTCGGTCGTGAGCTTGCCTTCACGTGTGATCAAATTATTGCAGGTGCTGCCAAGTGCCGGATGATTGATCTGTTATGAACAGAAACTATAAATAATCCTATCCTTTTTCCCCTGTCACCTATTGGTGACTCAGACTGCTGACAAAGTCATTATTGTCATTTTTGAGCGAGCATTAGCGAAGTCGAAAAATCTCATGTTAAAAGCGTTTTGACATGGGATACCTCGACTACGCTATCACTCCGCTCGGTATGACAGATGGAGGGGTTTAGCATCAAGTTGTGTCACCTATTGGTGACTGCTTTTTTATTAGAATAAAGAAGAAGCATGTTTCCACATTTCTGTCGCTTATGGCTTACATTCAATTACTAATGTTTCTACAGACGGTGCATCGCGTCAAATATCTCCTCGCGCATGATGCGGATATCCATGCAAATGCTCTTGGCCGTTTCGCTGATGCGATCGGAAAGCTCGCCGAAGCCCACACCGCAGCCGTCAAGGTCCACCAGCATGATCATCGCGAAATAATCCTGCAGCACTGTCTGGCTGATATCGAGTATATTCACGCCGTGCTCGCTGAGCGCGGCCGATACGCGCGCGATAATACCCGTTTTGTCTTTTCCCGTTACTGTGACTATGGCTCTCATATTATTCTCCCAAAGATCGTTTGATCAGTTCGTTTTTGATATACGGGCGCGCCGCGTCCGAACTTTTTATATAATCCATCGCCTTTTGCGCATTGTCGCATATCCTGTATACGCCTGCCGCATCCGGCTTTGCGAACCCCTGTTCCACCGTCCCGTCAAACTGAGCCTTCAAACCGCTGTAAAAGCCATTGGTATTAACAGCCGCAATCGGCTTTTGGTGCACGCCGAGCTGCCTGAGCGTGATAATTTCGAGCAGCTCCTCCAGCGTTCCGTAGCCGCCCGGCAGCGCGATAAACGCATCAGCTTTGTCTTCCATCGTCGCTTTTCTTTCGCGCATACCGCGTGTGATAATCATCTCGCTGCAGCCAAACAGCAGCGCTTTCACATTCATTATCTCGGGCACCACGCCAATGATATGCCCGCCGCTTGCCGCCGCGCCGCGCGCCACGGCCCCCATCAGCCCGTCGGCCCCGCCGCCGAACACAAGCGTTAAGCCGCTTTGCGCAATCAGCCGGCCAAGCTGCTCAGCTTCTTTAACGTAAATATCGTCGAGCGTTCTGCTCCCTGAGGCATACACACAAACGGCTTTCATTTCTTAATGAACCCGCCGTTGATCACACGCACATCATTGACTGTGATCACCGCTTTGTCGAGCCGCGCTTTAATTAACGCAATAGCCGCGGGAATACGCTTTCTTTTCAGGTGCAGCATCAGAATCTCCCTTGTGCCGGTTTTGCCCTCGCCTTCCATAATCGTCACGCCAAAACCGTTGTCTCTGAGTTCCTGCACCAGGATATCCGCCGCTTCGTCTTTATTGATAATGACCTGTATGGAACTAAGGCCAAACGCAAGCTTGCCCTCCAGCCACGAGCCCACATAGTTGCCGATCGCAAACGCGATCGCAAAAATCACACAGCGCAGCAAATCTTCCTGAAAGCCGACCAGCACGGTACCCGTCACCACAATCCACAGCGACACCTCGAAAAACCCTGTGATGGACCCTTTCAGGCGCTCTCCTCTGTTGATCAGCACAAGGCGCACGGTGGAAACCGCCACCTCAAGTATTTTTCCGAAGAAGATGAACAGATAGAGCCATATGCTTGGCTGTTGCAAAAATTCCATATCAAAACTCCTTTGTTTGGCTGTCATTATAACATTACGATCTCACCGAATTCAAGCTTTCTTGCTTATTGCCTTATCTTGTGGTGTTCAAAGCTTTCCTAAATACTTTAAATGATATCATTTCACGGGGAGGCAACCATGAAAATAGGACTACCATTTTCACTGCCGTGCTGGTCGCTCTTTTGGGCTGCGTACCGAAGGCCCCAAAATTGTGGATTGTATTTCCCGGTTCGAGATCAACTCAACAAGGTCAATTAAGTAGTCGCAACCTCTTGGCGGCCTACCGCGACATAATAAAAACAGTCCGTTTTTCGGGACTGCCGTTATGTTAATCTGATAACGATATGAAGCCCCTGATTTGTGTGATTGGCACGAGATTTCGTGCCTCTCTTTTTTTGCAATCGCGCCGACTTAGTTACGAGCTGTTCATTATGGTACCCGTGCTGTATAATAAACTTATCGCCACACATGAAAGGCTATGTTTACATGACGCATGATATTCTCTATGAAATGATACGCCTGAACGGCCGTGATACACGCCGCATTAACCACGCGCTAAAGGTACACGGCTTTGCCGTTTGCATTGCGGGGCGCGAGCATTTCAGCGAGGCCGACCGTCTTGTCACCTCACTCGCGGCGGCGCTGCACGATATCGCCATTCATCACTGCGAAGCGGTTTACGGCAGCTGCGGCGGCAAGCTGCAGGAGCAGGAAGGCCCTGCCATTGCGCGCCCGATACTTGAGAAATATACGAGTGACGAGGTGCTGATTGCACGCGTTTGTGATATCATTGCGCATCACCACACCTATAAGGGGTTTGCGGATGCGGCGCATCAGGCGCTGATTGAGGCGGATTTTCTGGTGAACTTTGACGAAGGCGAATTTGAGCGGCCTGCGTTTGAAGCGGCTGTGAGGCTGCATTTTAAAACCGCGGCGGGCAAGGATCTGGCCAAAACAATGTTCGGCGTTGAGTGAAAGCCATTTTTCTTGACGAAGCGCCTTTGGGTTTGCTATACTAAGCCTTGCTAAAAATGAATATGGAGAGATGTCTGAGCTCGGTTTAAAGTGCCGGTCTTGAAAACCGGTGTTGCGAAAGCAACCGTGGGTTCGAATCCCACTCTCTCCGCCAAAATAATGAGCTCACCGTTAGGTGGGCTTATTATTTTGACATGGGGTGGATTCGAACGTGAGCCTGCCGCCGCCAGATGGCGGATGAAGGCAGGCGAACATGGCGTGATAGCGCCCATTGGGCGCGGAGCGAATCCCACTCTCTCCGCCAAAAGTAAAGGGTGCGCCGTCAGGTGTATCCTTTTCTTTTGGCATAGGAAGGATTCGAACGTGAGCCTGCCACGCCTGGGCGGATCATTTTAGTAGAAATATAAGTTGTCATAAGTCGGATCATAATCATTATTCTCACCATAAAGAAGCTATTTGATAGAAAAAACTTGGAGTCTGCATTTTATATTTAAATATTGAAAGCCTTTTATGATATACTAAGGTTCCTTGGATGTGCTGAATATTATATAGAAGCATTATGTACGAGTAAAGTCACAACTAATAATCACAAGGAAATCGAGGCTGAAATGGATCTTAATGGTGAAGTTGTTAAGCATAAAAAGTTTGGTGTAGGCACAATTGTCGAATCCAAAGACGACCATATTATGGTGCTTTTCAACGAAAAAAAAGAGGAAAAGAAATTTTTATATCCGGAAGCTATTGGAGAGTTTTTAGAGCTTCAAAACAAATCATCTTCAAGTCATGAGATAAGAACTGAACAAAGAAGAATAGATGATGTTAAGAAAATCATCAAAAGGCACAAAAACATAAAGAAGATCATTGGCATCAGACAAGAGAATGAAAAGAAATAATAGTTACTTATAATGAAACGCAAAGTATTCTAATAATAAGAAATATCGCTGTATAGAACTCTTATGATGAAAGGACAGTATGGGTGGACAAATAGCAAAATTTAATAATTATCCGTTAAGCAGTGAGTTATTAAAAGCAATTCATCTTTTAAATTATGAAACCCCCACACCGGTTCAGCAGCACGTCATACCGGCTGTCCTTGCTCAAAAGGATATCATCGTAAAATCTCAGACAGGAAGCGGAAAGACAGCGGCCTTTGCCATACCCATTTGCCAACTCGTTAACTGGGACGAAAATAAACCTCAGGCTCTCGTTATCACCCCAACAAGAGAACTTGCCGTTCAGGTTAAAGAGGATATGTTTAACCTGGGCAGATACAAAAGGCTTAAGGTGTCTGCCGTTTTCGGGAAAGCTCCTTTTAGTGCTCAGGAAAAGGAGCTTAAGCAAAAAACGCATATCGTCGTGGGGCCACCGGGCCGTATTATTGATCATATTGAAAGAGGGACTTTTGACACATCCCATATCAAATATCTTGTTATCGATGAAGCGGACGAGCTGCTGAATATGGGGTTCGTTGAGCAGCTGGAAACCATCATCATGAGCCTGCCAACAACACGCGTCTCCATTCTGTTATCCGCAACTATGGCCGCAGACATCAAAGTGCTATGTGATAAATATATGAAAGCCCCTTTGTATGTTGAGGTGGAAGAACCAAATACGACGTCTGACAGGATAACTCAAGAGCGATATGACGCTGACACAAAGAACAAAATTCAGCTGCTCAAAGATATCATGATTGTTGAAAATCCGGATAGCTGTATGATATTTTGCAATACAAAAAAGATGGTGGATGACATCGGCAAAGAGCTGGCCGATATGAAATTTGCAGTTCGGAAAATGCATGGCGGAATGGAACAGGCGGATCGGTTAAGCATCATGGATGCTTTTAAAAGAGGCCGTTTCCGGTATCTTGTTACCACGGATGTTGCAGCCCGAGGAATCGATATCGACGGGATTACGCTTATCATCAACTATGATTTGCCGCTGGATGGGCAAACCTATGTGCATAGAATCGGGAGAACCGGACGCATGGAAAACACGGGCAGGGCTGTTTCTTTCGTAACACCATATGAAAATAAATTTTTACATCAGATTGAGCAGTTTACCGGTAAAAAGATGATTTTGAAGGAAAGGCCGGAAAAAGAGACGGTAGCGGCTTTAAAGCAGGAATTTATCAATAGCATGAATACGTCTCCGAAGATAAAGGAAATAAAAGGCGCGCGGTTGGGTAAAGAAATTACCAAACTCCACATTAATGCAGGGAAGAAAACAAAGATGAGGCCGGTCGATATCGTCGGTACACTGTGCAATATAAAAGGGATGTCTGCGGACGATATCGGGATCATCAATGTCATGGATGTATCAACCTATGTTGAGATATTAAACAACAAGGGTGAATTGGTATTTCAAGAGCTGCAGACAACGCCCATTAAGGGAAGGCTTCGAAAGGTAAGTAAAGACATATTTTAAATACAATAATAGTTATAAAACTAAATCCAAATCACGACTTTTTTGGTAATCCCCATACTGCCTCCTAAGGCAAGACCCTATGCGAGAGTGGCGTGCTCTTTTTGTACTTTGAGTAACCTGACCTACTAATGGACATTTTAGTGTATGCATGTTTAAACTGACGGATTGCTATCGGTGCAGACAATCCTGACAAGCACCTCAAGCACAAAAGCATCTCAATTTTTTCAGTATCATTCATCCTCGCTCTGCTGGTCCATCATATACGCATCTAGGCGCGGCTCTATCACGCTGCCATCAATGGCATTTAGCACCAAAGCATCCTCATAGTCATTCCCGTCTAGCACGGTATCATAAAGCGCATACCATGCCGGTACCAGCAGCCCTTCCTCCAGATTATCCTTGGCGCTGATCATCGCCAGCCCCAAAACAACACGATCTACATTGATACTCATAACCGCACCCTGCTCGTCGCCGATCCACATATGCTTATACCTAATCTGCTGGGCAATCCTCTGCTTAATATCTTCAAAGGACAGAAGCTGCACATTCTCTGAAACGGTGTCCTTTATCTCACTCAAACCTCCCCAGTAAAAATACTCTATGCCGTGTTCGCTGATAAACATAACGATCTCCTCCTGCTTCCACGGCGGTATGAACTCGGGC
The DNA here is from genome assembly GCA_023412005.1 of Bacillota bacterium. GTDB lineage: Bacteria > Bacillota > Clostridia > Christensenellales > SZUA-584 > SZUA-584. The sequence goes on from JAEYOE010000025.1 coordinate 108,467, forward strand.
TCATTGTCGGGATCTGTACCCACACGGGTGCCAATATATACGGTGTCCATGCCCTTGATTGTACGCCTAAAAAACATGTAATAGCCCTTGGAGACAACTTCAAAGTCAACACGGTCATATTGCTGTGCTTTTTCAGCCATTACCAACGTTAACCCTTCAACACCTAAATCTCGAAGTGTCTGCTGTGCTTTGTCAACAGCCTCGCTTTTCGTTATATTCACCTCGCCAACCGTTTTTCCGTCGCTCTGTAAAAGGCTCTCTTCCTGTATAAAGCCGCCCTTGTTAAAGTAAAACGTGCTGGAGCGATAGTTGCCGTCTCTGTTTTGCACATATAAAGCCGCATCGCAGCCTTCTCCAAAAATCACACCATAGCCGCCCGTATCATCATCAAGTATGTTCTGCGTACCTGGCTTCACAATTTGATCAAACTTAAGATACGCTCTTTCAGTTTGCGGCTGTGCTTGCGCGATTCTTTTTTTGTAATCTTCGATATACTCTTGCCTCATGGCCTCCATTTCATCTTTATACTGCTGATCTTCATCGTCATCGTACAGTTTGAGCTGGCTGTATGTTGCCAATTGCTCAATCAGCTGCTCCTTTGTAAACTCATACGCGCCAGCATAAAATTTTGCATTTGGTGCAAGGTAGTCTATCATTTCTTTGGATTTTTGCTTCTCAAACAATAATGGTCTCACGCTGTAGACCGGGAATAACTGTGTGTCCGGCACTTTCACCGCTGCGTCGATTTTAATCGTCAGCCCCTCTGTTGGCGTGTCAGTTTCTAATTTCAAGTTTTGTTCGTATTCATAAGTATACGGCGCCACCGTTTTTTGACGCGTAAGGGTATAGATATCCTGCTTACCTGCAACGTTTTGCGCCTCGGGTGTTTGCTGGCAAGCATTGACGATGAGCAAACTAAATAGTAAGAAAATAAACAATGTTTTTTTCATTTATGTTTCCTCTTTGCAAATTATGAAGAGGGGTGATGAAAACACCACCCCTCAACTGTGTCAACTTTTAATATGTCTTCTGATATCCTCTAGCAACCAGTAAATTTCCTGCATGCTGTGAATTGATCAGCCTCAATCTAATGCTTGTGTTCATATGGGGCTTACTATCCCTATCTTCTCCACCAGATTTAAAGTAGTAATCACTTGACACTTTTTGTCCAGCAGCATTCCTAAAGTATGACGAGAAGTAAACATAATCGCCGCTGTTGGATTTTGCACAGAAATCATTATCATGTTCTATATACTGTTCACTTAATGATTTGAATAAGTATTAATATGTTATAACATGGTAATGTTACTATTTTTATCGTTGCTGGTCAAGATATTTTTTTATTATGTTACATATTTCTCATTTTCATCCATGTATGCTGACATATGTTCATCAGGCGTTATTTAGTTTGCTTTGAATCGATAAACTCCTTGCACACAGCAATCAATACTCAATCAAATTGCATTTTGCTCCGTTTAACTCTACCTTTTTCCGATTATATATATTACGGCTTATTTGATAGCCTCACAGCGATTGTCACGCGCGATCTGATTTTCTTTCAGGAAGGGAACAGCATATGCCACAATCCACAAAAAAACGGCTGAAAGCACAACCGGCCAATATGATATTCGCTCTGGATATCGGCACCCGCAGCATCATCGGCATTATCGGCACCATGGAAAAAGGCCGCTTTCACGTGATCGCCATGGAAAAGGAAAACCAGAGCCAGCGCTCCATGATAGACGGCCAGATTGAGAACATCGATGAGGTCTCGAAAATTGCCCGCATCGTTAAGAACCGGCTGGAAGACAAGCTGCAATTTAAGCTGAAGCGCGTTTGTGTGGCAGCCGCCGGGCGTACGCTGAAAACCCAGCGCGCCTCGTTCGAAATGGAATTCGCTCAGCCGCAGCGCGTCGACGAGGAAACCATCAGCCGCTTGCACGCGGGCGCCATCGCGCAGGCCGAAGCGGCTTTTTCCAGCGGCATAGACGTTGACAGCCGCCAGTTCTATCTGGTGGGCCACAGCATTGTGCAACACTATATGGACAACTACCCCATATCGAGCCTGCGCGACCATCAGGCCCGGCAAATACAAGCGGACGTAATCGCCACATTTCTGCCCAGCGAGGTGGTGGAAAGCCTTTATCTCGCCATGCACAGGATCGGCCTTGAGGTTTCAAGCCTCACGCTGGAGCCTATCGCGGCCATCAACGCGGTGATACCGAGCAACCTTCGCTTATTAAATCTGGCGCTGGTCGACATCGGCGCGGGCACCTCAGACATTGCGATATGCAAAGACGGCGGCATTGTGGGCTATACGATGGCCACTGTCGCCGGAGACGAAATCACAGAGGCGCTGATGAAGCGCTATCTCTTGGACTTTGACACGGCAGAGTCAATCAAAACCCAGCTGGCAGCAATCGAATCTGTCAGCATCACCGATATACTCGGCAACGAATTGACCGTGACCCGGCAAGATTTGCTGAATTGCATTGATGACGCGACAGAAGCCCTTTGCCGCGAGATTGCATCTCGCATCTGCGCTGTCAACGGTGCCCCCACGTCGGCTGTCTTTCTCGCGGGCGGCGGCAGCAAGCTATCCAGCATTCGCGAAGGGTTGTCTAAGCAAATGAACCTTGATTTGAACCGGGTCGCCATTGCCGGCAGCTACTTTCAAACGCTGGCTTTCTCGGATGCATACGACCTTAACGACCCCGAAAACGCAACGCCGCTCGGCATCGCAATATCGGCCGGCCTAAACCTCATCGCCGACAGCTTTAACGTGACGCTGAACGGCAGCCGCGCGAAGCTTTTCCGCAACGGCACAATGACCGTGATGGATATTCTCATGATGAACGGTTACTCATCGAACGATCTTCTGCCGCAAACAGGCAAAAAGCTCATCGTCGAAGTGAACGGCAAGCCGGAGATTTTCTACGGAGCGCCCGGAGAGGTGGCTGTGCTGAAGCTGAACGGCAAAGAAGCGAAGATATCCGATCTTGTTAAAACAGGCGACACGATTGAGTTTGTGCCCGCCGCGCATGGGCAAGCCGCGCAGCGCTGCCTGAATGATCTGCTCGCGGACAATCCGCATCAGATGGCGACTGTCAACGGCAAAATCGTTACGCCGGATACACCGCTGAAAAACGGCGATGTTATTGTGATAACCGATTCTGCCGCCGCGCAGCCAAAGCCCGCAAAGGCAGCACCGCCTTCGGCTTTAAAGCCTGCCGCGCCGCAGCCAAAAGCGGAAGCGACAGCACCGCCTGTCGGTACGGTCGAGTTCGTACTGAACAGCAAGCCGTTTGCACTGCCAAAAAAAGCCGACGGCTCGCCTTATTTTATAATAGACGTGCTGGAGCAATCGGGCATCGATCTGGAAAACCCGACGGGCGAGGTGGTGCTGCGCGTTAACGGCGCAGACAGCACTTTTCTGACGGACATCAGGCACGGGGATCGGCTTGAGATATTCTATGCACAGAATAGCAGCGTAAAATAGGCTAAAACACTCGCTCTTTTGGCTCCCTCTGGAGGGCGCTGTCGCCGCAGGCGACTGAGGGAGGCGTTAATGGATTAACAATTATTTGCTCACCAATGGTGGACTCTATTTATTAAAAAAGTATTTCTAGCCCCTCAGATGGCTATCTCAAAGAGATGTTGCTCGAGGCGGACGAAATCGTGACCAGTTTTTAAGACTTTTCCCCCAGTCACCTTATCGGTGACAGCCCCCGATCCATCCCTTCAGGGATAGTCATCAGATGGGGCCACGATAGAAGTTTCTTAACCGTCTGCCAGCTCACCCAATGGTGGGCTTTTTGATTAAAATTCGCTCTTGGAAATGCAAATTTTATGATATAATAATCTGATATTAATCGGCAGCTTAATTAACAGAATCATCTTATGATTTATACGACATAAGCACAGAAAGAAGAGGATCAATCAATGCTAGAACAAAATGTGGACTTTGCGGTTTATACGAAAACCACACCGACAAAGGAAGGGTATTTCGGCAAATACGGCGGCGCGTATATTCCGCCGCAGCTGGCTGCTGAGTTTGAAAAAATTTCAGCTGCCTATCAAACCATATGCAAAAGCTCTAAATTCATCAGCGAATTAAGGCGCATACGCAAAGAATTTCAGGGAAGGCCCACGCCAACCTATCACTGCGAACGGCTGTCCAACTCCATCGGCAAATGCCAGATCTACTTAAAAAGAGAGGATCTCAACCATACCGGCGCGCACAAGCTTAACCATTGCATGGGCGAAGGGCTGCTCGCCCAATACTTAGGTAAAAAGAAAATTATTGCCGAGACCGGTGCCGGCCAGCATGGTGTGGCGCTCGCCACTGCCGCTGCTTTTTTCGGTCTCGAATGCGATATTTATATGGGTGAAGTCGACATTGCCAAGCAAGCACCGAATGTTGCCAGAATGAAGCTGCTGGGGGCTAAGGTTGTGCCTGTTACGCATGGCCTCAAAACACTGAAGGAAGCGGTGGACGCCGCGTTTGAAGCTTATATCGATGAGTTTGATGAAGCGATGTATTGTATCGGTTCTGTGGTGGGGCCGCATCCTTTTCCGTTGATGGTGCGCGATTTTCAAACAATCGTCGGTGTGGAAGCGAGAGAACAGTTCTTGGAGATGACGGGCAATCTACCCGACGCGGTTGTGGCGTGTGTGGGCGGCGGTTCTAACGCGGCGGGCATTTTAACGCCTTTCTTAAATGATCCGGTGGAGCTTTACGGCGTTGAACCGTTAGGTACCGGAACGAAAATCGGCGAGCATGCTGCCAGCCTAACCTATGGCACGGAAGGCGTGATGCACGGGTTTAACTCGATCATGCTGCAGGATGAAAACGGTGAGCCAAATCCAGTTTACTCGGTTGCCAGCGGGCTTGATTACCCGTCGGTCGGGCCGGAGCATGCCTATTTGAAGGATCTCGGCAGAGTCCATTACAAATCCGCCACGGATGATGAAGCCATCGATGCGTTCTTCACATTATCACGGCTTGAGGGCATCATTCCGGCGTTGGAAAGCGCGCATGCCGTGGCTTATGCCATTAAGCTCGCAAAGGAAATGAACACCGGTTCCATACTGGTGAATTGCTCGGGCAGAGGTGATAAGGACCTCGATTTTGTGCTCGAGAAATACGGCGACAGACTCAAATAACGACCGACGTCATAAGACCCCTGAGCTATGTCTTCGGGATTTTGATGCGTCAATATTCCCCATTCAGTCATTGCGAGCATGTCGACTGCGAAGCGGATCGCTTATGCTTCAAAGGGATGACATAAATAACTCTTTTGACAAGCATGAACCCCGTTGCGCTCTTTTGCATCGGGGTTCTTTTAATAACTCAAACCTGCTTATTGCTACACACTTCCGGTAAACGTTAGATAGAGCAGCACCATATTAAGCCCGATTATCAGCGCCGAAATAATGAATCCTAATATTTTGGTGGCCGGTTTGTTGGCAAACACGCCCATGATATCTTTTCGGTTTGTAATCAGCAGCAAAGGAATAATCGCAAACGGCAAAGCGAAGCTTAATGAAACCTGGCTGAGAACCAATGCTTTCATCGGATTAATGCCGAGTACAATCAAAAGCATGGAAGGCAGCATGGTTATCAGCCGTCTTATGTTAACAGGAATCTTTATATTCACAAAACCATCCAACACCGTTTCTCCCGCCATGGCCCCCACAGCCGATGACGAAAAACCGGATGCCAGCAGCGCGATCCCAAAAGCACCGCTGGAAAGTTGCCCGAGCAAAGGCTCTAACGACCGGTGCGCCTGCTCAATAGAATCCACGGCCATACCCTTGCTGAAAAAAACAGCCGCAGATACAATCACCATCGCCGCATTCACCACAAAGGCAATGTTCATCGCGATGACAACGTCTGTCTTCTCCATTTTCAAATGATGCTTTTTTCCTTGAATCGTCGTGTCTCCGTTTCTGTGCTGCACCAGCTGTGAATGCAGATAAATGACATGCGGCATCACCGTAGCCCCCAGCATACCCACCGCCAATAAAACGGCCTGACCGTTTGGAAGCGATGGCAGCAACATATGAAGGCCCACCTCGGCCCAATCCGGCTTGGCAAGAAACATCTCTATGGCATAGGCAATGCAAATTACAGCAACGAGAACAGCAATAATGATTTCCACCGCCTTTTGACCGTATTTTTGCATATAGATGATGCCGAATGTCACAATCGCGGTTAACACGCTCGCAATGGGCAGCGGAATTCCGAAAAGCAGATAAAACCCAAGCGTGCCCCCGAGAAACTCTGCCATTGTTGTGGCGATTGCGGCAATACACGAAACGACCCATAACATCCAGTTGGTATGCTTCTTAAAAACCTGCCCGCACATCACCGACAGATTCATTCCCGTGGCGATTCCGAGCTTGGCAGAATTGATTTGAAGAAATATCGCCATCAGGTTGCTGCAAAGTATAACCCAAAGCAAACTGTAATTAAAATAAGACCCGCTGCTGATATTCGTAGCAAAGTTCCCCGGGTCAATATACGCAACGCTCACCACAAAGGCAGGGCCCAGAAATTTAAAAAGCTGTCGTATCCAAAGCTTCATGCCCAATCCGGATGACGTTTTTCGGGCATATCTTTTATTTAATGCAGCCTCACCTTCATTTGCACTCATCATAAACTTTTTCCCCTTTATTTAATATGAAGTCATAACGTAACCCTAATTTAATCTATGTGAAAGAATAAATTTTGCCACAGAGAAACTCTTTTAACCGAGGTTAATTATCCGAAAATGCCATCCATACACCACCGATTGACAGACTCACTTTATTGTGACATAATGCTGTTTCAATCCTTCACCGGAGGCCGCATGAAAAAGTTCTTAATGAAGCACCACCTGCTGCGCACGCTGTTTGAGCTGCGCGGCAATCCAAGGGCATGCATTTATACGGAACCCTTGTGGGGGTTGTCCATCAGCCTGTGTTTGCCATATGCGTCTGTTTACATGCTGGCGCTGGGGCTTAACGACGTGCAGGTGGGCATGGTCACGTCAATCTACATGTTTTCTCAAATGATATTCGCTTTTATATCAGGTGTGATTATTGATAAAATGGGCCGCAGACTCAGCACCATGATATTTGATTTTCTGTCATGGTGCATACCTTGTTTAATATGGGCTTTCAGCCAAGGCTTTTGGTTCTTCGCCTTGGCCGCTATGCTGAACGGCATGATGAAAATCCCCACCGTTTCATGGGACTGCCTGCTCGTGGAAGACGCGCCGAAGGACAAAATCACGCAAATCTATTCATGGGTCATTATCTGCGCAAATCTCTCCGCGCTGTTTGCGCCGATATCGTCTGTGCTGGTGTCGCAGCTCACGCTGGTGCCGGCCATACGCATACTTTATATTAACGCGTTTGTGATTATGACGATAAAGCTGCTGCTGCTCTTCAAGTTTTCCACCGAAACATCCGTCGGTAAAATTAAGCGTGAAGCGGCCAAAAATATGTCATGGCGCAAAATGCTCGCCGGTTATAAGGATGCCGCGCGCATGATGATGTCGTCCCGCGGCACCAAGTTCGCCATCATCATCAGTATTCTGGTAGAGATTGTCGTCATGCTGGGCATGACCTTTTGGCAGATCATCGCATCGCGCCGCATCGGTATTCCGGATACGCTGCTGCCGATATTTCCGATGGCCCGCAGCATCATCTCGATTGTGCTGTTCTTCACCATCATTTCGCGCATCAGGCAAACGCAGTTGAAATGGCCGCTCTATGGCGGGTTTTTCAGTGCGATAATCGGCTGCGGGCTGCTGATCACAATAACCGATACCGGCATCATCGGCTATATCATACTCGCTGTTTCGCTGCTGTTTGAATCGCTGGGCACCGCTGTTTTGAGCACGCTCAGAGAATCTCTCGTCGCCATACACGTTCACCCCGAGGAGCGTTCCAACATACTCGCTCTGCTCCAAACGCTGGTGATGCTTGTCAGCGTTCCGTTTGGCTATATCGGCGGCCTGCTGAGCGATGTCTCCAAAACACTGCCGTTTGTACTCAGCATTGTGCTGCTGCTGCTCGGTATAATCGCAACAGCTTATTTTTACCGAAACACAAAACAAAACATCCCTTCGGATGCTCAAACTGATTGCTGATTAACACATCTTTTTCTGAACAAATGACCTGCGGATTTGCAACGAAAGTCTGCTTGATAGGGCAGAGATTCTATGGTGAATCAGTATAGCTTAAGCGAATGAGTCGGCGTTATTTCAAACAATCTAAGGGGATGCTGAGCTATCCCCTTTTTTGTCTCAATCCATGCTTGTTTGCGGATAACAGCCCTCAGCCTGTGCCGTTTTTAATCAGGTTAAAGCGTTTGTCCCTCTTTAGGATACGGCTCACTTTTCATATTAAGCAGTGCTTCATTCTTAATTGAATAACCGCCGCGCACTTTCTCGAGCACGCCTTCACGGCACAGTTTATCCAGCGTTCGCAGCAGATGCCGGTAGCTGGTGCTGAGTACTTCCGCAATTTCGGTCAGCTTGTCTTTAAAGCAGCCGTTCTTTTGCGTCATGGAAATATACGCGCAAAGCCGCGTCTCCAGCTTGTTCAATATCGATACCGTGTTGCGTTCATTCGAATGCAACAGCTTATGGGCGAGCGCATCGCAAACAGCTGTCATAAAGCTTAAATTGTGCATTAATTCTTTTTGGTAGCGGTGGCGCGGAATACCGATACAGCACACGTCCGTTATGGTTTGAATCGTGGATGCCGATGTTTCGCTCTGTATGGCCAGCTCCACCTCACCGATGATATCACCCACGCCGCTGTAGCAGTAGAGCAGCGTTTTCCCATCCGGCGCGGTGATCAATACCTTCTGCCGTCCTTCATGCACCAGCATCACATACGGGCATTCGTATCCTTGCCGCTGTATGAATTCATCCTTTTTGTAATACAGCGCAGCCATATCCTCAAAATCGAAGCCGGCAAGCCCAAATTGCTCCAATCTTATCATGTGCTCTTTTTGTAATTTCTCTTTTTTCATTCGTCCCCCCCACTTAATGTGACATGTGTCATATGTATCGTCAAGTCTTAATGTTATGATTTTGCGCGTACGGAGGATTTTTTCATTTATGTATTATGTATTATCTGTGTTTCTTGGTTTGCTTAGCACCGTGATGGTGGCCATGAACGGAAAGCTCGGGGGGCATTACGGCATATACACCGCTGCTGTTATCATCCATGTTTTGGGGCTGCTCAGCGCGTCGGCAATCGTTTTGCTAAAGCGCGAACGAATAGCGAATAAGCAGCCCTTTGTATTTTATATCGGCGGTGCCATCGGCTTTTTTTGTGTGATTCTCAACAGCGTTACATTTGGCCATCTGAGCGTATCCGCCATTCTAGCGCTCGGGCTGCTCGGCCAAAGCCTTGCGTCGCTGCTTTTTGATCAGTTTGGGCTGTATGGTATGCAAAAGCATCCGTTTAACTTCAAAAAAACCGTCGGCCTTGCGCTTGTGATGATCGGTGTTGTTTTTATGGTAATATCATCTTCGCTGCGCGCGCTGCCGTACGTGTTCTTTTCTCTGCTGTCCGGTGCCATCGTTGTTATCGCAAGAACGTTCAATGCCCGCCTTGCCAAGTGCACCAACAATGCACAAAGCACATTTTTCAATTACGCAAGCGGACTTATCGTCTCGATCATCGCGCTTTTTGCTTTTGGCAATCAAGAACCCTTGTTTACAGCCTTCTCACTCTCACCCGAGGTGTGGATTTATTTCGGCGGCTTACTCGGGGTGGGTTACGTTATCGCGCTGAACTTGGCCGTCAACACAGTGCCGTCGTTTTACTTGTCGCATCTGCTGTTTATCGGGCAGGTGTTTTCGGGCATTGGCGCAGATGCTCTGCTGACAGGCGTCTTCTCTTTTAACAACCTGATTGGCGGTATTTTTGTGACGGCGGGCCTGGTGCAGAATCTGTGGATTGAGAAACGGATAGTATCCGCTTAACCCACTTCTACAGGTGCTTTGTGCCTCCTCGTCTTAGGCTGGCATTATTGGTTTTATCGACAGGCATTAAGGGAGATACTGAGGGTATTCTCTTTTTTGTGTTTTGTCGCATTTCCTCATCGCCATTATCTATTGCCAGCGTTTATATGTAACAAGTGATCATGTATGTCATTGTCATTTGAATTCGTCTTAATAGTTATTTATGGAATTGCTGTGTTATATCACATTTTTCGACATTTATCTTCTTTTTTATTGATATTTATAGCCATTGCTATTATTATGTAGACATATTATTATATTCTGAGGTATTTTTTATGAAGAAAATTTGTTACATTTTACTGAGCATTGTCCTTTTCTTAAGCCTCACCGCTTGCAGCCAACCCACCTTGAACGAAAAAGACATTTTGGCTGCTGCGCAAGAGATATTGGACAAGCAGGCACAGGAACAAGAGAAAGATGTTGAAAAGCAGAAAGACGTTGACGCCAAAGAAGAAGATGAAAGCGATAATGAGAACAGTGTTTCCGGCGTTGTCGACACAGAGACAAAAGTCAATACGGATGAGCTTGCTAAAAATATTACAGTCGATGTTTATCCTCTTGAAAGCGGTGAAGCCTTATTCAAGCTCACAAACAACAATTCCTCTGATATCTGTTCGCTAAACTTTACTATCAATTTTTATGATTCCGACCAGAAAATAATCAAGAACTACGAAACTTATTTCACAGCCTTGGGCGCTGGAAGAGAATCTTATGCCTTAAGCTTTGACCTTAACAAAAGCGGCGTTGATTTTAAAAACTATAAAGCGCAAATCGATATTGAAGACTATGATATCGGATACAAAAATGCAATAGACAGTATAAAAGTTGAAGCCAATGTTTCCAAAGACGGCAACGTTATGGCTGAAATCACAAACACCGGTTCAGATTCTATAACAAGCATGAATGCGCTTGCGTTGTTTTATCTCAATGACGAGCTTGTGGGTGCCAGCTACGAAAGCTCATATGATCTTAAAGCCGGCGGATTTGATGTTCTTGAGTTCTGGCCTCCCATTGATGAAAACTTTAACACAATTGAGTATGACCGTTATTCCGTTTTTATCAATGAAGCCTACACAGGCTGATTCGATTTAAAAGAAGCTGGGGGCCCGGTTTAACTGACTGTGCCCTCAGCTTTTTTGTTTTCTGTCATCTCATTAATAATTGCATTTTAGTTAGCTTTGTATAGAACTCGCTGCAGGCTTCGCGGGCGCTGTCTGTTTGATATGCGTTATACTGAGCCGTAAGCGTGGATGCCGTAAGGCCGTTTTTTGTGATACCTGCTTGATTGAATAACCGATCATATTACCTCCGTAAAACTTTTTCTTGACCTGAAGTTAACTTTAAGTTTTATAATGTGATTATAGTTTGATTGATTCTTTTTTAAATAATAATAGATAGAAAACGAGGAAAACAAAAATGAGTTTCAACTATTACATGCCGACCCGTATTCTTTTTGGGAAAGGTGCGCTGAAAAAGCTGCACACACAGGTTCTGCCCGGGCAAAAAGCGCTGATTGTCACAACATCAGGCCAATCCGTCAAAAAGTACGGTTACTTAGCCGGGCTGGAAAACGAACTGAAAACAGCCGGAATCGGCTATGAGCTGTTCGATAAGATACTCCCCAACCCGATAAAAGACCATGTGATGCAAGGCGCGGCACTGGCCAAAACGGCCGGATGCGATTTTGTCATTGGGCTTGGCGGCGGCAGCGCCATCGATTCTGCCAAAGCTATTGCGATCATGGCGGCTAACGAGGGCGATTACTGGGACTATATTTCGGGCGGTTCGGGCAAAGGCCTGCCGGTGAAAAACAGCCCGCTCCCTGTTGTCGCCATCACCACCACCGCAGGCACCGGCACCGAGGCCGACCCTTGGATGGTGGTCACGAACGGCAGCGAAAAAATCGGCTATGGGTACGACAAAACCTTTCCTGTGCTGGCCATTGTTGACCCTGATCTGATGATGACGGTGCCCGCGCGTCTCACAGCTTATCAAGGCTTTGATGCGCTGTTTCACAGCACCGAAGGCTACATCAACAACACAGCCAACGAGATGAGCGACCTCTTTGCGCTAAAAGCCATTTCGCTGATTGGCTCCAGCCTGCCCGCAGCCGTGGCCGATGGCAGCAATGAAGCCGCACGTGCCGATGTGGCGCTGGCCAACACGCTGGCGGGCATTGTGGAATCCACCTCCGGCTGCACGTCGTCTCATTCTATGGAGCATGCGCTGAGCGCGCTGCATCCACAGCTGGAGCATGGCGCGGGTCTGATTATGATCAGCTGCGCGTATTACACATTCCTTGCAAAATCGGGCAGCTGTGATAAAAGGCTTATAGACATGGCCAAAGCGCTTGGCAAGCCAAACGCAGCTGAGCCAATGGATTTTGTATCGGCTCTGAAAGACATACAAGCAGCGTGCGGTGTGAGCGGCTTAAAGATGTCGGACTACGGCATTACCCGTGACGAGCTGCCCGCGCTTGCAGCGAATGCGCGCGACACCATGGGCGGTTTGTTCGCGTTTGACCCCGTTGAGATTTCACACGCGGATGTGATTGCGATATATGAGCAGTCATACAGGTAATGCAGCAAATGTAAATGAGAGGCGCGATTGCGTCTCTTTTTTATATATAAAAATACAATAAGCCTTCCCCTGAAGGAGAAGGTGGTGCGAAGCACCGGATGAGGTGTCAATTAAAAAGCAACAAAACGTACACCTCATCAGTCGCCTGTCGGCTCCTCGAGGAGAAGCCTTATGACTGCACCATGTACCTTAAGATCATTATATTTCCGATTATCGCTTATGTGCTTGACATTATTATTACTATATAGTACTATCCGTTATGGGAGGATTTACATATGGAAACACGCGGCGGATTTTTGATCTCACAAATCAAACAGATACAAGGGCGCATCTTTGAAAAGCTGCTCTCCAAAAGCGGTATTGATGCGTTTAACGGCGCGCAAGGGCGCATATTGTATGTGCTGTGGCAAAAAGACGAGCTTCCCATCGTTGAGCTTTCCCGCCAAACCGGGCTGGCCAAAACCACGCTGACCGGCATGCTCGACCGGCTGGAAACCCAGGGCCTTATCACGCGGTGTGCCGATGCGAATGACAGACGGCAGATCATTATCCGTCTGACCGACAGCGCAAAGCAGCTCAGCAGTGATTATCAGCGTGTATCCGCCGACATGAACGCGATTTTCTATCGCGGCTTTTCGCATGATGAGATTGCCCTCTTCGAGCAGACACTCAACCGTATCCTTGATAATTTAAACGAAAGCGAGACGATAAAATGACTGAAGAAATGAAAAATGAGATTCTGGGTGTTTATGAGAACGCGGCAACGGCGCTTGTTTCCTCGGTAGATGAGGGCGGTTTTCCGAACACAAAGGCCATGCTCGCGCTCGAGCACGACGGCCTTGGCGTGCACTACTTTTCCACCAATTATTCCGCCAGGCGAACAAAGCAGTTTTTAAACAATCCCAAGGCCTGCGTGTATTACTTCAAGGAATCTGAGTTTCGCGGGCTGATGCTGGTAGGTGAAATGGCGGTTTGTACCGACCGCGAACACCGCCTCCGGCTGTGGCGCGACGGCTTTGAATGCTATTACCCGCAAGGCGTGGACGACCCGGATTATTGCGTATTCAAATTCACCGCACAGCGCGGCAATTATTATCACGGCCTGCAGAACCACGATTTTGACCCGAATACGTTTTAAGCCGTGAGGCTGTCGTGTGCCTCTTTCAGCACATCCACAATCGCAATTTGCTGCGGACAATGGCTTTCACAATGCCGGCATTCTATGCAACTGGATGCATCCTTGCCAGAGTTAGACATCAGCAGCTCATAAAACACCTTGCCGAAATCCGTCCAGTCGGAAAGCGACTGATCGTTATACACCTTGAATATTTCGGGTATGTTGATGCCCTCGGGGCACGGCATGCAGTAGCGGCAGCCGGTGCAGCCTACCTTCGTCATTTGCAGGTAGATGTCCTTCACCTTCGCAATCAAATCTTTATCTTCTGCGCTCAGCACATCGGGCGCCGCCGCGTTAAAAATCCGTATGTTGTCCTTAAGCTGATCCATGCTGCTTACACCGCTTAATATCACCTTGGCCTCGGCGAAGTTATAAACAAAGCGCAGTGCCCACTCCACAAGCGAACGTTTCTCCGGGTAATCGCTCAGCAGTTTTTCCACCTTGGTGGGTATTTTGCTGACGAGCATTCCGCCCTTCAGCGGTTCCATAATCGCCACACTGATACCCTTTTGCGCCGCGTATTTTAGTCCCTTCACACCGGCTTGATGGTTATCGTCCAAAATATTCAGCTGAATCAGGCACATATCCCAAGGGTATGTATCCACAATTTCTTCAAACAGCGCATACTCGCTGTGAAACGAAAAGCCGATCTGTTTGATCTTGCCTTCGCTCCTCAGCCGTTCCATAAACTTAATGCCGTCGTACTTTTTCACCTTTTCCCATGTACCTTTGTCCAGGCAGTGAAAGATATAGATGTCGATCACATCAACATCCAAACGCTTCACCTGCTCCTCGTACATTTTTTGCAGGTCGTCGGCGCTATTCGCAGCACTGATCAACAGCTTGGTCGCGATGACCACCTTATCGCGGTATCCGTCTTTCAGCGCCTTGCCGAGCACTTCCTCGCTGCCGGCGTACGCATATGCCGTATCGAAGTAATTGACACCGTGATCAATCGCGTAGCGAATCATTTTAATCGCTTCGTCTTCATCAATCACATTGCTGCCATCGCTCTGCGTCTTCATCGGGTAGCGCATGCACCCCATACCAAACCGCGATACCTTCATATCCAAACTGCCAAATTGGTTGTATTCCATTTTTTAAATCCTCAATATAAGTTTTTATCATTATGATCGTTCATAAAGCGAATCGCAAGAGCCAATGACGGTCTTTTTGTATGGTGCCACTTGATCTGTATGCCGTTAAAGTATCAGCATAGTGATCAGCGGAATCGTGATGACAGACAACAGTGTGCTGATGACTGTCAGGCGAGAGGTGAGCAAAGGGTCGGTCTCGTGCTTTTGCGCCAGCACCACCACCATCGCCCCGGCAGGCATCGCCGTGATGATGGCAGGTACGGTGATGAGCAGGCCCGTGAGGCCGACAGCGCGAAGTATCAAAAACGCAGCCACAGGCAGCACCAGCAGCCGAAACGCCGAAAACAAATAAGGTTTTGCCCCTTTAACAACGTCCTTCAAATTGGCTCCGGCCAATATCATACCGATCACCATCATGGAAAGCGGCGTTTGTGTGACACCCACCATGTTCATGAAATCCGTCACGCTCTCCGGCAGCTTCAGTCCGCTCATCAGCACAGCAAGGCCGATCAACGTTGCATACAGCGGCAGATTAATCAGCATGCTTTTATCGAACAATTTTTTTGAATCGCCCGCGGCTCTCAGCAGCGCGGGTGTAATGCCGTATGCCAGCAGATGAATCGGAATTGAATAAAGCGCGGCATACAAAAACGCCTGATTTCCCAGCAGCAGCTGACAGATGGGCCAGCCCATAAAGCTGTAGTTGTTAAAAAAGAGCGCGCCGCGGTATACCGCTTTCTCCACCGGGCTTTTCATACCCATCAGACGCGTGAACACGAAGCTTAATATCAGCGTGGCAAATGATACGCAAACCGATACAATCAGCAAAACCGAAAAGTCGGCCTTAATCGCTTCGTAATCGGCGGTTGTGATGGTAGACAGTATGCTCGCGGGTACGGATACATTAAGCACCAGCTTGGATATCGCAGACGGATCCTTTTGCTTTGAGAACTTGCTGTAAACAAAACCAAGCAGGATGAGCGCAAATATAATGCCAACTTTTTCGAGAACAAGCCATATATTCATAGCGCTAATCATATCATCAGGCGCAGGTGATTTCAACTTTAAAACGGGTGTTATTTCTCAGTGCGTACCGATTGTGATATAATCTTACAAAAGAGTTTAAGGAGCTGTTTATGGCCATCCGTATAACCGATACCGACCGATTCGATACCGATTTTATCGCGCTGACATCGCTTTTTGATGATCACCTCATAGAAACATACGGTGCCGATGTGATGAAGGATTTTCATCCGCTCAACGCGCTTAATGACATCATACATGCCGTTGTGGTTTTTTGCGACGGTGAGCCGTGTGCCTGCGGCGGTATCAAGCCTTTCGATGACACCACAGTGGAGGTAAAACGGATTTTCGTGAAGCCCGAGTGCCGCAAGCGCAGCCTTGGAAGCATGGTGATGCAGCGCCTTGAAGAGCTGGCCATCGCGAGCGGCTGCAAGCGCGCGGTGCTGGAAACCGCAGCCGATATGACGGCAGCTCAGGCTTTGTACGTAAAACGCGGGTTTACGCGTATGGAAAACTACCCGCCGTATGAAGGCAACTCACTCAGCGTTTGCTTTGAGAAACGGCTGGCACCACATAAGGCTGATATCGACATCAGAACGGCAAATACTTCCGACGCGCCGCTGATTGAAAAGCTCGCAGAAGAAATATGGATGCAGCATTACGTCTCGATCATCACGCCGGAGCAAATCAGCTTTATGCTAACGCATTTTCAGTCTGCCGACGCAATACTGCAAGACATGCGAAGCGGCGCGGTTTATGATATTGCATATGCAGACGGTGTGCCCTGCGGTTACAGCATGACGATACCGGATGACTCGGGGCTATTTTTAAGCAAGCTTTACATGCGGCAAAGCTGCCGCGGGCGAGGCATTGCACGCAAGATGGTCAGCCGCATAGACGAGCGTGCGAAAGAGCTTGGCGCGTCGCGCATTTGGCTGAAATGTAACAAGCATAACACCGGCTCACTCGCGGCATACGAGAGACTTGGGTTCACCATCGCTTATCCGTGCGTCACGGATATCGGAGGCGGCTTTGTGATGGACGATTATGCGCTGGAGAAAAAACTATGACAGACTGCCCGGTATGTTGAGCAGCCTGTCTTCACATTTACCGGTTTATTTGATTTTAAATGAGAGTGTACAGTCCTTAAGCACAGTCGATTCCTCCTGCCAGCCTTTCACGTCGTCCTTTTTGATCTTCGTCGGCTCACCCTCTACGTACGGCACATCGTCGTAACCGGCAAACCGGCTTAATATCAGCTCAATTTCAAAGTTATCTATTGCATCCAGCTCCGACGCAAGCATATCAAGATAGATGCACATACCGAGGTCTTCCCCGTTCTCCTCTAGACCATATTGTTCCCCGCTGGTATTTAGCTTGGTGCCGTCACCTATAACGCTTGGAATTAAGCTGTGCAAAAAGCACTGCTTATCAAGCTCACTCCAGCTTTCGGGGCAGGTGATGCTTACATACAGCTCCGCGCCGGACGCGTAGCAATCCATACGCTTCGCGGTCATTTTAACGCCTGCCATATCCACGGTTTTATTCACAAACGTGATATAATCAGGATCGCTGTCTCTATCTGCCCATGCATACGTGCCTTCGCCAATGAATTCAACAGATTTATCAATGATATAGCTCTGCATATTTTTATAGCCTGCTGACGGATCGAAGCTGAAGCACAGCTTCATTATGCCGATGATTTCGCTCTGATGAACAAGCATATCATCAACTTTTATCGGTGCAGCATAGTCTGTTACCATCAAGGGTATATGAATTTCCACCAGCTGAATCCCCTCCAGCTTGTTGCTTCCTGCCAGGAATTCTTTTGGGTTATACTCAGGATCATACGCCTGTACTTTTTTGATATCCTCATAATACTGTTCTCTATGTTCTGCGGGTAAATCTTCGGCTTTTATCGCATCTTCGCTTTTTGTATGTGTAAAATCAATCGTTGTGGTGAACGAAACGCTTTTGTCTGCTTCAATCAGTTTTATGCCTTCATCGCTCACGCTGCCATCATTGTTTATATATGAAAGATATTTAATGTAATCAGAATCAGCAAGATGCGAGCTGACACTATGGGCAACCTTTTTACCGTTCAGAATCACATAACCCGGATTGCTCATGGATATACCGATTTGGTACGGACTCTGATTTCCATTCCCGCCCATAATCAATTCGGGAGCACCGCCGCCCATATTAAACGACACCATAAGCTCTTTACCGTCGAAAAACACATCGCCCAAAGTCGGATTAAGTTTGTCTGCCCATTCCTGCCAATCGGGCACGATTTTAACGATTTCAATGCTGTTAGGCATAACCGTTTCCTCAGGCATCGTTTCATCAATAATTGCATCAAGCTCTGGTGTGGATGGCCTTATGTCCGCTGGCTGCGCAATGTAGTTCTGCACACTGCGATTGACGGTGAACCACTGCGCAATTGCCGCGCGCACCGACGGCACCGACACACAAACCACCGCCAGCGCCACAATACCCGCTGCCACGGGAATAAGCCATCGATGAGGTCTGCGTGTTGTCGTGGCTGTTTTCATTCTCAGCACTTTACTTCTGATGCTGTCCTGATCGGGCAGCAGACTTCCTATCGCTTGTTTATATAACTGATGTTCACTATTGCTCATCATTTTTCAATTCCTTTCTAACCGCGTTTCTTGCGCGCCAAAGTCTGGTTTTCACGTTCTGCTCGCTGAGTTTAAGCTGCTCCGCGATCTTCGCAATGGACATATCGTAGTAGTAGAAAAGCACGAACGCCTTAAACGACAGCAGCGGCAGCTGCGCCACAACGCCATGCACAGCCTCCAGCGCCTGCTTGTTATCAATCAAAGCTTCAAATGAGATTTCATCCGCTTCGATTTTTTCATCGCATCCGCCAAGGTCAGTTTCGGCTTCTCTTTTTATCGCAGTTCTTTTATAGTGCCGACTGAGTTCTTTTTCGGTGAGCTTAATAATAAAAGCTTCCGGAAACCGAATATCATCAAAGCCTTTTTTCAATATCCGTGAATAGAAATTGAAGTAGACGTTTTGCATGATGTCGTCCACCTGATCGGCACGGCTCGTTTTAATAATCACGAATTTTAAAATCTCAGAATACGTGTCATCGTATATTTTGTTAAAGTAGTCTTTTTCATTCATGCTTTGCGTTCGCTCTCGCTCAAAATAACTTGTTATCTCCATTGCACCTACCCTTTCTGAACCGGTTCACTTTATAAGAGGCGAACATATAAAAAAAGGTCACACTAATCTTAGCAAATTTTTGTACAAAAAGAAAAAGTATCTTTAATAGCCCTTATATTATCATGTTGATTACAAATCAATACATACAACCTACGTTATGCTATAATGACAATAACAAAACAACGAGGTGCACTGATGGACAACGTTAAACGGTTCGACATGCAGCAGCCCCCGAAGAGACAAAAAAATTACCTGAGGGTGTTAACATGGCTGATAAGCTTCCCTGTTGTGTGGCTGCGCGGCCTGAAAATCAACAAGACAAACATGAAAGGCCTTAATCCCCCTTATCTGCTGCTCTGCACGCATAAATCGTTTATCGACTTCATGGTGACCACCGCGTGTGTGTTTCCGCACCGCGCGAACTATGTGGTGGCCATCGACGGCTTTATCGGCCGGGAAAAGCTGCTGCGCAACGTGGGCTGCATATGCAAACGCAAGTTTACCAACGACGTGCAGCTTGTGATGCATTTAAAAACGGTCATCGACAACGGCGACATCCTCGTCATCTATCCTGAAGCACGGTATTCATTGATCGGCACCAACGCCTGCTTGCCCGAGTCACTCGGCAAACTCGCCAAATTGCTCAAAGCGCCCGTGGTCACGCTCAGCATGCACGGCAATTTCTTGTATTCGCCCATTTGGAATCTGCACAAAAGGCGCGTCGCGCTGGAGGCAGACATGACGCAGATCATCACGCAGGACGACATACTATCCCTGCCGAAGGATGAAATCAACAAACGCATTAACGATGCCTTTGTGTACGACGAATTTCAATGGCAAAAAGCCAACAATATACGGATTAACTACAAAGACCGCGCGAAGGGGCTGCATAAGGTGCTGTACAAATGCCGCAGCTGCGGCACGGAATATGAAATGCGCTCTGAAAAAGACCGGCTATGGTGCGCGCATTGCGGCAGCGAATGGACGATGTCAGAATACGGCGAACTGATTGAACCGGACACCAAGAAGCCTGTTCACATTCCGCATTGGTATGAGTTTTTGCGCGATGAAGTGAAACGGCTGATTGAGGCAGGCACCTACTTCTTCTCCTCTGACGTGGTTATCGACAGCCTGCCGAACGCCGACGGCTATATTCGTCTCGGCGAAGGGCGGCTGACGCATGATATGTCGGGCTTTACGCTGGAAGGCATTCTAAATGGCCGCTCATTTCTGCTGAAAAAGGACCCGCTGTCGATGTATTCGTGCCATATTGAATATGACTATATGGGCAAGGGCGATTGTATCGATTTATCCACGCTGAACGACACGTATTACATTTACCCAAAAACACATCAGTGGTCGGCCACGAAGTTGTCGCTGGCCACGGAAGAGCTGTATAACTTCTATTCTTCAAAATAACGTAAAAAAGGACCTGTCTGGTCCTTTTTTCATTCAAAGCGTCCGCCCGGCTCCGAAATATCACGCAGGGCTTCCTCTGCGTCGTCCTGAAGTTCCGGCTCGAGCGACAAATCTCCGAGCGCCACAATGCCCACAAGCTGGCCGTTATTGACGATCGGCAGTCTCCTTATCTGGTTTTGGCTCATCATTTGCGCCGCTTCGTGGACATTCATATCCGGCTCACCCACCACAAGTTCCTGCGACATCACACTGCGCACAGCCTGATGGGCTGAATCCTGACCTTCAGCAACGCTTCTCAGGGTGATATCTCTGTCTGTCAAAATACCCACCACTTCACCCTGCTGACACACGGGAATCGATCCGACATCATAGCGCTTCATCATTTGCGCCGCTTTTTGTATCGAATCGTCGAGACCAATACAAGCAATATCGGTTGACATTATATCTTTAACCTTCATCTTTTCACCTCCGTGGCTTATTTTGCCCTGAGAAAAAAGATATATGAGTTCAAACTATAAATTCAATATTTTTTATTGCATAACTATTATACCAAGCCGCACGCGTGCGACCACGAGTAAAACAACATGTGCAACGCATGCTGTCTCTCATTGGCGACAGAAAAGAAAAGACGGCACAGCTTTTTGCCGTGCCGCTGATGTTTGTCTATTAAGAGGGGGCTAAATGCCCGCCTTAACTTCTTCGAACTCTCTTTGTATTTCTTCAGAGGGCTTTTGGGTCAGAAGCGAAACCACGACGATGCAGATGCAGGAGAACACAAAGGCGGGGAACAGGCAGTAGATACCGAACACGCCGCCGAGCGGATTAAGCAGCAGTTTCCAGACAAAAACCATAGCGCCGCCGCCTATCATACCCGCTATGGCACCCGCGTGGTTGATGCGTTTCCAGAACAGGCAGAACAGCATCAACGGGCCGAAAGTGGCGCCAAAGCCTGCCCATGCGAAGGACACCAATGTAAATATAACGCTGTGCTCGTCCAGCGCGATGACGATGGCAATGAGCGCAATGACCACAAGCGTGATACGCGAAACAAGCATGACGTTTTTCTCGGAGGCTTTTTTATGGAACAAGCCCTGATAAATGTTCTTGGCAAAGGCCGAAGCCGCAATCAGCATATAAGAGTCAGACGAGCTGATGGTGGCGGCGAGTATGCCGGCCATGGTAAACCCGGCCAAAAGCGCAGGGAGCAGATTGGTGGACATCAGTATAAACACGCTTTCCGACTGGCTGGCAGTGCTCAGTGCGGCAGGGAATAGCGTGCGCCCAATCAGCCCGATAAAAACAGCAGCAAACAGCGAGATTACACACCATACCGTGGCGATACGTCGCGATTTTTTCAGCTCGTTTTCTTTGCGGATCGCCATAAAACGCAGCAGTACCTGCGGCATGCCAAAGTATCCAAGGCCCCATGACAGCGTGGAGATGATGGTCAGCAAGCCGTAAGGAGCCGCTTCGCCGAAAACAGGCGCGCCGTTGGTCACCTGCTGAACGCCGTCTACCACAGTGGGTGTGGCGATGCCGAACATTTCGAAGAACCCGGGCATGTTTTGGGCATTGCTGATCACGGCACTGACACCGCCCGCGGCATTGGTGCCCAGCACAAGTACGAGCACAAGCGCGCAGATCATAATGACCGCCTGCATAAAGTCGGACGCGCTCTCGGCAAGAAAGCCACCGACGATGGTATAAACGAGGACAAAGATTGCCCCCATTATCATCATGGTGATGTAGGGAGCGCCGAAGAGCGTAGAGAACAGTTTGCCGCATGTAACGAGACAGCTGGCAGCGTACACGCAGAAGAAAACCAATATGAAAATGGCACATATGGTCATGATGATTTTTTTCTTTTCTTTAAAACGGTTTGAGAAAAAGTCCGGAATCGTAATGGCGTTGCCGCTCTTTACGCTGTAGCGGCGAAGCCTTTTGGATACGATCAACCAGTTGATATACGTACCGATTGCGAGGCCGATTGCTGTCCACATCGCATCAGCCAGGCCGCACCAGTACGCCACGCCGGGCAGGCCCATCAGCAGCCAGCCGCTCATGTCCGAGGCTTCCGCACTCAAAGCCGCAACCCACGGGCCGAGCGATCGTCCGCCTAAGAAGTAGGCTTCGGAGTTTTTGTTGGCACGCTTTGCGAAGAACAGGCCAATCCCGATGACAGCAGCCATGTAGACACACATGGCGATGAGAATTTGTATTGTGTTGGAATCCAAAATGTGTTTCCTCCTGTCGTGTATTATTGCGGGCATGAAATAAAAAAGTCATGCAGTGCATGAACATTAATGACTTCACAGAAAGTTTACATTATCGGTCAGCATATTGCAATAATTATGTGAGGAAATCATTCATAAATGAATAATTTGCGCCGTAATCAGACGTGTTTGTCATTTGCGGCTTGCATGCCCCACATGAAAAAACGAAAAGGGACAGGAAACTCAATCAGATTTGCTGGTAAAACTGATGGTTCAACTGGTATATCCCCGGCTCGCACAGAGCTAGACGTAACCAACGGAATCGGCGGCATCGGTGCTATGGATTGATTGTTGTTAAGTACGCTTAAATAGCAGTAGCCTGCCGTGCCCATGGTCGCATCTCAAATACAATATCCGAGAAAGCTCATAAAAAGCAAGAAGCCCGCCGTGCGCAGTGCAAGCGGGCTCCCCGTAAGAAGATATATTGAAAATTGAATCCGGCAGCTACCTACCCTCCCGGGCCGTTTCCAGCCAAGTACTATCGGCGTATAAGGGCTTAACTTCTGTGTTCGAGATGGGAACAGGTGGATCCCCTTAGCTATCGCC
>JAEYOE010000031.1 GCA_023412005.1 Bacillota bacterium
TGGTGACCCTCCTTTTGATTTTACTTCTGCGGCTGCTAGACCGCTTTCAGTATATCAAAAGGAGTTTTTTGTCCATAGCTAAAGCCTTTTGGAACCCCCGGCATTACCGGGGGTATTCTTTAGACAAAAAAGTTCTTTGCCATTGCCGCAAAGAACCTTTCATCTCATCAATCCAGCATCACCATTTTTGCTTTTATTTCATCGAGTTCGTTTAACGCTTTTTCCAGCTTCATCATTTCATCCGTATCTCCTGTCAGCTGCAAAATGAGTATTCCTTCATCGGAACACACATTCTCGGTTTCATGAAGCCCAAGCCGAACCTTGATTGAGCAGCCGTATTTAGACAGCACTTCCTGTACCTTGGGGGATCGGTCTCTTCTTTGGCCGATTTTAACAACCATAATGTCACATGCCATTATTAATAGTCTCCTTTCTGATTTGACTTATTAATACCCATAGTTTAAGTTTCTAACCAATTTGTATATCATCTGGGTTTCATAAAACCAGCATCATCTCGCGGGCAGCTTCTTTATATTGAAAACAATTATTTAAGTAGAGCTTCTCGCCTGCTTCGGTCGCTGTTAATTCGATATATGATAAATTGAGCTGTCTCGCTTCTTTAATAACCACTTTGATGAGGGCATCGGCTATCCCTCTTCGCCGGAATTCTGGCTTTGTGTAAACATTCAGCAACAAGCCGGTCTTGCCCGTCGGGAAACGCGGGTTTGCAGGCTTTTCCTGAACTATCAGAAAAGCGCACGCGATAATGCTGCCGTTTTCTTCCGCGAGAAATGCCGAGAAATCTTTCTGTAAATGGGCCGAATAATACTCATTAAGCGTGTCAACAATCTGCTTTTCTGTTTCGCCGATATCGCCAAAATGCTCAGTCAGATAGAAAAGCCTCAGCTTTATCAGCGTATCAATATCGGATATCGTCGCTTTGCGGATAATCATCTCTTCTCCTTGGCAGCTGATTAAAAAAAACTGGCTCATGCTTTAATCAAGCATATCGTGGATTTTTGCAATGACATACCTTCCGCTTTCGGACAGATGCTGAGTCTTCCAGTTTGCCGGTGCTCCCGGCAGCAGCGCGGCACTGGTTTCATCGCGGTCAGCAAGGCTCCAGTTGCACCAGCTGATTTTGTTTTCGGAGAGAAACGCAAGCCAACCGTCGCTTTCTTTTAGAAAGACGCCGCCGCTGCCATCAGCGGCGCTTGTCCCCCATTCGCTGACAAAAACGGGCGCTCCAACCGTCAGCGCCTTGGTGCATTTTTGACGCAGCTCATCACCATGCGTTCCCGTGTAAAAATGCAGTGTGTACATGATATTATCAAAATTAAGCGGATCTGCCGCGCATTTATCAACATCCTGGCTCCATGTCGGGCAGCCTACCAATATCACGGCATCGGGTGCGTTTTTTCGTATCACGGGAATCACCTGTTCGGCATACGGCTTTACGCTGCGCGACCATGTCACGTCATCACCGTTGGGTTCGTTGCATATTTCATAGATGACACCCGGCTCGTCTTTGTATTTCAGGCTGATTTCTTGGAAGAATGCTTTTGCTTCTTCAACATGTGCCAATGGATCATTATCAAAAAGGATGTGCCAGTCTATAATG
Organism: Bacillota bacterium; assembly: GCA_023412005.1. Taxonomy (GTDB): domain Bacteria; phylum Bacillota; class Clostridia; order Christensenellales; family SZUA-584; genus SZUA-584. The sequence continues at coordinate 1,622 of JAEYOE010000031.1, forward strand.
GCATACATATCAAGGGATAATGTATCATCCACGGCCTGAATCACATCATCTTTGACGCTTTTGTTTGTCAGATACCCGCCTTCCGCGGTATACATGGCGACACGAAATACATTTGCACCCGCATCCTTAGTAGCCTGAATCGACTCTTTGCGCGCAAAATGCGGGTACCACTGCAGCCCGTGGCTGCTCATGCCGTGCAGCAAAACGATTTCCTCCTTATCGTTTTTAAGGCATGTTCCGCTCACATGAAGCTTTCCGTGATGAGATAAACCCTTCCAATTACTCTTCATAATCAACCCTGCTTAATCGTTTTCTATTTTTGATAATATATTACTATTTAATACACATGTTTTCAAGGTGAAAGGTTTGAAGACCAATAAGGGATCATCTTACGACATGTAAAATAAAAAAGGAGCGTTTTAAGGCTCCTGTCGATTTGCTGATAAACCATTCATTTATTCCCGAGCCAGCGATTCGGCAAGCTCTTCCTGCGACATTTTTTCAAACTTCTCATTTTCTTTTTGTCCGAGATCATTGGTGTTGATTGAATGACGATATACCACAAACCGAGTGAATAAGAATTCTGTTATAAAATTGATGACCATTGTTCCTAAGACAACCAATATATTCATCCATCCGATTCTTGTTAGTTGATCAACCCACCATGTAGAAATAGGTGTAAAGACACAGTAATAACCACAAACTTTCATCATTGCAAGTGGATAATTTGCCGCAGATTTAAATGTAAATCTTCTATTTATTGTAAAATTGTAGATAACAGACAACACTAGAGCAATCAAGTATGATAACCACTCAGGAAGATGCAACGCTTCATGAAAAAGCGTATCACTTCCAATTTGAATCAGTCCGGCCGATGCTGAAAAGAGCGTGAACTTTACAAAACGGAAAATGCTTTGCCTTTTTTTAAGTTTCATCATTCTCTGATCGTCAAGCATACGTATCTCCCCCAAATCAAAGTCTATTTATTGTTTATTATAGATGAAGTCAACAATCATGTAAACTATATGAATATGATAATCAGGCTGGCCAATGACCGTCCATGATTCTTCATGAAATCGCATCGAATATTTTTTCTTGCTGCGCAAAAGATAATAAGCATGACAAACGATATCGTTGTGGGTATACCGAGAGGATTGTTGTATTCAAAATATCATCGATTTGCCGAAAGCTTTTTTCGCAGCCTTGGGCTTCATATTGTTGTTTCGCCGCAAACCAATAAACAAGTTCTCGATGAAGGCGTTAAGTGCTGTGTAGACGATGCCTGTTTGCCTGTTAAGGTCTTTCACGGGCATGTCAGCCATTTAAAAAACAAATGTGATTATTTACTGCTGCCGCACTTTCTAAGCCCGGAAAAAGGAAAAACCATGTGTCCTCTGTTTTGCGGGCTTGTGGAAATGATCCGGCACAGCATTAACAATTTACCCCCGCTGATTGATGCCCCAATTCATTCGTTTGATGATAAACAGCTTAAGAAATGGGCGCTGCAAGCCGGTTCGGTTTTTACAAGCAGCAAGAGCCGTATTGAAACCGCACTGAACGAGGCACTGGAATTTCAAAGAAACGCAGCGTGCACCAATACGCACGAGAATTATGATTGCCGTGTGGCGTTGATCGGCCATTCTTACATTGTGGACGATCGATTCATCAATATGAACATCATCAGCAAGCTCAATGCGCTGGGTGTTGGCGTGATCACGTCAAAAAGTGTAAACCGTCAAGATATGTATAAAGAAACCAAACGCCTGTATAAAACGCCATTTTGGTATTTTGCGCAGGAACACTACGGATCGGCAGTGAGCTTGTATAACCGCGGTTTGGCTGACGGTATCATATACTTATCCGCCTTCTGCTGCGGTGTTGATTCAGTGTTTTGCGAGCTCATTAAGCATGATATCGGCGCAATGCCGTATATGGTGCTCAAGCTCGATGAACAGACCGGCGAAGCCGCGCTGGATACGAGAATAGAAGCCTTTACGGATATGCTGAAAAGGAGGTTGCATGATGGTCATCACGTTCCCCCGTATGGGCAACATTTGCCTGGCTGCCAAAGCGTTCTTTGAAGCTGCCGGTATTCCTTATGTGGTGCCGGAAAAGATCAACAAACAAACGCTGATGAACGGCGCCGCCGTATCCCCTGAGGATATCTGCCTGCCGTTTAAAATATTCATGGGCAGTTATAGCGACTGCATTAAAAAAGGAGCCGACACGATTTTGATGACCGGCAGCTGCGGGCCATGCCGTTTTGGAGAATATTGCGAGCTGCAAATGAAGCTGCTTAAAAATACAAAGCCCTATAAGCAAACGGTCGTCATCGATGCACCCGTTTCTGTTGGTAAAAAAGAATTTTTGCGGCGAATCGGCGTGATATCTAAGGCCAGCCCTTTAAGCGGCATTCATCAGTTGCGCGCGCTCAAGCAAGCCATTCACATTCTCTCGCTGGCAGACAAGCTCGATGAAAAAGCGCATTGGCTTTCCGGTTATGAAGCAAACAAGGGCAGCTGCAAGTCAATACTAATGAACGCCCATAATGGTGCTGAAAACTGCCGCACGCCCGATGCCATGCAGCAAACGCTTGAGCATTATACCGCGCAGCTTCATGCGATTAAAACTGACAGCAGCAAGCAGCCAATAAAAGTTGCGCTGATTGGTGAAATATACTCGATGATAGAACCTTTTGCGAACCTCTTCATTGAAGAAAAGCTGATGGACTTGGGGGTCAGCTCGCGGCGAATGATCACACCGAGCTGGTGGCTGAAGGATCTGGCCGCAAAGCCAATGAGGCTGAATTCTCTTTCTGTTAATAAAGCAGCGCGGCACTTTTTGCCTTACAACACCGGTGGACACGCGAGAGAATCCATCGGGCATGCGCTGCTGTGCCAAGAGCAGGGGTTTGACGGTGCGGTTCAAATCTATCCGCTCGGCTGCATGCCCGAGATCGTCGTTAAAGCCATGCTCCCAACAATGCAAAGGTGCTTAAATTTTCCTGTTCTCACATTGGTTATCGACGAGATGACAGGCGAAGCCGGTTATGAAACAAGAATCGAGGCATTCATCGACATGCTGCAAATGCGCCGTAAAAAAGGAGTGAATCAAGCGTGATTAAAGAATTGTTTCTGGGTATTGATGTTGGTTCCGTCAGCACCAATTTCGCATTGATCGATGTTGACGGAAAGGTTTTGGAGAAGCTTTACATACGAACCAACGGCAAGCCTATTGAAGCCGTACAAAAAGGCTTGGCTGTGCTGCAAAGCAGAGCGCAAGGTGCATCTGTCATTGGTGCAGGAACCACCGGAAGCGGGCGGCAGCTCGCCAAAGTGATGATTGGTGCCGATATCATGAAGAATGAAATAACAGCCCACGCAACCGCCGCGTGCCATGTGGTGCCGGATGTTAAAACGATACTTGAGATCGGCGGCCAGGATTCAAAGATCATCTTCGTGGAGAATGGTATCGTTTGCGATTTTGCAATGAACTCTGTTTGTGCGGCCGGTACAGGCTCTTTTTTAGACAGACAGGCCTCACGCCTCAATATTCCCATCGAGGAATTCGGCAGCTGGGCGCTGCGGTCTGCATCCCCCGTGCGCATTGCGGGGCGCTGCGCAGTCTTTGCGGAGTCGGATATGATCAGCAAACAGCAGTCCGGTCATTGCATTGAGGATATTGTTGCAGGCTTGTGCGAAGCGCTGGTTCGCAACTATTTGACGAACCTTGCCAAAGGCAAGGACATTAAAGGGCCGATTCTTTTTCAAGGCGGCGTTGCTGCCAACAGCGGAATACTTGCTGCGTTTGAAAAATCACTGAAGCAAAAGATCATTATCCCACAGCATTTTGATGTGATGGGCGCTTACGGTGCCGCGCTGCTCGCTAAAGACGAAATTTTTGCCGGGCGTGCAACGTGCTTTGCGGGTTTTGAAAACCTGTGTCACCAATTCTCAGCAGAAAGCTTTATATGCAGCGGCTGCGCCAATATGTGCGAAGTGGTTCGCATAAAGGCGGATCAAACGTATGCGGCTAACTGGGGCGACCGCTGCGGAAAATGGAGCTCGGCACCGGCAGACGGCAAAGAGGAAAAAGCCGCACTCGAGATACAAGCCGTTCCATCTTGATGTAATAAAAAGAACCAATTAATTAAAAAACTCATACTATACATCAACAAACAGTATCGTTTGTTGATATTAGAAAGGAGTTTTTTTAATGCCAGATGGTATGAATACATTCGGAGATATGCAGCAGGTACAGCGCGGGCCAGGCGGCGGATTTCCCGGTCGCGGGCCGGGCGGCGGATTCCCCGGTCGTGGGCCGGGCGGCGGATTTCCCGGTCGCGGACCGCGCGGCAGGTTCCCGGGTGGCGGATTTCCAGGCAGACGTTTCCCAAGGCCGATACCCGTCAGGCAGCGCTTCCCGAGATTCTTCTTTTTCCCAGTCAATTTCGGGTTCCCTGCCGGGAGATGTTATTTTGTTGATGATTTCGGCCGGTGCTGCGACCGATTCGGCCGGTGCTGCGACCGGTACGGTCGATGCTTTTTCGGCAGCGGATTCGACGGTTTTGCCTCTGCCTCAAATACGATGGGGTCTTGGTACGGTGTGCCGGGCGGATGGGATATGATGACCGATTATGATGATATGGCCGATTATGACATGGACGATATGATCGATATGGATGAAGACATTTAAATCCGTTTAATGCACGCTCAGTATTAAATAATGGTCATCGCTTAAATTGATGGCCATTATTTTTTTTAGGTTTCAGTATATAGCAATCGCTACTATCAGAACAATGCGTTTAAGTAATCGATACATTGTGAAACAACGTTTTGATATTCCTTAGCGGTTTTCATATATAGCTTAACTTCGGCAGTTTCAAGAAACACCTTATTTTCATCAAATAAGCTTTTCATACGTGTCGCAACCAGATTTTCAGGATAATCATGATGCATAATACGCGCATGCTCTCTTTCAAAATTGATCATCATTCTGCTCAACCGTTGATTTTGCATGATCAGCCGTCTTTGTTTCATCATTTCAACGTATTCCGGTGTGGCTTTCAGCGCACTGGCCAGCGCCATCAGCTCTGTTTTTGGCAGCATCGTATTCCCCCTTTGCTTTTTATGATTTATTTTATTGACCGTGCAGGCGTTATGTGCGCAGTCGTTTCCGGTTAAAAAGCGTTTAAAAACGTCTATGCCGAGCTGTTCAGACATAGTTATGTTTTAGAACGAAAAGGAGACTCCTTATGCGTCTAATAAAAAAAAATATGATCGTGCTCTTAATGCTGGCCCTATTTATCATAGCCGGTTTTGTTTTCTTATTGCGTATTTCATGCAATGACGAAGTTATTTTTAACGCAGACACTGAAGACTTTGACACAATCATCGCGGATATTTTTAAGCTGCGAAATGAATGCATTATAAAACAAGATACCAAAGTATTGGAAACGCTCTTTTTAACGGAGGAGAAAAATGGACGATGGGCATATGAATTTGAAGTGCAGCGTGCGCAATATTTAAAAAACTGGGCTAAAAAGCAAGGTGTCAACTTTACGGATGTGAACAGCGATATCATTATAAAAAGCGCTAAGCAAGTCGGCAGAGGGTATTCCTTTTATATTCTAACTTCAAATGAGTATACTTACGCATACAATGACGATCTTAATACAAAGAATACATTTCGGTTGGGGTCATACCATTCCGTCGATTTGATTCCGTCTGACAATAAAAAAGAATGGATGATCAGCCGCGAATGGTATGATGACCCGCTTCTTGATACATTAAATATGAGCAGCATAACGCAAGACATAACATCTTTCATCAACACGCATTCGCCCATTGATGTAACCAGCATCAGCGCCGCTCGTTTATCGGCAGTCGACTATGCCGACACATACTGCGGGGCGGCATCAGACGGACGGAATAATTATTTATACAACAGCGAATTTACCAATTACAACGCTTTGGGGGGTGATTGCGCAAACTTTGCTTCGCAGGTGCTGCTTGCAGGCGGTTTTAAAAAGAACAGCACATGGAATTATAAAGACGGCAAAGGCAGCCGGGCCTGGGTGAACGCACAAGGCTTTAAGAATTACCTGCTGTACAGCGGGCGTGCCTCGTTGCTTGCCAAAGGCAGCTATAAAGAGATATACCAATACGCTTATAGTCTGCGGCCGGGTGATATTGTGGCTTATGTTAAAAAAGACAAGGTGACGCACGTTTCCGTGGTCACCGGCGTTGATTCAAAGGGGTATCCGCTCGTCAACTGCCACAATCTCGACAGAAACCACGTGCCGTGGGATATGGGCTGGAGCGGCGATGGCATCAATTTTATCTTTCTCAATGTCAGCTACTGATACTAAAGAGCCGCTGATTTGCATAGGCTAATAAAGTTTAAATGTCTCCCAACCCATCTCTGCCAAACTGTTGAATAGATGATGCATAACGCGGCGCACAGTGCAGAAAGCGGAGTCATTCTTTCTGATCAGCAGCCTTCAGTCGTCTGCGTCACCATCTTCTCAAAAGGTGAAGCCATAACTGTTGAATTGTCTGATACCAAGCCGTTATCCCTCCCCCGTCATCTGTCGGTGAAAGACACCATTTCATCCCCGGGGTGCAGTTGGCAGAGAGATTAAGACTGAAGGCTACTTGAAGTGCTGAGCGCAGCTGTATTACAACGACTCCATAGGCTTTTTATCTTCTTCCAGCATGCCCACGAGGTGATAATCTCGCTTGATAGCGCCTGACTTTTACTTATACATTTACTAAAAGGGGCTGCTGCCGCTTATCCATCCTTGTGCTTCCCAATGATTTTTGTCTGTCAAATTCCATGTGTTCTTTTTCATCATTCCTTTCATCATAAAAAACATGAAACGAAAAAACAAACTGGGCATAACCCGATCAATTCGACTGTTTGTTTTTACAATATTACCGGCTATTTTATCAGCCCTTTTGCTGATTTTTTGTTTATTCTTTTCGGTTACATCCTCCCATTTCATTGCCGCAACGCGCGTTGCTAACGAATAGACGCGGCGAGCTCCCCAGTACTGCAAACTATATCGCATGGTTTTAGAGGCATGACCAAGCCCGGCGCCTGCTGTTGTAGCCACGGTCACACCGACTTTTTTAAACATCTTGGGATTGGGCCGATGGCTGACCCACATGAAGCACAGATGATCCAGCAACGATTTTAGCTGCCCGCTGACATCGAGTGCGTAAACGGGAGACGTTAATATGATGACATCCGCCTCCTCCATCGCGCTGACAAACGGGCTGATGCCCTGAGCGTGCGGGCATTTGTCTTCCCCGCGCATAATGCATGAAAAGCAGCCCATGCATTGATGCGGCATATCTTTTGGCAACACGAAATTTGTAACGTCAATCTCCGCATGCTTTTCAATTGCTTTTAACAGTTGTTCTTTGCAATTCCATGTGCTGCCGTGGCGAGTACTGCCATTAATGACTACGACCTTCATTGTTATGCTTCCTTTCAAAATCATTTTAATTTAGTGCCGAATCGTTCATTAAACAAACGAACGTGCTTTGCCAGCAATCCTTTTGCATTTGCCATTCCGTCTTTATCGCTATCAAATTTATAAAAAATTAAGAATATGGGCGAGAAGAATTCCAATGCCAGCACATACGGATCTGTTTTAACAAGCACACCTTCTTGCATCAATGCTGCAAACAACTGTGATTGGAACTTAAGACTGCTGTTGAATGAAATATCGCGGTAGAGTTCTTTTAACTCAGGGCTGCGGTATTGCTCGATCGTCAGCATTTTTCTGAATTTCACATTGATTTCGTCGGTTAAGTAGTATTCAAGAATCTGAAGGCTTATTACCTCAAACTGCTCGGGCGTCATGTTTTTATACATTTGAATAGTTCGTTCATCGGCAGCAAATGATTTGCCTTCTTCAAGCATGTCCATTCCTTGAAAAAACCCGCTGCCTCTGTTGGCATACTCTTTGACGATGCAATCGAAAATCTCCTTCTTGCTCTTGTAGTGATTGTAAAGAGAGCTTTCTTTTATACCCACAGCCTGAGCAATATCTCTGACCGAAACAGCATCAAAGCCTCTTTCAGAAAACAGCGATAATGCTTTATACTTGATTTTGTCTTTCGTATTCATTCTTCACCTCATAATTGTTTTGATATTTTAACCGTTAACACCTGAATAACGAACAATTCAAATAAAGCCGTTAGTCCTCCTTATCGTTCAATTCGTTATAAAAACCCTGCCGAGCACAAACTCCAGTGCTAATATCAATAAAAATCCTAAAAAATACATTTTAATGCTTCATAATATTCTAGCTAACATTCGTTAGTATTAGTTTAACTAACAACCGTTAGCATGTCAAGCAATGCTTTCATTTTTTTTAATCGTTGGATATTCAGTGTAATAATTGACTGCGCAGTATTTAATTACATGTGTATTTTCCCATGGCCGCGGTAAAAATAATGATATAAAAAGGAGGTGAAAAACATGGCTACAAATTCGAATCAAACATTGGTTCCCCAGGGCAAACAGATGCTCAACAACATGAAGTATGAAGTGGCAACCGAGGTTGGCGTCAATCTGAAACAGGGGTATAACGGAGACATCGCTGCGAAGGATGCCGGCAGAGTAGGCGGCAATATGGTTAAAAAGATGATCCAGTACGCTGAAAGCAATATGTCTTAAAGCCTAGGATCATAAAGTGTCATAAAAAAAAGAAGGGTGAATCACTCTTCTTTTTTTATCTGCCCTATCTCAAATTGAAAAATGCGTCTTTTCCCGGGTAAACAGCCGAGAGCCCGAGTTCCTCCTCTATGCGAAGAAGCTGATTGTATTTTGCGACGCGGTCAGTACGCGAAGGCGCCCCTGTCTTGATCTGCCCCGCATTCACAGCGACAGAAAGATCGGCTATCGTCACATCCTCCGTTTCTCCCGAACGATGGCTGACAATCGCGGTGAATCCCGCGCGATTCGCCATCTCAATCGCTTCGAGCGTTTCCGTCAGAGTCCCGATCTGGTTCACCTTAATTAATATGCTGTTGGATATACCGTTGTTGATTCCTTTTTCAAGCCGCTTTGTATTCGTCACAAAAAGGTCGTCTCCCACGAGCTGAATTTTATTTCCCAGTTCCTTCGTGAGCAGCTTCCAGCCCTGCCAGTCTTCTTCGGACAAACCGTCTTCCAAAGAAATGATCGGATATTGCCTGATAAGCTTTTCCCAAAAATCCACCATATCCTCTGCTGATTTTTGAATACCGGATTTCCAGAAAAGGTATTGCCCTTCCTTGCCGTTTTCCTTGGCGGCCTCATACATTTCGGTTGCCGCTGCGTCAATCGCGATATAAAACTCCACACCCGGCTTATACCCTGCCAAGGTGACCGCTTCAAGAATCACATCGATGGCCTCTTCGTTAGACTTGAGGTTAGGCGCATAACCGCCTTCATCTCCTACTGATGTTGAGTATCCCTTGCCTTTCAGCACTTTTTTCAGCGTATGAAACACCTCAGCGCTCATTTGCAGCGCCGAGCTGAAGCTCTTTGCCCCTACCGGCATAATCATAAATTCTTGAATATCCACGCTGTTGTCTGCATGCTTGCCGCCATTGATTATGTTCATCATCGGAACGGGCAGCTTTCTTGCGTTACAACCGCCGATATACCTGTATAACGGCATTTCAGATTGTATGGCGGCCGCCTTGGCCACAGACAATGATACGGCCAGCATGGCATTGGCACCAAGGCTTGATTTGTTGGGTGTATCGTCGTGGGCAATCATGGCATAATCAATATCAACCTGACTGCGTGCATCTATGCCAATCAGCATATCCGAAATGACGTTGTTGACGTTTTCAACTGCCTTTTTAACTCCTCGTCCAAGATAGCGGTTTGCGATACCGTCACGCAGCTCAACAGCTTCAAACTGGCCCGTGGACGCACCTGACGGTACCGACGCATGGGCGCTCGCACCGCCTGATAATTCCACCTGCGCTTCTACGGTTGGGTTGCCGCGGCTGTCTAATATCTCCCTTGCGAAAATATCGACTATTGTAAACATCGGTTATCCTCTCTTTCTTTAGCTTAAACAGTAACAGTATTTCCAGCCATTATAATTTGATTCTAATATATTGTGAATATATTGCAAGGGTTGATTAAAACTCAGGGCTCCCTTTCGGGAACCCTTTGCTTGAAACCGGAGGTTATGTCCGTGACCGCTCTGCCATTTCAATCGCCTCACGAACAATATTACCGCAATTTCTTGATGACACGCTGCCCCATCCTTCGCTGGCAACAATATCATCGACTCCGAGTCGTTTTGCAATTTCTTGTTTAAGGCCTTCTGACATTACCTTGTGCCGAGACATTTGATTTACCTCCCGCCTGTATTCGCGGCACTATACCGCTTAAAAATAGTATGCCCAGCTTTCATGTTCGCGGTAATCTTTTTTATTCATTTTAGAATTGCCCGGTTTATATGCGGTTGAAGACTTATTCTTATATGCGGTGCATATGGCTTTATGTTAAGTTAAAAAGCGCCAAAAAAGCATCATCTGGCTCCAGACCAAACTCGGTTTCCAGCTTGTCCTTATAAAGCTGAAAGTAGCTTTGCATAGATACGTCGTCCTTATTCTTTTTTAGCAGCTTTAACAGCAGCAAGTTAATATTCTTATCCACAGGCGCAAACTTGATGCCGTCGGCGAGTATGTCAAAGGCTTTCTTATCGTGACCGTTTTCAATATAATGTCTCGCCAGCGTAATAACCAGCCGGACATAATACTGACGAACATCCAGTCTCTTTTGATAGGCCCAATCGTAATCGTTTTGATCAAAATAATTTCCCGTATACATATGAATTGCTGCTTCAAAATCCGCTGCGTTTTCATCCGATATTGTCTTTAGCGACTGTATTTTTTCTAAAAAAGATACAGCATCACAAAAGATTCCGGACATATCAAGAGAATAAGACCCGCGACGATGCAAAATATTAAGCTTAACCCCGCATTGCATAAATGCTTTTTTTAAGTAATGCAGCGTTGTGTTAAATAAAATCAGGGCGCGGTCACCGTCATAATCTTCCCAGAATGCATCCATTATATGATTTCTGTGCACCGAATGTCCGTTGTTGTCTACCAAATAGGCAAAAAGCTCCTCAGCTTTGGACGTGCGAAATTTCAGCGTCGTGCCATCGATGGATACCGTAAAGCTTCCGAAACATCTCACCGACACTGTATGAGGCGTGCTATCGGGAACGTCGGGGCTATCGGCAAACCGGCTGATCGTAATAGCAAGCCTCTCTTTTTCTACCGGCTTTAACAAGTAATCCATCGCATGGCAGCGGAAAGCCTCCACAGCATATTCGCTGTAGGCAGTCACAAACACAATGTTGATTCGGCTCTGCAAATCAATCATTCTGTCGGCCAGCTCAATGCCGCTGATTCGCGGCATTTCAATATCCAAAAATGCGATATCCGTCTGATTGTCTCGAATAAAATCCAGTGCAGAAGCCGGGTCAACAAATGTGCCGCAGATGTCTACCATGCCGGTTTCTTTGAGCATTTTTTCCAGCTTTCCGATTGCTGCAGGCTCATCATCAACTATTATTACCCGTTTCATGCATACGCTCCTTCGGTATTTTAAACGTAATCGTCGTCCCTACGTTTTCTGTGCTTGATATTTTCAGCCCTGTGCCTACCAGCTTTTTCAGGCGCGTATCTATATTCCACAGCCCGATACCCTTCATTTCAGATTTTAAAAGGATACCGTCGAGTTTATCCAAAGGGATGCCGGGGCCGTCATCTTTAACCGTAATCACAACGCCGTCAGCGTTTTCGGCTATCATCAGCGCCACCTCAACCGACTCCTTTTTCTTTAAACCGTGTATAATGGCATTTTCCACGAGCGGCTGAATACATAACGGCGGCAGCGTGAAATGCCCCGCCGAATAATCCGTCACAGAAAAATGAATTCTGTCAGTAAAGCGCGCTTTTTGAATTTCTACAAACGAATTGACAAGCTGCATCTCCCGCTCTATCGGAACCGACAGCTCTGTGCTCTTAAAATCAAAGCTTTGTCTTAAGTACTTTGCAAAATCGTCAATCAGACTGCTGGCTCTTTCCGGGTCAGTATCGCAAAACGACGAGATCGTATTGAGCGTATTGAACAAAAAATGCGGCTTGATTTGAGCCTGTAAAAATGCGGTTTCTGTTGCCATGGCCTGATCCATAGAATTTTTCATAATAATCAGATTCTCAATCCTTGCGATCAGTTCCTGCGGATTGAATGGTTTACTCATGTAATCGTTAGCACCCATTTTCAGCGCTTTTACCCTGTTTTCCATGTCATCATCTGCGGTGATCATGATAACGGGCAAATACTGCATATTCTTAATGCTGTTAATCTGCTCCAATACATCAAGGCCATTATAGTTTGGCATGAGCAGATCCAGCAGTATTATGTCGGGCTGCCACGTTTTAAACTGATCCACCACCTCGGCAGAATCGGTGATTGGCAGAATGTTCGTATAACCATGCAGGTGCAGAATCCGTGTGATCAGCGATATATTTGCCGGGTTATCATCAACAATCATGATCCGAGGTTTAAATTTCTTTTCATTGTCATCACTTTGCAACGTCAACTCTTTTGCTCCTGTTAAATATATAGTGCGTCTCTTGATTATATCGATATATATATCTTGTCACATTAGATATTCTCAGCAAAAAAAAAGGGGGCTAAAAGCCCTTTAAGATAATAATGGTTATTTAGGAAGCTATTTATTCCGTCTACAGACGGCTGTACTCTCTTTTAATTTTGTTAAACTGTAACATTACATCATTTTCCTTGAACGGTTTAACAATGAACCCTTTTGCGCCCTTTTCGATGGCCTCTATCACACAGGCCTGCTGCCCCATCGCAGATATCATAATCACATTCGGAACATCATCTAATTTGTTGATCTTTTCAAGGCATTCTATGCCGTTCATTTGCGGCATTGTTATATCAAGCGTAATGACATCCGGCTTGAGGCTGCGTGCGAGCTCCAGAGCAAGAAGCCCGTTATCCGCTTCCCCAACAACGTCAAACTCATATCTTTCGAGTATTCTCTTCAACTGCATTCTCATAAACGCGGCATCATCGACGATCAATACCTTTGTCATAATGAACTCCATCGTTTAATATGATTTGTTTTATTATAGGCAGAATCACTTAACCGTTACTTAACAATAAAAAAACAGCTATGAAAAGCTGTTTTAAGCTATTTATGAGATTCGTCTTTCATTTCACTTCGCATGCCTTGCAAAGCTTGCCGTCTGCGTTCATTTTTGTCTGTTAACGTCGTCTTCATTTTCATGTCCGGCGTTTGAGCAATCATTTCATCGGCCGCTTCTATATTTTGAATGGTGTGGCTGATGTTATTCTGAATCCTTCGTGCATTATCCTCTCGATTGTCTGGATTCGGGCGGCTATTATTTTTTTTCATACTATCGTCTCCTTTAAGTGGTTTTTCTTTAGTATGATAAAAAAGCCGACTCCTTATGTGAAATATCTGTTCGTTCAGCTTAATGCCGATTCAACCGATTGATGCATCATGTCGTAGTAATACTGCAGAATATCCCGTCTGGTTACAATGCCAATAAACAGGCCCCTATCATCGGTAACCGGAATAAAGTTTTGGTTCATGGCCATTAACAAAAGATCATCTAGAGCAGCATTCACATTAACCGGAGTATTTTGGCGTCCTTTTAAAATATCTTTAACAAAAATCTGCTCAATATGGTGATTGTCGCAGGCCTGCTCAGACAAAATAGCCCAGAGAAGGTCGCCTTCGCTCAATGTGCCGGCATAACTTCCGTCCTTATCTATGACGGGGATGGCTGCATAACGATGACGTTTCATTTTTTCCAGAGCCTGCCGCAATGTATAATGATCATAAATCAAAACGATGTCACTTTTGGGCTTTAACAAAAAAAGTATATTCATGTTGACTTCCCTTAAACTGTGTAATTTCCATCAAAACAGAATCGCCGTTTTTGTTATATCACACTTTGTTCTATCGCTTCAACCCGTAAATAATAAGAACGGAAAAAGTTCACTTATTCTTTACAGAACGTTTTAATGTCGCTCGTTTTATTCGCTCAGAAATTTCTGCAGCTTACTCGTTTCCTTTTTGTAGTTTTTGGGCTGTACAATATCCATTGAATGATACGATCCATATTCAAATTCGTCTGGGTAACGGTATGTTTTTATCTCTTTTGTGTTGAGGCCCATAATTGTTGATGCAATACTGAGCATTTTGTCAGCAGGTTTGATGTCTGTGCGAACGCAGCCGGCCAATGCGGATAAAAGCCCCGGCAGCTGGCCCATGCCCGTTTTTTTCATTTTTGAGAACAGCTCAAAAATCACTTTTTGCTGACGCTCGATTCTTTTCGTATCTGTCCCGACTTTTCTGATTCTCATATAGGCCACAGCCTGTCTGCCGTTTAAATGCGTCACACCTCCTCCTTTTATCAAAGGCACACTATGGCTCGGGTCAATGCTATTAATCTCATTTATCGAATCGTTCATATTGGTGACTTCTTCTTTGCTCAGGTCAATATCCACACCGTCGACTGCATTAATTAAGTCTTCCATTCCGTAAAAATTGATGACAGCATAATAATCGGGCGAGAGTCCCAAGCTTTTCTTTATTGTTTTTTTGGTAAGCTCAATTCCGCCGAAATTGAACGCCGCATTGATTCTGTTGTATTTATGGCCTTGTATGGGAACCAATGTATCTCTCATAATTGAAGCCAGTTTAAGTGAATTTTTTTTTGGATCAATCCTTAAATACATGATCACATCTGATAGTCCGGAGAATTTGGACGGTTCTCTGTTGTCTACGCCGATGAGCAGAATATCCGTCACGCCATTAGATTTTGTTATTTCGCTCGCATCTCCGCCGCTGTACGTCACTTCCGGATAGCTTCCCGTTTCCGCGGATGTCGGCTCTTCCGAGATATCGTTCGGGTCAAAATCCAAATCTTGTGTGAGTTTATGATAATTAATCCAAATGAATATACCAAAACCAATGAGCACAACAAGCAGCACACCAAATACAATGAGAAGGGTTTTCATGGCTTTGTTTTTACTACGGGGTGCTTTTTCCATAATGAACGACATCCTTTTTTTGATAGACTGCCCTCCGTTCTTCTTTTTATTCTCTTTACTATTAATGCATTCTTGTACGCAGTTTTTTTCTGCTGTTTTGCGTGATTAAGCTTTCTATTCTCACATTGTTCCGCTTTATTTATAGAATGACATGCTGACGTTTGGGAAATAATATTAAAAAACAGAGGAGCTAAAGTTATGAAACGGTTTCCGGAAGTATTTAAAAAACAACAGGATGATTTTGAAGACAGTTATTCCTCTCTCGATATCGCGTCCACAACCGATTGCACCGGTATGATACCCACGCCGCCGCTCAACGAATTTGAAGCGGAGAACTACGGCGATTTGTATTCTGTGCCTCAGCAGGATGCATATAACGCGAAAAAGGCCGACAATACAGCTCAGCAGGAGAAAAGAAGCTCGGTTAAGGGATGAAAAAGCTTTACCCTGATGCAAGGCAAAGCTTTTTCACTTATTCATTAAATCCGTTCGGGTGGGTCATATGCCATTTCCATGCCGATTCAATAATAACCCCGATATCGTCATTTTGAGGGCTCCATCCAAGCAGGCGGCGCGCCTTTGATGAATCGGCCACAAGGCGGGCGGGATCTCCCTCCCGTTTTGGTGCCATGTCTACCTTGAATGTTTTGCCCGTCACTTCTTTCACCTTGTTAATAACATCCTTAACCGAATAGCCGTTGCCGCTGCCGAGATTAAAACTGGTGGAATCTCCGCCATTTTTCAAGTAATCCAGCGCTAAAATATGGGCATCGGCGAGATCAGTGACATGGATGTAATCGCGTATACACGTGCCGTCCGGGGTGTCATAATCCTGCCCAAACACCTTAATGCTTTCTCTCTTGCCCATCGCGGCTTGTATAATAATCGGTATCAGATGTGATTCGGGATCGTGAGCTTCACCGATCGTTGCGGATTCATGGGCTCCGGCCGCGTTAAAATATCTCGGAGCGGCCCATTTTATGCCGTAGGCTTCATCACACCATCTGAGCATTTTTTCGACCGCGAGCTTTGTCTCACCATACGGGTTAACGGGGATTTTCTCGCTGTCTTCAGTAATCGGTATTGCTTTTGGAAATCCGTAAACGGCAGCTGTTGAAGAAAATACGATATTTTTAACGCCATGGCGCTGCATGCTTTCCAGCATACACATCACCGTATAGACATTATTTCGGTAAAATCCCAGCGGGTCCTTCATACTCAGCCCCACCTCGATGTCTGCTGCAAAATGAATGACCGAATCGATGTCGTTTTCGGCAAACACACTGCTCATAAAATCGTCGTTTCTGATATCGCCAATGTACAGTTTGCCTCCGAGAACGGCCTGTTTGTGTCCTTTAACGAGACTGTCGACCACCACAACCTCGCGTCCGCGTTTAAGCAGCTCAGCTACTGTGTGGCTGCCGATGTATCCCGCGCCGCCTGCGACCATTATTGCCATGTTGTTACCTCCGTTGCGCCCTGCCCCGCGTCAGACTGATAAAACGCCGGTTCATAGCCCATTTGTTTTGTATATTTTTCTTTCACGATGGTTTTAAATTCATCCGCCTTGTCTTTCTTAACGATGCTGATATTGCAGCCGCCAAAACCGCCGCCCGTCATGCGCGAGCCGATCACACCATCAATCTGAACAGCGATATCAAACACGGCATCCAGCTCAGCGCCGGTCGCCTCATAATCGTCTCTGATGGAGATGTTCGCTTCCTTAAGAAGTGCACCAAATGTGATAATATCGCCCTGCTGAAGCGCGAGCAGAGAGAGTAACGTTCTTTTTTCTTCCGTGACGCAGTGTTTCGCACGTCTGTAGAGCACATCGTTATCAAAATACGTTTTATATTTATCAAGCTCGTCAATACCGATTTCGCAAAGGTTATTGTAGGCTCCGCCATTTTTGTTAATCACGTCAAGCGCCTGCTCACATTCGCTGCGGCGCTGATTGTACTGTGATTCCGTCAATTTGTGCGGCGCATTGGTGTTGGTAATCACAATGGTGTAATCTCCGAGTTCCAGCGGCACATACTGGTATTCCAGCGTTCTGCAGTTTAAAAATATCGCATGATCCTTTTTGCCCACAGCCGAGATAAACTGATCCATAATGCCGCAGTTCATGCCCACGTACTGGTTCTCGGCACGCTGGCAAAGCACCGCGATATCTTCCATCACGAGTGTTTCCGTGCCTCCCAAGGCTGCAAGGCAAATCGCTGTGGTCACCTCTATGGACGCGGATGAAGATAACCCGGCGCCGAAAGGCACCGTGCCATGATACAACAGATCACAGCCGACAAGCGGGTATCCGTCCTGCTGCAGCATATAAGCCACGCCGCATTGGTAACTGCCCCATTTTAAATGCTTATAGTTCTCCAGCCCCGAAATGTCAGCGGATACGCGATCCGGCAAATCTGTTGCCGTCATATTGATCACGTTTTTGCCGTTTGGGCGCGCGATAACAATATTTTTAAGATCGAGCGCAACCGGAAAGACGTGGCCGCCATTGTAATCAATATGCTCACCGATCAAATTAATCCGGCCGGGTGCTTCGAATATTCTGATGCCTTCTTCTGTGCCGCCGTAAAGCTTAATGAATTCTTGTACAAGCTCTGAATATGTCATTTTGCTGCCCTCGCTAGATATTTTTGAAAGGCTTCCCGCAGTTCCACCGCTTTTTCTTCGGGAGCGGTTGGGTTACAGTGCGCACCGGCTCCCGTTTCACTGGATGCCAGAAACTGCTGTTTGTCGCTGGAGCGCATCGGCGGGAAGAACTCAATATGAAAATGGAATCCGTCGATATCATCCGTATTCACCGGCGCGTTGAACATACACATCATATACGGGAACGGCTTATCAAACAAACTGTCGTACATGCCGACGGTATTTCGGATCACCGCTGCCAGCGCCGTTTTTTCTTTATCATTAAAATCGGTAATGTATTTCTTATGAGCTTTTGAAATAATTTGAGTGCCGTATGCAAAATCCGCAAAGAACGGGATGATCACGCAGAAATGTTCGTCTTCAAATATTACGCGCTGGCCATTATCCTGCTCGGCTTTGAGCCAATCGCAAAAGAGACACCGGCCTGTTTCTTTGAGATGTTTTTGGGAGTTTATGAGCTTTTGCTCCACTTTTTTGGGCATAAACGGGTACGCATAGATCTGACCATGCGGATGCGGCATCGTAACGCCCACCACCTCTCCGCGGTTTTCAAATATCATAATGTATTTCGATTTTTCATAATGTGCCAGCTCATCAAAACGGCTGCACCATAAATCGACAAGTTTTCTCACGTGAGACACCGGCAATTGCGGCAGCGTGGTGGTATGCTCGGGCGAATAGAGTATCACTTCACATTTGCCGTATGATTTTTGGGTCTTAAAGAAGTCTGTCGAAACATCGTCCGGTTCCGGAGGATTCAAAGACAGTGCCGGAAAATCATTGTCATACTTGTGCACATCGTAATCATCGGGAACTCGGCCCGAACCCGGGCAAAAAGGGCACCAGTCCTTTGGCATCTGTGGCCTGTTCTGCCGTGCGGAAGCAACCATTAGCCAATCGTTTTTAAAAGGATTAAATCGTAATTCTGCCATTTCATCCTCGCTTCTGTCGATGTTTATTTATAATATCTATTATCCTATCTGAAAATGCCAGCAAAATCAATATCAAAGACGTTGTTTCGTAAAAATAAGAAAACAAACAAACAAAAACGAAGATCGGACTGTTAAAAAGTAACTTTTGTCATATCGCCATACCATAAATGATCGACTGTTCAATGATCGGAATCTCCCTTTTTCTTGAGCATTTTATATGATTCCTTCCACTTCGAAGTCGACAATCCCGGAAGCATGAAAGTATTAATGACGCACCACAATAAACGAAAAGTTGCGAGAAGCGATATTTATTCACGTGTTTCAGTGAGCGAACGTATGAAAATCTTTTTCAACAGATTCCGGTGTTTTTATTATGCAGCGAACCGTATGACAAACATTGTTGCTTTACACAGCAAAACTGGATGATATTATTCGACCTGCCATGTAATTGCTTATTCTTTTTTACTCTTAATATCACTAATCAGGCCGAATGAGTACCCTTGCTTTTCCCACGCTTTCAGTATGCTGTCTAATATGCTTACATTCGTTTTTGATTGACAATGAAGCAAAACAATCTCTCCGGGGTGTGTTTCGCTCATAATCGTTTTGTATCCGTTATCGTTTGACGGCTGATGCCCCACATCCCAGTCAGAATACCGGAATGACCAAAACACAGTGGTGTACCCAAGCTCGTCTGCAAACTTCAGCGATTGTTCCGAGAACAATCCTTGCGGGGGTCTGAAATATTTGGGCAGTTCTTTCCCGGTTGCTTGATAATATGCGTCTTCAACACTCTGCAGTTGTGCCTTGAAATCGTCAAAACCAAGCCGAGAAACCCCGACATGCTTTGCCGTATGATTACCGATCATGCTGTCTTCTTTGATGATCCTGTTGATCACGTCAGGATGCTGTCTTATATAAGCCTCCGTCATAAAAAAAGTCGCCACAGCGTCGTTCTTTTTGAGAGTATCCAGAATTGCCGGTATATTATCGTTTTCAGGGCAATCGTCGAAGGTTAAATATATCGTATTTTCTTTCTTATCACCGATATAAATGACATTGTATTTTGTAATATAGGGTGCTTTCTCCATGGGTTTTGGCTGCTGATTGAGTTCGTGCGGCAAGTAATACCACATATACTCATCGGCAGCTGCCTGCTCAATGCTGCAGCTCTCCGGCTGCGTCAATAAAAAAGGCAGAAACAGCAGCAAACCTAAGGATAATGACAGCATCAAAAAACAGCAGACTTTAGCACGAATCATGCTTACCACTCCAACGAAAATATCTATTAATTCTTATTCCGGGCTGTCAACCATTATGGCACGATTTGAATGATAATTAATTAAAAAAGATGTGTTTAGCTTTAATGCCCTGACTCGTTTCAATTATTCCGAAAGAGAACGAAGAGCAACGCCTCTTGTCTGTGGGTGATCCCGGATTGAACATGAACGTGTTTTGATAATGACCAATAAACGGAATGTGACTGTGCCCGAACACAATACAGTCAAGCTTATCCTGCTGAAAAGCTCGAAAGGCGCGATCAATGGTACTGCCGCCGCTGCCGTGCCCGTGGACAACGCCGATGTGAAAGGCCCCCGCAATCAATATCTTCTTTTCTCCGAGCGTTTCTGCAATGTCTGGCGTATCCACATTGCCGGCTACGGCGGTAACGGGCGCAAGCTCTTCCAATTGCCGAATCACGTCCATGCTCAGAATATCACCGGCATGGATAATATGATCCACCGTTTCAAAGGCGTTAAGCATAATCAAAGGCAGCTCTTTGGCCCTTTTGGGAATATGCGTGTCGGAAAGCACACCTATTTTCATAGGTTCAGCCTTTTTTACCGATCATGTCGATTAACTGCTTTATTTCATCTGCACCATAGCAGTATTTTTCACCGCATTTACCGCATTTGACTTCTATGCTGTTTTTTTCGCTGATCGTCCATTCCAAATCATCCGTTCCCAGCCCCATCAGCATGAACAATACCGATTGTCTGTCGCACGAACACCGGTAACGTATCGGCCACTTCTCTGCCACGTCCGCGCCAAAAAAGACAGTATCAATGAGTTTTTCAATAGGGGTCTGCGTCTGAGCGATAACGTCAGCACACTCTTCCATTCGATCCGACCATTTGGTCATCAGATCTTTGTCGGCAAAGGGCAGCGCCTGAACAAATATCCCCCGGCTGATGGTTGACGAATCATTGACGCCAAAATAGCGGTATAGTGACTCGGTCTGTTCGCTTTGAAGATAGTAACGTGACAGAGTGTCTTCGATGTTATCCCCGGTGATTTCCACGACCCCGGTAACAACCGCATCTGCCCCGTTGTCATAGATGATTTTCAAACAGCCGCCATCTGCGGTTATTTCCTTCAAGCTATTAAACGAACCTGAATTCATCTCATCAGACATATATCCTTGAACATCGCCGTTAGCATCGGCACCCACCACCATATAGCTTGACGGGTTTTGTGTTTCCAGCTTAACCGTAATTCTTTTTGCGTTGGTCAATAGTCCATGAAGTATGCAGGCAAACGTCAGCAAGCTGCAGAAAAGCTCCGACGTGAACCCCGCCAGAGCCGATGACGCTTGTTTAATCATCACCGTATTGTCGATGACCAACAGGCGCGCCTGTTTATCTTTCGTCAGCAGCTTGTACAAAACCGTGTCCACTGAACGCCTCCGATTGTTTAATTACTATTTCTGATGAATTTGATGGCTTCCATGCCCGCTTTGGCCCCTTCATACACGGCTTTGGCAATCTGCATGATACCGCCTGTGCAGTCTCCGGCTGCATAAAGCCCCGGCAGGCTCGTCGCCATGTTTTCATCCACCACGATCTTGAGGCCTTCTGTCTCCGCACCGAGCTTCTTTGCAAGGTCGCTGCTGCCAGCTACACCAATGGCGACAAAAACGCCAGCAACAGCCAATTCTCTGCCGTCTTCAAACCGCACCTTTTCGAGCGTCTCCTGCCCGCTGAATGCGGCTATCTTCGTTGTGATCACATTGATTTCTTTGGGGATATTAGGAATCGGAGCTGCACCGTTGGTCAGCAAAGTCACAGATTTTACAACTGGCAGCAGCTCACCGGCTTCATGCATCGCATATTCGCAGCACCCGAGCACAGCCACATCTTTGCCGCGATAGAAAAATGCATCACATATGGCACAATAACTGATACCCTGCCCTTCAAAGCGGGTAAAGCCATCAATTTTCGGCGCAGTCCTGTTGGAACCCGTCGCGATAATCACGGCCTTGGCTTTGTATTCTAGGTTATTGGTTTTCACCACGTAACGATCTTCAAACCCGATACTGATAACCTGATCGGCCACAACCTCAGCACCGACGTTCTTTGCCTGCAATATGCCATCGCCGAGCAATTTCTCCCCGGATATCGGGGCGGAAAATCCGTAATAGTTTTCTATTTTATCCGCTTTCCCCAAAGCGCCGCTGCCGGCTCCGATTATCAGCGTACGCAGCTTTGCACGCGCGGTATAGATGCCCGCCGAAATGCCCGCAGGGCCGGTGCCTATAATCACAATATCATACATGTTTTTATCCTCTCGTCAGCATAATCCGTCTTTTAAGTATATATTTCGAACCTGAAGTATGCAATATGTATATCACGGTCGATTAAAAGCAAAAGCCGCATTTAAGCGGCTCAGGCTATCAAAAAAGGTCTTATGTCATTCCGTTGGAGCGTAAGCGATCGACTACGAAGCGGACTGGTCCCCCCTTCTGCAAAGCGTATTTCATGGGATTCCTCGACAGACTCGGAATGACTGATTGAGGTTTATCGACACTGTGAGCCGCAATTAAGCGGCTTGCAGACTGGTGCTATATTGACGTCGTTCCATAATAATCATCAAAGCGTAACCTCAAACAAATTGAAGTCATCATTAACGAAAATGATACTGCGCTGATGCACTATCTATGCGACAGCTTTACGTTATTGGCTTGCTATTCTCCCTGAATTCGTTTCAGGTTGCCCACGGCCATTTCGGCGGCACTTTTCAGTATCGTGTCCGCAGCGGCTGCATCCGGGTTGCCGGACGAAATGATGATACAATAGTCTCCCGATAGTATGCTGATGCTTTTGCCGGATACGAAAATATCATCACCGATATGCCCTGTTACTGCGGCATTCGCATCAGAGTATATTTTTTTAAATCCTTCATACAGGCTTTTTGGCGACATTTCGCTTCCCTGCCCACCTGAACTACTTGATTGGCTTTGGCTTTGGGATGCGCTCGGCTTGCTAGAGCTTTCCGCCCCGCCGGCACTGCCTGACTGCCCGCCTTCCTCTTCTTTTTTCTGCAGAACGCTGATTTGCAGATAATTCTTTGATTCTGTGTTCTCGGGTGCAAAATAGCTGGAGACGAGCCCAAGCTGTTCATACTCATCTTCTGTTCCGGCTTTAACGGCTTCGCCGAGCAGCTTGCTTGCGTCGTCCTTGGAAATGAGTTGATCAGGTTTGATTTTCTTGCTTTCGGCTCCTTTGCTTTGCGAAGCCTCTGCGCTGCCTGAGCTGCTTGTTTGCGACTGCTGGCCTCCCGAAACAGTGGTTGTCGCGCTTTGCGATTCTTTATCCGAACAGCCCGGAAGAAGCATGAAAGCCATGAGCAATATGATCAGTATTGTAAATAGTTTTTTCATCATTTATGCCCTCTCTTTATTAGACAAGTCTCTTTCATTGTGAGCATAAAATGAGAAAAATATTCGATAAAAAACACTTCTGTCTTTGTTTAAAATAGCTTTCTCCGCTGGTTTGCTGGCCTTACAATTAATTAAATCATTCTTTACTTTACAAGCGACAGCATGTCTTTCCACAATACGTTCAGCCCGATTTCCAGCTTGACAATCAGACAGGCAGCCTCATCAAAATCGGGGTGATCAGCGATAATCGTTTCGATGATTCACCCCAGGGGCAGCTTCTGACAGCCTGTATCCCGAGAGGTCTTTGCCTCTCATCTTTTTAATAATGTTCGCTTGAACTTTTCTATTGACTGCCGACAGCCAGTATTAAAAGAAGTTTAGGCATGCAGATAGACAAAAGCAATTTTAGTTTTTTTGTCTCTCAGCAACGGCGGCGTGATTGCCAAATACGTCATATCCACGTAGCAAAAAAAGCTCACTCGACGCGCAATCCGGGTTTGCGCTCAAACATAAAAACCATGATGCCCTTATAGGCTATAACTGCCCTTATGCAGTTACGCGGTATAGACGCGGATATCCCTATCTAACGAACTCATACTTCGCATCCTTTCTGTTTGTTTTCAATCTATCCTGTTTTCAATAAATTCCTTGATGGCCTCAACTGTGACGTTCTGTTGTTCTTCGCTGGAAATCGTTGCATCAGGGTCGTCTTTTTGCTTTCCGTAATTACCAAACTGGGCATGATTACCGCCTTGTATAACAACAATATTCTCGGTGTAGTTAATTTTTTCGGCCACACTTGTGTTAAAAGATCCGTAAACCGTTAGTGTTCTATCTATCGGATAATCACCGTATATATATGCTCCCAGCAAAATCAAACCTTTGATTTTCTCTTTGTGCCCAGAGGCAAAACTACTGGCCATAGCGCCCCCCATAGAATGCCCCCCTATATACCAGTTTTTAATATCGGGGAATTGACTGATGATTTTATCAGCAGCGTTCATATCAAAAATAGCCATATTAAACGGCATTTTAACAAGAATACATGTTATGCCGCAGTTCTTTTTGATTTTTTCTAGAATGGGTATATAGGCTATGGGGTCAACCTTGGCACCCGGATAAAAGACGAGTGCGGTATCGCCGAGTGTTTCAGGTGACAGTATGATAAGGTTATCCTGAACGTGTATTGTAGAATTATTCTGCATAGCCGCAATTGCCACGTCATCGGCTTTATAATAATCAGACACATAAAATAAAAAAGCAGCGGCTAATATAATAACAAGGGATATGATCGCAATTAGGGTTATTCTAAGCCGTTTTTTCATCAGAAACTTCTCCTTTTATGAATAAACCATGCTTAATTATAAGTTGTTTTCAACATTTTTTCTTTAAGCTTTTGGTATGCATTGTCGGCATTAATCAGTGATATAACTTCATATTGAGGGAATCACGGCAGTCATTCGTTTATCGCTTCGATGCCTTGCTTTTTCAATTCTGCAAGTTGATCGCGCATAAACTTAAGCTCTTCATCAGAGTGCCCTTCCCAATCCATAATTTCTCCAAGCACTTTGAGCGGCTGTCGGGTACGGTAAGACCGTGTCGGGTTGCCCGGAAACTTTTTATCCGTCAAGTTCGGGTCATTCTCAAAATCGCCTGTCGGTTCCACTTGATAGATTCGTCCGGACGCTTCGCCCGCCGCAAGCTCAGCTCCCCATATGGCCGCATTCATTGTCGCGGTAAAATAGACGAAGTTTGCCTTCTTTCGCTCACCATAGTTTGAATTGAAGCCGGGCTGAATCAAATCACCTGGCTGCAAATCAGCTTTGGTTCCATGGTAAAACGGTCCAGCGTCTAAACTTGCGTTGCTGTGCATTCTCTCCGTCAATTTTGTCACTTCCTTTTTGTGCATTCTGTGTAAACTCTTTTTAATTGTTACGACACCGGCAAAGAGCGGGTGCCACATTTCTTCGCCATTGCAGCATCAGCGGCAACCGCATCTCACTCACCTGCTGTCGGCCCTGGAAATTGAAGTCGTTACTACTGGGTATTTCTGCTCAAAATTTTCATAACTGGCGTACCGTCGTAAGCCTTTAGTCCAACGAGAAACAAAAATACTATAAGTATTTCTTTGCATACCTTGACAACGTGAAAAAAAATCATCCCGAGGCATTTATTTTGAATACTCTCCGTATTCGCAGCCGGTATTCTTTATTTCAATGTGGTCTAAAAGCTGCGTTGCCTTTCCACGCTTTTTGTACAGCTTGATGGTTCCATAGCCGGTTCCGCCGTTCCAAAGCCTGTTATGCAGTTTCTCTCCGTTAGGGGCTTCATAATTAATAAAAAGCATCTCTTCAACAGGGCACTCTAAATGAAGCTCCAAAACTGACTCTCTGTTTTGAGCCGTAACATCCCAGCTGTTTACATGATCGCCTTCTTTAAAACTAAAATCAAGCTTTGGCCGAGACCAAAACCTTGTGAAGTTATAGTCGAACATCCGCCCTTCATAATAAAGGCCACCTAATATTTTTCTGTTCAACGAGAGCCCGTAAATTTTAGGCCTGCCGCCGCCGAATTCGACAGCCGAATTTTGAAGGTTCTTGCCTGATATCAGGCTTCTCATATTGCAGCTGCTGATCCAAAGCCATGGGGACGTATAATTAGCGCCCCAGTTTTTATCTGCATAGCCATAGGATTTATCTGCAACAATATCATATGGTTCTCCGTTATATATTACTTCGCCCGAGTATTGCGTCTTAATACCCTCCGCATGCCAAAACATTTCAAAGGCGTTAATCTTGCGTAAAAATGCCGACGCTCCATACCCGACATTATAAGCGATTTTTTTGTCAATGCTTATATTCCAGCTCATTTCACCTGCATCAGACATGTATTCAGGATGCTCTGCTGCTTGCTGCGGCGTGATTGAGCAGGAGCCGATCATCTGATGCTCAGTAAGCGAACATGCGCCTATCCTCATGTTTAATTGTCCCTTTGCAACGGAGAACTGGGAAATCGGATAAAAGTTGTTGATCTGACAAGCGCCTTTCCCCCATGCGCCTGCCTTAATCATGGCATACGACGGCTTAATGCCATGATGTTTGTTTTGAGGCAACTGCCCCAAAACGGCGGTATCACCGCCAAGTGCCGGATTGCATACATAGTATTCGATAAAAAAACTCTTGGGTTCACCGGTCGTTCTGTGATACCCTGTGAAACTGTGCCACCACCAGTCATAACCTTTTTTGGCCAACGCACCTTTGAGCATAAAGTGGTTTCTGCTTAAGTCACTTTTGTTCAAGAAAATCACCCCCGAATAAATGCAACATCAATTCAACGCTTTCAACGTGTGACATAACGTTAAAGCCTTACAATTAGGTACTCGTACCAATATCATTTGTTAAATAAAAAATGCTTTTTTTATGCTTTTACCGCTCAACCACAATTGTACATTCTGTTGCCAGAGCCGTGATTGTAGCGACAGCTGCAAAAATAGGCGCCAGCGCGATACCAATAACACCGAAAGTCAGCGGAAAGCTGAATATTTCCTTATCATCTTTATCCTTAATTGTCACTTTTCTTGCATTGCCTTCACGGATGATGGCTTTAATCTTTTCCATCAAGTCTTCGCCGCTAACTTTATACTCTTCTCTTTTATTTTCATCGCTCATATGACCATGCCTCCTTGGTTTAATAAATTAATATATTATCATTATACCACCGTAACAGAAAAAGAATTATGGTAAATGCTCAAATTGATATTAATCCTTCACCATCCGTCAGCACCCAGATTGCAGAATGGCTCGTTATTCTACGATCGTTATGGATTTTATAACAGGCTGGTGTTCCTTCTCTACCGTCCCGTTGTTATCCACTACTGGCGTATCTGCGCATATCCTGTCAACAATGTCCATTCCTTCAGTCACATAACCGAAGGCCGCATATTGGCCGTCCAAAAACGTGCTGTCTTCATGAACAATAAAAAACTGAGAGCTTGCACTGTCATTGGCCTTAGAGCGCGCCATTGAGATAGCCCCTCTTGTGTGAGACAATGGATTCTCCACGCCATTTAAAGAAAACTCACCCTTTATGGTTCTGTCCGAGCCGCCTTGTCCGGTGCCTTCAGGGT
Source organism: Bacillota bacterium (assembly GCA_023412005.1). GTDB lineage: Bacteria > Bacillota > Clostridia > Christensenellales > SZUA-584 > SZUA-584. The sequence goes on from JAEYOE010000031.1 coordinate 29,154, forward strand.
CACCGCCCTGTATCATGAATCCTGTGATAATCCTGTGAAAGGTAAGCCCGTCATAGAAGCCTTCCTTTACCAGGTTGATAAAGTTACTGACGGTTATTGGTGCGTTATCTCCATCAAGTTCAACGGTAATCGTTCCATAATCTTTCACGTCTATGGCGACATGAACTCTCCCGCTGAATTGATTCTCAGCCTCGTTAGATTGTTGCACAGTTTCGCTGGATTTCGGCTCAGCCTCGTTAGATTGTTGTACAGTTTCGCTGGATGTCGGCTCAGCTTCGCTAGATTTTTGTTCAGTTTCGTTGGATTTCGCGCAGCCTGCCGATAAAACAAGTAATAGACAAAGCATCGCATATAAGAATTTTTTCATTATAATTCCCTCCAGATTAATTTTTCCTTCGTTTGTTTTGATTCATCGTCTTCTGATTAACCATATAATATGTCTTAACAAGGTTCGCTGTCAAAGGCATCTTGCGCTCACAGTGGAACGATTGACTCGTCAGAATGATGTTAGGCATATGTTTTTATGCCAGCATACGGTCACAGCTCACAGCCAGCATCGAATATGCCGAGACGCTTGCCCTGCGGCTGATTGAAAAGTATCCCGTCTATGGGGACATATTCTCCGGGGAGATAAATGAGGCGTACCGTAAGACAGCACGAGCAGCTTTCTTGGTGCATGAAATAAAAGCATATGTATTAATGTCAAAGGCACGCTCGGATAATCAGATCTATAATCGCCGTTATGCCGCTCATGGGGTTCTTGTCCAAATGCAGGCCTAGCAGGAGCATAAAATAAAGAAGCGGCAAGGCCCATAAAGGTTACCAAAGAGCAGCTGCAGAATCCAGGATAGCTTTTTCCCCATTCGGGTAGAGCGGCCGATGCCAAAAACCATCAAATCCATTTACCCTTATCGACTATTCCAGCAGAGTCTCATATTTAAACTTTCCAAAAGCACCTTTAAAAGCCCAAAACGCTATCGCTGCCAATACAAAGCCGATTGCAAGAAGAAGCCACGATCCAATCAACAAGATGCCGGTAAATTGACCCGCAGCAAGCAAAATAATCGGTAAAATCAGAAACACACTGCGCTGTTGTGATTCTTCGAAGGATTGCGCCTTTGCTGAGCCTCGAACAATAATGGTAATAGCAAGCATTGATATGGCAGGCGCAATGATTAGCATAACAACAAGCCAGCCAATATTCGGCAAGACCATCGCGCCCGTTGTTAATACAAGCTCTATCTCAACAACCAATGTCATAATGATAAATGATGCTAAAGATACCATCATGCTTAAAATAAATGACGCCGATATTTTTGCGTTAAAAATCTGTTTAAGTGAAAGTGGAGAGTAAAGCAGGGTTTCCAGTGTTCGTTTTTCCTTTTCCCCCACGAATGAACCGGCGGCCATCACCGTTGCTGCCATGATGGGAATAATCAAAAAGAAGATTGGTAGAACACTGTTAAGCAGCAAACCAATTAACGATTGTCGCAAATCGCCCGCTTGCATACTCTGCGGCAATATATCCAGCAACTGCTTGAAATCGGGCGAATCGATCGGTGTAAATGCAATTATCAGAACAAAAACCGATGGCAGAAAAATGGTAAATACCAGCGGTATAATGAGCATAACAGAAAGCATCCGCTTGTTGTCAATAATATTGCGTAAATCCTTATAAATAATAGCCTTTTCCATAGAATTTAACATTTGGCCTCTCCTTTCTTTTCATCTCGCTGTTCGATCAGTGCAAAATAAATTTCTTCCAACGAGGGCTTTCGTGCCGAAACATGATAGACTTTGCCGCCTGCGTCAACAATGCTTTTAACAATTAACGGCAAATCATCTTCTGATTGAACATTAATCTCACAGCTTCCGTCATCGGCCGATTTTACTGCCAGATTGTCTGGGTATTTGTCCGCTTTTATGGTTGCGGTCATGCTGGAAAAGACCATCGACCTAATATGGTCGATATCCCCTACTGCAAGCATTGTCCCTTGATCAATAAGCCCATATCCGGTGCAAATCTCCTGCGCATAACGCAGTTGATGGGTACAAAGAAAAATGGTGGTTCCTTTATCGGTTGAAAGATGCTTAATTAAATTGTTGACACTTTGCACACTTTCGGGATCGAGTCCCGATGTAGGCTCATCAAGAAAGAGGATTTTGGGGCTGTGAAGCATGGCTCTCGCCAAGGACAAGCGCTGTCTCATGCCTGTAGAATAAGCTGAGAGTTTTTTATCTTTATCATCAATCAAGCCCAGAATGTCCAGCATTTCCTGTCCACGCTTTTTGCTTTGCTCCTGAGTTAACCCGAATACCGTTCCGTAGAAAATAAGGTTTTGTAATCCCGATAAATTATCATACATTTGGGCGTGTTCTGTGACAACCCCAGCCAGCTTATGCACCTGTTCAGGATGAAAAGCGGGGTCAATTCCCAACACATGACTTGATCCCTCTGTTGGGGACAGCATTCCGGTAAGAATTTTTACTGCGGTTGTTTTACCGGCTCCGTTAGGGCCCAAAAAACCAAATACTTCACCTTCATCAAGGGTAAAGCTAACATTGTCAAGAGCTTTTGTGCCGCCTGAGTAGGTTTTGGATAGATTGTTGACTATAATTGATTTCATCCCTGGCCTCCTGAATATTAGCCTCAGCATTTAGTTTGAGAACTTTATAGGTTTAATTCAATTTCCGTCCCTATAATCTTTACTCCAATGTGCAGGCCATTTCGAATATATCAGAAACATTTTACTTTACTGCAAATTATAAACCAATATTCTGGAACTAAAACAACTATTTTGTTTTCTATTTATCACTGTAAATAACAGCCTGTTTCGTGACTGTATACAACCTGGTCTGTCAATCCGAAAAGCCAATAAACATTGAAATTGACCCTTGTCCACCTGATAACCGCTAACCAAAAGGCTGATTTTACCTAGACTTTTTTTCTCCATATACACCCTATTTCGTCCTGAGCGCTTAGCGGCATAGACGGCTTCATCCGCTCGGACGATGGGCTGAGCGGCATGATGCAGAATACGCCCAGCAGGATTGTAGCACGCATAGTAGGTGAGTGAACAACACTGAGATAGATAGCTACATCAATACCAAGCTCTTAATTTGGATCATATTATATTTGATCTGTACTCAACGTTCCTCCGTGATAACAAATAATTTTTTTAGCATAAAAAGACATCAGCCTTTTCATAGAAGCCGTTGCTTTCTCAATATCCAAAGCAAACTGAGGATTGGCTATTTCTGGCTTGCCGTTTACTAATGCCATAGCATCACCTGAAATAACTGTTTCAAATTCCGGAAGATAAAGTGAAATATGTCCCGGTGTGTGGCCCGGAGTTGCCAACACTTTACATCCACCGCAAAAGGGCAGTAAATCCTCTGCGTTAAGCGGAAGATCGATTTCAATGGGTTCGATACTTCGAAGCAGGCTGCAAAATGCTTCTCCAAATGCCTGTTTCTCCGGCGGAAGTGTTTTTTGCAGTTGTTCCGCTTGCTCGAGCCGAAGCGATTTCGTAGCTCCAGAAATATATGGCGCTTCAATGGCAGAAGCCATCACCTTTACATCCGGATACTTCTTTTTAAATGCTGCAGCGGCACCAATGTGGTCATGATCTTGGTGTGTTAAAATGATATGGGTTATTGATTCCGGTGTCAGATTGTTTTCTCGAAGAGCATCCTCAATCTTAGGCAAAGATCCAATATAGCCGCAATCAACCAGCACATAATTGCTGCTATTGCATAGCACCACGGGATAGATAATATCCTGAACGGTTCCGTAGCACATTTCAATATTTAATGTAATTATTCTATTCATTTTGATCTCTCATTTTTATTCATGTCCCGCACTCTAGCGGGGACCTGACATCTCATTTAATCTGTTCTGTACGCCCTATTGATTTGTCCCCAAGGTGCGACTAAATCACAGCTTTCAAACTTCGGCTTCTAACCGAGAAATAGCACAAATGTTCATTTTGCCGGGCATTCTACACACCAGTTTCTCAGCCCTTGCCATCTATTCCACGCTCTCCACGTAAGAAAGTTAGTCCAATTCCATTTGCTTTACACCCTCGACATTAATACCACCATCTCAACCTGGGCCGAGTTATGGAGCAGCTATCAGAATAGCCGACGTTTAAGGGAATATGTCCAAGTATATTGTTCAGAGCAAATAAGGCCTAAATCAAACTTCTTTTTCTGAAAGGAGCTAAAGCAAACCTCTTGAAAGCTTTCGCATTACTTAAGTAGACAATATGAGCATCGTTTTTGGTATTGGACAAAATTCTTGGTACAAAGAATGCGGCTACATTCTCTGGCCTATCCGCAAGTATGTTGAATATCTTCTTAAATGATTCTTCTTTCATTACTGGGGACTCTTCCCCATCAGGCCCCTTTGTTATAAAATCAGTCAGCATCATTCCGGGTGAAAGCCTTCCCGCAATAACAGACGTGCCGTTTAATTCCTTTGCCAGTCCCCTTGTGAAATATGTCAGCGCTCGCTTTGATGTTCCGTAAAGAATAGTCTTAGCCATAATCACGTCGTTAGAGCCCAGGCCTTCCATATTCCATATCTGGCCTCCGCCTTGAATGAGCATATTTTTAGCAGCCGCCTGTGAGCCATAGACCATACCTCGGATGTTCGTATCAATGAGAGAGTCAACATATCTATGATCAACATCGTATATAAATGAGTGTGGAAAATTCCGTCCCGCGTTATTTATCCATATGTCTATATGCCCCCATTTTGCGGCCGACTCATCCCAAAGCTTCTTGATATCTTCATTTTTACTGACATCGCACTTTATAAAAATGTATTTTGCTTCGAAGCTCTTTAAGTCTTCCTTCCTCTCTTCAAAAGCCTTCTCATGTCTTCCCGATAGTGTCACATTGCAGCCATGTTGTAAGAATTGTTTAGCCAAACAAAGCCCAAGGCCCTTTGTGCTTCCGGTAATTACAACGTTTATCATAGATACCTCCCTTTTATTGCCGTGAGGAATTACTTTTGATTTATGCTGCTACGATTTTATGTTTATGCCTTGATTTTAAACCTTGGAGTAAGCTTGATTTTATCTGTACAACACTTCCGACGTCAACCCTCCTCAGCTTGCGCTTCCCCACTTGCTTACGGTGCCTGATCCTCGCTCATTAAGCCAGTCATCATCACGCTCATCTGCCATAGTCTTTTCGCTGCGTTTTTATCGTAAGAGCGCTTCGAAGAGCGAGTAGCTCTTTTGCGTGCGAAGAACTTTCCTGTAACGCCTTCCATATCAGGAGACGATGCAAGCCAGACTGCGGTCTCCGCGCCTTTCTCGGGAGATTTGAACAACAGCTTTTGCATCCTGGATGCGAGCGTTCCAAAGCCCGTCTCGCGGTTTATGACTATATCCGTTCCTACAATACCTGGATCGGCCGCGTTTACCGTAACGCCTGTTCCTTTTAAGTTTTCAGCGAGAGAGTATGTGAACATAACTTGCGCAAGCTTGCTCTGTGAGTAGGCCTTGAGCGCAGTGTATCGTTTTGTTATATGGATATCATTAAAGTGGATCTTGCCCCACTTGTGACCAAATGACGATACGTTGACGATCCTTGATGGCGCGCTTGCTTTAAGCAGTGGCAGTAGCCTGTTCGTCAAAAGAAAAACTGCTAAATAGTTAACCGCGAATGAAAGCTCGAAGCCGTCTTCCGTCTCGCGTCGCACCTGCTTAAGCGTTCCCGCGTTGTTGATGAGAACGTCGAGCCTTTTGTATTTTTTCAAGAATTCATCGCAGAATGAGTTTATACTTTTTAGAGACGAAAGGTCACAGAGCATAAGCTCTATTTTATCGCTTCCACTCTGCTTTTTGATGTCAAGCAGCGCCTCTTCCCCACGTCTCTTATCACGGCAGAGCATCACCACGTTTACACCCAACCGCCCAATTGCGATTGTCGCTGCCTTGCCAATACCCGAGTTAGCACCCGTTACCAGAACTATGCTGTCTTTGTCCATAAAAACTCCTGCGGCCGCAAAGCCAAGGCTTTTGAGGCTGATAATAAAGATGATTGCGTTCATATTATATCATCAGCAGAGTGCGAATGGAAATGTTATACGGCAGGATAGAAAGTTTCTTCGTTATATCTTTTTGGCTTGTTCGAAGCGGCTTTTTAAGGATTTTCCCTATTTATACCTTGAGCAGATAGCAAAGGTGTTCATTGTTTTCTACTTTACCTTTTAATATCTGGTTAATTATCGACGTTCTTAAACGATATATGTTTGAGGGGTATAGCCTTGAGTAGGTGATTGGGGTGGATATAGTTGCGCATACGACGCATGTTGAGACAGTACTAAGCCTCAAAAGTATTTAAGCACTATAGTGCAAAAGCGGAAAAAGAGAGATAAGACTTTCATATTTTCTTTCTTGCCTGTTCTCTAAAGACCTCATAGCCGAGTTTGTTCCAACATTTTCTAGCGACTAAATTTTTGGAAATGAAGGTTACCTCAACATAATCTAAACCCCGATTTTTGAAAAATTCAGATATAAGTTTTTCAAGATTCTTCATAACTCCCATCCCTCTGTATTTATCTACTACATATGCTCCAGAAATATATCCTACTTTTTTTATCCTGGAAATCGGAAGATGGCATCCAATAATCTCTCCAGAAATAAAGCCGACAATAGTCTCATTTTCCTTGGCAATCAAAATCTTTCCCTCTTGGCTATTCACAAAGCTTTTCAGGTGTTCAGAAATTTTTTGCGTGGTTAAAATTTCAAAATTCCAATAGTCATCCTTCGTCTCTTTTTGTATAAAGTAAGCCAATTCGTTATGAAGTTTTGCTACATGCTCAATTTCTTCCGCTCGCATTTCTCTAAATTCCAAATTGCATCACCCTTTCAAATGATTTTGTCTTTTCTTATTCTGTAATAATAATACACCTTCACACAATAAGCTCAAGCAGATGTCTGGTCTGTATCCTTCGTTTTGTAAAATGATTTTTACTAAGACATTTTAAAGAATAGCACAATAATAGGTGTATATCCAGTTCATAAAATGAAAAACGCTAGAAACCAAGACACCATATGATTCTTGCGTCTAGTTGATTTATTCGTCCTTCTCCCTTTTATACCCTCAATTACCTCAGTTAGCTTTTCAATATCCGCTTTTCGACACCATAATGTTCAGCCTAAAATGCTAGCTTCCAAATCCTTAATTTGCTTTTTTAAATCTCTTAACTGCTTAATTTTATCTTCCTTTGTTTCGCATGATACTCTTTGTGCAGCTATTGTTAAAAGAAGTCCTCCAACAGCAACAATAAAATTTCCTATTACATTTAATTGGTCCGCACTTTCCTTTTGAGATTGCAATCGCAAGTAAATTAGCAAAAAGCGAAAGCTGTTCTGCGCTTTTTACGCACCCCAAAGCGCTAAGCGTTTCTGCACATTGATTAACGGCTTCTTCCTCAGTCATAAAACGCTCCAAAATTTTAATATGATTTGTTGTATTTTATTCCACCTATAAATAAACTGTGACTGTCTTGAAATCAACAGCTGACATGACGAGTTCCTGCGGCAATAGCGCACAGCTAAATGCGAGACAAAACAATTCTTTACTTATATAAGCCAATAACACCATAATTAAATGTTTTGTTGTATACAGGATTTCTTGAGATAAAATGAATATATACCGGAGTGTTGTCAAGATTCGGCTCTTTGTCAAATAAGAATCTATCAGCTTGGCGTAAGGCTTGTAGTGCGGTGGGCATTTCGTTATAAAAAATTTTGTTTCTAATATAAGCATTTCCTAATATACCTTCACCATCCACAAGCACTGAGCCAATTAAAACAAGTCCGTTTTCATTTTGCTCCCAAGCAACCCTTACCTCATCACGCATCCTTGTAATCTGGTCTTCAGCATAATTTTCAGCTACAAACACAAATAGCTCTGCGGTTGTATCCGAGTGGGTAATAGTATATTTTCTGCTCATAATAGGCTCATATGGCTTCATTATATCTCGATATTGTGCAAATACTTTTTGTGGATTAAGTTCTCTCACTTTTTCAAACATCCTTAAATATAATCACTTATATTCTATTCGGAACTGAAAATAGTGTTAATACTATTGAATAGCTTTTTAAATTCTTAAACTATCAAGTGAGGTGTTATTATATCAAAATGAAGAAGTAATGGCTCGATACTTACTGTCAACATAAAAAAAGCAAAAGACTCAGGTGGAAATTACAGTGCGGGATGAATTCGGAAACGAATTTCACATTTTACATTTCTCCGAGAACAGCCCACTGCCATCGCCAAATACGACGATCCCCCTTTTGTGACGCTGATAAAAAGATCACTATTTATGAGGACAAATCCAGCAGTATTAGACCAAGGTTTATACGCTGAAGCTATTGCGTTTGACGCTATTTATCGTGTAATTATCCAGCTTTCTCTGTTAACCCCGACAAATTCAGAAAACATAAAATGACATCTAGTCTGCTCTGTACCACATGACCAACATCTAAATCGCTCTGTAAAGGTCAAACTCAGCCTTTTAGTTATGTTCCCAAAAAGCAAAACATCAGGGTTTTTAGCTCCCCAATTTCAACCCTAAAAACTGAATAGCCCTAATTTAAAGGCTTTTCGTACACCTACTCTTTCACCCTTGACATCAATACGCACGTCTCCACGTGCGTCGTATGCGGGAACATATCCACCCCAACCACCTTATCCACCGTATATCCCTCAAACAATGCGGCATCCCTCGCCAGTGTCGACGGATTACACGAGACGTAAACAATGCGTTTGGGCGCAGCCTCCACGATCTTTTTAATCAGCGGCGCGTCGCACCCCTTCCTCGGCGGGTCGAGTATCACAATGTCGGGCTTTCCAAACCTCTCTATCCCTTTATCAATCATCTGCCCCGCATCTCCCGCAAGGAAATATGCGTTTTCAATATTATTGAGCCGCGCGTTTTCCTCCGCGTTTTTTACGGCTTCTTCCACATATTCAATACCTAGCACAGATTTTGCTTGCCTTGCTGCGAGCAGCGAGATCGTCCCGATGCCGCAGAACAGATCAAAAACGCTGTCGTCTCTGGTGATCTGCGCAAACTCAAGTGCAATATGATAGAGCTTTTCGCTCTGCTCGTGGTTCACCTGCAAAAAGCTCGTCAGCCCCGCGCGAAAAGACAAGCCGTCATAATATTCTGTAATAAACTCGTTTCCGTGCACTGTGCGGCTTTCGCTGCCGAGTATCGCGTTTTGCTTCTTCTCGTTTTTATTCACGACGATGCTTTGAGCGATAGGGATAAGCTTTTCTTCCAGTGCTTTGGTATCCGTCCATCCGCGCAGCACAACCCCCGCCATCAGCTCGCCGCAGGACGTTTGCCGCGCGACAATATGCCGCAGCAGCCCCGAATGCGCATCTTCGTTATACGGGGCAATGCCGTTGTCTCTTGCCCAGCGTATCACAGAATTTTTAACATCATTGATCGGCTGCTTTTGTATGGGGCAGTCAGTCGCAACCAGTCTGTGGCTGTGCGGCGCAAAAAAACCCCCCTGAACATTGCCATCAACCGATGAAACGGGAAACGACGCCTTGTTTCGATAGTCGCGGGTATTGCCAGCTCGGACTACTGGCGGTAAATCAATTTCAACGCCGCCGATGCGTTTAAAGCATTCTTTGATATGGCGCGCCTTGAAAGCAAGCTGCTGCTCGTAATCAAGATGCTGCAGTGTGCACCCGCCGCAGGCTTCAAAAACGCCGCAGAACGGCGTTATGCGATGCGGCGACGGCTCAATTATCTCAATGAGCATACCAATGGCATAACTTTTGGTCAGCTTGATGATCTTCGTCTTAACTTTCTCGGCCGGCAATGCAAGCGGCACAAATACAGCGAGCCCTTCATAACGGCCGATGCCCGCACCCTCCACCGTCAAATCGTTTATAACGATTTCAATTTCGTCATTCTTCTTCAGCATAGTTCCTCCGCTGAACCATTATAGCACAGCGTTAACAATTAGACTATTTTTCACTCAGAGCTTCCTTAAGCCGCGCCACGCCTTGCGTAATCATTTCCATGCTCAGATTTCCAAAGCCGATCACAAGCTGATTTTCATGGCTGCCCTTAATCAGCGCATAATCCTCAACATAGTCTGCATCGATTCCGGCCTTCTCAAATGCCGCAAAATCCTGCTGCGTTAGTCGGCGCGGAAATGTAACCATCAAATAAAGCCCCGCGTCGTCGCCCGATATCGTAACAGACGAACCAAAAGCAGCGTTCAGGCAGGCAATTGTATGCTTTCTTTTGGCTTCATATCTCTTTTTCATTTGGTACACATGGCGGTCTAACAGCTTCGTTTCCATCAGCCGTGCCACGGCCATTTGCTCAATCGCGTTCATGGTAATATGCAGAGTGTTCATCAATTGCCTGACCGGATCAGTCAGCTCCAAAGGTACAACAATATAGGCAATACGCATCGCGGGCGAAAACACATTGCTCAGGCTTCCCAAATGAATCACGCGTTCACTGTCAAGGTGCCAGAGTGACTGAATCGGTTCTCCGCGGTAACGAAATTCGCTGTCGTAATCGTCTTCAATGACATAGGCGCTGTGCATTCTTGCATATTCCAGCAGCGCAATGCGCCGCTTTGCGGGCAGCACACCACCAAGCGGATATTGATGAGAGGGTGCCACATAGATCAGCCTGCAATCCGCTTCAATCGGCAGCCTTTCAGTACATATGCCGCACGGATCCGCTTCAACAGGAATGATATTCAGCCCGCTCTTTTCCACGGCAAGCCGGGCGAAATCAAGGCACGGGTCTTCAGTCACCGCGCCGCCACCCGGCGTATACAACAGCCGTGCTATCAGCTCAATGCCCGCTGACGTTCCCGGAACAATAAACAGACGCTCCCGCTCACCATCGATGCCTTTGGCTCGGTAAAGATAATTCGCCATGGCTTTGATGAGTGCCGGATGCCCTCCCGGGGTACCATATCCAAAATCGTCCGGAGATGCGTCAAGGCACGCTTCTTTCAACATTCTGGCCCACATGGCTTTAGGGAAAACGGACAGATCAGGGTTCGCCGGATCAAACACGATCACATCCTTGGCCGTCGTTTCATTCACACTGATGCCGCCGGTCTTGGCCGTAATTCTTGGATATTTCTCATTCACATCAATATCAGCCGCATATGTGCCCGACCCGACTGCGCTTATCAAATACCCTTCGGCAATCAGCTGCTCGTACGCTTGAATCACAGAGTTCCTCGATATGCCGAGTTCTTTCGCATGCTGCCTTGTGGGCGGCATTTTGTGCCCTGACGGTATTTTGCCTGATAAAATCGCCTCGCGAAGCTGCTGTGTCAGCTGCACCGTAATGGGCACGGACAGACTTCTGTCTAATAGCAACCCAAACATCATGCTCTCCAAATTGGTTCTCTATAAATAGTGGCTTTTTGGTTCTTTAGATAAGCCAATTATAGTGTATGCTGTTCATGTAATCAATGGCAGATATCATTAATTTCTGGAGGAGCAAATATGAAGCAAGTCAATTTCGCAAATACAAACGAAAAGGTTAGTCATTGCTGTCTTGGCGCCATGCTGATGGGCACATCAATGGATAAAGCAGCATCATTTGCCGTGCTCGACCACTTTAGAGAGCAGGGCGGAAACTTTATAGACACCGCAAACTGCTATTCCTGGTGGGTGGGAAACGGTGAAAACATCGGCGATGAAAGCGAAAACATCATCGGAGAATGGATGAGCGACAGAAAATGCCGCAACGAAATTTTCCTTGCCACTAAGGTCGGCGGGCGTCTTAAGGATCCGCACGGCATCCGCAATACAAGCGGAGAAATTGAATGGCACCGTGTGCGTTCGGAATATGAAGGTCTTCGCGCTGATGTGATAAAAAAGGGTGTGGAAGGCAGCTTAAGACGGCTCAGAACCGAGTGTGTCGATCTATATTATGCGCATGTATTTGATAACGTCACGCCGCTAGAGGAAACAATGGAAGCGTTCAACAGCCTGATAAAAGAAGGCAAAGTCCGCTATATCGGCTGCAGCAATATCACTGTGCAGAAAATTGAAGAGGCCAACCGCATCAGCAAGCAGAGGCATTTCGCGCCGTATTTGGCCATGCAACAGGAATACTCTTATCTTCATCCTGACAGAACCATGGACACAGGTGTCACCGAACACGCGGATGCAACGATGTTTGCGTGTATGAAATCGCAAGGTATGACGTTCCTCGCATATTCCCCGCTGCTGAAAGGCCTCTACGGCGACAAAGAAAAGCGTGAAACCTATTACAACCGACACCTTTATGACAGTGATCAAAATCGTGAAAAGCTCGCTCTCGTGGATAAACTGTCACATGAGCTCGGTGTAACGGGCAACCAGCTCGTGCTGGCCTGGCTGCTGCGTCATGAGCCGCAGATTATACCCATCATCGGTTTCAGCCGCATGGAGCAGTACCTTGAGAACATGGAAGCGTTAAAGGTCGTTCTTCCTGACGAAATCACGCGGGCTCTGAACGAACTGGACTGGTGACCGTCCAAACCTCAATCACTGCTTTTATCTCTACAAGCTCAATCATCTCTCAATAGTCACCCATTGAGGGCATCCGACATGTAAGGATGCCCCCAATGGCATTGACGCTGAGATGGCCGATCAATGTCTTCTCAGCGAAAAGCTGGACACATTTTGACTGTAAATTCATACAATATATGCGATACTCGCCTCGGGCAGGTAATGCGCGAGGCGATCACGAAAGAATTCTGATGCTTCTTCCTTCGTGTCTCGTTTATAGCCGTAACGGCTGCGCCCGCAAAACGCCATCGATTCCTTGTCATAAAGGTTCCATGCGCCGGGGAACGCTTCTTCGTTGATCGATTTCGTCACCATCCCATAAGTCATGTATATCAGTTCAAGCGCTACGGAGCTTTTAATGCCGGGCAGCAGCTTTTCCGCCATCACGGCGAACAGATTCTCATACATCTGCCTGTATCCGTCTGCCATAATGATAGGCGCAACGAGTATCCCTGTATCGTAACCGGCTGTATAGAGCTTGTTCAGCGCCTCGATGCGATCCAACAGCTTCGAGGTGCCGAATTCCACATGAGAGATGATCTCCTGCGGATTCAAGCTCATGCGTATCGTCACGTTGTGCCCGTGCGGCAGCTCGAGCAACGGATCAACCATACTGAACTTTGTAGGTAGCGTGATTCGCGCGTTATCGACCGCTGCAAACTGTTTAATCGTCCACTCGAGGTTGCCGCTGACGGTGTTCTCTAATACAAGGTCGGAATTGCTGCCGATCTCAAAAACGCTGCCGGGGTATTTATCGGCCGCACGCTTCAGCTTATCCATCATCTCTTCACGGTTTACAAACACGCGTAAGTATGCGCTTGTGTAGTAGGTGCAAACGAGGTAGCAATATAGGCACATCGCAGCGCAGCCGGACGATGTATACGGCACCAGAAAGTCGGATGTTTTGTTGTTTTTCTGATGCGTCAGCGATTTTCGAATCCCCAGCACAAGGTAGTTTTTCATCCTGGAAAAATCGGAATTGGGCCGCTCTCGCAGCTCCGGTATTTTATTGTGATTGTCAATCTCAATGATATCGATGCCCATGGCACTGTATTTATCGATTAGCTCGCGGCCAAGCTGATAACCGGTGCAGCCTTTTTCGGCATACACCCTTTCAGGAACAAATGCTTTCATATGTTATTCCTCCAAAGCCTATTATCTGCGCTTTTTCTCATCCGTATTAAGCTTTATTAATCACATCAGCGAGACAGTATTCACCGTAAGCAAGCAATCGCAACATCACATGATATTTTAAATATATTTACAGTCTTTTAAAAAAAGCGAGCAGTCGCCAAGTGGCGATTTGTGGCAAGTGTTTTCGCATACCAATGCGACTCCATTCTTGGTCTGCAAGATAAAAAAATGATTCTGATTACTGTAAAAACGCCATCAAAAAAAAGACCGGAGACGCATTTCTCCGGCCCGTTAAGAGATGGGGCATTATTCAATTTCGTATATCACTGTCACATTTGCCTCGATATCAAGGTTCCCAGATGATATCGGCGTGGCGCCCGAGGCAGCTTCATCCATCATCGCCTTCTCGTATTCTCTGGTAACAACGCCGCCTATTGAATTCTCGGCCATTTGCAGCGTCCCTGTAATCTTCACACCGCCTGCGGCTGCGAGCACATCCGCCTTCGCTTTGGCCGCTTCCACAGCAAGCTTTAATGCATCGTTGTAAATCGCCTGTTGATCGAGTATCCCAAAGCTGATTGAGTTCGTCGTGTTGGCGCCGTTGTTCACCGCGATATCAATGTATTCCCCCACACGATTGATATCCTTGATGGTCAGCTCAATCTGATTGTTAACCTCGTAGTTGACGATCTTGTTGGTGCCGTCGGTATAGTCGTAAATCGGGTACGCATTGTATTGCACGGTTTTAATATCGTCGTCAACGAGCCCGGCATTTTTCAGCGCCTCAGCCATCGCATTCATGATTTGCGCGTTCTTATCCTGCGCCAGCTGCATATCTTTACCCTGCGTTGTCACACCCACGGTGACATAAGCCACATCGGGCTTCGCGGTGACCTTGCCCTGCGCGGAAACCGTGATGCTTTTCGGCTCTTTGACCTGATCACCGACCGTGACGAGACCTGTTCCCTCTGCATTCGGGCGAACCGCGCAGCCTGCTAAGGCCAGCCCAACCAAGGCAACAATAAGCACCGCCGATATAATTCTGTTTTTCATCTTTATCAGCACCCCTTTATTGTGCATCGTTTTGATTAATCCGGCTCTGAGCGGCTTTTAATTTCTTGCTTCTGCGTTTAACAAGAATGATCACCAGCACCGCAATCACTGCAAGCGGTATGATAACCGGCGCCCCGCCGATGATGAACACCAGCAGGAATTCCCCGAAATCAGCCAGCACATTGAGCACCGAGTAAAACGCGTTGGAGATACGAGTGCCGATGTTTTCTTCCTCGGGTGTCACCGACGCCACCTGATTGACTTCCTGCATTTCGATGGTGACAGTCGAATAATCGATCAGGCTGTCGTAGTCTCTCAAGTTCGTTTCCAGCATCTGAATTTCATAGCTTACATCGCCCAGCGCCTTTTCCAGCTCAACGATATCTTCCATCGTTGTGGCCTTGCCCAACAATTCAAGCAGCCTGGCTTCACGCGTACGCAGCGTTTTGAGCTTTGTTTCGGTATCGAAATACTGTAACGAGATATCCTGCCCGTTGACAGATTTCGAAATGGTTTCTCCAATACCATTGAGTATGCCGGTGAATTCGGTAAATTTGCTGCTCGGCACACGCAGTGTCATGTAAGCGTAGCGTCCCGATTCGTTCCACTGCGTCGGTTTGCTGCCGGATATTGAAGACGATTCAACATAACCGCCGAGAACTTGCAGCTTACCGAGCAAGCTGTCGTAATCTGTATCGAATTGCTTTGTACGCATTGTAAAGCTCGCGGAATAAACAATTTTTCTGTTAACGCCCGGTGACAGAATCGATCCGTCATAATTCAGCCCCGCTTCTTCCGGGGCCGGAGCCGATTCCTGCTCATCCGATTCCATTTCCTGAGGCGCCGCTTCTTCCAATGCCATACCGGTACCGTTGTCATAGGCAGCCGGCGCCTCGGCGACCTCGCTTTGCGCATAATAATTGCCATTGTCAGACTTCATACCAGCCGAGCAGCCCGTCAGCATCGACAGCATCAGCATTGCCGTTACCACCAATGAAATAATTCTTTTCATAACAACCTCCACCATTCTAATTGAAAATAAAAACGTCCAATCTCACCGATTAGACGTTAGCAGTTTAACTATTGTTCCCGACAAGTCTATTTTTCGATTAAAATTTCTTTTAACCGCTGCCGTCCGCGATTTAAGCGCGATTTCACGGTGCCAATGGAGATGCTGAGCGAATCGGCGATCTCCTCGTAAGAAAGGCCCTGAATGTCGCGCAGCACAACTGTAACGCGATGATCTGCCGAAAGCGTATTGATGGCTTTTTGTATGTCTTCTCTGATTTCAATGTTTAATGCGTGAACCTCGGGTGTCATACCGGTTTTGTCTTCAATCAATGCGCCGCTTTCGAGTGTGCTGTCCAAAGATAACGGCGCTTTCTTGCGTTTGCGCAGCTCATCGAGGCAGGTATTTACCGTAACACGGTATACCCAAGACGAAAAAGATGCTTCCAAACGGAACGCGCGTATACCTTTGTATATTTTGATTAAAGAATCCTGCGCCATGTCGTAAGCGTCGGCCTCATTGCCCATAAAGCGATACGCCACGTTGTATACCTTTTTTTCGTATTTTAACAGCAGCGCTTCGAGCGCTTGGCTGTCTCCTTTTTGTGCGATTTGAATCAGCTTTAACTCCTTCTCATCCATGGGAACAGCTGATTGAATAAATAACAGCAACGATATCATACAAAGAATTATACATGATTTTATAGGTGTTGGAAAGTCATTTCATGCATCTTAATTGTGACAAAATCGTCATTGACAATTTGTTCACATTATTGTAAACTCGTTTTTATTAAATTAGTTTACAATAAGAGGTGGCTATGAAAACAAAACAAATGATATTTTGTGCGCTTTTTGCGGCGCTCACAGCGGTTGGGATTTTTATTAAAATTCCGATTCCCGGCACTCCGATGAGCTTTACGCTCCAAACCTTCTTTATTTTTTTGGCCGGGCTGCTGCTTGAGCCGAAATTTGCATTGATTTCACAGGCTGTGTATGCCGCAATCGGCTTGATCGGCCTCCCTATTTTTATGAACGGCGGCGGATTTTCTTATGTGCTTCAGCCTTCTTTCGGATTCATAATCGGTTTTTGCGTAACCGCCATGCTGATCAGTCTGCTTGTCAGACGAAATATTTTGATTCTTATCGGCAAAAAGAAAGAAGAATCCAAGGCACCCGAAATTATCAAAATTATCGGCTTCTCATTGCTCTGTGTGGCTGTGATGTACGTCATCGGCGTCACTTATATGTCTGTGATATTAAATGCATACATGGGCAAAGGGGTCTCACTCGGCACGATCATCTTTACCTATAACGGTATCTTTATTCTGCTTGACATACTCAAGTTTACGGCTGCAATTCCGTTGGGCATCGCTGTTTTAAGGCGGGTGCCGGCCAACTTTTCGTCAACATATACAATATAGATTAATAACCAGAAAAGAAACAAAAGCTGCTCCAAAAGCAAATAAGAAAAAAGGGGTTGTTCAGAATATGACAACCCCTTTAAATGATTGCGCGCAGATGAACTCTCCCCGATATTAATAAATGTTATCAGCTTATATTATTTTCATGCACATTATTCGGCAATTGTATGGCCAAGATTCACTGGTGAATTAGCGGTGAAATCTCTCCGGTATAAGTCAAAACCAAGCGGTGCATCGCGCGTGTACTGGCAACATATAACAGGTTTCGGTCGTGTATGTTTGAATAAGTGTTGCTGTTAGCCGAAGGAATTATAACTTCATCAAACTCCAGCCCTTTTGACATTTGTATGGAGGCAATGGATATACCTTTTTCAAACACTTCACTTTCCGGCTTTATCAAATGCATTTTAAAACTTTGCGACAGCTCATCGTAAAGCTCTTTAGCCTCACTGCTTGTTTTCATAATTATTCCCATTGTCACAAAATCACCACTTTTAAATTCGCTGATTAATTCTCTTACTATTTTGCGTTCTTCTTTTTTATCCCGGCAGTGAACCAGCATTGGTGCATCTCCGTGTCGTTCCACTGCTTCCACCTCCAAGCCTTTTTGTATCCGGTTGGCAAACGCGATGATTTCGCAAGTGGAACGGTAGCTTTTTTTCAACTCTACGAACTCAGCACCTTCATATAGCTTGCGCAAATCGTCCAGCTTGCTTAATTGGTTCGGGTTGATTAATTGTCCAAAGTCTCCAAGCATTGTTTTACTGCATTTAAACAGAATATTTATCACCGCAAACTGAACCGGCGTGTAATCCTGCATCTCATCGATCACCAAATGGCGTATCGTTCGGTTTTCCTGTAGCCCCGAAAAAGCAGCTTGAAAATACATAAACGGATAGACATCCGCCCATTCAAGAGTTTTTCTATTATGCATAACAAATTTGTCTGCTATATTCATTTGCTTATAAAAGTTCTTATAAAGTGTAAGAATATTCTTTACCTTTAACATCGCTGACAAGTTCTTTATTATATTACCCATTTTTGGCATGGGATCTCCCATGAAATTTTGATTGACATATTGCTCAAGAATATCATGTGCCACCTCTTGAAGACGTTTTTTAATTGGGATATTATAATATGCTGCAAACCTCTCTTTAATCCATTTGCTTTCAGCGGTGAAACTGCCGAAATGATAATCGGACGGCTCAAAAATTGTATCGGGTAATTGAGAAAGAAATTCATCCATCTGCTTCAAAAAACCAAGCGTTGACTTAAAGCGCACCCGTTCTGTCCATTTTGGGTCCTTTTCTTCAAATGGGTCTTTATCCGGTTCAAAATTAAGTGCACCGTCAAGATGAAGCTCAGCAATATCAAAAAAGCTCATCCCACAGATTGGTTCTTCGCCCAATTCCGGCAGAACTTGTGAAATATAATCTCCAAACACCTTATTTGGCGACAGGATAATCACGTTATTTGCTGACAGCCGATCTTTAAAGCGATAGAGCATATATGCGACCCGATGAAGCGCAATGGAAGTTTTGCCGGATCCCGCAACACCCTGAATAAGCAGTGTGTGTGCCTTCTCGTTGCGAATAATCTGGTTTTGTTCCTTCTGGATCGTTGCAATAATTGATTTCATCTTTTCATCAGAAGTATGGCTTAATTCTCTTTGCAGAACATCGTCCAAAATGTTTACAGAGCTTTCCAGTACATAATCCATCTCACCGCCGGTGATCTTGAATTGTCGTTTCCGTGTTAGTTTGCCATTGATACGCCCAACAGGCGCGTCGTATCCCGCGGCCCCAATTTCGCAATTATAAAACATGCTGGCAATTGGAGACCGCCAGTCTGAAATTAAAAGCTCCTCATCAATATTAAAAACGAATCTGCCAATATAAACAGAAACGGGCGAATCTAAAGCCTCTTCCTGAAAGTCTATCCTGGCAAAATAGGGTGAGTCTTTGAGCATAATCAGCTTGTTGCGGACTTTTACAGAAAAAGCTCCCTGATTATCAATTTGCTTTAAGGCGAGCTGGTTTTGAAACATTTCGTGCGGATCTATCTCGCCGCGGTACTGTACCATGTACCGTTTTGTATCCATATATTCCTTTTCCATATGCTTTACTGAATCATCCGCCAGTTCGATAGCCTTTCTCAGTTTTTCCATGATATAATCAAGATGCATTATTTCATCAGGAAAGGCCGACAAGGTATTCCCTTGCTTTTTATCTTTCTTTTTTTTGAGGGCTGATGTTTGCAGTGTGCGTCCCTTATTGATTCGCGCATCATTCATGAGATTTCCCCCTGAGATAAACCATTCTTTGCGTTGGGTATCCGAACTCCGTTAAGAGCTCCGCTTCAGCAAAACCCAATTCCTTTAGGGCCTTGCGATAACCAATATCCGCCATATCACCTTCGCGAAACGTGGTCGTGCTGACTTCTACGTTTTTCAGTTCTTTCAGCGTCACCTGAAAGAATTCATGGGCAATACCCCGTTTGCGATAAAGTGGGTGCACCGCGAGAAAATCGATGCTGCCGGTCATATAATTTAACATCATGCCCCCAACCGTATTTCCGTTTTCCGTCATAAGCAGCGCGCCTTTATACTCAATGTGTCTTTTTAATGCCGATAAATGTTTGTTTTTTTCCAGTTTGGGAAATCCATCAACGGTTAGGCTTACCAGGTTCATCCATTGCGGAATATCCGCTTCTGAAATAAAACGAACCTCTTTATTAAATGCTTTCACTTGAGTGTTGGGCGTCTGGCGATATTCTTTAAAGTCGTATTCAAGCTGCAGCGGATAAAACACCCCTTCTTCTCTGTATCGGAACGGAGGCCGCTTATACATTGCCTTGAACGCATTACTGAATGCCTGCTGGCTTTCAAATCCAGCCATAATGGCGATATCCATAATCGGCTTATTCGAGAAAACCAATAGCTCTGCTGCTTTAGTGAGCTGCCTGCGCAGAGTATAGTTGTGAATAGTCATCCCCACCGTATCATTAAAAATTCGATGCAGGTAGAATTTTGAATAATGGACAGCTTTAGCGACAATGTCCAGATCAATCTTTTCGCTCGTTAAATGTGATTCAATATACTGAATTGCAGCAATGACGATATCAAGGTTTTTCATAGCATCTCCTTCCATCATAAATAAGAGCCTATTATACCAGTATATTCGGTCGGCATTTTGACACATATTGCGCTCTTTATCATAACTTCCGAACAACGGTGCCTCTGAGTTATAAGACCTACGGAAAAAAGGCAGAAATAATTATAACAGATGTAATAAGTATTTTTTAATATTTATTGCTCTTTTAAAAGACGTGAATAAAATGAAACGATTTTTACACTTAATATCGATATGACGCTTAACCCTGCGCATCAAACGAAAATAACCAGATGCTGAAAAAACAGGGCTCCGAAGATTTTTTCTATCTCGGAACCCCTTCCTATTTACTTTTATTTATTTCGATATCGCCTTGATGAGGCCGCCCGCATCGATGATGCCGCGCATAAACGGCGGAAACGGCTCAGCCTGAAACGTGGTGCCGCGTGTTATGTTTTTGATCACGCCGGTATAGATGTCCACCTCAAGCTCATCGCCGCTCTGCGTGCCATTCACGGCTTCCTCACATTCGAGTATCGGCAGGCCGATGTTGATCGCGTTGCGAAAGAATATTCTAGCAAACGTTTTTGCGATGACGCAGTATACGCCGGATGCCTTGATGGCAATCGGCGCGTGCTCACGCGACGAACCGCAGCCAAAATTCGCTTCCGCGACGATAATATCACCCGGCTTCACCGTTTTGGCGAAATCAGTATCGATATCCTCCATGCAGTGCGCCGCCAGTTCCTTCTCGTCCGACGTATTCAAATACCGTGCGGGTATGATGACATCCGTATCGACATTGTTGCCGTATTTATAAACCTTGCTCATTTTACATTTTCCTTCCTATATATTCGCCGGGTCTTCAATACGTCCCGTTAACGCCGAAGCGGCGGCCACTGCCGGGCTTGCGAGGTAAACCTCCGATTCCACATGCCCCATACGCCCGACAAAGTTGCGGTTTGTCGTGGAGATCGAGCGTTCACCCGCCGCGAGTATGCCCATATGCCCGCCGAGGCACGGCCCGCAGGTGGGCGTGGAAAAAGCGGCACCCGCTTCCACAATATCCGTGACGATCCCCTCTTTAACCGCCTGCAGATAGATGGCCTGTGTACCCGGGAACACGATGACGCGCACACCCTTTTTCACCTTGCGTCCGCGTAAGATGTCCGCCGCGATGCGAAGATCGCTCATACGTCCGTTCGTGCAAGAGCCGATAACCACCTGATCGATTTTAACGTCGCCCACTTCGTCAATCGTCTTTGTGTTTTCCGGCAGATGAGGGAATGCCACCGTCGGGCGCAGCGTCGACAAGTCAATATCAATCACGCGTGCGTATTCCGCATCGTCATCTGCTTCAAACACCTGATAAGGCTTGATGGAATGCTCTTTTACGTACGCAATTGTCTGCTCATCCACCGGGAATATGCCGTTCTTTGCTCCCGCCTCAATCGCCATATTGGCGATTGTAAACCGATCATCCATCGTCAGCGCGGCCACACCATCCCCCGCGAACTCCATCGACTGATAAAGCGCGCCGTCCACACCGATCATGCCAATGATGTGCAGAATCAAATCTTTACCGGATACCCATTTTTGCAGCTTGCCCGTTAAGTTAAACTTGATCGCGGCAGGCACCTTGAACCAGCACTTGCCGCGCGCCATTGTCGCCGCAAGATCGGTGCTGCCAACGCCCGTAGAGAATGCGCCGAGCGCGCCGTAGGTGCAGGTGTGCGAATCTGCGCCGATGATGGCGTCACCCGGCACCGCGAGGCCCTTTTCGGGAATCAGACAATGCTCAATGCCCATCTCACCCACCTCGAAATAATTGGTGAGGTTTTGTTCGTAGGCAAACTCACGTATCATTTTGCACTGCTCAGCCGCCTTAATGTCCTTATTCGGCGTAAAGTGATCCGGCACCAGCGCAATTTTGTCTTTATCAAACACCTTGTCACGGCCCGATTTTTTGAACTCTTTGATGGCCACCGGTGTGGTGATATCGTTTCCGAGCGCGAGATCGATGGCCGCCTCGATAAACTGGCCTGCGTGAACCTTTGTTAAGCCCGCCTTGGCTGCCAGTATTTTTTGTGTCATTGTCATGCCCAATGTTTTCAGCCCTCCACTTTCATTTGGTAATAATATCTGTTGATCGCGTCTATATACGCCTTGACGCTTGCTTCCACGATATCGGTGCTCAGGCCGCGTCCCTTTACGTTGTTGTCGCCCTTGCTCAGCTTCACAACCACTTCACCCTGAGCGTCTTTTCCGCCCGTGACCGACCGGACAATGTAATCCTCCAAAGTGAAGCTTTCGCCGATGCAGCGCTCAATCGCGTTAAACGAAGCATCCACAGGACCGTCGCCCGTTGCGGCTTCCTCCACGGTTTCTCCGTCGTGAACCAGCTTGACAACAGCCGTCGCCGTTATTTTATTGCCGCTGTTGATAACAAACGAATCCAGCTCATAGTCCTTTGGAATCTCAACCTGTTCCATCTCAACCAACGCTCTCAAGTCAAGATCCGAAACGTCTTTTTTTCTGTCAGCCAGCTCTTTAAAGCGTTCAAAGCTCTCGTTGATATCTTTATCTTCCAACACATACCCGAGATCCTTGAGGCGCTCACAATACGCGTGCTTGCCCGAATGCTTGCCGAGCACAATCGCGTTTTCCGGCAGACCGATGGATTCCGGCGTCATGATTTCATAGGTTTTCTTGTTCGCCAACACACCGTGCTGATGGATACCGGCTTCATGCGCGAATGCGTTTTTACCCACCACAGCTTTATTCGGCTGAACGGGCACACCCGTGATCGCGGAAATCAAACGCGACGAATTGTAAATCTGCTTTGTATTGATATTCGTCGTAAAACCGTAGAAATCCTGTCTCGTTGCAATGGCCATCACGATCTCTTCCAGCGCCGCGTTGCCCGCCCGCTCGCCGATACCGTTGATCGTGCATTCCGCCTGCGTGGCACCTGCGCGTATGGCCGCCAATGAATTCGCAACGCCCAGCCCCAAATCGTTGTGGCAGTGTACCGACAGATCGACCTTTTCAATGCCTCTGACGTTTTCCTTAACGCCTTTTATCAATGCGCCGAACTCCTCCGGCATTGAATAACCGACGGTATCCGGCACGTTGATGCACGTGGCACCGGCTGCGATCACCGCTTCGAACACGCGGTACAAAAACTCCGGTTCACTTCTGGACGCGTCTTCAGCCGAGAATTCCACATCGGCACATAACGTTTTTGCGTATTTCACCATTTCAGCCGCCTGCGCCAGCACCTCATCCGGCTTCATCCTGAGCTTGTATTCCATGTGAATCGGCGATGTGGCCAGAAACGTATGAATTCTCGGGTTTACGGCGCCTTTCACCGCTTCGTATGCGCGGTCGATATCCTTTACAAGTGCTCTGGATAAGCTCGCCACAGTTGCATTCTTTACCGTTTCCGCGATGGTTTTGACAGACTGAAAATCTCCCGGAGATGCGATCGCAAAACCGGCCTCAATCACGTCGACGCCAAGCTTCTCAAGCTGACGCGCCACCTCAATTTTTTCCTGCAGGTTCATGCTGCATCCCGGCGACTGTTCGCCGTCTCTCAATGTGGTGTCAAAAATCTTAATCTTTGTCATGTCTGGGCCTCCTTTTCCAACATTGTTTTTATCCATGCTGTTTTGCGACCGGTTAACGCTCCCGAAGAATAAAAAAAGCCTTTCGTCATACAGAGACGAAAGGACTTCGCGTTACCACTCTGCTTGCGGTTCAATAAAACCACCAGCTCATCAGGGCACAACATGATGCCCGTCCTCGTGTAACGTTGAGTCATGACGTCTGCGCCTACAAAAAGCTTCGGTGCAGCAGCTTCGGAGCGAGTTCATCAAATACGGCCTGCCGTCTTTCACCAACCGACGGCTCTCTGAGAAGCGGATCTTTGACTACTTATCTCCATCACAGCCTTTATTGCGGTCATTATAATCGACAGACAAGCGGTTTGTCAACAAGAAAAAATAAAAAGGCCACACGGCTTAGCCGCGTGGCCTTTGAAAGGCTTCTACTTGAAGAACAGGTCAATCAAGGAACCGTTTGCGAAAAGTCCCGCAAACACGATGGAAACCATCGACAGCAGCTTGATAAGAATGTTGATGGACGGGCCTGACGTATCCTTGAACGGATCGCCAACCGTATCACCCACAACTGCCGCTTTGTGCGCATCGCTGCCCTTGCCGCCGTTGTTGCCCGCTTCAATGTACTTCTTGGCATTGTCCCAGGCACCGCCCGAGTTCGCCATCATGACTGCGAGTATGAAGCCGGATACCACAGCACCGGCCAACATGGAAGCCACTGCATAGGGCCCGAGCAGAAGGCCGACCAAGATCGGTGAGATAATGCCCGTCAACGCAGGAAGAATCATCTCTTTTTGAGCGCTGCGTGTGCAGATATCGACACAACGCGCGTAATCAGGCTCAGCTTTACCTTCCATCAATCCGGCAATTTCCTTGAACTGACGGCGCACCTCAACAACAATGCCCTGAGCCGCTCGTCCCACCGCGTTCATCGTCATAGACGAGAACAGGAACGGCAGCATACCGCCGATGAACAGACCGATGAGTGTGGCGGGCTGTAAAATATCAAGAGCCGTTAAATGCGCTTCGTTCATGTAAGACACAATCAGTGCGAGAGCCGTCAAAGCAGCGGAACCGATGGCAAAGCCTTTGCCTGTGGCTGCTGTTGTGTTGCCAAGCGAATCAAGAGCATCGGTACGCTGACGCACTTGGGGATCCATATGGCTCATTTCGGCAATACCGCCGGCATTATCAGCCACCGGGCCATATGCATCGGTAGCGAGCGTGATACCGAGTGTGGAGAGCATACCCACCGCCGACAAGCCGATACCATAAAGACCCATTTCAAAGTTGGCTGCACCGCCTGATGTAAAGTACGAAACCAACACCGAAACGCCGATGATGATTATAGGCAGGAACGTCGATTTCATGCCAAGCGAGATACCGCTGATAATAACGGTCGCCGGGCCTGTTGCTGATGAGCCGGATACGGTGCGAGTGGGCTTATATACATCGGATGTATAATATTCCGTGCAAAAGCCGATGAGGATGCCCGCTACAAGGCCCGAAATAATTGCAAAGAACACGCCAAGATATTGCGGACCAAGCACGAAGTAAACCAGAAGGAACGCAACGATGGCAATCAGCACCGAGCTGATGTTTACACCGCGGCGCAGCGCTGAGAGCAGCACCTTTTGCTCCGCCTTTTCACCCGAACGCACAAAGAATGTACCGATGATGGAAGCAAAGATACCGATTGCCGCCATAACCATCGGGATCATCACACCGGCCGTTAAACCGGCCGCTACGGCGAGTGAAGCTGTTGAGACGATGGAACCGACATACGATTCGTAAAGGTCGGCACCCATGCCCGCTACATCGCCCACGTTGTCGCCCACGTTGTCGGCGATAACAGCAGGGTTTCTCGGGTCATCTTCAGGGATACCGGCTTCAACCTTACCCACAAGGTCAGCGCCGACGTCAGCCGCTTTGGTGAAGATACCGCCGCCGACACGTGCAAAAAGCGCCATTGATGAAGCGCCCATACCGAATGTCAGCATTGTAGAGGTAATTGCCGCGATATCGAGGTTAAATACGAGATCAAGCAGGTAATACCAGATGGAAAGGTCAAGAAGACCAAGGCCCACAACGGTAAAGCCCATAACGCCGCCCGAAGAGAACGCTACGCGAAGACCTTTGTTAAGACTCTCACTGGCCGCGAAGGCTGTGCGTGCGTTAGCCGAGGTCGCAATGC
This sequence comes from Bacillota bacterium, assembly GCA_023412005.1. Taxonomy (GTDB): domain Bacteria; phylum Bacillota; class Clostridia; order Christensenellales; family SZUA-584; genus SZUA-584. The sequence continues at coordinate 55,276 of JAEYOE010000031.1, forward strand.
TCATACCGATAAAACCCGAAAGGCCAGAGAAGAAGCCGCCGGTTATAAAGGCAAAGGGCACAAACCCGTTGACCAGATTGAAAAATGATAGCACAAGCAGCACCACAAACATGCCGATGAAGAAGATGCCGACACCCGTGTACTGACGTTTCAGATAAGCCTTGGCGCCTTTTTTAATCGCTGTGGCTATCTTGGTCATAAGCTCGGTGCCGGTTGAATAGCTCTTTATCTTCCAAGCCAGAAAACCTGCAAAGAGCAGTGACACCACCGCCCCAATCGGGGCGAGAATCATAAGATCCATAATGCCTCCTCAAATGAAATAATATCTATATAAACAACAACGTTTATATACGGGTTCAAACAAAACCACCTTTTCCCCCAGTTTATTGATTCTTAATGTATTATACAACATATTCATCATTTGAAAAGAGAAATTTCACAAAATTTCATGCTAATATTGTCTTATTTTCTTTTAGGTATTTATCATTTGCAAAATCAAGGTAAATAATCATTCAAATAAAATATGCTCATAAAAACCACATGAACGAATGCTTTTTTCTAATTTGCTTCAAATAATATTTGTTTCCATGTTAAGTGTGTGTATGTTATAATTAATTAAATATCTCCATAACCTTTTGCGACAAGGAGCAGTTGTGAAATGGCTTTACGAAAATTACCAAAAAACATTCTTGAAGATCTGATCATTTATAAGCTGGACGAGCTGATTGAAGCAACTGACGTGTGCAAATGTGACAGATGTCGAAGCGACATTATCGCGATTGCGCTCAACAAGCTGCCTTCACGCTATGTCAGCAGCTCCGGCGGCGATATTATGGCCAGAATGCAGGCCATGGACGATCAGATGCAGGCCAATATCACCACGGCCATTCTGAAAGCCATTGAGCAGGTAAAAAAGAAGCCTCACCATACCAGAGGCGAATACTGATATTTAAGCCTGAGAAGCGGTCTGTTTATCAGGCCACTTTTTCTTTTCGTGCAAAGCAAAACCATTATGATACGGCAATTTATTAATATGCGGTTTTATTTTAATGAGCCAATCCACGGTCTCTTTCGGTAATTTTATTCGAGTTTGTCGCCTGCTTTTTGAGAGGCGTCCGGCTGAGAGATTCTTCCCAAATTTATTATATGCAGCAAATCATGAACAAAGTTGCTTCCGCTGCCTGCCACAATGCCGGTAATCAGTTCACCGACCACTGTAGCAACCGTTGTTTGGGCGGTAAATCCAAGATCCGTAAAAATATCAACGCCGAAAAGCACACACAGCAGCATGCCGATGCCGGATGTAATGGCAAACCAACCCCATGGCGGAAGCTTAACGGGTGATATTGCTGTTTTTGCGACTTCTGCGAGTTTTTCAATCAATAAGGCCAGTGAAGCGATGGCCACTAGTATGTTCACGCTAGCTCCTCCCAATACACACGATAGCAGTTCAATAAATACTGCGATAAATATATATTGCGTCGCGAAGAAAATCATTCTGCAACGGGCCTGTGAACAAATAATGATTGTTTGAAAGTTTACGACTCGAATTCTGTTAAATGAGTGCTAATAGAACAAATGAAAAAAACCCCGACTTATTCGAGGTTTTGGTGGGCGATCGGGGGCTCGAACCCCGGACACCCTGATTAAGAGTCAGGTGCTCTACCAACTGAGCTAATCGCCCTTGTCAAGTGCAGCTTTGGAGCGGGTGATGGGAATCGAACCCACGCAACCAGCTTGGAAGGCTGGGGCTCTACCGTTGAGCTACACCCGCTTAAAAAAGTGGAGCGGAAGACGGGATTCGAACCCGCGACTTCGACCTTGGCAAGGTCGCACTCTACCACTGAGTCACTCCCGCTCGTTGTTACCTTGGTGCGGGCGAAGAGACTTGAACTCCCACGCCGCAAGGGCACTAGATCCTAAGTCTAGCGCGTCTGCCAATTCCGCCACGCCCGCCAGTCTTAACCTTTTTTAAGCACCCCCGTTTTCAGGCACTTTGGTATTCTAACACCTCACTCTTTATTAGTCAATAACCTATTTCGCAATTTTCTCACGAAAAAAATATATGTTGAAACGAGCCGATAATTCACTTTGTGGTGAGTCCGTTTGCGTTTCCATATACAACTATATTTGAAGGATTTACACATACAAAGCATTACAACGCAAGCATAGATTTGAACGTTCAGAACGTATTTACTGCCAATCGACAAAAAGATGTCGATCCCTCCATTCAAACACGAATTTTTGGGTTTCGGCCTCGACCGTACCGTTGCGCACCACTTTAAAGTGCAAAATTTGCAGCAATCTCCCTCCGCTAATTGTCGGATCTTAATCAGCCAATTGCCATCTCCCGGCCCACCCCTTCTGCGTCGTCAAGGAGACAAGAGCGATGCGTATCATATTACTTCATGGTATGCAAACTTTATCACTTCACTTCAAGAACGAGGTTGAAAATCGACAGCCGTGTACTGATTCAGCAAATTACTGCCCCGTCAATAACCAAATTGCTGTCTTGAAGAAAGAGCGGGGTTATTCCCCCGCTCCGCAGCACTTCTTATACTTTTTGCCGCTGCCGCACGGGCAGGGCTCATTTCTGCCGATCTTCTCGGATACAGCCTGCTTATCAAGCCGCCACTTGTCTCTGATCTCCCTGCGGCGCTGTTCTGTCAAAATATCGTCCCATCCCCGCAGCGTATAAAGCCACTTTGCCTTACACTCCAGCATGTTATAATACAGCTTCTCAAAATCCACTTTGAGCGTTATATCAGTGACCTCTTTGAGCTTCTCAAGATCGTATTCCTTTACGAGGCTCGTATTGATACCGTCCATAAAGCCCGCAAAAACAACCGTAGACATTTCAAACTGCTCCGCAATTTCGGATAGCTTTCCGGTAATAAAATCATCTTTGCGCGCCAATATCTTTTTATAGGCTTGCGTTTCAATATCAAAATATTCCTGCCAGAACGCTTCGTTTTCCTGCGGCGTTCTTTGCGCTTCGGCCATGCCCTGCCACTGACTGTATAAGCTCATCTGTCTCTCCCTACATCATTTTTTCAAGCGTTTGCTTAATCTGTTTGATGAAATCCTCAGTGCTGACCTTTTGCTTATTGTCGAGTTCGCTCAAAAGGTACAAATCTCCCGTCATAATACCCGCTTCAATGGTGCTGATGGAAGCCGCCTCTAATTTATCGGCAAACGTCATCAACTCTTCGTTGCCATCCATTTCACCGCGCTTTTTGAGTGCGCCTGTCCACGCAAACAGCGTTGCCATACAATTGGTGGATGTTTCTTTACCCTCAAGGTGCTTGTAGTAATGGCGCGTCACCGTTCCGTGTGCCGCCTCATATTCATAAAAGCCCTGCGGCGATACAAGCACTGACGTCATCATGGCAAGGCTCCCGTATGCGGTCGCCACCATATCAGACATAACATCGCCGTCGTAATTCATGCACGCCCAAATAAAGCCGCCTTCGCTGCGTATCACGCGCGCCACAGCGTCGTCAATCAGCGTATAAAAATACTCAATACCCGCTTTTTCAAATCTGTCTTTGTATTCCGTTTCATAAATCTCCGCGAAAATATCTTTAAACCGGTGATGATATTTTTTGGAGATCGTATCCTTGGTTGCAAACCACAGATCCTGCTTGATATCAAGCGCATAATTAAAGCAGCTTTTTGCAAAGCTTGCGATAGAACTCGTCGTGTTGTACATGCCGCGCACCACGCCGCCCGCCTCGTTAAACTCGGCAATTCTCAGCCTTTCTTCTGAACCATCCGCGCGCGTAATCACAACCTCGGCTTTTCCAGGGCCGTCTACCACACATTCCTGCGCGTTGTATATGTCTCCAAAGGCGTGTCTTGCAATAATAATCGGTTGATTCCATGTTTTAACGGACGGTGAAATCCCTTTTACGATGATCGGTGTTCTGAATACCGTACCGTCCAGTTCCTCACGGATCGTGCCGTTGGGGCTTTTCCACATTTTCTTTAAATTGTACTCTTCCACGCGCTGTACGTTCGGTGTAATGGTGGCACACTTTACGCCCACTCCGTATTTACTAATAGCCAGCGCGGAATCCATTGTGACGCGGTCATCTGTCGCGTCGCGTTCCGTGAGCCCAAGGTCGTAATATTCGGTATTCAGTTCTACAAAGGGCTCAATCAAATAATCCTTGATCATCTTCCACATAATCCGGGTCATCTCATCGCCGTCAATCTCAACAAGCGGAACCGGCATTTTTATCTTCGTCATTGAAAACTCCTTTATATAAAAACTCATTAATCAACACAGATACGCATTACATTCTACTTGACAAGCAAAAAAAACTCAAGCAATTCACGCAAAATCGCCAATTATTGCGGATGATCAACCGCACAAAAAGGAACGCCCCATTCGCGAAGGGCGCCCTGATTGTGCTGCATTATATCTCAATTAGAGAGTGTCCCGTCATTTGCTCAGGCTTTTCAAGGCCCATCATATCGAGCAGTGTCGGCGCCAGATCGGCCAGACGCCCGCCCGATTTTAAGCTTGCGTTTTTGTAGCGTTCGCCAACCAAAATCAACGGCACGGGGTTTATGGTATGCGCGGTAAACGGCCCGCCGTTCTCATCATACATCTTTTCAGAGTTGCCGTGATCTGCCGTTATCAGCACGTCTCCGCCCATTTTGAGTATTGAGGATACCACCTTCGATACGCAGGCATCAACAGCCGTCACGGCCTTCACGGCAGCCTCCAGCACGCCGGTATGACCCACCATATCAGGATTCGCGAAGTTTAGTATCATCACATCGTATTCGCCCGATTCGATGTGCTTAACGGCTTCATCCGCCACCTCGTACGCGCTCATTTCCGGCTTCAAGTCGTAAGTCGCCACCTTGGGAGACGGGATTAAATACCGATCTTCTCCCTCGTTCGGCTTTTCCACGCCGCCGTTAAAGAAGAACGTGACATGCGCGTATTTTTCTGTTTCAGCGATTCTGAATTGGCGTTTTCCATTTTTGGCCAAATACTCACCAAGAGTGTTATCCAGCGACTGCGGCTTGTACGCCACCGTCACGTTCTCAAACGTTTTGTCGTACTGCGTCATACAAACGTAGTGAACATCAAAATAGTTTCTCTCGAAGCCATTGAAATCCTTGTCTATGAACGTGCGCGTGATTTCCCTCGCCCTGTCGGGACGGAAGTTAAAGAAGATGACGGAATCTCCGGCACCGATGGTGGCCACCGGCGCTTCACCCTTCATAATCACCGTGGGTTTAACGAATTCATCCATCTCGCCTTTGTCGTAGCTCTGTCGCATCGCCTGCACTGCGGAAGCCGCATGCAGTCCCTCGCCGGTCACCATTGCGGCATATGCTTTTTGTACGCGCTCAAAGCGGTTGTCACGGTCCATCGCGTAATAACGCCCCATCACCGTCGCAATTTGCCCAATGCCGATCTCTTTGATCTTGGCCTCGAGCGCCTCGATAAACCCAAGCCCGCTGTCGGGCGGCACATCGCGTCCGTCCATAAAGCAATGGATATAAACGTTATCCAACCCGCGCTGCTTGGCCATCTTTAAGAGAGCGTACAAATGCTCATTATGGCTGTGAACGCCACCGTCAGAAATGAGGCCGTAGGTATGAAGCTTCTTTCCGTTCTTCTTCGCGTTTTCCATCGCGTCGATGAATTCCTGCTTATAAAAGAAACCGCCGTCTTCAATATCTTTGGTGATGCGCGTGAGTTCCTGATAGACGATGCGTCCTGCGCCGATATTCAAATGACCAACCTCCGAGTTGCCCATCTGCCCCTTAGGCAGGCCTACATCCATGCCGGATGCCCCCACCAACGTATGCGGGTACTCACTTTTTAAACCCCTGACGAACGGAATACCTGCGGATCTAATGGCATTGCCGGTTTCATCGTCACTGAAACCGAATCCGTCCAATATCATCAATGCTGTCAGTTTTTTGTTCATAGTCATCTCGCTTAAAACTTAACGATTCCGGCAAAGTCCTCGGCCTTCAGCGCTGCGCCGCCGATAAGTCCGCCGTCAATTTCCGGCTTCGCCATCAATTCGGATGCGTTGGACGGTTTCATGCTGCCGCCGTACTGAATGCGCACGCTCTGGGCACACGCATCACCGTAAACCTCTTTAACCGCGCCTCTGATGGCACCGATTGTCTCGTTGGCATCTTCGGCTGTGGCTGTTTTGCCGGTGCCGATGGCCCAGATGGGTTCGTAAGCGATCACGACATCTGAAACCTGTTCTGCCGATAACCCGAGCAGCGCAAGCTTCGTCTGCTTACAAACGATCTCAGCCGTAATGCCGGCTTCTCTTTCCTCCAGCGTTTCGCCCACACACACAATTGGAATCAGACCCGCTTCGAGCGCGACTTTCGCTTTTTTATTGACGCCTTCATCGGTCTCACCGAAATACTGGCGTCTTTCGGAATGCCCGAGAATGACATATTTCACGCCAAAAGCGAGCAGCATATCCGCCGAAATCTCACCCGTATACGCGCCGCTTTTTTCAAAGTGCATATTCTGTGCGCCCAGCTTAATGTTGGAACCGGCAAGCGCCTCGGCAGCCGTCGACAAATTAACAAATGTCGGGCATACAACAACGTCGACATTGTCAACATCGCTGACAAGCGGAATTAATGCTTTGATAAGGGCTGTTGTTTCTTCTGCCGTTTTGTTCATTTTCCAGTTTCCTGCAATAATCGGTTTTCTCATGTTAGTCCCTCCAATAATTTTATTTAATCTTTAAAAAAGGGTTACTCCAAAGAGAGTAACCCTCAGTATGATCAGTTAGTCCTCTCTTATTTATCCTGAAGCGCCGCCACACCCGGCAGTTCCTTGCCTTCAAGGAACTCAAGACTCGCGCCTCCGCCGGTGGAGATATGCGTCATCGCCTCTGCATAGCCGAAAATCTTAACCGCTGCCGCGCTGTCGCCGCCGCCAATTATGGTGACCGCATCAGACTCAGCCATAGCTTTGGCAACCGTTTTGGTTCCTTCAGCAAAAGCTTCCATTTCGAACACACCCATCGGTCCGTTCCAAACCACGGTTTTCGCCGTGCGAATCTTATCGGAATAAAGCATCCTTGTTGCAGGCCCGATATCAAGCCCCATCCACCCTTTGGACATATGGTCAACCGGTACCACCTGTGTTTTCGCATTGGCATCAAATTTGTCGGCTTCAATCGCATCCACAGGCAGGAAAATATCCACGCCTTTGCTTTCCGCTTTTTTAAGTAAATCGAGCGACAATCCAAGGCTTTCTTCATCCACCAGCGAATCGCCCACTTCAAGGCCCTTTGCCTTTAAGAATGTATAAGCCATACCGCCGCCGATAATAATGGCATCCACTTTGTTAATCAGGTTATCGATGACGCCGATTTTATCCGCTACCTTGGCACCGCCAAGAATCGCGATAAACGGACGGACGGGTTTGTCCAGCGCATTGCCGAGGAAGTCCAGCTCTTTTCCGATGAGGAAACCGGCTACAGCGGGAATATAAGACGCCACACCGGCCGTGGAAGCATGGGCTCTGTGGCAGGTGCCAAAGGCATCATTCACAAATATATCGGCGTATGAAGCCAGCTCTTTAGAAAATTCAGGGTCATTTTTTGTTTCTTCTTTGTGGAAACGCACGTTTTCGAGAAGAACGATTTCGCCATCCTTAACAGCGCTGACAGCCGCTTTGGCTTCCGGCCCAATCACATCAGCCGCAAACGTGATTTTGCGTCCGAGAAGTTTTTCCAAACGCTGTGCGACAGGCGCAAGCGAAAACTCCGGTTTAAATTCGCCCTTCGGCCGGCCAAGATGGGAGCAAAGAATAACTTTTGCGTTCTCGCCGATCAGATACTCAATCGTTGGCAATGCAGCCACGATTCTTGTGTCATCGGTGACTTCCTTTTTTTCATTCAGCGGCACATTGAAATCCACTCTCACCAAGACCTTTTTTCCGCAGACATCAATGTCTTTGACTGTCTTTTTGTTCATATATGGCTCCTTTTATTATGCAATTATGCTGATACTCAAAGAGTATAATGATCTTGGATAATTTTATTCGAAAAGATTTCAAAAAGCAAGGAAAAGTTCATCTTTTCACAAGCAGGCGTAAAGATGATGCCTTTATTTTTAGTTATGTCATATCCGGAAAACCCCATTGGCGAAGCGCTTCGTAAACCACGATGCTCACAGAATTCGAAAGGTTGAGCGAGCGAAGGCCATCCTTCATCGGAATACGGATGCTCCTTGACGGATTGGAAAAAATGAGAGGTTCGGGCAGCCCCTTTGTTTCTTTTCCGAACAGCAGGTAGCAGCCATCCTCATAACTCACTTCGTGGTAAGCGTGTTTGGCTTTTGTCGAGCAGTAATAGTATGACCCCCCCGCAGTCGCGGTGAAAAATTCGTCCAGACTTTTGTGAACCGCAACGTTCAGGTGCGGCCAGTAATCAAGCCCCGCCCGTTTGAGCTGTTTGTCATCAATACTGAAGCCAAGCGGCTCCACCAGATGCAGCTGAGCACCCGTTACGGCACATGTTCGTGCGACATTTCCGGTATTCGCAGGAATTTCGGGTTCCACCAGCACAATATTGATATGCATTAAAGTTTTTCTCCTGACACAGTATTAACTCACATTTTTACTCACGTATTATACATGACAGTGCTGAGTCAGGCAATTAACGACGCTGTTTTTTAAAAGCGATGCATATTATCGACAGCTTTTTTTTATAATATAATGCTTAACCCTTCTTTTGATCGCTTATATGCAAAAAAATACTGAACGGAGAAGCTATGTCAAATGTTCCGAAAAGCTTTGTAAAGGGCGCAGCGATACTCGGTGCCGCGGGCTTGATTGTAAAATTTATCGGCGCTGTTTTCCGTATACCGCTTACCAACATCATCGGCGCGGACGGCATGGCCAATTATCAGGTTGCGTATCCGATATACGCGGCATTGGTTGTGATATCCACAGCGGGGCTTCCGGCTGCCATCTCGAAACTTGTTTCCGAGCGCGTCACACTCGGCGATTATAGCGGTGCGCACCACGTTTTCCAAACAGCGTTTAAGCTGCTGATGATCATCGGCATCGCGTCCACAATCGTCATGTTTGCGTTATCGGGCGTGCTTGCCAACGCCGCGCAAATTCCCACTGCCAAGCTCTCCCTTGTTATGATCGCCCCTTCGCTCTTCTTCGTTTCAATATTATCCGCTTACAGAGGCTATTTTCAGGGGCTGCAAACGATGTCTCCCACGGCGCTGACACAGATCGTCGAGCAGCTTGTTAAACTCGGTGCCGGACTGTATTTTGCACAGCTATGGTTCCCCAAAGGTGAAGCCTTCGGTGCGGCTGGTGCGCTTTTCGGTGTCACCATTTCTGAGATCTGTGCGCTTACCGTGATTTTTATTATGTACCAGATAAAAAACAGGCAGCTAAAACAAAAGCGAACCCGCACCTCCGGTTTTGGCAAAAGCCTTGGACGTACCACCATGCGCGACCTTCTTTTCACTGCCGTTCCCGTCACAATCGGCGCTTGCCTGATGCCCATTGTCAATTTCTTCGATACGCTGATTGTGACAAACACGATGGCCGGTGTGGATTACGCCGCGTTTAATCCGCTCTCCCCCAAAACCAGCTTCGGCGTGCTGACCGGATCGGTTAACCCGCTGATCAACATGCCCGCCGTGCTTTCGCTTGCGCTATGCATGAGCCTTGTTCCTGCCATATCGGAAGCGCGCGCTGTTAACAGCCAACAGCTCGTGAGCGCTCGCTCGGCGATGGGGTTTAAATTATCCATATTGGTTGGCCTCCCGTGCGCGGTGGGGCTGTTTATTCTGGCAAGCCCTATTATCTCTCTGCTTTATTCCAAAGGTCTTGAGCCGCAGGAGCTCGTCGTCGGTACGCAGCTTTTGCAGACGCTCTCGATCGGCGTGCTGTTTTTAACGCTGCTGCAAACAATGACAGGCATTTTGCAGGGAGCCGGCCATCCGGCTATTCCTGTTTTCAGCCTCGCGGTGGGCGCATTTGTAAAAGTTGTCATCAGCATCTTGCTGATACGCGTTCCTTCGATTAATATAAATGGAGCAGCGATCGGAACAGCGGCGTGCTATGGCATCGCTGCGCTGCTGAATGTGTGTTTTGTCATCAAGCACGCAAAGCCGTCCGTAAAGCCAATACCCGACGTTTTGATGCCGCTATTGTCAACAGTCGTCATGGGCGTGGCGGTCTGTCTCATCTATTTTGGCCTCGCCCCATTATGGGGCAGCTCAAAAGCTGCGCTTTTGAGCATGGCAGCTGCCGTTATTGTTTATTTGGCTCTTTTGGTGATGACAAGATCGATTACAAAAAAAGATATGGAATTCTTACCGGGCGGCGGACGCTTTCAGCGATTGATGGCCCGATTAGGGGTTTGGGAGGATTGAAATGCATTTAACGATAGCCAGCATGAACGCAACCGGCGAAATTCATGAGGACGTGCGCAAAATCGCGCATCAGACAAGCCGGGTTATCTTGCAAACGAAAATTGGACATGCTCTGAAAGACGACATTGCTTACGATTCGCTCGACGATCTGTATGAATCAGCGGATGATTTTGACGCACTCGCAGCGCTTGCCTGCGAACGCCTGATGCTTGACGGCACTTTATTCATTGTTCTCGGTGATATTTGCCGCAACACCATTGCGGCTTATGCGGTGAAACGCATCATACAATCCGGCGGCAGCGTCAGCGTGATACCCGACGGCAGCCCGGCACTCTGCGCGGCATTTGCAGCAGGCGCGGCTGATGGATTGAACGGTGTTCTATCGTTTAGCGCAGCGTCTTTTACCCGGGTTTGCGATACGGATGCCGCACTTGTGATCGACGAAATCGACTCGCGGCTCAAAGCATCCGATTTAAAGCTGAAGCTGTCGCGCGTTTACGATGATGAGCATCCTTTATTCATTGCGGATATCCGCAGCATGTGTGGGAAAATAATTCCACTTTGCCTCCTTGACGCGGAGCCTTCATACGGTTATTATACTAGCGTGGTAGTTGCTTCCTGTCCGCTTGAACAAAAGCGCCGATACACCTTTTGCGACCTTGTGACTGTAATGGAGCGACTGCGTTCGAGAAACGGCTGCCCGTGGGACAGAGAGCAGACGCATTTAAGCCTCAAGCGTTATCTGGTGGAAGAAAGCTATGAAGTGCTGGAAGCCATTGATAACGACGATATGGATGCGCTATACGACGAGCTCGGCGATGTGCTTTTGCAGGTGGTGTTCCATGCACGAATCGCCCAGCAGCATGGTGAATTCGATATATCCGATGTGACGACAGCCATTTGCTCCAAAATGATTTCCCGTCACACACATATTTTCGGCTGTGCCGTTGCCAATTCGCCCGACGACGTTATCAGCAACTGGGAACAGATTAAGAAGGGCGAAAAAGGCCAGCAAACACAAACCGAGGTGCTGCAGGGTGTGCCAAAGAGCATGCCCGCACTGATGAGAAGCGGCAAGGTTCAACATAAAGCAGCACATGTCGGCTTTGATTTTACAGAGGTCTCTCAGGCATTTGACAAGCTGCTGGAAGAAATCGAGGAAGTTAAGCAAAGCCGAGATAATGCCGCGCTCCAAAACGAATGCGGTGATCTGCTCTTCTCCGCAGTGAATGTGGTTCGTCTGCTCGGTGTGGAGCCGGAAACGGCGCTGCAAAAAGCCACAGATAAGTTCATTTCACGGTTTGCCGTGGTCGAGAAAATGGCGGCTGAGCAAAATGTGGACATGCGAAGCTGTGGTATTGAAAAGCTCGATGAGCTTTGGGACAAAGCAAAATTGCAGATTGGCGGGAATTAACGTCTCACCAATCTGAAAGGTTATATTAACCTTAAATTAATTAATCAGGAGGAACCCAGAATGAACAAAACCGAATTAATTGATGCCGTTGCTCAAAAATCTGATCTTAAGAAAAAAGATGCCGAAGCATGCCTTTCCGCGCTGATCGATGTGATCACCGACGCATTGAATAAGGGCGACAAAGTCCAGTGGACAGGCTTTGGTTCTTTTGAATTAAGACAGAGAGCTGCAAGAAAAGGTGTCAACCCAGCTACCGGCGCACAGATCGATATCGCCGCTTCCAGCGCACCGGCGTTCAAGCCCGGCAAAGCTTTTAAAGACGCGCTCAAATAAACCGGATTTTCATGAAAGCAGAGTGAATCCACTCTGCTTTTTTATTTACCACCAGGCAAACATATCGCAAAATAAACGTCACTGAATTCATAGCAACCTACAATTTGGTCTTGCCCCAATGGCAGACTTAATTTGTATCATATCGCTATATCTTTATATCAGCGATTATTATGACTATGGCATAACGGAACTTATGATGTGCTATGCTCTTGATGTGTGTTTTGAGGCGCAAGATCGCTGACAATTTATCAATATGTCACTTCTGTTGATAGCAACTATTTCTGTCATACAGTCACTTCTATCTTATTGACGAAACAAATGACTATGCAATGGATCAAGAACTGCTCCCCATGACATGTTGAGGGCTTTTACCGTTTATTCGCCGGTATAGACGGCTTTTTATTATTTCACATCATGTTCATTTTAAAATTATTTAACAATACATTTTTATTTGGGGATGATATAATTAACTATAAAATAAGGAGCTTAATGTGAGCAAACATAAACAATCGCCTATTCAGCGAATCATTGTATTCATACTGCTTGTTTTATATAAAGCGACATTCGGTGTTTATATCAGGCTCTTTTACAGGCTTAGCACACAAAGCAGAAAAATTCTCCCTAAGAAAGGGCCGTATCTTCTGCTGGCCAATCACTGCAACAATTTCGACGGCCTTTTTCTGCAATGTCTGATTCCGCAAACAATCAGCTTTGTAGTCACAGATGCGATATTTAAAAACAAGGCCCTCGGAAAACTCATGGCAATGGTGGGTTATATTCCGAAGCGAAAAAATGTGACGGACAGCAGCGCCATACGCCAGATCATACGCGCGGTGAAGCAAAAACGCATTGTGGGCATATTCCCCGAAGGCGGGCGCAGTTGGGATGGCAAAACAGGCCCCATCTCCCCCGCCACATTTCGTCTTGCGAAAATGCTTGGCATTCCCGTGGTGACCGCGTGCATTAAAGGCTCTTATCTTTCCGAGCCCCGCTGGGCCAACACCAAACGACGCGGGCGTGTGGAAATTGACTTTCAGCTTGTTTTTGCCGACGGTGTGATTAAAAGCCTAGAGACAGCCGAAGAGACTATCACCTGCGCCTTGGCGCACAATGAAGCCGACTGGCAGCAGCAATGGCATATACCGTATAAAGGCAAAGCACCGGCCGAAGGCCTTGAGCGGCTGCTGTTTACCTGCCCGACATGCGAGTCGATAGGCACGCTGCGCTCGTCTGACGATCGCCTGACCTGCCTTATGTGCGATGCCGCCTATTCTATTGATGCCTTCGGTTATCTGCATGCTCAAAGCGGTACGCTTCCTTCCGAATGCATTGACCAAGTCAATGCATGGCAGCAAGGTCTGCTTGCGCAAAAATTCGATCACGCAGCCGCCGCTGTGCTTTTATCCGATGAGCGTGCGTGTCTTTACTGTGCCAGCGCCCAACATGCGCCTTTTGAACGGGTAGATGAAGGCACACTCACGTTGACCAAAACCGAGCTGAGCCTCGGCAGCCATCGTTTTGATATCGATAAAATCCGCGGTGTTGCCGTTTATTTCAAAACCCATCTGGAATTTCGGTATGACGGACTAGACCGTAGAATCGGGTTTCACGACCAGCACATATCCGCGTATAAATGGGAAAGCGCATTACGGACATTAAAGAATGATGCAAAGGAGAATTAACACATGAGCAATATCGGCGGATGGGACTTGGTTCTGCAGTTCGGGTGTTTGTTTGGGCTCCTCGGCGTATCGCTGATTCTCAAATCGGTGATTCCCTTTTTCAGCCGTCATCTGGTGCCCACGGCTTTATTCGGCGGTTTTATCGGCCTAATACTCGGGCCGGAGATTCTCCATGTGATTCCATTTGATCGGGAAATGCTGGAGAATATGGTCTATCACTTTATGGCCATCGGTTTCATCGCCATGGCGCTTAAAAAGCGCAGCAAAAAATCTACTGAAAACATCACCAATACCGGATTTGCGATAGTCAACACATACATCTGGCAGGCCGCTTTGGGGCTTGGGATCACACTGCTGCTGTTCTTCACAATCATGCCGGAGCTGTTCCCGAATTTTGGGCTGCTGCTGCCTTTGTCTTATGCACAAGGCCCCGGACAGGCCTTCTCGACGGGGCAGTCTTTCGAAATGCTGGAGCCCGCATCCAAGGCACTTGCTAACGGAGGCAATGTTGGTCTTTCAATGGCCAACCTCGGTTTTCTGTGGGCAATCATCGGCGGCATACCGTTTATGTATTTCATGAGAAAAAAATACAACAAAAGCAAAACGGGCATCACATCCTCTGCCACAACCACCTCGGCTGCTTCCCCCGATATACAGGAGCATACAAGCAAAGTTCCGATTACCCTTTATCTTGATGATCTGACCATTCAAGTGGTTTTGATCGGTATCTGCTATTTGCTCACGTATCTGCTGCTGCTCGGCCTTGAAGCGCTGCTTGGTTCTCAAAGCATACTCATGAAGCTCTTCTGGGGGTTCCAGTTCCTTTTCGGCACGCTGATTGCCATGATGGCACGTTTTGTTTTTAACAAGCTTAATAAAAAGGGCATCATCCGTACCGACTACGCCGATAATTATCTGCTGCAGCGCATCTCATCCACAGCGTTTGATATCATGATCGTTGCATCAGTCTGTGCCGTATCGCTGAGTGTGCTTTCGCAGTATTGGGTGCCTGTGCTGATTCTGTCGACAGTCGGCGGCCTTTTCACAATGGTCTACTCGGCAAAAATGGCCAAGTGGATCTACCGTGAAGAGGTGATTGAGCATGCGGTGGCGCTTTACGGCATGTGGACCGGAACCGTGGTAACCGCGATGGCGCTGCTCAAAGAGATGGATCCGGACGGCAAAACGAGCGTGCCCGAAAGCCTCGTGCTCGGCAGCGGCTTCGGCGCGATCATCGGCATTCCTTTAATGATGGTACTCAGCATTCCCGTATCGGCCTGGGTTGACGATAAGCCGTGGCTTTATATTGTCACATTCGGCATATTCGCGGTGTATTCGGCGGTTTGCCTGATAGGCATTAAATACAGCAAAAAGCATTATTCTAAAAAATTAAAAGCTTAGATAGATTTAACGGGGGTATTATGACGGGAGACAAACTCAGTTCAAAAACAAAAATCGGTTACGGTATCGGGACGCTCTCTTACGGCATCCCATTCCAGCTGGTTTCGGCATGTTTTGTGTTTTATTCGACGATGGTGCTCGGCATTTCGGGCGCGCTGACCGGTCTTTTGGTTTCTGTCAGCACCATTTGGGACGCGGTTACCGACCCGGTCATGGGGTATATCTCCGACCACACCAAAAGCAGAATTCTCTTGGGCCGCCGTCTTATCTACGTTTTAATCGGCGCGCTCGGGCTCGCGTTATGCACCTTGCTGCTTTGGCAGGTCAGTCCGGAGCTTCCCTATGCCTCAAAAGCGGTTATGCTCGGAGCGCTGCTGATATTGCTCAAAACGTTCTCCACGATCTATGCAACGCCTTATATGGCACTCGGTGCCGAGCTTTCCACTGATTACGGCGAACGAACCGCCGTGCAGTCTTACCGTACCGCGTTCTTCTTTCTTGGGTTTATGTTCCCCACCATTCTCGGTATGGCTGTGTTCTTCAAGCCGACACCGGAGTACGCCGACGGGCAGCTTAATCCGCAGGCTTACGCGTATCTGGCCATCGTTACCGCTGCCATCACTCTGATCAGCGCGGCTGTATGCATCGCGCTGACCTATAAAAAGCAGCCGGTCTACACGCCGCCGAACAAAAAGAAAAACGCGATTATCGGCATATTCAAGGAAACCGCCGAAGCGCTGAAATGTTCGGATTTTCGCAACGTGAGCATCGGGCTGCTTTTCGTCAACATGGCGATGAGTATCGTGGGTGCCATCGGCATGCACATTTTCACCTATACCTTCGGCTTAAAGTCGGGCCAGATTGCCATCGTTTTCGGCGCGTTGTTTTTAATGGCACTCGCGGCGCAGCCCGTTTGGCTCTATATCGCAAATAAATTCGAGAAGAAAACAGCCATGATGGCCTGCCTTTTCATCAATATTGGCGTTACAGTACTGTTCTTTGTATTTGTGTTCGCAAACGAATGGGTTTCGGCGCATTACATTGCCATTGTACCGCTGGCTATGCTGACCGGTTTTTCTATCGGCGGCAGCATTGCGCTGCCGTATTCGATGATTACCGACACCATTGATAAAGACGCGTATTACTCGGGCACACGCAAGGAAGGTGTTTTCTACGGCTGTGCCACATTCATGTTTAAGCTGTCACAGTCTTTGGCGGTTATATTCGCGGGGACGATGCTGGATATTATCGGCTTTAATAAAGATGCCGATTTGACAACGCTGAAATTACAGTTCGATCAAGTGACTTTGCAGATTACAGATTTTATATCCGGACAAGCCGGAGCGACACTTGAGCAACTCAAAACGCAGGCGGCTGAGCTCAGCACGCTGATCGGCCAAAAAAGCGATGTCAACTTAATGCTTGGCCTGATACTGCCTGTGGGCTTTCTGATTTGCTTTGTGCTGGCGCTGGTTTTTATCAGCCGCTACACGCTGAACAAGGAGAAGGTCTCTTTCTATCAGTCCGGTATTAACGGCTGTGCGCATGAACAAGACCCAACTTGAATTTGAGATAACCTTCCTGATTGTCACTGTCGCTGACGGTGATCGCAGCAGCGCCTGCGGCTTTCATAAACTCGAGGAATAGTATCGCGCCGAACACGACGACATCCGCCTTTTTTTCAGGCAGACCATTGATTTTCTTTCTCTGGTCTTTCGTTTTGCTTTTAAGCATGTCGCAGAGCTCTTCCGCACGTTTCAGCGAAATCACATGCCCCTGCACACGTTCGGATGAGTACTCGGCCAGCCCTAAATCGAGCATGGCCAGCGCTGTGGCTGTGCCGCCGATGCCGGTGCATATGGATGAGCCGGTTTCAGGCACACCGCTAAACGTTTGGGCTGCCAAAGCGTGAGCCTGCGCGAACGCTTGCGGGTCGGCCTCGTCGCCGCCCGGAAACATCTGGTGCAGGCGTACCGTGCCGATTTGAAAGCTGTGAGCAAAGCGCACGTCGTTAAGGCTCCCTTGCATCACCTCGGTGCTGCCGCCGCCGATATCAAACATGTACCCGTCGCCGTCTATACAGCCCGCAAACCCAAGCTGCGCTTCCTTGCCGCCCGAAATGATATCAATATCAATCCTGCATTCGTTTTGGATATAATCAACAAAATCGGTGCGGTTATCCGCGTCACGAATGGCGCTGGTTCCGAAAGCGAAAAAGTCTACTTGCGCCACGCCATAATCACGGCTGATCGTTAAAAATTCGTTCAGTGCTTCTTTGGCGCGCGTCATCGCGGCGGGCACGATTTCTCTTTTGCCGACCATCCCTTCACCCATGCGAATGAGCCTCAGTGTTTTATAGTCGGCGATAATCTGACCGTCTTCCACATGGGCAATCATAAGCCTCGCGGAGTTTGTCCCGATATCCACCACTGCATATTTTTTCATCGTTGCTCTTGCCTTTCGGTGCCTTGATATTTCTTCTTTTGAGTCAACACATTATACAGCTGATGACTCCTATCGGCAACAAAAGAGTGCTCTTCTTTGATGCTGAAATATAGGTTGTTCTTTCATTTATATATTACAGCGTTAAGTGAAGGATAAAAATTTCTTCTTTAATAATAATACAAAAAAGGAGCCGACAACAATTGTGTGACCCTCACGAGATTCTTAAATATTGTATTATCGGTATTATCATTGATATACAAATAATAAACATGCAAATAAAAAACCCATTCGCATTTTTGAATGAGTTTTATTGTATTTAACCACATTATCAAGGCTGCTGCGTCGGCTGCTCAGTCGGCTGTGCCGTCGGCGACAGTATATATTCGTCCTCGTAAACAAAGCCAAACTTCTCCCTCGCTTCGTTTTCGATATAATCCTTCGTGCTCATGTATTCTTTTTTGTGCTCAAGTCGCTGCAGCTGCGTCTGCGTCTGCTCATACTTCTCTTTTAAACCCTTTTGGTCATCCATCAGCGCATTGATATCCTGCTGCTGCAGGAAGATCGAAACGCCCACATAAGCCAAAAAGAGAGACAAGAGTAACAGCTTAAACTTAAGCTTGACCTTTCTCTTTCTCATAGTTCCTCACAATAAAGACCCGGATGCTATCACATCTCTGTAGCTAATTTAAACCATGTTGTGCCATCTCAAACAGCTAAATAAGATTTCGACGCTTAACAAGTATTTCCTTGCGATTTGCATTAAACCTCATTTCTCGCGCTTTTTACTTTTCGCCGACCATATGCTCAGTTTTTTTGCGAAATACGTGAGCAAGGGCGAAATACCCGCCATATACAGCGAAAAGCCAAGCACGAAGCCGATAAACGTGTAAAGCCGAAGTTCTCCCGAATTCGCGGCATACATCACAGCCACCACAATCGCCCCGAGCGTGATGATAAACATCGTGTCGAGTATGGCTGTCATCCACCGCCCGGTTTTGAACGACTTGCGGATACCCCTATAAATATCGTAGGCGAACCCCGCAATCATACCGCCGTACAGTGTTATCATAAAAATATAAATCTGAGGAACCGTCGTTTCCATGATGCTTTACCTACCTGAACATCTTGGAAAACATGCCGCGTTTTGTCCTCTGCTCCTCATGATCCGCATAATCAATGCTTTGAATTTTGCCTTCAACCACCAGCTGTCCGTCTTCCAAATTCAGCTTGTTGATATGCAGGTCTTCCCCCGTCACTGTGATGAATCCGTGATTGGTCAGCAGTATGATTTCCACTTCATTAAAGCTGTCCACATCCTCAACGGCGGTGATGATGATCTTTTCGCGGGAATCAATCACAACCTTGTGCGGCGCATTACTGACCGGTTTTTCCCGAGGTTCTTCAATATACATGGCAATACTCCTTTGCATGACGTGCATATTGAAATATATGCCGTCGTATCACCATGTATACTCACAAAGTTATTTAACGAGTAAGGACGATTTAAAATGTATATCCGGCACGGTATAAGGCCTGCCGTACTTGTTAACATCGTGCAGCCGCCCGCCATATGTGACGGCGCTGACAGGACAGAACGCATAGCAGCGAAGGCACATCGCGCATCTGTCCGAAAAAACAGGAACCTGACTTAATGAAATATTGCCGACTGGGCACAGCTTTTCGCAAAGGCCGCATCCGGTGCATCGCACCGTGTCCACCCCCATCTTCCGCGCGGCGTTCCTTTGAAACGGACGAAACGGAACACGCTGCACCGAACCCAGCAGCCAGCCATAACGGCCTTTGATGCGCTGCCTGCCCTCGAGCAGACGCTTAACGTAATTTTGCACCTGGGCTTCGGCCGCATTCAATATCTTCTTAACTGCTTTTTGGGGCGGCGTGCCGAAAAAAGAGTGATTCATGCTCATATTCGACGGCATAGTGAAATGCTCTGCCGTATCCACAAGCAACCCCTTTTCCTTCAGCCGTTTGTGAGCCATCCATGCGCCGTCTCCCGAATACATCATTTGCGTGCAAAACACATGCACATGCTTCGGTTTTTCCAGCACCGGCAGCGTATCTATAAATCGGTTGACAGGCTGCGGCAAATACGACGTATAAACCGGCCAGCCAAATAAAATGAGATCGGCAGATTTAATCCACCAATCCGCTTTTTTAGGCGAGAGCGTATCCATCGACACAGCCGTTGCGTTGATGTTGCATGCGTCCAGCTGCCGGATGATCCGGTCTGCCACCCACCATGTATTTCCCGTTCCGCTGAAGTAAAAGACAACCGCCGTATGCATAATGTTATGAGCTTGCCAGATAAGCGTTGATAAAGGCATCCAGCTCGCCGTCCATCACCGACGACACGTTGCCGGTTTCCACGCTCGTTCGGTGATCTTTGACCATGCTGTACGGATGAAAAACATACGACCGGATCTGGCTGCCCCACTCAATCTTTTTCATCTCACCTTTGATTTCCTGTATCTCCTGCATCTTTTCGCTTTCGCGCTTTTCAATGAGCTTTGATTTGAGCATACGCATGGCAGTTTCTCTGTTCTGTATCTGCGAGCGCTCGTTCTGACACTGCACCACAATACCCGTGGGCAGATGTGTGATACGTATGGCGGATTCCGTCTTGTTGACGTGCTGGCCGCCCGCGCCGGACGACCGGTATGTATCCACACGCAGATCATCCGAATTGATCTCTATATCCGCTTCATCGTCATCCAAATCAGGCATGACATCAAGCGAAGCGAACGATGTGTGGCGCCGCGCGGATGAATCGAAAGGAGAGATGCGCACAAGCCTGTGAACCCCCTTTTCCGCCTTTAAATAGCCGTAAGCGTTTAAACCTATCACTTCAAAAGTCACGCTCTTCACGCCTGCTTCATCGCCTGCGAGAAAATCGAGAACGCGCAGTGTGTATTTCTTGCGTTCCGCCCAGCGGGTGTACATGCGGTAAAGCATCTCCACCCAATCCTGCGCTTCAGTGCCGCCCGCACCCGCGTGCAGTGAGAGTATCGCGCCGCTCGAATCATATTCGCCTCGCAGCAGCGCCTTAAGACGCAGCTCCGATACATCTCCGCGCAGCGACGCAAGCTCTGCCATCAGCTCGTCGGCCATGTCACTGTCGCCGGATTCCTCCACCAGCTCAATCATCACCACCGCGTCTTCAATCCGCTGGGTGATCTTGGCGAACTGCTCCAGCTTATCTTCAATGGGTTTTGCTTTTTTGTTGACTTTGTGTGCCTCTTTCACGTCATCCCAAAATCCGGGCGCTTCCATCTGCCCCTGCAGCTCGGAAAGTTCCTTTTTGAGCACATCAATACCGAGCGCCAGCTCGGCTTCCTTTGCCAGCGTTTTGATTTGTGTTAATGCCAGTTTGGCTTCATCTGTTGTCAGCATAACTTTAACTTACTGCTCCTGTCCGCAGCAATTCTTGAATTTCTTGCCGCTGCCGCATGGGCACAGCGAGTTGCGCCCTACCTTATTGCCGCTGGAATCCAGCACCTTTTTGTGAACCTCACTTGGCGCTTCACGCTGCTGCGGCCTTGATGTGAGCTTCACATGGTACAGCATCGTGAGCGTATCCTCCTGAATGCCGCGTACCATCTCTTCAAACATATCAAAGCCTTCGTTGCGGTACTCGATAATCGGGTCGCGCTGCCCGTACGCGCGAAGGCCGATGCCCTGGCGCAGCTGATCCATCGCGTCGATATGAGCCATCCATTTTTCATCCACCACGCGCAGCAATATGATGCGCTCTATCTCACGCATACTTTGCCCGCCCTGTTCAATTTCCTCTTCTTTGAGCTTATACAACTTCAGTGCAGTCTCTAAAATGCGTTCCTTTGCTTTCTCGGGCGTTAAGTCTTCAATTTCCTCAGGCTTAAAGAACGCCATGCCCCTCGGCAAAAATACCTTCGAAAAGAAATCCGTCAACGCTGTTAAATCCCACTCTTCGGGGAACACATTCTTCGGGCAATGAACGTCGACCATTTCACCGATCAAGTCATTCAGCATGTTGTTGATATTCTCACGCATATCTTCGCCGATTAACACCTGGCGACGCTGAGAATAGATCAGTTCACGCTGTTTGTTCATCACATCGTCGTACTGAAGAACGTTCTTTCTGATTTCGAAGTTGCGCGCTTCAATGCGTTTTTGTGCCGATTCGATTTGCTTTGTCAGCAATCCGGCCGCAATCGGTATGTCGTCGTTCTTGCTCACCGCGTTTAATATGCCCTGAACGCGTTCTCCGCCGAACAGACGCATCAAATCGTCAGACATTGAGATGAAGAACACGGAGGAACCGGGATCTCCCTGTCGTCCGGCGCGGCCGCGAAGCTGGTTATCGATACGGCGCGACTCATGCCGCTCTGTACCGACGATATGCAAACCGCCGAGCGACACCACTTCATCGTGCTCGGGCTGCATCGATCTCTTATGCTTTTCGAGCAGCTCCTCGTAGCGCTTGCGTGCGCGCAGTATATCCTGATCATCCGTCGGCGCGTGGCCGATGGCTTGTTCTATCAGCTCTTCCGTGAAATCCTCAAGGCGCATATCGGCACGGGCCGAGAAATCCGGGTTGCCGCCGAGTATAATATCGGTTCCGCGCCCGGCCATGTTCGTCGCAATCGTCACGGCGTTCTTTTTGCCCGCCTGCGCGATGATCAACGCTTCTTTTTCATGGTGCTTGGCGTTTAGCACGCTGTGCTTCACGCCTGTGCGCATCAGCATGTCTGAGAGCCGTTCGGATTTTTCCACCGACACTGTGCCCACCAGCACAGGCCTGCCCGTTAAGTGAACACGCTTGATCTCCTCCACCACTGCGCGGAATTTGCCTTCCTCGGTGGCGTAGATCATGTCGTTCATGTCGTCGCGCACCATCGGCTTGTTTGTGGGTATCTGCACCACGTCGAGGCTGTATATGCCCTGAAATTCGTCTTCCTCGGTTTTTGCTGTACCCGTCATGCCCGATAGCTTATCGTACATACGGAAATAGTTTTGGAATGTGATGGTTGCGAGTGTGCGTGTTTCGCGCTCCACCTTCACGTTCTCCTTGGCTTCTATCGCCTGATGAAGCCCTTCACTGTAACGGCGGCCCACCATGAGGCGGCCTGTAAATTCATCCACGATGACGACCTGACCGTCTTTCACAACGTAGTCGATATCGCGCTTCATCATATTATTCGCTTTGAGCGCTTGATTAATGTGGTGATAAAGCTCGGTGTTTTCAATGTCCGAGAGATTCTCAACGCCGAACGCTTTTTCGCATTTGGCAACGCCCTGCTCGGTTAGGTTGATGGCTTTGAGCTTTTCGTCGATAGTGAAATCGTCTTCTTCTTTGAGCTGGCGCACAAAGCGGTCAACCGTCGTGTACATATCGGTGCTCTTTTCGCCCGCACCCGAAATGATCAGCGGCGTTCTCGCTTCGTCAATCAGTATGCTGTCAACCTCGTCGACCACGGCAAAGCTTAAATCGCGCTGCACCATGCGGTCTTTATGCACCACCATGTTGTCTCGTAAATAGTCAAAGCCGAATTCGTTGTTGGTGCCGTAGACGATATCGCAGCGGTAGGCGTTGCGGCGTTCCTCCGGCGTGACCTCATGAATGACCAGACCCACCGTGAACCCAAGGAAAGAATACAGCTTGCCCATCCACTCCGAGTCTCTCTTGGCGAGGTAATCGTTCACGGTGACCACATGAACACCCTTGCCCGTGAGCGCGTTCAAGCACACAGCCAGCGTGGCGACCAGCGTTTTGCCTTCGCCTGTTTTCATTTCGGCGATGCGCCCCTGATGCAGCACGATGCCGCCGATCAGCTGAACGTAGAAATGACGCATACCGAGCACGCGTTTGGAGGCCTCCCTGACCTGCGCAAACACCTCGGGCAGCAGATCATCAAGGCTTTCGCCGTCTGCATGGCGCTTCTTAAATTCTTCGGTTTTGGCGGCCAGTTCCTTATTGCCGAGCGCTGCAAACTGAGGTTCCAGCGCTTCCACCGCATCCGCGATCTTGCGTATTTTTTTCAGCCGGGAATCGTTGCTCCCGCCAATCACAGTTTTTAAAAGACCCATAAATATTCCCTTCCATGCCAGATTGGGCATTCATGCAAAGCCAAATAAAGCTTTAAGCACATACTGTATCATTCTACCACTTGATGGGCTCTTATTCAACAGTTTAAGGTGTGAAGCATTCGTGAACAATGAATACCGAGTTAATTATCTTTTATATGACAAAACCCTCGAATCGTTGACTTTAGTCTCTTTTTTGTGTTATCGTATAAAATATTTTTAATGCATGAAGGTGATTGATCTGTGGCAAAAGTAACAATTGACAAAGATGCCTGCAAAGGCTGCGGGCTGTGCGTAACAGCATGCCCGAAGAAAATCATGGTGCTTTCCAAATCCGGCATCAACGCGAAAGGCTATAACCCCGTGGAAATCACGGACATGGCCCTGTGCATCGGCTGCGCAAACTGCGCGAAGATGTGCCCCGATTTTGTGCTGACGGTGGAAAAATAGAGCCTGCTTTGGCTTAAACAATAAGATAAGGTGGCTTAAAAATGGAAAAAGTTTTAATGAAAGGCAATGAGGCGATTGCGGAAGCGGCGATTCAAGCGGGATGCCGTTTCTTCTTTGGTTACCCAATCACGCCTCAAAATCAAATCCCGGAATACATGTCGCGGCGCATGCCCGAGGTTGGCGGCACTTTTTTGCAGGCCGAATCCGAGGTCTCCGCGATTAACATGGTGTACGGCGCGGCAGGTGCCGGTGCGCGCGTGATGACATCGTCTTCCTCCCCCGGTATCAGTTTGAAGCAGGAAGGCATCAGCTACATCGCCTGTGCGGAGCTGCCCTGCGTTATCGTCAACATGGTGCGCAGCGGGCCCGGCCTTGGCGGCATACTCCCCTCTCAGGGCGACTATTTTCAGTCGGTCAAGGGCGGCGGCCACGGCGACTACCGCCTGATTGTGTACGCCCCGTCTTCCGTGCAGGAAGCAGCCGATTGCGTGATGGAAGCGTTCGAAGCGTCGGATTATTACCGCGTGCCCGCGCTGGTACTGGGCGACGGCATGATCGGCCAGATGATGGAGCCGGTGGAGTTTACACAGCCCAAAAAACGCACCCAGAAAGAAAAAACCTGGGCAGCAACCGGTTATGACGGCAAAAAAGAACGCGCTGTGATCAACTCGCTGTATATCGAGGCGGAGGCCATGAGCGCCGTGAACGCGCGTATGCAGGGCGTTTACCGCGAGATTGAAAAGAATGAAACGCAGTACGAAGAATACATGATGGACGACGCAGAGTTCGCCATCGTCGCCTACGGAACCACATCGCGCGTGGTGCGCAACGCCATCAGCAAGGCGCGCAACGAGTTCGGCATCAAAGCCGGGCTGATTCGCCCCATCACTGTATGGCCTTTTCCGTATGCACCAATAGCGCAGGCGGCCAAGAGGGTGAAAGGCATACTGGCGGTGGAGATGAGCACAGGCCAGATGGTAGAAGACGTGCGCCTTGGCGCGAACGGTGCCTGCCCCGTGTCTTTCGTCGGCACCACCGGCGGCATTGTGCCCACACCCAAGCAGATCATCGAAAAATTAGTAGAAATGAAGGAGGGAATGTAGGATGGCTATGGTATTTAAAAAGACGCCTGTGATGACCGACGTTCCTTTTCACTATTGCCCCGGCTGTACGCATGGTATTGCGCACCGTCTGGTTGCCGAATGCATTGAAGAAATGGGCCTGCAGGAAAAAGCCATTGGCATCGCGCCGGTGGGCTGCGCTGTGTTTGCCTATAAATATTTCAATATCGACATGTTTGAAGCGGCTCACGGTCGCGCTCCGGCTGTGGCGACCGGTGCAAAACGCGTGCACCCCGAGAACCTCGTGTTCACATACCAAGGCGACGGCGACTTAGCCTCCATCGGTGCGGCGGAGATTGTACACGCGGCGGCGCGCGGCGAGAAGATCACGACGATATTTATCAACAATGCAATATACGGCATGACAGGCGGCCAGATGGCCCCGACAACGCTGGTGGGACAGAAGACCACCACCTCACCATTCGGCCGCGACGCGAGCCTCTGCGGCTTCCCTGTGCGTGTTTCCGAAATGCTCTCAACACTGGATGGCGCAGCTTATATTGAACGTGTATCTCTTCACGATGTGCCGAATATCAACAAAGCGAAGAAAGCCATACGCAAGGCGTTTGAAACACAAATGTCTGGCAAAGGCTTTTCGCTCGTGGAGCTGCTCTCCACCTGCCCGACCAACTGGGGGCTTAGCCCCGTAGAATCGCTTGACTGGCTCAAGGACAATATGATTCCGTATTATCCGCTGGGCGTTTTCAAGGAGGCGAAGTAACATGACGAATGAAATCATTATGGCGGGCTTCGGCGGTCAAGGCGTGCTGCTGATGGGTCAGCTGCTGGCCTATGCGGGTATGTACGAAAACAAAAACGTCTCCTGGCTGCCTTCATATGGCCCTGAAATGCGCGGCGGTACCGCCAACTGCAATGTCATCGTATCGGACGAGCCGGTCGGCTCCCCCGTTGTGACGGATGCGGACGCGGTGATTGTGATGAACAAGCCGTCTCTAGATATGTTCGAGAAGGCGTTGAAGCCGGGCGGCGTGCTTTTTATCAATTCGTCGCTGATCGACAAAAAAGCGACGCGCGATGATATTGAGGTGCATTATGTTCCCGTAAATGACATTGCGGCGGAGGTTGGCAATGCGCGCACCGCGAACATTGTGATGCTTGGCGCTTATGTGGCCTCCTCTGGGGCTGTTTCCAAAAAGAGCGTGATTGAGGCGGTGGAATATGTACTCGGCAAGGGAAAAGCGCATTTGATACCGGTTAATGAAAAAGCGTTTGACGAAGGCGCAAAGGTCGTACAAAACGCATAAATCAAGAAGAGCTTCCCCGGAGGCTCTTTTTTTATAAGCATTTTTGACGATAGCGCCAACTTTGGCCATAATCACCGGCCTAAAGTATGTTCATTTATAACCATCTCTTATCATATCCGTCATGGTTGACTTTTTTATCCTTATTAATATTCGTTTGCATTATTAATAACGGAATGATAAAATAAATACACTACGCAGATGCTGATCATCAGCATTAATAAAGAACAGGAGGCAATGATGGAAAAACACAAACGACTAACCAACGAAGTCGGCGCACCGATAGTCGACAATGAGAACTCAATCACGGCGGGTCCCCGGGGGCCAGTCGTTATGCAGGATGTGTGGCTTATGGAAAAAATGGCCCACTTTAACAGGGAGGTCATTCCCGAACGCCGTATGCATGCCAAAGGCTGGGGTGCTTACGGCAAGCTGACGGTCACCCATGATATTTCGCAGTATACGAAAGCAAAGGTATTGCAGCCTGGTAAGGAAACAGAGCTGTTTATCCGCTTTTCCACCGTCGCCGGCGAGCGCGGCGCAGCCGACTGCGAACGCGATATACGCGGGGTTGCCGTCAAGTTTTATACCGAAGAAGGAAACTGGGACCTCGTCGGCAACAACACGCCTACTTTTTTCATCCGGGACGTTCACAATTTTTCCGATCTGAATCGCGCGGTCAAGCGTGACCCCCAAACAGGTCGCCGCTCGGCGCAAAATAACTGGGACTTTTGGACACTGCTTCCCGAATGCTTTCATCAGATTACTGTTGTCATGAGCGACAGAGGTATCCCCGCCTCTTTCAGAAACATGCATTTCTTCGGTGAGCATACGTTCTCGCTATACAACGCAAAAAACGAACGCGTTTGGTGCAAATTCCACTTCAAAACAAAGCAAGGCATAAAAAACCTGTCCAATGAAGAAGCCGCGAAAATCAACGGTATGGACCGGGAGTTCCACGGAAAGGATCTTTTTGAGGCCATAGAACGGGGCGATTATCCGCAGTGGACCATGTATATTCAGGTGATGACCGAACAGCAGGCCAAAGAACACTATGAGAATCCGTTTGATATTACCAAGATCTGGCGCCATAAGGAATACCCGCTCATCGAGGTCGGAGTGCTGGAACTTAACCGCAATCCCGAAAATTATTTTGCCGAGGTTGAACAGTCCGCCTTTACTCCCGCCCATGTGGTTCCGGGCATAGGATTTTCTCCGGACCGCTTTTTGCAGGGCCGTTTGTTTGCTTACGGAGACGCTCAGCGGTATCGATTGGGTGTGAACCACAACCTGATCCCCGTCAATCAGGCAAAATGCGAGGTCAGCGATTACCATCGCGATGGCGCAATGCGTGTGGATGGCAACTATGGCGGAACACCCGCTTATTCGCCCAACAGCTACGGTGCGTGGACAGCTCAGCCCGAGGTGATGGAACCGCCGCTGGATCTTAATGGCGCGATGTACCGTTACGACCCGAAGGACGACCCCACCGACGACTGTTTCCGTGCCGGAGGCGATTTGTGGCGCGTGCTCACCGAGGATAAAAAGCAGATATTGATTGATAACACCGCCGGGGACATTGCGCCGTGTACGGAAAATATCAAGTACCGCCACGCGGTTCACTGCTACCTTGCTGATACGGAGTATGGCGAACGCTTCACCCAAGCGGCCGGTCTTGACATCGCCAAGGTCAAAGAGCTTGCAAAGCTCGACCATAGCGGCCTGATTGCTGCGACCATATGACCGTCTGCGTATAAAACAACAACATGAATCAGCCGTAGCCTTGGCCTTACCGGGCGAAGCCAAAATCCCAAAGGGCAATGGAACAGCACCTGCGCCCTTTGGGCTGCGGCTGTATAATTCTTATTACAAGCAAAAAACGGCAACAGCTATGGTGCTATATGATCGTTAAAAATGTGATTTTAATTTTACTCGGCTTTATACTGCTAATCCTCGGGACTTTCGGCATCTTTCTGCCCATATTGCCGACGACACCTTTTTTTATCGGCGCGGCGGCATGCTTCAGCTGCGCTCCGAGGTTGACAGCGCAGCTAATGCGCATTCCTCTTTTCAACAAGTACATACTAAATTACAAACACCGGACGGGGCTGCCCCGAAAAACGGTTATTGTCAGTCTTGTGTTCTTGTGGGTGACGCTTCTGATTTCCTGCATTCTGACGATGTCAGTCTGGATCACCTTCCTGCTTGGCGTTATCGGCATCTGCGTCTCTGTCCATATCCTCATGATCTCAAAACCCAGAACGAAGAGAACGGGAACGAAATATGAAAACACATAAACTGCCTGTTTATTTCGAGAGCCTGTTTAATATTCTCTATTTGAGCACAGCGGTCTTCCTTGGAATCCGCATGCTGCTGATTGGCGTCTCGGTCCAAAGAACACTATTTGGCATTATGGCACTTATACTTGCGGCCGGGGATGCCTGTCATCTCATCCCGCGCATCGCCGCAGGATTTGCCTCTGACCGACAGCGCTTTGCCCGGTCACTTGGCTACGGCAAAATGATCACGTCGGTCAGCATGACGCTTTTCTATGTGTTTTTATGGCACATTGGCATCACAGCGTTTTCATTAACGGAGATATGGTATGGAACGCTGGCTGTCTATATATTGGCGATTTGGCGCATTGTCATATCCGTTCTCCCGCAGAACCGATGGGGCTCTGACAGCTCGCCGGCTTCATGGGCTGTTTACCGCAATATACCGTTTCTTATGCTGGGCGGTATGGCCTGCATCCTTTTCTTTTTGTATCGCAGCGCAGCGGGCTTTGAGCATATGTGGCTCGCTGTTCTTTTGAGCTTTGCATTTTATCTGCCGGTTGTGATCTGGTCAAAAAAGTATCCGCCCATCGGTATGATGATGCTGCCGAAAAGCTGCGTTTATATCTGGATTATCACAATGGGGTTATAGAGGTTTGGGAGACGTAAGAGATGTTTTATCTCATTCCTCGAAGCGACGCATGGACAAGGCGCATTTGATACCGGTTAATGATAAGGCGTTTGACGTAGGCGCGAAAATCGTAAAACAGCTGACTAAGTTTATCATCAAGGGGCTGTGAAAACGGCCTCTTTTTGCTTTCAAAGAAGTTACTTATGTATGTCATTGATATAGAAAGTCTCTAATTTCGGTCATCCTGAGGAGTGAAGCGACGAAGGATCTGTTGCAACAGATTCTATTCCACTTCGTAGTCACTTCGCTACACTCGTTCAGAATGACGGTAATCGTGGTTTTTCGTTTATTGTTGGCTTAAGCACATGAAGATTCCGTTGAAGCGTAAACGATCGACTACGAAGTGGACTGGAATCCTATGTTTAAAGCGTTTTGCAACGGGATGCTTTCCACTGCGTAGTCACGTCCTTCGCTCCTCATCAAGACATGCGGAGGGTTTTTTCGACAATCTAAGAGGCTGAAAAAATGCTTTTTTATATCTGTATATATATGATTCCTCCGAGATATTTATCGCGCAAGAAGAGTGCGAAAAGGCGATCATTGAACTTTGCAAAAAGACCCCCGGTCTCCCGAGAGTCTCTTGCGAAGCTTTTTGTAAATATTCAGTTTTTTAAATTAATTGATTTTAAGAGATATTCATCAGAATATTATCAATCGCAGCCCCCGGCGGCACCATCGGCAGCACCATCGCATCCTGCGGAATCACGCAGTGTATCAGCGACGGTACATCCTTCTCCATGGCCGCCTTCAGCGCCTCCTTAAACCCTTCCGCATCTTCAACCTTCTGCGCGAAATACCCAAAACCACGCGCAATCGCGCAAAAATCCATCGGCGGCAGCGTGGTCTCCGAATAGCGCTTGTTAAACAGCAGCGTCTGCCACTGGCGCACCATCCCAAGCGTGTTGTTATCAAACAATATCGTGATAACCGGTATGTTATAACGCGTCGTGGTCGCCATCTCATTCAGGTTCATTCTCAGGCATCCGTCGCCGGTGATATGAATCACTGTCTTTTCCGGGCTCGCGACCTTCGCCCCTATTGCCGCGCCGAGGCCGTACCCCATTGTACCGAGGCCGCCCGACGTTAAGAACTTGTTGTGCTTCTTAAACGGGAAATACTGCGCTGTCCACATTTGATGCTGGCCCACATCCGTCACGATAATCGCGTCCTCACCGAGGCGCTCATCAATGGCTTCCATGATCTGCTTCGGCAGATGATCCGCCGGAATATGCGCTTCGTTCTCCGCCTTCCATTCATTCACGCTTTTCACCCACTCAGGGTGCTGTTTCTTTGGCATATGCGGATTGATCTCGCTGAGTGCCGTTTTGATATCCTGAATCACATGCAGATGCGTCGGAATATTCTTGTTAACTTCAGACGCATCGATATCGATCTGAATGATCTTCGCGTGCGACGCGAACTTGCTTACATCACCCGTTACGCGGTCGCTGAAACGCGCGCCGAGAACCAGCAGCAAATCGCAGTTCTGAAACGCCATGTTGCTCGCCTTCGTGCCATGCATGCCCACCAGCCCCATGTAAAGCGGATGCTTTGTCGGGAATGAACTGACACCCATCAGCGTGCTGGCCACAGGCGCATCAAGCTTTTCAGCCAGCTCAAACAGCGCGTCTCCCGCGCCGGACAGCACCACGCCGCCACCGGCGAGAATAACGGGCCGTTCGGCCTTCTCCACCAGTTCTATGATTTGCGCTGTCGGCACCTCTGTGTATTTGCATGAAATCACATAGTTTTCTTCCGGCGGCGTGTACTCGCAAAGCTGCGTAAACAAATCGCTCGTGATGTCGATCAGCACCGGGCCGGGGCGTCCGCAGCGCGCGAACGCAAATGCCTCGCGGAACACATCCGAAATACGCGTGATGTCTTTAATTTGGTAGTTGTGCTTGGTAATGGGCATCGAAACGCCCATGATATCCACTTCCTGAAAGCTGTCGGTGCCGAGCAGCTTGGCTGGCACGTTGCCCGTAATCGCCACCATAGGTATCGAATCCATATAAGCTGTCGCGAGGCCCGTCACAAGGTTCGTGCAACCGGGTCCCGATGTCGCAATGCATACACCAACCTTGCCTGTTGCGCGCGCATAACCGTCTGCTGCGTGCGAAGCGCCCTGCTCGTGAGCCGTCTCGATGTGCGTAATCGTCGAGCGCTCATCGTATAGCGCGTCGTATAGCTTGATGACCTTGCCGCCCGGATACCCGAAAACGGTATCCACGCCCTCACGTTTGAGGCATTCCATGATGATTTGTACGCCTGTCAACTGCATGTTATTTCCCCCTTATTCCAAAATCGCGCCCTTGTCCGCCGACGATACCATGCGCGCGTAACGGTAGAGCCAGCCGCTCTTCACACTGAGCTCGCGTTTTTCGAGCCCGGCGAGCCGTTTATCGATTGTCTGTTGATCCACCTTCAAATTGAGCTTGCGTGCGGGGATATCGATCTCTATCGTATCGCCCTCTTCAATCACGGCAATCACGCCGCCCGCCTGCGCCTCGGGAGACACATGGCCGATGGCCGCGCCCCTTGTGGCGCCGCTGAAGCGTCCGTCTGTGATCAGCGCGACGGTTTTGTCCATACCCATGCCCGCAAGCGCGGACGTGGGGCTCAGCATTTCGCGCATGCCAGGCCCCCCCGACGGGCCTTCATACCGTATCACGACGACATCGCCGTCGTTGATCTTTCTGTCGTATATCGCCTTTATTGCCGCTTCCTCGCCGTCGAACACGCGCGCGGGGCCGCTGTGCTTCATCATTTCGGGTGCCACAGCCGATTGCTTCACCACCCCGCCGTCCGGCGCGATGTTGCCGCGCAGTATCGCGATGCCGCCTTCTCTGGAATGCGGCTTATCGAAGCTCTTGATGACGTTTGCGTCAAGAATCACCGCGCTGCTCACAGCGTCGCCGATCGTTTTGCCCGCAACACACATGGCGTTTATCTTTATCAATCCGTTCTTTTTCAGCTCATTCAACACCGCATAGACGCCGCCTGCCGCATGCAGATCGACGATGTGGATACGGCTGGCCGGCGCAAGCTTGCACAGGTTCGGCGTTCTCTTGCTGATTTGATCCACCAGATTAAGGCTCAGCTTGACGCCGCATTCGTTCGCAATCGCGGGCAGATGCAGCACGGAATTCGTCGAGCAGCCAAGCGCCATATCGAGCGACAAGCCGTTTTCAAACGCGTCCGGTGTCATAATATCGAGCGGCTTTAAGTCCATATCGAGCAGCTTCATCAGCTGCATACCGCTCTGCTTGGCGTGACGAATGCGCGCCGCATGCACGGCCGGAATCGTTCCGTTGCCGCTGAGCGCCATACCGAGCGCTTCGGTCAGGCAGTTCATGCTGTTGGCCGTAAACATGCCGGAGCACGAGCCGCAGCCCGGGCAGACGGAGTTTTCGAGCTTATCCAGCTCCTCAATGCCCACCTTGCCTGCGCTGTACGCGCCCACCGCTTCAAATATCGTGGTCAGGCTCGCGTCCACGCCATCCAGATCTTTACCCGGCATCATCGGGCCGCCGGATACGAATATCGAGGGGCGGTTGAGGCGCGCGGCTGCCATCAGCATGCCGGGCACAATCTTGTCACAGTTCGGCACAAAGGCGACCGCGTCAAACCCGTGCGCCATCACCATCGATTCGATCGAATCCGCAATCAGCTCCCGCGTTGCAAGCGAATACTTCATGCCCGCGTGCCCCATCGCGATACCGTCGCAAACGCCGATGCACGGCACCATGATGGGCGTACCGCCCGCCATGCGAATACCATCGGCCACGGCCTTAGCCACCTTATCAAGATGGATGTGGCCGGGTACGATCTCGCTCTGCGCCTGCACGATGCCAATAAGCGGGCGGGCGATTTCCTCGTCCGTATAGCCCATCGCTTTAAACAAAGACCGGTGCGGCGCTCTGTCCGCGCCTTTTTTCACACTGTCACTGATCATTTTTTATGCCTCCAAAAACCCGATGACGATATCCGTCATCTGCGTGGTCGAAACCGTTTTTTCGTCTGCCAGCGCGATATCCTTCGTGCGCGCGCCGCTGCTCAACGCAGAGCCGACCGCGTACTCTATTTTCTTTGCGATGTCATCGCGGTTCAGCGAATGCCGCAGCATCATCGCCGCCGAGAGTATGGTCGCCAATGGATTGGCCAGCCCCTGCCCCGCGATATCCGGCGCGCTGCCATGCACCGGCTCGTACATCCCAAGTGACCCCGACCCAAGGCTCGCTGAGGGCAGCATGCCGATAGAGCCGGTAATCATCGCCGCTTCGTCGGAGAGAATGTCGCCAAACATGTTCTCCGTGACAATCACGTCGAACTGCTTGGGGTTTCTCACGAGCTGCATCGCCGCGTTATCCACGTACATGTGCGAAAGCGTCACCTCGGGGTACTCCTTGGCGACCTCTGTCACCACGCTGCGCCACAGGCGCGACGATTCGAG
Organism: Bacillota bacterium; assembly: GCA_023412005.1. GTDB lineage: Bacteria > Bacillota > Clostridia > Christensenellales > SZUA-584 > SZUA-584. The sequence goes on from JAEYOE010000031.1 coordinate 89,301, forward strand.
AATGTTCGCTTTGTCGACGCTGACCAGCTGCTTTTTGCGGCCCATCGCCGTTTTCATACCGACATGCGCTATGCGGCGCACCTCTTCATCGCTGTAGCGCATCGTGTCGTATGCCCACGTTTCGGTGCGCTCCTGCTTGCCGAAATATAGCCCGCCGGTCAGCTCACGGATCACAATGATATCAAGGCCGCCTTCCGTCAGCGAGGGCTTTAATGGGCACGCTTCCGCCAGCTCCTTATAGAGCATTGCCGGGCGTACGTTCGCGAAAAGCCCAAGGCCTGCGCGCAAGTCGAGCAGCGCGTTTTCGGGGCGCATGCCCGACGGCAGCGTATCCCACTGCCAGCCGCCAACAGCGCCGAGCAGCACTGCGTCGCTTTCTTTCGCACCTTTGAGCGTTTCTTCAGGCAGCGGCTTGCCTACGCTGTCTATCGCGCAGCCGCCTGCGAGATAATGCGTGTATTTAAGTTCAAGGCCTGTGCCGTTTGTCGCCGCATTCAGCACGCGCAGTGTTTCGCCGATCACCTCCGGGCCGATACCGTCGCCCGCTATCACCGCAATCCGTTTTTCCATCCTGTCACCTCTTAAAAACGTGTTAAACTGCTTTACTCATCCAGCAGCAAATAATCAATTGAATCGATTAGCGCGAACAAGCTCGCTTCAATAACGTCTGTCGAGACGCCCATTGTGCGCCAGTAACGCTCGCCGTTGCTGGATTCGATAACGACACGCACCTTGGCTGCCGTTGCCGCGTCCGTATCGAGCACACGCACCTTGTAGTCTGTCAGTGTTACGCCCTTAAGAGCCGGGAAGAAAGCGCCCAGCGCTTCGCGCAGTGCTTTGTCGAGCGCGTTGACCGGGCCGTTGCCCTCCGCAGCCGCCATACGGTTTTCACCGTCCACATCCACCTTCACCACCGCGTAGGCACCGAATGTGTTTTGATGCGTGGGCTCGTCGCTCACCTTGAAGTGCACCAGAGAAAACTTCGATTTGTGCATCCCCAGTTCCTTCATGACGAACAGCTTAAAGCTGCTTTCCGCGCCCTCGTAGCTGAAGCCTTCGCTCTCCATGTTCTTAAGCGTTTCCATCAGCCGCGACACCTCGGCTTTATCCTCGGCCACATCCGGGAATATATCTTTAAGCTTTTCATACATCGCGCTCTTGCCCGCCACTTCAGACAGCAAAAACTCACGGCTGTTGCCGACAATTGACGGCTCAATGTGCTCAAACGAGCCTTTGGCCTTTCTCAGGCCGTCGATATGCATACCGCCCTTGTGCGCAAACGCATTGCGCCCCACATACGGCAGCGATTCGTCGAACGACAGATTCGTGATTTCTGCCGCTTCACGTGCCACGGCATACAGCTTGCCGATGTTATCGCCGATGCAGTCGTACCCCAGCTTCAGCTGCAGGTTTGGTATGATGGACGATAACCGTGCGTTGCCGGTGCGCTCACCGAATCCGAGCAGTGTGCCCTGCACATGGCAGGCCCCCTGCTGCACCGCGATAATGGAATTCGCCACCGCGAGCTCCGTATCGTTGTGCGCATGGATGCCGAGCTTTTTGTTTACCGCGTTGAGCGATGCCTGCACAGCTGCTTTCATCTCCTCCGGCATTGTGCCTCCGTTTGTATCGCAAAGCACAATCACGTCAGCGTCTGCGCGGCTGGCAGTTTTCAATACCTCAATTGCATACTCAGGGTTTGCTTTGTACCCGTCAAAGAAATGTTCGGCATCAAACATTACCTCTTTGCCGTTGTCCTTTAAGAACTTCAGCGTATCATAGATCATGTTCAGGTTCTCTTCAAGCGTTGTACCGATCACTTCGGTGGCGTGAAGATCCCACGCTTTGCCGAATACCGCAACTGCTTGCGTGCCCGCATCCATCAGCGCTTTTACACCGGCATCCGTTTCCACCGGCGTGTTTTTGCGGCGCGTGCTGCCAAAAGCCACGAGGCGCGCATGATTCAATGTCACCTTTACGGCTTCCTCAAAGAACTGCCTCTCTTTAGGATTAGAGGCAGGATTCCCTGCCTCTATATAATCGACACCCAGACTGTCCAGCAGGATAAGCATCTGCAGTTTATCGGACAGTGAATAGTTGATTCCGCGCGCCTGTGCGCCATCGCGCAACGTGGAATCGAATATATCTACTTTCATTTTTTTGCTCCTAATTCGGGGCCGTTTAGAATTCGGGTTCGTCCTGCCAAGGCATCATTTTTCTGAGTTCCTTGCCCACCTTTTCAACCGGCAGCTCTCTTTCGATGCGACGTCTTGCGAGGAAGCCCGGGCGGCCCGCTTTGTTTTCCGAGATCCAGCGGCTGGCGAAAACGCCTTCCTGAATCTCCTGCAGCACCTTCTTCATTTCTTTGCGTGTTTCATCCGTGATAATTCGGCGTCCGATTGAATAATCGCCGAACTCTGCCGTATCGCTGATGGAATAACGCATATACGAAAGACCGCCTTTGTTGATCATATCGACGATCAGCTTCATCTCATGTATGCACTCAAAGTAAGCGCTTTCGGGTTCATAGCCCGCTTCCACAAGTGTATCGAAACCGGCCTTCATCAGCTCGGTCACGCCGCCGCAAAGCACGGCCTGCTCACCGAAAAGGTCCGTCTCCGTCTCTTCGCGGAACGTTGTGGCAAGAATGCCCGAACGCGCGCCGCCGATGCCCTCTGCATAGGCAAGGCCAACGTTCAATGTATCGCCTGTCGGGTCCTGAGCAACAGCGATGAGGCACGGCACGCCTTTGCCCGCCACATACTCGCTGCGCACCGTATGGCCGGGGCCTTTGGGGGCCACCATAAACACGCCCACATCAGCCGGCGGCTTAATCTGGCCAAAATGAATGTTAAAGCCGTGAGCAAACACGAGGTATTTACCGGCTGTGAGGTTCGGCTTTACCGATTCTTCGTAGACCTTGGGCTGCAGCTCGTCGTTGACGAGAATCATAATCACATCGGCTGCCTTGGCAGCATCGAATGCCGTTGCCACCTTCAGGCCGAGGCTCTCCGCCTTCTTCCACGACTTGCTGCCTTCGTAAAGGCCCACAATCACGTTAAATCCAGATTCGTGCAGATTGAGCGCATGCGCATGGCCCTGGCTGCCAAAGCCGATCACCGCGACCGTTTTGTTAGCAAGATACTCTTTGTTACAATCCGACTGATAATACAATTTAGCCACTTTTAAAATCTCCTTTAAAATCGATATTAATATTTTTCGCAATGACAAGCATTATATCTTCTGCATCGCAGCCGTCTGGCTGTTATACAGCTGGGTATCGCCCATTTCAAGTGCGACCATACCGGTTCGCGCCAGCTCTAGGATATAGTAATTTCTGAACAACTCAATGCTCTCATCGATGAACGAAATCGTGCCGCTGATTTGTATGGTCACGCACTTTTCTGCGATATCGAGCACAATACCTGCGCGCGATTCGATATCAGCCATCAGCTTCTTTTTCTCCACACCATCCGTGCTGATTTTGACGAGCGCAATTTCGCGGAAGATTCCGTCCTCCGAGGGTATTTCTTTAATCGCTTTCACGTCGAGCAGCTTATCAAACTGTTTGACCACCTGCTCGGTCACCGAATCGTCCGCGAACATCACAATCGTGATGCGCGAGAGCGCGGGGTTGCTCGTGACACCGACCGTTAAGCTCTCGATATTGAAACCGCGCCTGCTGATTAGGCCGGATATGCGCGACAGGACGCCGGGCTGGTTCGAAACGATAAATGAAATCACTCGCTGCATAAACTGGTACTTCCTTTCTTAATAATAATGCTTAATAATAAAAAAACCGCATACTCTTCCTATGAAGAGACGCAGTTGTTATTTCAACTTCGCGGTACCACTCAACTTGTCTTTAAGCAAAGACCACCTTTAAGGCTCTAACAAGCCCCCATATCATAACGGAATGACCCGGCAATGTCTACTTCATTCGACACGCAGCTCCGGAGGGATTCGCCCTGCGTCATGCTGCCGATTTCCACCACCCATCGGCTCTCTGAAAGTCATAACCGCCTGACCTGTCTCCATCTACGCTTTTAATATTAGCATCGTAACAAATATCACCTTGTTTGTCAACACGCGAATGTATTAAGTTTATGTTTCATTGCCTTGCTTCTTATTAATAATTGAGTTTCAGCCAAACAGCCCCAAAGCCCGGAATCTGAATATCCAGCAAACCGTCATTCACGGTATACTCCCGCCCTGTCAATTCGCAGACGGCCGTCGTGTGCATCCGGTCTTTGAGCTGTTCTTGATGTTCTTTTGTTATCATATCGCAGTCAGCGGCCAAATCATAAATCACGCGCTTTTCTTCACTGCTGCGATTCACGGCCACAAACCGGATACCATTAACCGCTTCGTCACCGAATGCGTCTCTACCGTCTGTGATATATCTCAGTATGCCGATACAATCGGCATCCGGCGCATAAAACGCCGCGTGCCCGGTCGTCATCGCGTCTGAAGCGTTTCGCGCTTGCGATATTTTCTTGTAATGCGTCGTCAGGCTGTGTGGCGCTTGATGATACGGCCCCCTGTTAAACGGATCGAGAAATCCCGTCATGCCTGTTTCATCGCCGTAATAAATGCACGGCACACCGGGCAGCGCAAACTGCAGCACCGCCGCAAGCCGCTGCAGCACGGCCCCTTTTTCATTTTGGCTGTCACTCAGGCGAAATGACGCCTGCTGCTCACGCGTCAGTGTATGCGGATCAAGCTTGGTGCCAAGCGCCGTGCGAATCCGCTCAATATCATGAGAAGACAGCAGATTCATCAACGCGTAATACATCGGCTTTGGGTACACCGCGGCCTGCTCAACAAAGAAGTCTTTCAGCGCGCGTGCATCCGTTTGCCCTTTCAAGAACGAGACGACAGCATTCCTCAGCGGGTAGTTCATCACAGAATCAAGCATGCCGCCAAGTGCGTATTTGCGGTGGGTATCGTAGCTGTATTTTGTGGTGGCATCTTCCCACACCTCGCCGAGCACAATGGCATCTTGTTTTTGCTGCTTGACCGCGTCGTTAATCAGCGCAAGCACGTCGTCGGGAATCTCGTCCGCCACATCAAGGCGATATCCGCTCGCGCCCTTTTTTACCCAATGCCGCACCACACTGTCTTCATCGGTAATCACAAAGCGCTGCCAATCCGCATTATGCTCGTTAACCTCGGGCAGAGATTCAAACCCCCACCAGCTCTTGTATTTGTCGGGAAAATGCTCAAACGTATACCAAGGATAGTACGGTGACTGCTGATCGTTCGCCGCTCCGCCTTCGCCATACGCTTTTTCTCTGTTGAAATAGATGCTGTCGCTGCCCGTATGCGAGAAAACGCCATCCAGCAAAATGCGAATGCCGAGCGCCTGCGCCTTGTCGCACAGCGACACAAAATCATCCTCGGTGCCGAGCACCGGATCAACCTTGAGATAATCCGCTGTGTTATACCGGTGATTGGATGCCGCTTCGAATATCGGGTTTAAATAAAGCACGCTCACACCCAGGGCCTGCAAATCATCGAGCGATTCTTCAATGCCCTTGAGCGTACCGCCATAATAATCGCATGGATTGTAATGCGTCTGCCCTTTCATCGGCTTGTATAGCGGTTCTTCGTTCCAGCGCTTGTGTTCGGCCACGCATCGCCCTTTTGAGCGATGATCATCGAGCCCGTCCCGCACTGTCTTTTCCCCTCTTCGTTTAAACCTGTCCGGAAAAATCTGATACATCACGCTTTTGCGGAACCACGCGGGCGTTACAAAATCGCTTTTGTAAACGGTCAGCTGATAAGCGGGCGGCGTTTCGGTATACGCGCAGCCGATGCCGCTCCTCTTTTTGCCCTCCGTGCCGTAATAGACGATCCTCTCACCCGTGTTTACGGTGAAATAATACCAATAGACGCCCGGCTGCGACGGGGCCTGAAAGCTGACCTGCCAAAAGCCGTTGTCTTGCGCCATCAAAATTTCCTGATGAACCCCATCGCCCGTGAGACACAGATACACGCCGATCACCTGGCTCAAGCGCGTTTTAAAGCGCAGCGTCACCGTCTGCCCCTGCGGAACCGCGCCAAAAGGATCTCTGTAGCATAGCAATGTGGAGTTGTGCATCATTTCATTCCTGTAATTGATCAGCATCGGGCTTTGGCTCCTTTGCTTTATTTGTGAAGCCGCCAAATCAAACGGTTGTACTCATCAACGGCTCGGTCGGCGCTGAAGAACCCCGCGCACGCCGTGTTCATTGCGGCTTTTGCTGCCCATCCGTTTTTATCCGTGTAGGCCGTCAGCACATTGCCATAAGCCGTGTTGTACGCATCAAAATCATGCAGCACAAAGTATTTGTCTGCTCTGTCGTAATCGCCGTACAGCAGCGCGTTATATATCCCGTCGAAGCGATGCGGGTCGTTCACCGGCAGCGAACCGTCCGTCAGCCTAGACACGGCCTCTCGAATGTGCTGATTTGCTTCAAACAGCGCTTTGGGTGCGTACGAATGGGCTGTTTCCATTTTGGCGATTTCGGCGGCCAACGCCCCGAATATGAATATATTCTCTGCTCCCACCTGCTCGAGGATTTCAATGTTAGCCCCGTCCATCGTTCCGAGTGTGACCGCGCCGTTCAGCATGAATTTCATATTGCCCGTGCCGGAAGCCTCCAGCCCGGCTGTGGAAATCTGCTCACTTATGTCCGCAGCGGGTATCAGCAGCTCCGCGAGCGACACGTTGTAGTTCTCCAGAAAAACGATCTGTATCGTGTTCTTTGTACGCGGATGATTGCGGACGAGGTCTGCCGCCGCGTTGATCAGCCGAATGATATCCTTTGCGCGTCTGTATCCGGGCGACGCTTTTGCGGCAAATAAAAATGTGACGGGTGCGGGCAGCTTGAAAGCTTCATCCGACGTGAGCCGGTTATAAAGGTGCAGTATGTGCAGCACCTTTAACAGCTGGCGCTTGTATTCGTGCAGCCGTTTGGCCTGCACGTCAAAAATCGAATCCGGGTTGATCGTTATACCTTGTTTTTTGAATAGATAATCGGCAAAGCATTGCTTGTTCTGCGCCTTAATCTGTGCAAAATCGGAAAGAAACCGCTGCTTTTTTGCAACCGGCTTTAATCGCTCCAGCTCTTTATAATCACTTAAGAATTTCTCTCCGATATGATCTTTAATCAGCTCTGTCAGCTTTGGATTGCTGACCGCAAGCCAGCGTCGCAGCGTGATACCGTTGGTCACCGCAATGAATTTTTCGGGGAACATCACATAAAAATCTCGGAAGGTGCGCGTTTTTAATATGTTTCCATGCAGCTGAGACACACCGTTCACATACTGGCAAACGGCTATGCACATATTCGCCATACGAATTTCATCGTAGCCGATAATCGACATGCCGGAAATCTTATCCCAGTCGCCGGGGAATGCCGCCCACAGCTTTTGGCTAAAGCGGTCGTTCAATGCAACGATAATCGCATACACGCGCGGCAGCAGCTCTTTAAACAGCTGCTCAGGCCAGGCTTCCAGCGCCTCGCGCATCACCGTGTGATTGGTATAGTTAAAAACACGGCTGACGATACCATAGGCTTCGTCCCAGCCCAAGGCCTCTTCGTCCATCAGTATGCGCATCAGCTCGGGTATGGCAAGCGCCGGATGCGTATCGTTAATCTGAATGACCGCATAATCCGCCAGTGCCCTTATGTCTTTGAAGCGCTTTTTATGATCGCGTACCATAGCCTGCATGGCCGCTGACGCGAGGAAGTAATACTGCTTGAGCCGCAGCATACGCCCCGCGATATGGTCATCTTCCGGATACAGCACCTTAGAAATGGTTTCCGCCAGCTCCCGCTGCCGTATCATACACATGTAGTCGCCCTTGTTGAACGAATGAAGATCAAAACCCGCTGGGCTTTCCGCGCGCCACAGGCGCAACATGGCCGGTGTTTGGCTTTTGTAGCCGATAACAGGCAAATCGTACGGTACCGCCATGACAGACTGGTAGTTCTTGTGTGTCACCACGAGCCCGTTTTCTGTCCAGTATTCGTCGATGGCTCCCTCGAAACGAACCTCCACCTGTTCCTCGCGCCTCTCAATTTCCCAAACGTCGCCCTTTTGCGTCCAGTCATCCGGTTCTTCCACCTGCTCACCGTTCACAATGCGCTGCCGAAAAATGCCGTACTCATAGCGAATGCCATGCCCCTCTACCGGCAGCTCCAGCGTGGATATCGAATCTAAAAAACAGGCGGCCAGCCGCCCGAGGCCGCCGTTACCAAGGCCCGCTTCAACTTCTTCCTGTTCCAACCTTTCAAACGGGTAACCAAGTTCATTCAGCACGGTTTTGTAGTCGTCCAGCATTTGCAGGCTTATCATGTTGTTCACCAGCGCACGGCCCATCAGGTATTCTGCGGACAGATAATAAAGACGTCTGCTCCGTTTTTCTTCGGGGTCTGCCGTCACAAATCGGTCGAGTATCATGTCGCGCACGCTCAGCGCCACGGCCTGAAAAATCTCCTCATCCGTCGCGTTTTCCATCGTGCGCCCGAAATCGCGTTTGAGCTTATCAAGGATGATATGTTTAATTCTCTGAGCCCGGTTTGTGATATGATCGGTCGTCAATTCGCTCTTCCTCCGCCTCCGCTTGAGTTTTTGTTATTCTATGCGCGTTTATTACAGTATGTCAACCGGATGCGGTGTTCGTGCCGAGCATTGCAAGATACAAGGACGCATACGACACAGCGCTTTTGTCAAAGCTCAAATCCTTTTCCATCGCGCGACGCTGCATCTGAAGAAATGCGTCTTTATCGTTATAAACGCTGAGTGCACGACGTATGGCGTCCAGCATTTCATGCGCATTGTAGTTGCCGAATGAAAAACCGTCCCCTTCGCCCGTGTACGCATTGTACGGCTCAACCGTGTCCTTAAGCCCGCCCGTTTCGCGGACAATGGGCAGAGTGCCGTAACGCAGCGCAATGATTTGTGATAACCCGCATGGCTCAAACCGCGACGGCATCAAAAAGAAATCGCAGCCGGCGTATACCTTATGCGCCAGCGCTTCATCGAACATAATCATGCCGATCGCACGCCCGTCAAAGGTCTGCCATGCGTCCCTGAAATAATTCTCGTATTCGGCATCTCCCGTTCCGAGCATCACAAAGCCGACGCGTTCAGCCATAATCTCTTTCATCACGCGCAAAATGAGATCCAGCCCCTTTTGCGCGGTCAGCCGTGTCACCATGCCAATCAGCGGACGGTCCGCATCGATTTTCATCCCCAGCTGATCAATCAATGCTTTTTTATTCTCCGCTTTGTCTTCAAGAGAATTCACGTCGTATGTTTTTGCAATCAGCGGATCGTCCGAGGGGTTGAAAACTTTCGTATCGATACCGTTAAGAATGCCCACAAGATCGTTTTCCCGTGTGGTTAATATGCCGTCGAGCCCTTCGCCGTAATACGGGGTTTTGATTTCCGTTGCGTATGTGGGGCTCACGGTCACCAGCTTGTCCGCAAATACGATGCCGGCTTTCATGAAGTTCGCACTGCCGTAATATTCTATATACTCGGGTGTGTTGTACCGGCTATCAATACCGAGCATTTCAGACGCAAAACCAAAATCAAAGCGTCCCTGATACCCAAGGCTGTGCATCGCAAGCACCGTTTTGCAGTCTCTTATCGGCCGCCCTTTGTATTGCGTTTTTATCAGCATCGGAATCATAGCCGTGTGCCAGTCGTTCACATGCACAATATCCGGCGTGAAATCGGCCAGTGGCAGCGCTTCAAGCACAGCCCGGCAAAAATACGCGTACTGCTCACCCTCAAAGGTGCCGCCGCGGTAAATCATGTGCCCGAAGTAATACTCGTTATCGATGAAATAGACGGGAATGCCGTCCCAGTCATAAAACTCGAGGCCCACATACTGCGTACGCCACCCAAGATCCACAGAAAAACTTGCCACGTGCGTGACCTGATCACGCAGTTTCTCCTTGATGACGCGATGGAAAGGCAGCGCCAGGCGGATATCAAACCCCAGCTTTTTGAGCTGGCGCGACAGCGTGCCCGTCACATCAGCAAGTCCGCCCGTTTTTGCAAACGGCGTGCATTCCGCAGCCGTCATCAGCACGGCAGGCAGCTTTTCCAGGCCCTTGTTTTTCATTATGCTTGCCAGCATTTCGTTCATGCTATATTACCGACCCTTTTCGAATGATGCTCGGGTAACTGACATCTCCCGCCAGATGCCGCCCCGAACGGATGTGACAGTTCTTGTCTGCAATGACGTATTTTAAAACACAGTTGTCATCAATGTCGCATTCCTGCATGATCACGCAGCCCTTTAGCTTTGTGCCTTTGCCCACATGAACACCACGGAAGAGCATGCAGTCTTCCACCTCACCGTCTATCACACAGCCGTTGGCAAGCAGGCTGTTTCTAACAGACGCATTCTGGCCGTATTTCACGGGTGCTTCGTCTTTGATTTTCGTATATATCGGCTTGCCCGTGTAAAATAAGTCGCGCTGTACATCCTCACGCAGCATATCCATATTGAGCTGATAGTAGGTATTAATTGAATCGAGCCGTCCGACATATCCCTTATGCTCCATTGCGAGTATGCGCAGATTCCGTAAGTTTTTCATCAGCACATCGCTGATGAAATCGTAATGGCCGTGTGCCACGCTGTTGTCTACAAGATACTCCAGCAGGCTCTTGTGAATTAAAAAAACATCCATGCTGATTTTGTTCGAGTTGGAGTACTTGAAGTTATAGTCCATCTCGGTCACCCAGCCTTCTTCATCCGTGTACAGACGTAAATCGTGGCTGCTGTCCTTGTCTTCTCGTTCCGTTTTATCAACATTATACAGCAGCGTGATATCGGCCTTGCTCTCGAGATGCTTTTTAAGCATCTGATTGTATGTGGCTGTATAAATATTGCTCACGCCTGTCAGCAAACAGTACGGCTGAGCCGCCCGTTTGATATAGTTAATATTGCCCTTAATCGCATCCGTCATGCCATGGTATATGCCCGTGTTTTCCGCGTTGTCAAACGGCGGCAGCATAAAAAGCCCGTCCGTTTTTCGGCTTAAGTCCCATTCCTTGCCGGATCCCACATGATCCATCAGCGATTGGTAATTCTTCTGCGTGATAATCCCGACATTCCTGATGCCGCTGTTAACAATATTGGAGAGCGGGAAATCGATCGCCCGGTATCGCCCGCCGATCGGCATCGCCGCGACGGAGCGCAGCAGCACCAGCTCGCGCAAATTATGGTTTTGCTCTCCCGCGTAAATCAGCCCGAATACATCCTTTATCATACGCCTACCTCGTTGTTCTGAACACATTGATCAATCACGCAGACGCTGTCCGGCTCGATTGATTCGCCCTCTTCAATGGTTGAATTGTTGTTGACCTTCACGCCCTGCCCGATCACGGTGATTTGGCTGTCTCCGCCGATACGGCAGCCGTTACCGATCACCACATTTTCGTCGATGATCGCCCGCGTGACTTCGCTGTCTTCCCCGACAACGGTGTTTTGCATGATGATGCTGTCTCGCACATAGGCCCCTTTTGCGATGGTGACCTCAGGGAACAGCACACAATGCTCCACCGTGCCGTATATCTGGCAGCCCTCGGATACGAGGCTCGTTTTAATCACCCCGTCGGTGCCCACATAATGCGGCGGCTGATTCGGGTTCTTGGAAAACACCTTCCATGAGGGGTCGTGCAAATTCAACTCGTCTTGCCCAAGCAGCTCCATGTTCGCATCCCACAGGCTTTGCAGCGTTCCGACATCCTTCCAATAACCTTTGAACCGGTAAGCAAAAAGCATCTCCCCCGCGTTCAGCATTTTTGGAATAATGTCTTGTCCGAAATCGTTGCTGGAATTCGGGTCATCATTGTCATCGCGAAGGTATGCCCTTGCCTTCTTCCAGTTGAATATGTAGATGCCCATCGACGCAAGATTGCTCTTCGGCACCTTTGGCTTCTCCTGAAATTCGATAACGCGGCCCATTTCGTCTGTGTTCATAATGCCGTAACGCGGCGCTTCTTCCGGCGGCACCTCAATCACGGCGATGGTTGCGTCAGCCTCGGTTTGTATATGGTACTTGAGCATGGCACTGTAATCCATCTTATAAATATGATCGCCGCCCAGCACCAAAAGATAATCCGGATTGTATTGGTCTATAAAAAATGTATTTTGATAAATGGCGTTGGCTGTGCCCGAATACCATTGACTCGAGCCCGATTTCATATACGGCGGCAGAATATAAACGCCGCCCGTGTTGCTGTCAAGATCCCACGGGGCGCCTGTGCTGATATAAGCGTTCAGCTCAAGCGGCTGATACTGCGTTAAAACGCCAACCGTATCGATACCCGAATTGGTGCAGTTCGACAACGTAAAATCAATAATTTTGTATTTCCCGCCATACGGTACGGCCGGTTTTGCGCGCGTTTTGGTCAGCACCCCAAGGCGCGACCCCTGCCCGCCCGCAAGCAGCATTGCAATACACTTTTTCTTGTTTGTCATACGTCATTACCTCGTTTGAAAGCTACATCGCTGAAATCATAAAACACGGCAGATAACGGCGGCAGAGAGACTTCGGCCCGGTACGGGTGCCCCGCAAATTCTTCCTTCACAACCGTGGGCGCATCGTATTCACGGGCTTCGCCGCCAAATCTTTTCTCGTCGCACGAGAACACCTTTTTAAGCTCACCGGGCCCCGGCAAACCGATGGTGAATTGCGCGATTTCTATCGGCGTGAAGTTAAACGCGCAGATGCAGCGATGTGCCGCTTCTCCTGCCGGACGACGCATAAAGCATAGAGCGCTTCTTTGCACCTCATGCACATTGAGCCACTCAAATCCGTCCCAGCTGTCGTCAATTTCATACAGAGCCGGGCGGCTTTTGTAGAATGCGTTCAGTTCCTTCACGAAACGCTGCGTTTGATAATGCCGTTCATAATCGAGCAAAAACCAGTCCAGCTGTTTTTGATAATCCCACTCTATAAATTGACCAAATTCGCAGCCCATAAACATCAGTTTTTTACCCGGATGCGCAAACATGAAAGAAAGCAGCGTACGCAGTGAAGCGAATTTTTCGTCATAGGTGCCGAACATCTTGTTCAGCAGCGACTTTTTACCGTGAACCACCTCATCATGAGAGTATGGCAGTATGAAGTTCTCGGTAAACGTGTAGTGCAGAGAAAAAGTCATCTTGTTGTGATGGAACTGCCGAAAAAAATGATCCATCGACATATAATTGAGCGTATCGTGCATGAATCCCATATTCCATTTGAAAACAAACCCGAGGCCGTCTTCATATGGCGGCTGCGTCACCTTTGGATACGAGGTGGATTCTTCGGCAATCGTGACCGTGCCCGGATAGCGGGTGAGAATGACGGCGTTGAGCTTTTTTAAAAAATCGACGGCATGCAGGTCGATATTGCCGCCATGCTCGTTTGGGACGTATTCCCCTTCGTTTCTCGCGTAGTCCAAATACAGCATCGACGTCACCGCGTCCACGCGAATACCGTCGATATGATACACGTCAAAAAGCATCATCGCGCTGGACACGAGAAAGCTGACCACCTCGGGACGAGAATAGTTGAATATCAGCGTGCCCCATTGCGGATGGTTGGCCTGGATCGGGTTTTGGTGTTCAAACAGGCAGGTGCCGTCGAAATGCACGAGGCCGTGCTCATCCTTTGGAAAATGAGCAGGCACCCAGTCAACAATCACACCGATGCCTTTTTTGTGCATGGTGTCCACAAAATACATATAATCCTGCGGGGTGCCGTATCGGCTGGTCACCGCGTAAAAGCCTGTCACCTGATAGCCCCACGATCCATCGAACGGGTGCTCTGATATGGGCAGCAGCTCCACATGCGTGTAACCCATGTCATTTAAATAATCGCTGAGCTCGTCGGCCACCTCTCTGAGGTTCGGACAGTCATAGCCGTCTTTCGTGCGCCACGATCCCAAATGCATTTCATAGATGCTCATAGGACGACGCAACGCGTCAAGCTGCTTTCTGTTTTCCAAATACGCAGTATCCCGCCAGGTGTAGCCGCCAAGAGACCAGACCTTTGACGCTGTTGCGGGGCGCACCTCCGCATGAAACGCGAACGGGTCTGCCTTGTAAACGATTCTCCCGTCGTACCCTTCGATGCAATATTTATATATATCGCCGTCACACAACCCGGATACAAACGCTATGTAAATGCCCTGGGGTTTCTTGTCCATCGGGTTTGCCGACGAATCCCATTTGTTGAAATCACCGACGACACTGACCATTCTTGCATTGGGTGCAAAAACCACAAACCGATGCGCGTTGACTTCAGGTATGTAATGACAGCCGAACACGGCATAAGCCTGTTGAGCTTCTCCGATATTAAAAAGGTAAATTTCATTATAATCGATACAATCGTTTTGTTCGTGCATCGCAACACCCCCGGGTTTTTTACCAACATTAAGCAAGCCAACACTCAAATACGTTTGCATTAATATTCGACTCATATAAACCTTTTCCCTTTTTTACAGAAATTCAAAAAAACATTATTTGTCTCATTGAAAACCATATTTAAATGATTATAGACAATATCGATTGAGAGAGTATTGTGATAATATATTGATAATTCATTAACTTGTGAAGAAAGCTTTATACGGAGGCCGTAACGCCATGGATAAATTAAAAAAAACCATGCATTGAGCGCCGTTTCATTCGGGCTGGCAGCCATTGCTACGGCATGGAGCGTGTCTTACTTTGAAAGCCCGTGCCTTGGAGACTATATATTAAGCATGATCGGAAGTCCCCTGTGGACATCTGTGGATTCCGGAATCCACCTGACTCCCTTTTTTAGCATCCCGATACTGATAGCGGCAATCATCATTGCCAAAAGAAATGTTTCCGGCTTTTTCTCTAAAGCCAGCTTGATTCTATCTTCACTGATGATCATTTTTTTGTCTGTTACCGTATTATATATGTTTTAGCATCCCATGAGCTTTCTTGGGGATGGTTTTCTTCTTATCTTCACAAGCGCGACAATATCATTCAGCTCGTCAACATCAAGAACTCTGTAATGCAGCCATCCGCCCTGCGTACCGCAAATATAACGGTTTTGCCAAAGATCATGGGTTTTGTGCGATAGGCTCGGCAATATGTTGTTGACCTGCGAAACAAGATTGTCGCCAAGCTGCAACGTCACAGTGAACGCACCTGACTCAAAAAAAACATAACATAGGTGACTTGTTTTATGGCTGTATTTATACGCCCAGCCATAATGATGGCCGAACGGGAACTTAAGCTCACGCCCGATAAGGTAATTGCCCCTCATAAACCCATCAAAGCTCAGCACTAAGGCATATGCGTCTTTGCCGATATACTCTTCAATATTAGCTTCGCTGGGCGGTTCATTTTTATTGAGCAGGCGTTCATACATGAGCGGTCACCACCGGAACCCATAGTTCATAATCGCCCCGAACGTTATCTGGATAATATTCAAAATAAACATTGAGCTCTTTGTGGACCTCCAGCCCGGATTGGGGAATTTCTTTATAAAAGAAATCATTCCATGCTTTAATAATATTTTCACCCTTACGAAAGCACGCTTTTGCGTATGTCGCTTCGGTGACTTTTTTTATAATAAACCGACCAGGTGCTGCGTTGACTTGCCCAATTTCAATCCCCAGCAGATAACAGTATCGTTAGTGGCCTTGGGTGTACCAAGTTAATCCATAGTAGCCTTTTTTAACTTCTTTCATCGTCATAAGCAACTCTTCTTTGCCGCTATCAAAAAAATCGTTATACAAGGCCGAAATATCCGAATCATTTTGTGCCGCTGTCGTTTCCACGCAAAAACCGCATATAAAAAACGTATCTCTCTCTACTAGGCTGAATTCCACGTCACACCTCAATTTTTATTGGTATATTAACACAAGAAACATGACGACTGTATGTCATATTTCAGTTATAAAAAGCCGTCGAAAACTTTTCGACGGCTTTCATGAAGATCTCAGTTGCAGAATACCATTATCGCGTCGCGCAGAAACACGGCGCAACCGGGCGCGATTTTTTCGTAATACGCGGTAAACCGTTCATCGTCTACATACATCTGCGCGAGCCCTTTGTGGGCCTCCCGGCTGTAGCTTGACCATGTGCACATCAGCCACTCCTTGTGCAGCGCGCACGCCTTCTGCGCCAGCTCACCGGCAGGGTCTTTGGTGCTCATGGCCGCTTTCAGCGTTTCGCTGATTTGATCCGAGAGCGCTTGCATGCGCGCATACTGCTGCTGCGACATGCCTTTAAGTTTCGCGTTCGATTGGTCAACCGCGTCCTCACCGTAACGGGCGCGCACTTCTTCGCCGTAATTTTCTTCATTCTCGCGAATCAGCTTATCTTTGAGCCCTTCAAATTTCTCTTTGTCCGTCATTATCGTTTCTCCTTTCTCGGAGGCGATGGTTTTCTGTACATTTTTTATCATGGCATCCACCCGGCTGCGCTCATTGAGCAGTACCGCCAAATGCGCCTCCAGCGCTGAAAGACGCATATAGTTCGACGAGGTGATGATGCTTTTGATATCATCCAGCCCCACGCCCATTTCGCGATAAAACAATATTTGCTGCAGCGTATCAACCTCTTGCGTTCCGTAGACACGGTAACCCGATTCCGTCAGAAACTTGGGACGCAGCAGGCCGATTTCATCGTAATACCGTAATGTGCGCGTGCTCACGCCAGCGAGCCTGGCCAGTGTGCTGATTGTATAATCCATCGCTTTCTCCTCCCGAAATCCATCGTAAACGTTGACGCTGCGTTAATGTCAAGCACTTATTTAAAAAATATTTTTTAGCGATTTGCAGGCAGCGAACGTGTCCTTAAGGCTTCACCTGCAAGGAAGCTCAGGTTGTCGAAAAAGGTACATATGTCATTGCTATGAAAGTAACTAATTCGGTCATCCGGAGGATCGAGCGACGACTACGTTGTACTAGGATCTGTTGAGACAGATTCTTTTCCACCGTCGGCAGGCGACTGATGAGGTGTGATTTTAAATATGATTTATACAAATACCTCATCCGGCACTGCGTGCCACCTTCTCCTCGAGGAGAAGGCATTTACAAAAAACAGCGTCTAGAAACTGACGCTATTCAACGCCCGATATGGTCACACCGAATAAGACCTGCGGATCAATCGTCACCGCCAGTTTTTCTGTCACAAGGCTATGCTTTCTTTCATTACATTTCCTCTAAGCCGTATCCCGCTTCATCAACGGCATTTCTGATCGCCGCAAAATTCATCTTGTCTTTGTTATACTCAACCGACAACGTTTCAGCTTGAAGGTCAACCGACACCGACGTGACACCCTCCAGTACGGCAACCGCATTTTGAACCCTTTTTACACAGGCTTCACAGCCCATTCCCGTCACATGATAACGTTCCATGCTATTTACCTCCGCAGAAATTAAACTTTTTTGTTTCATATCTTTTCCCAATCTTTAGCTTATTACAACCTGCCACAGTCGTCAATTATCGCCGACGCAGCGGTTTTGCAATCGCTCCGATTTTGCACTATTAAATTTTACTGCATACAAATGGATCGGTGTTTTTATCACGGAAGCTAACAAGAGTCATCATCAAATGGGTATGATTCTTTTATACTGCCGTGGTGAACGACCCGCAATTTCTATTGATTATCAGATTTTTGTCCGTAATGTTTTTATAATGTCAAATTAATGCTTATAAAATATTGGCTATTTTTATCGAATAATGTTATATTTATATAAAGTAAAATGATTCGGAGTCAAATCATGCTGCAAAAGATGATGTCGGTCTTACGCAGTGCGAAAGAAGCGAATTCAAGCGTAGCCGCCGAGCTCACACAAATCAATTTAAAGAGACTGTTTTACGCAAGCATATGCTGTATTATACTTAATGCTGTGGCCATCACGATGCTGCTGAGTCTGCCGATTGGAAATGCGCTTTGGCAGACGAGACAAATATGGATTAACATCGTCATGATGTTATTTGTGCTGGTTCTCATGCTGCCTGCGAGAATCGCCTATAAAAAGAACATATTCAAAGCATTCGCCAAAGCCGTCCCTTACATCGGTTTTATCGGCCTAACGGCATTTAGTCTCGCATCCACGGCAAACGATCATCTTATCAGCAGCAGCATTATCACGTACATAATGGTCTGTCTGCTCAGCGGCGCGCTTTTTCTGATCCGTCCGCTGCATTCCATACTGCTCTATGCCGTTTCATACGCGGCACTTGTTATCATCAATTCATATTCATCAGAACCCGATGCAATCCGCGTGGCCAATCAAATCAACGCTTTAACCATGACAGCTCTGAGTGCTTTTCTCTCCGTTATGCTTTGGCATAACAACCGAACGAACGTGCTGCAATCATATCAGATTCGTACCCAGCAAAAGCTTTTGGAAAAAGACAACGTTTATCTTCATAAAATGGCCTATTACGATCCGCTGACCGCGCTGCCAAACAGGCGGTATCTGAATGATATTTTACAAAAAGAAATTGCGCTGATGATGCGAAAGAACTATGAATCGTGCCTGATTATGCTCGATATCGATTATTTCAAATTCGTAAACGACTGCCATGGTCATCCCGTGGGCGATAAGCTGCTTGTTCAAATCAGCACACTTTTGTCTCAAAACATCCGCAAATACGATACGATCTGCCGTCTCGGCGGCGAAGAATTTTTAATATTACTCCCTCAAACTGATTTGGACGAAGCTTTGGCTGTTGCCCATAAGCTGCTCAACGTCATTTCGTCTCAGCCCTTTGTGATTAACGACAAAACAGTGAGCATTACAACCAGCATCGGCGTCTCGCGCCTTAATAAAGACGCAGACGCCTCGCTGATTGAACAATATACCCATGTGGATACGGCGCTGTATAAAGCCAAGCGTGACGGACGCAACTGCGTGAGGACCGCTTAACTTACCGATAGCTTCACCGTCGCGCGGCGTGACAGCAGAAACGCGATCAATCCTGATATCGCTGCAAATGCCAAATCCATTCCCATGGCCACATACGGGCTGCCGCTCAAACGTCCCGAGCAGAAAGCAGCAACCGATGCTAAAAACCTGAATATTTCACCCGAGAACAACTGCGCGTCGATGATAGGCAGCAGTATGAAGAAGAAAACGGGTACGCCTATGGATATCGCGAGCTTAAGCGGTTTGTTCATGCGGTAAAATGCCGTTGTTATAAAGTATCCCAGCATGATACAGGCCAGATTTTTAAAGAACATGCTCAGGAACCCTTCGGCATACATTAAGGCTCCGCTGTTGGCATAGCGTTCTGCAAACGAATAAGTCCATGCAGGCTGATATTCGATCAATTGGCTCAGAATCAGCGAGTTGAAGGTGTCTATCAGCGCAATGCCTGCGCATAAAATAGCGGCAGCCGCTGCAAAACTCACAAACAACGTCTTTCTTGATATGCCGTTGGAGCAAAACATATGGAACGTTGATTTATAGGCATTCAAGCCGACCACAAACAAAAAGATCATGGATGATGCGTCAATGCCGCCGAACCTCATATCCAAGTCGATATGCCGAAAAGCGAGGAACGTTATGCCCAATAATACGGCAAGCGAATAGATCACGATGTAATAGATGATAACAGGCCATTTTATGCTGTTTAGTTGATATTTTAACGATGGTGCCAATCTCATAATGATATCCTCCTTTTAAGAATTTGTCAGATGAATAAACAGGCTTTGCAGATTAAGCTTTGATACTTCTATTCCCTGCGGTACGGCTGTTTCATCCAGTGTTTCGAGCAAATATGCACTTTTCATGCCGCCAAGACTGTCTTGCCCCAGCACCCTTTTGCCTTGTGTGAAACTGTCGACAAGGCCGGTCGGTCCCGTCACCGTCACCCCTGCCTTGAGTGCATTTTGAGTGGTGTCGTTCATAATGATCATGCCGTTTTTTATGATCGCGACATTTTCAATGACACTGGCTGCTTCTTCAATCAAGTGTGTTGAGATAACTATTGTTTTGGGCGCACGGCTGTAGCTCTCAATCAGTTCGCGGTAAAACACATCGCGGTAATTCGCATCCAGCCCCAAAACCGGCTCATCCAGCAGCAGCACCGGCGCATTGCACGACAGCGCAACAATGATTTTGTAAATCGATTTGTAGCCGGTAGACAGCGCTTTAACTTTCTTCTTGGTATTCAGCGAAAACTTATCGGCCAGCTGCCTCGCATACTCATTGTCCATATCAGGATAGAATTCGTTTGTCCACCTGAATACTTCCTTGACTGTCATGGTATCGGGATACAGCGATTGTTCCGTCATGCAGTATACCTTTTTTAATACGGCATCGTTTTCCTGCACCGGTTCCCCATCGATTAAGACCGTTCCTTCAGTGGGGAACAGTTTGTTTGTAATCAGCCCGAGCAGTGTGGATTTGCCTGCCCCGTTGCGGCCCAGCAATCCGCAGATTTTGTTTTCCTCAAATGTCAGCGTCACATTCTTCAAAGCTGTGGTTGTCCCGAAGCATTTTGTAACGTTTTTGACCTCAATCAAGCTCATTTTTTGTTCCTTTCTCTAACATTTCATTGATTTCGTCCACAGATATGGATAGCTTTTGCGCTTCCGACAGCAGCGGCAGCACGAATTTTTCGAAAAATAGCTGCTTTCTTTTTTTCAATATCACGTCTTTAGCTCCTTTTGCAACAAACATTCCAAGACCTCTTTTTTTATAAAGAATACCGTCGTCCGCCAGCATTGTTATGCCTTTCAATGCTGTCGCGGGGTTGATCTTGTAGCTCACTGATATCTCGGTTGTAGACGGTGCCTGCATGTCTTCCTCCAGCGCACCGGTGAGAATCGCATTTTCTATCTGTTCGGCAATCTGAATGAATATAGGCACGTCACTCTGCAAATCCAGCTGCACATCATCACCTCCTTAGTTAGTTACTCATGTAGCTAACTATATACCATGCCATCCGATTTGTCAATTCTTAATTATTAATTTTTTTCGTTATTAGCATTGAGGCTCGTTTATTGACACATCTTGCGGCTTCAATTTATAATGATAAAATGTTTTATAATCAGAGATAGCGAAAGGACGCATATGGAAAAACTATTAGAAGGATTTGCTAATTTTAGCTGGCAGCAGGGTGTTATGATCGTTATCGGGCTCCTCCTCATTTTTTTAGCGATAAAAAAAGAATATGAGCCTATGCTGTTACTGCCAATCGGCTTTGGTTGTCTGCTCACCAATCTTCCGCTTTCATCGGTTGCAGTTACAGGATTTTTGAAGATTCTTTATGACGCCGGAATTAGTACTGAGCTTTTCCCGCTGCTCATTTTTATCGCAATCGGCGCGATGATTGATTTCTCACCGCTGCTAAAACAGCCTGTTATGCTGTTTTTCGGTGCGGCGGCGCAATTCGGCATATTTGCAGCAATGATGCTGGCGATCTGTGCCAACGCCATTATTCCAGATATTTTCAGTTTGAAGGAAGCGGCGGCTGTCGGCATTATCGGCGCGGCAGACGGCCCGACGACGATATTCGTCGGCAATAAGTTCGCCCGAGATTATATGGGTGCTTTGTCTGTGGCGGCCTATTCGTATATGTCTCTTGTGCCAATTATCCAGCCGCCGATTATTAAGCTGCTGACCACCAAAAAGGAACGCAGAATTCATATGGATTCGGATGTCGGCAAGCCCATTCCGAAGCCCGTACTCATCATCTTCCCCATCGCCATTACAATAGTGGTTGGGTTCATCGCTCCTGAAGGCTTAGCACTTGTAGGCTCTTTGATGTTCGGTAATCTCATAAGAGAGTGCGGCGTATTAAAACGGCTCTCTGATTCGGCCCAGAATGAACTCGCAAACTTGGTGACATTGCTGCTTGGTATCACGATCGGCTCTACGATGTTGGCAGAGAAATTCATTCAATGGGATACAGTCTTAATAATGTGTATCGGTTTGTTTGCATTCATTTTTGACACAGCAGGCGGTGTGCTTTTCGCAAAGCTGATCAACCTGTTCTTAAAAAAGAAGGTCAACCCGATGATCGGAGCGGCGGGTATATCCGCATTCCCGATGTCCGCCCGTGTTATTCATAAAATGGCACAGAAAGAGGATCCGTCTAACTTCATACTGATGCCCGCCATCGGCGCTAACGTATCGGGTCAGATCGGGTCTATTATCGCAGGCGCAGTCCTGATTTCGTTATTGAGTTAACAGGAGGTAATTATGAACGTAGGTGACATGCTGAATCAAGGCTTGCAGTATATGGGTATCGGCGTCGGCGTTGTGTTCGCCGTATTGGCCATCTTTGTCGTGTTTATTTGGATTTTGAGAAAAATTTGGCCGTCCAAGGAAAGCGAATAAAGATAACCGCTCTGACAAATGGGTCTCTTGATAAGAAAACCATTCTGTCATACTTTTTCTTTATAATGAAACGCAAAGCGAAATAACAAATTCGATTGAATGTATCCCCTGTCAAAGTGCTTTTGATAGGGGATTTTTCTCCTCTGCATCTGTTCGCAGATGATCGTTCAATACACATCGATATCTATGTCAATACCCAGCCCCGGTGCATGCACCGGGCATTTTGTTGCGAAGTATAATAAGAAACGCTCACGTTTTATTCGTCAATCGAGCTTTTTGATCATCATTGATGCGGATACCCCGTTGCTGTCTGTTTCGACGCTGATGGCCGTGCCTGATGTCATGATCAGCCTGATCACCGCTCCCTGATTTAATTCCGTAATCACGGAAGCGCCGAACATACACCCCTGGGTATCGACTAATTTCGCCGACACACTTCCGTCCACGGTTTGCCCGTCGATCTGAACGGCAAACGCCGCATAAGCTGAATTTATTGTATGGGCGCTTACTGTATAACTGATCTCGTAGATCCCGCTCTGCCCGGCCACAATTTCAGGCGAATCGTCAGCATGGTTCAACCCTTGCAAAACTGTATGGCTGTCGAACCGAACCGGCGCCACATCTCCCGGCACCGTAACTGTCAGCACCTGCGGCTCGGTATGATAAAAACAACCGATTGCTTTTTGATTGTCCTGCTGATTTACTGCCTCTTCGCCGGATATCAGGGGCGGCTCAGCAGCCGGCAAATCAATCATATTTTTTTGTGTCTGCCGATTGCGCTTCCAGTGCAGCGCGTTATTGCTTTGCATCTGTGTTTTAAAATTTCTGTAATATGTAATGCTCATTCTAACTCTCCCCTACCAATGAATTCTATTGTATATTATTGAACGCAGAATAAAAGCGTGCAAGAAATGCAATACAGCAAACAGCCCGGCCAACCATAATGACAGATTCTATTCCTCTTCGTAGCCACTTCGCTGTACTTGCTCAGCACGACAAAATCCTTAGCTCAGATTTCAAATTGGCTGTCTTCGTTCTCATTTCGCTCACTATCATACAAGAGCTTGTCGACTACGAAGTGATGCGCGTCCCATGAAAGCGCTTTATACATGCGATTTCACTCAACGACGTTGTCAGCTCTTCTGTCATTCACTAAAATAGGGCGCACAGAGCTTTGCAAGCAGGAAAAAGCCCGGTTTCATACCGGGCCGATATGCGGTAAGTCTGCCTTTTTACCGCCTGTTTTCGCCTTACCCTGAATCTCGGGAACCGGCTCCTGTAAATTTTTCTTATAATGCTGCTTATGGTTACTCTCGGTGCCGTGAGGATCCTGTGGATTCGGACGGCGCATGCCTGCCTTTGCCATTTTTGTTGCCTCCTTTTCTTTCGTTATTATTGCCTTTCAAAACACTTTCTAGCGCAAAGTGCGCCATAGCGTTTCTTGACAAAAAAAAATATGCCGTTTATACTTGCAAGGATCATTCTAGAAAGAGGCACCAATAGTGGATCATACAAAACAACTGGGGACGGCCCCAATATTCAAGCTGATCATTAAGTTTTCCATGCCGACAATTTTGTCTATGATTGTGAACGCAATCTACAACATCGTTGACCGTATATTTGTCGGCAAATTTGTCGGTGAGGCCGCACTGGGCGGCTTGACAGTGTCTTTCCCGCTGATGATTATCAGCTTTGCCGTGGGCACTTTGTTTGCCATTGGCGGCTCCACTTTAATTTCGATAAAATTCGGTGAACAAAACCTTGATGAAGCCAACAAAATATACGGCAACGCCGCATCGCTGCTGCTCATCAGCAGCCTGCTGATGACCGTACTCGGCCAAATTTTCCTGGCGCCGCTGCTCGGCCTTTCCGGTGCCACCGACGCAAGCTTTGATTATGCGATGTCTTATATGCGCATTATCATTATCGGCCTCGTATTTCAGCTCGCTTCATTTACCATGGCGGCGCTCGCCCGCAGTGAAGGCAAGCCTTTCTTGTCGATGATCAGCCAGCTTCTGTCTGCCGGCGTCAACATCGTGCTGGATTATGTGTTCATCGGGCCGCTGAATATGGGCGTGGAAGGTGCCGCGCTCGCAACTGTCATCGGGCAAATGGTCGGCTTTGTTATTTTGGCGCACTACTTTTTCATTTCTAAAAAAAGCCTGCTGAAGCTTCATCTTCAAAATCTGAAGCTGCGCTGGCGCTATGTCAAGAATATTTTAGTAACTGGGGCATCCAGCTTTGTGATCAATATGGGTACCGGTGTTTCTGCGTCGTTCACCAATGCGGCATTGGTCGTTTACGGGGGCGATGCGGCCATTACATCCTTCGGTGCCATTAACAGCTTGTTCACACTCGTGCTGATGCCGGTACTGGGCTTGCTTCAGGGCATCGGCCCCATTATGGGTTATAACCACGGTATGCGTCAGCACTCGCGTGTTTGGAAAACGTTATGGGCAGGCGTTGGGCTTGGCTGCATTTTCACCTTTACGCTGTTCGCGCTGATGGAGATTTATCCCGAAGCGTTTGCGTCGCTTTTCATCGACCCCGCTTCGCCCACCATGGCCATATGCGCCCATGGGCTTCGTCTGCAGATGATCGCGCTGCCCGTTTTATCCTTCAGTGTGCTCTCAACGGCTTATTTTCAATCGACAGCGCAAGGCAGCAAAAGTTTTCTCATCAGCCTTCTCCGTCAGCTTTTGGTGATTGTCGGGGTGTTGATACTGCCGCAATTTTTTCAGCTTTCGGGCGTATGGCTTTCCGGCCCGTTCTCAGAATTGTTGTCTTTGCTGATCGCTTCGCTGATGCTCGCCGCAGACAAACGCTCGCGCAAGCAAGAGCCCGAGCTTGCGAAGGCTTAGCTGATACAAGTCCATTCGATCTATACAAAAAGGCCGTACCGTGCTATGGCCTTTTTTTCGTTTAGCATCAGCCCGTCGTCACAACAAACGTCCCTCTCCATTTGATGACGCGTTTGCCTTCCTCGCTGCAGGCGGCTGATTCGGAGCATGTGGGAGACAATGATGGTGTCACGTTATTGGCCACAGCCAAATTCTCAACCGCAACACTAACCACACCGGGGACGTTGGTCAGCGACGTGTTCCCTCCAACGGGCGCTTTAACATCCAAATTCCCCGCAGCGGATATCCAGCCAAGTGGTGTTGATGAATACGCAGCGGCCAACGCAGCGGCCGGTGCACCATCACTATAGGTGGCCGCAACTTCCTGCACATCAAACGCGGAATTGCTCTGAATCACCGGAAAAGCATTGCAAATGTATGGAATCGTACCGACCAGATAAAACACGCACATCTGCACCGGTCCGATACTGGGCACATCCACCGTTTCTTCCTTGCCTGCAACTTGCAGTTTGCTCTTATCAAAAAGCACACTTTTTACGCCATTCGGGGCTGCAAACGTTTCATCTAGTATAAATGGCGGTGATATTTCTGCTGTTGCGCAAAACGGAATTCTCACTTCAGCCATATGTATAAACGCCTCCTAAATTGAATTAGTGTTAAAGATTATCCACTTACATCAATATATTATTCTAACTCTCTCATTGTGTGACTTCGAAGCCATTTCACCGCATTTCACCGACGCACACTTGCATATGTGTGAGAATATTTTGTTATATCATTCGGCTGGCTTTTAAGCGTATTATTGTGTGGGTGTCCATATTCGGCTATAATATAAATGTGGGCAGGCCGATAAATTCGACCTGCCCGATTTATATGAAAAGAGCAATAATTGGAGGGCAATTGCTCTTTTATATAATTGTCATTATTCCCTCAAGCGTTTCACCTCAAACCAAAACTCAACACCGTCCTCAACATTTTTCACACCGCAACGCTGCTTTAACACCGTCTGAATGGCTTTAACAACACTGAGGCCAAGGCCGTAGCTGTCCTGAACGCGTGTTCTTGCGTCGTCTGCTTTGTAAAAGCTGCTCCAGATACTATCCATTAATTCTTCCGACAGGTGAGCACCTGTATTAAAAACGCTGATTCTGATCGTTTCCTCTTCAGCCCGTGTCCAAATGCGAATCTTTTTGCGGCTGTCTCCGTATCGGGCCGCATTGGAGATGTAATTCGCCAGTATCTGCTCAAACCGCATCGCATCGAAAAAGCCGATGTGATTGTCTGCGGCTTCCAGGCTGATATGCAGCCCATTCTGGACAATAAACCCGTCGTATTTATCAAGAAAGCTCAGTATTGTTTCTTTAACTGACAGCCGCTCGCTGATGATTTCGGTATGCCCGCTTTCCATACGTGTTAAGTCGAGCATCTCCTTGAGCAATCGGCTCATTTTTGCAGCTTCCTCGGCGATAATCTCGATGTAAAGATCTTTTTGCTGATCATTGCGCACAAAACCGGCATTTATTTCATCCGCGTACCCTTTTATCAGCGACAGCGGGGTTCTCAATTCGTGCGATGCGTTGGATATAAACTGTCTTTGAGCAATAATATCCTTTTCAAGTTGTTCATTTTGTTCTTTAAGCGTATCCAGCGCCTTTTTGAGTTTATCGCCCAGACTATTGACATCGTCGCCGAGGCTTTGCAGCTCATCACCCGTTTTCACATCGCACCGACCGGAGAAATTCAACGCCGCAAGCTCTCCCACCGCGTTCTGTATCTGCCTGATCGGGCGGGTAAAGCTTTTGGAGACCTTGAAAACGATGAACAGTGATACCGCCAGCGTCAGCACGGCACATGCCAGCAGCAATATGTTGGCCTGCTGAACGCTTTTGTTAATTGGCTCAACAGCTTGTGTGACAATAATCGTAATTCCGCTGTCGAGCTTCTTGGTACACACCATCATCTCCATATCTGATTTGGGTTCTCTGACCGTACCGATATAGACGCCATTCCCGGAATCTTCAAAGTCACCCGGGGCTTTACGGAAATTATCCGGCAAATTCTCGCTGCCGTCTGGACCGATTTGATTGCTGCTATTGCTGCTGTCATTTTGAATGCCCGCGGGCTTGGAACCCGGCGCTTCGCGAGGCATTTGTCCGCTGCCTTTTCCGGGCTTCAAGCCAAATTCAGGCGATGTTGAATAAAGTATATTCTCGCCGTCACGGATCATGATGTCGTAGGAGTTGCCCACATCCAAAACGCCGATTTGTTCTCTGAGCGCGTCTTCATCCTGCGTATAGTCGATGCCGATAAGCGCTTGCATGGTGCTGAGCATCGCGGTTTTTATCGTCGTATGGTAAAGCGGCCGAAGCAGCAATGTGTTTGACAACAGTATCAGTGTGGATATTCCGAGCACCATCGCTGTTATGTAAAGAAAAAGCCGTTTTGTGATACTCGTTTTATACATCTTCATGGACCAACCTCAAATCGGTAACCGTAACCGCGCAGTGTCTTAATATAGCCGCCGCATGCCCCGAGCTTTGTGCGGAGTCTGTTGATATGCGTATCGACAGTATTGGACGACCCCAAATAATCGTATCCCCAGACGGATTCCAGTATCTGATCGCGGCTGAGGGAAATGTTTTCATTCTCAATGAGATAAGCAAGCAGATCGTATTCTTTGCGGCTCAGTATCGCGGCCGCACCGCAAACACTCACTTCTCGGCCGTCCTGATTGATTGATATGTCACCGAAAACGGTACGCCTTTGCCCCCGACTTCGCCTCAAAAGCGCTTCTACGCGTGCGACCAGCACCATCGGCGTAAACGGCTTGATAATGTAATCGTCCGCACCGAACTCAAACCCCTTCACCTGGTCATAATCCTCGCCTTTGGCCGTCAGCATTAATATCGGGCACGATGTTTTCGATCTCAATTTCTGAGCGCAGGTCAGCCCGTCCATTTCCGGCATCATGATATCAAGTATCACCAAATCCGGTGATACCTCTTCGAATACGCGCAGAGCCTGCAGCCCGTTTTGCGCTTCTTCAACACGATACCCGCGGTTTTCCAGCACAATGCGCAGTAAATCTCTGAGACGGGTTTCATCGTCTGCCACCAATATGGTTTGCTTAACAAGATCATCCTGTTTCATATCAGCCTCTTTTTTAATATACCACCCTAATATGTATTAAAAATGAACATTCTTCGAATCTTCTTGCGATTAACCGGCGGCACGCGCTCCCTATCGCACAATGCCGATATGGCATATGCACCTCATTCGTACCTGAGCGCTTCAATTGGATTGAGTTTTGATGCCTTGATCGCCGGATAAATACCAAACCCCACACCCACGATCAACGAGAATCCGAGAGCCATCAGCATCACGCCGGACTGAACCGTAACCTGCGAATCAATCAGCGACCCGACAAACCCCGACCCGAACTGGGCAAGTAATATACCGATCAAGCCGCCGATGCCGCTCACGATAATCGCTTCAAACAGGAACTGCAGCAGTATATCCCGCCGCGTGGCACCTAGGGCTTTTTCAACACCGATCTCGCGTGTTCTTTCCATCACGGACACCAGCATAATATTCATGATGCCAATGCCACCAACCAGCAGCGATATACCCGCAATACCACCCAACATGGCCGTTTGTGTGGCTGTCACCTCGTCAAGAGATTCAAGTATGCTGTCTTGGCTATTCACTGAGAATCCGTCGTCTTCCGCAGAATATTGCAGCAGATAATTCTCAATGGCGGCCTGCGAAATATCAACCGTGTCAGCGGAAGCTGCGCTCGCATAAATCGTGGAAATCGTCGTGTTCTGCATCATTCTTTGCGCCGTCACAAAAGGAATCATCACATTATCATCGGCTGATGTTGTTTCGTCGTCGCCCTGCTGTTCCAGAACACCAATGATATCATACTTCACACCGCCGATGGATATGGTTTCGCCTGTGACATCGAGCGACCCATAAAGATCAACAGCCACATTATACCCAATCACCGCTACCTTAAAGCGGTTATCATTATCCCTGTCTGTGATGAAACGGCCGGAAACCAGTTCATACTCGCGTATATCCCTATAATCCGAAGTGATACCTAAAACGCTCGTGTCTTCAATGCTCGTCGTCCCGTTTTTTACTGTGTAAGTCGACGCTACATAAGGTGACACTGCGCCTATGCCCGGCAGCTTTGCGATTCCTTCCACATCATCAAGGTTCATGTTCGCCCTGTTGTCCCGAATTCTGATGGTTAACAGATTAGAGCCGAGCCCCTCAATCTGTTCTGTAACCGCCGCGTTTGAGCTCTGCCCCACGGAAATCAGCGCCGTCACCGCAAATATACCGATGATGATGCCGAGCATCGTCAGGAACGAGCGAAGCTTGTGAACCCACACCGCATTAAACGCGGATATAACGACTTCAAATATGTTCATATTTTGCTCCCCTTTTTCACATCCGAGACAATCTTTCCGTCAAAAAGCTGTATCACCCTGTCAGCCTGTTCGGCGATGTTGTTATCGTGCGTAATCAGTATGATGGTGTTGCCTGCCGCGTGCAGTTCTCTCATCATATTCATGATTTCTTTGCTGCTTTTTGAGTCGAGATTGCCCGTCGGCTCGTCTGCCAGTATCACCGGCGGTTTGTTGATCAGCGCCCGCGCAATGGCCACGCGCTGCTGCTGCCCGCCCGAAAGCGCCGCGGGCTTATGCTTCATTCTGTCGGTGAGTCCCACCTTATTGATGGCATCGAGCGCTCTATTCCGTCTCTCCTGCTTGCTTATTCCGGCGTATTTGGCCGGGCGCTCTACGTTTTCAAATGCTGTCATCTTCTTAAGCAGGTTAAACTGCTGAAA
The DNA here is from genome assembly GCA_023412005.1 of Bacillota bacterium. Classification (GTDB taxonomy): domain Bacteria; phylum Bacillota; class Clostridia; order Christensenellales; family SZUA-584; genus SZUA-584. The sequence goes on from JAEYOE010000031.1 coordinate 119,361, forward strand.
AATAAAACCGATTTTTTGGTTTCGCACCTTGGCCAGCCGTTTGTCCGAGAACTCGGAGATATCCTCTCCGTCGAGCAGATACGTACCCGATGTGGGCGTATCAAGACAGCCAATCATATTCATCAGCGTTGATTTTCCGCTGCCGGATGCCCCGACGATGGCGACGAACTCGCGCTCATTTATTCTAAGACTCACACCGTCGAGCGCGTGAACCTGCTCGCTGCCCATTTCGTAGATTTTATACATATCCTTTATGTCGATTAAAGACATTGACATCACCGCCTGTTCTTTATTATTGTAAGACAGATTATCTCAGTTAAATCCGGGTCGGCCGCCAAAACCGCCGCTCGGCATTTGCGGTCTCTCACCGTTGCCGCCCGGCATTTGGCCCGGCATTTCGCCCATACCGCCCATCATAAAACCGAAGCTATCGGAATTATCGTCAGCTTCAGCCGTCTGCAGCACCATCTCACCTTCACTCAAACCGCTTTTAACTTCGATGTAATAGGCGTTTTCGATACCAGTCTGTATCGCTCGCACTTCGCCATACAACAGCTCGGTCCAATCAGACAGCACGCTGATACCGAGCGTCTTGGCATCCTCCCCCATATATTCGGCAAGGCCTGTGACATTGCCGCTGTTGATGAGCGCCTGTATAGCTGCTTTATCTGAATCTGTTCTGTCTACCTTTACCATCACATAGTTAGAATTGCCGGAGGTTCTCAGAGCATCGACGGGCAGCAGTACCGCCCCTGTCGTTTCCTGTGCTATTATTTCGCAGTTCAGCGTCATGTTGATTTTAAATCTGTCGTCGTCCTGAACCGTCACTTTCACACTGTATGTCGTGATTCCGCCGGATGCCGTTCCCACATCGGAAATATCCGAGACGGTACCCGAAAACACATCATTCGGCAAGCTGTCCAGCGTAACATCCACATTCTGTCCGACCTTGATTGAATTGATATCGAGCTCGTCAACCGAAACCGTCGCTATCCAATCGTCGGTAGACTGGATCGACAGCAGCCCTGTTCCTTCCTCACATGTCATACCGTCTGAAGCCGATACCGAGCTGACAACGCCTGCCGTCGGAGACACAAGCTGCCCCGCGGCGATATACGCCGTCATCGTTTCATATTGCTCTTTCAAATCGGCGAGCGTATCATACATTTTCTTGACATCCAACGAATACTGCGACGCTTTGTATATGGTTTCGCCGGCTTCGATTTCATCATTTTCCGAGACGTTCACATCGTCGATTATCCCGTAGCTGCTTGTTACCGGCACATAGGCAGCCAGCTCGATCTTGCCGGTAAAAAGCTCGCCGTCGTTTGCATCGTACACCACTGCGTCTGCGCCGACTGTACGTGAGACGGTGTCAATGCTCACATAGAGCGCGCCGTTTTCACTTGTCACAACGCCTTCATAGGTGCGTCCCTCACACTTAACTTTTACTGTTTCACCTTCGGACAATGCACTGTTTACCGCGCTGATAATTTCCCTCTCTTCCGTGGCAATCAGTGCCACGTAGCCGGTTTCATCCATCACCGTCTGAATCTCATCATCCTCATCAAGCAACACGCTTTTCACCCAGCCGTCAACGGGCGATTTAATGGACAGCATCGTGCTTGTATTGTTTGTGGTATCAATGCTGATTTGCTGTGCCAAAATTTGAGTTTCAAGATCGTAAGCATTTTTTTGCATTTCGTCCACATTAAGCGTGGCGAACGGCTGATCAGCGCTGATAGTATCTCCCAGCTGCACCATAATTTCATTGATCACGAGCTGTCCGTCTGCTGTGATATTCAGCGTATTAGCGCTCGCAAGATTGCCGCTGCCCGATACCGTCAGCGAAATATCGCCCGTCCCGATGGTGTCATAGCTTGGCTCGCCGTTTTTTGTGTTTGCTCTTGCTGACGCGCCCGAAACACCAAAGTAAATTCCCAGCCCTGCGCAGATAATAACAACCGCCGTCATAATTAAGGCAATTCGTTTTGTTTTCTTTGTCATGTTTTTTATACTTAGCTTAACTTTATCCATTCTCTTCACCTTTCTGCCTTTGCGTTATTATTTACGTTCATTATAAAAGCGACAATTAACAGCTTCCTGTAAAAAAAATGAATAAATAATGAACAACATCATTTCTTTTTTAATATAAGTTTGATATATTAAATGAATTGGGGATTGCAATAAAAGCTGTTTTAGAGGTAATAGTATCGATGGTCACGATTAAGGATATATCAAAAAGATGCGGCGTATCCGCCGCAACGGTCAGCAAAGCGCTGAATGGTTATAAGGATATCGGCGAAGAAACGGCCGAATATGTGCGCAATGTGGCAAAAGAGATGGGATATCTGCCCAACGCAGCAGCCCGTGCATTAAAAACGAACCGATCCAACAACATCGGTGTTTTGTTTGTTGATCAAACACACTGCGGATTAACACACGAATATTTTTCGTCCGTTCTCAACAGCTTTAAGGAAGAAGCCGAAAGCCGAGGCTTCGACATTACCTTCATCAGCAAAAACATCGGCACCTTTCAGATGAGCTACTACGAGCACTGCAAATACCGCAACTGTGACGGCGTGGTGATAGCGAGCATCGATTTTAAAGACCCTGATGTTATTGAACTGGTCAACAGCGAAATTCCGACGGTAACGATTGATCACGTGTTCGACAACAGAACGGCGATATTATCGGACAACGTTGATTGTATCGGTAAGCTGCTGCATTATATTTACGACAACGGCCACAGACGCATTGCTTATATACACGGTGAAGACACTTCGGTAACACAAAAGCGGCTCGCCAGCTTTTATAAGCAATGTATGTCGCTTGGGCTTGAGGTGCCACAAGATTATGTACAGCCGGCACTTTATCATGACCCAAAGTCAAGCGGGCTGGCCACGCGCAAGCTGCTGTCGCTGCCGGTACCGCCCACCTGTATTATGTATCCGGACGATTTTTCCATTATCGGGGGAATTAACGAGATTGAAAAGCAGGGGCTTTCAATACCTGATGATATCAGCGTTGCCGGGCACGACGGCATCTATCTTTCACAGGTACTGCGCCCAAGGCTGACGACGCTCAAGCAGAATACGAAATTACTCGGCAAAGAGGCCGCTGCCAAGCTGATTGAAGCGATCGAATCGCCCAAAACGTATATACCGCAGCAGGTGGTGGTGCCGACGCAGCTTGTGGAGGGCAAATCCGTGAAGAATATTCAAGCGTTATTAAACTTAGCGGATGGTTAATTAAGCGCCATATGTTCTATTGTTAAGCAATCTGGTCGGCATACTGAGCATAAGTTTCTGATATGCATACGCAACGGTCAGCAGCCGCAAAAGTTTGTTACTGGCTGCCTCTTGAGGGGCGAGTCTTATCAAATGCATTAAAGATATCTATGACGCATATTTAGGCTTTTCCTTGAGGAGAAGCTGTCGCCAATAGGCGACTGATGGGTCTTCGTTTCGTCATATTATATATATCTTAGATTACGCTTTTCTATCGAAAAACTATTTTACTTATAGCTAAAGCCTTTTGGAACCCCCGACAATACCGCGGCATTACCGAGGGTATTCTGTAGACAAAAAGAGCAGACGATTTATTTGTCGCCTGCTCGTGTTTTTTTGGGTCTATTTTCTTTTTCTTAAGCCTCGTTGTGCGTACAGCTTCTCCAGCGTATCCAGCGCGTAATCAAGCTGCTGCGGCTTATGCTCGCTGATCAGGCAGAAGCGCAAGCGCGCCTGATGCTTCGGCACAGCGGGATAAACCGCCGGCGGCACAAACACGCCATTTTCCAGCATCAGCGTCGACAGCTCATACGCATCGTTATCCTCCCCTACCATAATCGGCACAATGGCCGTTTCCTTGGCGAGGCAGGTGTCAAAACCGCGCTGCTGCGCGCCTTCCACGAAATACTTGATGTTTGCGTGAAGAGCGTCCACACGCGGATTACCCTCCATCATGATTTTAACAGCTTCAAGCGATGCTGCGGCCAGAGGCGGGCTGATGCCCACCGAGAACATAAAGCCGGGAACCGAATACCTAAGATAGTCGACCAGGCTCTGTTCTCCTGCCAGATAACCGCCGCAGGTGCCGAGACCTTTGCTGAGCGTTCCCATCTTGATATCCACATCACCCGGCAGCAGATTGAAATAATCATCCACGCCGCCGCCGCTTGGCCCGATGACGCAGCTTGAGTGCGCTTCGTCCACCATCAGGAATGCGTCGTACTTCTTCTTCAGCGCCACAAAGTCAGGTATCGGGGCAATGTCTCCGTCCATCGAATACACGCCTTCTACCACAATCAGTATCTTCTCGTACTTATCCCGCGCGGCTTTAAGCATATGCTCCAGCATTTCAAAATTGTTGTGAGGAAACGCTTTGGTATCGCTCTTTGATAGCTGACACCCTTGGGTGATCGAGTTGTGGGACAGCGCATCATAGAGTATCAGGTCTCTCTCGTTGCAAAAGTTGCCCACAAAGGTCACATTTGTGGAATGCCCGCCCACCAGCACAAGCGCGTCGTCGGTATGCTTCCATTTGGCAATGGTGCGCTCTAATTCGCGGTACAGCGTTTTTTCGCCCGCGATAAGGCGCGAACCGGATGCGGATGTGCCGTATTCGTCGATGGCTTTTTTAGCCGCTTCCGAGGTGCGCGGATGGCCCGACATGCCCACATAATTATACGACGCAAGGTTGATGATTTCACGCCCCGCCACCACCGATGTATCGCTGAGCACCGAATCATGCGCAACGAAGTATGGGTCCTTTATCCCTGCGTCCTGCAAGCCAAGCAGGCGCTTGGCATATTCCTCATACTCACGCGACTGGTCGAAGCGTGCTATTTTTCTTATGTCCTTGGGTTTGCAATCCTCACGCCGTTCTTCGATATGATGAATCTTTCTATACAGCAGGCGCGACAGGTCGTCTACATTCGCACAGGAGAAATACTCGGTATCCGGAATGATCACGCCGTACATTTCTTCGGCCTTGGAAAACACGCCGAGGCTCGATAAGCTGTCGCCCCCGAGGTCTTCCACAAAGTGATCGGTATCCTTGATCGATTTGGGGTCGAGCCCGAGCACGTCCGCAAAAATGCCCCTGATTCTTTCCATAATGCTGGAAAGCTCGGTATCATCGTAGCACGCCTTTGTAACTGGCTCGTCGATAATAATTGAATGCTTCACAACACCGCTGCGGATATCAATTTCTTCAAAGCTGCCCTGCCCGCGTTCCAGCGCTTCCTTAACCTTTTGACGGCGCACCTTAATGCCGTTCGCAAGCGGCAGCGGCTCCAAAGACAAGTACGCTTTTTGCAGCTTTTTATAGATCGGCAGCAGCCCGTTGATGCGCGTGATTTCCGCAATCAGCTCGCTTACCTTGTTTGCGTCGGCTGCGTTGTCTCCCATGTGCACAATCAGCGTTGTGTTATCGTACACACCCTTAACCGCGATACCCGTTACACAGATGTGCTCCACATGCGGCAGCTCCGAAAAACTGTCTTCCAGCTCGTCAGGATAGATATTCTCGCCGGATTCGTTGATGATAACGTCTTTTATTCGGCCTTCGATATAATAGCGGCCGTTCACCTCTCGAACGATGTCTCCCGATGAAAACCAGCCTTCTTCGCGCGCGATATACACACCGTCGACCATGCGTCCCGAATGAATCGCTTCGCCTTTTATCTGCAGCTCGCCCGTGTCCGATCCGTCCTGCTTTAATATGCGGTACTCCATCGGGGAAAACGGTTTACCGACGCTGGCATCCAGCTTGGTATCAATTTTTGAGGAAAGCTCCACCGAATCGATACCCGTTTCGGTCATGCCGAAGCCGGATACAAGCGGATAACCGATTGAGTTAATAATTTTCAGCGTTTCGGGCTGAATATGCCCGCCGCCGCTGATACAAAACTCTATGCTGTCACCCACAAGCTTGTTTTGTATATCCTTGAAGAACAAGCCAGACACCAGCTTGCGTCCGGCTTTTCCAAGACGCCGCTGCAGCTTAATGCTAAGGTCACTCGCGTTCATCAGCTTGTCGTAGGTTTCCTCACCCTGGAGCCTCGCCTTTCTCACTATGCCTTTGGCCACGTTGTTCCAAAGCAGCGGCACAGCGTAAATATGCGTGACCTTATGCTCCTTACAGGCCGACATAATCACATCTGCCGTGCGGCTGCGTATGAAAACAATTGTTTTGCCGAAAAATGTGTACCACATATAAACAGCAATCAAGCCGAAAATATGATGGAACGGCAGAAACGCCAATTGTTTAATAGGCCCGTTGTGAATAATTTCTTTGTTGTTTTTATACACATACTCGGCAAGCAGCACCTGCGCGCACAAGGCTTTTTCGTTGTAAACGTAAACCTTGGGCGTGGCTGTTGTGCCCGAGGTGCAAAGCGCAATGCCGTCGCCGTATGTCGGCACGAACATTTCATTCTTCGCGTCGATGCTCAAAAAGCTGTCCGGATGAATCACCTTGATGCCGCCGACATCCACCGGTGTGTCCGTGACAACAGTGCGCGAACCCGCTTGTTTTAGTACATGCAACAGCTGGGCATCGTCGCCGCCCGCGTCGAGCAGCAGCGGGCGAAACCCTGCCAGTATGACTGACCAAAATGCCGCCGGCCACAACGGGTTGTTGGCATACCTCAGCGCCACAAAAGAGTTGAGCTCGATTCCTTCAAGCTGCTTGTTTAAAGCCTTTGCACCGGCCGTGATGATGCGCTCATAATCGGAAAATGTCAGCGTTTTGACTCCCCCGCCGTCATTGTATTCCGCCGCTGTCGCGTCACCGTTGGCACATATCAGCGAGAATAAGTTTTTAAGAGACTGTTCTTCCCGCAAGGCGGCCAGTTTTTCTGCGATCATATCCATTCAACCATAGCCTCCGTGAAAAAATGTATAAATAATGCCATAATAAAATATAAAATTATATTAACACATTCGGATGGTTTGTACATCAACGTTTTTTAAGCGTTATTCCAAGGGCCTTCTCTTGCGCTCCGCCAAATAATCTTCAAACCGCTTTTGCGTCAGATTCACGATCAATTCTTCAGGAAAATCATTCTCCATGATCACTTCTATTGCCGCATCATGATTACCCATGCTGTAAGCAAAATGCGCGTCACTCGAAACCGCGACCCTGACGCCGTGTTTTTTACATAGCGCCAAATAGATATCGGCATTCGCGCGCCCGCCTTTTCTGAATGAAAAAGAATGGCTGTTAACTTCGAGCAATTTGTTTAAGCGTGCTGCTTCTTTCACAACCGCTTCATAATCAAGCGCATAAGCCGCGTTGTCCGGATGCGCGATGATATCCACATGCGGATTTAAAAGCGCGCCAATTACAGCCTGCGTATTTTGTGCTTTGGTGCCCGGCATCATTACGACCTCATGCAGCCCGGCAATCACATAATCGATAAACTTGACATACTTTTCGCGCACATCAATCGTACCCGAAAAATCAATAATATTGGCTTCGATACCCGGATAAACGCGCACGCTGCTCAAATGACTCGGCAAAAACGGATAAGTGCCCAAATTAAATTCAGGGCAAGCTCCCGGCAGCATTGGCCCATGGTCTGATAACACAAACCCTTTGAGGCCTTTGGCTGCAGCGGCTGCCGCATTTTCCAACAGCGTGGAGTGCGCGTGTCCCGATAACACCGTGTGCGTGTGCGTGTCCACTTCGATATTCATTTTTTGTTCTCCATAAAGCTATTTTACTCCAAAAGCTGCGCGACTTTTTTAACCGCTCCCGCTGCGTCGGGCGCGTATGCATCCGCTTTAATGCTTTTGGCATAATCTTCTGTTACAACGGCGCCGCCCACTATGATTTTCACTCTGAGGCCGCGCTCCTTTGCCATCGTAATCACCGTCGCCATTTCCTGCGCGGTGGTGGTGATCAGTGCCGAAAGGCCGATGATATCCGCATCTGCTTGCTCCGCCGTTTCAATGATCCTGCTTGCGGCAACATCCTTGCCAAGATCGATCACCTCATACCCGTGATTGCGCAGCAGCATCGCCACGAGATTTTTGCCGATATCGTGGATATCACCCTTCACTGTCGCCATCACGATTTTTTTCTTGATTCTGGTGTCAGCGGCAAAATGCTTCTCCAAGTAATCAAAGGCCACGTGCGCCGCTTCCGCGCTGTAAATCAGCTGCGGCAGGAAATAGACGCGTTGTTCATACAAATCGCCCACTTTTTGCAGCGCCGGTATCAGCAGCTCGTTGATGATGCCGTCTGGCGTTCGGCCGTCTGCGAGGGCGGCATCAATTAACGCCGTGATCACATTCTTTTTTCCCGATATCACAGCACCGTCAAGCGTGCTTGCATCTTCGTTGGGCGTTTCCACCTGAGCAAAACGCTTCAAATAGCGCGAGAACCCCTCGTCCCGGTCTGTCAGGGCCTCGGCTGCATGGTAGGTGTCCATCATCAGCTTGTCACCCGGGTTCATAATCGCCGTGGAAAGGCCCTTCTCAATGGCCATCGTCAGGTAAGCGGCATTGATAAACGTTCTTTCGGGCAGCCCGAACGAGCCGTTCGATATACCAAGCACGGTATAGAATCCGTTGTCAGCGCACCATTTTATCACTTTAAGCGTTTCAATCGCAGCCAGAGCGTCGGATGAGACGGTCATCACAAGCCCGTCTACCACAATACTCTCCTTGCCGATGCCTGCGGCAGCCAGCCTCTCACAACCCTTTTGTATCTCCTTAATGCGGCCTTGCGCCGTCTGCGGAATGCCGTCATCGCCGATGGGCAGCAGTATAAACATCGGCCGGTATTTTTGAATCACAGGCAGCAGCGTATTCATGCTGGCTGTTTTGGTGGACAATGAATTAACAAGCGCTCGTCCGGGGTAAAGCCGCAACGCCGCTTCAATCACATTCGGATAAGATGAGTCGATGCAAAGCGGCAGCTTTGCCTGCACAGTCAGCCGCTCAATCACATTTTTTATCGCGCCCTTTTCATCGAAATCCGGCATGCCCACATTGATATCCAATATATGTGCACCGCAGTTTTTCTGTTCGATCGCCATATCGAGCACGGTATCGTAATCGGCAGATCTCAGCGCTTCCTTGAGCTTTGGTTTGCCTGTCGGGTTAATGCGCTCACCAATCACGCGAAAGCTCTTTCCGAAATCAATCATATCCGACATGGAGGTGAGCACACTCGGCAGTGTTTCTTGACACGGCAGCGGCGTCAGCGTTTTTATCTCGTCGCTTATCGCATTGATATAACACGGGTCGGTGCCGCAGCACCCCCCAACCAAGTTCGCACCCGCTTCACATAGCGGTTTTATAAATGCTTTAAACTCCTCACAGGAGAGATCGAATTTCGTCTTTCCGTCCACAATGCGCGGCATGCCCGCATTGGGCTTCACAATCAGCGGCACGGTGGAAACCTTTTTCATCTGCTTGACCAGCGGCAGCATTTCGGCCGGGCCTGTGGAACAGTTAAGCCCCACCACATCAGCGCCCGCACAAATCAGCGTGATTGCCGCCGCCTCGGGAGACGTACCCGTGAGCGTTGTTCCTCTTTCGTCAAACGTCATGCTGGCCACCACCGGGAGATCGCAAACCTCTTTGGCGGCAATAATCGCCGCACGCGTTTCCTGAATGTCGATCATGGTTTCGATGACGATAAAATCAACGCCGCCCTTGACGAGCGCCTTAACCTGTTGTTTATAAATATCAACGGCTTGTTCGAATTCAATGTCTCCGAGCGGCCTTAAAAAAGAGCCGGTTGTGCTGATATCACCGCCGACATATGCGTCTTCGCCCGCCGCTTCCACGCTGACGGCCGCGAGTTCTTCATTAAGACGGTCGGCCTCACTCTCAAGGCCGAATTCTGAGAGCTTATGAGAATTTGCGCCCATGGTAAACGTGTAGATGGCGCGCGATCCCGCGTTTATATATTGCCGCTGTATATCAATCAGCAAATGTTTGTTTTGCACGGCAAAAAGCTCCGGGCAGATACCCGGAGACATACCTTTGCTTTGCATATAAGTTCCTGAAGCGCCGTCCAGTATCAAGAAGCGCTGCTTTATGTATTCAAGAAAAGTTAATCCGTCTATTCTTTTCATCTATTCCACCCCTGCCACCGCTATCACCGATTTTTCAGGAGACAGCAGGAATTGTTCGTTGAGCGCCGCACCAAGCGTTCCCATATCCAGTATGTCGTAAAATACCCTTTGATATTTGATATTCAAATCACCATAACCCGCGCTGAAGCGATGATGCGTTAAACGACGCCCGGATCGCATCAGCGAGGCATTCTTCCTCGACACAATCACATCCAGCGCCCCGTCAACAAATTCGGATGCGTAAGCGTCATATACGATGGCTTTAAGCCCTTCTCCGGCACTGATCGCTTCATTGATTTTTTCAACCTCGCGCGCAGGAACAGACGTGCACATCAAATACGCTTCGGAGCTGTTTGCCAGCAGCTTTGCAAGCTGCTTCGATTCAATCGGCGTCTCATTGATATAGAGCATACCGTCTTGCGAAACACGCGCGGGTACGGCAATCGCTTTTCCCGTAACGGTGAATAAGGATTCAGCTGACTTGAGCATCGCGTCTATTTCATGGTCAAGCTCTGCCGGAAATTTTGCTCTTTGTGATCCCAACCGCCGCATAACGGTCTTCTTGTCGGGAACGAACGGTATAAATGAAAAAAGCTCCATCGCTCACCTCAGGTGATATCATACAACACTTACTCTCATTATTCAACCACTTGCAAAATCGCTGTCATTATGATTAAATTGGAATCAATCCAAAATCGGCATACAAAACAGGAGTCAAGTTCATGAACCTTATTAATAAGCTGAAACAAAATACAAAAGCTTTCTCACTGGAGTTTTCTCCTCCCAAGAAGGATATGCCGGTAGATACCGTATACAGTGCCATTGAAAAGCTGTCCGTTTACCACCCGGAATTCGTAAGCATCACCTACGGTGCGGGCGGCGGCAACAGAGACAGAACCGTTGAAGTGGCCTCGCATGTGAGCGGCCTTGGCCTTGAGGCCATTGCGCATTTAACCTGCGTGGGCGCAGACTCCGGCCAGATTAACGCCGTGCTCGATACGCTGCTCGAAAAAGGTATTCAAAATGTACTCGCACTGCGCGGCGATATCCCGCAGGGTATTGATAGAGATACCGCGTTTGCGTATTACAAGCACGCGAGCGACCTGATTATAGACATAAAGAAAAGAAACGACTTTACAATAGGCGCAGCCGCTTATCCGGAAGCTCATTATGAAGCGGATACGTTATCAGACGACATTAGGTTTTTGAAACTGAAAGCCGATTTGGGCACAGATTTTTTTGTGACGCAGCTTTGCTTTGATACAAGCGCGCTACTCAATTTTCACGAAAAGGCCTACAAGGCCGGCATCACAGCCCCGATTGTCACGGGCATCATGCCCGTGCTTGATCCCAAGCAGATTATTCGGATGACGCTGCTCTCCGCCTGTTCCATCCCCGCATCGCTGAGCAGGCTCGTCAGCCGTTACGGCGAAGATACTGAATCTTTCAAAAAAGCGGGTATCGACTATGCCGTCAAAGAAATCAACGATCTGATGGCGGGCGGCATCAACAAGTTTCATCTTTATGTGATGAACAAGGCGGATGAAACGGCACAGATACTTAAATTGAGCGGCCTTATTTAAGCTTTGCTTCTTTTTTCCTTATACATATCGGAGTCTGCCGTATTGACGAGTGTGTAGACGGTTTCGTTTGCGTTGTACTCCGCCTCCTTGAACCCAAAGCTCATGGAAATGCTCTGCTTTTCGCTGACAAATGTACGTGAAATGGCTTGCTTAATGTTTGACGTCAGCAGCATGGCCTGCGCCTTTTTAATGCCCGGCAATATCAGCAGAAACTCGTCGCCCCCGAGACGGCATACCTCCCCCATTGTATCCATCTGTTTTTTAAGTATGATTGCAACCGCGCGAATCATATTGTCGCCCACGCCGTGTCCGTAAGTGTCGTTAATGCTTTTTAAGCCGTCAATATCCGCAAAGCACACGGTTAAAGGCTTGCGTTCTCTCTTGCACTTAACATACGCCGCCTCAAGAATCTGTAAACCAGCGCGTCTGTTATTAAGCCCGGTGAGTATATCTGTTTTCGCGAGCACCTCCAGCTTGCTTTCAGCCTGTTTGTATTTGGTCACGTCATTGACGATCGCCGTTACAATGGTACGTCTGCCGAACCGCGTTTTTGACTGCGTTATTCCATAGCTTTTGCCTGTGAATTCCTCATTGTCAGTACTAAGCTCTGTTGCCAGCTTATCGCCGCTTTGCAGCCTGCTCAGCAGCGGTTGGTCAGCCCCGGTGCCAAACCTTTCACGAAACATCTTATTCTCATACAGCAGGGCTTTGGTGTCCTTGTCCCACACGGCAAAGCCTTGTTCGGCAGTATCGAGCCCTTTCAAAACTGCCATTTCATTATTATCCCAAAGATCGGGCGAAACCAAAGCGTAAACCGTCGCCATCCGGTCAATTCGGCAGCGATTGTTATCGTCGGCTTTGGTGTTGAAAAAACAGACCAGCATCCCCTTGGTGCCATGCGCCTTTTTAAATGAAGCAACGACAACATCGTCTGCATGCTTTAAGCTTTTTAGCCGTTCAATTTCCTTATTGATGGCAGTGTCGGCATCTGCGCTCAGCATGGGAATGCAAATGCTTTTTTTCGTACGCCATTCGTCGCTCAGTTTATACCGACCGCTCTTTTTTTCGTACAGCGAAGCACAGAATGCCCCGGTTGCCGTGGCAGTAATACGCAAAAAATCCAAGGCCGGATTTTTTGCATCGAACCGGTATGCATCCGTAATGGCCGCAATCATTGCTTCATCGCTGAGCTTCGTTGCCTCACGTATATCGGTTAAGACAATCAGATAAACAGCCTCTCCGTTATACTCGGTTAGTACCGCTTTGATGGCGGCATTATATGCCTTGCCGTTTATCATCATTGTGGTGTCAGCGATAAGCGGGTCAGCACCCTTTTTTATAAACAACGCAAAAACAGACTTGTCCGCAATCATATCAAAGAATGACGCTTTGACATGAAAGCCTGCAGCCATGGCATATGGGTTATTGCCGATGATGCGACCATTTTTTGAACTGACAACAAAAACAGGCAACGGAAACAAACGATAATCGTCTATATTCATGAAGCGCACCTCTTTTGTCTTTTCTATTATTATAAGTATTTCCCAAAAAAACATTGACGAACGGCGTCATAAGAAAAAAGTCATTATTCTTTTTTAAACAACAGTTGTTTTAATAAAAAAATAGAGGAAATTTGGCACCTGATGTGGTATTATTAATGTTAATGTGCGTTTATGTGATATTACTACGCGTATCCGTCGACATTATTTACATAACCCGACTATGATACGACTCATCTCCCTATTTATTTCGGCAAACTTTGTTTGCCTCTTTTTTTTTAAGCGATGGCAATCCACAATAAAACCAAAAGTGTCAAACCTGTCTTGACGGTGTTTTTCGTATGTGCTATATTAACAAAGTCCACTAGCCGGTGTGATGGAATTGGCAGACGTGATGGACTCAAAATCCATTGTTGGCAACAACGTGCCGGTTCGAGTCCGGCCACCGGCACCACAGCCCGCAACCCTCTATTTTAGGGCGTTTGCGGGCTTTTTCATTGCCTTTTATGCCGCCTCCATTTTGGCTCAAATTGTCCGCGTATCTCAACCTCACGAAACTCCGGACAAAAGCAGATGTCCTCCGTCGTAATGATGGTGAGCGGTTTAGTTGCTTTGTTGGTATGATTCAGATAGTATTGAACGGCGTCTTGCATAATGACGCTTTTCTTTATCAGATGATATTCTTGTATGATAAAATCCGATTCTCCCCGCTGAAAATACTCAGCTCTTTTATCAATACTGCGATCCGGGGACAATACAACAATAGGTGTAGTACCAATTCTGCGTAAAACGTCAAACTCCTCAATATTCACATTGTTGGAACAGATAGTGACGTTATATATATTCCGTGTGCCGGAGGTTTCGTACCGCTTCATTTATCAAATCCACGAAATGGAATGTCAAATCGTGTTCACGCCATTTAATACACACAGCCTCGCGTTCGCTTGGAGTATAGCCAATCCCTAATACCATGTGTGTCATACCGCAAACCCTCCTGTGAAAAATAACACCGCTGTGCGGACATATGTGTTTGTAATAAAGTTTACAATACCAAATAATACGAATAAGGCGGTAAATAAGCCGCCTTATTCGTTATATGCTTATGCTTTATCGCGTTCCTTTAACCTGTCGCCACTTACGCCATACCGCAAGGCATAGCAGACCCAAGCCTGACGCAAGTAGTGCAATAATCCAGCCGAGCATATTGCTGTTGTCGCCTGTTTTCGGTACATCAGGAGTATCACCGTCCGGTATATCCGCAGTTTCTTTTATTGATAATGTCAAATCAGCATACCCGTCCGTAAATTCTGTGCGGATGGTGTGCGTACCGGCTGAAAGCGTTTCAAGGTAGCTTGCCTTAAATGTGATGATGGTGCTGCCATCGGTGACGGTGTAATTGCTCGGATTTATTACGACGCCATTGTTCAGCAGGCGTACAAACTTCTCAAACGGAGCGTCTATCTTGGCTGTCGCGTTTCCGCTGCTATCGACCGACCATGCGTTCGGGTGGGAAATCACAGGATATGGGTTTAGGATTGTTGGGGTTGGTGTAGGCGTTGTATCGGGTGGCTCTACCTCTGTGCTGATAAAGTTCGCCGTTATGGTGGTGGCATTACCGGGCATGGTGAA